>CANRMA010000030.1 GCA_947631625.1 uncultured Lachnospiraceae bacterium | reverse complement strand
TAACCGAATGGTCCCCCCTTGCTAGTCCAAGATCCTGCACTTTTTAAACTCTTTGGTATCTCTATTGATTCTATTTTATCACAATTACAAAATACTCCGGCGCCCATACTTACAAGCCCTTTTGACAATATTACCTGTGCCAGATTGGTACAACTGTCAAATGTACAATTCCCTATCTCCGTTACACTATCCGGTATAATAACCATTCTAAGCTGCTTATTACCTTGAAACACATAGCTATCAATCCCAACAACCTTATGCCCGTCAAGCGTACCCGGAATACTCAGGGCCGAAACATTTCCCTGATAACTTGTTATGGTCGCATTATCATATTCATCCAAACTGTATTTAAAAATCGTATATGGTTGACCACTAGAGTCAACGCCGCTGCTCGCGCCATTATAACCATAACGCGAATCTGCGGAAGTATAATATTTCCACATACTTCCTTTTATTTCTTCCCTGCCGCACTTTGATACGGGCTCGCCGTCGTCATAGTGAAAACTTGCGCGTATGGGGCTGTTGTATTCCGTATATATATCTTCACTTTTGCTCCATGTTTTTTTATGGACCATAAGATCGATTGTCGCGTTGCAGCCTATGGTCGCATAGAACCACGACTTAACATGCGTACAGTTTTTCGGCGTTTTTCCGTCGCCGTACGTCTTAGACTGTACATCGACTTTGACGCCGAATCTGCCGTAAATCGAACCTTTTAAAATATTGCAGACATTGAAACCAAGCGAATAGATCATTCTGGCGTCTATTTTGGCGCGCACATTAATGCTGAAATATTCTTTGGTAAAACTCTTGGCGATACGGAAACCGCTGCTCTGGTCATAGTGAAGCCCCAACATAACATTTTCCATATAATCCACAATCAGATTGCCTTCTATGGTAAGGCCGCAGGATAATGAAAAATATCCGATATAGGCTATTGGGATTTTAATAAGATCGACCGTCGGAGACACGCCAAGCGCCTCGAAGACATCCACGCTCAAATTGCAGCTAAAAAACACGTCGGCATATACGTCAAAATACGCGAAACCACTCAGGCTGGCGTCATATTTTGTCCTGATATTGCTCACAGTACAGGTAACAGTTGCTTTCACGCCATTGCCCAGTTCAAATTCTTCCTGCACATCTTCAGGAATCGCATAGTCGATAGACGCCTGCAGCGCGCTTATCTCTTGATCCCCCGCTTCTTCCACGCTGTCGTACTTAACTCCGTCTTCCCATTTATTTTCTTCCGTACCGCCCACTATGTAACTGAGCTCGATATCATCGCTATAAGCCTGCGCTTCGGAAAGTTCATTATCTATGCTTCCGGAAATATTTAAGGATTTAAACGACTCCTCCATAGAAAGGTCTTGCGTTTTTATAACCGTCTTTTCTGTATCTTCGGTTATCTGCACAGCTTTAAATACGCTTGGCAGATTGTTTTTGACTATCGCAAATTTATCCCCTTCTTTAAGGTCTATTCCGGTCTGATATATGGTTATCTCATTTTCGTCCGTAAGCTGCGCGTCTATATTTTCAGGCAACTCAATAACGCCGTCCGCAAACTCATAGGTATTGTCAGACTGCGGTTTATTTTTTTCGTTATCAAGTACGCTTTTGGCATCGGCAAGCATAACTTCTTTTTCATCCGCCGTAATCGCCTGCTCCGGTAAAAATTTTCCCTCCGTCAATTCAAACCAGCCGCGGTCGATAGCTGTCTGAATATCGTCAGGATATGTAACGCTTCCGGACTCCTCATAGGTATAGCCTTCTTCCGTAGGAACGAAACCTAGACAATAGTTCAGAGTATGCGCCGCAAATTCCCTGCTTGCGGCATCATCCGGACAAAGCGCATCTCCCGCCTCCACGTCTATAAGTCCAAATTCCGTCGCCAACATTACTTCGTAGTAATGTTCGTAAGAGGAATCTATGTCAGAGTAATAATTATCGGGATAATTGTCTTTTTCAACCGACATATCAAAAAGTTCGGTAAGGGCACTCAGCCACCCTATACGGCTGACTTCGCCGCTGTCGCCCGTAACTTCCAATAAAAGCCCGGCAGTTTCTTCAAGCTCAGCTTCGTTGATTAATGCGCTTTCGTCGTCCGATTCTGTGGTTTCATTGTCTGACGCTGTAGGTTCATTGTCCTCTGAGGGTTCCTCGCCTGTTAAGAGTTCATCATCTGCTGAGGTTTTATCGCCTGTTGAGGGTTCTTCATCCGCTGAGGTTTTATCGCCCTCTGAGGGTTCTTCGCCTGTCGCAGTCTCACCTTTAGTATCTTCCAGTGCATTATCGACTGAACCGTCATTATCCGAGGTTTCCGGTTCTGTAATTTCGGGAGTTTCGGAAACTTCAGAACTTGAGTTTTCCGGGCTGTTTTTGTCCGTTGCCTCGGAATTTGGGTTTTCTGCAATATTTTCGTCCGCTGCTTCGGAACTTGGACTTTCTGTTCCGATTCCGTCTGCCACCTCGGAACTTGGGCTGTCTGCGCCTGTTCCTGCCGCCAATACGCAATCCCCGCACATAGTGAAAATCATTGCTGCCGTAAGCAACATTGCAAGGTATTTTTTCATACGTCTCATAATCATTTCCCCCTCCGTTTTATCCGCGCCGCATATTATGACACTAAGTCGCGCATTTGTATGTATGAAATATAGTTTTACGTCGTTTTGTTGTTATAATAATAGTGTTACTACCTTTTTCATATAATAATAGCACTATTAGTTTCATTAATCAATATTATTACTGTTATTTTTATAAAAACTAATACTTATACTTTCTGTTACACAAATGTATGTTAACGGAAAATACAGGTAATTTCCAAAGGCGCAATACAGCTATATGGGGGAACGCAAATGATAACTAACTATGAAGTAATTGGGAAAAATATAAAATATTTTAGGAAATTAAGGAAGCTTACCCAAGAACAACTGGCAGAAGCGCTTGATTTGTCGGTAGGCTTTATCAGCCAGTTGGAACGTGGGATCACTAAAATGAGTTTAGACACTTTGATAGACCTGTGCGATATTTTAGACTGTTCTTCGTCAGATATTCTCGGTCTGTCACAGTATTCACACAATGATACGATTTCTTATGATTTTTTCAGCCTGTATAAAAAACTTCCCGTCAGGGAGCAACATCTTTTTTACCATATGTTAGAAGCCTATATTAACTATATGTGATAGGCGACTGAACATTAACATTTATCTTTCCTGCATTTACAGTAATTCACAATATCACTTATCCATTTATCATAGGACAAATACAAGTCATAGCTTCCCAGCATTTTCATGTCGCTCATTACTTCTTTTGCACAGGCAATATAGTCGGCTGCTTCAAAAAGGCTGCCTACTGCAGCTTTATCCCGCATTGCCACCGAATGAAGATAGTCTCTGTTAGAAGTATGCCCTGTTTCTACATTCAAAACCATTAGTTCATTATAACTGCAATAGTTCGGATCAATATTTCGGGCGTCAATTTCCTGCTCATATGCGATTCCGTCTGCATCAAACCCTTTTATTACATAAACAGGATTGTCCTTTGAATAAGCATCCGCCCGATATATATTAACAGACTCTCCTGTCTTCGGATTGGCATATGACATAAGTGCATCCGAACATAACATTACATTCTGCCCGCCCGCGGAAACACATTTCATAACATTCTTTGAAAATTGTACTTCATCGCCTGTCTTAGCAGCTTTGCTATTTGCATATCCTGTAGTATAATTTGCAGTTACTCCGCCTATATTCATTTTCACAGCCTCCCTGTTATGCCTTTTCCATTGTCCCTCATCGGTTTGGCAATCTCCATACTTGAAACCACTTCAGTATCCCCTATATGTACTGTAGTCATCAATACCTTAGAACCGTCAGGTTTCTCAATAACTTCCGAATAGGAATCGTCTTCTGATTTATCAGCTTTATCAGCATTTTTATCTTCCGTCTTATTTGACGACTCACTTCTTTGCCGCCTGTCCTCTTCTATGGCATCCATAAGGCTCTTATAGTTCATGTAGCCCTGAATATTTCCTGCGTCATACTGCATCTGCATCATCTCATGTACTGCTTTTATCCAGTTTTTGTTTTTTAACAGATCATCATACCCAAAGTCGGTACCTTCCGCGCTCAGTCTTGCGCCTATGAATGAATGCACAGCATCCTTGCAGCCATTTTGGCTCTCCAGATAAGCTGTATAGGCATACATATCGATATAATCACAGTTTTGCGGGTCTACTTTGGATATGTCAACCATTCTTTCGGTCATATTTCCGTCTTTATCCCATACTTTAACTTTATAAACGGGATTTGACGGGTCGAAACCCTTGGGTTCATATACGCTGACTGAGTAACCTGCGCCGCATGACGCGCTTACCGTGCGATCTCCCTCATCATTATCATAGCAATGCAGAACAAATGTTCCGTTTTGTGTCTGTGTACTTCCGGCTATATTCATATTTCCGGAAAAATCTGTTTCCTTAGTGTTATATGTCTCGCTTCTCTGTGTTCTATATGCATCATAGCCTTTTATAAAAGGAGAAGTGCCTGATAAACCTATGCTCATTTTGCTGCCTCCTGTATTTTACTACTACAATTTTACTCTTACAATTTTACACTTTAACCTTCCTGCTGCTTAAAGGCTCAAGCAGAACTCCTATCTTTAAAGATGAAAAAATCTGCATGGCCAACAAGTCGATACTCATAGGATGTACGTTTTGTCCGTCTTCCGGCTTTAGGGCCGCAAGTTGGGTAAAATATTCGCTTTTTGCAATGCGTCTGGCTACGGCCTTCATTTCTTCCAGTTCTTCTAACTGTTCAAGCAGTTCTTTTCTGCGCTTTTTCCTACGCTCCCAGAAGCTGTCTTTGGCCTTTTCCCTATATACACGGTCTCCGCTTCCATTGTTGAAACCAAGCCTCCACGTCTGTGCGTGATACTCTTCTTTGGTCGCGCCGAATTTAAATATGGAAAATTTTCCGCCGCAGGTCCCGCTCCACGGATCGTAGCAGTTAAAATTGCTCCTGAGTTTATCAAGGACCCACTTTTCATATTCGGGATCGTTTTTCATAGCCCTAAAGCCCTCTTCCGTTATCTGCACTGCAACCGAATCATATATATTGGACGGGTGCATCTGTATGGCGGCTATTTTATCATAAATATAAAGTTTGTATTCGGCCATTGACATCTGCTCTTTTATGGTTTCCAGAATATCTCCGCTCTCTGCTGTCTTTTCCAATAGTTTATCATAGAAACCGGTTGGGGCGCAGGAAGGATTCTGTGCCTGATAAGTCTTTATAATATCGTGGCAGAGTCTGGTCATTCCGCTAAAATTCATTGTATCGGTCATATTGCCCCCTTCCCGTCACTTTGCAAAATTGTGACGTCATTATAGCAACAACGCAATCCACCGGGACTGCGTTTGTCTTTATATAATCAATACGAATAAGTCAGGTGATAAGTTTCAGAATTTTTAAGAAAAGTTCAATTTGTAATCAGATGCGTATTTTTTGCAATGAATCATTTTTTGTCGTGAATTATTTATTGTTATGTATTATTTATTATCATGTGCTATTTATTATCATGTGCTATTTATTATCATGTGCTATTTATTATCATGTGCTATTTATTATCATGTGCTATTTATTA
>CANRMA010000029.1 GCA_947631625.1 uncultured Lachnospiraceae bacterium | reverse complement strand
GTGAAAAATAAAAAGTGAAAAATAAAAAGTGAAAAATAAAAAGTGAAAAATAAAAAGTGAAAAATAAAAAGTGAAAATTAAAAAGTGAAAATTAAAAGTGAAAATTAAAAAATGAAAATTAAAAAATAATTAATTATAAAATTGAAGACTTTTTATAAATTAAAATCGTTATATATGATAGCAGGATGATTTAAGACTTAAGAGTGTGCAACTTGTTTTCAGACATTAAGCTGTGCGGATAAAAGCGCGAAATCACAGTACCATTAGATTGAAAATAAATATTTTATAAATAATATGTTGACAACTGATATATACTGTTATACACTGTTTATTGCAACCGCATAGTGTTAATATTGGCAATTACAAAACTGCGTTTATTAATCGCCTGCCGCCCACACAATAAGAAAGGAACCACGCCCATGAGCGAACTTGTAGAAATACGTGACATATGCAAAATATACAATCCCGGTGAGAATGAAGTAAAAGCTCTGGATCACGTCAGCCTTACCATACACGAGAAGGAATTTGTAGCCATAATAGGGCAGTCCGGTTCGGGCAAATCAACGCTGATGAATATGTTAGGCTGTCTTGACGTGCCGAGCAGCGGAAGCTATTTTTTAAACGGACGGGATGTTTCGCGGATGAGCGATAATGAATTATCGGATGTGCGTAATAAGGAGATAGGCTTTATTTTTCAGGGCTTTAACCTGATAGCGGGGTTAAGCGCGATAGAAAATGTGGAACTGCCTTTGATCTATCGCGGAGTCGGCAAAAAGGAGAGACTGCGGCTTGCGGACACGGCGCTTAATAAAGTAGGGCTTGAAAAGCGCAAAAACCACAAACCCTCGGAAATGTCAGGCGGGCAGCAGCAGAGAGTCGCGATCGCGAGGGCGATAGCGCAGGCGCCGCCTATAATTCTTGCCGATGAACCGACCGGAAATCTGGACTCGGCTTCAAGCAGAGAAATAATGGATATACTCAGAAAGCTGCACGAGGAGGGCAGGACGGTCATTCTCATAACCCATGACAACGACATAGCGGCCAAGGCCAAGCGTGTGATTAAGATCATGGACGGAAAGATAGTTAAGGACTCGGCAGACTGCGGTATGAGCACGATAATGGAGCAGACGGATACGAGCTTTTGATAATAAAATTAGTCATTTGCGAAACTCTTTCTCAACGTATATGGATTGTACAGATTTAACAAACACCATTGCAGGCGCTCTGAGCGCGTCGGCACTTGGCGAGGTATTTTCGAGCTTAGTGCCGCTACTGCGCTCAATGCAGCGAAAGCGTGCCTGCAAGGTTTTGTTAAATTTGTACAATCCCTACAACGTAAATAATAGTTTCGCAATTATCTATAATAAATTGATGAAAGGCATGGTTTACGGTATGAAGATAAGAAATAAAGACAGATTGGACAAAGAAATTCAGGACAAGGATGTTCATGGCGAAGAAATTAAGGGCAAATATACTCAGGAGGAAAATATTCAGGATATGGAGCTTAATGATATAGACCAAAATAATGAAAAACATAAAGAAAAACATAAAGACAAAAATAACCCCCCTATGGATAAGGTCAAAAAGAAAAAAATTATAAAAAGAGGCATAATAATCGGAATTACGACAATAATAATGCTATTTATCATAATAAATTCCGTAGCTGCCAAAAATCGGGCTCCGATCGTATATACCAAAGAAGTCGCCAGACAGGATATAGAGCAGACTTTAAGCACCAGCGGCACCGTACAGACTTTAAATACCAAGGTCTACTTTTCACAGGTAGAATCTAAGGTGGGGCATATAAACGTTGCGGTTGGAGATATTGTAAAAAAGGGAGATGTTCTTTTTACTTATGACGAGAAGGCTTTGGCGGATGAAAAGCAGCTTGCTCAGCTTAAACTGCAGTCAGGAGAAGGCGGATATAAAAGTTCCGTTGATAAAAACAATAAGTACATAAGCAAGCTTAACGAAGCCAACGTGAATCTGGGAGTGCTGCGGCAGCAGATAGAGGACAGTGAGAATTATGTAAACCAACTCAACCAAAAGATAACCGATAAGCAGAATGCGCTGGCGTATGAAGGAACCCTGCTTCAGATTTCCCTTATGGAGATACAGGAAGGCATGGAGACCAAGAAGGCTTCTGAGGAGGAGCTTAAAGAGGACTCGGAGAAATGTCTGGAACTGCAGAAGCAGATACAGTACAATTCGTATGAGCAGCAGCACAACAAGGATATAGAAACGTGGCGGAAAGAGGTCAGTAAGTATGAAGAAATAATAGCCGGTTATAAGGAGTATGAGGCTGAAATGAAGTCACAGAAAAGCGTCTCGGAGGATGCGGTTATGGACGGCGGGAGCAAAGAGCAGTTGGAGGCCGATACAAAGAGCGCAGGCATCAATGCCAATGAAACCATAGCGGCGGTGGAGGCGGTTCAAAACGGAGTGACCGCGGATTTTGACGGTGTAGTAACGGAGCTTTCCATAGTCGAGGGCGGCGCTTTTGCCAAAGGAGAGAAGCTTCTGACACTGGCAAGTACGGACGAAGTCAAGGTAGGGATATCCGTATCAAAATATGATTTGGAAAAGATAAAGACGGGGCAGGACGCTGCAATCACGATCGCCGGAAAGGCATATAAAGGCAGTGTTGAAAAAATAAACGGCATGGCCACGACCAATGCAAGCGGAGCAGCCGTTGTCGGAGCGGATATCAGGGTGAAAGATCCCGATTCGGGAATTTTTCTCGGCGTGGAAGCCAAAGTAACGGTCAACACCGCTTCGGTCAAACAGGCCGTCGCAGTGCCCTTAGAGGTTGTAAACAGTGACAAGGACGGAGACTTTGTCTATGCTGTAGAAAACGGAATATTAACGAAAAAACGTATAAAAGCAGGCATTTCTTCGGACAGCTATTGTGAGGTGCTGGAGGGGCTTGACGAAGGCGCGCAGGTGGTAAGCGACGTGTCTCTTGATATGGAAGAAGGCATGGCGGTCACTGCGGTTCCGGAGGCCTGATGAGGGAGTGGATTTATGGCACAGATATTAGAATACATTAAGATAGCCCTTATGAATATAAAAAGCAATAAAGGCCGCTCCGTACTCACAATGCTTGGAATAATTATCGGAATTTCGTCTGTTATTATGATAATGGCGATAGGCAACGGCGTGAGAGGACAGATCAATGATGAACTTGAAAGCATAGGAAGCGGACTTATTGAATTATATGTGGATACTACGTTAGATACGACTACGGTAAGATTTTCCGAGGAGGACTATGACCTTATAATGGAAAAAGTCGAACATGTTAAAGCTGCCACGCCTGTTATGGGCGGCTGGGGAACTGCGCAGGGCCCGAAAGGCAATTTTGAGGCGATGTGTAATGCAGGAAATGAAGGCTTGGAGTTTTATTCGGGAAACGGCGGAGAAGTCATAAAAGGAAGATATTTTTCCGCGGCGGATGTAGACAGCGCTAACCACGTGTGCGTAATAACGGAGAGCAGCGCGATGAATATGTTTGGAACAACTGACGTTATAGGGCTTAATTTTGATTTTACCCTGTACGGGATTACTCAGGAGCTTACCATTGTGGGAATACGTAAGGATTCTGCGACAAGCATTGTAAATTCGTCCATGAGCGATTATGTAATGTTGGAGCTTCCGGTATCGGTGCTTGGGAACGATTATTATTATATGACGGAAGAATATGACGATATGGCGATTTTTGCGGAAGCCACCGAATACTGTACCGAGGTTGCGCAAAATGCAATGCGGCTGCTTGAGAACAAATATGACGCAAGAGGAGAGGGCCAGATCATGGTACAGAGCATATCCGACATGTCGGCGGAATATGACAGCATACTTGGCATAGTAACGCTCTTTATATCTTTTGTGGCGGCCATATCGCTGTTGGTGGGCGGCATAGGCGTTATGAATATAATGCTTGTATCGGTAACGGAGCGCACGAGAGAAATAGGTATTCGCAAGGCTCTCGGCGCGAGAACCGGTTCGATACTTATGCAGTTTCTTGCGGAAGCGGGCATTATCACACTGCTTGGCGGTCTGATAGGCATAGCGATAGGAATGGCGGGCGGCAGTCTTATCTGTTCCCTGTTAGGGGTAAAAGCTGGCACACAGGCGTCTACCGTTATAGGAGCGACTCTCTTTTCATCGGCTGTAGGGATTTTCTTTGGTATCTATCCTGCCAGAAAGGCCGCACGACTCAGTCCCATTGAAGCGCTAAGGCATGAATAAAAGTCGTCGGCTTACGGACTTATAGCTTAACTATAGCAGGATTTATTCCGATAAAGCCGCGCAGCGCATGATTGGTCTTGAACTTTCCTTTAATTTAAGTATAATAAATATATGTGGTATATTAAAAGCACCTGCATTGTAGGTGCTTTTAAAGCAGTTAAATTTTTATAAAAGGCCGGATGTGGCCGGTTAAGCTAAGGGGGTTAGCGAACACTAACCCAATGCGTGAAAACACAGAAGGGACGGATGTGTATGGAGATCGAATTTGACGTCAATATGAATTCAAATATATTATATGATTATATGCTGCATCATACATATAATAGCTTTTCGGGAATCATCGGTTCCGCAGTTGGAGCGTTGTTTCTGGTCGCGGCTTATATGAACAGGCAGGTCATATTTCTTATCGCGGGAGCCGTCATCCTGATATATCAGCCTTGGAGCCTTTTCTTAAAATCCAAACAGCAGATGCTTAACAATCCGGCGTTTAAGAAGCCGCTGCACTATAAACTGACGGAAGAAGGAATAGAAGTTTCTCAGGATGATCAGATTCAGAACCAGAAGTGGGAGGATATGCATAAAGCGGTTTCTACCTCTAACAGCATCATAGTGTATACTTCGCGCGTCAATGCCTGCATTTTTCCAAAAAAGGATATAGGCGAGGACAAATACAAGGTTATTGAGATAATATCCACTCATATGCCGCCTAATAAGGTCAGGATAAGAAGCTAGAGGGCGGCTGCAAGTCTGTGGCAGCAGATGAACAGGGGTCTTAAGGCTTGTCTTAAGCTTACTTGTCTTAAACTTATATGAAATTATATGAAATATGAAAAGAAGCTTTATACGATAAAAACGGACAGGACGGAAAACGAGAGTGGAATATATTGTTGAAACGCACAGCGCCGAAGAAACTTTTGAACTTGGACGCAGAATGGGTGAAAAGGCTAAAAAAGGAGAAATCTATGCCCTAATGGGAGACTTGGGAGTGGGAAAGACCGTATTTTCACAGGGTATGGCCAAAGGACTTGGCGTTGAAGAAGCCGTAAACAGTCCTACTTTTACCATTTTGCAGATATATGAAGAAGGGCGGCTGCCCTTTTATCACTTTGACGTCTACCGTATCGGCGATGTTGAAGAAATGGACGAAATCGGTTACGAGGACTATTTTTACGGTGACGGCGTCTGCCTGATAGAATGGGCGGGGCTCATAGAGGAACTCCTGCCGGAAAAATGCATACGGATAACCGTTTATAAAGATGCGGAAAAAGGTTATGATTACCGCAGAATAAAAATTGAGACGGTTTCCTGAGGAGGCATTGGTTGTGAAAATAATAGCGCTTGACAGTTCCGGACTGGTTGCGTCGGCGGCAATCATAGAGGACGAAACACTTGTTGCGGAATATACAATTCAATATAAAAAGACACATTCGCAGACGCTTTTGCCCATGCTTGACGAAATATGCAGGATGACGCAGCTTGAGCTTACAAGCGTGGACGCGGTCGCGGTCGCGGCGGGACCCGGTTCTTTTACGGGACTGAGGATAGGTTCCGCTTCCGCCAAAGGGTTGGCTTTTGCCTTGGATAAGCCCATAGTGCCGGTGCCGACGCTTAACGCCCTGGCGTATAATATGTACGGCTGTGACAAAATAGTCTGCCCCATTATGGACGCCAGAAGAAATCAGGTCTATGCCGGAATTTATGAGTTCGTTAAATCTGACGAAAATTCAGGTGAAGAGCCTGATAGTAAATCCTGTGAAAATTCAGGTGAAGAGTCGACCGGGAAATCCAACGAAAATTTAAGCGAAAAACTAGAAACTTGTTATAATCTGAATATAATAAGGCCGCAGTGCGCGGCGGCGTTTGCCGAAATTGCGAATGCCTTAAATGAACTTGGGCGTGAGGTTATCTTTCTTGGCGACGGGGTTCCGGTGTTTAAGGAGCAGATGAAGGAAGTCATGAAAGTGCCTTACGGTTTTGCCCCCGCGCATATGAACAGGCAGAGGGCGGCAAGCATAGGAGCGCTTGGGAGCATATATTATTCGCAGGGAAAAATTCAGGCAGCCAAAGATCATGTGCCTGAATATCTGCGGCTTTCTCAGGCTGAGCGGGAGAGGATCAGTATAAGGCCTATGGTAAAAGAAGATGTTGACCGAATTAGTCAACTTGAAGAGGCGGCTTTTTCCATGCCATGGTCGCGTGACGCTTTTCTTGAAATGATGGAAAAAGACAATGCTAAATACTATGTGGCCGAGCGCGAAGGAGCGGTGATCGGCGGCTGCGGAGTGCTGATGGCGGCCGATGAGGGAAATATAACCAATGTCGTTGTTGATGAAAAAGAAAGAAACCGCGGCGTTGCGTTTAAACTTTTAAAATATCTTATGGAAGATGTTTCCAAGCTTGGTATAAAGGCTTTTACGCTTGAAGTCCGTATAAGCAACGCTGCGGCGATTCATCTTTATAAGAAACTGGGCTTTGTTTCCGAAGGCATCAGACCCGGTTTTTATGAAAAACCGACGGAAGATGCCATGATTATGTGGAAAAGATAAAAAATTTCCAAATTTTGGCAAAAATTTTTTCACACTATTTACCACTGTTTTTGCAGGCGTTTGATTGTTATAATGAATATGCGCATTAAAAGTAAGCGTATGTGCCGTCCGATATTTTATGGGCGGACGAGATCTGTAAGCTGTGCAAAAATGGAGGAGTGTTATGAGAGTATATAATAATGAACTGAATACAGGGCTTACTTTAGTAATATGCAACTGCTGTAATAAGGAGCTGCTGCTTGAGAACGGAATTCTTAAGGAAGAGTGTATACACGTTACACATGACTTCGGTTTCTTCGGACAAAAGGACGGAGAGACTCACAGTTTTGATCTTTGTGAAGAATGCTACGATAAAATATTATCGAAATTCCGCATACCGCCGAATATAGAGGAGCGGAAAGAATTACTGTGACCTGTAAAGATTGGAGTATGAATGTTAGATGTTTGTTTGCTTGGAACAGGGGGTATGATGCCGCTGCCTTACAGATGGCTCACTTCCCTTATGGCGCGTTATAACGGAAAAAGTATATTGATCGATTGCGGCGAGGGTACGCAGATCGCTATGAAAAAGAAGGGCTGGAGCCCTAAACCGATAGACATTATCTGTTTTACTCATTTTCATGCGGACCATATAAGCGGGCTTCCGGGTATGCTGCTTACGATGGGAAATGCGGAGCGTACCGAACCGCTGCTTTTGATCGGCCCGAAAGGACTTGAGCGGGTGGTTTCGGCGCTTAGGATAATCGCGCCCGAACTGCCTTTTGAGATTGAATGTCTGGAGCTTACGGAGATTGAACAGACGCTTGAATTTGACGGTTTCAGGATAGAAGCCTTTAAGGTAAATCATAATGTCGTCTGTTACGGATACAATATAGTGATAGACAGGATAGGCAGATTTGATGTGGAAAAGGCCAATGCGCTTGGGATAGACAGAAAATATTGGAATCCTTTGCAGAAGGGCGAGACCATAGAGACCGAAAACGGCATACTTAAGCCGGAAATGGTGCTTGGTCCGCCCAGAAAAGGTCTGAAACTTACTTATTGCACCGATACAAGACCGACTGACACTATTGTCAGAAATGCCGAAGACGCGGATCTTTTTATCTGCGAAGGCATGTACGGCGAGCCTGACAAACTGCAAAAAGCTAAGGAATATAAGCATATGACGTTTTATGAAGCGGCGCAGATGGCCAAAGACGCAGGCGCTAAGGAGCTTTGGCTTACGCATTACAGTCCGTCTTTGGTAAAACCTGAGGATTTTATGCCTCAGGTGCGGAAAATTTTTCCAAATGCTATTGCAGGAAAGGACGGAATGAGTGTAGACTTATTATATAGCAGTTAGCGCGCCGAACGGTTGACATTGGCCGGACGCAGCGCAGGATAAGATCCGGTTCGCATGTATGCGGGAATGGAGGGTAGCCATGAAGAAGTCAAATATAGTAAAGATTGTTATAATAGGGGTTATATTGGCAGTTATTGTCGTAGGGTACTTTTTTTACATATCCAATATGACAGATAAGGAAGAAAAAGAAGAAGTGGTCGAGTCTACGGCGGTTCAGGTCGTGCTTGCCAAAGACCTCGAAAAAACTTATCCGCCGACGCCCAAGGAAGTAGTCAAATATTTTAACGAGATTTCAAAGTGCTTTTATAATGAAAAGTATACGGACGAAGAACTCTATGACATGGCGATGAAGATTCAGGAACTCTATGACGCTGAGCTTGTCGCAAATAAAACGCAGGATGAGTATCTTGAGGATTTAAAAGAAGATATAAACGAGATGAAAAGTCTTGACAGAACCATTTCATCCTATGAGCTTTCGGCAAGCACCGACGTTGAGGAGTTTGTGGAAGACGGATATAACTGCGCGAGATTATACTGCAGCTATAATATCAGAGAGAAAACGCATATGCTGTCAAGCATGGTAGTCTTTATACTGCGTCAGGATGAAAACGAGCACTGGAAGATACTGGGTTGGGATCTTGCGGATTAGAATAATTTCAAAGTTTAAGAAAGGACAGCGGAGGATATGAATAATGAAGATGTTATGATTCTGGCGATAGAAACTTCCTGCGACGAGACTGCCGCTGCGGTTGTTAAAAATGGCAGGGAAGTCTGTTCCAATATAATATCTTCGCAGATAGACCTGCACACGATATACGGCGGCGTCGTGCCGGAGATTGCCTCAAGAAAGCATATCGAAAAGATCGATCAGGTGACGCGGGAGGCTCTTAAAGAAGCCGGCGTAACCTTAAAAGATATCACGGCGATAGCGGTAACTTACGGTCCGGGGCTTGTGGGCGCGCTTTTGGTTGGGGTTTCCTTTGCCAAAGCGGTCGCGTTTGCCGCAGGGCTGCCGCTTATCGGGGTACATCATATTGAAGGACATATCAGCGCCAATTATATAGAAAATAAAGATCTGGAACCACCCTTTATATGTCTTGTTGTATCGGGCGGACATTCACATCTAGTTGTTGTAAAAGATTACGGCGAGTATGAGATACTTGGCAGGACCAGAGACGACGCCGCGGGCGAGGCTTTTGATAAAGTCGCGCGCTCGATAGGGTTTGGATATCCCGGCGGGCCTAAGATAGATAAAGCTGCCAAAGAAGGCGATCCGGAGGCAATACGTTTTCCGCGCGCCAAAGTGGCCGATTCGGTTTATGATTTCAGCTTCAGCGGTCTTAAATCAGCAGTGCTTAATTATCTTAATTCCTGTGAAATGAAAGGCGAGAGCATCAATCAGGCCGATGTGGCGGCTTCTTTCCAGAAAGCTGTGGTGGACGTACTGGTGGAACATTCCATGCATGCCGTTGAAGAGTACGGACTTAAAAAATTTGCGATCGCAGGCGGAGTCGCGTCCAATTCGAGTCTTAGGGCGGCGCTTTTAAAAGAATGTAAGGAGCGGGGAATTGAATTTTATCATCCGTCTCCGATATTATGTACAGACAATGCCGCGATGATCGGAGCTGCGGGATATTATGAATACTGCAAAGGAATAAGACATGGTTTTGATCTGAATGCGCATCCGAACCTCCGTCTGGGCGAGAGGGCTTAACAGGTACTGTATTAATATCATTAATATCATATTAATAATATATTAAAATCATACTTGATGACTGCGGCAATGTAGGCCGCACAAATCAAATTTCCGGTTCTTACGCCTGACAACGGGATTGGCGCGGCGGTTTTATGGGAGATTAATATATGGATAAAAAAATGAAGACTGTGGCAATAGTTTTGGCGGCAGGTCAGGGCAAAAGGATGCACAGTGATGTGCACAAGCAGTACATGCTGATAAATGACAGACCTGTCATTTTTTATGCCCTGAAGTGCTTTGAAGAAAGTTTTATAGATGAGATTATTCTGGTCGTAGGAAAAGGAGAGATTTCCTATTGCAGAGAAGAAATAGTCGAAAAATACGGCTTCTTAAAAGTGAGCCATATCGTGGAGGGCGGCAGCGAACGTTATCACTCGGTTGCAAACGGCTTGAAAGCCGTAAACGGCGAAGGCTATGTTTTTATACACGACGGAGCCAGACCTTTTATTAATGAAGATATCCTTCTTCGTACATATGAAGCCGTCAAAGAATACGGAGCCTGCGTTGCAGGTATGCCGGTAAAAGACACAATCAAAATAGCAGATGAGGACAACTTTGCGCTTCAGACGCCGAACCGCAAAAGTCTCTGGCAGGTACAGACGCCTCAGGTCTTCACTATAAAATTGGCCAAAGATGCATATAATAAACTTCTGGAAAATGAAAATGAATTAAAAGCTAAGGGAATACAGATAACGGACGATGCAATGGTAGTTGAAACGTTAATGAAACATCCCGTTAAGCTGGTGGAAGGTTCATACGAGAATATTAAGATAACCACTCCGGAAGACATAGATATCGCGAATGTTTTTTTTCGTAATGGGGCGAAATGATGTGGTTTAAATGTATTTAGTTTCTATATTTAGCTGTTTATTTCTAAGATAAAAATTTTTGGACAGATTCCGGAAAATTTATGATAAATTTATTAAAAAAGCTGTTGACACTAATATTCTTTTTTGCTAAAATGATTTTTGCGCTGACTTAGAAGCCTGTCAGTGCGTATATGGAGAGGTATCGAAGTGGTCATAACGAGGCGGTCTTGAAAACCGTTTGTCCGCAAGGGCGCGTGGGTTCGAATCCCACCCTCTCCGTTTGAGTTACTTTTTTTGGAGAAGTACCCAAGATGGCTGAAGGGACACCCCTGGAAAGGGTGCAGGTCGTTAATAGCGGCGCGAGGGTTCAAATCCCTCCTTCTCCGTTCGGACCATTTGTGGTACGAAACATTCCAAATATTCATATTTTATGTTGCAGATTTATTTTAAATCTATTATAATGGATTATTGGAATGTATATATGCACCTTGACAAACAAACAGTAATGCAGCCCTGAAAATTCAAGATAGAATTTCAGAGAAAAAAGTGAACAGAA
>CANRMA010000028.1 GCA_947631625.1 uncultured Lachnospiraceae bacterium | reverse complement strand
ATTTTTAGCAAATATGATAAATTAATGAAAAAGTTGGGATTTGTTCAGGAATCACGTTAATATGCCCTTAACGGAAGATTGGGCACATTAGAGAGACAAATTCGATAGAAGAGCAACAATACAATGCTAAAATATAAATTTTCAGACTATTTATGGAATTAAAGCATATGGCGTTACTTGACATGTTTAATGATGTTTATGTATGATAGGTAAGATAGCAGCATTCATTTAAAGAGTGATGAAAATATTATTCTGCTTAGGAAATAATTATGCAGCTTGTAAATAAGATTAAAAACGATTCATTTTACAGTCATATATTCAAACTGGTCCTGCCGATCGTATTGCAGAATCTCCTTAGCGCAGCTGTAAGTTCGGCGGATGTAGTCATGCTTAATTATGTAGGCCAGTCTTCCATATCAGCGGTTTCGCTTGCCTCGCAGTATTCAAGTGTACTTTTTATGGTGTTTTACGGACTGGGGACAGGCATCACGATATTGTGCGCACAGTATTATGGTAAGGGCGATATGGAGGCGATACGGGTGCTTGAAGGGATCGCAATGCGCTTTTCGCTTATTTTTGCAGTGATTTTTGCAGGAGTGGCTGTTTTTTATCCGCACGGAATGATGAGGATCTTTACGAATGACGCAGAGCTTATTGAGATAGGCGCATCTTACCTCAGATGGATGAGTATCAGTTATCTGTGTTGGGGTATTACGGAAGTTTATCTTGCGGTATTAAGGAGTCTCGAGCGTGTAGTAATAAGTACGGCGGTAAATGTGCTTGCATTTGTTGTGAATATTATATTTAATGCCGTGTTCATATTCGGGTTGTTTGGAATGCCGGAACTTGGAGCTGTGGGAGTTGCAATAGCCACTTCATTGTCAAGATTGACGGAGCTTTTGGCGTGTATCGTCATATCTTTTTTAAGTAAGGATATCAAACTTGATTTACGGTATATGTTTATCTCAAGCAAGGAGCTTTTTTCTGATTTTGTCAGGCTCTCATTGCCTGCGCTTGGAAACGATATAAGCTGGAGCGTGGCTTTTTCCATGTATTCTGTGATCATAGGGCATCTTGGTACGGATGCCATAGCAGCCAACTCATTTGTGGTAGTGGTCAGGAATTTCGGTACCGTACTGTGCTTTGGGATGGCAAGCGCCGGGGGGATACTGCTTGGAAATATTATAGGTGAAAATAAGCTTGAAGAAGCGGGGGAGGATGCTAAAAAGCTTGTAAAGCTTACGGTAATAACCGGTGCGATAGGCGGTCTTATAATTCTGGCGGTGATGCCGTTTGCTCTGATGTATGCGGATCTGTCAGATCAGGCCATGCATTATATGAAGTACATGCTTTTGATAAATGTATATTATGTAATGGGAGCCGCGGTCAATACAACGCTGATCGCGGGAGTTTTCCGGTCGGGCGGAGACAGCAGGTTTGGTTTTTTCTGCGACGGGATAGCTATGTGGTGCTATGCCGTGCCGCTTGGTTTTATCGCGGCATTTGTGATCAAACTGCCTGTTATGTGGGTTTATTTTTTGCTGTGTACTGATGAATTTGTGAAGTGGCCCTGGGTTATCAGGCATTATCGCAGTAAGAAATGGCTTAATAACATAACCAGGGATGAGCTGACTTATAATTGAGCAATAAAAAATGGAGCATACGGGAGTCGAACCCGTGACCTCAACAATGCGAATGTTGCGCGCTCCCAACTGCGCTAATGCCCCATAAGATTATTATAGCAGTAATGCGTTGAAATTGCAAATATAAAAATATATGCGTAAGATGAAATATATGCAAGATGAAGAATATGCAAGATGAAATATATGCAAGATGAAGAATATGCAAGATGAAATATATGCAAGATGAAAATCTGCAAGATTAAATATATGTAATATGAAATCCGCAGGCTGAGTAAGAATGGAGGACATCATTTAATGAAAGCATGGGTATTGCATCAGATAAACGATATCCGGCTCGAGAATGTAAAAGAGCCGGTTCCGGCTCCGGGTGAAGTTCTTGTCGAGGTTAAGGCGGCGGGAATATGCGGTTCCGATATTCCAAGAATTTATAAAACAGGCGCGCATACTTTTCCGCTTATAACAGGACATGAATTTTCCGGACAGGTAGTAAAATGTCCGGATAAGACGGAGAATGACTGGCTTGGAAAGAGAGTGGGGATATTTCCGCTTATCCCGTGCGGGGACTGCGCCCCCTGTAAAAAAGAGCAGTATGAGATGTGCAGGAATTACAGTTATCTGGGTTCCAGGAGAGACGGCGGCTTCGCGGAATATGTATCAGTACCTGTAAGGAATCTTATCGAACTGCCGGAAAATGTGTCTTATGAGGAAGCGGCAATGCTTGAACCGATGGCGGTTGCTGCCCATGCCATGAGGAGAACTGCGCCAAAGAGCACGGATACGGTAGCGGTATGCGGACTTGGAACGATAGGTATGCTTTTGCTGATGTTTTTAAGCGAGGCGTTTAAGAGCAGTGGAAAGGATACGGATAAATTACTTGTAATAGGCAATAAGGCTTTTCAGAAGCAGATCGCGTTGGGTATGGGAATACGTGAAGAGAATTATTGCGACTCCAAAACGCAGGATGTAAATAAGTGGCTGATGGATAAGACAAAGGGTTTGGGAGCAGACGTTTTTTTTGAGTGTGTGGGTAAAAGCGAAACCTTTGCTCAGGGTATAGATTGTGCTGCGGCAGCAGGAAAAGTTATGTTGGTGGGAAATCCATATTCGGATATGAGTCTTGGTCAGGATACATATTGGAAGATCCTGCGCAATCAGCTTATGCTTCTCGGAACATGGAATTCATCTTTTACTCATAAGCCTGATGATGACTGGCGCTACGTTATAGAACGGTTAGAACAAAAGAAAATAGAGCCGGCAGGGCTGATAACGCACAGACTGACTATTGAAGAGATGGAGAAAGGCTTTCATATAATGCGGGATAAGACAGAGGATTATGTGAAGATCATGATGTGCAGATAGACAATATATTTTAAAGTATATTTTCAGATATGTTTAAAAGTATATTTTCAGGTATATTTTAAAGTATATTTTCAAGGGTAAATTTCAAGTATATAATATCTTGAAAAAATCCCCAAAAGAGTGTAGAATTTTACACTATAAGGCAGAGCGGCCTCATTTGCTTATACGGAAGCGCCGGTCTGCGGAAAGGTATGGTTACAGATATGGCATTAAGTAAGAAACCTGTTACCGGAATGAAGGATATTCTTCCGGAAGAAATGGAGATCCGCGATTATGTCATGAGCGTGATCAAAGAAACATATAAAAAATTCGGCTTTACGTCAATCGAGACTCCTTGCGTGGAAAGCATAGCAAATTTAAACTGCAAGGCGGGCGGCGAAAACGAAAAGCTTATTTTTAAGATATTAAAAAGAGGAGAAAAACTTAAAATATCGGAAGCTAAGGAAGAAAACGATTTAGTGGACGGAGGGCTCCGTTATGATCTGACGGTGCCGCTTGTCAGGTATTACTCCAACCATGCCAACGAACTTCCGTCTCCTTTTAAAGCGCTACAGATAGGAAATGCGTGGAGAGCGGAAAGACCGCAGAGAGGGCGTTACCGTCAGCTTGTGCAGTGCGATATAGATATACTTGGCGAGCCTTCCAATCTCGCAGAGATAGAGCTTATCCTTGCCACGACTACGACGCTTGGAAAGCTAGGCTTTAAGAATTTTGAAGTAAGGATAAATGACAGACAGATCTTAAAGGCAATGGCTTCTTACAGCGGCTTTAATGAAGATGACTACGACAAGGTTTTTATTATTTTGGATAAAATGGATAAAATAGGCATTGAAGGCGTTGAAGCCGAGCTGCTTGAGTCCGGTTATGCCAAAGAGCAGATCGACAAGTATCTGAGCCTTTTTAAAGGTATGGAAGAAGCGGAGGATGCCATTGCTTATATTATGGATAAGCTTGGCGACAGACTGCCGCAGGGAGTCGAGACAGGTTTCAGGGAAATAATCGACAGCGTCGAAGCGGCCAAGGGCGACTTCTTTGAACTTAAATTCGATCCGACTTTGGTAAGGGGTATGTCCTATTATACGGGGACTATTTTCGAGGTGGCTATGCCTGAGTTTGGAGGAAGCTGCGGAGGCGGCGGAAGATACGACAAGATGGTTGGAAAATTCACAGGCAACGACGTACCGGCGTGCGGTTTTTCGATAGGTTTTGAACGGATTATTCTATTATTGTTGGAAAGCGGATTTAAAGTTCCCAGAGAAGGGAAAAAGGTCGCATATTTATTGGAAAAGGGCCTGCCCTCCGATATGCTCTGCGAGGTTATGAATAAGGCCGCGCAGGAGAGAGAAAACGGCGATCAGGTTCTCGTTGTCAGAATGAATAAGAATAAAAAGTTCCAGAAAGAGCAGCTTATAGCTCAGGGTTATGAGGAATTTAAAGAATTTTACAAAGAACCTTTGAAATAAAACAATGATTTTAGGAGGATAAAGTTATGGCGGAGTCCATGAAAGGCTGGAAGAGATCACACAGATGTACGGAGCTGTCACCGGCGGATGTCGGCAGTGAAGTTACCGTTATGGGCTGGGTTCAGAAGCAGAGGAATAAAGGCGGTATCATATTTGTAGATCTGAGGGACCGTTCAGGTATACTGCAGATCATTTTTGAGGAAAGCGACTGCGGCGCGGAGAATTTTGCCAAGGCGGAGAAAATGCGCAGCGAATATGTCATAGCAGTCGTCGGTAAAGTGGAGAAGCGTTCGGGAGCGGTCAATGAAAACCTTAAGACGGGTGAGATCGAGATACGTGCCAAAGAAACGCGCATTTTATCCGAATCGGATACGCCGCCGTTCCCGGTTGAGACTGATTCACGGACTAAAGAAGAGATCCGTCTGAAATATCGTTATCTGGATCTGAGAAGACCGGATCTGCAGCAGAAAATGATGCTTAGAAGCAAAATCGTGTCAGAGATGCGTTCGTTTATGGCTTCTCAGGGCTTTTTGGAGATTGAGACTCCTATATTATGTAAATCAACTCCCGAGGGGGCGAGGGACTATCTGGTGCCGAGCCGTGTGCATCCGGGCAATTTTTATGCGCTTCCGCAGTCGCCGCAGCTTTATAAGCAGCTTTTGATGTGCTCCGGTTACGACAGATATTTCCAGATTGCGAAGTGTTTTCGTGACGAGGATTTAAGAGCCGACAGGCAGCCGGAATTTACGCAGGCGGACATGGAACTGTCCTTCGTGGATGTAGATGATGTAATAGAAGTCAATGAAAAGCTTATTCAGCATGTATGCCGCGAGGCCATAGGTCTGGAAGTGTCCCTTCCTCTTCCCAGAATGACATGGAAAGAGGCAATGGAGCGTTTTGGTTCGGATAAGCCCGACACACGTTTTGCTATGGAGCTTGTCAATGTGTCCGATACCGTAAAGGACTGCGGTTTCGGCGTATTTACGTCTGCGCTTGAAAACGGCGGCTCCGTCAGGGGCTTAAATGTAAAAGGACAGGCCGCCATGCCGCGTAAAAAGATTGACGCTCTGGTTGATTTCACCAAAGGTTACGGCGCAAAAGGGCTTGCCTACCTGAGCATTCAGGAAGACGGAAGCTATAAGTCTTCTTTCTCCAAATTTATGACGCCCGAAGAGCTTGATGCGCTTGTTTCCGCCATGCAGGGTGAAAAAGGAGATCTGCTTTTGTTTGCGGCGGATAAAAATACGATAGTATACAGCGTGCTTGGCGCGCTGCGTGTGGAGCTTGGAAAACAGCTTGGCCTGATAGATGAGTCGAAATTTAATTTCCTCTGGATAGTGGAGTTCCCGCTGCTTGAGTGGAGCGATGAGGAAAACAGATTTATGGCGATGCACCATCCTTTTACAATGCCGATGGAAGAGGACTGGCAGTATATTGATTCGGATCCGGGCCGCGTCCGCGCCAAAGCATATGATATCGTTTTAAACGGCGTTGAGCTTGGGGGCGGTTCCGTCAGGATACATCAGAATGACATTCAGGAAAAAATGTTTGAAGTGCTTGGTTTTACCAAGGAAAAAGCATGGGAGCAGTTCGGATTCTTATTAAACGCATTTAAGTACGGCGTTCCGCCTCACGCAGGACTTGCTTACGGTCTGGACCGTTTCGTCATGCTGCTTGTCGGAACTGACAATATACGTGAAGTTATTGCATTTCCGAAGATCAAAGACGCGTCCTGTCTGATGACGCAGGCACCGGGCACGGTTGACGATAAACAGTTGGAAGAGCTGCATATAGCCGTTACCGAGGTGGAAAAGCGTGAAGAGGAATAATGTCCAAACGATTATATTATGCGCCTGATCGGAAATAGTATAAGTGATACTTAAGCAATTATATAATAAAAATAATAAAAGACAGATTGTCAACTTAAACAATAAATTGGTTGACAATCTGTTTTTTACATTTTATACTAAAAAACGAAAGAAATAAAAGCGCTCTGAAACAGGCATATTAAAAGAATCTTAGGTAATTGCGAAACGATGATTTACATCTTTGAGATTGTGCAGATTTAACAAAACCCTTGCAGGCCGCTTTCGCTGCGTTGAGCGCAGTAGCGGCACTAAGCTCGAAAATACCTCGCTAAGTGCCGACGCGCTCAGAGCGCCTGCAATGGTGTTTGTTAAATCTGTACAATCAATATACGTTAATAGAGCGTTTCGCAATCACATAAAATGAGAAAAAGGAGAAAAGTAAAAAAATGAAAAAAACACTATATGAGAAAAACGTCGCAAAAATTCCAACAAAAGACATAGTCAGCTGCGGCATGTTCGCGGCAATTTTGGCAATACTTTCACAGATATCCATACCGCTGCCTTCAGGGGTGCCCGTTACCATGCAGACATTTGCGGTAGCGCTCACGGGTTTTGTCCTGGCATGGAAATTCGGGGCAATAAGCGCTATAGTATACATATTGTCAGGGGCGATAGGGCTTCCGGTATTCAGCGGTTTTAAAGGCGGCTTTCAGGTGCTTGCAAGCCATACCGGGGGTTTTATATGGGGCTTTGTGATAATGGTGATCTTGTGTGGAATAGCTGCGGATAAAAACAATAAAATTGTCGTATCGCTGCTTAGTATGGCGGGGCTTGCGGTCTGTCACGTATTTGGAGTAGTGCAGTTTATGATCGTAATGAAAATGAATTTTGTTGAATCTTTTCTGCTTGCGTCGGCGCCTTATATAATTAAAGACATAATTTCAGTATTTCTCGCTTATGTTATCGGTTCACAGGTCAGGAAACGCCTTATAAAAGCGGGACTGCTGTAAAGCCTGCGGCAGTTGCATGACCATTTGCGGTTTGGTCCTTAATTTTTGAAGGTTTGTCCTTAATTTTGCTCTTTCCTGTAAGCGAAAACTCTGTTATACTATATATATTATGATTTAGAAATATTCGATAATATGTACAAATATTGTTAATTTTTTAACAATACAAAAGGAGAGCCCTTAGTATGATAGATAACACCGAACTGGAAAAGCTTATAGCGGCATTTTCACAGGACAGATCTAAAGAAAATTTTGTAAAGATAATGGAGCAGCTTGAGAAGTCGACTGTTTTTGTACCGACAATGACGCCGGAAAATCTGAGCAGGGAAGACATGGAGCAGGCCAAAAGGGGCAAACAGGTCAAACTTTCCAAAGAAACCAGATTCACGCCCTGCCTTTTGAAAAAGGAAAACGGCGAGCAGGCGCTTCCTATCTTTTCTTCACAGAGCCAGATACCTAAAGAAAAGGCAAGTCCCGCAGTCCTTGCCATGCCTTTTTTTTCATGCGTATCAATGGTAATGGCCAATATTGAAAAAGTTGAAGCGGTGGTGCTGAATCCTTTCACTCAGAGTGTTGTCATAACAAAACAGATTTTGGAAGTGGCGCAGAAGAGGAGCGCCATGAAGGAAACAAAGACCGTTAAACTTACGGAGAAGCAGTTTCATCAGCTTGCGCACAGAAGAATGTCATATGAGCTTTTGCCGGTATTTTTATTCGAAAAAGGCTATGAGGGGTTAGAGCAGCTGCAGAAAGAAGAAGGAAAGTTCCTTATCTCGCAGCTTGCCTCGGTCTATCCCAAAGAGATAAAGGTGCCCTATGCCGAAGACGCTTTTTCGTTCATGACTTTAAATATAACCGATAATCTTCAGATAACAAGAATAGATTTGCCGGATAAAGACATAATTAAAGAGATGTGCAGCCGTATTTATATCGTATGGAAAAGAGACTCTGAGCAGTTATTTTATTATACGATAGAAAAAGGAGAGAACGGCAGCAACATAGCAAGAGTATATGCCGACAGAAAACATGAAGTAGTGGAACCTGCTCCGGATAACGGCGCCGAGATAGAGGCGGTCATGAATCTTGTCTCAAATGTTGATTGAACAGACCGGGGGCAGAATAATAAAAAGAAAAGAGTTGATGTTATAAATGATAGATACGATTATATTTGATTTGGACGGAACATTATTAAATACGCTTGAGGATCTTACGGACAGCCTTAATCATGCGCTCATGCACACCGGCTGCCCGACGAGGACCCGGGATGAAGTGCGCGGATTTTTGGGAAACGGAGCCTCCAAACTTATGGAGCGCGCCATACCCGACGGGTTAGACAGTCCTAACTATAATGCGGCGCTTGCCATGTTTAAAGAGCATTATGAACTGCACTGCAAGGATAAAACAAGACCTTATGACGGTGTGCCTGCGCTTCTTGACGAGCTGTGCGAAAAAGGCTATAAGATCGGGATAGTTTCCAATAAATCCGACGCTACGGTAAAAGAGCTTAGCGCGATCTATTTTGGCGAACGTGTTTCCGCATCAATAGGATCTAGTGAAAAGAACGGGAAAAAACCGGCGCCCGACATGGTATATCAGGCGCTTAAGGAATTAAATTCCGTCAAGGAAAACGCGCTTTATGTAGGCGATTCAGATGTGGATCTTACCACGGCCTCCAATGTGCCCATGCGCTGCATAAGCGTGACATGGGGCTTTCGGGATAAAGATCTTCTCATGGAAGCCGGCGCGGATGAGTCGCTTATGATTGCAGATCCGAAGGAACTTCCGGATCTGCTCCGGACTCTGTCACAGGAAGCGTGATAAGGACTTTCAATATGCGGTTTTTATTGATTCCCTGGGCTTTTAAAATCGTACCGTCGTCAAGCTGTATGGTTTCATTGTCTTCAGGCAGTCGCTCTAACTGCTCGATCATAAGGCCGCCTATTGAGTCGAAATCTTCGGAACTTAATCCCGGTTTTATGTCAAGAGCATCGTTTATATCGTCAAGTTTCATTCCGGCGTCCACAAGGAACGTGCCGGTATCTGTCTCAACTATTAGATCCTCTTCATCTTCATCATATTCGTCGCGTATCTCGCCGACGATTTCTTCGATCAGATCTTCCATAGTGATCATGCCTACGGTGGCGCCGTATTCGCTCATTACGAAAGTGATGTTATGCGACTTTTCTCGCATTTCCATCATAAGGTCGGCGATTTTTTTATATTCATATGTATAATATGCTTTTCTGAGCATCTTTTTAAGCTGAAACTTTTCCTTATCTTTTACAAGTATGAAATCCTTTATATTTATTATGCCTATAATATCGTCGGGATCGTCGTCATAGACGGGAAGTCTTGTAAACATGGAAGCGCGGAAAGTGGACAATACCTCGTCATATGTGGAAGAGAGAGGTATGCTGGTCATACGTATCCTCGGAACCATTATATCTTTTGCCACCGCGTCTCCAAAGTCGAACACATTATATATGAGTTCGCGTTCTTCCGATTCGATCGCGCCGCCTTCATGGCTTACGTCAACGTAAGTCTTAAGCTCTTTTTCAGATATTATTTTGTCCTTGCCGTCTGCGTTTATATGGAGTATTTTCATTATGCCCAGAGCCAGTTTATCGATAATGAAGATGATCGGGGTAAGTATGGTCATAAGCATACGGATTATGCCGCTGTAAAGCAGAGATATCTTTTCGGAATTGTTCATGGCCCAGGTCTTCGGGGTGATCTCGCCGAATATGAGGACTATTATCGTAAGCGCGCCGGTCATGATCCCTACTGCATAATTTCCCCAAAGCCGTATTGCTAAGGTCGTTGCGACGGAAGAGGCGCTGATATTGACAAGATTGTTTCCAACCAGTATAGTGCTGAGCATTTTGCTGTATTGATCAAGGATGGAAATAACGCGTTCGGCGCTTTTAGAGCCATCTTCGGCCAACGTGCGCAGCCGCACCCGGTTTACAGTGGAAAATGCCGTTTCGGCGGAAGAAAAGAAAGCTGACAATAAAACAAGAATAAGTAATGAAACGCTCTGTATGACACCTGTGGTATCCAATTTAAAAACTCACACTCCTTTAAAAATTTAAAAATGATTTTAAATGATTTTAAAATAAAAAACTTTAAGTTTCTTACTGCTGCAATAAAAAATGTCCGTAAAGATAACAGATTAATATTGCTTAGAAGAAATTATTACATGATATAGATAATTGTGTCAAGTTTTTCCTTCAATCGGAATATATATTTAATATCTTTTTAAGAATTAAATGCAATTCAGGTAGAGGGGAGAGAATTTATGGAGAAAAAGGTCGCAAATAATGCAAAAGTAGTGTTTGTCCTAAAATGTATGTTGGCCTCTTACCTTCTTACGGCAGGGCTGTTACTGTTTCTTGCGCTTATGCTGTATCGGTTTGGCCTGTCTGAGAAAGTGGTGTCCGTATGCATAATAGTCATTTACATAGCGGTTACTTTTCTGGCAGGTTTTATCGCGGGAAAAAGAGCGGGAGAGAAGAAGTTTTTGTGGGGGCTTGCGATGGGCTGTATCTATTTTCTTATTCTTACCGCGGTTTCCGTATTGGTAAACCGCAGTATGGAAGATCAGGTAAGCAATATGATTACGGTATTTTTACTGTGCGGCGGCAGCGGAATGCTTGGCGGAATGTTAAGCTGATGGGTATTCGATGCGTGTTCGATCCGGATTTATAAAAAAACACTTTTCATATCCGCAAAACTATGTTATACTTATGCAAATTGTTAAAACTCAAAATGGTTCTTTATGGGCTATGACATAAGGAGGAATACATATTATGAAGCACATCAAAACATTAACAACAAGAGATTTAAAAGAATCCATGAAAAAGGGCGGCTGCGGCGAGTGCCAGACTTCCTGCCAGTCAGCTTGCAAGACTTCCTGCACGGTGGGAAATCAGAGCTGCGAACAGGTCAGATAATCGCAACCGTAAAGCCGTAAATATGTCTATGTAAGCAGCGATATCAAATCGCTGCTTATTATGCGTTTTAAAAAAGGAGAATATTTTTTGATACATCAATATAAAAATAATGGCTACAATATTGTACTGGACGTAAACAGCGGGAGCGTACATGTTGTAGATGAGATTGTTTATGATGTCATACCCTTTATCGAACGCCTTGTCGAAGAAAACATAACGGAAAAAAGTTTGATAATGGACAGGCTTTTTTCAGATAAAGACTCTATTTCGGACAATACGCGAAAAGCTTCTGATGTAGAGCTTGAAGAGGCAGTGGATGAAATAATTGAGCTTAGAGAGGCAGGACAGCTTTTTACCGAAGATATATACGAAAAATATATTGCGGATCTCGATGACAGGGAAACCGTAGTGAAGGCGTTGTGCCTGCATATCGCCCATGACTGCAATCTGGCCTGTAAATACTGTTTCGCAAGTGAAGGAGAGTATCACGGCAGGCGCGCGCTTATGAGCTTTGAGGTGGGTAAGAAAGCGCTTGACTTTCTGGTGGCAAACTCCGGAAGCAGGAAAAATCTTGAGGTCGATTTTTTCGGCGGGGAACCGCTTCTTAACTGGGATGTGGTCAAAAGGCTCGTAGAGTATGGCAGGAGCATTGAAAAAGAGCATAATAAAAGGTTTCGTTTTACCATTACTACGAACGGGATACTTTTGAATGATGAAATAATGGAATTTGTCAACCGCGAGATGGGAAACATAGTTTTGAGCATTGACGGAAGAAAAGAAGTTAATGACAGAATGCGCCCGCACCGCGGCGGACAGGGCAGCTATGATGAGATAGTTCCAAAGTTTATAAAAGCGGCGCAGAGCAGAAACCAGATGAATTATTATGTGCGCGGCACTTATACCCGATACAATCGGGATTTTTCCAAAGACGTCATTGAGCTTGCCGATCTTGGTTTTAAGCAGATCTCGGTGGAACCCGTGGTAGCCGGGGAGGATGCGGATTACTCTCTGCGTGAAGAAGACGTGCCTATGCTGCTTGAAGAGTATGACAGGTTGGCTTTGGAATATTTAAAGAGAAGAAAAGAAGGAAAGGCTTTTAATTTCTTTCATTTTATGATAGATTTAAAAGGTGGGCCTTGTGTTGCCAAGAGACTTTCGGGCTGCGGCTCGGGAAATGAGTATCTGGCGGTCACGCCCTGGGGGGATCTGTATCCCTGCCATCAGTTCGTCGGCAACGAGGATTTCCTTATGGGTAACGTCGATGAAGGAATAACCCGCGATGATATCCGGCGGAAATTTAAGAATTGTAATGTGTATACTAAAGAAAAATGCAGGAATTGTTTCGCCAAATTCTATTGCAGCGGCGGCTGCAGCGCTAATTCCTATCAGTTTAACGGGGATATAAACGGTGTGTATGAACTTGGCTGCAAATTGCAGAGAAAGCGCATTGAGTGCGCTATTATGATAAAAGCGGCGATCGCCGATGAGGAAGAAAAGGAGAATTAAAAATGAAAAAGAGTAAAGCAATAATAGGGCTTGTCGTTTTTGCTCTTGTGCTTGCAGGTTTTACTTACCTGTCAGTTTTTGGCATAGGCGCGGAAAAGTCGGGCTCAGCCTCAAGCATTAATCTGGGCCTTGACCTGGCCGGAGGCGTCAGTATCACATATCAGGTCGTAGGTGATGAAAAACCTGACAATGAAGATATGAGCGATACTATTTATAAATTGCAGCAGCGTGTTGAAAACTACAGTACAGAGGCGCAGGTTTATCAGGAAGGCGACGACAGGATCAATATTGAGATCCCCGGAGTTTCAGACGCCAATGCCATACTTGAAGAACTCGGACAGCCCGGAACACTGTATTTCATAGCGCAGACCGACAGTGAAGGAAATGAAAACTATCAGGCCGGCTATGGAGTGGGTGAAGACGGTAACCTTGAAATGACATATACATTGAATAAAACGATTGACGAGCTTACCGAAGATGGTTCTATCATACTGACAGGCTCAGATATTGCAAGCGCCCAGGCGGGAACACAGCAGGACAGTATGCAGAATTCACAGTATGTTGTTCAGCTTACTTTAAACGAAGCGGGTACGAAGGCATTTGCCGATGCTACCACCAAAGCGCTTGATGCAGGCGAATCAATAGGTATTTATTATGACGGTGAGTTTGTAAGCGTTCCTAATGTCCAGGCAGCAATTACCGACGGAAGGGCGGTAATTACAGGTCAGAGTACCTTTGAGGAAGCCGAAAAGCTTGCTTCAACCATTCGTATCGGCGGACTTAAGCTTGAGCTTGAGGAACTGCGTTCCAACGTGGTAGGCGCGCAGCTTGGCTCGGATGCGATAAGAACGAGTCTTATGGCGGCAGCAGTAGGTTTTGCGCTTGTTGTTATATTTATGTTGGCAATATATTATGTGCCGGGACTTGCGGCAAGCCTTGCGCTGTGCTTATATACGGCGCTTATGGTAATACTTCTGGATGCGTTTGAAGTAACGCTTACGCTCCCCGGTATCGCAGGTATCATACTTTCGATCGGTATGGCGGTAGACGCCAACGTTATCATTTTTGCGCGTATTAAAGAAGAACTTGCGGCAAACAGATCCGTTCAGGCGGCGATCAATACAGGTTTTTCCAAGGCATTGTCGGCTATTCTGGATGGTAACATTACCACGCTTATAGCGGCGGCCGTTCTTGCATGGAGAGGAACGGGAAGCATAAGAGGCTTTGCGCAGACTCTTGCGCTTGGTATCATATTGTCGATGTTTACTGCGCTTGTAGTTACCAGATTCCTTTTAAATGCTTTTTATGCATTGGGAGTACGCAGCCCCAAGGCATATGGTGTGATCAGGATACCTAATACAATAAACTTTTTATCCGGTAAAAAAATATTTTTTGCGATATCGGCAGTAGCGATCATTGCAGGTTTTGTTGTTATGGGAGTGCAGAAAGCGCAGACAGGAGCGCCGCTTAACTACAGCCTTGAATTTGTAGGTGGTACTTCCACTACCGTTACCATGGCAGAGGACATGAGTATAGAAGATATAGACGCCGATGTGGTTCCTCTTATTGAAGAAATAACAGGCGACGGCAACGTGCAGGTTACTAAGGTGGCAGGTTCAAATCAGATAATAATTAAGACCAGAACGCTTAATGTGGATGAAAGAGAAGAATTTGCCAATGTAATGACAGACAATTTCGGAGTTGAGGAAGATTCGATAACGGCAGAAACAATAAGCGCGACCGTAAGTTCAGAAATGAAATCTGATGCGATCATTGCAATTTTGGCCGCGACGATATGTATGCTTATTTATATCTGGTTCAGATTTAAAGATATACGTTTTGGCGCGAGCGCGGTTGCGGCTTTACTGCATGATGTCCTCGTGGTGCTTGCGTTCTATGCGATCGTAAGAGTGTCGGTTGGTAATACTTTTATCGCATGTATGCTTACCATAGTGGGTTATTCGATCAATGCCACTATCGTTATCTTTGACCGTATACGTGAGAATATGGTTGGAATGGGTAAAAAAGACAGCCTGGAGGACGTCGTGAACAGGAGTATTTCACAGACCATATCAAGGAGTGTATTTACTTCATTGACCACCTTCTTCATGGTAGCTGCGCTTGAGATATTTGGCGTATCGTCTATCAGGGAATTTGCGCTGCCTTTGATAGCAGGTATTATCTGCGGTACTTATTCCTCAATATGTCTGGCAGGCGCTTTCTGGTATCTGTTACGTACCAAGGTTGGCAATAAAACTGAAGCTTCACAGCCTAAGGCGCTTAAGAAAGCAAAATAATACACAAAGAATAAGCGCAGGTCTTAGGACTTGCGCTTTTGCTTAACATAAGGATATCAGAGGAGATTTGCCATAGTTATGGACGATAAAGATGATTTAATAGTTGGCGGATACAGATTTGCCACGTTGGCGGACGCCGAAACAGCCAGACAGGATTCCAAACGGGTAAAAAATCTGGAAGATAATCTGGATTATCGAAAACCCAACAGTGTCCTTCAGATTTATCACAAAGCGTTGGATACAAAAATATTTCAGACTCCCATAGGTTTTTCTTATCTTATAAAGATGCAGGAACATCTGAAACGCTGTGGCATAGAACCTGAAAGCATAAAGCCTGTCCCGCTTAATATGACTTTTACAAATAAGACAGAGGCTAACCGTTCGATAAGGCGCAGTATTGCGGCAAGACAGCCGGAGTACAAAGGGAGATTTACGGCTTCCGTGTGTATAAATATCATTCTCATCCTTATGATAATAGCAATGTTCTTTATTTCGTTAAATAGTGAACGGCCTAACATAATAAATTACAGAAGGGCTATAGTGAATGAATATTCTCAGTGGGAACAGGAACTTACCGAAAGAGAACGCATGGTGCGTGAGGCGGAAAACGGGTATTGAACAGTTCAATGATCTCAACGATATTACCGATGGTACCGATATTACCGGGCGCGGTTCATCATATATTATGCAGATTGCAGCAATGCCGTGTTTATTTTAGGAGAGTGTGCTTATGGATAAACTCAAGATATTAGTAGTCGATGATGAAAGCCGAATGCGTAAACTTGTAAAAGACTTTTTGATAAAAAGCAATTTTGAAGTGTTAGAGGCTCAGGACGGCGCGCAGGCTTTGGACATATTTTTTGACCGGAATGACATAGATCTGGTCATACTGGATGTGATGATGCCTAAAATGGACGGTTGGGAAGTCTGCAGGGAGATACGGGCTTATTCCAAAGTGCCTATTATAATGCTTACCGCTAAATCTGACGAGCGCGACGAGCTTCAGGGTTTTGAACTTGGCGTGGATGAATATATATCCAAACCGTTCAGCCCCAAGATTCTGGTGGCAAGGGTAGAAGCAATACTTCGCAGGACTAACCAGCTTTCGGCGGATGAAGTGATCGAAGCAGGCGGCATAGTGCTCAATAAGGCAGCGCATATGGTTACGATAGACGGTGAACAGGTAGAGCTCAGTTATAAAGAATTTGAACTGTTGGCTTATTTTATGGAAAACAAAGGACTGGCGCTCTCAAGAGAAAAAATCCTTAACAGCGTATGGAATTATGATTATTTTGGCGACGCCAGGACAATAGATACGCATGTGAAAAAATTACGCAGCAAGATGGGGCAAAAAGGTGATATGATCAAAACCATTTGGGGAATGGGCTATAAATTTGAAATATAAAAGGATGTGTCGGTATGCAGAGAAAACAGGCAGGACAGGAATTGTCCGTAGAAAATATTGATGATGATAATTTAAGCAAAGTAATAGCAATGTTGGACGGTTTTGCAAAATCCGACGCTTCAAGGCTGAAAATAGAAGTTTCCGATGAATATGCCAAAGGTGAAGTAAAGAGACAGTATCATCATGGACGCTGTGACATAGGCAGCCCATGGGCCAGAGGCTGCGCCTTTGACGTACTTGAAGATGAAGACGAAAAGTTTTAAGCTGTAATATTGCACAAGCGCCGGATATCCGTTAAATAACAGTAATTATTAAATAACAGTAATTATTAAATGTCGGTATTTATTAAATAACATTAGTTATTAAATGTCGGATATTTTGTTGTTCAGTCAGATTGAATCAGATTGAAGGGAAATGTAATGAAGTATTCCATAAAGAAGCAGTTTGCGTGTGTTTTATGCATATTAATGGTAGTTACCATATTGCTCTGTTGGTTTATCAACAGCACTTTTCTTGAAGACTATTATGTAAAAAACAAGCAGAAAGTGCTTATGAATACTTATAATTATCTTAATGATGCTTCCAATGAAAATAAGATAAGCACAGATGAATTTGATATTGAATTTCAGAAGATATGCGGAAGGAACAATATCGGCTACATTCTTTTGGATGCCGAAACACAGACGATCAAGACTTCTGCTGATGACAGGGAAATGTTAAGCAGAAAGCTTTTGAACAATTTATTTGGACAGGTAGATGCCGATAATATACAAATCCTGGATAAAGGCGATAATTATGAAATTATAATCACTTATGATGAGAGAATAAAAACGGAATTCATGGAAATGTGGGGAGTCCTGGATAACGGCAATTTGTTCTTATTTCAAAATCCTTTGGAAAGTATTACGGAGAGCGTGAAACTGGCCAATCGTTTCCTTGCGTATGTGGGAGTTTTAGGAGCTTTGTTTAGCGCCGTGGCAGGGTTTTGGATATCCGGCAAGATAGCGAAGCCGATTATGGAGCTTACACAGATATCAGAACGGATGATACATCTTGATTTTGAAGCAAAATACACAGGAAACAGCAAGACGGAGTTGGCGCTTCTTGGTCACAATATAAACGAACTTTCGTGTACTCTTGAAAAAACCATTTCCGAACTTAAAACCGCAAATGCGGAATTGCAGAGGGATATAGAGAAAAAGAATGAAATTGATGAGATGCGTAAAGAATTTCTTTCTAACGTGTCTCATGAACTTAAAACGCCCATTGCGCTTATTCAGGGATATGCGGAAGGCCTTAAAGAAGGCGTCAATGATGACGCCGAGAGCAGGAATTTTTATTGTGACGTAATAATCGACGAATCAGCTAAAATGAATACAATGGTTAAAAAGCTGCTTACATTAAATCAACTGGAATTTGGCAATGACGCCATAACGATGGAGAGATTTGATATAGTTGCCATGATCAGGAATTATATCCAGTCCTCAGAGATACTTACAAAACAAAAGGAAATTTCCGTGCGTATGGACGAGTACGATCCCATATATGTCTGGGCGGACGAGTTTAAGGTTCAGGAAGTCTTTATGAATTACTTCAGCAACGCAATTAATTATGTTTCCGGTGAAAATATAATCGATGTTAAGGTTTGCAGTTACGAAGATAAAGTCAGGATATCGGTATTCAATACAGGTAATCCGATACCTGAAGAGTGTATTGAGCATCTTTTTGAAAAATTCTATAAAGTGGACAAGGCCAGGACACGTGAATACGGAGGCAGCGGGATAGGATTATCAATAGTAAAAGCCATAATGGATTCTTTGGGAAAAGAGTATGGTGTAATAAATTATGACAACGGGGTTGAGTTCTGGTTTGAACTGGAGATGGCATGATTAATTTGCTCAGTTACGAATAAATGATTTGTAATAAAGTAAATTATGAGATATAATAAGCTCAGACCCGGCGGTCTGAGCTGCAAGAATTGCATAGCAATTCTTGAAATGAATGATAAGGTGCGGCCGCGTATAAGGAAATGATATACAAGCTCAGACCCGGCGGTCTGAGCTGCAAGAATTGCATAGCAATTCTTGAAATGAATGATAAGGTGCGGCCGCGTATAAGGATGTGTTTCGAAGTGATAAATAATATAGGGAGAATGTGATTTCAGTGAAAAAGACAAGTTTACTATTATGCAGTATCGGAATGGCGGTTTTGCTTACCGGTTGCGGTGATGCGATGCCGGAATTGACTCAGGAAGAAAATGATATTATTACAGAGTATGCGGTAGGACTTTTATTGAAATATGATAAAAACCATGAAAGCCGTCTGGTAGATCTGACTGAGTATGAAGAAGAGCAGGATAATGCCGATGAAGAAGCGGAATTACCCAAAGAGGAAGAGGTAATGCCTGAGGAGAAGGCTGAAAATCCGATCAGCGATACTGAAGTAATAGATGCATCGGAGGAAGAAGCCGTGGCGTCTTCCATAGAAGAATTTTACGGAATGGATGGTTTTTCATTTCAATATACAGGCTGTGAACTGTTGAGTGAATATCCTCAGGCAGCAGATAATGAAGCTGATGCATTTTTTGCCATGCAGGCAACGCCCGGAACCAGGCTGTTGGTGCTTAAGTTTCAGGTAACCAATAACAGCGCGGCACAGCAGGAATTGGATATGCTTGGTTATGACATGAAGAGCAGGGTATCTGTAAATGGCGAGCCTTCAAAAAGAACATTGTCCACAATGCTTCTTAATGATCTGCAGACTTATAAGTCTGTTATGGAAGCCGGTGCGTCAACGGAATTAGTGTCAATTGTTGAGGTCCCTGAAGACACTTCCGTAGATACTGTTTCAATGATTCTTGCGAATGGTTCCGATAGCGCAGAGCTTGTTCTGCAATAGAATTGTCGCACAATTATCGTTATTGAGTATTTTTAAATTTATGATTTTAAATATTATAAAATTTATTGTAAAAAAGGTAAAAATTTATCAATTTTTCTGTTGACAACCATTTTTTATGGTGATATACTCTAATTCGTTGCGGAGTTAAACCGCAGCAGTTGCACCTTGACAAACAAACAGTAATGCAGCCCTGAAAATTCAAGATAGAATTTCAGAGAAAAAAGTGAACAGAAACA
>CANRMA010000027.1 GCA_947631625.1 uncultured Lachnospiraceae bacterium | reverse complement strand
GGACTTGGCGCAAGCCCCTGAAACCCTTGATTTTACTGGCTTTCTTTAATCGAGTTGACGCATTGTCGGGAACAACAACACATCCCTGATCGCCGGTGAATCCGTAAGCAGCATTACCAGCCTGTCAATGCCGTAGCCAATACCTCCGGTCGGCGGCATACCGATATCGAGCGCATTGAGGAAATCTTCGTCAGTGTGGTTCGCTTCCTCGTCGCCTGCTGCAAAAGCCTCTTCCTGGGCTTTGAAGCGCTCCCTCTGATCGATAGGGTCGTTAAGTTCGGAATAAGCGTTGCACATCTCGCGGCAGGTGATAAAAAGTTCAAAACGCTCAACATAATCCGGATCGTCGGGTTTCTTCTTGGTGAGCGGAGAAATCTCTATCGGGTGATCCATGATAAAGGTCGGCTGAACCAGATGTTCCTCCACGAATTCTTCAAAGAACAGGTTGAGTATATCGCCCTTTTTATGGCGTTCTTCGTAATGCACACCTTTTTCATCCGCAATCTTTTTCGCCTGTTCGGTATCTTTTATCAGGTTAAAGTCAACGCCTGCGTACTTATTGACTGCTTCGGTCATTGTCATTCTGGCAAAAGGCTTGCCTAAATCTATTTCCACTCCGCCGTATGAGATCAAAGTGGTGCCGCAGACTTCATTGGCTACATGGCGGAACATATTTTCCGTAAGGTCCATCATTCCGTTATAATCCGTATATGCCTGATACAGTTCCATAAGGGTAAATTCAGGATTATGCCTGGTATCCAGACCTTCGTTTCTGAAAACCCTTCCGATCTCATAAACTCTTTCCAGACCGCCTACGATAAGGCGCTTTAAGTACAGTTCCAGTGAAATACGTAGTTTTACGTCCTCATCAAGCGCATTGTAGTGTGTTTCAAAAGGTCTTGCAGCCGCGCCTCCCGCATTTGCTACAAGCATGGGGGTCTCTACTTCCAGAAAACCTTGTCCGTCCAGATAACGTCTGATCGAGCTGATAATCTTAGAACGCATGATGAAGGTCTTTTTAACGTCTTCATTCATTATAAGGTCCGTGTACCTTTGTCTGTATCGTATATCGGTATTTACAAGTCCATGATATTTTTCAGGCAAGATCTGCAGGCTCTTGGATAAAAGGGTCACTTTTGAGGCATGTATGGAAATCTCTCCGGTCTTTGTCTTGAATACTTCGCCTTCAATACCCACGATATCTCCCACGTCGTATTTTTTAAAATCCGCATATGACTCTTCGCCTATGCTGTCTCTCGCTACATATGACTGTATATTTCCCTCTAAATCCTGCACGTTGCAGAAAGAGGCTTTTCCCATAACACGCTTGGACATGATGCGGCCCGCAACCGATACTTTCTGTCCTTCCATTGCATCAAAGCCGTCTTTGATCTCCTGACTGTGGTGGGTCACATCATATTTGGTTATGGCAAAAGGGTCTTTGCCGCTTTCCTGCAGCGCTGCAAGTTTCTCACGTCTGACTTTCAAAAGCTGGTTTACATCCTGTACCTGCTGTTCGTTATTACGGTTCTGCTGATTATCCATAGTAGGTGATTCCTTTCAATAAATCATTTGTTTCCGATCAATTTGATCTCTGGATCTGTAATACCTTATACTGTAAAACCCCTGCCTGTGTTTCTACTTCTACGACATCTCCTACTTTTTTGCCGATAAGGGCTTTTCCGACAGGCGATTCATTTGATATCTTACCTTTTAAGCTGTTAGCCTCGGTTGAACCTACGATCTTATATTCCAGTTCTTCCGCATACTCCATATCCAGAATGGTTACCTGGCAGCCGATATTTATTTTGTCCAGATCGACTTCATCTTCTACGACTACTTCTGCATTTTTCAGTATTTTCTCAAGCTCTTCGATTCTGGCCTCTATATCGCGCTGTTCATCTTTGGCTGCATCATATTCGGCATTTTCGGACAAATCTCCCTGTTCTCTTGCCTCTTTGATCTTCTGCGCAACTTCCTGACGTTTTACGACTTTCAGCTCATGTAATTCGTCTTCATATTTTCTCAAACCTTCATAAGTTAAAATATTCTTTTTTTCTTCCATGACAACCTGCCCTTTCCTGTTCTTATTTCTATTTTTCTTATGTGATATTATCTTTATGTCTGATTAACTAGTTTATCATACCCACTTTTTATCAGAGTGTCAAGGTATTTTAACGGAGAGATGTATGAAATTTCCGAACATTTTTTCTTTATACGCCGTTCTTTTTCCTCTGAAGAAAAAATATCAAGGTATGTCCCCCCGTTTTTCATCATTCCATATGGCAGCCTGCCGTCATATCCATAATCTGTTAAAAAAATCTTATGCGCTTCATTTTTATCCCTAAATGGCGTTAAAATGCGCTCTGAGGCTTTCACAAGCTGACCGACAAGGCCGTATTCATAGTATAGTTCCTCCAGACATTTCTGTGCCTCCCGTATCGTATTTTCAGTATTCTCTGTATACCTGACACTATTGTCATCCTCTATATCCTTCCTATTATTTTTAATAATATCGGTATTGGGGATATTTTTACCGTTTTCAACAGCAGCAATACTTTCAGGATCATCCGCATTACTTATATCTGTAATATTTTCAACATCCCCGATATCTTCAATACTTTCAATATACGAAACTTCGTATATGATAGTGAGATTATTAACATATGGCAAAAAAGGCTGTATCATCTCCATAAAATGCCGTATCTGCTCTTCCGGTGATATGGATGTCCCCATCAGCAGCATGACCGTATCAGGATAAGATTTCTTTGTTTTTTGAAAACCGGATATCGTGTTTATGCTGTATTTAGTGTTTGTAGTGTATTTAGTATTTATATTATCGTTATTTCGATTGTTTTTGTTCATATCACGGTCATGAATATAAAATCTCTCATTTACTGCTCTGCAGGCCAATATCCTTAATGTCGGCGTCAAACCGTTCTCCCATGCAAAGCCGCTCTCCGATGAAAAATTTTTCTCCTGCCCCGGCGCGGATATCCGGTTTTCAAAAAACCTCCGCAATCCTTTCTGCCTGCTTATATCGGGGCCGCCAAGATACAGCTTTCGCATATCTTTTTGCATGATGATTTCCGTATTTCCAAGATATTCCCCTGCCTCGCTTCTGCCCCACTCCTGCATGGATTTAAGCAGTTTCTTTCTTGTCCATCCATTTTCGAGAGCGGGAAAAACCACTGTCACTATCGTAAGTTCGTCTTCAGGCCCGCTTTCCTGCATTACAAAGGAGCTCGGCTTTATTTTTTGCCTGAAACGCGGCTTTATGACTTTAGGCCTGTCAGTAATATTCTCTTCAAAAACATAATAAAGTATTGTTTCGTTTCCCATATGAGAATATACGCTATATTTTCTCTATTAATTCCTCAAGCGCGGTAAAATTCTCCACGGAGTTTATTTCCTGCCGCATTTTAGCGGAACCCGGCATACCTGCGGTATACCATGAAATATGTTTGCGCATCTCGCGTATTCCCGTATATTCGCCTTTGCACTCAAGCATTAAGCGGGCATGCCTTTTCATCATGAGTTTTATCTCTTCTTTATCCGGCGCAGGCATAACTTTCCCATTCTCAAGAAAGTTTTTTACCCGGGCGAATATCCAGGGATTTCCTCTGGAAGCGCGTCCTATCATTATTCCGTCACATTTTGTATGGTTTAACATCTTCCACGCGCTTTCACCGTCGGTAATGTCGCCGTTGCCTATGACCGGAATGGACACAGCTTCTTTTACCCTTGCTATGATGTCCCAGTCGGCTTCCCCTGCATACAACTGTTCCCGCGTTCTGGCATGTACGGCGACCGCCGCAGCCCCTGCGTCTTCTATGACTTTGGCCATCTCTACCGCATTGATATGCTCTTTGTCAAAACCGCTCCTTATCTTGACTGTTACGGGTTTATCTATCGCATGTGCCACTTCCGAGACTATCTCTCCTGCCAGTTTAGGATTTTTCATAAGCGCCGAGCCTTCGCCGTTATTTACTATCTTAGGCATCGGGCAGCCCATGTTTATATCGAGTATGGAAAAAGGTCGCATTTCCAACTGTTTTGCTATCTGTGCCATTATCTTAGCATCGGAGCCGAAAAGCTGCAACGATACTGGGCCTTCGTCCGGATGTATCTCAAGCAGCGGTTCCGTATTTTTGTTTTTATATAAAACGGCCTTGGCGCTTATCATTTCCATGCACACAAGTCCCGCGCCCTGTTCTTTGCACAGCAAACGAAAAGGCAGGTCAGTTACGCCTGCCATAGGAGCAAGAATTATGTTGTTTTCAAGTTCCACATTCCCTATTTTCAATACCGACACACAGTACCTCCGCAGTCTTATTATCAGGTAATCGTTGAAAATCTATGAATTTTCATTTTTAATGATGGGCGTGTGCTGCCGGAACCGACAACTATAGGTCTTTTGCATCAAACTCTTCATGCAGGACAAATACCCTGTAATACAGGCTCAAAGCCTCGAACATTTCCTGTCTGCTCCTGCGTATTTCTCCGACTAACAGACCGCTGCTTATTTCGTCATACATAAAATCGTTTTCCTCTGCGTCAGTCTCGATCAGAATACCACCTTTTTCATCAAAGGCTATCGTGATTATGCCGCCCACTTCCTCGGTAAAAAGAACGCAGATTATGTGCAGCTCTTCTTTTATGGAATCCGGAACTGTCGCAAACTGCTCGTTAAAATAGTATTTCTGTTCATAAGAATTGGCTCCGCAGAGCACTGTGCGTCCCTCTTCCATACCTTAAGCATTCCTCTTTCATTATTAAGCGGCGTGTATCATGAACACAAATAAAACAGGCGGGCTCATACATACCCATACAGCCCTCTTACCGAAACTTCGCCGGCATACACCAAAACTGTCCGTCCGTCTTCTTTTTCCACAATGAGCTCGCCATATTCGTTAATGCCCTTTGCGACGCCGTCGAACTCTCCCTTAGGATCCAACACTCTTACCGAGGCGTTTATATTCAAAAGATATTCGTCGTAAGCTTCCATCAGCTCACTTAAATCTAATTTTCTGACAAATGTGTCATAATTTTTTTCAAAATTAAAAAGCGCGCTTCCTATAAGTTCAGCCCTGTTATACTGTCTGCCCGACTCTATTTTTAACGAAGTGGCTTTCTGTCTTATCTCTTCCGGAAATTCTTCCGGTGAGGCATTATTTACGTTTATCCCCACTCCGATAACGACATGTCTGATATAATCCTGTTCAGCGTCCATTTCTGTCAGTATTCCGCATATTTTTTTACCGTTTAGCGTTATATCGTTGGGCCATTTGATCCCGGCCTTAATTCCTGTAATGTCGGAAACGGCTTTTGCCACGCTAAGCGCCATGACAAGCGTAAGCATGGAAGCTTTTTCGGGCAGAAAATCCGGTTTCAGGGCTATTGTCATATAAATGGCGCTTCCTGAGGGCGATTGCCACATTCTGCCTCTCCTGCCTCTTCCGCTTGTCTGCATGTCTGCAACGACAACCGTGCCATGCTTTGATCCGTCTTCCGCATAATGTTTGGCGTCTATATTGGTAGAGCCTGTCTCATCAAAATAGTAAAGTTCCCTGCCTGCCCACTCCGTCTTAAGCCTGCTTGATATTTCACTTTTTGAAAGTATGTCGGGACTTTCCGTCAGCCGATAACCTTTATTGGTAACGGACTCTATCTGATATCCTTCCGCCTTTAATTGATTTATCACTTTCCAGACCGCCGTCCTCGATACGCCCAACCGTTCGCAGAGCTGCTGCCCGGAAACATAGTCCTTCGCGTCCCGCAGCATGTAAAGAATATCCGATTTATCAGTTTTCACACTAACCTCCATTGGTCTGCCGCGCCGGGAAAACCATATACAAAACATTGTATGATATAGCCCGGAAGTCCTCCAAACGGCTCACGCCAAAGTTGCTGCCATCACCGCTTTGATCGTATGCATGCGGTTTTCAGCCTCATCAAAGACTATGGATTGGTCCGATTCAAATACTTCGTTCGTAACTTCCATTTCGCTTATGCCGAATTTAGCATATACGTCTTTGGCGATCGTTGTATTAAGATCATGGAAAGACGGGAGACAATGCATAAACACCGCATCCTTACCTGCGTTTTCCATTACTTTTTTATTTACCTGATAAGGTTTTAAATCCTTTATTCGTTCTTCCCATACCTCGTCCGGTTCTCCCATGGATACCCAGATATCGGTATAGATAACGTCCACGCTGCCGCTGCCTTCCTCGACGCTTTCGGTAAGCCTTATGCTGCCGCCTGTCTGCGCCGCGATTTTTTCACACTCCGCAACAAGCGCCTTGTCGGGAAAATATTTTTTCGTCGTGCAGGCGGTGAAATCCATACCCATCTTAGCGCAGGCCACCATGAGCGAATTACCCATATTATAGCGGGCATCGCCCATATATGTAAGTTTTATTCCTTTTAAATGTCCGAAATGCTCTCTGATGGTCAAAAGATCCGCAAGCATCTGAGTGGGATGAAATTCATTTGTAAGTCCGTTCCATACCGGAACTCCCGCGTATTTTGCAAGTTCATTCACAATTTCCTGACCATAGCCGCGATACTCTATTCCGTCAAACATGCGGCCCAAAACCCGCGCGGTATCGGCAATGCTCTCTTTTTTGCCTATCTGCGAACCCGACGGATCCAGATAGGTCGTTCCCAGTCCCAGATCATGCGCCGCCACTTCGAATGAACAGCGCGTCCTGGTGCTTGTCTTTTCAAAAATAAGCGCGACGTTTTTCCCGCGAAAAGAATCCACGGGAATGCCTTTTTTCTTCTTTTCTTTTAAATCCGCCGCCATATCCAACAGATATTCTATCTCTTCCGGAGTAAAATCCAGTAATTTTAAAAAGTTGCGTCCTTTTAAGTTCATCTGCCTTTTCCTGCCTCAAAATAATCTGATAATCTTTATCCTTTAACTTTATCTCTTGACCGTTTTTTGTCCGCGTCTTACTTAAGAAGCTCTTTTGCCGACGCCGCAAGTCCTGCCAGTCCCTGAATTTCGGACGGGATTATGATCTTGGTCGCCTGTCCGTCCGCCGCCTTTTCAAAAGCCTCCAGGCTCTTTATCTTAAGCACCGCTTCATCGGCGCCCGCTTCGCGGAGCATTCTGATACCGTCTGCGGTAGCCTGCTGCACTTTAATTATGGCCGCAGCCTCACCTTCAGCCTCGCGGATCATTTTCTCTTTCTGGGCCTCCGCTTTTAATATTGCAGACTGTTTCTCCGCTTCGGCTTCCAGAATTGCTGATTCCTTCTTACCTTCGGCGACAAGGATGGTGGATTTTTTCTCACCTTCCGCTTTAAGAATGGCCTCACGGCGTTCACGCTCGGCTTTCATCTGCTTCTCCATGGCGTCCTGAATAGCGGCCGGAGGTATGATATTTTTAAGTTCCACACGGTTTACTTTAATGCCCCACGGATCGGTCGCGATATCAAGCGAGGCTCTCATCTTGGTATTGATGACCTCTCTTGAAGTAAGCGTCTGGTCAAGTTCCATCTCACCTATGATATTCCTAAGCGTTGTCGCCGTCAGATTTTCGATCGCCATGATCGGATTTTCCACGCCGTATGCAAAAAGCTTGGGATCCGTGATCTGATAAAAGACTACGGTATCTATTCTCATGGTTACGTTATCCTTTGTTATAACGGGCTGTGGCGCAAAATCCACTACCTGCTCTTTTAAGATAACTCTTTTGGCTACTTTATCTATGATAGGCATCTTAACATGAAGGCCTACCGACCAGGTCTGCTGATAAGCGCCAAGTCTCTCAACTACGTATGCATAAGCCTGCGGCACTATGCTGATACACGAAAACAGAATGATCACAAGTATAATAAGTATTGCCGAAAAAAATATTCCAACCATTTTTTAACCCTCTTTTCTTTCTTCCACTATTAGTTTAACGCCGTCTACACCCAGTATGGTAACAACGGCTCCCACCGGAAGGACTTTATTGTTATAGCTGCTTCTGGCGCTCCATTCCATTCCCCCGGTATTTACCTGCCCTACGCCTTCAACATTATTGATCTCGCTTATAACTATCGCCTGCCTGCCTACCATACTCTCGATATTGGTCCTGACCCTGTCTTTGTTAAAATATCTGACCGCGACCGGCCTGGTGAAAAACAAAAGCAGCAGCGATACCGCAAGAAACGCTATGATCTGCCACAATATAGGCGTTTCAGGTATTGAGAGCAAAGCCGCCACCAATGCGCCTCCTGCAAACCATATCGTAGTAAGACCCATTGTAATAAGCTCGATCACTATAAGTATGACTAAAAGGACCAGCCATACTATCGTCATATTAATACTGCCAAAATCCATATAACCCCTTCCATTCTTATCAATACTAAAAACCATAACAGATAATCATTATAAAGGCGCGGACCTGCTTAATATGCATAACAGCCTTCTTTTTAATCTTACTATATTATCGGAAGGGTTACAAGGTATTTTTATAAAAACAAATCCCAAAACCGCGCCTTTATATTATAATACGCAGTTTTGAGATTTTTATCTTGACCTTTTTATTAACTTATATAAAAGCATAATTCAGAGTTTCTTACCAGAATACATGGTTTCCGATCTGTATACCGTCGTGGCTTCCCGCTCTCCTGAAATGTGTCGCTCCGCCTACGTTGCTGACTCCGGAAAGCGCTTCCGCCGCCGCCTGGACACAGGAAGCGGAAATATTGCCATTATATACGTTTGCGACTTTACCGTTAAGCGCGGGCGTAAACTGTCCCGACGCATAAATAACACCTGATATTGTACTCGGATAAGCTCCGCTCCTTAATCTGTTTATAACGACCGCACCGACCGCCAACTGTCCTTCATACGGCTCGGAGCCTGCTTCGCACTGAATGAGCGCCGCCAGAAGTTTTGAATCGTCAGCCTCGGCGATCACCGCGTCATTTTTTGTCTTTATAGCCTCACGTTCGGCCTCGGCCTTGGCTTTAGCCGCAGCCTCCTCTCTCTGATGTATCACTTCCATTGTTTCGCCTTCGTCAATATGAAAATCCATACTGACATATTCGGAAGAAACATAGGCGGTTTCATCTTCAAAATCCACGCTTATCCAATCATCATCCACCGCTTCTATTACATCTAAATAATCATCCTGACCAAGAAGTCCCAGAATCTCAGAATCCATATTGGGCTCTTTCCTGACGCGAAGCGTTTGAGTTTCGATTGTAACGATCGTATTTCCTACTTCTTTTGCAAGCTCCTTAGCATCTTCGCCAAATAAAAGATAATCGTCGCTTGCCCAACCTACCAGATCGCCCGACTTAATCTTAGTCCAGCCGTCTTTTCTCTCTAATATCCTGCCGCCGCAGTCTTTATACAGAAGTCCGACTTTCTCGGAATCTTCCGTTGCTTCGGCTCTTACATTCAATGCCAGCTTAACGTCCGCCATAACCAGATCGGACTCATTTTCATCTTCCTCAGATTTTTTATTTTCTTTTGAAGCATCATCTGTTACGGTATCTTTTGAGTCTTTCCCCTCATCTTCGGAAGATCGCATACCGTTCTCTTCATCCTCAGACGCTTCATCTTCTTTACTGCTTTTACTTTTATCCTGTAATGTTTTATCTGATGTTTCCCCGTCCTTTTCACTGCTGCTTTCGGAATCCGCAACAAGTATATTGGCTATGCCGACATTCAGCGAATCCAGAGACTGTACGGGTTCTGACGCTATGGCATCAATTACGTTTCCAAGCAGCTGCGCCGCACACAACATCATGGCGCAAAGCGCAGGGAACACCTTTCTGCCCTTAAACATGAACAAATACCTCCGTTTTATTACTGATACGATAAATATTTTGCAAAATTATTACAAAAATGTTAAATCGTCATTTTGGATAATTCTAGCAAACCATCTTTGCTTTGTCAAGTTATCAGTTCATGTTTGTTACTTTTTGTTAAAAATAATTAAAATTTATTACAATTTTTGGGATTTTTCAATACATGCGGCAATGGCATCCATGACCGCGCCCCTCATACATTTTTCCTCCAGGACCTTTACGCCCTGTATGGTCGTGCCGCCGGGAGAACAGACCATGTCTTTAAGCTCGCCCGGATGTTTGCCGCTCTCAAGCATTAGTTTCGCGCTGCCGCAGACTGCCTGCGCGGCAAATTCAAAAGCCTGCGCCCTCGTCATGCCGGCTGCAACTCCCGCATCGGCCATGGCTTCAATAAACATGAACACAAAAGCCGGAGAACTTCCGCTCACGGCGCCCACGGCGTCGATAAGCCGCTCCGGTATCAGGCTTGCCCTCCCAAAGCTCTGCATAAGCTTAAGGCTGTAGTCGGTTTCCTCTTTCGAAACTTCAGAGTTGACGCAGACTCCGGTACAGCCCTCTCCAACGAGCGCCGGAGTGTTGGGCATGCAGCGCGCCAACTTTATGGGACGTCCAAATTCATTTTCTATCCATGCGATACTTTTTCCCGCCGCTATGCTTATTATCAGCGCATCCTCTTTAACGCTGTCCTTAACTTCGCCTATAACTTCTTCAAAAAACTGCGGTTTGATGGCAAGAATAAGCGTATCCGCCTTTGCCGCAACTTCCTTATTGTCATTTGTGACACTAATGTCATATTTCTCGGCCATCTTATTTATGGTCTTTTCCGTTTTTGCGCTTCCAATTATATCGGACGCTTTTACAATGCCTTTATTTAACAATCCGCCTATAATGGCGTCCGCCATATTTCCAAGTCCTATAAATCCTATTTTCATGATCTGCCTCCCGTCGTTTACTTTATTTATATCTGCGCTGCCTTGCCGCCTCATAAAAGAGCACCGAAGCCGCCACTGCCGCATTGAGTGATTCCACTTTACCAAGCATGGGTATCCTGATACGCGCGTCTGCCCTCTTGGCCGTCTCATCCTTTAAACCCTTTGACTCGCTGCCTATCAAAAAGGCGCAGCCCCCGGTATAATCGCAGTCATCATAAGCTGCAGCCCCTTGCAGGTGCGCGGCATACACGGATATATCATTCTGCCTGAGACTATCGATGGTCTCCAAAAGATCTCCTGCATATACAAAGGGCATTCTGTAAATCGAACCCATAGTGGAACGTATCGTTTTGGGATTATGGATATCCACGGTATCTTTACTCATTATAACGCCTGTCACGCCCGCGCCCTCGCCTGCCCTGAAGATCGTGCCGAGATTTCCGGGATCTTGGATATCTTCCAAAACGGCAATAAGAGGCTTCTCCGCATTAAGCATGGAAGAAAGCGCATACACGCTCTGCTTCATAACGCAGAGTATGCCCTGCGGAGTCATTGTATCCGACATCTTCTTAAAAACCTCCGAGGATACAACCTCATAAGAGACTGAATGCTCTCCCGTACACGCGGCGCGCTGCCCGGCAGACGCGTCATGCCCGTTTACGGCTGCGGTAAGCTCTTCTATTTTATGCCTGCACGCGCCCGGCATATCATTGGCAAAATCCGCAGATACATAAACCTTGCGTATCATGTCCGCCGGCGCTTCAAGGAACATCTTTATCCCTTCCGCCACAAAAAGTCCCGTTTCTCTCCGGGTTCTTGCCTTCTGCTCAAGCTGTATGACTTCTTTTATCCCTTTATTGGCAAAACTTGTTATCATAGGGTTTCCTCTTTAAATAATTTAACGAAAAAACTTCTCCGCCACGCTGCGGAGAAGCCATAAACGGTCATTTTCAAAATATAGCAGGCCTGCGCATCATATCGCAAGGATCTTGCTTACTTCATATACATACTCGGGTATGCTCTTTTGCATATTCAGAGCTTCCTCTATATCGAAATCAAGAAACTCGCCATGCTGGTATCCCACTACCCTGTTGGTCTTGCCCTCGCAGAGAATGTCGGCCGCATATGCGCCCATTATCGAAGCGTAGTAACGGTCTTTACATGTCGGCGCGCCGCCTCTTTGCAGATATCCGAGAATGGTCGCCCTCGTCTCCATACCTGTAGCGGCCTCTATACGCCTTGCCATGGAGGTTGAGTGGCCTATGCCTTCCGCGTTTATGATGATATGGTGCGTTTTGCCGCGTTTTCTGCTCGCTATGATATTATTTATTATCTCCTGCTCGTTATAATCATATTTCTCAGGCAAAAGGATATCTTCCGCGCCGTTGGCGATACCGCACCACAACGCTATGTAACCTGCATTTCTTCCCATAACCTCTATGATACTGCATCTTTCGTGAGAAGACGAGGTATCACGCACCTTATCAATTGCCTGCATCGCGGTATTGACGGCAGTGTCAAAACCTATCGTATATTCAGTACACGCTATGTCAAGGTCTATGGTTCCCGGAATGCCGATGGTATTTATTCCGTGATTGGAAAGAGCCTGAGCGCCGCGGTATGAACCGTCGCCTCCGATTATCACAAGTCCGTCTATACCGTGCTTATGACACATGTCGGCTGCTTTCTGCTGCCCCTCTTCCGTCATCATCTCAAGGCAGCGCGCAGTTCCAAGTATCGTTCCGCCGCGCTGTATGGTATCGGAAACATACCATTTCTCCATATCGATTATTTCTTCATTCATAAGGCCCTGATAGCCTTTTTTAACGCCTTTGACTTTTACGCCGTTGTAAATAGCCTTACGCACTACCGCGCGGATAGCGGCATTCATGCCCGGCGCGTCGCCGCCGCTTGTCAGAACCCCGATCGTCTTAATTGTCTTAGCCATAATCATCCCCCATTCTTATCCGGTCTTAAACCAATATTTGCCAAAAAACCGGAAGAAATTGTCTGACCGTATTTATTTTACTCTAATTTAAACACGTTTTCAATAGATTTTAATACCGTCCGTCATAAAACTTTTTGCAAAAATTTCCGCTCAGGCCCAAGCTTTGCTTCAACCGGATCTCTAAACCACTCGTATATTCTCCTTACCATAGAGATTTTCCAGTTTTCCAAGCAGCGCCGCGTCCGCATTTACGTTACGGTTGGGCGGAAGCGTCTTCATGGCCTTGGGATTTTCAATATAGATGACCACACTGTCACGGCCTTCCGAATCCTTCAACGACGACATAAGTCCCGCTTCATTTTTTTCGTAATCTTCTTTGGAAGAAAACTTTATCCAAAGTTTCTTGGGTATTTCGTCAAAACTTATGATATCCTCACAGATAAGCTTGGCGTCCTTGTCTTCCTCGACGGAAACTCTCCCCTTGACGAAGACTTTCCTGTCTTCTACCAGTTTTTCCGCATATTTTTCATATACTCTTGGAAAAACTATAACTTCTACCGTCCCTAACAGATCCTCTATCTGTATAAAAGACATCACATTGTCGTTTTTGGTATATTTAAGCCGTTTGTCCGAAATTATACCGCCAACGGTCACTTTTTGGCCGTCTTTTACCACAGTGGCGTCAGCCTCTTCGTCCAGGACAAAATCCGAAGTTGTGTTGGTAATATTTTTATGCCAGACTTCTTCATATTCCTCAAGCGGATGTCCGCTGACATAGACTCCCAGAACTTCTTTTTCAAACCCTAAGAGCATTTCCTTCGAATATTCTTCCACCTGCGGCATTTTTATCTCGTATTCTTCTTTATCTTCTTCCGGCGCTATATCGAACAGGGAAAGCTGTCCGGCCATATTATTTTTCTTATTCTGCGATATATCTTCCATTATACGTATATATACGCTCATATACTGTTTCCTGTAACCGCCCAGGCTGTCAAAAGCGCCTGCCTTAATAAGATTTTCCACCGCGCGTTTATTTAATTCTTTGTCATACATTCTGGTTATAAAGTCTTTTATATTGGTAAAAAGTCCTCTTGCGTTCCGCTCCTCCACCACGGCTTCGATCACTGACCTGCCTATGCTTTTTATCGCGGTCAGAGCAAAACGTATGGAGTCTCCCGATACCGAAAAGCCGATCTCGCCCTCGTTTATGTCGGGCGGCAGTATACTTATGCCCATGTTGCGGCAGGCCATGATATATTCCGATACCTTGACCGAATTGTACATGACGGAAGTCAGTAAAGCCGCCATAAATTCAACCGGATGATAATATTTGAGGTAGGCAGTCTGGTAAGATACCACTGCATAACAGGCTGCATGGGACTTATTAAAAGCATATTTGGCAAAATCCATCATGGTATCGTAAATATGCGCCGCGACCGCTTCATCTATACCGTTTGCCACACACCCCGGAACCCCCTCGTCCGGATTTCCGTATATGAAATTCCTGCGTTCCTGTTCCATGACATACTGCTTTTTCTTACTCATCGCGCGGCGTACCAGATCGCTTCTTCCCATCGTATAACCGCCGAGCTTACGCACTATCTGCATGACCTGTTCCTGATAAACTATACAGCCGTATGTGGGAGCCAGTATCTCTTCCAACTGCGGACAGTCATATGTGATTGACGCTTTATCGTTTTTTCCTTTTATATATCTGGGTATAAAATCCATAGGCCCCGGGCGGTACAGGGATATGCCCGCGATGACGTCTTCGAGACTCTGCGGTTTCAATTCTTTCATAAAGTTCTTCATCCCGCCGCTTTCAAGCTGAAACACGCCGTCGGTCTTTCCCGTGCCGATATATGCAAGGACCGCGGGATCGTTATAATCTATATTGTCTATGTCTATGCTTACGCCCGCGCTCTTTTCCACCATCCTTACCGCATTCTGTATAACTGTCAGGGTGCGCAGCCCCAGGAAATCCATTTTCAGCAGGCCAAGCTCTTCTATGGTAGTCATCGTAAACTGAGTGGTTATCGCGCCGTCCACTCCTCTTGAAAGCGGGACGAATTTTTCAGCCGCATCGGGGCATATCACCACGCCCGCAGCATGGGTGGAAGTATGCCTGGGAAGCCCTTCGAGCCGCTTAGACATATCGATCAGGACTTTAACCTGCTCATCTTCATCATACATTTTCTTTAATTCGGGATTCATTTCGAGCGCTCTTGAGATCGTAATGTTAAGCTCTTTGGGGATCATTTTGGCAATGGAATCCACATAGGCGTACGGCAGGTCCATGACACGGCCCACATCCCGGATCACGGCCTTAGCCGCCATGGTGCCGAAAGTTACGATCTGCACCACTTTGTCCTGTCCATATTTTTGACCAACATAGTCAATAACTTCCTGTCTTCTTTCATAACAGAAATCCACGTCGATATCGGGCATGGACACACGCTCCGGATTAAGAAATCTCTCAAACAGAAGGCTGTACTTAATGGGATCGATATTGGTGATCTTCAGGCAGTAAGATACTATGCTTCCCGCCGCCGAGCCGCGCCCCGGTCCGACTGCGATACCGTTCTCCCTGCAGAAATTTATATAATCCCATACAATAAGGAAGTAATCCACAAAACCCATTTCCTTAATGATCCCAAGCTCATAGTCCATACGCTTTCTGAGGCTTCCGTCATCCTCGGGATAGCGTTCATCCAGACCTTTAAGGCAAAGTTCATTCAGATACGACCACGAATCATGCCCGTCAGGCAGCTCATAATGCGGCACTTTATATACGCCGAATTCTATATCGACATTACATCTGTCCGCAATTCTCTGCGTATTTTCAACGGCTTCCCATGCGTATGGGAAAAGCCCTTTCATCTCTTCTTCGCTTTTTACATAATACTGTCCGCCCTCATACCGCATGCGGTCTTCGTCAGAAAGCTTCTTGCCCGTCTGAAGGCAAAGCAGGATGTCATGTGATTTTTCATCTTCCGCATAAGTATAATGCACGTCGTTAGTTGCGACTAACTCAATTCCAAGTTCTCTTCCTATATTAATAAGCGCGGTATTTACCATTTTCTGTTCAGGCAGTCCGTGATCCTGCAATTCCAGAAAATAATTGCCCTTTCCGAAGCAGTCTTCGTACTTTTTCGCAATCCTCTTTGCCTCGTCTATAAGACCTTTCTGTATATAACGCGGCACTTCTCCCGCAAGGCAGGCTGAAAGCGCGATAAGGCCTTCGTGATATTCATTGAGCAGCTCCATATCCACACGGGGTTTATAATAATAGCCTTCGGTAAAACCGCGGCTGACTATTTTCATAAGATTAGCATATCCTGTGTTGTTCTCGGCAAGCAGCACCAGATGATAATATCTGTCCTCGCCTCCGGCCAATTCCTTGTCAAAGCGGGAACCCGGCGCGACATAGACTTCACAGCCTATGATGGGTTTGATACCCGCCGCTCTTGCTTCCCTGTAAAAATCAATAACGCCGTACATGACGCCGTGATCCGTTATCGCGGCGCTGTCCATGCCAAGCTCTTTGACACGCTTGACGTATTCTTTTATTTTGTTGGAGCCGTCCAGAAGACTGTACTCGGTATGGACATGCAGGTGTGTGAAGGACATTGTGGATACCTCGCTTCTTAAATCTTTCATTATTATAATATAAATACCTTCAAATTGGTATAGGGCACGGAAAATAAAATCCGCTTCAAAATAAAATACGCTTCAAAATAAAATACGCTTCAAAAATAAAATACGCTTTCAAAAATTCACCTTTTTACCGTAAAGCTGTAACTGCCTGACAGCAGCTCAAATTCCGCGCCACTATCGTTAAGTCTCCTGACGCCTTCAGCCTTCTCAACATCGGCTCCGCCCTCAAGGTAATGACCGCCGTTTTCCGGGGCAGGCAGGGTGAGGGCCGCCGTAGTATTGGCAGGCACTGTTATATTAAAATCATAGCCGTTATCCGATCTCTTCCACTCCACTTCGATCCTTCCGTAAAGGCTGTCGTAGCTTCCCCCGGCATAGGTAAGCGAAGCGTCGGTCTGCGGCTGTATTATGATGTGGTGGAAAGCGGGATCGCTTTCATCGCTCTTTATGCCAAGAACATGTGTGTATAGCCATGAAGCCGGCGTTCCATAGGCGCAATGGTTAAGGGAACCGCTGTAGTGTTTCAAACCGTCCCCGCTTAAAGTGAAGGCTGACAACGATTCATACGTGGTGGTGGCTCCGTCCTTTACGGGATATAAAAGCGACGGATATTCGGTCTGACGCATTAATTTGTACGCAGAAGCGTTAAAACCGTGTTCGCTCAGCGCAGGAAGCAGATAACCTATGCCCGAATAGCCCGTATTAATATGATATCCGCTGTACTGCGCAAGCATATCCAATCTTTCGGCGGCACTCTGCTCAAGCTCCTCCGGAAAAAGTCCAAAGGCAAGGCCCAATGCATATGAAGTCTGGGTATCGCAGACCGTTACGCCGTCCTGCGTTATAAAATTATCCTGCCATGCGGCTTTATACTTCTCATACAGTCGACTGTAATATTCGACATCTTCCGTCCTTCCAAGCGCCCTCGCCATTTTGGCTGTCAGCTCCGCGCAGCGCGCGCACCAGGCCGTATCGGACAACTCATTGGGAGTGTTCTCCGACGAAAGATGGTCTCCATAACCTCCCTGCGAACGAATATAGCCGTTACTGCTGTCTTCCAGATAATTCATCCACTTGCAGATCGAATCATAATTTTCCTCGATGACCTTTCGGTTTCCGTATTGAACATAAAGATTCCAGGTAATCACGGCCGCAGCGTCTCCCCAACAGTTATTGCCCGCTCCGCCGCCTTTTCCGTCAGGCGTAGTGCCGAAATTTCTAGGCGCAATATCAGTAAACGCCCCGTCCTCACTTTGCAGCAGCCTGAGCTCATCAAGATATTTGCTGTAAAAACCATAAGTATTCATATGATAAGACGCCGTCTTTGAAAAAATCTGCGCATCCCCCGCCCAACCGTGCCTTTCGTCACGCTGAGGACAGTCCGTGGGATTATCCATGAAATTACTCCGCAGACTGTTTACGGTATTTTGATAATATTTATTCAACAGCTCGTCCGAGCATTCAAAATTCCCGCTTCTGTAAAGATCTGATGAAAGAACGATCCCTTTTACGTCCCCGACCGCGGGCGCCTCGTCAAGCCCCGTTATCTGCAGATAGCGGAAACCGTGATAAGTGAATTCCGGTTCAAATATCTCTCCGTCAGCCGCTCCCTTCATCACATAATAATCCGTCGCCCGGGCGCTGAGGAGATTTTGCGTCCACACCGTCCCTATTTCGTCGTCACGGTTATCCATATCCGCCGTATTTATGATCTCCCCGTACCTGAGAGTAATAAACTGCCCTGCGTCGCCTTTTAACTTAAGCCTGCATGTTCCCGCAAAATTCTGTCCGAAGTCATATACAAATACATTCTCCACGGGTTCGGAGACGGATATCGGCGTAAGCTCGTTTATGCATCGTACAGGCTCATTTTCTTTTCCCTCAAGCGGCAGCCCGTAATATGACTCATCGACCGCGTCAACAGCCGCCTGCTGCCAACCGTCGTGACAAAAACCCGCTTCGCCGAAACCTTCAAATTCCATGGGCGCGCAATATACCTCGCCGTGATAAATATCGTCAAAACGCACCGGACCGCCGCGGCTGCAGCAGAAATCTCCATCAGTAACTATGGTTTTGACGCTGCCGTCTTTATATTTTACCTCAAGCATACCCATAACCGCAGTGGTATCTCCCCAGGGATTATAAATCTCAGGATAACCGACACCCCTGTCATACCAACCGTGCAGCAAAATAATGCCGAGCGCGTTGTTTTTTCCCTCTTCAAGCAGATCTGACACATCATATGACACATATGTCAGTTTTTGATTGTATACAAACTTCCCCGGAGCGAAATATTCGTCCGAAACCCTCTCCCCGTTACAGATCAGGGCAAAACTTCCAAGCGCGGTCATATATACTCTCGCACTCTCAATCTCCTTGTCCTCAAGCGCAAATTCTTTATAAAAGTACGGAGCCGCCTCCCCGACCGCTTTTTGACCCTTACCCTGCGCCATGTCATAATAAGTCAGCGTAAGTCCGCTTCCTATCCTCAACCGCCCGTTTTCTTCCTTTGAATAAAACGGTGAAAAAATATTATCCTCGCTTTCAAAATCCTCGTTCACATATACTTCGTTGTCAAAATCGGCCTCTTTCCCGCCGCCTTTTGTAATGATAACATTATCCAGATACGCGTATGTCGTACTCCTCTCCTTATAAACGCCAACCGCGCAGACCGGCGTCGCTTCGATAATATAGATCCCGATTTTAACACCGTTTACCGTAACGGAAAGAATTTCATGATCGACCTGCAGTTCCACGGCAAAAACAGACGAACCGTCGTCCGGAACTTTTATATAAACTGCCGGATCCAAAAGTTCGTCTGCAGAAAGTCCCCTTGCGTCAATTTCAGCAGATAAAGCGTCTTTAGCTGCATCTTCCCACTCGATGCTTACAAACTTACCGCCCCTCATCCTGCGCAGTCTGAAGGCTGCGCCGTCTTCATCGCTGTTTTTGATCTCGCACAGATACATATCTTTGTACATTCCGCCCTGCGCGCCAAAAACAAAACTCGCAGCCGTATTTGTGACACTTATGTCATATTTTATATCGTAAGTATATTCAAAACCGCCTTCTTCACTCACGGCCGCATCTTTATCCGCGCCGTAAGCTTCCTGCATATCATAAATCCCGCTTCCGCTTTCGGGGGCGGATATCCACATGGCTCCCTGCATGCCCTCTCCCATAAGGCCTGTTTCAAAAAACGCTTCTTCATTAGACGTAACAGGTTCACCGTCCAGACCCCATACGCTTACCTGCCAGTAATATCTGCTCTTTGGCCCAAGAGGCTGTCCCTCATACATAATACCGACAGACAGCGGACTTTCAACTTTGCCGCTGTCCCATACGCAGTCTCCGTTTATAAGCTCAGCTTCGGAAACCGCAACTTTTATCTGATAGGCGCTCTGTGCCAGTCCCCGTCCGCCGCCTTCCATTCTCCAACTGAAAAACGGTATCTCTTCGTCAATTCCTATGGGATTTTTCAGGTTAAGGGTTTTTAAATCGCAAATGACATACTTGTCATTTTTTGTGCTTGCGTCATTAATGACACTTGTGTCAAATCTGTTGACTATTAACTTTATTCCAAATATGGCCATGAGCAAAAACACTGCTCCCGCCGCTATCTTTACATATTTCATTCTTCATTCTCTCTGATGTCTTATTTCTGATGACTGAACCGGGCTCAGGCCCGGCAGCCTGAGCTAATGCAATCCTATATTCCAAAAAATGGGATACGCCATTAATTATAGCATATCCCATTTCCGTGTACAACAATCCTTGTTTTCATTATAACGCTCATTATACCGTTCTTAAACGCCTTAGATCGCTGCAGAAACTGCAGGAAACATATCAGCCTTTGCTTATCCTCATATTTTTAATAAGGTCCTTAATAACCTCAGTCTTAACTCCTGTGGCCTCCGCAGTATCCGTAATGGTCGCATTGCCGTGAGTCTCTATGTAATTCCTCACTTTTCCATAGTCGTCATATTCAACATTTTTACAGTTCTCACATACATACTCCCCGCATCCGTGAAATATCATTCTTCCTCCGCATTTCTCGCATGTTGTCGGTTTATGATAGGTATCCAACAGCATATTCATGGTATTCTCAAACTTGCCCATAACACATATCCCTTCTAAAAATAATTAAATAGCCTACTCTAAAACTTACTCAGTCACTTACATATCTGTTACACTTATATTAATAATAACCTAAAATAATGATTATTGCAATATTGATTATTATAACATTATATTGATTATTATAACATTTATTATTGTAATAACGATAATGCATAGTTGGGCTGTTGATTAGCCTGGCTTAACATACTGACGCCTGCCTGCAGCAGAATATTCAAATTCGCATTTTTAACGGCTTCCTCTGCTATGTCTGTGTCGCGTATTCTTGATTCTGCCGCCTCCATATTTTCTTCAATATTTCGATTATTCCTATATGTATGTTCTAAACGATTCTGATAAGCACCATATAAAGCGCGTTTTTCCGCTACATATCTGCCTGCATATTTAATATCGTTTATGGTCTGTTCAGCCTGTTCTATCGTTTTACATCCGGCTCTGGATAACCCCAATACATGCGTATTAATGCCAAATCTCGGAATAATGGTAAAATCACCTGATGCAGCACTATGTTGAATACGTATTCCGGTTTCCGCACCCTGTAACAGCACCTGAGAATCAAACTTAGGACGTATTGCAGTATTGGCATTTTCATCACCGGTTAGATTTAAATAACTATAATCCGTAGCTTCCAAATCTACTTTTGTAGAGGTCACAACTTCGCGTACAGCATTTTGAGAATAACTTTCTACAGCCTGCTGTCTTGCCGTAAGCGGATTTCCTTCTGCATCCACACTGTCACTCAATACATTCCCTTTCTCATCTTTATATGTAATACTCATAGAATATCTATCCGGCGTTCCTGTACCATCCCACTTTTCATATGTACCGTCTGCATTTAATATATAATCTCCGTTTGCATCTTTTTGCATCTCGACGCACACATTTTCAGATACATCTTTAAAATTGTAGGTATAATCCAGATCCACACTAGCGCCTCTGTCCGATTTCATTGATAAATTAAATTCACACTCATCAATTGAAGGATATGGTTTCGTATCAAAAGTAGCATCCGTAGTTCCCTCAGACTGTGTTCTGTTATCATAAATATATAATTTGCTGCCCTCAGATGCATACTGAGTATAATGGAAATCATATGCGGCATCCGTAATCTCTACTAATGCTTCCGCCAAACTCTGTCCGCCTGTGACACCATTATTTATTAAAGAATCAATGTCGATTTCCAGCATATAATTGTCGCCTTGCCGCTCCATATTATATCTAAAACCGCTATTGGTTACATTATTATAATTTCCGCTTCTGAACACTATGGAATAATGATTATCGCATGTCTTGCAAGTGGAATTAAATCCCAATTCTTCCAAAAGAGACAAATCTGTAATATTTGCAAAGTCAATATAAGCGCAAGGATAATCGCTTCCTACTGTTCCTGCGCCACCTACATTTCCGCCTGTCGTAAGCTTCATATCCGGCTGCAAAGTAACTACATCATCAAGATATCCTGATTTTGTTATATTACCGGCTCCCACCAGATCATCCAATGACCAAAATTCAAAATCCTGCGGATCTTTTCCTGCCAGCGCTGCTGCCATTTTTTGCCTTAATACAAAATCCAAATATTTATCTACCGCATCTTTCATAACCTGCTCTGCAGGAGTTATATCTCCTTGAAAAGCCAAAACATCATTGCCTGCTGAATCTTTATAATGCAGCTCTGCATTCTTGCTTCCTTGAGCAACTGTGACATTTTCAGATGCGACTGTATCGGTTTGATTGCCAAATATTCTCCCCAAAGCTACTTCATCCATAAAATCAATACTTAGACCCCAGACTTTAGCAGTCGCCTTTTTTATATTTGAATCAGAACCAGGAACAACATCCATTGTATATGAAGTATTTACTCCTCTGTCACTAACCAACATATCGTTAATGCCATCAATAACAGAGTCTCTGCTGGTAATGTCTGACAAAGTAAAATCAAAAGAGAAACTGATCTCTCCATTATCCATATTATAGGAATATAGCTTATCATCACTAATATCCGTTCCCTGATCCCAAGACTTAATAAACATTTCTTCCCAAGTCCTCTTTGAATCCTTTATTATGCCGTCAGCATCTTCCATCCATATGCCTGTATCATCAGCTTTCATTTTCCACTGATAGCTTCCCCAATTCTTTAACTTTTCTGCCAAAGCATCCGTCACTTTTGTTCTATTGATAATATCGGCATCCACAGCCTGTTCCTCTACGTTTCCGACATACCCCGTCTGCCACGTATAAATAAACTTGCTATTAGAAGACGCATTTATCTGCTCTGCCATGTCTGTAAATGTAGCAATATCTGTTCCAAAATATAAATTAAGCTCCGCGCCATAATAATTCAGATACCAACTTCCGTTGTGTATATTATTGGGGGTACATGCTTTCCCTTCCACATCAACCAGTTGACTATAGTCTATTGCCTCTCCATCAATATAAATAGCATTATTATCTGCAGATATATTAATTGTTCTTCTAATATTCGGCACTACATCTCCGTCCTGACAGGAAAATTGAAAGTGTCTGTTTTTTGCGTCAGTGTATGAATATTCTCCTCCCTATTCAGTCAAGTCTTTTTTCCTTTTTTTCAAGGAATTTTTCAATTCATATCTCAGATAAATGAGCCAGG
>CANRMA010000026.1 GCA_947631625.1 uncultured Lachnospiraceae bacterium | reverse complement strand
GTATATGTAGAAAAAAATATACGGAATTACGATAACTTCAAACAGCTGTACAATATATAGAAAAATAAGAAATAAATGATCAGATTCCATACCATATGTTGTATTGTGCAATATTTTTATCATCTGAAAATCATAAGCGTTTATACGGAATGAAATAGCCGGACAATACTTGTACCGGAAATGCAGGTATGATAAAATAACCTCAGGCAAAGAAAATCTGGGAGTCTAATATATCTCAATCAGCTTATATATGATAAGTAAATATAGTATTTTATATATTTATATATAATAGAATTAATGATCAATATGTATGATTAATAAGAAGTGATCTTAACTTTACAAATATGTGAAATCAGAAATTTGCAGATATTTAAACAATGTCGTAAACTGTTCGATATTCTGATATAATATTGGTTGATCATAAAGATACCATATGAAGCTGTCTCAAACAGAAATATCTCTGGAAAACTCCTTGCTTACAACATAATATGGCAGGGAGTAAGCGTAAATATAAGAGTTCTCTCTGACATAATACTTTTAATTTGTTTATGAAAGAGAGGGCAGTAATGCAGAAGAACGAAACTAAAAAGATAAAAGAGATAGAAAACGAAAAAGAAAAGACGGAAAATAAATCATCCGAAAAAGAAGAAATAACTACATATTTAGAACAAAAAACAGAAATTACAAATAACATAACAGAACTCACGCACACCAACCTAAGTGATTTCGCCCTGTTTTTATCGGTAATGAAAGTAAAAGCCGCATACGAGGACGTGCTTAGCATAATACTTGATGAAGACAGCTTAAAACTAAAAGAAGTCAAGGTAGAGCAGGTCATACTAAATAAATCCGGAAAGCATGCGATCCGCCTGGATGCATGGGCGGAGGATGTGAAAGAACGTCAGTTCGATATGGAGATGCAAAATGACGCGCATGTGGACGATATCCGCAAACGTTCGCGCTTTTATCAGGGAATGCTTGACACCCCGATCCTAAAATCCGGAAGGAAGACACGCTATAAAAACCTGCCCTCAACAGTGATAATATTTATAACGCAGGACGACATTTTTGGCAGAGATCTTGCTCGGTATACATTTAGTGAGAGATGTGAGGAAGTACCCGATTTGCCGCTAGATGACGGAACGAAGAAGATATTTTTAAATATGAGCAGCCTAAACGGAAGGCCGGAGCTTGTGAGCCTGTTACAGTATATGAAAGACACTACGATTAATAATCCGTACATAACAGTCCAAGATAAACGCATACTTAATCTGGACAGGATAGTGGAAGAAGTCAGACAGTCGGAAGAATGGGAGGACGTCAGTATGAACATTTATGAGATGGGAATAGAAAATGGTGTAGAAAAGGGCAGTGCAGAAATTTTAATAAAAAATGTAAATGCTCTTATGAAAAATCTGAACTGGGATTTGCCCAAAGCCTGCGAAAGTATTGGAATAAGCGTTGAAAAGTATAAAAATGCCAAGAAGAAATTTGGTTAAATTGGGAATCCATTTAAAATAAATATAGGCCAAAATCCATCTGCTATGCGGGCAATGTCGTCAACTTAAGCATAATAAAGGTCATTTTCATAAAATATCATCTGAAAAATATCGAGTTTGTGACAAAACATAGGCACAACAAACAGACTGTATCTTTGCATAAGAGAACAGCAATCTGATAGATATTTATATTTTCTGCTCATATACAGCTTTTTATATGATTATAATATTTCCTGCGTGTGTGTTTTCTATATCTCCCATATTTTCTTTCAGTGCGTATGATGGATAGAATTCTTGAAGCGTCCTCGATGATTCGTTAATAAGGCTTCTAATCAGGGAATCTGACTGGTGTTTTACAATTGCTGCCGAATTGGAAAGATACATCGCAGCAAAAAACTCCTGCCGGATGCTGACCAATGCCATTAAGATATAATCCCCCTAGGGGTTACGAACCCCAAAAGTGGTATATTTCCTCATTAAGTTAAGAAAATCCACAGGGCAATTTCGCAGTTTTATCTGATACAGGAGGTAAAACCATGAATGAGGCAGACAAACTAAGAGAAAAACTAAATACAGCAATACAGGATGGAATACAGGAATAAAAAGAAAAACCGCTTTTAGATGAACCGAAGAAAAGTTTCAATCTTGACTAACTTAATGACATTGCAAACAGCATAGCTTTTTATTATTTAATTTAAACGAAAATGCTATATCCGCTGCGGATATAGCTGCTTAGAAATGTTACGACAGTCTTTTTTTCGGAAGGTGGAGCGTATTCATCATTTTTTACAATGACTCTTGTCATCTGTCCTATAAGGTCTATGGTTTCTTCGGTTCTTTTTCTGTCGGCTTCCAAAATAGCAGTTTTTGCAGCCGCCGTATCTCTGCCTTGTTAAAAAAATTTTTGATAGATTTTTCTATAATTTTTAACGGATTTTTGATGAGCTTGACAGACCAAAATAAGTTCACATCATATATTGGCACGGCCAATTTAAAATTCCTGATTGAGTCCGCTTACTTTTTATGATAATATATGAAATAAAAAGATATGCAGATATAAAAAGTATCCGGAAATGGGGGCAGTTATGGACTATAATGAAGCTTATAAAAAGCTGGAGAAATACGGACAGCTTCATGTTTTAAAATATTATGACGAACTGACGGACGCTGAAAAAGAGGAGCTGCTTAAGCAGATTGAGGAGACCGATATGGAGGTGCTCGTAAGCACCGCAGGTAAAGGCGGTTCCAACGCAAAGGGTAAGATCACGCCGTTGTCGGTAATGACTCTTTCAGAGATCGAGTCAAGAAAAGATGAGTTCACCAAGGCCGGCATTGAGGCCATAAAGGCGGGAAAAGTGGGCGCGGTGCTGCTTGCGGGCGGTATGGGCACAAGGCTTGGTTCGGATGAACCTAAGGGTATGTACAACATAGGGCTGACCAAAGAAGTGTATATTTTTGAACGGCTGATCGATAATCTGATGGACGTGGTAAATCTGACGGGCGCTTGGATACATCTGTTTGTTATGACAAGCGATAAGAACCATGAGGCTACGACCGCATTTTTTAAAGAGAAAGATTACTTTGGCTACAATCCTGATTATATCACATTTTTTATGCAGGATATGGCGCCTGCGACCGACTATGAGGGAAAGGTTTATATGGAGGCGAAAAACCGCATATCCACGTCGCCAAACGGTAACGGGGGTTGGTTTTTATCCATGATGAAATGGGGCGTGGCGGATAAGGTCCGCGAGGCAGGAATAGAGTGGCTGAATGTTTTTGCGGTGGACAATGTATTGCAGAGGATTGCCGATCCTTGTTTTGTAGGCGCTGCGATCCTTACAGGCAGCGATGTGGGGTCCAAGGTTGTATGTAAGAATGCGCCTGATGAAAAGATAGGAGTTATGTGTCTGGAAGACGGGAAGCCGTCAATAGTCGAGTATTATGAGCTTGATGATGAGATGATGAACGCCAAAGATGATCAGGGAAATCCGGCGTACAATTACGGCGTTATTCTGAATTATCTTTTCCGGGAAAAGGCTTTGGAGGAGATAGCGGCTAAGAAACTTCCGCTTCATATCGTTGAGAAAAAGATACCTTATATAGATGCGGACGGAAATGCGGTCAAGCCGGAAGAACCCAACGGCTATAAGTATGAACAGCTTGTGCTCGACATGATACATGAGCTTGATTCCTGCCTGCCTTATGAGGTTAAGCGGAATTACGAGTTCGCGCCGATCAAGAACAGGACGGGAATCGATTCCGTTGAGAGCGCGCGGAAGTTATGTCAGGAGAATGGTATAGAATTATGATAAAGGAGGAGTTGAAATGGCTATATTAGTTACAGGAGGAGCCGGGTATATAGGTTCCCATACCGTAGTGGAGCTGCAGAATGCAGGTTATGATGTCGTTGTGATCGACAATCTGTCCAATGCGAGTGAAAAATCTCTGGCGAGGGTTGAAAAAATTACCGGTAAACCGGTAAAATTTTATCGGGCTGACATTTTGGACCGGGCGGCGCTTGAAGATATCTTTAATAAGGAAGAAATTGACTCATGCATACATTTTGCAGGTCTTAAGGCGGTAGGAGAGTCGGTGTCCAAGCCGTGGGAGTATTATGAGAATAATATTGCGGGAACGTTGACTTTGGTAGATGTAATGAGGAAACACAATGTAAAGAATATAATCTTTTCTTCGTCTGCGACCGTATATGGTGATCCGGCGGTCATTCCGATAACGGAAGAGTGTCCGAAGGGACAGTGTACCAATCCTTACGGTTGGACCAAATCCATGCTTGAGCAGATACTTACGGATATGCAGAAAGCCGATCCTGAGTGGAATGTGATACTGCTTCGTTATTTCAATCCAATAGGCGCCCACAAGAGCGGGACCATAGGTGAAAATCCTAACGGAATACCGAATAATTTAATGCCTTATATCACACAGGTGGCAGTCGGCAAGTTAAAAGAACTCGGAGTATTCGGAAATGATTACGATACTCCTGACGGTACGGGCGTGCGAGATTATATCCATGTAGTGGATCTGGCCGTCGGGCATGTAAAGGCTCTTAAGAAGATAGAGGAAAAAGCAGGGCTGTGCATATACAATCTCGGCACCGGCAAAGGTTACAGCGTTCTCGATATAGTTAAGAATTTTGAAGAAGCTACGGGGGTTAAGATTCCGTATGTGATAAAAGACAGAAGACCGGGAGACATCGCTGTCTGCTATTCAAGCGCAGATAAGGCCAAAAGGGAGCTTGGCTGGGAAGCGCAATATGATATTAAAGAGATGTGCGCCGATTCGTGGAGATGGCAGAGCAATAACCCCAACGGATATGACGATTGAGATATTATCAGTTTAGCATATTATCAGCTTGGCATATTATACGCTTAGCATATTATCAGCCGATTTAAGCGATTCAACGAGAGAGCTGTGCAGTATGAGCTGTAGATATTGCACGGTTCTTTCTTTGTTGCGGACGGATTTATCTACTATCCATTCCTGAAGCAGACCAGCAATGGCTTCGGTGTGGAAATTTATCAAAAAGTCTTTAAAATCCTGAGGCACGGCAAAACGTAGAGAAGACTGCGTATTTTCGACTATGGATGTTATGATGTCCTTAAAATCGGCGTAAAGGAACTGCCTTAACTCATTTTTTCCCATTGAATATATATTTTTCATGATTTCTTCGTTTTTATCAATGTAGTCTATTACGAACCTGATGGACTGCTCATAGTCAAGGGCGTTGTCAAGTTCCATGACTATATCTACCGCTTCCTGCCGCAGCACCCATTTCAGCAGGTCGTTTATGTTTTCAAAATGATAGTAAAAAGTCTTCCTGTTCACGCCGCAGTCGGCGACTATCTCACTGACGCTTATCTTAGAAAGCGGTTTTTTTGTCAAGGCCCGTTTCAAAGATTCCGCGAACATTTTTTTGGTATTGTTGGAAATTACTTCGTGCTTCATGACTAATCCAATCCTTTTGTCTAAATTTTGCTAAATTCGGAAGATTGAGAGAGTGTTTCATAATCACCTACAATTTTGCGAAAAACGTTCCGGGCTTCTGCAGGCTGTTTCGGGCCGTTAAAAAATGCTTTATGTGTTCATTATATAGCGATTGATGATAAATATCAATAATTTAACCAACAAATAATAAAAAATGTCCTATTTTTATACAAAAATACTTAATTGTCCGTTTAATATATCCCTGAATTACTATATCATTATGTATCATTTTGATATTATGTAAATAAAGGGGGCGGCGGTGTGAGCCAGACACAGACCAAGGAGCAGGATTCCAATTTCATGATAAAGATTTCAAGCTTTATTGTGGATAAAAGAAATCTGTTCTTTTTAATTTACATTATTCTTATAATCTTTTCTGCCTTTTCGAGAAACTGGGTTTCGGTAGAAAACGAGCTTTCAGCCTTTTTGCCGGATACTACGGAGACGAGGCGGGGCCTCGATCTTATGGAGGATCAGTTTATTACATACGGAACCGCCAAGGTGATGGTTTCCAATATAGAGTATGATGAGGCTGAGGCTATCTCCGAAAGACTCGAAGATATGGAAAGCATAGTCATGCTTGACTTCGACAATACGGCGGATCATTACAATAACTTCTCGGCACTGTACGATATTACGTTCGGATATGATGAAAATGACGATAAATGTCTTGAGGCATTGGATGAAGTAAAGGATATGCTGTCCGATTATGATATTTATGTTTCAACGACATTGGGAGATCAGTCGTCCGAGACGATAGCTTCCGAGATGAGCGTTATAATCGTCTGGGTAGCGGTTATAGTCGTTGTTGTGCTGCTGCTTACCTCACAGACCTGGGCGGAGGTTCCGGTACTTTTACTTACCTTTGTTTCCGCTGCAATCTTAAGTATGGGAACCAATTTTATATTCGGTACGATATCGTTTGTTTCCAATTCGGTCACAGTTGTGTTGCAGCTTGCGCTGTCCATAGACTATGCGATCATCTTCTGTAACAGATATAAGGAAGAACATGCAAGTCTGCCTATCCGCGACGCCGTTATAATAGCGCTCAGCAAATCCATTCCGGAGATCTCGTCGTCGAGTCTTACGACGATAGGCGGTCTTGTGGCGATGATGTTCATGCAGTTCGGAATAGGAAGCGATATGGCCATCTGCCTTATAAAAGCTATATTCTTAAGCCTGATGTCGGTATTTTTGCTGATGCCGGGTCTGCTTATGCTGTTCGGTAATCTTATGGATAAGACAGTACATAAAAATTTCATACCTAAAATACCGTTTGTAGGTAAGTTCGCATATAGATCCAGGCTGATAATACCGCCCATATTCGTGGCTGTGCTTGTCGTGTTTTTCTTTTTACAGAAAAACTGTCCTTACGTATACGGCTACAGTACGCTTGAGACGCCGATCTTAAATCAGTACCAGATAGCCGATAACATGATCAAGGAGAGTTTTGGAGAGACTAATTTTGTCGCGCTTATAGTTCCGGCGGGAAGCTATGAAAGGGAAAGCGAGCTTTTAGAGGAATTAGAGCAGAGGGAGGAAGTGGATTATTGCGTAGGCCTGTCCAATACGGAAGCCATGGACGGTTATATGCTGACCGATAAGCTTTCTACCAGACAGTTTTCGGAGCTGTTGGAACTGGATTATGAGGTGGCGCAGCTTCTATATACGGCGTACGCGGTAAATGATGAAAACTATGCCAAACTTTTAAACGGAGTTTCGACATATAGTGTGCCTTTGATCGATATGATAATGTTCCTGTATGAAGAAGTGGAAGCGGGTTATGTCACGCTTGACGACGATCTGATGGATACGTTGGAAAGCGCATATACGCAGATGAATGTGGCCAAAGAGCAGCTTCAGGGCGAGAATTACAGCCGTATGCTCATTTATCTGAATCTTCCGCAGGAGGGCGACGAGACTTTTGCATTCTTGGACGAAATGCATGAGATAGCGCGGAAATATTATGACGAGGAAGAGGGAGACATTCTGGTAGTCGGAGAATCCACCAGTCAGTACGATCTTTGCAAGACATTCTCAAGAGATAATACGGTCGTAAATGTCGTATCGATACTGGCGGTTCTGGCGGTGCTTCTGTTTACGTTTAATTCGGCAGGTATGCCCGTACTGCTCATCATCGTCATACAGGGAAGCATATGGATAAACTTCTCGTTCCCGGCCATTATGAAGTCCAACCTTTTCTTTATGAGTTATCTGATAGTAAGCTCTATTCAGATGGGCGCGAATATCGACTATGCGATCGTTATTTCGGGGCGTTTCATGGAGCTTAAGAATAAGATGAGTAAAAAAGACGCCATAATAGAGACTATGAACTTTGCTTTTCCGACTATTATCACGTCAGGTTCAATGCTTGCGATAGCGGGCATACTGATAGGACAGATGACCTCGGAGGCCGCGATAGCGGGTATAGGACAGTGTCTGGGACGGGGAACTCTGATATCCATTTTTATAGTTATGTTCATACTGCCGCAGATACTGTTGCTTGGCGAAAAAGTCATCGACAAGACTTCGTTTACGGTGTCCATGCCTGTCATGACGCAGCGTTCTGCGGGACTGGTGAGCGTGAACGGCAAGATAAGGGGACATATAAATGGTTTGGTCATCGGAGAGGTCCACGGTATAGTGCGCGGCGAAGTCAATGCTATCATGGAGCTTGGAAATATGGTACAGCTTAATGAAGATGATGAAAGCGCAATACCGGCATTGGAAGGCAAAGAAACGGAAAATGGAGCAAAAGCAGGAGAGGGGGCTGACGGCGATGAGAAATAAAACTGTACTCAGGCTATTCAGCATATTTGCGGCAGTCGGGATTTTTATGACACAAGTGTCATATTATCCGGCCTATGCGAAGGAAAACGAGCCTGTTGAAAGCGAAAATGATAAAAGTGACGATTCCAAAGATGATATCACAGAAGAAAAAGAAGAAATAGAAGAAAAAGAGATAATCTCCGTAAACAGCGCGGAAGAACTTGCGTTAGTTGCAGCTAACTGCACGGACGATACATGGTCCGTAAATAAACAGATAGAGCTTAATTCGGATATATCTTTGGAGGATGTGGATTTTGAGCCTATACAGATATTTGCGGGGACTTTTAACGGAAACGGACATACGATCTCGGGTTTTCGATGCAGCGGTTCCGGTTTTGCGGATGGATTTTTCCGTTATATAACTGTAACGGGCATAGTACAGGATCTGACCATAAACGGAATAGTGGAGGCGGAGAATGAAAAAGACTGCACCGGCGGACTGTGCGGCGTGAACGGAGGCTGGATCTTAAACTGCGCTTTCAGCGGCAAGGTGGAAGGTAAGTCGGAGACCGGCGGTATAGCGGGGGAGAACGAGAGTTCGGGTACCGTCAATAACTGTTCCGTATACGGAAGCATAACCGGTTATGACAGGGCCGGAGGCATAGTGGGCGCGAATTACGGTTCGGTGAGAAATTGTAAGAATAACGCAGGCGTGAACAGCGACAGTTCATGGTTGGAGGAAAAAGATGAAGCGGGGTTAGAGTGGCTTAAGGAGGATCTGACCGAGAAGAAATTGGTAAGCGGAACCGATATAGGCGGTATTGCCGGATACTCCAAAGGCATCATTGCCAACTGTACTAACCTTGGGGTAGTAGGCTATGAACATAACGGATACAATATAGGCGGTATAGCGGGCAGGCAGTCCGGGTGCGTCATGTCCTGTAATAATAACGGTAAGGTATACGGCCGTAAAGATGTGGGCGGCATAGTAGGGCAGATGGAGCCTTATATAAGCGTGGAAGAGGCGGAGTCCATTGCCGAAGCCGTTTCGCAGCTGCATGATCTGATAGATAAGTTCCTTAATGATGCGGGCGAAACAGGCGATGATGTGAGCGCTGATTTCAACGGGCTCAGGGCGCACGCTGACAGCGCGCTTGACAACGCTGATTCGATAGCCGGTCAGACTACGGATTTTATAGATAAAAATGTAGACGCGGTGAATGAAGCGGGTGACCGCATAAGATATGTAATTGACCGTCTTCCCTATGTGATGGATGACGTAAAGGCAGCGGTAAATAAGATGAAAGCTTCGTCCGACGATCTGAAAAAAGTCGTAGAAGCGCTCAAGGCTGCGGAAAAAGTAAAAGAAGAACCCTATGATGAGACTAAATATGCAAGAATGTCCCTGGTTTCGGGGGTTGGCGGAGATGTGTATTCGGACAGCGCCGCTCCGGCAGAAGGCGAAGAGGTGCGGATTACCGTAACCGCTAAAGAAGGATATAAGCTGAGCAGTATTTCCGTTACGGATGCGAACAAAAACAGCGTGGCGCTTACGGAGGTCGAGAGCAGGTACAGTGATTCCAATGAATATACTTTTACCATGCCCAAGGCGAATGTTGTGGTAAAAGCGGAATTTGCCGCAGTTATCGATACCGCCGCGATTAATGCCGAGCCTGTTAAGCAGTGGGATATTTCTGATGTATCGGCAGGTTTTACTTTTATGGTATTTACCGGAGAGACGGACGGAGAGCTGTCTTCAGGAAGCGCCGAAAGTGAAAGCAGTACGGAGGGACCGGGTGTGACAGATGAAGCGGAAGGCTCCGGGAAGTCAGAGGATGCGGGAAATTCAGAAGACGCAGGAAAATCGGAAGATGCGGGAAATTCAGAAGACGCAGGAAATTCAGAAGATGCAGGTAAGTCGGAAGACGCAGGAAATTCAGAAGACGCGGGAAATTCGGAAAATACGGGAAGCGAGACTGAGACGTCAGGCAACGGAGAAAACCTGAATGATACGGAAGACACAGGAACTTCCTCCGATTTAGACAATATAGGAGACGCAATCGAAAATAAAGATGAAAATATGACACAGGCGTCAGATATTAAGGTCGTCATTGAATCCAATGCGGGCGGCAAAGCCGATCATTCGATATCAGGCAGCGCGGTCACACTTACCGTAAATCCCTCGTCAGGCTATAAAGTAAAAGAAACGCCGACGGTGAACGATGGCGCAGGCAAGGCTCTGTCGGTGTCAGGACAGGGAACGGACGGCAATGTATATATTTTTAATATAGAAAATGCAACATCTCCGGTAAGGGTTAAGATAACCTTTGAGCCTGAGACTGAGAACGCGGCGCTGTCCGGTTCATGGGACGATCTGCAGAAAAACATCGATCTTTTGCAGACGCAGATGCAGAATATATCAAATCTCATGGACAATATAAACAAGATAGCCAATGGTAAAAATATAGGAGATTTTACGCAGGATGATATATCCAGGCTGATACAATATATGGTTGAACTGGCTCAGGAACTGTCCGATGCGGGAACGACGCTTTCAAATGTGTTAGGCGACATATCGGTGATCTCAGATATAATGACGCCTTATATACAGGAAGGATTAAAGAAGGCGGGAGTCGGACTTGATAAGCTGTCGGAAGACCTGAAATCGGCTTTTTCGTATCTGGATTCGGCGTTCGGGCTGCTGCGGTCCACAGTGCTTTATTTAAACGGAAAGTTTGATATACAGTTTGCCAAGCTTGGGGACAGTATGCACTCTTCCGTAAACGGATTGTTTGATGAGCTTGATATGATATCTTCATATGCCGGAGCCATTAATGACGACATCAGCCGTCATTCGGATATTTTAGAGGCCGACATGCATGCGATAAACGATCAGATAAATGTTATCTTCCAACTTTTTGCAAGCAAGATCGAAGACGTTGAGGATCTATATTTTGACGAAGGAGGATATGAAGACGTATCGGATGAAGATATTGATGAAAATTCGGACGGAAAGACCGAGCGGTCGATAAATAACGGTATTGTAAAAGGAGATATAAATATCGGCGGTATAGCGGGCTCAATGGCTATAGACGAAGAAGATCCGGAAGGAAATGCGGCAGGCAGCGTAAATCATTCTTTCGGAAGCCGTTATCTTACCAAATGTATCATTAAAAACTGTAAAAACGAAGGAAATATTACAGCCAAAAAGGACGGCGCAGGGGCGATAGCAGGCTATATGAGCCTGGGAATAATAACCGACAGCGAAGGCTACGGAAGCACCGAGAGCACTGACGGAGAGTATGTGGGCGGTGTCTGCGGCGAGTCGCTTGCTCTTATAAGGAACTGCTATTCCATGGCGACCCTGAAAGGAAACTCATATATAGGCGGAATAGCAGGTTCCGGCATGAAGATACAGAACTGTCGTTCGATGGTGATGATAGACGGAGACGCGGTTAGAAAAGGCGCCATAGCCGGTTTTATAGAGACTGACGAAGATGAAAGACTTGGCTACGGAGAAGAGATAAGCGGGAATTATTTCGTAGACGGCAGACTCGGAGGCATAGACGGAGTAAGCTATGAGGGAGTGGCTGAGCCTGTCGCTTATGAAGAAATATTGGAAACAGCCGGCATTCCTAAGCAGTTCCGGCATTTACAGCTTACTTTCGTGGCGCAGGACAATATAGTGGAGCGCAGGGAGGTAGAGTATAATAAGGCGCTTTCGGATATAGAGTTCCCCGAAGCTCCGTATGTGGAAGGAATGTACGGCAAATGGCCCGATGTGACTGATATGACCATGGAAAGTAACATAACTCTGGAAGCTGAATATTATGATAATATCACCACCCTTCCAAGTTCCAATGCCATAAGCATGGAGGATGAAACGGCGGAAAAAGACTTGAATAAGCCTTATGCGTTCATAGACGGTATCTATACCGACGACGCCATGCTGGATGTCGCAATGACGGAATGCAGCGCGCAGGATACCATGGCGCAGACGGGAAAAAATGCAAAGTCCGTTATTTATGAGATTACGGTTGAGAACGGAGGATTGTCGGAAGATACGGTTTCCAAGCTCAGACTTTACAATCCTTTTAAGAAGATAAAAACCGTTATGGTAAAGAAAGATAACGGTTATGAGGAAACCGCATATAAAGAATACGGAACATATGTTCAGGTCGAACTTAACGGAAATGAAGCAGCATATTGCATTATTTCAGGAGAGACAAATTATGTACTGCTGTATGCAGCAGGCGGCGCGCTTCTTATCATATTGGCAGCAATAGTTATAAGGCGCCGCGTCCGCGCTGCATCTAAGCAACGTAAAGATACATGAATATAAAATGACAGATGCTTCCGCCCATGACAAATAAGTGGAAGACTGCATGGGAATCGAAGTTTTTATGCCTGCTGTTAAAAATGGGCAGTTTAAGCGCGTATATGATGCCGCCGGCGGTGTAGATCAGGCCTCCTGCGAGGAGCCAGAGAAAAGCGCTGTGCGGCAGAGTATTCCATAACTGTCCGAAAACGGCAAGGCATACCCAGCCCATGGATATATATATGATCGAAGAGAACCATTTAGGGCAGGATATCCACAGAGCCTTTACGGTCATGCCTATGATGGCGATGCTCCATACAACGGCTAAAAGCGTATAACCTGATCTGCCGCCCAAAACGATAAGGCATACCGGAGTATATGAGCCCGCGATCAATACAAATATCATCATATGGTCTATCTTGCGGAAGATTTTAAGCACCTGATCTTTTACATTTACACTGTGGTATAACGCGCTCGCGCCATAGAGCGTTATCATACTCAGCATAAATATGACCATTGCCGCATAAACTACGGGATTGGATGTTTCCGACGCTTTTATCAAAAGCGGAGTGGAAGCAAATATAGCCAACATCATTCCTACAAAATGAGTGATCGCGCTGGCGGGTTCACGAATTGTTATCTGCATAACAGACACCTCCAAACTATTTAATGAAAATAAAAATGACATCACGTAGTTTTGAAAACTACATATAACATAATATGATACTACTACATATAATGTGCGGTGTCAATAGATAATATACCGTCATGTTCAATTTTTTATGGATATTTTGTGGAATATAAGAGATCAGTCTTCTTCGATAACATGTATTTCAAGATAATCGAAGTCGATCGTTTCTATGAAGTTATCCTGTGTGAAGCGGGTCTTATCATATCTCTTAAAGTCGTTTATGTTGGAATCGAGCCAGATCGGCCTGCCAAGATTGAACTGATAACATATTTCGTCTATTGCGTTGAAGATCTTATGAGTGCGTGTGTCCGGACTTTCGTCAGTTATGACGGTATCCTTAAGCATACGGTTGTTTTTAAATTCTTTTGCCCATAAACGAAACATGCAAAGAACCTCTCTTTTAAAATAATATATAATCACTATACAGATCATTTTCCAGAATGTAAATAGGATATTTAAAATATGTAAGTCAGATCTGCGCGATCCCGATATTGCCTGTCGTAGTTTTGAAATTACCTGCTGCATATTTTAAATAAGGAACATATATTGGAAAAATCCACAATAAAAATTAAAATTTAATTAAAAATTTGTGAAATATATACATTTTATAGTTTTTATGGTAAAATATATACCATAAAAAGTTTATTTTGTATAGTCGGAATGTTAAAATATAAGCTTTTTTATCAATAAGAGCATGAAAATATCAAGCGGCGGATGTGCCTGCCGGGCGGTCACGGAGGTATGGCTATGGAAATTTATACTGACAGAGACGATATAGACAGCTGGACCGAGGTCACGCTTATATATAAATCGGCTTTAAAGCAGATTTCAACCAAACTTGAGATACTGAATGACGAATTTCAGCATGTACATAGGTATAATCCGATAGAGCATATTAAGTCGAGGATCAAGACGCCTGAGAGCATAGTGAAGAAGTTAAAGAAGCATGGCTATGAATCCACGATCGGCAATATGGTCAAGTATGTCAATGATATAGCCGGAATACGCGTTATCTGTTCTTTTACTTCCGATATATATAAGATTGCGGAGATGATAAGCAACCAAAGTGACATTAATGTCATTTCCGTTAAGGATTATATCGTAAATCCTAAACCCAGCGGATATAAGAGTTATCATATGCTGGTAACCATTCCCGTGTATCTGTCGGACAGGATCGAGGAAACCAAAGTTGAGATACAGATAAGAACGGTGGCAATGGACTTCTGGGCCAGCCTCGAGCATAAGATACACTACAAGTTCGAGGGCAATGCGCCTGACCATATCAGGGAGCAGTTGGTAGAATGTTCGAGGATAGTATCCGATCTGGATACGAGAATGTTGAATTTGAACAAAGAAATACAGCATCTTAGCGAGGGATAGGCAACTGTCCCTCTTTTTATGGTCCGGCTGCCGAAATAGTTCCGGCGCGGATAAAATGAGGAGCGCCCGAGCATCTTTCGACACTCGGGCTATTATGAAAAAATTTATCTATGTGTTCTCTCGTCTGTATGAATTTATTATATACATAAAATATGAATAAGATATGAACAAGGTGTAAATATATCGTGAATTTATATAAAAAATTTAAAGACATCCATAACAATTTATATATTTTGCACAAAAATATTGTTTGTTGTCATAACAGTAAAAAGATGGTAGAATAAAGATGAATGCAAAACGGAGTTATGCGATTGTCTGAATGCATGAAAAAGCGATGAGGAGTAGTTTGATATGGATACTTTTATGGAAAGATTGTCACATAGAATAAACCCGCAGGATATGATACAGGCGAACTCTGCGGCAGAGGCGGCTGAAATGGAACAACTGCGTAAGCAGATGGAAGAATACGATACGCTTCTTCAGGATATGCGCAAGGTAAATCTTAAGGCGGCTGAAAATATGGAACAGATGCAGCAGCTTTTGCAGACAAGCCTTGACAAGATCGAAAATGTTAAAGACAATGAGACGCCTATTCCGGAAATGAAAAGAAAGCTTGAAGAGTTGGTTGCGCAGTCAAATGATGCGCAGACACAGAGAGATGAGCTTATGGCGGAAATAGACAGAAAGATGGAAGCGATGTCAGCTAAACTTCTGGAGCAGGTTGACGGGCTTGCGCCTAAAGTTAAGGAGCAGATTGATGAGTCATTTAACCGCTCTGACGATTTTGCGCACAGGGAGAATGTAAAGGTATACAGGAACGTACAGGCCTGTGTGACGGAAGAACTTGATAAGCGCACTGATATCCTCATTCAGAAGCAGCAGGAGAGCGCTAAGAAACAGAAAGCGCTGTTGCCGATATCCATTGTCATCATGCTTGCGGTTCTGGCCGACATTCTGATAAATCTCTTTGGAATAGTAGTCAGGTTCTAGTTATAAAATGGAGGTACATTATGGCGAAAAAGGATTTTAAACCGGGAAACATGCTCTATCCCCTGCCGGCGGTATTGCTTAGTGTTGCGGATAAAGAAGGAAACAGCAACCTTATGACTGTAGCGTGGGTGGGAACTATATGTTCGGACCCTCCGATGGTGTCCGTGTCTGTCAAGCCGGAGCGCTTTTCCCATCATATGATAGAAGAAACGGGCGAATTTGTGATCAATCTAACCACTGAAAAACTGTGTTTTGCAACGGATTATTGTGGGGTTAAGAGCGGGAAAGACATAAATAAATGGAAGGCGATGAAGCTGACCAAAGTGCCGGGAACGGAAGTATCAGTGCCGATGGTGGGGGAGAGCCCCGTTAATATCGAGTGCAGGGTAAAAGAGAAAAAAGAACTGGGTTCTCATGACATGTTTATAGCGGAAGTCGTAGCCGTACACGTTGAAGAGAATTTTATGGACGACAGAGGCGGTTTTCACTTAAATGACGCAAGACCGTTGGTATATTCGCACGGAAGGTATTTTGCGACCGGTGAAGACCTTGGATTTTTCGGGTTCAGCGTTCAGCGCGAAAAGAGCCGGTATGATAATTAAGCGCGCTTAAATGAACGCTTATCATTATGATTTATCGTTAATTGACCGATCGGTTTTATGGGGGAGCAGACTGCCTCGCACAACGGCGTCTGCTCCGTATTTTTGACGGATGGAGTCGAGCGCCTGTTCAAGTCTGGCTTCTTTAACGCCGGAAACGCAGGAAGTTGACGGTTTATCGTTTGCCGCATGGACGGGCATATCAAACAGGCTCAGCTGCACGGGTTCTTTTTCGGATATAAGTCTGGCTGTGCGGATCCCCAACAGACGTATAGGGGTACCGTCCCAGAGTTCGTTTAACAGACTGCATGAAATACGGTAGATGGTATCGCTTCCGGAAGTCGGAGTCTGCAGGGTAGTCTGATGCGAGACTTTTTTGAAATTGTTGTATTTAATTTCCACACTTATCATTTCCGCCAACTGTCCGGCTTTGCGAAGACGGCCTGCCACGGATTCCGCCAGTATCAAAAGCGTATGTTTGGCTTCTTCCAAGGTAGACGCATCTTTTGAAAGGGTGATGGAGTTGCCTATGCCCTTTGCGGCGGCCTGTTTGGTTTCAACGATAGAATCGTCTATGCCGTTAGCGTATTCCCAGAGCAGTTTCCCGTGGCTTTTCAGGTTGGCGGTTAAAATTGACACATCTGTCAGCGCAAGGTCGCCTATGGTGATTATCCCTAATTTATTCAGAGTTTCCACACTGGAGTGGCCGCACATGAAAAGCGAAGATACCGGAAGAGGCCACATTTTATCCTTTATCTCATAAGAATAAAGAGTGTGTGTCATGTCCGGCTTTTTGAAGTCGGACGCCATTTTGGCCAGGACTTTACAGTCTGAAATACCGACGTTTACCGTAAAACCAAGCCGCTCTTTAACCTGAGAGCGGATATGCGCCGCAGCTTCCGTGGGAGATCTGAAAAGCCTGCTTACAGGCGTATAATCCATGTAACATTCGTCAACGCTCACCTGTTCCATATCGGGGCAGATATCGGATAAAAGGTCCATAAGTTCCAGACTTTTCCGTTGATATAACTCGTGGTTCGGGCGTTCTATAAGAAGAGTGGGACATTTACGCATGGCGTTTACGATCGGTTCGCCGGTTTTGATGCCGTAGGCTTTGGCGGGTATGGATTTGGCGAGGACTACGCCGTGGCGTTTGGCCATGTCGCCGCCTATGATTGCGGGAACAGTGCGGATATCTGTCCCCGATCCATGTTCAAGCATGTCGAGCGCGCTCCAACTTAAGTATGCGGAATTTACGTCGATATGGAAGATAGTGTGAGGCATGGCGCGGCTCCTTTCGCAATCGTAGGTGATAAAATAAGACTGATTGAATTTTAAGGCAGACCGCGGCGGGTGTCAAGGAATTTGAATCTGACAAAGTGTTATCAGGGGAATTATCAGGGGAATTATCAGGGGAATTATGGTATCCCCCCTTTACTTTTAGAAATAATATTGTTACAATAAAAATGTTACGAATTTATTACGGAATTAAAAAAGGTCATGAAAATTATCAGCAGACATTATAAAAAAATGAAAATTGCATATATTAAAGTTGCAAGCCTTGCAGTCATTATTGCAGCTTTTTTTCTGCCGTCTTATCAGAAGCTTGAAAGCGCCGGGGACAATATGTTCACCGTGTATTTAAACGGGCAAAAGATAGGCGCTGTGGACGATATGGAGCGTATCGACGGCTGCCTTATTGAAGCCAGAAAAAAGATTGCGTCTTCAAGTGATGAGATGGTACTTGCTGACAGTGATGTCAGTTTTGAAGGGGAAGAAGTCCTTTGGGGCAAAATAGATGACAATAGTGTCATAATTGATAACATGGCTTCGGTCATGAAGGACAGTATCAAAAAGACGCTTGAGCGTTCATACACTGTCAAGATCAATGAATACACTGTCAATCTTTCAAGCGCAGAGGAGGTATTGTCCTTACTGCAGGCGGCGTTGGATAAGTATGATACCGATAAAGAGCATTATGTGGATCTGGTCATGGATCCCGACAGGGAACTGACCGTGCTCACCACCGCCGTATATAACAGCGGGGAGACAAAAGAGGAAGAAGAGGTAATGACAAGCGCCGGGATAAACGCCGAGTTGGATAATATTTTCGACACTGTGGAACCTGATGTGGAGAAAGATTTTTCCGACTATGATCTTGGCCTTATGTCGATCGATTTCGGCGATACCGTGGAAGTTGTGGAAGCTTATCTTAAGAAGGATGAGATAACGCCTTTGCAAAAGGCGATAGAGGAAGTGACCAAGGAGCAGGAAAAAGAGCAGATCTATGAGGTTGTTGCGGGCGATACTCTTTCGCAGATCGCGGAAAACAATTCGCTTTCGTTGGACGAGCTGATAGCTATGAACGATACCATTGATGATGAAAATTCTACCATACGCGTCGGAGATGAGCTTATCGTTACGGTTCCGGAGCCTGAGCTTTCGGTGGAGCGCACCGAAGAGGTTTATTATGAAGAGGATTACGAAGCGGATATAGTTTATGTTGATAATGACGACTGGTATACTAATCAGACACAGACTTTGCAGGAGCCTTCAGCGGGCCACAGGATAGTGGTGGCTGACGTATCATACCGCAATGATGAAGAAATAAGCCGTGATATCTTAAAAGAGGAAGTCACTTATAAGGCTGTGCCCAAGATAGTTGAGAGAGGAACCAAAATTCCGCCCACCTATATCAAGCCTATTTCCGGCGGACGTCTTTCTTCAGGTTTCGGACGAAGGTCGGCTCCGAAAAAGGGCGCAAGCACGTATCATAAAGGCATCGACTGGGCTACGCCTGTCGGAACTGCGGTAATGGCTTCGTCCGCAGGAACGGTTACAAGAGCCGGTTGGGGAAGCGGTTACGGATATGTGGTATATATTACTCATTCTGACGGCAGGCAGACAAGGTACGGACATCTCAGCAAGATACTTGTTTCGGTCGGACAAACTGTGTCTCAGGGACAAAAAATCGCGCTTAGCGGAAATACCGGCGTAAGTACGGGACCGCATGTACATTTTGAAATACTGATCAACGGCTCACAGGTAAATCCTTTGAACTATTTGAATTAAATTTAGGCTTTTTGCCATAAATCCTTTGGCAATATGACCATTTACAAATGTGAAAAATATGGTATACTTTATGGTAATTGTTTAGAATTTATCTGCATTTGCAATTTGAATGATACAGGGGATTTATATATGGAACAATATGCGATTAAAGGCGGAAATCCGTTGGTCGGCGAGGTTGAGATAGGCGGCGCAAAAAACGCCGCGCTTGCGATCCTGGCAGCAGCCATTATGACGGATGACACCGTTATGATAGAGAACGTACCTGATGTGCGTGACACCAACGTGCTTCTTCAGGCTATGGAAAGCATAGGGGTGATCGTAAACAAGATCGACAGACACACTGTTAAAATAAATGCCTCACAGATTCATGATCTGGTAATCGAAGACGATTATATAAAGAAAATAAGAGCTTCCTATTATCTTTTGGGGGCGTTGTTGGGAAAGTATAATAAAGCCGAGGTTGCCCTGCCGGGCGGCTGTAATATAGGTTTAAGACCGATAGACCAGCATATTAAAGGCTTTCGCGCTCTTGGAGCCAATGTAAGAATAGAGCACGGACTTATTATTACAGAGACTGAAAAACTGGTTGGCAATCATATTTATATGGATGTCGTGACTGTAGGGGCGACCATCAACGTAATGATGGCGGCGGTTATGGCGGAAGGCCGTACCATAATAGAAAATGCGGCCAAAGAACCGCATGTGGTAGACTTGGCTAACTTTTTGAACAGTATGGGCGCCAATATCAAGGGCGCAGGTACTGATGTTATCCGTATTAAAGGGGTTACGAAGCTTCATGGCACGGAATATACTATCATTCCCGACCAAATCGAAGCAGGCACCTTTATGTTTGCGGCAGCGGTTACCAAAGGCGATGTAACTGTCAAAAACGTTATTCCCAAGCATTTGGAGTCTATAAGCGCGAAACTTACGGAAATAGGCTGTGAAGTGGAAGAGTCGGACGATGCGGTGCGTGTGGTCGCATCCAAACCTTTAAGCCACACCCATGTTAAGACTCTGCCTTATCCCGGTTTCCCGACGGATATGCAGCCCCAGATCACGGTAACGCTCGGACTCGCTGCAGGAACAAGCATTGTTACGGAAAGTATATTTGAAAACCGCTTTAAATATGTGGATGAGCTTACGAGAATGGGCGCCAATATCAAAGTCGAGGGTAATACGGCCATAATAGACGGCGTGGAAAAGTATACCGGCGCAGGGATCTCAGCCCCTGATCTGCGAGCAGGCGCAGCGCTTGTGATTGCGGCGCTTGCGGCGGAAGGAGATACGACCATTGACGAGATCCATTATATTGAACGCGGTTATGAGGATTTTTATCTTAAGCTGCAGGCTTTGGGCGCGCAGATAGAGGTAGTGAACTCGGAGAGGGATCTGAAGAAATTCAAGTTCAAAGTAGTAGGTTAGCCTAAGCTAACCTGCAATTGACGCACGGCGGCCCGGCAAAAACAGTTCCCGTCATGTCCGGCAAAAGTTAGATAAAAGTTAGTTTTTGTCATGTCCGGTAAAAGTTAGTTTTTGTTATGGCAAAAGTTAGTTTCTGTTACCTATTGACAACGGTATAATATAGGTGTATTGTTATAAAAAATAGTTTTCTCTTATTCAGAGTGGTGGAGATACATAGGATCTGTGAAACCACGGCAACCCCCTTAGAGGAAGGTGCTAACCTGAGCGATTAAACTGCCATGCGGCGGATCGAACAATAAGAGGATTTGATACAGGCTTTCAAGTCCGCTTATTGAAATAAGCGGATTTTTTAATGCAAAAAACAATCAAAGCAATAAATGTTTGTGCAATAAAATTTTCAAGGCGGAGAAAAGAAAAGGAGAAAAGAAAAGGAGAACTAAGATGGAAAAAAGATTATTTACCTCGGAATCAGTAACAGAAGGACATCCTGATAAGGTCTGCGATGCCATATCCGACGCCATTCTGGATGCATGCATGGAAAAAGATCCCATGAGCCGCGTTGCCTGCGAGACCGCAACATGTACGGGTTTTGTGCTTGTAACCGGAGAGATTACCACTAATGCATATGTGGATATCCAGAAGATAGTGCGCGATACCGTAAAGGAGATCGGTTATACCAAGTCCGAATACGGATTTGACGGCAATACCTGCGCGGTCATGGTGGCGATAGACGAGCAGTCGGCCGATATAGCAATGGGCGTGGACAAGGCTCTTGAAGCCAAACAGGCGGGCGACGGTTCGGAAAGCAACATGTCCGATAAAGAGATCGAAGCCATAGGAGCGGGAGATCAGGGTATGATGTTCGGTTATGCGACCAACGAAACCGAAGAGTACATGCCTTATCCTATCTCACTGGCGCACAAGCTTGCGCATCAGCTTACCAAAGTGCGTAAAGACGGAACCCTCAAATATTTAAGACCTGACGGCAAAAGCCAGGTATCCGTTGAATATGATGAAAACGGCAAGCCGGTAAGGCTTGAGGCCGTGGTGCTTTCCACACAGCATGATGATGATGTGACACAGGAACAGATCCATAAAGATATCAAAAAATACGTATTTGATCCGGTGCTCCCGGCAGAGCTTGTGGACGCTGATACCAAGTTCTTCATCAACCCTACCGGACGTTTCGTGATAGGCGGGCCTCACGGCGACGCAGGACTTACGGGACGTAAGATCATCGTAGATACATACGGCGGATATGCGCGTCACGGCGGCGGAGCTTTTTCCGGAAAAGACTGCACCAAAGTCGATCGTTCCGCAGCTTATGCGGCGCGTTATGTTGCCAAAAATATCGTGGCGGCAGGACTTGCGGAAAAATGCGAGATACAGCTTTCTTACGCGATAGGCGTAGCGCAGCCTACCTCGGTTATGGTCGATACTTTTGGTACGGGTAAAGTTTCGGACGAAAAACTGGTTGACATAATAAGAGAGAATTTTGATCTTCGTCCTGCCGGAATCATTAAGATGTTAGACTTAAGAAGACCTATCTACAAGCAGACGGCGGCATACGGACATTTCGGAAGAAACGATCTGGATCTGCCTTGGGAGAAACTTGATAAGGTTGAGACTTTGAAGAAGTATCTGTAATGCAAAGTAATTCATAATGCTTAAAAAATGCCGTTCTCCGGATATTTCGGGGAACGGTGTTTTTGCAGTCAGGAAAATTATGACGAAAGCCGCAGACGGAACATAAAGCAGGCTGTTAATCATATGATTGAAGTAGAGAAAGATAAAAGCTGATGAATATTGATGAAAAATGATTGATAATGATTTGACTTTGGGGTATAATATAAAAAGAAAGAAGGTGTTAATATGGCGCAGGTTATGGTCAATTTCAGGATGGATGAAGATTTAAAAAGAAAAATGGAACAAACATGTAAAGAGATGGGACTTTCCATATCAGCCGCATTTACGATGTTTGCAGCAAAAGTTACAAGAGAACAGCGAATTCCTTTTGAAATCAATGTAGATCCGTTTTTCAGTAAGGCTAATATTGAGCGGTTGGAAAAAGCTGTTGCCGATGCAGATACCGGAGTAAACATGGCGGAGCATGAACTTGCAGAGGCGGACGAATGAAAAAGATATGGCATGACGAAGCATGGAATGATTACATTTATTGGCAGGGACAGGACAAAAAGACATTAAAAAGGATAAATCGTCTGATTACAGACATTGAAAGAAATGGATATAATAGTATTGGCAAACCTGAGGCGCTGACCGGAAATCTGTCAGGCTGTTGGAGTGTGCGGATTGATGATAAAAATCGCATTGTATTTCGTATTTTTGAAGATCATCTTGAAATACTACAATGCGGCTCACATTATAGGGATAAATAAGGGATCTATTTTGTGAAAGAGCGTTTTGAAATTGCATATGACTATATCATAAATGGAGGCGGTATATGTCCGGTGCCTTAACTGGTTACGATGGACGTATGCCGTCTTTTTTGTGGTTGTTGTAAATCAGATGATTGAAAAATACTGACTAAAGCTTTTTTAATTTAGGCAAAATATACAAAAACGGGGTTCCTATGCAGCGGTAAAATAAATATTACTGCGGATCGCTCGTTAAAAATATAGTAGAGGAAGTGGAGAGAATGGAAGAACAGAAAATATATGGATATATGAGGGTTTCTACCAGGGAGCAGAATGAGGAAAGGCAGCGGATCGCGCTTGTTGAGGCCGGAGTGCCTGAAAATCATATTTATATGGATAAAATGTCTGGAAAACATTTTAACAGACCGCAGTATAGAAAACTGGTGCGAAGGTTGGATGAAAATTCCGTGCTATATATTAAATCAATTGACAGATTGGGCAGAAACTATGCTGATTTAAACGAACAGTGGAGAATTATAACAAAAGAAAAAAGAGCCGACATAGTGGTGATAGATATGCCTGTTCTGGATACAAGGCGCGAAAAAAATCTGTTGGGGACTTTTATAAGTGATATCGTACTGGCGCTGCTTAGCTATATTGCGGAGAATGAAAGAGCTAATATAAGACAGAGACAGGCTGAAGGGATCGCTGCCGCTAAAGCGAGGGGCGTCAGGTTCGGAAGGCCGCCGCTGCCGCTGCCGGACAATTTTTCAGAGCAGCGCAAAGCATGGAGAGAAGGCAAAATTTCCATAAAAGAGGCGGCAAACGCCTGCAATATGTGTCCGAAGACTTTTTACGGAAAAGCCGTAAAACAAGAAAAAGCAGGCTTTTAAAGCATACTTTTTGAGTTATGAGCATATTTACATATTTTACCAATTTACAATTCTTAATCATATTTATTTTCGGCATTTATCCCATAAAACTTTAGAGTGATTATAAAAAATATTTGAAACTTTAAAAGTATAGGTTTATATCTTAGGAAGGAAATGATTTAGAATGATTATTACTCATAATATGATGGCGATAAATGCAGGAAGAATGTTTGGGATTACCAATAAATCTAAGGCTAAAACTACAGAGAAGCTTTCATCCGGATATAAAATTAACAGAGCTGCGGATGGTGCAGCGGAGTTAAGCATATCAGAGAAGATGCGAAGACAGATAAGGGGGCTGAATCAGGGGGCGGAGAATACGCAGGACGGTATTTCATGGCTGCAGATTGGCGATGGCGCAATGAATGAAATTAATGATATGGCTAATCGAATTCTGGAATTATCTGTAAAGGCTGCAACAGGAACACTTACGGATATGGACAGAGCTTGTATAGATGAAGAGATACAGCAGTTGAAACGTGAGATAAATAGTATCGCAATTACAACTACGTTTAATGAAATACCTATTTTTTATGACCCTGATTTTACTTTGGATGTATATGGCTGTCCGGAAGACTTACAGATTTTCGATGCAACTTATGATGATAAAACTGGTGAGGTAACATTTGGTGGTTTTGTTTTTCATGGGGAACGAATACGTTGGGATCAGATTAATCCTGATATGGTTACTTATGATACTGTTAATCACAGGCAGATTTTCAAAGGAGCTTCCTGTATAATTCAAATATAGGGAATTCCAAGGAAGGTGGTTGATAAAAAGATACCTCAGAGTAA
>CANRMA010000025.1 GCA_947631625.1 uncultured Lachnospiraceae bacterium | reverse complement strand
AACTACAGGGATTACAACAATTTCCCCATGCGTCCTCTTGGATGGAAGACTCCTTCTCAGGTGCTAAAGGATTATAATGTCAGAGTGTAACATATGTTTGACAAACCTACATTATTACATTTACTTGTCATTACTTATTACACTTACTTGTCATTACTTGTCACTGAATTATTACATTGACTAGTTACTTAATCGTTTACGTTCAGTAAAACATCACCACCGGCGTACCCACGTCAACCATCTCATATATCTGCGCCATTGCTTTATAAGGCGTGTTGATGCAGCCATGCGAACCGTTGGTCTGATATATCTTTCCGCCGAATTTGCTGCGCCATGCGGCGTCATGAATGCCTATATTGCCTTTGACCGGCATCCAGAAATTAACGTGTGAGGCGTAGCCTTCACCGCGCAGTATCCTGTCCGTCTGCTTTAAATACACATAATTGACGCCCGCGGGAGTTCCCATTTTACGTGAAGTATTTCCGGTGACTATGGGAGTCTCGATCTCCGGTTTTCCATTCAGATAATAATACATCATCTGCCCGGTCATATCAACCTCAACATATGTATTTCCTATATCATCCAATCCCTGTTTTACCGAGGTATGCTTGTATGTAGGAATATGGATCTCATCAGCTTTATCCAGAAAAGCCTGCGTAAGATACTCTGTTTCCGCTTCTTTATCAAGCTCGTTCCCGTATGTACCGCCTTCTATTTCTATTATATCGCCTCTTGTCGTCTTAAAGCTTCTTTTTTTGCCGACGGTATCATATTCTTCGGCAAGTTCATCAATAAATTCGGCTACGGCGTCCTCTCTCAGCATAAGCCTGCCGCTGTCGTCATGGGCAAAGCTTCCGTCCTCATTAAGAAGTATCCAGTCGCATACGACCGCTGCGTCAATCGGCACGTTTTTACCAAAAATATCATATACTATATGGCAGTCCTGAAAATCATCAACAAGCTTCCATTCATTAAGGATCTCCTGCATCTCTTCCGTAAGCTCCATATCATAATAGCAGCCTGCCTCTTCAAGAGAAATATATGTCTGCGAATTCTTTACCGCTTCCTCTACCGCAAGTTTAGCGGCCTCCACATCCAGAATATCACATCTTTCGTTTAAAAGTTCATATCCGTTATAAGTCTTTATGATGGCAAGTTTTCCGCTCCCCGTATTTCCCTGTTGTATAAGCGGCAGGGAATTAAAGCGATCTTCAAGTTCATCCTTATTATATTTTATTTCGGGATTCAGCCTGTCATCCCTGATCTTCCAAAAACTGTCTACCCAAAGCCATGAATTCTGTCTGTTAAGATACAGTTTAAGAGCCTGTTCAAAATCATACTGATAACCGATATCCTCTGCGGCTATTTGGTAAACATTCTGATCTTTATCATATATGCTTATGCCTTCATATTCAAACTTACGGGACAGTTCATCATTTACCTCTTCTATGCTTTTGCCGGTACAGTAAACTCCGTTTATCCATGTTCCGTACTCAAAGGCATTCCGATAGTAGAATGAAAGCCCTATATAAGCTATCATAAAATGAAAGACGATTATAAATAAAATAAGCAAGGCTTTTTTTAATCCATTTTTACCCATATAAAATTCCAGTTGTTATTTTATTTCTGCTTCTCAAGATCCTGCGCATCAAAGGCGTCGCTTATAGGAGCTCCCGCCGGCACCATAGGAAATACTTTATCATCTTCCGGAATAATGCAGTCGATCAAAACAGGCCCGTTCATTGCCAACGCTTTTTCAATGGCCGGAGCCACTTCTTCTTTGGTCGTTACACGGATAGCCGCGCAGCCAAGTCCTTCCGCGACCTTACAGAAGTCAACTTTGTCGTTTAAAACGGTCTGCGAATAGCGTTTTTCATAAAAAAGCGTCTGCCACTGTCTGACCATTCCGAGCACATGGTTATTGATGACTATCTGGACTATAGGAATATTATAGCGGCTTGCAGTCGCCAACTCATTCATATTCATTCTGAAACAGCCGTCTCCCGCTATATTGACACATATCTTATCGGGTCTTCCGACCTTTGCCCCTATACAGGCGCCAAGGCCATAGCCCATAGTTCCCAGACCGCCTGAGGATAAAAATGTTCTCGGTTCCGAATACTTATAATACTGAGCCGCCCACATCTGGTGCTGCCCTACGTCAGTCGTAATGATCGCCTGACCTTTGGTAATTCTGTCAAGCTCTTCCATGATATAAGGGCAGGATAAAACGGAATCGTCATAGTTGAGCGGATATTTTTCCTTATATTCTTCAATATGAGCGATCCATTCGCCGTGGTCCTGATCCTCCAGTTTTGAATTCAGTTCCGTGAGCACCGCCTTAAGATCTCCGACTATTGATATATCGGTACGGATATTTTTATCTATCTCGGCGGCATCAATATCTATGTGGAGCACTTTGGCATTTTCGGCAAATCTGCTCGGATTTCCTATTACCCTGTCGGAAAATCTTGCGCCCATAGCAATAAACAGGTCACATTCGCTTGCGCCGAAATTAGACGTCTTGGTTCCATGCATTCCTATCATTCCGGTATAGAGTCTGTCGTGTCCGTCATACGCGCCTTTTCCCATAAGGGTATCACAGACGGGAGCGTCAACTTTTTGGGCAAACTCTCTAACTTCCTTATATGCGCCTGATATGACGGCGCCGCCACCTACGCATATAAAAGGTTTCTTAGATGATCTAATGGCTTCCAGAGCCTTCTCTATGTCTGACGAAATATCGTTTTCTTTTATACTTTCTTCCGTTATGTTCATTTTAGTGAACTCGCACTTATTGGCGGTAACGTCTTTGGTGATATCTACAAGCACCGGGCCGGGACGTCCGCTTTTGGCGATCTTAAACGCTTTGCGCAGCGTATCGGCAAGTATGTTTACATCTTTGACGATATACCCATGCTTGGTGATCGGCATTGTTACGCCTGCGATGTCCACTTCCTGAAAAGAATCCTTGCCCAGAAGAGGAAGATTTACATTACAGGTGATAGCCACCATAGGCACTGAATCCATATATGCGGTCGCAATACCCGTAACGAGATTGGTCGCTCCGGGGCCGCTGGTAGCAAGGCATACGCCTACTTTGCCGGTAGCGCGGGCGTAACCGTCCGCCGCATGCGCCGCTCCCTGTTCATGAGAAGTCAGAATATGGTTTATTTCATCTTTATGTTGATACAAAGCGTCATATACATTCAAAATACTTCCGCCGGGATAACCGAATACCGTGTCAACTCCCTGCTCCTTTAAACATTCCATAACGATTTCCGCACCTGTAAGTAACATGCTAAGTTGTCCTCCCTGTTATTATTTATTCATTAAAATAGCGCCTCTGTTTCCGCTTGTTACAAGTTCGCGGTACCTTGCAAGATATCCGGTGGTGACATCAGGTTCCTTGGGCTGCCATTTTGCTTTTCTTGCCGCCATCTCTTCATCGGAAACTTTGATATCAAGTTTAAGGTTCGGAATATCTATACTTATTATGTCGCCTTCTTCAACCAATGCAATAGGTCCGCCTACCGCCGCTTCAGGAGATACATGTCCTATGGACGCGCCGCGCGAAGCTCCGGAGAAACGTCCGTCCGTAATAAGAGCAACGCTTGAGCCAAGTCCCATTCCCGCGATCGCCGATGTGGGATTTAACATCTCACGCATGCCCGGCCCTCCTTTAGGTCCTTCATAACGTATTACCACTACATCGCCTTCCACTATCTTACCGCCTTTGATCGCTTCGATAGCATCTTCCTCGCAGTCGAACACACGCGCGGGACCTTCATGCACCATCATCTCTTCCACAACGGCGGAACGCTTGACCACACTTCCGTCAGGAGCCAGATTACCTTTTAATACGGCAAGGCCTCCGGTCTTGGAATAAGGGTTATCAAGCGGTCTTATAACCTCGGGATTCTTATTTACGGCGTCTGCAATATTTTCACCCACGGTTTTGCCTGTAACCGTCATACAGCCCGTATTTAACAGTCCTGCATCGGCAAGTTCCTTCATAACCGCATAGACGCCGCCCGCTTCGTTCAGATCCTCCATATAGGTAGGGCCCGCAGGCGCAAGATGACAGAGGTTAGGCGTCTTTTCACTTATTTCGTTCGCAAATGATATATCAAAATCAAAGCCTATTTCATGCGCTATCGCAGGAAGATGCAGCATTGAATTGGTAGAACAGCCAAGCGCCATATCCACTGTGAGCGCATTTAAAACAGCGTCCTTTGTCATGATATCTCTCGGTCTGATATCTTTTTTATACATCTCCATAACAGCCATACCTGCATGTTTGGCCAATTTGATCCTCTCGGAATATACCGCAGGTATCGTGCCGTTGCCGCGAAGCCCCATACCAAGGGCTTCCGTTAAGCAGTTCATGGAATTGGCCGTATACATACCTGAACAGGAACCGCAGGTAGGACATACTTTTTCCTCAAATTCCCTTACTTCTTCCTCGCTCATCGCGCCTGCCGCATGAGCGCCCACAGCCTCGAACATGGAAGAAAGGCTTCTCTTCTGTCCCCTTACGTGTCCTGCCAGCATAGGCCCGCCGGAAACAAAGACGGTGGGAACATTTATCCTTGCCGCAGCCATTAAAAGCCCCGGAACATTTTTATCACAGTTAGGCACCATTACAAGCGCATCGAACTGGTGCGCGAGCGCCATGCACTCAGTAGAATCAGCGATCAGATCTCTTGTGACAAGTGAATATTTCATTCCGATATGTCCCATTGCAATTCCGTCGCATACCGCAATGGCAGGAAATACCACCGGAACGCCTCCTGCCTCAGCCACACCGAGCTTTACCGCGTTGACTATCTTATCCAGATTCATATGCCCCGGCACTATCTCGTTATATGAACTCACTATGCCGACCATAGGCTTATTCATTTCTTCCTCGGTGAAACCAAGCGCATTGAACAGACTTCTGTGCGGCGCCTGCTGCATACCTTTTTTTACATTGTCACTTTTCATTTCCTATCTCTCCTTTTTTTGCAAAAATGACACATCTGTCATTTTCATAATATATTTCGGTTTCTTTATCCAAATAAGCTCTGGGTACATCATCATAATTCATATAAAGCTTCCAGCCTTCCTCAGAGGAATCCCAACCCGCATATATATTTTCGGGCAAAAAAAGCTTATTGTCAAATACAATATAATCCGCTTCCTGCGGAATATATGTTATATTATCAGTATCATAAATATATTTTACAAGATATTCCTGGTCACAGTCCGTGACACAGATGATATCGTCTTCCTTAAGTTCTATCTTTTCAAGCGCATCCTGTATGGCCGCTTCTCTGTCGCCGTATTGATTATTGTACTGCGGCAGCAGCTTTATTAAGATAAGCGCACAGGTAATGCACACCCAGACCGAAAACAGTCCGAAACCTGACTTTTCCGCTTTCAAAGTACGCTTAGCCACGGTTCCCACGCCTGAGCACAGCCATATTATCATCATACTTACCGGAACCGCAAAAAACGAAAATACCCTGTAGTAAGGCAGCGAAGCCTGCGCTATTAACATAAGCGGCGTAAGCGCAAACGATACTAACAGATACAATTCGGTAAAGCTGCGCATTTTTTTATAAACGATCATCCTGCCGGCTATAATGATAAGCCCAATACATACGATAATGAGCAAAGGTATGGACAAACCGGCATAATAATTTTCAAACAACGCTTTTAGCCACCCGGCAAACTGCGTCATATAACCGTCTCTTCCCACACTCTGTATATAAGGAGTGTCAAGCATATATTCAATGCCTGTCCGCATCGCCTTAAACGGCGCTTTCGTAATAATGGAAACGTGCCCCAGACCATAATAGGCGCTGCCTGCAGTCTTGGATAAAAGATTGGAACCTATCGCCAACCATATTATGGAATACAGCCCTGTCGTACATACCGCGCTTATGATGGAAGCCGCAAACAATTTAACAAGCTCCTTGATACGCCTCTGCATAAGCAGCCATATGCCGCCCGTAAAACATAACGGAATAACGTAATAAACACTGCTTGGGAGCGTATATAACCCCCAGATGAACGAACAGCCTATGATCAAATAATTTATTATGCTTTCACTCTTAAATACTGCGATACGGATAAGCCCGTACAAAGCCGCAAGATACAGACAGGAGGCGAGCGCATAGCCTCTTCCCTGCACCGCAAGCGAATTAACCATCTCCATTGAGGCAAAGATAAATACCGGCGCAAGCGCATAGCCTTTTTTTAAGATAAGCCTGCCTATCGCAAAAAGAAGGCACAGGCTGATAAGGCTTGCAAGCCATGATATCCCTCTTAAACCTATCGCAGAATTGCCTGACAGATCAAGCAGCGCGGACAACACTGAATATCCCACATGATTATTGGGCAGCGGCCAGTGTATGGCTGCATAAACCGGTCCCCTGCTTATAAAGTAATAGTAAGTATAAAGCTCGTCATACCACGGCGTGAGCGCAAAAAGCCGCCAACCGTAATATATCGCCATAACGAACAAAAAGACAATAAATATTCTGCTTTCCCAATCCGTTTTCTTTAACTTAGATCTTAACTTAGACCTAAACCCGGGCATTGACTTTGGCATTGACTTTGACATTGATCCGGACATCGCTTATATCCTTTGTGCCAGTAAATCCCCCATCTGCCTACAGCCAACCTGCGCGCAGCCCCGGGACATTATATCGCCTGTCCTGTAACCGTCTTTTAATACACTTTTAACGGCATTATCGATCGCATCGGCTTCCTTATCCAGATCAAAACTGTAACGCAGCATCATTGAGGCCGAAAGCACGGTAGCTATAGGATTGGCTATGTCTTTGCCCGCGATATCCGGCGCCGAACCATGACTTGGCTCATAAAGACCGAATTTGGTATCGTTAAGCGAGGCGGAGGCAAGCATTCCTATTGAACCTGTGACCATGCTTGCTTCGTCGGACAAAATATCACCGAACATATTTTCGGTAAGTATAACATCAAACTGCGCGGGATCTTTTACAAGCTGCATGGCGCAGTTGTCAACCAACATATGCTCCAAAGTAACTTCCGGATAATCTTTTGCGACCTCCTCAACCACTTTACGCCACAGTCTGGAAGAATCAAGCACATTCGCCTTATCCACACTGGTAACCTTTTTTCTTCTCTTCATTGCTATGTCAAAACCCTTGACCGCGATACGGCGGATCTCATTCTCATTATAAGTAAGGGTATCGATTGCCTTTAAAACACCGTTTTCCTCAACTGTCTTACGCTCTCCGAAATAAAGTCCGCCCGTAAGTTCTCTCATTATGAGCATATCAAAACCTGCGGCCGATATCTCTTCCTTAAGCGGGCAGGCGCCTGCAAGTTCTTCATAAAGCACCGCGGGGCGCAGATTTGCAAACAGATTAAGCGCTTTCCTGATTGCAAGAAGTCCTGCTTCGGGTCTTAACTCCGGCGGCAGTTTATACCACGGTGAAGTAGTAGTGTCACCGCCTATCGAGCCCATAAGCACGGCGTCCGCGCTCTTTGCCGTCTCTATGGCTTCATCGGTAAGAGGTACTCCGTAAGCATCAATGGACGCTCCTCCCATCAGAATATCCGTATATTTCATGGTATGTCCAAACTTTTTGGCCACGGCGTCAAGAACTTTCTTAGCCTCGGCGACTATCTCCGGCCCTATGCCGTCTCCCGGTATACAGGTAATATTCAATTCCATCTTTTATCCATGCCCCTTCCCTGATATCGGATCTAAACATGCTATGCCCATAAGCAGATCATTATCCATATTGATCCGATAGTATTAATTAATTTTGATCTTTCCATATAGCATAATAAGATGCACCGAAATGCATCTTACTAAAATCATATTTAATCGTTAAAACTTTAACAAATATCATCATGCGATATAAAACTTTTATCCGCTTAAATTTCATGCAGATATTTTATAACATCATGAATAATATAATTTACTCAGCATCCGGTTTTTCAATCTGAACGATCGCCGATTTCTGCATAGGGATACGGCAGTTCTTGTTATTCCCGAATTCCACGATAACCGTATCGTCCGTAATATCTATAAGCGTTCCGTAAAAACCGCTGCTTGTCAAAACCGCATCTCCTACCGCAAGTTCAGCAAGCATGGCCGCCACTCTCTTCTGCTCCTTTTTCTGGGGACGAACCATGATAAAATACATTGCGGCAACAATAACCACAATATATATGACCATAAAAAGCCCACCGCCCGCCGCTGTGCCTGCCTGCTGCGCCGCTGCATCCTGCGTAGTTAATAATATTCCCATAGTAATAAATCTCCTTTCATTCTATAACTTACAAACTGCATCTGCATTATAACACTATACACAAAAGCTGTCAGGAAAACAAGTATTTTTATAAGCCTTCCAACTTCTTTTTCTTATATGCTTTAAATTCTCCCTTATCAAGCGCGTCTCTTATTTCGGTCATCATTGTATTGTAAAAATACAGATTGTGGAGTACGCAAAGGCGCATGCCAAGCATTTCCTTAGCCTTTAAAAGATGCCTTATATAAGCTCTTGAGTACCCTCTGCGGCATACCGGGCAGCCGCAGCCTTCTTCTATCGGAGAAGCGTCAAGTTCGTATTTTGCATTGAAAAGATTTATCTTTCCTTTATTGGTGTACAGATGGCCGTGTCTTCCGTTTCTTGTCGGATATACGCAGTCAAAAAAATCAACTCCGCGCTCTACCGCTTCAAGTATATTGGCAGGAGTTCCGACTCCCATCAGATACACAGGCTTATCTTTTGGCAGATAGGGAACAGTCTCTTCTATGACATGATACATCTGTTCATGGCTCTCGCCCACGGCAAGACCGCCTATCGCATAACCGTCCAGATCCAGTTCACTTATTCTTTTGGCATGTTCTATTCTTATATCATCAAAAACAGCGCCCTGATTTATCCCAAACAGAAGCTGATCCGGATTGATCGTATCTTCAAGGGAATTTAATCGGCACAGTTCTTTTTTGCAGCGTTCCAACCACCTTGTTGTGCGTTCTACGGATTTTAGAACATATGTTCTCTCCGCCATGCTCGGCGGACATTCGTCAAAGGCCATTGCTATCGTGGAGGCAAGATTTGACTGTATCTGCATACTTTCTTCCGGCCCCATGAAGATTTTACGACCGTCTATATGAGAATTAAAATAGACTCCTTCTTCTTTTATCTTACGAAGCCCCGCCAGTGAAAAAACCTGAAATCCGCCAGAATCGGTTAAGATCGGTTTATCCCAAATCATAAACTTATGCAGTCCGCCAAGCTTTTTAATGACCTGATCGCCCGGCCTTACATGAAGATGATAGGTATTCGACAGTTCCACCTGCGTGCCTATCTGCATAAGATCTTCTGTGGAAACCGCGCCTTTTATAGCTGCCGCAGTCCCTACGTTCATAAAAACAGGCGTTTGTATTGTCCCGTGAACAGTGGCAAATTCTCCCCGCCTGGCCCTGCCTTCTTGTTTTATGATCTTAAACATTCAAAGCTAATCTCCGTTTACATATACTTGTCCCAGAATTCTTCAAGACAGATATTATTTTTCATAATAATGACCGCGGCGTCTTTTCCCACATATCTGAAGTGCCAGGGTTCAAATTCAATACCGGTAATATATTCTTTTCCAAGCGGATACCTTAAAATAAAGCCATATTCGCAGCTGTTTTCAGCAAGCCACTTACCCGCCTCAGTATCGGCAAAAGCTTCGTCCAGACCTACATGCGAATCAGATGTTATGTCCAGAGCCAACCCGATCTGATGTTCGCTTGAACCCGGTATGGTTACGATCTGTGAAGCAGTCTTATATGCTTCCATATAAGAATACCCCTGCCCCATATATCTGTTTATCTTCTGACCAAACAAAAATTCCTGTCTGTCGCGCGTTCTATACGGGGAACGCACTGCAAGATTGATACCGTCTTCCTTAGCAGCCTGCAGCATACTCAGAAGGTCGGCTATGATCCTTTCATCGCACTTCATATCGCCCTTTATCGCGCCAAGCTCAAAATTGTAATCTTCAGGTATCGGATGCTGTTTATTTACAAGCACAAGCCGCCAGTCGCTGCTGTCAAATTCCGGCGTTTCCTCTTCACTGACGGAATTATCGGCTTCCTTCTTATCCAGGTCGGCTCCTGCTTCATTATCCGCCTGTTCTTTACTTTCTTCATTTTCCAAAGATGTCTCTTCACCATCGGTCACTTCTGCTTCCGAATAAGCTTCCGCATTGTCCAATATATCTTCCAACGTATAAGAGGCGGCATCTTCATCATTTTCAGACAAACCATGTTCTTCCAATTCACTCTCATAAACGGAAAGCATGTCCTCATCCGGTTTAACTTCCTTTTCCACCGCAAGTTCCACATCGGAATACTCAACTACTTCACTATATGCCTGCGCGGCGTCCACAAAACCGGACTGCCCCGTAAAAACAGCAAAAGAAAAACTGCAGCTTGATATAAAAAACAACAGTGAAAAAGCTATCCCCGCATATCTTTTACCATTTGTGGCAAAATGACGGCACAGATAATACAGGCTCAGTACCATAGCCATAACCACAATACCGGGATATTTTAAAAATCTATGCTTTTTTGCAAACACCGCGAAGCTTTGCATTACCTTTTCGCGAAAAGTTTTTTTCATCTCCACTTACACCACTCTCACGCAATTCACATTGCGATAAAACAACAAAATACTTCAAATATACTTCAAATAATAAAAACCTAATATATATAATAACACAAAATTTTTATTTGTACATCTTTTTTTGTTATGTAAAGTATGTTAATATTAATTATTATGGTATAAAAAGCTGCCAACCGCTTACCAGAATAATATTTTCGCAATCGTCTATTAAATTTTTTATACTGAAAGGAAACATACTATGTCCGGATCATCTTACGGTAAACTTTTTAAGATAACAACATGGGGAGAATCGCATGGGAAGGCTTTAGGCGTCGTTATCGACGGCTGTCCTGCAGGTCTGCCTCTTGACACAGAAGACATCCAAATCTTTCTTGACCGCCGCAAACCCGGCAAGAGCAAAATTTCAACTCCTCGAAAAGAAGACGACAAAGTAGAGATTCTCTCAGGCACATTCGAGGGTAAAACAACGGGCACTCCCATATCGCTTATAGTATACAATACCTCACAGCGTTCTTCGGATTACGGCGAGATCGCAAGTTATTACCGCCCCGGCCATGCCGACTACACCTTCGACGCCAAATACGGTTTCCGCGACTACCGAGGCAGCGGACGCTCATCCGGCAGGGAAACGATAGGAAGGGTTGCCGCAGGCGCAGTCGCATCCAAAATATTAAACAGCCTCGGAATAAAACTTACGGCTTATACGAAATCGATAGGCCCTATAAATATTAACGAAAATTCGTTTGATTTGGAGGCGATATCAGCCACTCCTACCTGTATGCCCGATTACGAAGCTTCCAAAAAAGCCGAGGAATACCTTGCAGAATGTATGAAAAATTACGACTCGGCGGGAGGCGTTATCGAATGTAAAATAGAAGGCTGTCCGGCAGGACTGGGCGAGCCGGTATTCGATAAACTCGACGCCGACATCGCCAAAGCCATCATGTCTATCGGCGCCGTAAAAGCAGTGGAGATCGGTGACGGTACAGAAGTATCCTCCCGCAAAGGCAGTGAAAACAACGACGCATTTATAATGAACGGCAATACGGTCTGCAAAGAGACTAATCATGCAGGCGGAATCTTAGGCGGCATAAGCGACGGTTCAACTATCGTCTTCCGCGCGCACGTAAAGCCCACGCCCTCCATTTTCCGGAAACAGCATACCGTAAATAATCGTGGCGAGAATATAGAAATTGCAATAAAAGGAAGGCACGATCCGGTAATAGTTCCAAGAGCCGTTGTGGTAGTCGAGTCAATGGCAGCCATAACACTGCTGGATGCCCTTTTGGTAAATATGGGCTCCAAAATGGAGAACCTGCAGGCTATATACAATAATAAACAGCATTTTTAAACATTTAGAAATTATCAAGCAGCTCCAGATAAAAGTTATGATAGTCTTTTCTGTCCTCTTTGGAAAACTGGATCGCGGTCTTGGGATGTTGGTTCAAAATACCCGTTAAAAGATAAGGTACGTCATAGCCCCATTTAACGCCTGACTCCTTCAAAGGCACGATATGCTTTTCAATAAACTTCAAAAGCGGATTGATAGTGTATTTCGGATTCTTTAAGAAGCCTAAAAGCAGTTCGCTCGGACAGTTGCCACAGCCGCGTCCCAAGCTGCTTACCGTCGCATCAAGATAGCTTACTCCCCTTCTTAATGCCTCAATGGTATTGGCAAAGGCAAGCTGCTGATTATTATGCGCATGTATGCCGACTTTTTTGCCATGCTTATCCGCAATCTCCAGATACTTGTCAGAAAGCCTGCTTATCTGCTCAGGATAAAGAGAACCGTAACTGTCAACCAGATAAATACAGCCCACGCTGCTCTGACACAAAAGCTCCAGCGCGGCATCTATATCCACTTCATTGGATTTGGAAATCGCCATAATGTTTACGGTCGTTTCATACCCCTTCTTGGTGCAGTCCTCAATCATCGCAACTGCCGCCGGAATAGTATTTATGTATGTAGCTATCCTGACAAGGTCTACCGGACTGTCCTTTTTGTTTATAATGTCTTTTTTGTAATCGCAGCGGCCGACATCCGCCATAACCGAGATTTTCATATCGGTTTTATTATCTCCTACGATCGCCCTTATATCTTTGTCGTCGCAGAATTTCCATTTGCCGAATTTATTTACGTCGAACATCTCCTTAGAGGCTTTGTAACCAAACTCCATATAATCCACTCCGGCATTTATGTTCGCCTGATATAAATCCTTTACAAATTCATCCGTAAAATAAAAATCGTTTACAAGTCCTCCGTCCCTTATCGTACAGTCAAGCACCTTTATTTCAGGAGTGTAAGACATCAAAGTCCTTTTTTTGTCAGCCATATTTTTTCCTCACTTTCGTTTTATTTATTTTAGATAATTGCAAAACTATGATTTACGTTATCGGGATTGTACAAATTTAACAAAACCTTGCAGGCACGCTTTCGCTGCATTGAGCCTCGCAACGGCGCTAAGGCTGCAAAATACGCAGCCTAAGAACCGGCGGGCTCAGAGCGCCTGCATGGTGTTTGTTAAATCTGTACAATCAATATGCGTTGAGAGAGAGTTTCACAATTACCTGGTTTTATTTATTTCATTCTACCACTATTTTTTTAAAGCTCTTTTTGCCCTTTTTAATAATAAATTCTTCTGCGGCAATTTCATCTTTGGTGTAGCTTTTCTTGATATCGTTCTCGCGCTCGCCTTTTACGCTGACTCCGCCCTGCTCAACCGCGCGGCGCGCTTCCGAACGTGAAGCCGCAAGCCCTGATGCGACCAAAATTCCCAGTATATCTATGCTTCCGTCTATGAATTTATCATCGGTAAGCGTAGCAGTCGGCATATTCTCTAAACTGCCGCCGCCTGCAAAAAGCGCTTTGGCAGCTTCCTTCGCCTTATCCGCTTCTTCTTTGCCATGAACAAGCTCGGTAAGTTCATATGCCAGTATTTCCTTAGCTTCATTAAGCTGGCTGCCTTCCCACTTATCCATTTCATCTATCTGTTCAAGCGGCAGGAAAGTCAACATCCTAAGACATTTAAGCACATCCGCATCTGCGACGTTTCTCCAATACTGATAAAACTCAAAAGGCGTCGTCTTGTTAGGATCAAGCCATACCGCGCCTTTTTGCGTCTTACCCATTTTTTTGCCTTCAGAATTGAGCAAAAGCGTGATCGTCATCGCGTATGCGTCCTTACCGAGTTTACGGCGGATAAGCTCGGTGCCTCCAAGCATATTGCTCCACTGATCGTCGCCTCCAAACTGCATATTGCAGCCATATCGCTTATAAAGCTCCATAAAATCATAGCTTTGCATGATCATATAGTTAAATTCAAGGAAGCTCAGCCCCTTCTCCATTCTCTGCTTATAGCACTCGGCAGTCAGCATACGGTTTACGCTGAAATGCACCCCTATGTCGCGGATAAACTCAATATAATTAAGTCCTGCAAGCCAGTCCGCATTGTTTACCATAAGCGCCTTCCCGTCGGAAAAATCAATAAAACGGCTCATCTGCTTCTTAAAACATTCGCAGTTATGCTCTATTGTTTCTTTGGTCATCATACTGCGCATATCGCTTCTTCCCGAAGGATCGCCTATCATGGCAGTTCCGCCGCCTATTAATGCGATCGGCTTATTTCCTGCCTCCTGCAGTCTTTTCATAAGGCACAGCGCCATAAAATGTCCCACATGAAGGCTGTCCGCAGTCGGATCAAAACCGATATAAAATGTCGCTTTGCCGTTGTTGATGAGTTCGCGTATCTCATCCGCATCCGTAAGCTGTGCAAGCAAGCCCCTTGCCTGCAGTTCTTCATAAATTTTCATAATCTTCCTCCATTATTTATTTTTCATACTGTAATTACTTACAAAACCGTTGTCAGAGTGACGAATTTAGTAAAAATAGTTTCGCAATAAAAAACCCCGTCCGTTTCATTTTGAAAGGACGAGGTATAAACTCGTGTTACCACCTAACTTCACAAACAGCTCACACTGTCTGCCTCAATAAGTACGACTGTAATGTAGAGACTATACAGCTATACTCTCCTGCTATAACGTGCATTCCTCCGTCATGGACTACTAAAACGATCGTCGGCATATAAGCAGAACTGCAATATTTAATATGTCATATTATAATATTGTATATTGCGCTCCAAAATATACGATAAACCGTTCATTCTTCCATGAAGCTCCAAGATGTATTCATAAAAGACTTCCCGCAACGCCTCTCATCAACCGGCTGCTTTCTGTCCGTTCCGTCATTTACTACTTGTTCTTTTCATCGCTTTTAGTATTAAATTATAACTATCTTATACAAAAAAATATATATTGTCAAGCGTGAAATTATATTTTTATAATACAGTGTTATTTTTATGATACAGTGTCTATAATACAGTTTTTTATAATACAGAAGTTATATTTTTTTATAATACAGGACACCATAGTTATACTTAGTCTGCATTATCTAATCACTTATTCGTCATAAGCTTCACCATAGCGCGGTTGAGCCCTTCTACCGTCAGCTTATACATAGGGAACATACCTTTGATCTCAGTCTCCGCTTCCCGCCATGGCGCATGACCGGGCGCCATTTTGGGGTTCAGCCATACTATCTTTTTATAATGCTTCTTCATAAGCTGCAGCCATTGCAAACCTGACAGTCCGCCGTTGGGGCCTCGGTAATTACCGGACTCGGAATAGAGTTCTTCCGGCGCCATAGCCGCATCTCCTACGATTATCACTTTGTAATCGCTGTCAAGATTTCTGAACATCCATTCCGTATCTATCCAATCCCCGTTCTCACATTCCGGCGTCTTATAGAGTTTGGAATAAATGCAGTTGTGAAAATAATAAGTCTTGACATCTTTGTAATGATTGGACTTATGCACCGACTGGAACAGCTCGTTTAAAAGATTGCTGTACGGTATCATAGTTCCGCCGGAATCCATTAAAAGCAGCAGCTTCACCGCATTTTTTCTGGGCCTTTCCATAACGATCTGCAGGCAGCCGCCGTTATTGCAGGTCTTATCTATGGTTCCGTCTATGTCAAGTTCGGTCTTGGGTATATCCAGTTTGGTCGAAAACTGACGCAGCTTGCGAAGCGCCGTCACAAACTGTCTGTTGTCCAGAATCCTGTCATCTCTGAAATCACGATATTTTCTGGCGCCTATTACCTGAAACGCAGACTGATAGCCGGTGGAACCGCCGACCCTGATGCCGCCCATATTGCCGCCCATATTGCCAAAAGAAGTCTTTCCCATAGTTCCTATCCAGAAACTTCCGCCGTTATGCTCGGAATCCTGATCCCGCAAACGATCTTTAAATTTCTGCTCCACTTCCTCTTTGTCAATATGAACTTCCTCTTCGTTCATTACGCTGCGCATTTCTTCATGGTAATCGTCTATAAATTCCGACTTATCCAACCACCTCAACATATTTTTACTGATTTCATTTTCCGACTGAATACCCTTAAAAACTTCGTCAAAGGCCATGTCAAACTTGTCAAATTCCGTCTCCGACTTTACGAGTATCATTCTGGCCACATAATAAAATTCCGTCAGACTGCTGTTGCAAAGCCCCTTATCCAGCGCAGCCTGCAACGTAAGCCACTCTGTCAGCGTTACGTGAAGTCCTTTGGCTTTTAATGTATAAAAAAATTTAGCGAACATAAATATGCCTCTCTTAAAATCAATCTATCCTGTGCCTGATAGTCTCCAGATCCTCGTCTTTTTTTACTACCACGCCTACAAAGGGGAGTTCTTCGCGCAGCTTATCGGCGGAAATGCCGCCTATCTGCAGTGCGTTTATCCAGTCTATAAGCTCCGACGTGGAGGGTTTTTTACGCACGTCCTTAATGGAACGTATCCAATAAAATACCTCCATTGCATTTTTTAAAAGCTTCTCCTCTACGTTAGGATAATGCGTTTTTACAATCTCCTCCATAAGTTCTTCATTAGGAAAATCTATATAGTGAAAAATACATCTTCTCAAAAATGCGTCGGGAAGCTCCTTTTCCGCATTGGAGGTTATAATAACTATCGGCCTGTGCTTTGCCTTGACCGTACGTTTAGTCTCGTGAATATAAAATTCCATTTGATCCAGTTCCCATAAAAGATCGTTGGGAAATTCCAGATCCGCCTTATCGATCTCATCTATCAGCAGAATGACCTGTTCGTCGCTGTCAAACGCTTCTCCGAGCTTACCCAGTTTGATATATCTGGATATATCGTCCACGCCTTCTTCGCCGAACTGCCCGTCGTAAAGTCTCTGTATCGTATCATAAACATACAGCCCTTCCTGCGCTTTCGTGGTGGACTTGATATTCCATACGATAAGCTTTTTGCCAAGCGACTGCGCTACCGCCTGCGCTAGCATAGTTTTGCCCGTACCCGGTTCACCCTTTATAAGCAGGGGCTTCTGCAGCGCTATCGCCACATTTACGCTTGCCAACAGTTCTTTGGAAGCTACATATGTCGATGTGCTCTGAAATTCCGTTCCTTTTTGTTCACTCATGATCTTTTCCTCTCATTATCTACTTTTTATTAGCGGCCGTTCCTTGATTAATACCTAGAATTATGTTACGATATTTTAGGTATAAAAGCAAGAGAAAGAGGTCAAATATTATGATAAACGATTTATTGTCCAAAACTAAAACCACTGTATCTTTTGAAGTATTTCCGCCCAAAAAAGATGATGAATTTCAGTCTGTTTTCGCGACGTTGGACAAGCTTGCGCTCTTAAAGCCGGATTTTATGAGCTGCACATATGGCGCCGGCGGTTCCAAGTCCAAAAAGACAGTTGAGATCGCGTCTTATATTCAAAATAAACTCAACATAGATTCAATAGCTCATATAACCTGTGTGGGATTTAAAAAAGCAGACCTTGAAACGAACTGTGAGCTTCTGAAAAACGAAGGCATCAAAAACGTGCTTGCTCTGCGCGGCGACAGACCGCAGTACATGAGCGACGAGCAGTTTAACGAAAGGGAATTTTTCTATGCAAGCGATATGGTAAAATACCTTAAGTCATCTACTTCTTTTCAGATAGCGGGCGCCTGCTATCCGGAAAAGCATTATGAATCTGCAAGTTTTGAAGAAGATTTAAAACATCTGAAGGAAAAAACTGACGCAGGTGTCAGTTTTTTGATCTCGCAGATGTTCTTTGATAATGCTTTATTTTATAACTTTCTGGATAAGGCCAAAGCCGCAGGCATCACGGTACCTGTCTGCGCGGGCATCATGCCCATAACCTCCGCCAAACAGATAGGAACAAGCGTTACGCTCTCCGGTTCTTCCGTGCCTAAAAAACTGGCTGATATAATAGCCAACTACGGCGACGATCCGGACGACATGCGCAAGGCCGGAATCGATTATTCAATCGCCCAGATTCTTGATCTTAAGGAAAAAGGAGTGGACGGAATACATATTTATACCATGAACAGGACCAAAACTATGGCAGAAATAATCAACGCGATATCATAAGTTTTAGGGCGGCATAGTCTTTAAAAGATAGCCGTCCGGTTTTAAGAGTATTAATTACTTTAGTCACGATATCGGCATCGCTTTTACCGGTCAGAAAAATAATCGGAATATCAAAAAATTTCACATCAGAGCGGATCATCTCAAGCACCTGACTGCCGTCTACAACCGGCATTTCATAATCTAACAGCACCAGATCCGGCCGATTGCTCGCCAGATCATTCTCTGCCCCTTTCGAAACAAAAAAGATGGCTACAAACTTCACGTTCATAACCGCCCTTGCGCTGTGTTGTTACTTAGTTGTAACTGTGGTAGATGTTGGTTGGACAAACAGGAAGTTATCAACGTGCAAGTATGGTGTAAGTAGCTTTCCAGTTTCGCATAATTCGCACGTCTGAAAAGCCTGCTTTCTTTAGAACCTCAATTTCATGCTCCACTGTCAGTGGCGTGTCATAGTGATAAAACGCATTTGTTTCAAGTCCCTGCTCGCTTTTCAGCCTTTCCAATTCTGAAAAGTAAAAGCGCTCTTCTTCTTCCGACTCTGCGAAATAATCTGTCAGAACGAAATATCCATTGTCGGTCAGCGCGGTATTCAGCTTCTTATACAGTTTCAGCTTTTGTGCGGCGGTGAAGTGATGGAGCGATTCAACTGATACGGCGGCGTCAAAGCAGTTTGTTTCAAAAGGAACATCGAAATAAGAACCGCAAATCAGCTTGATTTTACGGTCTGCAAATTTCCGCTTCAGTGCTGCCAACATATCGGCTGACAAATCGATCCCCACCACTGACACTTCACCGTTTAGGGTAAAGTAGTATTCAAGTTCAAGCCCTGTACCACAGCCCAAATCAAGAACATTTACATCATGTTCCAACGGCAATAAGGCTGCTGTATAGGGATAAAATTCCTCTGCGCCTTCAATTTCCGTCATCATATGCTCGTCATATCCGTTCAAACGGGCGGTGAAAAAAGCATTCATTTTCTCAAGTTTCATATTATCCTCACTAAACGCCGATCTGTTTCTCTAACATAATACCTCAATCACGCCCATATTCCGGGACAACCTTTAATACAATCGAAACGGGGAAAAAAAATTATCTAATATTCGTTCCAGGTTTGCATTATGAATTTTTTATCACAAATTTCGGGCAGAATTTTGAGAAAAAATCCGGGAATGCCCCTCGAAGAAACTAATTTTTCTCGATAAAAAATGGGAATTTAACCTCTCCTGTATTTCTGTCCATAATACTCTTTTCATTTTGGGTCTGTTCGATAACATAATTCGCTTTAGCAGACGTATATCCGTCTCTGTCATGTTCATACTTCTTCAAAGAGAGAACTTCAATTCTTCATATTGCTTTGCAAACAAAGGGTTTTAATTCATGTAGTCACAAAAATAGAGCTCATCGTTATCTCCCTCATAGCGAAGGTAAAGATGAAAAACTCTTTCCGCAAATCCTTCACTTGTATAGCCGTAATTAAAAGATTTTCTATCTTTATTTTCCGACATACATATATAGCCGTTGCAGAGTAAAAGTTCTTTAGCCGTATTTGTTCGTTTTCATACCACTTGTTTCATATTTATTTATGCTCGGTAAATAATAGGGGAAACAGCTCCCACAATTTCTCCAATGTCATATCAGATAATGCTTTCCCCATAATTGTTTCCTTCAAATGCCGATGAATAAATTACAGCCGTTTTAGCATCATATACTCATATACAAAAGTGCCATCCTTCATCCATATAGCATCTGGTTTTACCCCGTAATGCGAAACCCCATTTTTTCATACAGTTTTCTTGCCTTGCTGTTTCCTTCTATAAAGTCAAGCTCGATTTGACGAACACCATCTCTTTTTTTCGTTATCTGAATCATTTCCTCAAACATTCTTGTTCCAATCCCAAGATTCCAATACTCCTGTAAAAACGCAATTACAACCTCAGTAAAAACTCCGTCTCACCAGACGCTTTGGTGATAAAATGGAGCATTTCTGCCGCATCAGCTTCGCAGGAACTCCGAAATAGTGCATTCCGTCCATCTTTCAATTCAAACTTTGTTTCTTTGAAAACCACTATCTTTCATCTCCAAAACTGCTGATTTTTCTTTGAGTATATCAAAAATATCCCCGGCTTTCAACCAAACAAATGCACTCCTCAACAATGCTATACTTCCCAATCATTCGAAAAATACAGCACATTTCCGCGCCAATCACTCAAAATCCGTTTTTCACATTCCATGGAACGATCTTTCGTTAAATGAAAATCTAAAATTTTCTTAAAGTTAATTGACATATTTTCGTTGCCTGCGTATAATGATAATAATGATGATGAGAATACTCTATCATCGAAAATATTGTCCGCTTACCGTTTGCGGCATATAAATGAACGGCTCGAAAATATTGCTCGCTTACCAGAGGCGTCTAATAAATGTCTGGCTTGAAAATCAAGCCCTATCGAAAGGTAGGGCTATTTTTACCTTATCAGTGGGGATATTATGATTTATCGAGAAGGATATGTTTACCATATCAAAGATGAATACTTTGAAAAAGTAAAAGATGACAAACTCATGCAAAATAAAGAGAACGAAACATACCGTCCTACTTTTTACTGCCTGCGAGATGAAAAAACGGAGCTTTTCTGGATGGTTCCGCTCAGTAGCAGGGTAAACAAATTCCAAGCCATCTATGATAAACAGGTACATAAATACGGGAAATGCCTGACTATCGTCATGGGGGAATTTGACGGAAAGAGAGCAGCCTTCCTGCTACAAAATATGTTTCCGGTAACAGAATACTATCTCGATCACATACATACCCGCAATAGCAATCCCGTCCCTGTAAAACATTCTATTCACCGGGCAGTCATCACAAATATGAAACAGCTCCGGCAGCTTCATGCCAGAGGGAAAAAGGTTGTATTTCCAGATATTTCACGTTTAGAGCGGCTTATGCTTGCTGAATTGAAAACAAAGGATACTACTGATGAATGAAAGAAACAACTTATATGAAAGAAACATTTTGCACAGATGTACTTATGAAGGGGAAAAATGTGGTTCGACTCCACATCGGGTCGCTAAGAAAAATGGACGCACCCCTCCACGGGTATGCGCCCCTTTTTCTTACACGCCTACCAACTATCACTCCCACTTGCCGCGAAATTGTATGAAACCTTATACATCACAAGTTTGATACAATTTCGTGGCAACAATTTTCTGCTCATTTTTGAGAGGGTGGGTGCATCCACCCAAATCACCCCTCAATACTCATAATAGCAAATAAATTTTCTCAGTCTATGAATCCTACCGGCGAAGAAGTGAAAATGATCAGCTATTCAAGAAATGCCTTAAAATAAACCTTTTCCCGACTCTATAAAAAAATTTCTCTCCAATCGAAACAGGAAAAGAAAAATCATCGAATATTCGTTCTGGGTGTGTATTTTGAATTTTTTGTCACAATTTTCGGGCAAAATTTTGAGAAAAAATCCGAAAGTGCACACCCCTCGAAAAAACTAATTGTTCTCAGCAAAAAATTTAAATCTGTTCACTTCTTACAAATAGTATTTGATAAAACAATTATTTCAATACAATCAATCACTGTTATTACAAGAAATATCGTAGAGAAAAATGCAGGCAATACAGCTTCCCAAATTGCCATGATAAAAATCATAAGTGTTATCAACGCCATACCTATTCCGACTACCCTGCATAGCTTTTTTTATCATATCTGTTCTTTTCTTCCCTGCTTGCCGTATTATAACCAACAATAAAGTTTGCTCCATGTCAGGAGATAAGAATAATTCTGATTATTGCAAACAGAATACCTACTATCCAAATGATCTAATCCGACCCGTTGCTGATATCTTTTAGTGTCATGATCTTATCCTCACAAATCCCGATTTTTCTTTGAGTATATCAAAAATATCCCCGTGCCCGTCCGCCTTGATTTTTTCCACCGCATACCGCAGCCATTTCTCCACTGTAACATTACGTCTCCGAGCCAACCACTCAAAAACCATTTCCGACCTTTCCATAGAAAACATCTCCTATCGCGATATCCCGAGATTCTGACATCAAGGGGTACAACAGCATGGAAGAACTAAAGGCGGCTCTGACGACTGATGTACCATGTCAAATTTACCACTGCTTACAAGAAAAGCTATAAGCTAATGAAAAAGAGCGGTCACAATATTTCTCTTTTGGATAATGTTGTTGATCTGCCGCGTCAGGGCAGGCTGCTTGATGATAAATATCGGGATCATTCATAGGGGTACGGATATCATTACTCATATTGAAAAGAAAATCACTCTTGGCTTTATTGGACTTAACAGCTTCCGCACGGGCTTTTTACAAAATCGCAATCCTGCTCTAATATATCATATTTTTTTCTCACCGCACTTAAAATAAGCAGAGCTTTGCGCAAACACATAACCCTTATTTATAAACTACATATTATATTAAAATAAAATAAATTTAATAAAAAATTATTATAAACGATTTTTAATAAACATATACTGTTTTAACAAATTTAAAGAAATATATAGATATCACAAACTTTAATATTAAAAGACTGGCGTATAATATAAAAAACAGCGGAGAAATTCCCTGCTGTTTTTTATATTATATGGAATGGGTTTAATTGTTTCTGACTATATCGCTAAAGTTTTTCATTTTTTTAGTTTGAATCTTAAATTTAACGGTTTTAACGCCTCCGTAAGCGCCCAGACCTTTAATTTGAACGCTAGCTGTACCTTTCTTGATATTGTTTACATAACTATCTTTAATAATCTCGAAATCTTCTCCGTAAAATAACATGTTGTTGCCGACTTTTACGGAGATGTCGTATTCATTAAGCATGACGGGATTTCCGGTGTAGGTCTGCGGAGCAACGCTTATCTTGGCCTTTGCAAAATTATATTCGCAAATACGATATACCGCAGTGAGCTCGCCTTCATAGTTTCCTTTTCCGGTTACTTTAACAAGTATATCGGTATTGACATCCATTATGCTTCCAGCAGTAAGCTCCTCTCCTGCTTCGCCTGTTTTGTCATACTTATAATATTTTACTTCATAATCGCTCCCAACCTTTAATTTTTTACCGGACACGTCTGTAAGTATGGGCTTGCTCATGTATTTGCCTGCTTTATTGACATAAGCGACGTCCGCAGCAAGGAGCTTAACGGGTTCGTCGGCATCATCAAGGCTTTTCTTTATTATAGAAAACGTTTTCGTAATTTTTCCTTTGAAATTACCCTTGCCTTTTATCGTGATCATGGGCGGTTTGTTGGCCGAGCCGCCTTTTATGTCTGCAAGTTTCTTATTATTTGAATAAGAAAGGGTGTAATCTCTGCCTTCCACAAGCTCGATATCGCCGAATCTAAGGTTCAATGTGGGTTTGCTGCCTCCGGATGTATATTTGGCCGTTATGTTATCCGACAGTCCGCTCAACAGGTTAGCGGAATTTTTCTGTAAATCATAAGCCACGATCTTAAACGATTTCTTTATCGTTCCGGAGTAGGCTCCGATTCCTTTTATCGTAAGTTTGACGTTTCCTACGTTAACATTGTCCGAATACTTGACCGTATAATCCTTACCGATTGTCAACGTCTGGCCATTTACTTTTACACTTAAATCCGGATATTGACTCCGGCCGTTATATTCTCTGTATTCGATACCTCCGACTACCGCCTTATTTATGGGCGTACCGACTATCTTAAACGTAACCCTTTTAGTTCCGGCATAGTCTCCGATTCCTTTGATTAAGGCCGTCGCAGTTCCTACATCAGTGTTGTTTTCATATGAAACCGTATAGTCTATGCCTTTTTGCAAAGGCGCATTTTTGGATTTGGTATATACGATAAGTTCAGACTGCGACAGTTCAATCTCTCTGCCGTCGTCATAAACCTTATCTTTTATTTTTACGGTCTTGGCTTTTTCTATGAGCTTCTTATCCGTAATTTCCAGATTTACATCAAGACTTCCGGTAAAATTACCCACGCCTTCAACTGTGACCGTATAAACGCCGATTTCTTCATAAGCGCCAAATTCGTAATCAGGATAAGATACGGTATAATCTTTATTTTTAGACAGCTTTTTACCGTTAAAACTTAAGACGGGAACTTTTTTCTGTTCCTTACCGTTATAGCCAAGCGTAATACCGTCCACAGATATGTCGGGACTGCTTCCTATATCTATCGGCTCGATTATGAAGGCTGCGCTTGCCGTACCTGTATAATTTCCCCGACCTTTTATCGTAACCGTAGGCGCGGATGTCGTATAATATTCCGGGTCAAAATCGTAGTTAGCCTTTATATTATTTTTGTAGCTGAGGGTATAGTCTTCACCCAGTTTCAGTTTCTTCTTACCGTCGTATACGCGGACTGAGGGTTTGAGAGCTTTTCCGGTGTAAGTCTGAGCCTTGACTCCGGCAATCCATAAACCGTCCGGTATAACGCCGCTTGCGGGCATATCCTCCTCCGGGATGATATCTGTGTTATCGTCAGTGTTTCCACTGTCCCCTCCGCTCGGATTGTCTCCAGGGTTCCCGCCGGGGTCGCCGCTGCCGCCTTCTTCGTTCTTTTCGGTAACAGATGTTATTTTAAATCCCCATGCGGTTCCCGAATCGTCAGAAACCAGTTTTATTTTAACGGTGTCTCCTGTAATTTCAACAGTTTTTCCCGCAAGGCTCTTGCCTGTATACTTTCCGATCTCGGTTCCGTTGCCGTCATATATATAGAGAAAATCAAAATCTTCTTCTATATCCGTATTTTCATCAAAGGTCACTGACAACTGTTTGGCGCCCGCTTTGGTAAAGAGCCAAAAATCGGAACAATTAAGTCCGTAGTTGTGCTCACTTTCAAGTTCGCTTACATCGCTACATATGTAACCGTTATTGACAACTGTTACGTTGCAGCTTCCGTATACTCCGCTGCCGTCCTTCGCCTCTGCCCTGATTGTCGCACTGCCTTTGGCTATGGCAGTTACAAGGCCGTTTGCATCAACTGATGCGATATTTTCATCAGAACTGCTCCATTCTACTTCTTTATTCTCCGCATCCGACGGCGACACATAGACGGTAAGCGTCTCGCTTTCGTGCGCCTCCAACGACAGGGAAGACTTGTTCAAACTGATGTAGGTCACAGGCTGGACTACCGTAACTTTGCATGAAGCGCTGAGTTCTCCTACCGTAACTTTGATGTTAGTCATTCCTATGCTTTTAGCGGTAACAAGGCCGGTATCGTCTATTGTCGCAACAGCCTCGTCCGAACTTTTCCAAGATACCGCATCTGTAAAATCAGACGGCTCTATGCTAAGTACAAGAGTTGATTTAGCTCCCCTTACTAACTGAAGCTCGGTCCGGTCTAACGAAACCGCCGTCGCTTTTACTTCATTGTTGACAAACTTCGCACCGATACTGTCAGCGTAAATCTCAGCATAAGTGCCTGATATGCCGTATATGGTCAGTCTGTCCGGATAACTGAAAACGCCGCTTGCAATAGTCGTCGTTGCCCTCGGAATGGTAATCTCTGTAAGTGAAGTGCAGTTGGTAAAGGCATTGGCGTTTATCTTGTTTACACGATACGGCAGGATTACCTTATGTAACGACGGGCATAGATTGAACGCATAAGTGGATATAGTCGTAATGCCCGTTCCGAGAGTAACGTCGCTCAACAGTTCGCAGTCCGCGAAGATGTAGCTGCCAAGCGAAGTTACGCTGTCGGGAATGACTACTTTGGTCAATGCATCGCAGTCGTAGAAAGCGTAGGTTTCAATCTCCGTAACTTTATCCGGTAATATTACTTCGGAAAGGTTGGTTTTATAAAAAGCGTAGCCTTCTATGTATTTCAGGCTGCTTGGAAAGTTTATTTTTTCAAGGTTGGTACAGTTATAAAAAGTGCGGTCTTCAATTCTTGTCCAATTGTCCGGGAGTTTTACTTCTTTTAACCCTGCACAGCCTGAGAAAACATAATTGCCAAAGTTTGTAATACTGGAAGGCAGTTCTATTTGAGGTAGAGCGAGACAGTCTATAAATGCACGATTCCCTATCTCTGTCATACTATCCGGTATATTGATTTCGCTAAGCTTACTGCAGCCTTCAAACGCATAATCCCCTATCTTTATCACACTGTTTGGTATGCTCACCTTTTTTAAGTTTGTACAATCTATGAACGCAGAATCTTCTATTATTGTAACCGTATCAGGTATATTTATTTCTTCTATACCTGTACAACCAGAAAATAACCATGTAGCAATCTCTGTCGTACCTTCTTCAAAATTTACTTCTTTTAAACCGTCACAATAACCGAATGGTCCCCCCTTGCTAGTCCAAGATCCTGCACTTTTTAAACTCTTTGGTATCTCTATTGATTCTATTTTGTCACAATTACAAAATACTCCGGCGCCCATACTTACAAGCCCTTTTGACAATGTTACCTGTGCCAGATTGGTACAACTGTCAAATGTACAATTCCCTATCTCTGTTACACTATCCGGTATATTTACTTCGGTAAGCTTACTGCAGTTTTCAAACGCATAGGACTCTATCTTTATCACACTGTTTGGTATACTCACCTTTTTTAATTTTGTACAATCTATGAACGCAGAATATTCTATTATTGTAACCGTATCAGGTATATTTATTTCTTCTATACCTGTACAACCAGAAAATAACCATGTAGCAATCT
>CANRMA010000024.1 GCA_947631625.1 uncultured Lachnospiraceae bacterium | reverse complement strand
TACGCAATTCTGTTGGCTCAGGCTGCCGAGCCTGAGCCTGTATATCCTTCTTCCTCAGAAGCGAACACCCTACATCCACTCATTCCAGAATTGCTACGCAATTCTGTTGGCTCAGGCTGCCGAGCCTGAGCCTGTATATCCTTCTTCCTCAGAAGCGAACACCCTACATCCGTCCTTTCCAGAATTGCTACGCAATTCTGTTGGCTCAGGCTGCCGAGCCTGAGCCTATTATACCATATATTCCCACAAAATAAACCCCGTCAATTACAAAATACATAAATATCCTGTCATTAACAGGACATAATATACAATGAAACAAAAATATTAATCAAAATATTTCACAAGATATTCAAACAGATTTTAAACAGCTGCGGCGCGACCGCGGCGGAATGGAGGAAAACTATGGAATACAACGATACCGTAAAATTGCTCAAGGAATGCGACTCAGGCACCAAAATGGCAGTCTCTTCAATAGACGAAGTTATCGACAGGGTAAGGGACGGTGAAATGAAATCAATCTTATCGGAAAGTAAAAGTCATCATACCAAACTTGGAAACGAAATACATTCCCTGCTTTCGGAACATGATGTAGAAGATAAGGAGCCAAGCCCTATGGCCAAAAGTATGTCCTGGCTCAAGACCAATATGAAAGTTGGCATGAACGAATCCGATGCCACAATAGCGGACGTGCTCACGGACGGCTGCAATATGGGCGTAAAATCACTGCACAAATACCTCAATCAATATCAGGCCGCCGATAAAACTTCCAAAGACATCTGCAAAAGTCTTATATCCATAGAGGAAGAACTTTGTAAAGACCTTAAGGATTATCTTTGATAACGGGCAAATATCAGACTATATATTTATTAAGTACAGGAATACGGTGAATGACCGCTGAGACCATATAGGAGAGCGCAAAAGCGATAACGCTTATAATCGGCACCGAAAACAGCGGATCAAATGAAAGTGAATTTAGTCCGCATATATGATTAAGACCGGTTATCACCATAGCATGAACAAGATATGCGCCGAAACTGTATTCCGAAAGCATTTTAAGCTTTCCGACAGTTTTCGGCGTCAGCTCTTCAAACTTTCTTACGAATTTGAACAACATAAATATCATGACGCTCACAAGCATTACGTTTATGCTCATATTTTCATGAAATATGCTCACTGCTCTCTGCTCCGCAATCGGAAAAATATAATTTGAGAAAAGGGTTACCATAACTCCCGCGCCACCGCACAGAAAGACTCCCAATCTTGCTTTTCCATTCATATCCATCCTGCTCAGATAATATCCAAGTACAAAATAACTTACATAATTAAGCGTAAAAGTAAAACAAACACTGCCTACCACACTTTCAGCTACGGATGACGCCTTTTCCGAATAAAAAGACAGGATATTGATTATGAAGGGCAGTAAAAAAGTAAATACCATCGAAATTGCGACGAAATACTTGGTAATCAAATCATTTGCGACGATTTTCTTAAGGATTGGCGTCAATATATATAAGCCCGCTATCATAAATAAAAACCACAGATGCGATGGACCTTCAACAAATTCCCTAAGCGCATTTTTTACTCTGCTCCTTCCGGTAATCAGATTTATCAGTGCATATAGGGCTGACCAGAATATATAAGCCGTTACGATCCTTAATATATACTTCTTATATATTTTTTCAATGCTTATATCCCTGCTCAAAAACAATGCCCCGCTGATCATTACAAAAACAGGAACAGCCCACCTGACTGTTCCGTCATAAAAACTGAATACCTTCCATTCATAACTTCCGACATCCACTGCATACCAATACTGCGACGCGGTATGCAGAAGCATTACGGCAAAAGTCGCTGCGATCCTCAAAACGTCCATATAAACCTTTCTTTTGGCCGGTTCAGAGGCATAATTATCCATAGCATCTCCATTCCTTATATATCTTTTTTATACCGACACATCCACATTTGCGCCCTCAACAACCTCGGCCGCGCTTGGCTGCGCCTCAACCGGAACTTCCACTCCTGAGAGTTCCAAAGATACCGCGCCGGCTGTTCCGTCCGAAGATGAAACTGCCTCCTGATAGGATTGTAACGCGGCGCTCCTGCTTGCCTGTTTATCTTTCTGCAGCTTTTCAAACAGGGCTTTCATATATTTGATATCAGCTTCCATTATATCTTTAAGCTCATCGGATCTGTGCCTTCTCTCCAGATCTTTTATCTCTTCAGGACTCATATCCTCATGAACTGAATTCACCATGGCGTCTGCCATTTCTTTAAGAGACTCTTCCAGAGATTCTTCAGTAAGCTCTTCAAGTTCTTCTTCCAACTCTTCCTCAAGTTTCTTTAACTCTTCCTCACTAAGCCTGCTTTCCTCTTCCGCCTCTTCATTTTCCGCCTCGGCAGCCTCTTTTTCGGGATCAGCTTCCATTTCTTCGCTTATCATGGTTTCGCCCGTATATTTCGCCCGCTCTTCTTCCTCTATATGCCGTTTACGCTTCTTGGCGACACGTTCCATAGACTTCGCATGTTCAAGCGCTGCGTCTACTTCCGTGTCGTCATACTCGCCGCTTCTTTTCCGCATCAATAACGTAACGACTGTTATTTTTGCTTTAGTCACCGTCCGAGCCGCTCCTGAGCTGGTTTTGGACATCATTATCTGATTGGATATTTTCTTAAAACTATAAAACAGACGTTTTTTCTTTTTGACGTTATTAGGTTTGGATATCCTGATGGTTCCTGCCAAAGAATTCTTTATCGCCCCGGCGCTTAACGCCACTATCTTATTACCGTTAGAATTTATCGTTCCTATTCCCATGCCCATAATATCATCCTCCCTGATAAGGCACATCAAACATTACCGGTACATCCTTTTACCGGAATACGCGCCCGCATTTTACCGCGGCTTCATATATTTAAATTATATATCGGCAGATTTTTTAATTTTCTTATCCAAATGATGTAAAACATCTGTTTTATGTTGTGAATTTTATTCACACTTGACCGCCTGTTTTATATTGTGATTTTATTCACACTTGACCACCTGTTTTATATTGTGATTTTATTCACACTTGACCACCAGTTTAAATACCGCGGTATTCGCATAGGTCAGCGGCTCGTCATGCGCAAAAAACACTATACCGTCCACGGGCGAATATAACCGCTCTATTACCTCTCCTTCATATGAATCTATGATCTCCGCCATCAGTTCTCCTTTGGCGACCTCGTCCCCGGCTTTGACCCTGGCTTCAAATATACCGGCTTTCTTCGTCCGCACTGCTGTCATATCCTTATCTTCAACCACCTGTGATATATAGCCGTCATGACCATGGTAGTCAATGATATCTTCTTTTGCCAGAAAAGTAAGAATGCCCCTAATCGCCATAAGCGCGCTGTCTTTATCCACTTTTTCCGTTGTCGTGGTATAAAGGCTGAAAGCCTTGGTCTCCCATATCTGCCAGTTATAATTGAGCGTTGCGGTATCATAAGGCCTTGTTTTGCGCAGCACCACATAAGGCATGCCGAACTTTTTGGCAAGTCCGACGTCTTCATAGCCCGCCTTCATCATCCTGACATGCGGCATGAAACGCCCCGGCATATAAAAAGAAGCAAACTGTATGCCGTAATCGTAATGCTGTATCACATCAAAAACCCCGCCCGCTATCCTCTGAGTGGTCTCTCCAAGCGCATAGCCCGGAAACATGCGGTTAATGTCCGTATTGTCGGTAGACCAAAATCTTTTCTTGATATTCATGGAATAAGGATTGACGGAAGGGATCACCAATATGCTGTGACCCTTTTTGATCTTTTCCTCCGCTTCCATACTCTTCAAACGCCTGACGAGCTGTGAACAGGCATAAAGCTGCTGTACTTCATTGCCGCGCATACTTCCAACAACGCAGACGGACTTTCTGCCTTTACTGTCGCCAAATTCATAACCTTCTATGCGGAAATCATCTCTATATAAAGCCTTGGCTTCGTAAATCACTTTCTTTTTCATACAAATCTCCATTTCGGAATATTTTATGCAGCAGATAGCAAAAAACTTAAAACCGTCAATCTCTTAACAGTCTGCCGATAAGCGAACCTTCGTCCACGATCGGATATTCCCTGATCGTGAACAAAATCCCGTCCACCGGCGACTTTATACTGTCAAGCGCAACGCCGCGCAGCGGATCTATTATATTGCCTATAAGCTGTCCTTTTTTAAGGTGCTCCCAATGCCTGACTTCGGGCACAAAAACACCCGCCCTTGCTGCGTTAAGATAGCTGACGTCGTCGGGATCTTCCGAGATTATGGGCTCTTTGGGCGTTATCGTATCCCCTTGCCAGATGCCTGTTTTTTTCATCAGATTTAAAATGCCGTCGGTAAGCTGAGCACAGTAGTTCTTCGTGATCCTCATTCCGACGCCCATCTCGACTACAAGCGTTGGAACGCCCCGGCTGTTTAAGCTGTGCGCAAAAGTTGACTCAAGTACCGTACTGGCTCCGTGAACCCATATAAAATCCACATTTGCTTCTTTTGCAAGCGGTATGAGTCTCTCTTTATGCAGTTCATTTATACGTATCTGCGGAATTTCTGTAAGAAAAATATTACTTGCATGTATGTCTATACATACGTCAGAGCCTTTTACATCATTTATGATGCGCGAGGCGAGATATTCCGTCATGTCTCCCTGTCTGTTGCCGGGAAAAAGGCGGTTCATATCAAGATCAAAAGCCGGAATCCCTCTTGTGATGGAATCTATTCCGAGCGGATTCATGGCCGGATATATATCCACTATGCCGCTAAGTTTGTCTTTGTCTTCGTTTATCTTCTTCTGAAGCAGATAACATACATACTGGCCCTCGAGTTCGTCTCCGTGAATGCCTGTTACCACGCTTATCCGTTTCAAATTCTTTGGCGAACATACATTCTCCTTACCCGTAACGCGCCTGTCATCTTCGCTCTCTAAAACATTATCCGGCATTATACGGTTTTTCTGTATCTTTAATACTTCTCCCACAGGCAGATCCATAGCTGCCACTGTCTTTATCATCACTGCTCCTGCCTTTCACCGTTAAATATCATCATATAACTTACGCCGCGTATCATACGCAATATATCTTCAATGCCGCTCCAATTCTTATACGGCTGCTTCAACCACTACTTTGACCTCCTGCTTCTGCCTGCCTCCGCCCATGACTATACCTCTGTTTATGGCACAGTCATTAGCGTCCCTTCCTACGCCGAGCTTAATATATGTATCGTCCGCGACCGCATTGTTAGTTGCGTCTAACCCATACCAACCACCGTCCGACAAAACCTCTATCCACGCATGGCTGCAGCCTTCTCCCATCATCATACCCGCCACATATCTGGCCGGTATGCCAAAGTGCCGGCACAAGGCTATAAGTATATGCGAATAATCCTGACAAACGCCCCTGCCAAGCGCAAAAGCTTCTTCCGCGCCCGTATTTATATCCGTCACCTGTTTCTCATATCCATAATCCGCATAGAGCCTTCTCATAAGACATAACGCCTTGTCATAAGATGAAGCTTCTTCTTTTAAAAGTACCGATAATTCAGTATCTTTCTTAAGCTTTTCAACATACTCAAGCAGTACGGGACCCGCTTTGGCAAGCCCATATGGATATCGGAACTTTCCTACGGCCGCCTCGTCCATAACTCTTTCACAATCAGCCAACCCGGTCTCAACTTCTCCTTTAACATGCAGCGTAAAAATATCATGCGGCACGGTTATAGTCCCGTATATATACGGATTTTGGAATGAGTCTTCACTTTTTACCGTCTTTTCATCGTTCGGCTCAAGCTCCGTTCTGATATTAAGAAGCCTTTGCCGGTCGGTAACCGGCGGAATGCATTTTATCGTATAATGACAGCTGCTTACCGCCGTCTCATAAAATATCCGCATAGTATAATCGAATTTCAGCCTTTTCATCGAACACCTCTATAGGATCGTTTCTACCTCGTTTACAATCCTATAATAATCGATTTGCGGCTGTTGCACAAGCTCTTTTAAACGATCTACGCGACCTTTATCGTAGCGTATGCCGCTCCGCTCTATCCTGGGCGCGAGCCTGTTCACCTCTCTTATCAATTCTTTTCTGTCGATTCCAAGCCTTGCATACAGATCTATGCGTTCTATCCTTTTGCCCGTCTTGATTATATTCCTGATCTGCTGCGAATCTATGTAATCGTCCACTATTCCCCAGAAAGCCAGAATATTGTCGATGACCCGCTGCATCTCTATAAGCGGCGCCCTGCTCACCCTTGCCTTATTCATATCGTAAATGGCAAGCTGAATATAAGACAAAGTCTCAGAGCCTATCTCTTCCCTTAACACAATGGCATTGTCATATGCGCGATTTAAGTTGCTAAAGATCGAGTCAGGATTTTCTTCATCAAAAGGATATTTCGCCTGAAAATCCTCTTTTGAGCCATATACGTCCGGAATATCTATCATTCTGCAAAACTCTTTATAACTGTCTGTGATCTCGTCTATCATAGTGTCAAAGCTGTTAGAATAAAGTCGCAAAGTTGTATAGACCCGTTCTGAATACCGTCCAAGCCAGTACAGCCTGTCAGTCTGTTCTACTGAGATAATACCCATGTGTCCTTGAAACCTCCTCCCTGCGATGAATTTACTATAAAAGAATCCGGATTTCTTGAAAATCTGGTAAGTCCGCTCTTCCATACAAGCGGCTCATCCGCCATAAGCACAAAAGCCCTCAAATCGGCCTTCCTCGGGACTTCGCTGCTTCCGTCCAGAATATCTATGTCCAGAAAATCGATTACTTCCTGCGCTATGAACCTTCGGGGTTCTTTTTTAAGCAGCCCTATAAAAGCCTCTTTTTGATCAGCGCTCATGCTGCTGCCGAATACGACGCCGTAACCGCCCGCTTCCGCCACATCCTTCAATACCAGTTTGTCAAAATTCTCCAATACATAACGCATATCCTCCTCATAAAAAGGCAGATATGTAGGCGCATTATCGAGTATCGGCTCCTCGTCCAGATAATATTTTATCATCTTAGGCACGAAATAATATATTCCCTTGTCATCGGCAATACCATTACCCGGCGCATTTATCAGCGCCACATTGCCTTTTCTGTATACGTCATAAATATGCGGAATACCGATAACCGACTCCGGATTGAAGTTCATCGGGTCCAGATATTCATCGGATATACGACGGTACACCGCCCCTACCCTTTCCAATTTTCCGTCAAAAGTCTGATAGTAAAGTTTATCCTCTACAACAACAAGCTCCGAGCCGTTTACCAGATGAGAACCCGTCTTCTCCGCAAGATAAGAGTGCTCAAAATACGCCGCATTGTACCTGCCCGGCGTAAGTATGACCGTATGTCCCTCATCCACATTGACATAGTCCATGGTCCTTCTTAACAACCTGGCATAATTGCGGTTATCCTCAAGTCTGGTATTCTGAAAAGTAAGCGGCGAACTCCTGCGGCACAATTCTCTCGCAATCATGGGATAGGACGCTCCAGAGGGCACGCGCAGATTGTCCTCCAGAATATACCATTTTTTATCCTTGGCCTGTACCAGATCTATTCCCGAAATATGAGAATAAATATCCTTAGGCGGTCTTACTCCCTCGCACTCGGCCATATAACCGCTCGATGCGAATATAAAATCCTCAGGTATCACATTATCCTTCACTATCTGCTTTTTCCCGTATATGTCCTTAAGAAAAAGATTGAGCGCCATGACCCTCTGCTTTAAACCCTTTTCCAAATGATCGAACTCATCATGCTCAATTATCCTGGGAATTGCGTCGAAAGGGAAAAGCTGCTCTTTAAAGGTATTGTTTTTATAAATGCCAAATTTCACTCCATACCGCGCCAAAAGTTCATTTACCGTATCCGTATGCTCCAACAGATCCAAATCGTACATAATAAAGCCTCCCTTCCTGCTTTGCAGCCATACCTGCACAGACACAAAAAAAGACGCCCTGCCCGCACAGAACGTCTTTGCTCAATAAAATCAATATTTTTTTCTGTATACGATAATACAACTGTGTTTCCAAATTGTCAATACATTTCAAAAAATATATTCAGTGAGTAAAAATAAGCGCTATCGCAAGCCCTATGATATTCACCAGCATAAAAAAGCCCAGATATCTTAACACCTTCGCATTTTCGGACTTCATATACAGCTTCAAGGAAATAAGGCTTGCCAGCGAAGCGATAGGCGTACCCAAGCCCCCTATATCCGTACCGATAAGCAGAGCCTTCCAATCAGTCGTAAATCCCGACAAAAGAACCGCTGCCGGAACATTACTTATTACTTGACTTGCAAGCATGGACGCAAGCAGCGGATGACTTCTAAGCATTTCCTGCAAAAACGTACGTACCGCGCCGATCTGCCCGATATTACCCGCAAACACGAAAAAACATACAAAAGTTAACAATAGCCCGTAATCAATATCTCTAAATAACGATCTGTCCATTATAAAAAGCGCCGCTATGACGATTACAAGCAGTATCATATAAGGCAGTATATGAAACACCGAAAGCAGACAAAGCGCAAAAAGAACACCATACATATAAATATGCTTTTTACTTCCGCTGTCCTCCGATTCCGGCAGTTCCACAGACACCTCACCTTTCGGACAAAAAATCACACTCATAACCAAAAGTGGCAGCGCAAGCAGAGTATAAAGCAACACCACATGAAAAAAATCGGCCGCCGATAAATGAAAAGCGGAATACAGATACAAATTCTGCGGATTTCCGACCGGCGTAGCCATACTTCCCAGATTGGCCGCAACCGTCTGCATGACCACCACAAAAATCATATACCTCTGCTCCCCCGTCAGCTCCAGTATAAGAATGGCAAAAGGCACAAACGTTATCAACGCTACATCATTTGTCACAAGCATAGATGAAAAAAACGGCAGCAATATAAGTTCCGCAAATAAAACCCTTCTCTGCATCTTACCCGCAAGCACCTGATGCGCAAGTTTATCAAACAGACCATGCCGCGTCAGCCCCGCCACTACTGACATCAGACAGAACAACAGCGCGAGGACGCGAAAATCTATATAATCTATATACGCTGCTGACGGCGGTACAAAAAACATTGATATTATCATACACAGCGCCGCAATACTTAGTACCGGTTCTTTTTTAATAACAGTTGTTATCTTATTCATTAGTTCCATGCTTTTTACATCTTAATTTCTCAACTACCGAGAAAAGCTCCTATATAGTATCTTTACTCTTTTCCGCCAATTTTTGGTCATATTGCAAATATCTGAACTAACAGATATTGATTATTATATTTTTATAAAAATATATTTATTATCAAAATCAACATTAGTATATTACGCTTAACAATATAAAACAAGTATATTTTGCACCGTTGTGGCAGAGTGTTTTTACATTTTTTATTTTAACAGGTTTTACTTTCTCTAAAAAATAGGGGCTAAAAAAATTGGAGCTTAATTTGAGCTTAATTGAAAAAGTCAAAACGGTAGATTTATTCACATTTGGGTGGTATAATATTAAATGTCGAGTGGGCGACTGTTCGACAAACGGGGATTTGAGGTTGAATAATGGCGTCGAGTAAAGAATATTTAGAATTTATTTTAGGGCAATTATCTGAATTGGATGAAATTACATATAAGGCTATGATGGGAGAATTTATCATCTATTACCGTGGCAAAATCGTAGGCGGTATCTATGATGACAGATTGCTTGTAAAACCAATTAAATCAGCAATCAGCTATATGCCAACAGCTCCGTATGAATTACCCTATAAGGGCGCAAAAGAGATGTTGTTGGTAGACGAAGTTGACAACAAAGAGTTCTTGACAGGTTTATTCAACGCCATGTATGAGGAACTGCCAACACCAAAACCGAAAAAGAGGAAATAGGCACATCATCAGCCGCCTCTATAGTTTCTATTACGTTATACTGAATACTCCTTTAATTTCTCCCGTATCATTTGCACAGCCTCATCATGCGACATAGTATGTTCATTTTCCATAGCGTCTATGTCTTTATCAAATCAATGAAACAGACCGCTTTACTGTTCCACCTTATCAAGTGCAGTCTTTACAAGTGTAATGGTATTATTTCCAAAATATGTTCACAAAATATATTGATAAGTAACGACATTTGCGTTACAATTATGTGTAGGAGATGATGAACATGGAAAAAACAGCAACCTTAAATTTGAGAGTAAATCCTGTCGTCAAACAGAAAGCTGAAGACGTGTTGGCACAACTGGGGATTCCCATGTCAACAGCTATTGATATGTATCTGAACCAGATTTCTCTAACCGGCGGCATACCTTTTAATGTAACTCTCCCTAAAGCACCGCACTCTGTCAACGCCGATCTTATGAGTGCTGAAGAACTGCACGCCGCATTACAGACAGGTTATAATGACATATCCGCAGGCAAAGTACAGGACGCCGCAGCAGCATTTGCAAAATTCAGGAAAGAACACTGATATGAAAAAATACAAAGTTCAAATTACCAATCAGGCACTTGCCGATATGGAAGAAATATATACCTATATTGCGGAGCAATTACACTCACCTGAAAATGCTATGGGTCAATATAACCGTATCGCGGAAACGATTGAAAGTCTTGACACTTTCCCGGAACGTGTACAGCTTATGACTTCAGAACCGGAACACACGCTTGGATTCCGTCAACTCCCGATTGACAACTTTCTGATTTTCTATGTCATAAGAGAAAATCGAATCAATATAAGCCCACTCAACGTATTTTTTGTCCAAAATACGCTGTTTTTCAGAAAAATTCCGGAAAAATCTAAAATAAAATTTATTGGCAAAAACTTACCCCACTTTTACAATGTCATGCTCTGTTTTCTAACCAGTTCTTGAAACGCCTGTCAAAATGACCTTATTTTTGAGGGAAATTGTGTTCCGTGTCCGCCGTATCGAATTAATGATCAAAAAATGCGGCATTTGATACATCTTGCTTGATAGATTGATACAAATATATTACTCTCATAATCAGGTCATTTCCACATTTGATACAAATAAAAAACTAATATAAATAAAAATAAGGGATAAATATAATAGCAGTCGCGAAATTGCCTTTGGAAAAATGTTATTATTTAGATTTTGTGGTGAAATCATTATGCAATATCTTGCGCGATCGGGTAAGACAGAAACAACCCTTTTGCTTAGTTTGTAATTTCTTCACGTATGTAGTATAATAATTATAAATTAATTCTCCTTAACTAAAAAGTAGAAAGGGGCAATAAAGTGAAAACGTTGGAACATTTGTCAAGAGAAGAAATGGCACTAAAGTATCCCAATACGTGGTTAGGATTAACTAATGTAAAATATTCAAACAATGACGGCGTTACCTTAGAGTCTGCCGACATTGTTTATACAGATAAAAGTCGCGATGAACTCGCAAGACTTCAAGTTATAGAAGGCGAAGACATCATTGACTGGTATACCAATGACAATGGACTGCCGTTGGGGATAATAGGTATCTAACATGCAAATAACAATACAATTAGATGAAAAAACAAATAACCGGAGAATGGCTTATATCCCTTCTCCGGTCATTTTTATGCCTCCCCAGTGTATATCTGCCGGCCCTCATGGTTCAGATGATAATTATCTTTATAGATAAGCTGTGATATCGGAACAAGCTCATATCCCTTATCCTGCAAAGTCGTAATAAGCGTATCAAGCGCCTGCGCGGTATATTTTGCTCCGTTGTGGCAAAGTATAATGCTGCCGTTGCCCAAATGCTTGTGCTCCGTTACAGTCTTAATAATAGAATCCACGCCATAATCTTTCCAGTCCAGGGAGTCCACATCCCACTGAATAGGATAATACCCACACTTCTTAGCTACATTTATGACATCATTGTCATAATCTCCATACGGCGGACGGAACAAAAACATCTCATAACCTGTTAATTCCTGAACTTTTCTATGTACCGCCATTAGCTCTTCTTCCTTTTCTGCGGAAGAAAGCTGTGACATATTCTTATGGTTCTCGCTGTGATTTCCAAGATCGTGTCCGTCGGCAAGGATAGCTTTGACGTCGTCAGGATAACTTTCTACCCAGTTGGATAGGCATATCATAAAAGTTTTTATTACGCTCTTTAAAGTAGTCAACAGACAAAAACTCACTGTTATTTAGAAAGTCAAGATATACATCAAGTCTATTTTGATATACTTTGATCTGCTCAATATGGGAACACATTAATGGTACTTCGATTCCCTTTTCTTCTTTATTTTGAAACAAAGTCCTTACGCTATTCAACCGACTAAATAATTTATCGTTTTCTTCCTTATGTTTGCCTATTTCGGTTTCTTTTTCATCTAAAACGGAAATCTGCTCTTTGATTGAATCAGTCTTAGAAGTGTAGTCCTCCTTTGAAATCGTCCCATCTAGCAAAAGATCCATGAGTGCATCTTTCTTTTGAATCAGCTTGTCTTTCTGGGAGAGAATATTGTCTATGCTTTCTGCGCTGTTTCGATTAGATAGCTCAGCAAAAATCTTATCTATGGCATTGCTCAAAACTTCTTCTTTTTTTTCATCATCAATTAACCTTTGCCCCATATGTTCTATAAGTGACTTAATTTCGTCTTCCTTCAAATTGAGAGACACGCACTTTGTTCCTGTATTTTCTCTTGCCTTGCCGGAACGTGTCCCCTCACTGCAGTACCAGTATATTCCTTGTTTTCGCTTATTTCGCCAATACTTTGAGCCGCATTCGCCGCATATGATTTTTGATGAAAGTATGTTATTGCCCTTATTGATCCCAACGTTATGTGTTCTATCTACTGTTTTCCGACTGTTTAACTGCTTATTTGCTCTTTCCCACAAATCATCATCAATGATCTGCGGCACTAACCCTTCTCTGTAAATCCACTCACTCTTAGGGTTTTTAATCGTCATTTTGGCTTCAAAGTCAAAATGTTCTTTGTTCATAACCACAATACCCTTATAAAGCGGATTTTTCACAATATCCCTTATCGTGTTTTCAGAAAGGGTTTTTCCATTTCTGTTTCTGATCCCATCTTCTCTTAACGCTCTTGCTACTACTCGACCGCCAAATCCATCTGCGAACATCTGATAGATTTTTCTTATCATCCTGGCTTCTTCCTCATCTACCAAGATATTACCATCAATATTTTTAAAGCCCCATGTACGGTTAGTAATGATCGGCTTGCCCTTTTCCTGTCTGCGTTTCTTGGCTGCGTTTCCCTTCTTGCTGAGATCCCGGCTATACTCTTCGGCCATCATTGCTTTGATTCCGAAAATAAACTTATCCTTTGGATCAAAGAAAGTATTTTCTAAATATAAGTATAATCTCTTCCGATTTTGAATGATCTCATTCAGAAAGACATACCAGTCCAGCGTATTGCGCTGCAGTCTCGACTGGTCTTTTGCCACTATAATATCAAATTTATCATTCTTAATGTCATCGAGTAGCCGCAGATATTCACTCCGTTTCTTCGCCTGTGTACCGGTTATGCCTTTATCTATATACTCATCAACTAAAACCCAGCCTTTTTGACTGATGATATCCCGATTCTCTTCAATCTGCTTCTCGATTGCGTTCAACTGCTGTTCTTCTTCCGTACTTACTCTGGCATAAAATACAGCTCTTAATTTTTCATTCTCCATATATCGCACTTCCTAATTATATTTATATAAAACGGCATAATATTCTTCTTTTGTAATTATACCATGTTCTATCATAATCTCCAATAAATACCTAACAACAACTTTTTCATCCTCTTTTGAAATATCCGAAAGTTTATCTTCCACACATGGAACCTCATTTAAAGAAGATTTTATATATATATATTCATTTGCAAAATAAAAATAGCGACCATAACTTGTCTTTTGTGGATTTTTTTCTATTACTGTGTTTATAACCTCATCGTCCCTTCACTTAAAATCTATCATAAAGACGCAGTACAGAATTATGTCTCTACTGCGCCTAACTTAAACTTAATATTGTAAAATACCTGTAACAGCCACACTATGGGTATTTTTTCAACATGAATCAGTGTGTATATCAATACCTGTGTCATTCAAGAAACCGCACCCATATTTCAGAGTGCGGTTTCTTAATCAAATCAATATATTTATTTTAAAAGCTTCAAATCTTTATATAGTCTTTTCGTAGTATATTCAAAACTCTGTTCTAATTGCTTTGGCAGCAACTTAGCAACTTCCTTATCTACATTGCCTTCCACATTGATCAAATTATCATAATGAATATTTACTACGGACTGTGGCTCAATATTTTTACTTTGCAGATACTCCGGAAGAGATGCTAATGCTGCTAATGACGAATCAAAAACAGGCGCATTGCTTGTTAAATAATCAAACATATTTCTGTCTATGACCTCCAGAATCTTTGCATCGGTTCCACGTACAGGAATGCCATTCCTAAATGATTCGGCAGCCTGTTGGACAAAACTGCGTATCTCGTCCGTTATCTCTATTCCGCCTGAACTATTGACCTGTACACTCGGTTTTACGGATATCACACCTGAAGTATGATCATTTACATTTCCGTTAGGTGTAAGATCGACCCCATCTATAGAAGTCCCCATACCTTTGTAAAAGGACTCTAACTTATCCAGAGTTTCCTGTACGCTGTCACTTGATGTCCGGTACAACTCTTTAGCAGACTCTACTATATCTTTCTGCTCTTTAAGTATCTCTTCCACGGATTTAGCAGAATCATCAAGTGCTTCCGTAAGTGAATCCGCAAAGTCATCCAGTGCATCTATCTGCAGATCATACGTATGTTCATCTTTTGTTTCCTGTAATGCATCCTCTTTTTCGGAAAGTTCAGCCTTTAACTGTGCAAGTTTGGCTTTTGTCGCAGCGTCGGTTGCACCTGTAAGTGATTCAAGTGCTATTATCTGCGCTTTAAGGCTGTCTATTTCCTTCTGTGAGTTCTTTATCGACTTATCATAGTCATAGTATTCCTTCTTGGCCTGTAAAGCCTTTTTGCGGGCTTCTATGAGTTCCTTGAGGTTGTCTGTCTCTTCCTCGGAATTTTTCTTCATAAGGTCAACAAGGCTGTTTTCAAATGAAGCGGCATCATTAAGCGAATCATAATAATTCTGCAATGCCTCATTCAAAGCCTCGGAATAAGCCTTATCGGATGCATAAGTATCTTTATTGTCCTGTATCTCATTGTAAAGTTTAAGATACTCGTCAGCCATAGACTGTGCATCTTCAAGCTGTGATGCCAAAAGCGCGGCTTTTGCACGTCCGTACTCGGTAAGCCCTCCGTCATCAAAGAGCCAGTCTTCATTGATAAGTCCTTCAATGGAAGAGAGTATGCCTTTTGCCCTTTCAAGCTCATCTACGGCGTTTGTGATGTCCTCAAAACGTATCTCCCTTAATGCGTCATTGACTTCCTGTATTTCGGATGCAGTGCCTATAAGTTCCTGTCTGGCAGATGATAACGCCTCATTCCATTCATTAGCCCATTCGTCGGCGTATTCGCCCCAGTTGTCGGCATCAACAGAACGCTCATTGAGAAGGTCAAGGACTGCCTGTAATTTATCAGCCATTGCAGTATTTCCGCTTGCCCTGTAGTCTTCCATTGCAGTATTGAACAGTTCCATTGATGACTCAAAATCATTGGCATCAAGGGCATTTAAAAGCTGATCATACTCACCCATTTCTGAAAGAGTAGTATTATATTTGTCCTGAAGCGTTTCCAGATATTTTTCATATGTGCCTGCGCGGTCTGCAATCTCACCTTTATCAATCTCTCCGAGATCGACCAGTATCTTATTTAATTTATCACCGCTGAAAGTATCATACAGCGATACCAGTTCCTTATAATAAGATATACAGCTTTCAATATAGGAGAGCTGGGACTGTAAGGTGGTTATGTTGTATTCGGCTATCTGTTTTGCAAGGGAATAAAGGTCTGCATAATAATCATTGATCTCAGACTCGGCTTCCGAAACATTTTCAGTGTATGTTTTCTGAAGCTGTTCAAGGTCATCTTCCATAAGACTGAGAAGATCGTTTATCTGTGTCTGCTTCTCATTATTCCACGCTTCAAGCTGCGCCTTGTAAGTATCATACTTTTTGGCTTCATTTGCCGACAGGGTTTTACCATTGTCAAGTTTCTGCTGCAGCTTATACCATGCTTCCCACGTTTTCATATATTCAGAGATGTTGGTACTCATACCGCCGCTGCGCAGTGCTTCCAATTCGGCATTATATTTATCAAGTTTAGCCTGCTCGGATTTTGATAAGCCCTTTGTATCCTTTTTCTGCTCAAGTTTCTGCGCATTTGCATAAAGGTTCTGGTACTGTTTTGTCGCGGTAACGTCACCGTTTATGCTGTCTATCTGCTTCCGGTAGCTGTCATAGATATCCTGTGCGGAGTCTTCATAAGTCTTTTCTATCTGTTCCAGTTTATCACTCGGATCAAGTGCTTCTTCAAGGCTTGCATTAAGCTCATCAATGGCATCCGCCTTATCATCCGCATATGCTTCAAGCTGTGACTTATACTGCTCATACTGCTTCCACTGGCTTGTAGACAGATTCTTTCCTGCATCAAGTTTATCCTGTAACTTTCTCCATGCAAGATATATCTTATTGTACTCTGCTATGTTGGCGGCGGTAGCGTTTTCATCAAGTGCCGCTTTCTGGTCATAATAATCTTCAAGCTGTGCCTTTAACTTATCGTATGTCTTTTTCTGCTTCTTTGATAAGTTATCATAGCCTTTATCATCCAGCGTTGCCAGTTTGTTTTCAACAGTCTCAATGGACTTCATAAGATTTTTATAAGTGGCACTGTTCTCAAGGTCTGACCGGATACCGTCTATCTTATCCTGTATCTTATCCGCTTCCGACTGTACCGGTGCAGTACCGTCAGCTTCGGCAAGTTCGGCATAAAGTTCATCAAGCGCGGATGAACCCTGATCTCTTAGAGCCTCAAGCTGTGACGTATATTTATCATACTTTTTCTGCTCGGACTTGGATAAGGTCTTGCCGCTGTTTATCTTATTCTGTAACTTCTGATAAGCAGTATATACCTTCTCATAGTTGGCTATCGTATTTGATGTCGCATATTTGTCAAGTTCATTCTGCAGATCATAATAATTCTGCAGCTTGGCAGTCAGTTTGTCAAACTGTTTTGACTTCTTAACGTCCCAGCCTTTATCTATATATTTGTCTATCTGGAGTTTGGTCTTTGCTATGTTGTTGAGAAGTTTGGTGTAATTGCCTGACTGTGAAACGGCAAGATTACCAATGGCGGCATTTATTGAATCTATAAGTTCCTGTCTGTCGCGGTCTTTGGCATCGGCAACACTTTTTGAACTGCCAAGGGAACCTTCGGTTACGGTAGTTCCAAACATCTCTTTTTTAGTTACGGAATCAAGCTGATCTGAAAGACTTGCAAACTGTTCCACAAGTTCAGTAAGGGAACTGCGTTTTCCCATTTCATCATTAAGGGATATGAGTGATTCCACCTTGGAAGTGACGGAAGAGAGGTAGCTGTCCATGTCATCATAATAACTGAGGACGTTATCAAGTTTCTGCTTTATTAAGTCCCTCTGCTGGTCATAAAGGTCATTTATAGTATCAAGTACATCCTGTGCTTTTTCATACCATTCTGTATATTCCTCTATCTTTTCATTCAGTGCTTCATCAGCTATTTCCTCTATGGCAAGAGTGCCTTCACGTACTTTCTTTTTATAGACATTGCCAAGTCCCGTTGAATTAGCTTTTGCCATATAGAACTGATAAGCTTTCTGGTTCTGGGATATCTCATTATTCTCTGACCTTATGGTACGGTTTATCATAGCATTCTTTTTCTGCCATGATATAAATTTCTCAGCTTTATCTATAAGAGCATTAGTCTTTTTGGAAAGAGCGCTGAGTAAGTTTTCTATCCAGTTGTATGTTTCCTTGATGCTTTCAAGATAATCGTGGTATTATTCCTGTACTTCCCAGAGATTGTCGCGGTACTCTTCATTGCCGCTGAAATACTTCTCGGCAAGTTTCATAAGACGCTCATAATATTCGGAATTGCTTATCTCGCCCATTGCTTTCATATGGTCAAGTATCTTCTTTTCCTCATTATAAGCATCTAATATGGCGTTCTTTGCATCCTCTTTGGCTTTATCTATACTTGACGGATCAAAACCAAACTCCACCCTGCCTACAAGCTGTTTGGAAGCTTCATAACCTTTGACTATCTGATCTGCGGCTAACCCCTGCTGTTCACCGCGCAGATGCGCCATTGCCTGTGCTTCATACAGCAGTGCTTCTGTGGACGAAAGTGCCGCATCACGCAGATGCTCATTGGCATAGGTTAGATATTCGGTAGCTTCGGTTTCATTTTTGATGCCGTTTATCGTATCAATGGCATTTCTGGCAAGCTGTATCTGCATCTCCTGTAACTTTGCATTGGCAAGTTTCTCAAATGCATCAGCATTAACGCCTAACTGACCGTTCTCATCTATAAGGTTTGCAAGGAAGCCAAAACCCATGTCGGTAAGTTCCTGATACTGGTCTACGGTTATCTTTCCATACTCATTATAGGTATCGCGTATGTCGCACAAAGATTTGTAGGCAGACTGTAATTTGTCCATCTCGGAGTTGAGTTCTGCCATTATGTCTACTTCTTTTTCGGTTTCTTTGGCGGCTTTGGAGGCGGATTTGGCTGCGCTGTTGGATACACCGGAAAAATCAACTTTTGCAGGTTCAAAATCAAGTATCTTTTTCTTGGCATCTTCAACATCGGATAATGCTTTTTCATACGATGCAAGAGAAACAGTACCGCCATTTTCTACCGTATTTAATATACTTTTAGCATCCGCAAGCTGTGTTAATACATCTGCACCCATGCTTGCTGCCGATGCAAGGTTTATGATCTGCTGTACGTCTGCCGCCGTATTGATCGTTGTGCTGTTGACTAATAGCTTCTTTAATTGCAATAACGCAAGTGCTTTACCACATGTATCAGATTCTATAGCTTCTTTTACAAAAGCATCTATTTGTGCTTCAGTCTTATTTGTCAGATCAAAACCGGCAAGAGCGGCTTCTTTTTTTGCGGCAGTATATTCTTCATAAGAATATCCCAGAGAAGATATCATAACCTCTTCGGAATTCATAATGCCAACAGACTCCAACAAACTTTGAACCAGTTCATAGTTCTCCCCAGAACATTGAGCAAGAGAGGGATTTAAACCGCTGACTATATCCGTAGCTAATGTATTGATTGCATTATGAACATCATCGGCAGTAGAAGATGAATCCATTAAAACCCTCGATAATTCTTCAAAAGAAGAGTAGTCAATACTTATGTTCGCACCTTCGAGACTGTTCAGATCGTCTATTGCAGATTTTATTGAATCCAACATAGATAGATCAACGTTCTCAAGCGTAAAACCGTCATCCGTAAAAATATCCTGATATGCAGATTTCAGGGAATCGAACGCAGGCTTTAGCTGTGTGTTGAGCTGATCTATTGTTTGGGAGATGGACAGGAGAGGGGTGTCAGCAGGGTTATCAGAAACAGCATCCACCGCTTTTCCAACATCATCTATGTCAGCCGCCAAACCAGCAAAATCTTCCGCTAAAAGCTGTTTAAAGCTGTTTTGCAGGTCATCACTTGCACCTGCTGCACTTATCAAAGCGGATTCCATAGCATTGTACTCTTCGGTAGTGATAGGTATTCCGTTTTGCACCATGTAGGTTAGCTTTTCTTCTTCATAACGCTTTTGCAAATATACATCAAGGCTGTCTGACATGGTATTTATAGCCGTATTCAAATCAGAATAGATTTCTGTGTCCAACAAAGTTTCATCATTTTCTGCGGCAAGTACCAACTGTTCTCTCGCTTTTATCAAGGCGTTGTAATATGCAAGAGCCTCTTCCGGATCATCAGAAGATATATCCCAAGAAAGATTGTTCCACGTTCTATTAATAGTCTCAAAGTCCTTTAATACGTCTGAAACAACACCTGCCGCTTTCTGTGCTTCTTCGGAAAGTGCCTTCCCTTTGCTGTTGGAATCAACGGACACGAGCGAACCTTTCCACTTGCTCCAGACATCTTTTTGCAGTTCTTCTTCTGCGCTCTTCCTGCCAACTGTAGCCTCCACCGCCGCGGATTGCAGTTCTTCTCTAGTAGCTCTTGCGAGTGTGTCGGCATACTCTTTTGTACCGGCGGTTAAACCCTGTAAAGCTTCTGTCTTACCTCCCAGTGCTTTTGTAATATCTTCTACAACCGTTTTAAAGTCCTCTTCCTCTGTTGCTGTTCTTCCCTGAATAGAGGACAAACGGTTGTACTCGGTGTACAACTCCCTTAAACTGGTGGCATGTTCTATCGCCGCATCACTGGCTTCTAAGTTCTTCTGCCTTGCTTCTTCTAATTTTTGATTATATGAGTTATAAGCCATGACTGCCCCAGAAATCGCCATAGTCGCAATCATGATGGGGTTGGCCGCCATTGTTGCTACCAACCCTTTAAAAGCATTTCCTAAAGTGGTGGTGGCAGCAGTCAAGCCTGTTTGTGCGCTAGTCATGCCCCATGTCTGTAACTTCAACTTTGCTTCTTCTGTGCTAAGCCCCGAATTAACCAAGATTAACTCTTTTTGCGCTATAGTAAGGCTTTTTGAAGATAGCAGCAGTTTCATCTGACTGTCAGATAAGCCATTGGATAACAATAATAGTTTATTAAAATCAGCTGTGGGAATGTTTGTCTGTTTAACGATTTTCAGTGCATTAGCATACTGATTTAAAGATATGTATGCTTCTGTTGCGCCAGTCTTCGCCGCAAGGAAAAATTTAATTCCAGACGATACCGCAAGCCCTGTTAAAACACCTTTTAATGCGTTTGTTTTATTTATAAATTCAACTAGGGCTGTTGTCACCTGTAAAATTCCGGAATAGACTTCATCAAAATCAGAGTTGATCACTAGCGACTCAAAAGATGCCTGTAAACGGTTCTGTTGGGCTTCTAGTGAATCTGCATATGAATTATTGAACTTTTCGAGTGCTGTACCTGCACTATTAGCCGCAATTTCTGTTAGTTCAAGGGTTTTGTTATAGCCTTCCATTAACGCAATGAATCTATTTTGCTGTCGGGTGCCAGAAAACGCTTTTGCAATCGCCGCTTGCTGTACAGATGAATAGCCCTCCCAACTCTGCGCCACCTCATTAATCACTGTTTCAAAATTTCTGAATTCGCCTTCCGCATCTCTTAACCGGATCTCTAATGTTCCCAAGACGGACTCAACGTCGGACAAATCTTCGCCATCATCATCAACGAACCGACCTATTTTTACATCCCTGTAACGAGACAATAGCGTATTCATGAACGTACCGACTGTCTCTGCGCTTTGCTGCGTCTTGTCTTGAACTGTGCCGATCATTGCCGCCAGCTTATCGAATGAAACCCCTGCCACATCAGCGGAAGATGCACAATATTTTAAGGCCGTTGCAATATCCCCAGAACTTGTTGCCGCAGCCATATCAATCGCAACCATTGAATCCAAGGCTTTGCCAACTTCATCAACTGACATTTCGTAACCGTTCATGACCGCCAAAAGATCTTCTGTTGCTTCCGATGAGTCCAACTGACCCAGCTTGGAAAGCATGATGGAATCTTTGATCAGGGATTGTGCCTCGCTCATGGTTTTACCGGCTCTGAGGTAGTCATCTGCTGCAGATGTAATCTGGGTTGTAGTGCTGCTTAAATTTTTCGCCAGTTTGTTATAATCATTGATTAATGAACCTACCGCTTCTCTGGACTGCCCTGTAGCGATAGATAAATCAGTGACAGCCTTGTCTATTTCCTGTATTGACTGTTTGGCGTTTTGACTCGCTTTATTGATTTCTCTTAAAACCATCAAATAGCCAGTCATAGCCAGTTTGCCGCTTGAAAACGTTGAACTAATGGTAGTTTTCAACTTGCCAAACAGGGAGTTGCTATTGACAACAGCACTGTTCATTTGTCGCACACCATTAGTTACACTATTGATGCCCTTGCTGTCTATGTTGACTTGAATTTTTTGATTTCGCTTACTTAGATTTTTTAACTGCTTATTCAATTGGCTTTCATCAAGCCATGGGATAATTCGTATTTTTTTAGCCATTCATTCCTCCATTTCTATTTAATGTCGTAACCTCTATTTTTCAACCCCTTTTCTAGCACACTATCAACTTTATCACTCTCTTCCACTTCCTCAATCGTGTTGTCCAAAAAAGGTCTTGCCTGCGTGAACTCACCCGGAAAATCATAAAAATACCCGCCTAAATGTTCACCCTCATTAATTAAATCCGCCAAACCTTCTCCATGATTGTAAGTGCCGTAATCATCATTGAACTCCGTCACGTTATCTACTTCTAGCTCCATGTTTTTCACTGTCCCGACAATGTTATCCGGATCATCAATGCCTCCATGTATCCTGCGCTTGTAAATACTCGGTGCATATACACCAAAAACATCATCTCGAACATGCTTCATTTCGATACTTTTTACTTCTTCCAACACCTCATCTGCCAGCGTATCTTCAATATCAGATCGCAGATCTTTCATTAATTCGCTAACATCATCATATAAATCTTTTTTACTCATAAAAATACTTCCTTTTTGTGGAATATAATTAGATTAGTTTGCCAGATATGCTTCTAATTTTTCAAAAAGATAATCGTACAAATCGATATGCCCGTTTTTGAATTGACTTAAGACTGCAGGATTAATCCCTGTCTGTTTTGCTATATAGCACTGCTTCTCACGTTTAAGCCTCTCACGATATAAATTTCGCAGTTCCTCTTGCTTCAAATTTTCACCTTCTTTCATTACTACTTTATATATAAAGATTACTTTATAAAAAATCGTACTAACATCCAGCAGCAGTTGTGGAGACTCCTGCCGGATGACCTAAACTCTTGTGGAAAGTCTAGGATTTTTCTAATTGTTTTGAATATTTTTTCTGGATGCCTAGTGGAGTCGGCATCCATAATAGCTGATGTCTTTTGACGGTACACCAGCCTAATTACATGAGTAAATCGAACGTCTATATGATCTGCGATAATCACAGTAGATTTCTGGCGCAAAAGGTTATTTGTTATAACCTTTTCCACAATGCTATAGCCCTTTTGCGCCCAATAGTACGATATTAAAACATTTATAATAACGCTTTTCAGCGATATTACCAATCAAGCAAATTTCTTCTGCTTTTCACTTAGATATTTTCTTACAATCTCAATTTCTTTGTCATTCAAGTTTGCTCTGCCGGAAAACCATGATGACAAAATACTTGCGCTCAAACCTGTCTGTTTCGCTACAAATCCCTTTTTCATTCCACTTTCTTCAAGGAATTTGAGCAATTCTTGTCTTAATTCATCTGATTTCATTATATATTTCCCCCCATTATCATAACTAAGAAGAATCCCTGAAACCCTTTATTTATCGTAGTTTCAAAGGTTTTCTCAAAAATATCTCCGATTTTTTATTTAGAAATAATCATGAAACTTTATCTTCAATATTTTTCTGTTTTGCGGAAAACAATTCTAACAATAACTTTTTGTGTGAATTATATAGAATATCAAGAATCGTTTTCTTATATTCTCCAACACCGCCATCATGTGATCTTGCTTGTTTTGAGCCATACAATCTATTAAGTATAAGATAAACTGTCTGTTTTGTTAATTTCTTTATTTCCGAGGTTTCATCAACTGCCTGTTTAAATAACTTTCTCCGTTCTTCCTCTGCATCATATTCTAATCCATATGCTTTAGAATAATTCGCATACAGTTCTTTTCGTTTTCTTTCATATTCCTTTGCAATTTTTATGATTTGGTTTGCATGTTTGTCATTTCCTCTTATCAAATTTCCTTTTTTATTATATTGGATCGGCTTTTCAAAAAAATCCATAAATTCCAAAGTTTTAGTCCCCCTGCCCTGTTTTCGTGGATATTCTTTTTCCAATATTATTTGCAGGTAATCCATAGGGCAATTAAAATACTCATAATACGCTGAATCATTCGTTGGAAACACTTTTTTAAAAAACATCGGCTTAGCAGAAATATTTTCTTTAAGTCTCTTTCGACTTTTAAGTAATCTGCTGATCTCTTTATTGTTCTCCGCGATCCTCTGTTTTTTCTCTTTTATGCACCTAACTTCAATTCCTTTACTTAATTCAGCGGAAATTATATTGTTCTCCTCATGCAGAGACAACACCTTTTGTATGATTTCATAATCTTCTATTTCTTCCGGTTTAATATCTGCATCTTCTTCCATATATTTTTTCTTTACGGTTTTAATCATATATTCAACACTGCCCGTCTTAATAATGCCATGCAGCAGGTTGTTAGGATTGTCATGATCTGCTATATATTTCCGTATCTTGTTCAATTCTTTATCCGTATCTACAGGAAATTCCCTCTTAGCCCTGTCAATCTCACAACCTGATAATGAAGCCAATTTTGAGATTTCATTCCTGAGAAACAGCAATACTTTCTGTTTCTTCCCACTGTCAATATATGCATTAAGGCGTACATCATGATAATATGACTGCAATAGCTGCGACAAGTCCACAATCTCTCCGATCTTCGCGTCTGCTATTTTCTTATCACAATCAATAAAATCCTCCATGCAGTAATATCTTTCTTTTTCTGCTGGTTCAATCCTACATATGGGTGTAGGGAAATTTTCTTCGCAATACTTTGCCTTTTCCACCAATATTTCATTTGAACTAATCAGTAAGGTATCTGAATCAAAGTCCATGCCGTTAGCCCTATGCATGATATCGGATTCAATACTATTAATTAACACAATATTATCAGATAAATTCATATATTCATCAATCCAATTGTGATATGTATTATGTAGGCAAATAACATTACCTGAATAAATATGGGGGCTTCTCGTTGCAATCAAATCCTGACCATCCGTATAATATTTACAATATGCTTCTCTGCCATGATGAATTCTTATCCATTGATTCTGTCCAACGCTACAAGCATGTTGGATCATCTCAAAAGGATTGGAACAAACAACACAATAATCCGAATTTTCCAACTTATATTTTCCTTGTTTTAATAACTCCTTATAATCTGTGCCAAGAATATTATTTTTATACTCCCTAAAAAATTGGGTATATTGTATTCCCGGATTAAGTTTATATAATTCATATGCACAATTATCAAATCTTCTCTTTTTGAAATGTCCGTTATCTTGAAATTTTCTTTCCTTCTTTTCAAGAAATTCATTTACGAAATAGTCATTATCATTTTTCGCTTTCTGAATCCGATCAAATTCATATCGTAATAATAGCCTGACCTCATCTTTACTTAATTCCATGGAATTATCCACCTGATAATTATAACCTTTAACAAAACCAGAAGCATATTCATTTTTAATAATACCAAATTTACAGCCATCTTCTTCGATATGCTGTAACCAATATTCATAAGTAGCACGTTCCAGATCATCTACTTTATCTTCAAATTGTATATATTTCTTTTGTCTCATGAATTTAAGACTGTTTGGTGTGGTGATCAACTTAATATCTTCTACCTTATTTGCCAAAGTATAGCCGTTTAATTGTCTTACATTGGTAATCTTGTTATCTCTAAACCACTTTTGTATATTAAAACAAAATGCAGCCGTTTTAAAAAATCTATTCCTAAGCAAGATCATTGATTTCCCATCATGAAAATATTCCGGAACAAGTAATGACTGGCCATCAAAGATATCATTTATGATTTCCGTCTTCTCTTCGTTGTCAAAGGTCACAGCCATTCCATCTGCACCAATTTCTGTAATACTTGCTTTCCCTTTGGGAATTTTATATGGTATTTTCACATCAGGAATTAAAAGAATTTCTCTGCAATTTATGGTAATTGCATCTTTAATTTCACTCAGTACAAGGCTCTCAGATGCTTTTAATCCTGCAATATCCACTTTTTCTGTTATGCTATTAAAATCAATGCCCATTCTTGCCCATATCATAAAATCGTTCAATAATTTTTCTTTAATAAACAGAATAGTTCCTGTTCTAGCCTTCCCCGGACTTCTCATAAAATAAACATATTTCTCACCATCTAAAACAAATCCTTTATATATTTCATTCTTAAGTTCATTTATTCCCTTATCCTTTACCAGTTCTTCAACAACCTCAAAACTTAACCTACCACGTTTCTTTGCTTTTATTTGTGGTTTATACTTAATATTTCCATCTTTATCTTTAGCTTTAACTTTAGCTGCACCATCAAACGTAACATTAATAATTGCATTTGTATACATCTGATTTCCAATCTCATTAAATTCAGATGGATTCATTTTAGACCAACGAATCAGCCCAAGTGAATACGGAATATCCACTTTGTACAATTTTCTTGGTAATGTACTTTTTTCCTTATCCCAATGCAAAGAGGTATCATAACCAAGTTCTTTGTCTTGCATCCCATACAAATACCTTGCATCAATGCTCATGATACGCACACCGCTTTTTATCTTTTCTTCTAATTCTTTTTTCTCCAATGTCTTTCCTCCACTACTAAAAACATTCAAAACAACATTTACAACTACTATTTCTACTTTTTTATTGGATAATCGCCTGAAATGGCTACGAGACTTGTTGAGCCATAACAAATCTAATTAAAAATGAAACTAATATTCTATTGGAATTTTAACGTGAAGCCAAACTCTCCACATTTATAAAATCATTTCATAATCTTCAAATAACTTGCCTTATTCAGTTTTGTTACATCTCCCGTTTGATTATTTTTAATAATTCCCGTTTCACGATTAACCGCATATGTACCAATATTATTTTCTTCACAAAATTGCTCTGCTATGCCTTTACCAGTTTGTGAACGATAAATTTCACTCATGACATCTATATATTTAATACATATTTCTCTCAAATCATCATTCACATAATCCCATAGCAAATCAAATATATTATCTCTGCCTATTGGTTTATCCCATTCCATTTTAGACAGAACATCCATAGTAAAGAAATAATCCTTGCACTCCCATTTTGCGCCGTCAAAGTCTTTTTTTATTGGAAATGTAATTACAAGGTTTCTTAATGTCATACCTCCTAAAATAGAAAATATAAAATCCAATAACTGCTGATAGTCTGTTTTAAACTCCAGCGTTTCAGGTTCATCTATGCCAAGCAGCTCATTACTTCTTGTTATTCTGCACGATGAACAGACATATTTCACTCCTGATAAGCCAATCCTCATTAATTCTTCTTGTGTTGCTTTTTTTATTGTGTCATGTCCAATCGTGGATGCTTTATTGATGGATCTATACTAAATAAGTAGACACGATCATGCACTACCTGTTACAATAAATCAGACACCAAAAAGGAGGCACTC
>CANRMA010000023.1 GCA_947631625.1 uncultured Lachnospiraceae bacterium | reverse complement strand
TCCAACGGTAGATATACTGCCTGTTAGTCTTATATTTGATGGCAGCGTTGGTAACGCCATATTTTTCAGCGTACCGGGTTGGAGTAAAGATATTGACAGTTGATAGAAAATAAATAAAAAGAGTATTGGCTCCTTGAGGTATAATGATTTTGACCCAAAAAACAAAAACCGAAAGGAGTACCAATACTCATGGATATTATAACACTGATTAAGGAACTTGTCACCGGATTGTTGGATGCGGAGGAGGAATTTTTGAAACATCTGGATACCTTCCCGACATTCGAGGAGAGTGTGCATGAACTGACCGACCAAATGGCGGCAGGCTTCCTTGGACTGGTACTGACAAACGCAGACACCCTGATCCGGGAAAGCGGGAAAAGAAAAGGCTGTTATACCGTACAGAGGAAGCGGGAACGGACACTGATCTCTAGCGTGGGAGACGTTACTTTTACGCATACGCTGTACAGAGACCGGGAAGGACGGACCAGGTGCCTGCTAGATGAACTGATCCGGCTTCCGGGCCGGGAGAGGCTCACCCCGTCTGCGGAGGCAAAGATGTTAAACGAGGCGGAAGCACACTCCTACCAGCATTCAGCGGAGTCCCTGAGGACAAAGGGACAGACAGTCACGAAGACAACCGTAATGAACAAGGTGCATGCGGTGGAGAAAGAGATCCTGGGAATGGAAGAACCCGTTTCCGAAAAGAAAGCCTGCGAGTATCTCTATATCGAAGCGGATGAAGACCACATCCACCGTCAGAAAGAGGGAAAAGAGCAGGGCTGTTTTATCGGCAAGCTGGTCTATCTGTTTGAAGGAAAAGAGGATGTCTGCAAGGGAAGAAGGAAATTGATCTCGCCGTTTTATTTTGGAGGTCTTTATGCGGGAACAGAACAGAACGCGGCTTTGTGGGAAGAAGTAGACGCATACATCCGGCGGCACTATGATGAGGAGGTTTTGAAATGTGTTTATATCACTAGTGACGGAGGGAACTGGATACGGGCCGCAGAGAACTATGTGGGAAAGAGCAAACTGGCTGCAGACCGGTTCCACCTGATGAAATATATCAACCGGGCGGCACGGTATACACCGGATGAGAACAAGACCAAGGGACGGTTTTACAAATATATCTATAAGGATCAGCTTCTGGCAGCAAAGAAACTGCTGACGCGGATCGGGAACCACTGCGAAGGGAGCAGCCGGGCAGTAGAGGAATGCCGGACCTATCTGACAGGGAACTGGGAGTATATCCAGAGAGCGTTTCATGACAAGCGTGTGCTTGGGTGCAGCGCGGAAGGGCATGTGAGCAGCGTATATTCCGAACGTATGAGTTCAAGGCCGATGGGATGGAGTGAGACAGGGACGGACAGGATGTGCAGGCTCAGATGCTATATCCGCAACTATGGCCGGGAAAAGGTGATCGACCTGGTGAATTACCGAAGGGAACTGGAGCTGATGGCCGCGGGAGCGACGGGGACAGAGGGGATGATCGAGGAACCCCGGCGGAAACAGTATACAGCGGCGCAGAGGGAAGTCATGAAATATGCGGAAGTGCTGCATGGCAGCATTGCAGAGGGCTCCACAGTGCGCAAGATCCTTGCGATCCGGGAGCAGATCGGGAATATTTAACTTGCCAAAAGAGAATAGCAGTTGTATGATCAAGAAAACAGGACTAAGGTCATTTTTCTTTAGGAACAATCTTTTTCATGTCAACTGACAATTCGTTTACTTCATCGCGTACCGGATAAGGGATAGACGGAAACGCATATCTTGTGTTATACTAGCCATAGCAGAGACCTCCTTTGGTTTGTTTTTTGTTGTGGTGACTAAAATATAACACAAAGGCAGCATCTCTGCTTTTTAAATATTCAGTTGTAACACATGTATTGTAATCCTACAATCGGTGTCAAAAGCGCTGCCATTCTCTGCTTGCAACTTTCATTAAATTGTTATATGATATCTTTATATATATTTTTTTCAGACGGAGGGGAAAACGGTCATGGTAAGTGAAACATATGTGGAATGTCTTGTTGCGAAAAAAGCTAGTTTTATGAGGAAGTTTTTAAAGACGCTGCTTATAATGCTTACTGTGGTCTTCTGTCTTATAGGAATGATCTTTGTTCCGGGATTTCTGGTCGCTATCGTGACGGGCATCGGCGCATATTTTGCCTATATGAATGCGGATATAGAGTACGAATATCTATATCTTGACAAAGAGGTGAGCATAGATAAGATCATGGCAAAGAGCAGGCGCAGAAAAGTGGCTTCCTATAATATAGAAAGAATGGAGATAATCGCTCCGATCAATTCCCGGCACATGGACGGTTACAGGAACCGCACAGTGAAAAAGACGTTTGATTACAGTTCAGGAAACGAAGGAAGCCCCGATAAAAGATATGTAATGATCTATGAGGGCAATGTACAGGTTATATGGGAGCCTAATGAGGACATGCTCAAGGCCATACGAAGCGTTGCTCCGCGCAAGGTGTTTATGGATTAGGTTTGCGATATAACCGTATCAACTTGAAACAGTTCACAACAGAATAAGGAGGAAATGAAATGGGTCAGATTATTGGCGAAGGCATTACTTTTGATGACGTGCTGCTGGTTCCCAGCTATTCGCAGGTAATTCCGAATCAGGTAGACTTGACAACTTGGCTTACAAAGAAGATTAAACTGAACATTCCTATGATGAGCGCCGGCATGGATACGGTAACGGAGCATAGGATGGCAATAGCTATGGCCAGACAGGGCGGAATAGGTATTATCCACAAAAATATGTCGATCGAAGCGCAGGCAGAAGAGGTGGATAAAGTAAAGCGTTCTGAAAACGGTGTAATTACCGATCCCTTTTTCCTGACTCCGGAACATACGCTTGCTGACGCGGATTCGCTCATGGCTAAATTCAGGATTTCCGGAGTGCCTATTACCGAAGGTAAGAAACTTGTAGGTATCATTACAAATCGTGATTTAAAATTTGAGTTAGATTTTTCCAAGAAAATAAAAGAATCGATGACCTCGGAGGGGCTGATTACCGCCAAAGAGGGAATTACGCTTGAGGAGGCCAAACAGATCCTTGCCAAAGCCAGAAAAGAAAAGCTGCCTATCGTGGATGACGACTACAATCTGGTAGGCTTGATTACGATTAAAGATATCGAAAAAACGATAAAATATCCACTGGCTGCCAAAGATACGCAGGGAAGGCTTTTGTGCGGCGCAGGCGTCGGTATCACCGCCAATGTCTTAGACAGGGTAAGCGCGCTTATAGACGCTAAGGTGGATGTGGTTGTGCTTGATTCCGCACATGGACATTCCGAGAACGTATTAAAATGTCTGCGCATGATCAAGGAAAAATATCCCGATCTTCAAGTCATAGCAGGAAATGTCGCCACCGGAGAAGCGACGAAGGCGCTCATAGAATCCGGAGCGGACGCGGTAAAAGTCGGTATAGGTCCCGGTTCTATCTGCACAACTCGTGTAGTGGCAGGTATAGGCGTTCCCCAGATAACCGCTATTATGGACTGTTATGAAGTGGCCAAAGAATACGGTATACCGATAATTGCGGACGGCGGTATCAAATATTCCGGTGATATGACCAAGGCCATAGCTGCGGGCGGAAATGTCTGCATGATGGGAAGTATTTTTGCAGGCTGTGACGAAAGTCCCGGAACCTTTGAGTTATATCAGGGCAGAAAATATAAAGTTTACCGCGGCATGGGTTCCATTGCGGCAATGGAGAACGGAAGCAAAGACCGTTACTTCCAGACGGATGCAAGAAAACTGGTGCCCGAAGGCGTGGAAGGTCGTGTGGCATACAAAGGAACCGTAGAGGATACGGTATTCCAGCTTATGGGTGGTATACGTTCAGGTATGGGTTACTGCGGCGCGGCGACTATTGAGGATCTTCAGAAGAACGGAAAATTTGTGAAGATATCCGCTGCTGCGCTCAGAGAAAGTCATCCTCATGATATCCATATCACTAAAGAAGCGCCTAATTACAGTGTGGATGAGTAGAACTATTGACTATTATAGTCAAAAATTTTTATTTTAAATAGAAAGGTACATAAATATGAATAAAGTATCATTGGCAAGTGAATTGGCGTCAAGCGCTTATCCGGGCAGGGGCATAGTTCTGGGTAAGTCCGCTGACGGAAAATATGCAATAGCCGCTTATTTTATCATGGGAAGAAGCGAGAACAGCAGGAACCGTATTTTTGTTCAGGACGGAGAGGGTATCAGGACACAGGCGTACGATCCGTCCAAGCTTAAAGATCCCAGTCTGGTCATATATGCGCCTGTAAGGGTGCTTGGCAATAAGACCATAGTGACCAACGGGGATCAGACTGACACCATATATGAACTTATGGACAGGCAGCAGACTTTTGAGCAGGCGCTCAGAACGCGTACTTTCGAGCCGGACGCGCCCCATTATACGCCGCGTATTTCAGGGATCATGCATATAGAAAACGGAAGCTACAATTATGCTATGTCTATTTTAAAAAGCAGCGACGGCAATCCGGACGCATGCTGCAGATACACTTTTGCATATGAAAATCCCGCAGCAGGCGAGGGACGTTTCATCCATACATATATGGGCGACGGTGATCCGCTCCCAAGCTTTGAAGGAGAACCGACGCGGGTGGATATAGAAGGCGATATCGAAAGTTTCACGCAGACGGTGTGGAACAGCCTCAATGCAGACAATAAGGTTTCTCTTTTTGTAAGATTCATAGATATTGAAACGGGTAAGTATGAGACACGTATAGTTAATAAAAACGTTTAAGATGATTTAAGGCTGTTTGCATAAGAAAGGTATGGAGAAAAATGAACGAATTAGAGTTAAAATATGGATGTAATCCCAATCAGAAACCTTCAAGGATATTTATGGAGAACGGCAGTGATCTGCCTATAAAAGTGCTCAACGGCAAGCCGGGATATATAAATTTCCTCGACGCATTTAACGGTTGGCAGCTTGTTAAAGAGTTAAAAAAAGCTACGGGACTTCCGGCGGCCACATCTTTTAAACATGTGTCGCCTGCGGGAGCGGCGGTAGGACTTCCGCTTACAGATGTGGAGAAGAAAATATACTGGGTAGACGATATGGATATGGAATTTACGCCGCTTGCCAACGCATACGCCAGAGCCAGAGGCGCGGACAGAATGTCGTCGTTCGGAGATTTTATTTCCCTCTCGGATAAATGCGACGCGGCGACAGCCAAGATAATAAAACGCGAGGTATCAGACGGAGTGATAGCGCCGGGTTATGATGATGATGCTCTGGAAATACTTAAAGCGAAGAAAAAAGGAAACTATAACATAATACAGATAGACGAGTCCTATGTACCTGCGCCCATTGAAGTGAAACAGGTTTACGGAGTGAGCTTCGAACAGGGCAGGAATGAGTTAAATATTGATGAACACTTTTTTGACAATGTGGTCACTGAAAATAAAGAAATTCCAAAGCAGGCGAAGATAGACCTTGCTATCGCGATGATCACGTTAAAATATACCCAGTCCAATTCGGTCTGCTATGTAAAAGGCGGTCAGGCCATAGGAATCGGCGCGGGGCAGCAGTCGAGAATACACTGTACCAGACTTGCGGGTTCCAAAGCTGACAACTGGTATCTGCGCCAGTCGCCTAAGGCGCTTGACCTGCAGTTTATAGACACGATAGGCCGCGCTGACCGCGACAACGCCATAGATTTATATATAGGCGAAGATGATATGGACGTACTGGCCGAAGGCGCATGGCAGAAGATTTTTAAAGTTAAACCGGAACGATTTACCGGAGAAGAAAAACGCGCATGGCTTAATAGCATGAATGATGTTGCACTCGGTTCCGACGCATTTTTCCCATTCGGTGATAATATCGAGCGCGCGCATAAGAGCGGCGTAAAATACGTAGCGCAGCCCGGCGGTTCAGTAAGGGACGATAACGTTATCGAAACCTGTAATAAATACGGAATGGCGATGTGCTTTACCGGTATCAGATTGTTTCATCATTGATGATGTCGATGATGTTTTGTATATGGTACACAATACATTAAGCATAGGAGGAAAAACAAATGAAAATGCTTAAGAAGCGGATTTTTGCCCTGTTTCTGGCTGTTGTGATGCTTGGCGCAAGCGTTGACATGAGCGCTCTGGCGGCGGAAAATGATACGACGTCAAACGGCGGCGAAGTAATTAAGCCTTCCGAAAATAGGGCTATAACCGAAGCTGAAACCGTAGGTGAGACTTCTGACAGTATCGGAAAATCTGAAGAAGATAAGTCTGCGGGTGCGGACGGCCAAACTGCAGGAGAAGATACGCAGTCGGCGGACGGTCAAATTGCAGGAGACGATACGCAGTCCCGGACGGACGACCAGAATGTGGACGACGATACGCAGTCTCAGACGGACGGTCAGAATGTGGACGACGATACGCAGTCCCAGACGGACGGTCAAACTGCAGATGACGAAACGCAATCCCAAACAGATGATCAGAATGTGCAGGAAGAAGACGGCGTACCCGGAGAAGACGGACAGAACGAGGACGAAGCGCAGTCGTCGGAAGATAGTGATACCGCTCCGAAAGAAGCAGATACCGAAGTTTCAGGCGGCAGTCTTGTAACGGACGGTGTGGAAATCGATGCGTCGGATTCGTTCGGCAGACTTTTTGACGAAGCGTTTAATGAGGAAATGCAGCAAGATGAATATACGGGTTACAGCGTTACCGATATCGTGATGAACGGTAATACGGCGTCTGTGACTTTCAGCACTGTTTCCGATGCGACGCTCGTAGTTGGTGTGTATGAAGATAATGGCGTTAAAATGCTGGCTTCAGGCAGCGTGGAAGTAGCGGCAGGCGATACAAACGCGGAAGTAACAGTGAATATTGACAGCCTGCCTGAATATTTCTATTTAAAGGGCTATCTGGTTGACACAGGCAGCCTGAGACCTTTATGCTCCGCTTATTGCAATGAAGATCACACTCAGGCAATGGAGGAGTTTCTTAAGAAATCCAAGTCGGATTTTGAATCCGACAGGATTATAAGTCTTGATAACAGTTCCAATAATAACTATCTTGTATTAAAAGAGAATGTCAAGGTCATAAAAGGAGATAAGCAGGGAATAACGGGAGTGAACATTGTCTCTTCGGCAGATGACCTGACTATGAAGTATACTATCAAAAATGCGGATGAAGTTGTTAAAAAATTAACAAGCGGAGATCTGATCGCATATTACTACGCTGACAATAAACTGCTCATAACCAAGGTGAAATCGGTGGAAACGACGGCGGAGAGCGATGCTTCCGTCACTGTGACCATTCAGGGCGAAGATACGGATTACGAACAAATGTTCGAGTATATCAAACTTGGCGGAACGAGTGATCAGGCTGCGGAAGAAGAACCGTCTTATTCATATGAGGACGGTATCGCGTTTGCATCGGATGATATCGTGGAAGCGGATGCGGAATGGTCCCGGACATTTAAGAGCGAGTCCAGCGTCGAAGGACTCGAATATGAGCTGACGCCAACCATTGCACCCGGCATCAAACTTTACCGTTATGCCGGATTAATAAATAAGTTGGAGATCAAGGTAGATTATAAGCTTACCGGCAGCGTCAAATTCAGCAAAGAAATCGATAAAACAATCTATCTTGATGAGAACGGTTTTTCCATTAAAACACCAATACCGGGAGTAAACATAAACCTGAAGCTTGGAGTGCATTTTCATGCGGAAGGCGAGATTGAAACTACGGTGACGGCCGAGGGCGGTTCAATCGGATTTGAGGTATTAAGTGACGGGACAAGAAATCCGTTAAATGAAGAACCTGAATGGACGTTTGAATCGAAAATAGAGGCGGCTGTTTCACTGGGGCTTGTCATAGGAGTGTCAGGTGAACTGTTGAGCAGCCACATAGCGTCCGTAGGAGCGGAAGGGGAAGCCGGCGTAAGGCTTGAAGCGGAAGATTCAGGGAAGATATCGACCGGCGGTTCCGATGAAGATGAAGACGAAGACAGTGATAAGAAGCATGAGTGCAAAGACTGCGTGGACGGCGATATATACATATATCTTTCACTGAAAGTAGCCGTAAAACTTCTGGACAAGGAGATTGCTGCCAAGGATATAGTAACTCCGGATAAGGCTAAGATAAAGATAGGAGATTTCTATTATTCGGTGGATTATAATGAATTTGGCTGGTGGAAAGAATGTCCGCATGTGCAGTACAAGATCACCGTTACGGTCAATGACAGAAATTTTAATCCGGTGGAAGGAGCTATCGTCAACAATGTTACGGAGAGACCTACCAATAAATCAGGAAAGACATGGATATGGCTGCCGTCCGGCAGACAGATGATATATTGCGCGAAAGAAGGTTTGGAAACGACCGCCGTATATTATGACATTAAAGAGTCCGGAGAGAAGGATATATTTCTTAACGGAGAGATAGATGAGCCGGAGGACTATAAGGCGGTTGTGCAGTTCTGTACTGATAGCGGAACAATGGCGGCTATAACCAAGGATGGCAGCCTGTATATGTGGGGAGAAAATGGAGACGGTCAATTAGGGAATACAGGAACGTCAGACAGCAAATCCCCTGTTAAGGTAAATGATTTAAAAGATTTTGACATTAAATATGTTACTATTGATTCTGGTACAAGCGCCGCCATAACTACGGGGGGAAGCCTGTATATGTGGGGGGATAATTACTCTGGTCAATTAGGTAACGGAAATACGGAGGATCAATATCGACCAAGAAAAGTACAACAACTGTCCAATGTTAAAGATATATGCATTTATAACAGGACAAGTGCCGCCATAACAGAAGAAGGAAAGCTGTATATGTGGGGTTCTAATTCCAGTGGTGTTTTGGCAACCGGAGATACGAAAAATAGTAGTGCGCCGGTTGAGGTTACAATCGAGGAAGGTAAAAAGGTAAGATCAGTAAGTATAGGTAATAATTGTGTTGGCGCTGTAACGGAAGACGGCAGTCTGTATATGTGGGGGTATGACGACTATGGTCAGTTAGGAAACGGAACTGATAAAGAGAGTTATATACCGACCAAAGTTGATATCGAAGGAAAGGTAAAAGATTTTGTTACCTATCATGGCTCAAGTATGGCGTTAATGGAAGACGGCAGCCTGTATATGTGGGGGAATAACAGTTATGGTCAATTAGGAAATGCAACTACAAGCAACCAACAGCTTCCTGTTAAAGTTGAGGATATAAGTGATGTTGAGCGGGCGGGATTGTTAAAATGCGATTATGATTATAGTTGTAATTATGTTAGTTGGGCTGTAACGAAAAACTGCGACCTGTATATGTGGGGAAATAACAGCTTATATCAATTAGGGGATGAAACTGGAAGCAAAACAGTACCAACTAAAGTAAAATATTTAAGAAATGTATCTATGATTGGAAGTGTGTATAGTAGAGGTAATTCCGGTAGTTATAGTACAATTGCTGCTATAGACGGAGATTATAATTTATATATGTGGGGAAATTCTAAATCTTTGATATTTGGCGTAAATAACGCTGACGCTAAGTCACCCCGGAAAATTCTGACCAGTGTAAAAGCAATAGGTATTGGTAGTACATGGAATTCTGGTAATCCTTATATAGGCGCAGTTACACTTGACGGAAACTTGTATATGTGGGGAAATATATATGTTGGGGAAACAGCCTATCCGTCAACCCCAACCCGTGTCATATTCCCTGATGACGCCGAAGTCTCAGCCGACGTTCTCTCATCTGAGGAGCCGGACGGACAGTCTGAACTTGGCAACCCTGTAATAACTCCGTCCTCTGATAACCCTGCTCACGGAACGGCGTCATTCAGTGGTCTGTCGGCAGGCAAGCTTTATAATTTCTATGCTATGAAGTCTAAGGACGCCGATAACCGCCTCGGAAACGATAACCTTCTCTATATCGCGCAGGCGGCTGCGGACGGAACGGGTGCGCTCCAGATAGAGTATGAATTGCGCGAACAGATTGAACAGGACAATAACATATGTTATTTTATCGTAGGAGAAGAACAGACAGACATAGCAAATGTTGAGGTTAAGATAGATAACCTTACATACACAGGCGAAGACCTGTACCCGCAGGTTGTCGTTACGTACGGCGGCGTTACACTTAAGGCGGGAGTGGATTATGAACTCTATGGCAGTCTGGTAGCCAAGGATATAGGAACATATAACGTTACTGTGAAAGGTATCGGAACCTATAAGGGAGAGAAGAGCGCAACATATAAGGTTCTGGAAGAAGGTGTACCGGATGAGCCCGAACCGGAAGAGAAGATCGACATAAGTTCCGAACAGGTAAAGATAAATGTCGAAAACCTCGTATATACAGGTAAAGAGCAAAGCCCCAACGTGACGGTTACATATAATGGAAACTTGCTTAAGGCGGCGATCGACTATAACTTAAGCGGCGACCTGAAAGTTAAGGATATCGGTGAATATACCGTTACGGTACATGGTATCGGTGATTATACCGGAGAAAAGAGCGTTAAATACAAAGTCGTGGATAAGGACGATCCGTCGGCCCCTGTTGTTCCTGAAGATAAGATCAACATAAGTTCCGAACAGGTAAAGATAAATGTCGAAGACCTCATTTACACAGGTGAAAAACAAAGCCCCAAAGTAACGGTAACATACGGCGAAACTCTGCTGACAGCGGGAACCGACTATACTTTGAGCGGAGATATGGAAGTTAAGGATATCGGTGAATATACCGTTACGATACAGGGTATCGGTGATTATACCGGAGAGAAAAGCATTACATATAAGGTGACGGAGAATAACCCTGATAATCCGGATGATCCTTCCAATCCCGACGATCCCTCCGATCCGGACGCTCCTTCCAATCCGGATGAGCCGTCCGAACCGTCAGACAGCGGAAATGGCATACTTCCGGAAGATGTGCCCACAGACGGCAAAATTCCTGAAGGCCTCTGGATAGCAGGAATAGATCAGGACGGATACGCATATACGGGCAAGGCGATAAAACCTCAGCCCGAAACGGATTTCAGAGTTTATGACACGAATGTCAGATTGACATACGGCACAGACTATACGGTATCATACAAGAACAACACCAAGACAAATGACGCCTTGGACGAAGATAAAGCGCCGTCAATAGTGGTTAAGGGCAAAGGCAATTACGGCGGAAGCGGTAAGGCTGTATTTAAGATAAATCCCGTAAGCCTTGATGATGAGTCGATAGACATAACAAACGCAGTTTTGGATGATACAGGAAGTACGGACGGTTCCGACACTCCGGAAAGCACAGTAAACACAGCTTCAGATAACGCGGTATATTATATGTACGCCGCATACAACAAGAAAGTGCAAAAACCTGTACCGACGCTGACCTGCAACGGAAAGAAACTTTCCAAAGACAGAGATTATACAGTGGAATATCCTTCCACAGCCGCCGGCGCATATAATACAGCCGGAACATACGACATACTTATAAAGGCAGCCGGGAATTATTCCGGACAGAAGACGGTCAAATTCGTTATTACCGACGAAAAGAGCACGCTTATCTCCAAGGCTTCCGTAAGGAAGATAACGGCGCAGACCTACACAGGCATGGCTGTCGAGCCCGATGTTACCGTCACATATAAAGGAAAGCCCCTGACGAAAGGAACACATTACACAGTGTCCTACATAAACAATGTAAATGCAGGCACCGCAACTGCCATAGTAAAAGGCGTCGGAAAGCCTGCCGCAGAAGGAACATTTACAGGCTTTAAGAAAGTGACGTTCAAGATAAACGGCACCGCCATATCCAGAGCGCGCGTAAGCGGACTGGAGGGCAGCCATACATATACGGGCGGCAGTATAGAACCGACGCTTACACTAAGCTATAGCGGCAAAACGCTTACGGAAGGCAGTGATTACGAAGTATCCTATTCGAATAATGTCAATACGGGAAAGGCGACCGTGACCATTACGGGAAAGGGCGCATATACGGGAACCGCCAAAAAGACATATAAGATAACGCCGTACGACATAAAGACGGATGCGGAAAAACGAATAAAAGATAACGCCAATACGCCAATAACCGTCAAATACGTAAAAGGCGGGGCAAAACCCGACGCAGAGCTTGAGTTTACCGCATCAGACGGAAAGACAAGGAAACTTACGGCAGGCAAAGATTACACGGTGACTTATAATAATAACAAGGCAGTAGGATCCGGAGCGCAGATGACGATCAAAGGTAAAGGCAATTTTACCGGCAAGCTGACCAAGACCTTCACTATAGAGAGCAAAGCGCTTAATGATGAAACTTCTCCCGTAACATTGGAGCTGCCTGATGTGGCATATGTAAATAGACCCGGCAAATACATGACCAAGCCGGCGCTTACGGACGCAGACGGAAAGAAACTCACCGCAGGAAGGGACTACGACAAGAACATAGTTTATACTCTTGTCGGTACCGGAGAAAAGACAAACGCCTCAGACGGAACCGGAACAACAGATGGGACCGGAACGACAGACGGAACCGGAACGACAGGTAGTACAGGAACGACAGGCGGAACAGCGTTGGATAAGAATTCGAAACCTGAGCTTGGAAGTGTTATAAAAGTGACAGTTACCGCCAAAGGCAGCGGCTATACCGGAACCATAAGCGGAACCTACCGCATAACCAAAGATTCCTTTGCCAAAGCGAAGATAACCGTCAAGTCAAAGCCCTACACAGGCAAAGCAGTCAAACTTACCAAAGACGACATAATCGTTAAATTAAGCGGAACGCCGCTTAACCCCGAAGATTACGAGATAGTCGAGAACAGTTACAAGAACAACACAAACAAAGGAACCGCAACCGTAACAATAAGAGGCTGCGGCAGCTACGGCGGAAGCAAGAGCGTGAAGTTCAAGATAACTAACAGACTTATGCCGGGAATTTTATAAGCGGTCCGCTTAAAAAACGGTAAGAAACGGATTGTGGAAGCTGATTGTATTAAACATTGTAGAAACAGATTGTGGAAACAGATTGTAGAAGCTGATTGTTGAAATGAATTGTATTAAGGACAGAGGGATGAATTATTGGCGTTCCTCTGTCCTTTATTATACCTGCCCTAATTTTTTTTCAGACTTCTGTGTCGGCTAAATATTCGCCAATGATGCAAATTTGATGCAAAAATGATGATACTTTGATGCATGGGAAATATATTATTAAATATATGGAATACTATTTAAGACCGTGTTTCGCAATGACCTGTTAAAAGTAAAACGAAAGGATGAAAGCCCATGCATATGTCAGATATGTATATTGATGAAGCAAAGAAAACCAAAAGCCTGCGGACCGCCAAATGTATCAAAATCGTTGGAGGAGTATTGTGGGCGATAATGTTAGTGACGGCAGTGTTGCTTACGTCGCGGTCATTGACTATAATATATTAAAAAATATCCTGCACAAGTTATGCATTATATAAGTAAATTCAATATTAAGTCAGTCGATTATACGAATATCACTAAAGAGGGTGAAAGTACATGAGATCAAGCTTTTTAAAACGACGGATACGGCATAAATCTAATGACGGAACAAAAGCCAAAGCGTTGCCGACAGCATTTACTATTATTGGGGCAGCTGTTCTGTTGACAGCCTGCGGAAACCTTGACAGTGAGCGGACTGTAAAGCAGACTCAGCAGCTGACGAATGATGTGTTGGAAGATTCAGAAGCCGCAGAAGGTTCTAAATCCGGCGAAGCAACCAAGACCGCAGAGGGTTCTAAATCCGGCGAAGCAACCAAGACCGCAGAAGGTTCTAAATCCGGAGAAGCAACCAAGACCGCAGAAAATTCTAAATCCGGAGAAGAAACCAAGGCAACAGAAGACTCACATTCCGGCGAAGATACCGAATCCGGAAATAAACATAATACAAATGGAGTGGACAATTCCAACCCTGACAGTAATATAAATGAAAATACCGTAAAAGCAGATGACGTACCAGAGGGAAAAGTTACGGCTTTTGGCGATAAGTCCACTATGAACAACACCGTAGGTGAAAGAGAACTTCCGATATACTGCGTTGACACAACCGAAAACAAAGTCGCGCTTAGCTTCGACGCTGCTTGGGGAGCGGAAGATACTAAAGAGATATTGGATATCCTGAAAAAACATGACATACATGTCACTTTTTTTGCAACAGGCGGTTGGGTGGAAAGTTATCCTGATGATGTAAAAGCCGTATTGGATGCGGGGCACGATTTAGGCAATCATAGCGAGAATCATAAGAATATGAGCGAACTTTCAGACGAGGACAAAAAAGAAGAGCTCATGTCGGTTCACCGTAAAGTCAAAGAGCTGACCGGTTATGATATGTATTTGTTCCGCCCGCCTTACGGAGATTATGACAATAGTGTCATAAATGTAGCCAAAGACTGCGGTTATTATGCGATACAATGGAGCGTGGATTCTCTGGACTGGCAGAACAAAGGCGTTGATTCAATAATAGATACCGTTATAAATCATAAGAACCTCGGAAACGGCAGCATAATCCTCTGCCATAACGGAGCGGATTATACAGCCTCGGCTTTGGATGAACTCATAACTAAGCTAGAGGAGGCAGGATATGAGATAGTTCCTGTTTCGGAGCTTATCTATGCGGATAATTTTTACCTGAATTATGAGGGGCGGCAGTTTTCTTCATTTTAAACGTTTGGTCGTTTGTTCAATTTTTTCATGTATTTGTTTTTGCTGCTTCTCATTTTCGATAATGTTAGCTATTTTGAGTAAATCTTCAATCAGTTCAGAAATATGTAATTTATTGTTGGTATTTTTTCGGATATAATATAAATAAAAGAAATTTTCGCTGGCGCTTTCAGAAGCTTTTAATACGTTAGATACAGAACCAAATTCGCATGCTTCAGACAATTCGGGGAATATCATATTAATTTTATAGAATTCAGGTTTACCGAATCCGCTGTTAAACTGTTTGGCGGATATTATTGTAAAATTAAAATCGATATCTTCTCTTTTTGAAAATCGATATAAAGCTTCCATTATCGCTATCTGATGTTGGCGTTTTGTTATGGACATTTTTAGTTTGATAGAGTTCTCTTTTTTATAATCTTCTGCAAGTTTATCCGCATCTTTTTTTATGGCGTTAAGTGCGTCATTATTAATAATATTTATATATCCGAGGCTGCTTAATTCTTTTTTAAGATCATTAAATTCCTGTTCTATTATCTGAGCTTCTTTTTCGTTATCAATAAAAATGGCTTTGTATTCGGCTTCTGTTTTCCAGATAGGGTGTTTTCTATATCTGCGGTCGAAATATTCTAACACGATTTTGTTTTGTGGAAGATTTTTCATTAGATATAATATATCGCTGTCACTTAATAAGCGTACTTTTCCCAAATTCTTAATATCAAGACCTGTTTCGGTTAAATAGTCATACTCTATGTAGTTCTTCGACATATATGTATTTATTATTTGAGACATGATATTTTGCAGTAAGTAGGCATCATAAATGACAGTGGGGTGGTTTTGAATCCACTTTTTCTCAGCGTCTCTTGCATATACGACGTTTTCTATTACGCTTACGGCAGTTTTATAAAAGCATAATTTGTATACACCATTACATTTTACTATTCTAATGCTTTCCAAGAGCCGTATGTAGTCAATACTTGTGGTATCAAAGCCGCTCATAAAGGCGTCTCTTAATAAATAGTCCAGTTTATCCACATCTATCATGGTGGAATTGAGTAATTCTATCATGCAGTTCAATAATTGGTTTACTTTTGTTGGTTTTTCAGTATATTTGTAACCGGTAATACATCTTGAAAAAAATGACCATGTTTCCGTAGGTATTTTATGTCCATAATTTTTTAATGATATAATAACGCTCATTAACTCGTGGGGAGCCGCTTTATATGAATTTTTGGTTATTTCTGTTTTAAGAACGTCATCTTTTGTAAGAGATATTATCTCTTCATGAAAAGCGTCGTGCATCTTTTCATTAAAATAAAAATCTTCCCCGGTGTGCGAAAACGGAGCATGTCCTATATCATGCAGAAGACATGCTATTTCAAATGTATTAAAATATTTTTCAATTTTATTGATAGGTATATTTTTATCGGATAAACAGGAACGCCTAAAAGAGTTCAAGGCAATCTTGCCTAAATGATAGACGCCAATTGAATGAGTAAAGCGGTTATGAAGTGCAGATGTATATAGCGGAGAATAACTTGTTTGAATGATGTCTCGTAACCGTTGAAAATTTGCAGTATCGATTATATTATTGATATGCTCTTCATCAATTTCTATATATCCGTATATTGGATCTTTAAATATTTTATCAGCCATTAAATTCCCAAAACCTCTTTTACGGCAGGAGCCTTAAATGCCATTAATACAGTATAAGATAAGGAAGTGCAAAAACGCTCCCATAAATCTATAGAGTCAACGTTATCTAAAAGGCGGATACCCTTTGAACCATCTCTTTCAAAAGCTTCAAACATATCACTATAGTCAGCGACAATTGCTGACTGGCTTTCGCGCGATACGATAAGTATGGCTTTAGCGTCGCTGTTATTGTGGTTGATCTGTTCAATTACTTTTGCGCCATATGCATCTAAATCACTATATAAAATTTCTCTTTTTGAATTTGCTTCTACAAGATCAATGAATGCATTTGCCACCAAATCTTCAATCTGGATATAGATATTATACATAGTTTTTCCCCTTGAGTTTGAGTATATAACAGATGGTAATTCAATTATATGATTTATTATGTATAAAGGTTAAAAATATTACTTAATATAGTTTATATGTATATAATTTATTGAATATAAATATATTATCATAATATTTAATGTATGTCTATATAGTATATGCAGATGATTTAAAATTAGTTGTGCAGATGACTTAAAATTAGTTGGGCAGATAATTTTAAATTACTGCGGATAATTTTTACCTGAATTATGAGGGGCGGCAGTTTTCCCAACCCTGTCAATAATCTGCATTATAATAAAACAGAGGGCAGAACCGGAAAAATGATTCTGCCCTCCAACTTTTGAAACCGTTTCTGAAACCACTTTTAGTATACCATAGCCTTCTCTTCACCGTTCAGCACACGCAGGCCGCCCTGCACAAGCGCGAGCAGTTCGTCTTCGCCGGGATAGATCGTCATAGGAGCTATCCAACCGGCTTTCTCTTTCAGACCGGAAATGACACTCTTGTCATATGCAATACCGCCGGTTACGATTATCTGATCGATCTTTCCGCACAGTACGCAGGCCATTGAACCTATATCTTTTGCTACCTGAGTGATAAAGGCTTCGCGAACCTCTGCGGCTTTGGCGTCGCCGTTTTCGACCATTTTAGCGACGTCGCGCATATCGTTGGTGCCGCAGTATGCGTTGAAGCCGCCGTTGCCGACGAATTTCTTATAAACTTCTTTTTCTGTATATTTGCCTGAGAAGCACATTTTGATGAGAGCGCCGCTCGGAACCGCGCCGGCTCTTTCGGGAGAAAAAGCTCCGTCACCGTCAAGGGCGTTGAAAACGTCGATTACTTTGCCGGCTTTATGCGCGCCTACGGAAACTCCGCCGCCCATATGTACCACTATCAGGTTGAGCGAATTGTAGTCTTTGCCGTTCTCTTTGGCATAACGTTTGGCTACCGCTTTCTGGTTCAGCGCATGGAAGACGCTGGTTCTGGGCAGTTCGGGCACGCCGGAATATCTTGATACAGGATCAAGCTCGTCAACTACTACAGGATCTACTATATAAGAAGGAACGCCTATGGAATCAGCGATTTCTCTTGCAAGTATGCCGCCTAAGTTGGAAGCATGCTGTCCCTGTTTTCCAATCTTTAAATCATCAAGCAGTTCGTCGCTTACTTCATAGGTGCCGCCCGGAATCGGCTTTAACATACCGCCGCGTCCGACTACCATATTTAATGAGTTGATGTCGAAATTTTTCTCTTTTAATAAGTTGATGATTATGTTTTTTCTGAAATCTTTCTGGTCAACTATTGATGCATATTGCGCGATTTCTTCAGTAGAATGTCTCAAAGTCTCTTCAAATAGGAGAGTTTCGTCCTCAAACACGCCTATTTTCGTAGAGGTAGACCCCGGATTGATAATCAAACTTTTTACAGCCATTTTGTTTGTCCGCCTTTCTTATTATTTATATTCCAGGTAATTGCGAAACGCTCTCTCAACGTATATTGATTGTACATATTTAACAAACACCATTGCAGGCGCTATGAGCATACCGGTCCTTAGGCTGCGTATTTTGCAGCCTTAGTACCGCTGTAAGGCTCAATGCAGCGCAAGCGTGCCTGCAAGGTTTTGTTAAATTTGTACAATCTCGATAACGTTTATCATGGTTTCGCGCTTGCCCATCTTTACTTATGACATAGCCTCAGCCACGATCGCGCCGAGCGCGATGGAATTAACTTTGGTTTCGAAATCATCGGAGCGTGAAGTAAGTATGACGGGAGCTTTAGTACCTGTCAGAATGTTTCCGTTCTTGACTTTCGCCGTATGAACAAGGCATTTGTATACAAGGTTGCCTGCGTGAATGTCGGGGAAAAGAAGCACGTCTGCGTCGCCGACGATTTTTCTGTCCTCTGCGCCCTTGTGCTTAGCTGCCTCAGGATCGATGGCGAGGTCTAAGGAAAGCGGACCGTCTATTACGCAGCCTGTTATCTTTCCCTCATTGCACATATTGGTAAGCTCCTGTGCGTCCAAAGTTACGGGCATTTTGGGATTTACGACTTCCACTGCCGCAAGCGGCGCCACTTTGGGATTGGGTATTCCGCAGGCGTGGCATATCTCAACGGTGTTTTCAACTATATGTACCTTGTCTTCGAGTGTGGGATAGGTCATGAATGCAACGTCCGTTAAGAATAAAAGATGATCTATGCCTTCAACTTCAAATACGCATACATGCGATAAGGTCTTGCCTGTCCTTAAACCGACTTCCTTATCCAGAACGCTCTTTAAAAATGATTTAGTGTCGATAAGTCCTTTCATATACATATCGGCCTTGCCGGTATGAACGAGTTCTACTGCCTTAAGAGCGGCTGTATAGTTGTCTTTTTCATCAATTATCTCGAAGCCGTCAAGCTTCATGTTTATGGAAGCCGCCACTTCCTTTATCTTATCTTCATCGCCTACAAGTATGGCTTCCGCTATCTTACGCTCTTTGGCAGCCTGTACGGCCTCTAATACCGCGCTGTCCTGAGCGACTGCAACAGCGACTTTTTTGACGCTGCATGCGGATACTTTTGATATTAAGTCATTAAAACTTTTACTCATATTGGTTTTGATCCTCCGTTTCTGTTTTATTTTTAATTTAATATTTAAAAATAAGATTTTTAAAATATCCCTTTTTGGAAAAGTGTCCCTGCTGACTACAATACCCCTTAAATACTGTGAAAATACTACATTGAGATAGGTTGGTTTATTTTATTGGTTCCATTCGTATTCTGACTGCCAACCGTCGGGTATGTCGGTGGCATTTACTTCTTTTAATAACATAGCCCCATCGTGAGGAAACGCATTTACAAGCCATTCATCAATTGAATATCCTTTTAATTCATAAACTCTGTTGTCCTTATCTCCATCTATAATCCCGATTTGCTTTCCACGCTCACCATAGTCGTCGGTTAATGCATCGTATGGTACATATATCTTATCGCCCCATACTATGGTCGCATACCCGTCACCTTCTCCAACAGTCATATTCTCTAAATCTTGTTGGGAACATGCGCACATCATAGAAACAACCAAGATACCGATGACGAATAAGGAAACAATCCTATGCATTACACTTTTATCCTCCTTCTATCAAATACATTTCCTCAATAGGTCAATAGGTCATATCATTACAGAAGAATAGTACCACTTCCATAAGGAAAAAGCAAATAAAAAACACAAATACCAAAGCAGAATTTAGATAATTGCTAAATCAGGAAGTTTTAAAGAGTGTTTGGCAAATACCTGGTTTGCTGCAAATGTCTTGTTTAATGTAAATGTCTGGGTTGCTGCAAATGCCTGGTTTACTCAAATTTAATAAATAGTTAAGGAACTCGGTATTTTGAATAGTTGAATTTATACGTAAAATCTGTTACAATTACTGTTAGTGTTTTTATAAGCGCAGGTATTTATTAACGTACCAAGCGTAAGCTGGCCTGCCTGTAATGATAGGTATGTTATACGGAGTATCTGCAGTTACGAATATGATATGTAGCCTGCCTGTAATTATGGGTAGTTCACTATTAAGGTTTGAGATAATTTCAGTTAGGAGCAAATATGAATCTGGTACAAAAAGTATTTGGAACACACAGTGAGAGAGAAATAAAACGTATCATCGGTATGGTGGATAAGATTGAAGCTCTGCGAGACTCAATGATGCAGCTTAGCGATGAACAGCTTAAGGATAAAACCAAGGAATTTAAAAAAAGACTCCAAGAAGGGGAGACTTTGGATGACCTTCTTGTAGAAGCCTATGCGGTAGTGAGAGAGGCTGCAAGAAGGGTTCTTCATACGGAGCATTACAGGGTTCAGCTTATCGGCGGAATTATCCTTCATCAGGGCCGTATCGCTGAGATGAAAACAGGTGAAGGTAAGACGCAGACCTGTCTTTTGCCGGCGTATCTGAATGCGCTTGAGGGCAAGGGAGTGCATGTTGTAACGGTCAATGATTATCTGGCGAAGCGTGATGCCGAGTGGATGGGGCAGGTTCATGAGTTTTTGGGCTTAACCGTCGGTGTTGTGTTAAACAGTATGAAGCCTGAGGAGCGCCGGGAAGCGTATAATTGCGATATAACCTATGTTACAAATAACGAACTGGGGTTCGATTATCTGCGTGACAATATGGTCATTTATAAAGAGCAGCTTGTGTTAAGAGGACTGCACTATGCGATAATTGATGAGGTGGACTCGGTCCTTATTGATGAGGCCAGAACTCCGCTTATCATTTCCGGACAGAGCGGCAAATCCACCAAGCTTTATGAGGCCTGCGATATTCTGGCCAGACAGCTTGAACGTGGCGAGGATATGGAGGAGCTTTCCAAAATGGATGCCATTATGGGAGTTGAGCGCGAGGAGACGGGGGATTTTATAGTTAACGAGAAGGATAAGATAGTAAATCTGACTCTGCAGGGCATAGGCAAGGTCGAGAAATTCTTTCAGATAGATAATCTCGCCGATCCCGAAAATCTTGAGATACAGCATAATATAATTCTGGCTCTGCGCGCGCACAATCTTATGTTCCGCGATCAGGATTATGTTGTAAAAGACGATCAGGTGCTTATAGTTGATGAGTTTACCGGTCGTATTATGCCGGGACGCCGTTATTCGGACGGACTGCATCAGGCTATCGAGGCCAAAGAGCATGTCAAGGTGAAAAGGGAGAGTAAGACGCTTGCGACTATCACTTTCCAGAATTTCTTTAATAAATTTGAGAAAAAAGCGGGTATGACCGGTACGGCGCTCACTGAGGAAAAGGAGTTCCGCGATATTTACGGTATGGATGTTGTGGAGATACCTACCAATAAACCGATAGCGAGACAGGATCTTCAGGACGCCGTTTATAAGACAAGAAAAGAGAAGCTTAACGCTATAATAGAAGCGATAATAGAAGCGCATGAGAAAGGACAGCCTGTCCTGGTAGGCACTATCACGATCGAAGCTTCGGAAGAATTAAGCGGTATGCTTAAAAAGAGAGGTATAGAACACAAAGTCTTAAATGCCAAGTTTCATGAGCTTGAAGCCGAAATCGTTGCGGACGCGGGTATTCATGGGGCCGTTACGATAGCTACCAACATGGCGGGCCGTGGTACCGATATCAAGCTTGATGATGAGGCGAGAGCCGCGGGCGGACTTAAGATAATAGGTACCGAGCGTCATGAGTCAAGGCGTATCGACAATCAGCTTCGCGGACGTTCCGGACGTCAGGGTGATCCCGGAGAATCCAAGTTTTATATTTCGCTTGAGGACGATCTGATGCGTTTGTTCGGCTCTGAGCGTATGATCAACATGTTCAATGCCTTAGGTATTCCGGAGGGGCAGGAAATAGAACACAGCGCGCTTACCAAAGCCATAGAATCGGCTCAGAAAAAGATCGAGAACAACAACTTCGGAATAAGAAAAAATCTGCTTGAATACGATCAGGTCATGAACGAGCAGCGTGAGATCATTTATGAAGAGAGACGCCGCGTACTTAACGGAGAGAGTATGCGTGACGCCATTTATAAGATGATTACGGATATCACGGAAAACTGCATAGATATAGCGATAGGCGACGATAACAGTTTTGAAGACTGGGATTTCAATGAGTTAAACAACCTGCTTTTGCCTACCGTTCCTATTCAGCCCGTTACGCCTGAGAGAGTGAATAAGCATAATAAAAACAGTCTCAAGCAGCAGTTAAAAGAAGAGGCGGTCAAACTTTACGAAAGCAAAGAGGCGGAGTTCCCTGAGCCGGAAGCAATTCGTGAGATAGAGCGCGTTATCCTGTTAAAAGCCATAGACAGAAAGTGGATGGATCATATAGACGATATGGATCAGCTTCGCCAGGGCGTGGGCTTACAGGCGTTCGGACAGAGAGATCCGCTTGTAGAGTATAAGTTAAGCGGTTATGAGATGTTCGACGAGATGACCCAGAATATAAAAGAAGAGACCGTAAGGCTGCTGTTCCATGTACGTATTGAGCAGAAGGTTGAAAGAGAGCAGGTCGCTAAGGTAACGGGCACCAACAAAGACGATTCGGCTCCTAAGGGTCCGGTTAAGCGTATGGAAGCCAAAATATATCCTAACGATCCCTGCCCTTGCGGTTCAGGTAAAAAATATAAACAGTGCTGCGGCAGAAAATGATAGTAGTAACGCAGCGTAAATAAAATATAGGTTCAGTCGATCTTTTTATAAAGTTTTTGTATTACATGTATTGCCTTATAATAAAATTATGTGAAAGAAGGTGACGTTTAGTGGTAGAATTAGATAATATGAAGTTCGAGCTTCAGTCATATGAAAGTCCATTAGCGGAAGTGAGGGATTCACTTTGACTTAGCCAATAAGGAAAAGCGGATCGAAGAGCTTGAAATGGAAATGCAGGAGCCGAATTTCTGGGATGATCCTGAAAAATCCAACCGGAAGATGAGGGAATCCAAGAATCTGAAAGATATAGTCGATACGATAAAAGGTCTTGAAAGCCAATATGAGGACATTATGACGCTTATCGAGATAGGCTATGAGGAAAATGATCCTGCGATAGTTCCGGATATAAGCGCAGAACTTGAAGAATTTAAAAGAACATATGAAGATATAAGGATAAGTACGCTGCTTTCCGGCGAATATGACAAATGCAACGCCATTTTAAGATTGAACGCCGGAGCGGGCGGCACCGAAAGCTGTGACTGGTGCAGCATGCTTTACCGTATGTATACAAGGTGGGCGGAACGCAAGGGCTTCAGTCTGGAGGTCATAGATTATCTTGACGGTGACGAGGCGGGAATCAAATCCGTAACTTTCCAGATCAACGGAGACAATGCCTACGGCTATCTTAAATCCGAAAAAGGCGTGCACAGGCTTGTGCGGATATCGCCTTTTAACGCTCAGGGCAAACGGCAGACTTCTTTTGTATCGTTGGACGTTATGCCTGATATAGAAGAAGATCTGGATGTTGAGATAAAAGACGAGGATATACGTATAGATACGTATCGAAGCAGCGGAGCGGGCGGCCAGCATATCAATAAAACCTCATCGGCCATAAGAATTACCCATTTTCCTACGGGAATAGTAGTAACGTGCCAGAATGAGCGAAGCCAGCATATGAACAAAGACAAGGCGATGAAAATGCTGAAAGCCAAGCTGTATATGCTTAAGCAGGAAGAGAATGCCGAGAAGCTTTCGGATATCCGCGGCGACGTTAAGGAGATAGGTTGGGGAAGTCAGATACGTTCATACGTAATGCAGCCCTACACTATGGTGAAAGATCACAGAACCAATGAAGAATCGGGAAATGTGGACGCCGTTATGGACGGAGCGATAGATCCTTTTATAAATGCATATCTTAAATGGAAAAGTGTCGGCAACTGAGCCGGCACTTAATTTTTTATTTATTGTGGTTTTGTATTAAATCCAGAAAAAACTCTGCCATAGTGGTATTCATATAAGGAATTATCCACAAATAAGCGGCTCCGCACGACAACGCGCCCAGAAGAAACAAAGGAAAGAAGCTTACCATCAGATAAAACAGCCTGCCTTTGCTGCCCTTCATAAGTCTGCGGCTCATTGACAGCAGTTCCGTAACAGAGTAGCCGGGAAAGTCATGAAGTAAATAAAAAGTCAGGAAATAAACCAACTCCACTATCATAGCCGCCACGCCATACAGTATCATGGAGAGAGAATATCCAAGCATAAGCAGTGAGTTATCAGGGTTGCGCATGACCATGTAGGCAAGTATCGTCATAGGAAGCATGAATAAATAAAGCAGTGCGGAAATAAAAAGCTGTATCATGACCGCTTTATTAGGATAAAACTTAAAGCCATAGAATACATCGCTTATGGTTACGGGCTGACCGCAGGCGACTTTCAGATACAGATATTTTTCACCCGAGGTAAGCAGGGCCGCAAATAAGGAGATGATAAAGCTTATAATGAAATTGGCGATCACTCCGGAAATCTTATTTGTATCTATAAAGATCGTGGAAAATAATGTTATAAACGATGTTATGGCCAAAACCAATACGCTTGCCCCAATAACCGTGCCATACTTACCAAACAGGCGTTCTTTTGCTATCGCTTTCAATTCAGCGGATGATTTGTATCTATTGTAATTGTTCATAAAAATCTCCATTCCGCCGCCTTTGCAGTGTGCGGCAATTTAGGACTAACACGCAATATCCACGTTCATGCCCCGATATTTGTTGGCGGCGTCAGAGGATTTTAATTCTTTCTGGTAAGGATTGTCTTCATTATAATATTTAATCTGTGTAGAGGTAGTTCCGCCTGAAACAAAAGTGCGTCCGCATTCAGGACATACTGACGTATGTATCGCTACGTTACATGAAACTACCTTGCCGTTATTCTCAGCCGCGCTCCTGTAGGCGTTGGAAACATGCTCCTGCTCGTGGCTTCTGACTCTTGAAGCAGCCGCGTCAGGGGATATATGAGCAGCGGCCTTAAAGGATACCATTTCGTCCGAACCGTCCTGATATTTGCGGTTTTTACAGGTCTCACATTCTGCGGGAGACGATTCGCGGCCTGCCTGCTTTCTTGTAGATTCTCCGGGATTACGGATGATCTGCGCATCTTCATTCAAACTAAGTCCATATCCGCTTATCATTGTACGCCCTCCTCCATCATTTCTTTCCACATTTCATCAAAGGTCATTCCATATTGCTTTTCAAAAGTTTTGTTTACCTGATCCCGCACATCGGGGTTGGTAAATAAAAGAGTTATGCTCGCAGTTACTATTATAGTATTTAATACAAGACCTGCTATGGCGCATATTATTCCAGTCTTAGCCTTGCTAAGAAGCTTAGGGCTTCTGCCTTTGGAAAGCAGCGCGAGGACTATGGCTATTCCGCCCAGAATAAAAGGCGGATATACCGTAAAAGTAATGCTTGAGACTATGGAGATTATTCCAAGAACCATTGCGGCGTTGGCCATACCGCTTCCGGGTTCGTTGTATCTGTATGCCCCATACATATTATTTGTTCCGCCCGGCATTTGGCCGGGACGGTTGTTTTGTCCGAAATCCATAAGTATCCTCCTATCTGTGACAGAATAACTTATATGTTGGGAAAGTGAAATATTCCCATATGTAATGCTGACATAAATGCTATTTGATTGTGAATTTTTTAACAATCTCATTTTTCCTGTTCGTGGTTGTCAGATTATCGCCCTTAACAGTTATGACCGCGGTATATTTACCCTTAGCGCTTGGATTCGTTTTCATAGGAGAGGTATTCTTGCTCTTTCCCTGTCCCTTATACCAGGTTATGTCATAATCTGTATTCGGCAGTACATTTTTGCCTATCTTTACGGTATAAGGGTTCATTGTCCTTCCGGTAAATTTGGCGCTTCCGGAACCCGAAACGCTCACTTTGGCAATCGTATTCTGAGTTACATTATAAGTTTTGGTCTGTTTTACGGTGCCTGTATAGTTGCCTATTCCTCGTATTGTGATAGTGTAGGAACCGACAGGGATCGCGCCGCCGTTTGCTGCCATTATATCACTTTCAGATTCAGAGTTATACAGAATTTCATAATCTTTATTTGCTTTGAGAGTTTTCTTATTATATTTCACCGTCGTCTTAGGAGGATTTGAACCGCCGTTATATGACTTGGCTTTCAGATCATTTGAAAAGTCCGCGTCGGTTATGTCTATGGGAGTAATGACAAAATCATATTCTAGCGCGCCGCCCCATTTTCCGGCGCCTGTTATAATAACCTTGGCGTTTCCTGCGTCCTTATTGTGTACATAAGAAGTCTTGAATTTTACGGTCTTATACTGCTCGTCGGTTTTCTTTTTAACTATGGGTTTGATTGCCCTGCCGGTATATGGCGTTATACGTATGTCGCCTTCCGTCTTGACGGCCGCAGGCCATGTAATGTCGAACATTTCTTCTTTGATGAGCTGTCCGGCCGTAACTTTTAAAGTCACTTTCTTTTTCGCGAATGTAACTGTTACATTGGCGCTTCCCGCGGCCACGGCCTGTAAGTTTATGGTCATGCGGTTGTCGGTAAAAGGATTGGAAGACAGTTCCGCCTTTACAACGTTCGATTTGCTGCAGGTTATCTGCGGCGTTACCGCCTTTTCATTTTCCAACATCCACTGCGCGGTATGTGGGGAATTTCCCATATCTACGGTAAGAGCCACTTCTTTTGAGGCAGTGCCTCCATCGGTGAGCCCGAGAGATATGCTCTCGCTTGTCTTGCCGGTATTTTCAGACTTCATTGCCTTGACCTGATCCACATTTATCTTGCACTCTGCGGACGTTCCGAAAGCTGCCGCATAAATTGTTGCGCTGCCGGCCGATACTGCCGTAACGACGCCGTTTTTGTCTACCTTTGCAATCTTGGTATTGCTGCTTGAGAAGACGACGGAAGTTCCGCTTAACTGTTGTCCTTTGTCATCCGTTATTGTACAGGTCAGCGTTTCTTTTCCTTTGGGAATAAGGTCACATTCTTCTTTATCTAATTTGATCGTGACTTCTCCCAAACCGAAATCGTTATCGCTGTCGTCAGCCTTGGTGTAATCGTAATTGCTGTTGGCTAATTCGGGCAGCTTAAATTCAGGTATTACATCAGGGTTATGTAATATATCTCTATTGGGTGTATAATTCCCATTGTTTTTTACCAGAAGATATTTTCTGTTTGAAGTTTTGTGGTTGGGACCGCCGCTGCCGCTGTCGTCGTCAAATGTCGAATCGATCATATACCATTTCCCATCCGGCATCTGTACATAATTCCACATATGCCCGTAAGGTACTCCGTTGACCTTAATGTCGCCCGGTATGAGCATATTGGGAATATCCGCCGCATCCAACAGTCTGGTCATAAGCCTTGCATAACTCTCACAGACCCCTTTGCCGTCCAACAGAATGCCGTATGACCTGTGACATTTGTAAAAGAGTTCATATTCTTCCGAAGTATGCTCTTCTTTATCATAGAATTCGGGGCCGCCGCCTTTGTTAAGATAATACCCGTTTTCACAGATCCATTGATCAAAATATCTTATGACACCGTAAGTCATTGCATCCGGATAGTTCTCTGTGGCATATAATATGGCGTTGTTCTTTATTTCCGCTATTTTATCTCTGGCCTTTAGCTCTAACTCGTTGCTATAAAATTTGGACATACCGAAACCAATACCCATTGTATTATATCTGTTTGGTATCGACATCCATTCTGTCTCATTTGGATAAGATGATATAAAGGCAGAGATTGCTGTAAGGTAATCTGAAGAAGTTGTCGTTTCCGGAAATGTCATGTCACTTATATACATTCCTTTATGCGGTTCGTTCTCATCATCTATTGTCCAGTCCGGCGGATTATTGGGCGCATTGAGAAAGACCCTCTTCGCTTCATCAAAGATCTGTTTTTGCAAATCTGTAAGTTGCTCTTTGAAATAAGCCTCACGCATTAATGCGGAAGATGAAATATTACCGTCAATTTCGATAGCCTGATCATATGAAACTGGGGGGGCTTCCGGATATTCATTTACAGAGTCTGATTCATCATCTGCGTCTATTTCTTCATCATTTGCAAGGGCTTCTTCGTCATCTGCGGTCATTTCGCCCTCATTTACGGCGCCATCTTCATCTCCTGCAGTTATATCGTCTTTGTTGACGGAATCGTTGTTGCCGTCGGAGTCTGCGCCGTCGCCGTTTGAAGAGTCATTATCATTGTCGGAGTCCGCATCGTCAACGTTTGAAGAGTCATTATCATCGTCGGAGTCCGCATCGTCGCCGTTTGCAGAGTCATTATTATCGTCGGAGTCCGCGCCGTCGCCGTTTACAGAGTCATTATCATCGTTAGAGTCCACTCCGTCAGTGTTTTCTCCATTCCCTGCTGCGGAGTCGTTTCCGCCGTTCGCAATTGTTTCATCTCCTGTTGAGGGATCGTCGTTGTTTTCGGAATTTATTTCATCTTCTGCATAAGGATCGGACAGAGAGTATGTCTCTCCGGTTTCAGAATCCTGAACAGACGCCGTATTTTCTGTCTGCGGCGCTGAGTTGTCAGTCGCATACGCAGGCATAATGGGCGTTTCTGAAAGTATAAGTGATAGTGCCAACAATCCGGCGATTTTTCCTGCTTTTTTTCGAAATACCATAATATCAATACCTCCCACAATAAATTTCCGGGTGACTGCGAAACGTTCCTTAACAATCTTTTACAATCTGATAAAAGTTTCGCAATAATATGTAAGTAACTTTATAATATGAAGTAATTTTAAGTGTATTATAGCATAGACGTTGTATCATTGTCAAAATAACGGATGTTAAAATTTTATGTGGCGGTCTGCCCCAAAATACAGTATAATAGGGTAGTCATGGATTTTTCGGAGTTTATATGAAAGGGAAACGGAGACATAAATGGACATTATATTAAAATTAAAAGACGAGTTACAGGTGGAAAAATGGCAGGTGGAGGCTGCGGTGCAGCTTATAGATGAGGGTAACACCATTCCCTTTATTTCCAGATACCGCAAAGAGGCGACAGGTTCGCTCAATGATGAGCAGCTGCGTGATCTGGACGAGCGCCTTACATATCTTAGAAATCTTGAAGAGAAAAAAGAGCAGGTTTTAAGCAGTATAGAGGAGCAGGGCAAGCTGACGGACGAGTTGCGCGAGAAGATAACCGCGGCAGAAACAATGGTAGTGGTCGAAGACTTGTACAGGCCGTACCGACCCAAGAGAAAGACAAGGGCAAGCGTCGCTAAAGAAAAAGGCTTAGAACCGCTCGCGGATTATATAATGGCGCAGGAAGCGCAGACTCCGCTCGAAGAAGAAGCAGTTAAGTATATACATGACGACGAGGACGAAGCCAAGGCGGTAAAAACAGTGGAAGACGCCATACAGGGCGCAAAGGACATTATCGCCGAAGCTGTTTCCGACGAGGCGGATTACAGAATTTATATAAGGAATATCACAATGGAAGAAGGCAGACTTGTAAGCGTGGCCAAAGATGAAAAGGAGCAGAGCGTTTACGAGATGTATTATGATTTTGAAGAGCCTGTGAAAAAAGTCGCAGGTCATAGAGTGCTTGCTGTCAACAGAGGCGAAGCGGAAAAATTCCTTACAGTTAAGGTGGAGGCGCCGACAGAGCGTATTTTACAATATCTGCGTACCAAAGTCATAAAAAATGACAACAGTGTCACATCGCCTGTTTTGGAGGAAGTAATAAATGACAGCTATGTCAGATTGATAGCTCCCGCCATTGAAAGGGAAGTCAGGAACGAACTGACGGAAAAAGCGGAAGACGGCGCTATCACTGTATTTGGAAAAAATTTGGAGCAGCTTCTTATGCAGCCCCCTATCGCCGGAAAAGTGGTTCTCGGATGGGATCCGGCGTTCAGGACAGGCTGTAAGCTTGCGGTGGTTGACGAGACAGGCAAAGTCCTTGACACCAAAGTCATATATCCGACCGCTCCCCAGAATAAAGTCGAAGAAGCCAAGGCGGAGCTTAAAAAGCTGATTAAAAAATATAATGTTTCACTTATATCCGTAGGCAACGGTACCGCGTCGAGGGAGTCGGAACAGGTTATCGTGGAGCTGCTTAAAGAGCTTGACACTCCTGTGCAATACGTGATAGTCAACGAGGCGGGGGCGTCGGTTTATTCCGCAAGCAAACTTGCGACCGAGGAATTTCCGAATTTTGACGTAGGACAAAGAAGCGCGGCTTCCATAGCCAGACGCTTACAGGACCCGCTTGCCGAGCTTGTTAAGATCGATCCCAAGTCGATAGGCGTGGGCCAATATCAGCATGATATGAACCAGAAAAAATTAAGCAATGCGCTAAACGGCGTTGTTGAAGACAGTGTAAATAAAGTCGGCGTCGATCTGAATACCGCATCGGCGTCGCTGCTTGAATACGTTTCCGGAGTTACCAAAGTAATAGCCAGAAATATAGTGGATTACAGAGAAACCAACGGACGCTTTACCAACCGAAAACAACTTCTTAAGGTCGCCAAGCTCGGCCCCAAGGCATATGAACAGTGCGCGGGCTTTATGAGGATCACGGACGGAGACAATCCGCTTGACGCTACCAGCGTTCATCCGGAATCCTATGAGGCGGCGCAGAAGCTTATGGAAAAAATCGGCCTTACAATGGACGATATAAAAGTGATTCAGAAAAAAGCGGCCGCGCAGAAAGCTTCAGGCAGAAAAGCCGCTCCGAATGTTCCCGGCAAAGAAGCAAAGGCAAAGCCTAAAAAGAGTAAGCAGATAGTAATAAAAAATACCAATACCGCGATGGGCAAAGCCCTTGCTGCAGCAATCAATGGCGCCGTGTTGGACACACCTGCCGTTGAAAACTCAGCAGGAAACGGATCAAACGACACAAACCCTAACACTATGTCAGAGTTTTCGACAGGCAGCCTTGAACGGAAAATAAAAGATAAGAAGAAACTGGCTGAGGAACTCGGCATAGGAGAGATAACTTTAACCGATATAATAAAAGAACTTGAAAAGCCTGCAAGAGATCCCCGTGACGATATGCCCGCTCCTATTTTAAGAAGCGACGTTTTGGATATGAAAGATCTAAAGCCCGGCATGATATTAAAAGGCACGGTCCGCAATGTAATAGACTTTGGCGCCTTCGTGGATATAGGTGTTCATCAGGACGGCCTCGTCCACATATCCGAGATGACCGACAAATACATAAAGCACCCGCTTGAAGCGGTCAGCGTCGGCGATATAGTAGACGTGCAGGTGCTTACCGTCGATCTTGCAAAAAAGAGGATAGGGCTGACGATGAAGATAAAAAACGATAATAAATAAGTATGAAAAAGAAGCTATTGTATTTTTATGTATATAGTATTATAATAGCATCAACTGAAAAAGGTAAGTTCTTCGGGGCAGGGTGAAATTCCCTACTGGCGGTGATATCTGTTTTACCATGATGTTTGAGTCCGGATATTTCTCAAATATTTGGAAAAGCAGGCGAGTCCGCGACCCGCTGCAGCAGAGATACGTCTGCGACGTTTTTCTTAAATGCGGCGGCTGATACGGTAAGAATCCGTAACCAACAGTAAAGTCTGGATGGAAGAAGAAACTGCATGAGCAACAACCCCCGGATTGTCTTTTTTGGCATACGGGGATTTTTTTATGCAAAAGTCGAAGCGCTTTCTTTTTTTCAAATCATTTATCAATGAAAACGGAGGAAAAGAAAAATGGGTGAATTTGTAAACAGTATCAGGAGTAATGTAGTATTCGTGCTGCAGTTTGTGTGCGTCGTAGCCGTCATATTTATTGCGGCTTATGTCGTGGAGAAGGCCATAGCCAAAAAGAACGATGTTGCCGAGCGCATTCTGTCCACCAGAAAAATAGCGGTTATCGGAATGTTTTCAGCGATCGCGGCGGTACTTATGGTTCTTGAGTTCCCGCTTCCTTTTGCGCCGAGCTTTTACGGGTTGGATTTCAGCGAACTGCCGGTGCTTATCGGAGCCTTTGCTTTCGGCCCGACCGCCGGTGTGATGATTGAGTTTTGCAAGATCGTATTGAAGGTTTTATTTAAGCCCACATCCACTTTTTTCGTAGGAGAACTGGCTAATTTTGCAGTGGGCTGCAGTTTTGTCCTGCCTGCCTCAATTATATATAGTTTACATAAAACCAAAAAGACTGCCATAGTCTCAAGCGTGGTCGGAACTTTATGTATGACGGTATTCGGAACAGCTTTTAATGCGGTATATCTACTGCCCAAATTTGCGGATATGTTTTTCGGAGGCGGCGAGGGCGCGCTGGATATGGTTATCGATATGGGGACGCAGATAAATTCTGCAATCACGAATGTTACGACTTTCGTGTGTTTTGCGGTCGCGCCGCTCAACTTGATCAAAGGCGCGAGCGTGTCGATAATAACTCTGCTTATATATAAGAAGTTAAGCCCTATACTTAAGAAAACTAACTAGTGGAACATTAAAAACTGGGTTTGTTAGAAATGATTAGTTAAAAAAGATTAGCTGAAATGATTAGTTAAAAAAGATTAGCTAAAAAGATTAGTTAAAAAAGATTAGTTAAAAAAGATTAGCTAAAAAGATTAGTTAAAAAAGATTAGTTAAAAAGATTATTAAAAAAGATTAGTTAAAAATGATTAATTAAAAGCAGTTTGTAAAAACAGTAAATTAAAAATGATGCATAATATGTTGACAATCGTGATACGATATAGTACGATGATTGTGAGGTGACAGATATGAATTTTTACACAGTAAGGGATTTAAGGACTACCCCAAAGAGCATATGGGACAATCTTTCTTCTGACGGCGAAGTTGTAATTACAAATAATGGCAAGCCGACGGCGCTTTTGATCGATATTGCCGAGGGCGGTTTTGAGGAAACCGTAAAAGCGGTCAGGCAGGCAAAAGCAATGCTTGCTTTTAATTCTATGCGTATGAAAGCGGCGGAAAACGGCTATATGACCGATGAGGAGATCGAAGCCGAAATATCTGCCGTACGCCGGGGAGAGTGATTATGCTTGTTGTGATAGATACGAATATTCTTGTATCTGCTTTATGGTCAAAAAATGGCGCGTCCGCAAGATTTTTAAGTCTGGTCATAAGCGGAGGGCTTATCCCCTGTTATGATTACAGAATTTTAAGTGAATATAAGGAAGTGTTAAAAAGACCGAAATTCAGATTTACAAACGGCGAAGTGAATGCTTTAATTGACTGGATCACAGACAGCGGGCGTTCTGTGATTGCAGAGCCGCTAAGCCTTGATTTTATAGATGAAGCGGACAAAAAGTTTTATGAGATAGCAAAGTTTTGCAATGCAAAGCTGATTACAGGAAATATAAAACATTTTCCGAAAGATAATTTAGTTTTGACCGTTTCGGAATTTTTGGAACAGTACAATTTAAAATAAAATACGCAGCACAAAGGCAGTTACAGGCTTATGAAAAGGCCGAAGCTGCCTTTTTAGTTTTCATAAATTTAAGCTTATCTTAAGCTTTTATATGCAATAAATTAAGCTTACGGCGCTATATTTACTAATATACTAATTCCGCCCTGCCATACGATCATCATTTTTACAATTAAAAATATAAAAAATGAAAATTAAAAAGTGAAAAATAAAAAGTGAAAAATAAAAAGTGAAAAATAAAAAGTGAAAAATAAAAAGTGAAAAATAAAAAGTGAAAAATAAAAAG
>CANRMA010000022.1 GCA_947631625.1 uncultured Lachnospiraceae bacterium | reverse complement strand
CAATTCTGAATTAGAACGATTAGGGTATTCGCTTTTGAGAATGTGATATAATAGGCTCAGGCTCGGCAGCCTGAGCCGACAGAATTGCTTTGCAATTCTGAATTAGAACGATTAGGGTATTCGCTTTTGAGAATGTGATAAAATAGGCTCAGGCTCGGCAGCCTGAGCCGGCAGAATTGCGTTGCAATTCTGAATTAGAATGATTAGGGTATTCGCTTTTGAGAATGTGATATAATAGGCTCAGGCTCGGCAGCCTGAGCCGGCAGAATTGCGTTGCAATTCTGAATTAGAATGATTAGGGTATTCGCTTTTGAGAATGTGATATAATAGGCTCAGGCTCGGCAGCCTGAGCCAACAGAATTGCTTTGCAATTCTGAATTAGAACGATTAGGGTATTCGCTTTTGAGAATGTGATAAAATAGGCTCAGGATTGGCAGCCTGCTGAATTAGAATGATTAAGGGAGAGGTAATGGACAGCATAAAAGAGTCTTATCAGGTAGTTATACAGGGCGGATCGGACGAGATAGAAGAAAAGAAGTCAAGGTTTATAGCCAATGTTGCGGCAGTTAAGTCGGAAGAAGAAGCCCTTGCGTTCATAGATGCGATGCGTAAAAAATACTGGGACGCAAGGCATAACTGTTATGCGTATATAATAGGTGAAAATGCCAAACTTATGCGTTTTTCGGACGACGGGGAACCCTCCGGAACTGCCGGAAAGCCGATACTTGAAGTATTGCAGGGGGCGGACGTGCGCAATGCTGTCATCGTGGTAACAAGATATTTCGGCGGCACTCTGCTTGGAACAGGGGGGCTTGTGCGCGCCTATACTCAGGCGGCGCAGGCGGGGCTTGCGGCAAGCGACGTACGCACAACAAAATATGGTGTTTTTATAAAAATCACAACAGATTATAACGGCATAGGCAAAATACAATATATAATGGGAAATAAAGGCTTTACTATCGAAGAACCCGAATATACGGATGTAGTTTCCGTAAAAGTCAAGCTGCCGTATGAAGAGGCCGACGCAGTATGCAAAGAAGTTACCGAAGCTACCGCCGGTAAAGCCCAAATTGAAGAAATTGCAAAAATGTACTTTATACCATAACATAACAACTGTTATATAATAGAGCAAATAGGGGGCAGCGCATTATGGAAGAAATTCTGGAACTGTTGAAAAGCGGTCAGTATTTACATCTGCGCCAGCTTTTAGAGAATATGAACGTAGCGGATATAGCCGCATATATGGAAGAAATGGAGCATGAAGACCTGCTCAAGCTTTTTAGGATACTGCCTAAAAGTATGGCGGCCGATGTTTTTTCATATCTTGAACTGGAAACGGAGCAGTATATTATAACTTCACTTTCGGAGCGTGATGCGGCAGGGATCATAGACAATCTTATGGCAGATGACGCTACGGACCTGTTGGAAGAGATGCCCGCCAATGTGGTTAAAAAACTGTTGGCCCATGCGAGTTCCGATACAAGGCGGGATATCAATCACCTGCTGCGTTATCCGGAGGACTCGGCCGGAAGCATAATGACTGTGGAATTTGTGGATTTAAAAGAAAATCTCACGGTGCAGGAGGCAGTTGAGCGCATCCGCAAGGTGGGCGTGGACAGCGAAACCATCAATATCTGTTATGTGCTTGATCAACACAGAACGCTGCTTGGAACGGTGGCGCTGCGCTATCTGCTGCTGAGTCCGCCCGATGCTCTGATAGGGGATATAATGCATGAAAACGTAATATCTCTGCATACCCTTATGGATCAGGAGGAGGTTGCAAGACAGTTTAAAAAGTACGATTTCACCTCCATGCCCGTTGTGGATAACGAGGATCGCTTAGTCGGCATAATCACGGTAGACGACGTTGTAGATATTCTGGAAGAAGAGACTACCGAGGATATTGAAAAAATGGCGGCTATTGTGCCTTCGGATAAACCTTATATGAAAACAGGTGTTATTGAATCATGGAAAAAGCGTATTCCATGGCTGCTGCTTTTGATGATATCAGCTACCTTTACCGGAAGGATAATTTCTTCGTTTGAAGATGCTCTTAGCAGATATGTGGTTCTTACCGCCTTTATTCCGATGTTAATGGATACAGGAGGAAACGCCGGAGGACAGGCAAGCGCTATCGTTATACGTGGACTGTCTTTGAATGAGATTGAGTTTGGGGACTGGTTTAAGGTGGTGTGGAAAGAAATCAGGATCGCCTTTCTGTGCGGTCTGACGCTTGCGCTATGTAATTTTGTCAAGATAATGCTGATCGAAAGAGTGGGATTTTATGTGGCGTTAGTAGTCAGCCTTACGCTTTTTATGGCAGTCATTGTAGCCAAAATAGTAGGCTCGATGCTGCCCATGCTTGCCAGAAAAATAGGCATGGACCCCGCAGTTATGGCAAGTCCGTTCATAACGACTATCGTGGATGCGATATCGTTGCTTATTTATTTCAGGGTAGCGACGATAACGCTCGGCATATAAAAAGCGCAGACCGTCCGGGCCTGCGCGGATGTTTGAGATGTTTAATTACATAACACGTGTTATCGCTCCGCTTTGGCAGCAGCGGACATAGCCGCCCGTTTTCTGAGCGTAGGGTCAAGTATTTTCTTGCGGATACGCAGACTTTTGGGAGTAACCTCCAAAAGTTCGTCCGTATCGATGAACTCAAGAGCCTGCTCCAAACTTAAAACTTTGGGCGGAGTGAGTTTGAGTGCATCATCGGAGCCCGAAGCGCGGGTGTTGGTCAATTGTTTTTTCTTGCAGACGTTTAATTCAATGTCTTCGCCGCGTCCGTTCTGGCCTACGACCATACCGGCATAGACTTTGGCGCCGGGGCCGATAAAGAGAGTGCCGCGTTCCTGTGCGTTGAAAAGACCGTAGGTGATCGCTTCGCCCGCCTCAAACGCGATGAGCGAACCCTGTTTACGATATTGTATATCGCCTTTATACGGGCCGTAGCCGTCAAAAACACTGTTCATGATACCGTTTCCCTTGGTATCTGTCATAAATTCCCCTCGATAGCCTATGAGTCCTCTTGAAGGAATGGAAAATTCCAGTCTGGTGTAGCCGCCGGAAGCCTGCCCCATATTGCGGAGTTCTCCTTTTCGCTGGCTTAATTTCTCGATAACCGTACCGGAAAATTCTTCCGGAACGTCTATATAAGTAAGCTCCATTGGCTCTAACTTTTTGCCGTTTTCGTCGGTTTTATAAAGCACCTCAGCCTTGCTTACGGCAAATTCGTAACCTTCCCTGCGCATATTTTCTATCAAGACCGACAGATGCAGTTCTCCTCTTCCGGAAACTTTAAACGCTTCTGTAGTTTCCGTTTCTTCGACACGAAGCGAAACGTCCGTATTAAGCTCCCTGAAAAGCCTGTCGCGCAGATGGCGGCTTGTAACATATTTTCCTTCCTGGCCTGCAAGCGGCGAATCGTTTACGATAAAGTGCATTGCAATGGTGGGTTCGGAAATTTTCTGGAAAGGAATCGGAGCGACGGCGTCGGGAGAGCAGAGAGTGTCTCCTATATGAATGTCAGCAATTCCCGAAATCGCCACAATGGAACCGATTCCGGCTTCCTTGACTTCCACCTTGTTAAGACCGTCATATTCATAAAGCTTGCTTATTTTTTCCTTTTTCTGTTTATCGGGTTCATGGTGGTTTACGATAACCACCTCCTGATTTACCTTAATGGTTCCGTTGTCAACTTTGCCGACGCCGATTCTTCCTACATATTCATTGTAATCTATTGTGCTTATGAGGACCTGTGTGCCTGCTTCGGGATCGCCTTCAGGAGCGGGGATGTGTTCTAAAATAGTGTCAAAAAGAGCGGTCATATCCTTGCCTTTAACGGTTATCTGCGTGGTGGCAGTACCGGCTTTTGCGGAAGCATAGACAAAAGGACAGTCAAGCTGTTTATCATTGGCGTCAAGATCCATCAGAAGCTCCAGAACCTCATCCACAACCTGCAGAGGCCTTGCTTCCGGTCTGTCGCATTTATTTATGCACACGATTACGGCAAGATCCAGTTCAAGCGCTTTTTTCAGGACAAACTTGGTCTGCGGCATCGGCCCCTCAAAGGCGTCCACCACCAGAATAACGCCGTTTACCATTTTAAGCACACGTTCCACCTCGCCGCCAAAATCGGCATGTCCGGGAGTATCGATTATATTTATCTTTACGCCTTTATACATAACGGCCGTATTTTTGGACAAAATAGTGATGCCGCGCTCCCTCTCAATATCGTTGGAGTCCATGACACGCTCCGCGACCTCCTGATTTTCCCTGAAAACGCCGCTCTGCTTCAAAAGCTCGTCCACCAGAGTAGTCTTACCGTGGTCAACATGAGCGATTATAGCAATATTTCTGATATCTTCCCTTACTTTTTTCATAATAAAACCCCTTCCAACAGCCTAAATCAATTATACCGGTTATAAGTCACATCTATAGAACAGCAATTGATTAAATCGTGATTTAACAACGATCCAATAATAATAAAGCAACGATTGGGCGATAATCATAATTAACCAAAACATTAACCAAAACACATAAAGAACCATAGACTGAACTCAAAATAAAATTATAAAATTTTATAAAAATAGTCAATAAATGTAATTACATATTAAATTAAATGTATTATAATAAATTTAATTAAAGGCTTTATAATACATTTAACGGTTTAATACAGACTTAATAATATTTAGGTAATTGCGAAACTTAACAAAACCTTGCAGGCACGCCTGCGCTGCATTGAGCCTTACAGCGGTACTAAGCCCACAAACGAGTTTAGTATATCACCAAGCCCCCAAATATGCAAGCCAAACATACTTCCCGCCGTTTCCTGCCGTTTTCCGCCGACCGCCAAAGTCCGAGGCAAGTATATAGCTTTGGGGAACCCCTATAAAAACGCCGGCGCTTAGCGAGGTATTTTCGAGCTTAGCAACCGCTGCGTTTTTGACGGAGCCGAACCCCTGCAGACCAAAGCCTCACCTTTCCGCCGACCGCCAAAGTCCGAGGCAAGTATATAGCTTTGGGGAACCCCTATAAAAACGCCGGCGCTTAGCGAGGTATTTTCGAGCTTAGCAACCGCTGCGTTTTTGACGGAGCCGAACCCCTGCAGACCAAAGCCTCACCTTCCCGCCGACCGCCAAAGTCCGAGGCAAGTATATAGCTTTGGTGACCCCCTGTAAAAACGCCGGCGCTTAGCGAGGTATTTTCGAGCTTAGCAACCGCTGCGTTTTTAATGGAGCGAGAGCGTGGTCCCCAAAGCTATATACTTGCCTTGGACCCCACGCCGTCCCCACCCCCGTCCCACGCGCTACGGCGATAACTAACAGTTCTATTTTGCCGATAAAGTAATATACTGATAATACATACAGAAAAATTCTTATAAGAGTAAGATACAAAGAAGGGAGAACAAAACATGACAGATAAGGTAATTGAAAACAACCAGGTGACTATAATGGGGGAGATCGTGAGCGATTTCGTATTTAGTCATGAAATATTCGGAGAAGGCTTCTATATGGTGGACGTGAGGGTTGACAGACTTAGCGACTCGACGGATATCATTCCGGTCATGGCATCGGAGAGGCTGCTCGATGTGAATGAGGACTACAAAGGAATGAAGATCAGCATTACCGGTCAGTTCCGCTCATACAACAGACACGAGGAAAAGAAGAATAAGTTGGTGCTTTCGGTATTCGCAAGGGAAATTGAATTTGTGGACGATATCGAGGAAAGCGTCAAGACCAATCAGATATTTTTGGACGGATTTATCTGCAAGGAGCCTATCTATCGTAAAACACCGCTTGGAAGGGAAATCGCGGACCTGTTGCTTGCGGTCAACAGACCTTATGGCAAATCCGACTACATACCCTGCATCTGCTGGGGAAGGAATGCACGATATGCAAGCACTTTTGCGGTAGGAAGCAGATGCGCCGTATGGGGAAGGATACAGAGCAGAGAATATATGAAAAAAATCGCAGAGGATCAGCTTGAAAGAAGAGTGGCTTATGAGGTATCGGTAAGCAAACTCGAAATTATAGATGAAGAACAGGAATAAATTTGCATTTCCGGAGTTATTGTGCTATCATAATTGACTGAAAATAAATTTTTCGGCAGATTATGAGGTGTGGTATGGAAAATGGCAGAATTTATATATATAGCGGAGACGGGCACGGGAAATCGCCCGCTGCGCTTGGCAAAGCTCTGCAAAAAGCATGTGAGGGCGGCAATGTAGTTATTATATGTTTTTTGAAAAAAAGGGGAATATCGGAATCTGAATTCGTAAGACGCTTAGAGCCGGAAATAAAGATATTCCGGTTTGAAAAATCCGATGCGGATTTTATACAGCTTTCGGAAGAAGATAAGAAAGAAGAGATCGCCAATATAAAGAACGGCTTAAACTTTGCCAAGAAGGTGATGAACACCGGGGAATGCAGCCTTCTTATATTGGATGAAGTCTTAGAGCTTGTTGACAATGAGATAATTTCCGTGGATGAGTTGGAAAAACTTTTGTTATGTAAACCGGAAGAGATGGATATCATAATGACGGGCGTAGCCCTGAATAAAGAAGTATACAGGCTTGCGGACGAAGTGACAAAGGTTGAGACCGTACATACATTTATAGGTTGACAGAAATTACATAATGGTGTTATCATATATACAAATAAGAGAGTTGATAGAGGTTGCATTTTTTATCAGTACGAATGCGGATGCGGCAGACGCAGAGGAAACATTCGGAAAGGAAAAGATGCCGAAAGAGAAGATTGACTGCAGATCTTTTCTTGGGCGTACAGTTAAGAACTGTATGACTGTCATCGAAACAGATGGGGCGCTATCCGAATTTCTGATATCATTTGACTTGGTTACAAAGAATAGGCCGGCCCCGAAGGGTCGGTCTTTTTTGATATATGGGCAATTACTTAATAATAAAAAGCGGGAGGAATAAAAAATGGCAATTTTTGAAGGCGCGGGAGTGGCGATCGTTACGCCGTTTCATGAGGACGGCAGTGTAAATTATGAGAAATTCGGGGAACTTATAGAGTTCCAGATAAAGAATGGAACGGATGCGATCATAGTGTGCGGAACGACGGGAGAGGCGTCTACGCTTACTCATGAGGAGCATTTGTCCGTTATCAAATATTGCGTGGAAAAAGTAAACGGAAGAATACCTGTGGTGGCGGGAACGGGCTCTAACTGTACGGAAACCGCGGTCTATCTTTCGACCGAGGCGGAAAAATACGGAGTGGACGGTCTGCTTCTGGTGACGCCTTATTATAATAAAGCTACGCAGAAAGGCTTGTTTGAACATTTTAAGCAAGTGGCGGATTCGGTAAAACTGCCGATCATACTCTATAATGTGCCAAGCCGGACCGGCTGTAATATCCTGCCGCAGACCGCTGTTAAAATATGCAGCGAGGTGTCCAATATAGTAGGTATCAAGGAAGCCAGCGGCAATATTTCGCAGGTGACCAAGTTGGCGGCTCTTGCGCAGGGCAAAATAGATATTTATTCGGGAAACGACGATATGATAGTACCGCTGCTTGCCCTTGGCGGCAAAGGCGTTATTTCGGTGCTTTCCAATGTCGCGCCTAAGGAAACGCATGATATCTGCGCCAAATTCTTTGAAGGAGATGTTGAGGGAAGCAGGAAAGAACAATTGCGCGCGATTGAATTGTGTGACGCGCTTTTCTGCGAGGTAAATCCTATTCCGGTAAAAGCAGCGCTTAACCTTATGGGAATGGAAGCGGGCCCGCTCAGACGTCCGCTCAGCGAAATGGAGCCTGCGAATGTGGAAACGCTTAAAAAGGCGATGAAGAATTACGGGATATTGTAAAAGTATATGACGTATAGTATATTAGAGTATATTATAGAATACCAGAGTATATTATAGTATATTTTATGCCGTATGGTATGTTTTAAGAGCCGTATGGTATATTTTAAGAAGGGAAAAAAAGACATGGTTAAGGTTATAATGAACGGCTGCAACGGGAAAATGGGGCAGACTATTACGGGACTTATCGCGCAGGACGATGAAATAGAAATCGTTGCGGGTATAGATCCTTACGACGGGATTAAAAATACCTATCCTGTTTTTAAGGATATAAATGAATGTGACGTCAAGGCAGATGCTTTGATCGATTTTACCACGGCTTCGGCGGCGGACGCGCTTATAGATTACTGCGTGGCCAAGAAGCTTCCCTGCGTTTTGTGTACGACGGGACTCTCGAAAGAGCAGCTTGAGAAGGTTGATTCGGCCTCAAAAGAGGTTGCAATACTTAAATCGGCCAATATGTCGCTTGGCATAAACGTGCTTTTGAAATTGTTGAAAGATGCTGCGGCAGTGCTTGCGCCTGCGGGCTTTGATATCGAGATAGTGGAGAAGCACCACAATCAGAAACTGGATGCGCCCAGCGGAACTGCTCTTGCGCTGGCGGATTCCATAAACGAGGAGTTTAATAATAACTACTGTTATGTTTATGACAGGAGCGCCAGAAGAGAAAAGAGGGCGCAAAAGGAAATCGGTATCAGCGCCGTAAGAGGCGGTACGATAGTCGGAGATCATGACGTTATTTTTGCGGGACCCGACGAGGTCATCACCTTTTCGCACAGGGCGTATTCGAAGGCGGTGTTTGGAAAAGGCGCGATAGAGGCGGCGAAGTTCCTTGCCGGAAAACCTGCGGGGCTGTATGATATGAAAGATGTAATAGAAGGTTGATGTTTGAAGCACTTTTAAGAAGGGTATACTGATTACATGAATAATGGTTATACTGATAATTTGGAAAAAAGATATTTGGAAAGTCTGGCAAAACAGTATCCGTCGGTTGCGGCGGCGTCAACAGAGATAATAAATCTGCAGGCGATCTTAAGTCTTCCTAAGGGAACCGAGCATTTTATTACGGATATACACGGTGAATATGAGCAGTTTAACCATGTATTAAAGAACGGTTCGGGCGCGGTCAGGCGCAAGATTGACGAGGAGTTTGGAAATACCTTAAGCATTAAAGATAAGAAGAGTCTTGCTACGCTTATATATTACCCTAAGGAAAAGCTGGACATAGTGTTAAAAGATGAGGATGAAAGTACGATCGAGGACTGGTATAAGATCACTCTTCACAGACTGGTGCAGATAACCAAGAGGGTGTCGTCCAAGTATACCCGCTCCAAGGTCAGAAAAGCGCTGCCCAAAGATTTTGCCTATATAATAGAGGAGCTCATCACGGAAAAGGCGGAAATACAGGATAAGGAGGCCTATTATAACGAGATAATAAATACGATAATAAGGATCGGAAGGGCTCCGGAATTTATCATTGCATTGAGCAATCTTATACAGCGGCTTGTTATAGATCACCTTCATATAGTCGGAGATATTTATGACAGAGGCCCCGGCCCTCATATAATAATGGATACGCTGCGTAAGTATCATTCCGTGGATGTTCAGTGGGGAAATCATGATATAGTCTGGATGGGCGCGGCGAGCGGTCATCTGGCCTGTATTGCCAATGTGATTAGGATATCAGCCAAGTACGGGAACCTGGACACACTGGAAGAAGGCTACGGGATAAACCTGATTCCGCTTGCAACCTTTGCCATGGAAGTTTATAAAGATACAAACTGTGACGCTTTCAGCATAAAATATAATACCGCATACGATACCAAAGATCTGAGCCTGGATATGAAGATGCACAAGGCCATAACCGTTATCCAGTTTAAACTGGAGGGACAGCTTATAATGAGAAGGCCTGAGTTTGGAATGGAAGACAGGCTGCTGCTTGAGCATATAGATTATGAGAACAAAACAATAGATATAAACGGAACGAAATATCGCATGAAAGATACCGATTTTCCGACCATAAACAAAGACAGGCCATATGAGCTTACTCCCGAAGAAGAGCAGGTTATGGAGCGTTTGAGCCAGGCCTTTGTCAAGTGCGAGAAGCTTAAGAAGCACGTTAAATTCCTTTTTTCCAAAGGCAGCTTATATAAAGTTTATAATTCCAATCTGCTCTATCATGGCTGTATGCCTATGGACGAGGACGGTAATTTCAAGAAGGTCAATGTGTACGGCAAGGAGTACAGCGGAAAAGCGTTGTATGATATTTTGGAGTATTATGCGCGTAAGGGCTATTATTCCCACGACGATCTTAAGGAGAAGTTAAAAGGGCAGGATATTATGTGGTATATATGGACAGGCCCCAATTCTCCGGTGTTTGGCAAAGATAAAATGGCGACTTTTGAAAGATATTTTATTGAAGACAAGGAGCCTCAGAAGGAAGTCAAGAACAGTTATTACAGACTGCTTGACAATGAAGAGGTTATTAACAGGATATTAACGGAATTCGGACTGGATACGGAAAAATCCCATATCGTAAACGGACATGTTCCGGTTGAGCTTAAAAAGGGTGAGTCGCCCGTCAAATGCGGCGGTAAACTGCTTATCATAGACGGCGGTTTTTCGAGGGCGTATCAGGATAAAACAGGGATAGCGGGATATACGCTTGTAGCCAATTCCCATGGAATGAGGCTTGTGGCGCACGAGCTGTTTGAATCCGCGGAGTCCGCGATAATGAACGAGTCCGATATAATATCCGATTCTACCATACTGGAGACAAGCACAATGCGCCAGAAGATCATGGATACCGATATAGGCGCGGAGCTCAGGGAGCGCATCGATCAGCTTGAAAAGCTGCTTGGCGCTTACAGGAACGGAACCATAATGGAAAATATCTGATATATAAGATATGTAAAAGGAACCGTCATACGGCCAATGTTATTGAGATAAGATGGCATTGGCGCATATGGCGGTTCTTTTTAATACTTAATGACGGTCTGCTGTCTGCAGATTCTGCCGCTTTTTATCGCGCAGAGCCGCCGTTTCCGGTAGCGTCGTCTATAATGTCGCCGACGCCGTCTGCAACATCATCAACTGCGTCGCCTACCGCATTGCCTGCGTCGTCAACTGCATTGCCGATCGTGCTTCCGTTGTCGTTTGCAGATGAATTGGAATTCTCACCACTGGTTACGGAGTTTACATTGCTGTTGTCATTGCCTGTCATGTCGTTTCCGTTATCGGTACCTGTCATTCCTGCGGCGTCGTTTCCTGCGTTTGTACCTGAACCGGTTATTCCCGCAGCGTCCGAACCTGTGCCGTCTGCCGTGCCTGTGCCGGCAGTTGCGCCGGTTGAGCCTGTGCCGGCAGTTGTGCCGGTTGAGCCTGTGCCGGCAGTTGTACCGGCTGTGCCTGTGCCTGTCGAACCGGCGCCTGCGCCTGTTGCACCGTTACCGTTGCTGCCGCAGGCTGTCATTAATGACATTGATACGACCAAGAGAGAAGTAAATAACAATTTTTTTGTCTTCTTCATTATTCTCCACTCCTTTACTGATTTTTTACTTTTTCACTTTTTATATAATTTTTGCCTTTTATAGTTTTTTATAAAAGTTTTATAGATTTTTATAAAAGCTTTATCCTTTTTATAAAAATATACAAATTATATAAAAATATAAAACAGAAATTGTATTTATTCCTGTTCCTATGTTATTATGTCTGATAGAAAATAAAATATTCATTTTGAATTTTTATATATTCTGCCTAAATTCTGTGTCATGAAGGAGAATTTAACAAAAGTCTGTTTATAAAATCATGAAAGGCGGGGGGAAAATGGAATTCAGGCCTTGTATAGATATACACAACGGAAAAGTAAAACAGATCGTGGGCAGCAGTCTTAAAGATGAGGCCGACGAAGCAGTTGAGAATTTCGTCGCAGAAGTTGACGCTGCTTTTTATGCAAAGCTTTATCGGCAGAAAAATATAAAAAACGGACATATTATCCTTTTAAACCGCCCGGACAGCGAATACTATGAGGCTGACAAAAAGCAGGCTTTTGGCGCGCTGGAGACATATAGAGACTCTCTGCAGGTTGGCGGCGGAATAACGGATGAAAACGCCGCTATGTTTCTTCAAGCCGGAGCGTCGCATGTCATAGTGACATCTTTTGTTTTTAAAAACGGTCTTATTGATTATAAAAATCTGGAAAAACTTGTAAAAAATGTCGGGAGAGACAGGCTTGTTCTGGATTTAAGCTGTAAAAAGAAAAACGGCGCATATTATATTGTTACCGACAGATGGCAGAAATATACCGACGTCGTACTTGACATTAATACTATGGATAAACTTTCGGAATTTTGCGACGAATTTCTGATCCATGCCGCGGATGTGGAGGGCAAAGCCGGGGGAATAGATGAGGAACTTGTAAAAATGCTTGGAGATTTTGGTAAAATACCGGTTACTTATGCAGGCGGCGTACATACGTTCGAAGATCTTGAAAAACTTAAAAATCTCGGGCGCGATAATATAAACGTAACCATAGGAAGCGCGTTGGATATCTTCGGCGGGAACCTGAAGCTTGACGAAGTCTTAAAATTTATAAACGAACAGACAGCCGTAAGATAATGCGGTTAAAAAAAGAACCTGTCTCGCCGACAAGTTCTTTTTTTAATCCCTCATAACAATATTGCATATTCTAAATAAATTTAAAAATTATATTAAGAAAAGGCACATCATGATACTGATTAGTGGATTCGACCTTTTAAATTATAACTTGGTTACATTAACAGCCTGAGGTCCTTTTTCGCCGTTAACTACTTCATACTCTACAGCAGCGCCTTCTTCAAGAGATTTGAAGCCTTCCATGTTAAGTCCTGAGTAATGAACGAATACATCATTGCCCTGCTCGTCTGAGATAAAGCCGTAACCTTTTTGGTTGTTAAACCATTTTACTGTACCTTTGTTCATCATGATACCTCCAAAATTATAAATGTATTGTTTTTAGACAGTAATTAGAATATCACAAGTTTTTTCAAAAGTAAAGCATTATTTGCTCTGTAAATCAACTTATGCTATAATTTTTAGCGGTAAAAGGCAAAACAACATAAAAAAAGATTAAAAAAAGACTAAAAACAGGTTAAAACAGCCCCTCACACAACAAAATGTTGTATGAAAGCAAAAAAAGCAGTTATAGAACCGTAAGAAGGGATCAAAAATATATGGAAGGCGATATCAGAAGAAATAAGATAATGGAAATACTTAGCGGGAGCGACAGGCCGATATCGGGAACGGAGCTGTCCGGGCTGCTTGGCGTAAGCAGACAGGTTATTGTACAGGATATAGCCCTGCTCAGGGCGTCATGCAGGAATATCCTTTCTACGAATAAAGGATATATATTGTTTAAAAATGACGGAAAGTCCGGGTTTTGCCGGCGCAGCGTCAAGGTAAAGCACAACAACGACGAGATCGCTGCGGAGCTTAACGCTATTGTCGATGCCGGAGCCGGAGTTCTGGACGTGGTTGTCGAGCATGAGATTTACGGTCAGATATCCGTTGACCTTATTATCAACAACCGCGCGGATGTGGAGGCTTTTGTGCGCAAGGTGGAGGAAAATAAGACCAAACCTTTAAATGAGCTGACTCAGGGAGTGCATTTTCATACGATAGAGGCCGAAAATGAGGCGGTTCTTGACAGGGTCGTGGCAAAATTAAAGGAATTGGGGTTTTTGATGGAAAATTGATGGAAAATTGACTGCTTACCACTTGTCATGTAGTAATAAAAACTATATAATATGTTATAAAGATAATATATTCAGGTTTGTTATATAAAATTATGGAAAAAGGAAGGACGGTAACAGCGTGACGATTAATACAGAGGATCTGCTTAACAGTATTCTGGAAAGTTTTGACAGAGTTGCGTATATAAAGGCTGAGGATATTCCGAATATTGATCTGTATATGGATCAGGTGACGACATTTATGGAGGCGAGGCTTAAAAGCTCTACAAGAAATCCTGATCAGGACAAGATACTGACTAAGACCATGATCAATAACTATGCCAAAAATGACCTTTTGCCGCCTCCCGTGAAGAAAAAGTATTCCAGGGAGCACGTAATGATGCTTATTTTTATCTATTATTATAAGGGAATACTGTCCATAAATGACATACAGGCCCTGTTGAAACCTATTTCCGATAAGTTTTTCTCGGCGCAGGGCGATTTTAATCTTGAAGCGATTTATGAGACCGTGTTCGGGCTCGAGAAAGAGCAGACGAAGGTGCTTAAAGAAGATATAATAAATAAATTCCATATCTCGGAAGAAACTTTTAAAGAGGCTCCCGAAGACAGCAGGCAGTTCCTTCAGATTTTTTCATTTATATGTATGTTAAGTTTTGATGTTTATATGAAAAGGCTTTTGATAGAGAAAGTGATAGACGGACTAAACGGAGCGGGCGCCGGGAATAAAGATGACGTTAAACCGTCATGATATTGACGATGAGACGGGGGGATTTTTCAATCCCCCTTTTCTTTTTCATGTCTCATTTTCATGCCTTATTTTCATGTTTTATTTTCGTGTCTTATTTTCATGTTTTATTTTCATGTCTTATGGCAGAGTTTAACTTAACTATTTTTCCGCAGCTTTTTTGGCAAACGCCGTATTTACAAGGTCTTCGTAAGGGACTCTTTTTTCAAGTTCATCGGCCTCTTCGAGAATATTCTGCAGCAGTGTGAAACTGTCTTCTTCAAATATGAGGTCGCTTTTCCAGGTATCCTGAGAAGCATATCTTTCTACGATGGTCGTAATGGTTGAAAGTTCGGTTTCTTCAAACTGCGGCTTTATGACTTGCGCTATTTCTTCCGCGGAGTGGTTCTGCACGAAATCCATACCCTTTTGAAGCGCATTGGTAAATGACTGGATAACTTCGGGATTTTTCTCTATATAACTCTTTTTGGCAGAGAAGGCAGTGTATGGCACGTATCCGGAATCTTCGCCGAGAGATGCGACAACGTAGCCGTCGCCTTTTTCTTCGAGTGAAGTGGCATGGGGTTCGAATTCAACCGTAAACTCGCCCTGACCGCCCGAAAAAGCTGCCGCCGTCGAGCCGAAGTCTATGCTCTGGTCGATGGAGACGTCGGAAGCGGGGTCTATATTATTCTTTTTAAGAATGTATTCAAATACCATTTCAGGCATACCGCCTGCCCTGCCGCCTAAGACTTCCTTGCCGATAAGCATGCTCCAGTCGAAGTTGTCGATCGGTTCCCTTGCCACAAGAAAGTTGCCTGCGCGTTGTGTAAGCTGTGCAAAATTGACTGCATAGTCGGTATTTCCGCCTATATAAGTATAAATCGTGCTTTCGCTTCCCATGAAGCCTATATCCGCTTCGTCCGTAAGCAGAGCCGTCATCGTCTTGTCTGCGCCAAAACCTGTGACAAGTGTAAGGTCTATGCCTTCTTCCTCAAAATAACCCTCTTCTATGGCTACATACATTGGGGCGTAAAAAATGGAATGCGCCACTTCATTTAATGTAACAGGTGTTATTTTATTGGAAGACGCGTTGCCGCCCGCGCTGCCGATCCCTCCGCCGTCCGTCTTGCCGCAGCCGCCAAGCAGAGACACTGCGCACAAGGCTGAAAGTAATATTGCCGGAAATTTCTTTTTCATATATTTTATACCTCCTGTATCTGCAAAACAGATAAATTTAAACAGTTAATTTATTTAATTTATTATATAAGCTATGTTATGTTTGGTTACAAAATGAACTTTATGAGTGTATAAATGTTTAAAACGGTTACGGCGGTTATTACAGAACGGGTGTTATGTATGTTATGAAAAAGAAGTGTCTTGTACGCGATATTGGTTGTGTGGTATAATAGGCTCAGGCTCGGCAGCCTGAGCCATCAGAATTGCGTTGCAATTCTGCATAGGAATGTTAAGGTTTATTCGCTTTTGTGGAAGTGGTAAAAGTAGGCTCAGGTTTGGCAGTTTGAGCCTTTGGAATGTCAAGGTGTATTTGCTTTTGTGGAAGTTTTGACTTGAAGATGTTATGGATTCGGGTGGGAAGTTGAGTATGAAAAAGATACAAACTAAGATTATGATGTTGGTTATAATTGCAACGTTGGGAGTTTCAATATTCTGCAGCGTGCAAAGTATCATAGTAACGCAGTCGTCTACCATGTCGGCGATCAGGGAGCTGCTGATGGAATCGACGGAGCTGGCTGCGGATTCCGCCAAAAACGCCATTGAAAAATATATGGTCATGATAGATGAAATAGCGGATGATCCCACACTTACCGACGAGAGGCTGACAGCGGCCCAGAGACAGTCTTTTATTCAGAAAAAGTCCAATACATACAATATGCATTTCGGAGGACTTGCCAACACCTCCGGTTATGATTCATATCATAAGACGGATATTTCGGGCACTGTGTTCTTTAAAGAGGCAATGAAGGGCAAAACTTATCTCACAACGCCTTATGTTACGGAAGACGAGGCGTTTATGGTGATAGCTGCGCCCGTTATGAAAGACGGGATCATGAAGGGAGTTGTATATTTCCAATGTGATATCTCGATCTTACAGAACATAGTCGAGATGGTGAATATAGGCGAAGACGGCGAGGCTTATATTCTTGATAAAGAAGGCACCACAATAGCTTATGTTGATGACGAACTTTCGCTTTCGCAGGAAAACGCCATAAAAGAGGCGGAAGAAAATCCGGATGATGAGGACATGCAGACGGTTGCCGAGATCGAACGCAAGATGATAGCCGGGGAAAAAGGTATCGCGGAGTATCATTATAATGAAGATGACAGTGACAACGTGCAGGTATATGCCCCGATTGAGGGGACGGACGGTTGGAGTCTGGCGGTAAATCTGGATAAGAATGAATTTATGCACTCAGCCTACGTGGGAAATAATATCCAGGTGGCCGTTTCAGCGCTCTTATGTATGGCAGTTATCCTGATATCGACGTTCATAAGCCGCTCCATATCAAGGCCTATAGTGAAGTGCGCAGACCGTCTGCGCCAACTTTCCATGGGCGATCTGCACAGCGCGGTCCCTGAAGTAAAAGGACGGGATGAAGTGCGTATTCTTGCGGACTCTACCGCTTTGTTGGTTAAGAATTTTAAGATCATAGTCAGTGAGATGGGAAACATTCTTGAAAGCATTGCCAACGGGGATCTGACTAAGGACATAAAAAGTGAGATATATGTCGGAGATTTTGATCATCTCAAAAATTATCTTGAAATGATAAGCAATAAACTGAATAACACCATGAGAGGGATAGTAATGGCCACGGGCCGCGTATCCGAAGGGTCGCGTCAGGTGGCCTTGAGCAGTGGGGAGTTATCAAAGGGAACAATAGCGCAGTCAAGCGCGGTCGAACAGCTTTCGGCAACTATTGAGGATATGGACAATGACGCCAGGCAGACCGCGCAGCTTGCCATGCAGACCAAGGACGCGGTAAGCAGCGCGGAGACTGAACTTAAAGAGAGCAATCGTCAGATTGAAAGACTGAATGAGGCGATGAATCTCATAACCAATTCTTCCAATGAAATAAGCAAGATAATAGATACAATAGAGAATATTGCGTTCCAGACCAATATACTGGCGCTGAACGCTTCGGTGGAAGCCGCCCGCGCAGGCGAGACCGGCAAAGGTTTTGCGGTTGTTGCGGGAGAGGTGAGAAGTCTGGCCTCCAAGTCGGATCAGGCTGCCAAGGCGACCAAGGAGCTTATACAGAATTCGATAGACGCAGTGGAAAGCGGAAGCGATATTATGCAGAAAGTTACTAAATCCGTAGAAAATGTAGTGTCGCTTTCGGTCGGGGCTGCGGAGCAGATGGATATTGTAGCCGAAGCCGTCGAAAGACAGATGAGCGCAATAGAACAGGTGACCGAGGCTGTAGGACAGATTTCCGGCGTGGTCCAGACCAATTCCACGACTGCCGGAGAGAGCGCGGCCGTCAGCAGAAAATTATCCGAGCAGTCAGAAATACTGACTAAACTGGTCAATGGATTTAATTTAAGGAAGCGGTGATTGCGAAACACTCTCTTAACGTATATTGATTGTACAGATTTAACAAACACCATTGCAGGCGCTCTGAGCGCGTCGGCACTTAGCGAGGTATTTTCGAGCTTAGTGCCGCTACTGCGCTCAACGCAGCGAAAGCGGCCTGCAAGGGTTTTGTTAAATTTGCACAATCTCAAAGATGTAAATCAGCGTTTCGCAATTACCCGGCTTATTTTAAATATGAAAGGAAAGGTGACTAAGAATGGGAGTTTTAACAAGATTTAAGGACATCATGGCGGCAAATTTCAATGCGCTTTTGGATAAGTGCGAAGATCCGGAGAAGATGGTGGATCAGTATATTCGTGATCTGGAGCAGGATTTTGCGGAGGTAAAGGCTCAGACCGCTTCGCTTATGGCAGAGGAAAAAAGCGCCAAGAGGAAGCTTGACGAATGTGACGAAGAGATAAACAGAATGACCGAGTATGCAAAGAAAGCGGTAACGGCGGGGAATGATGAAGAGGCTAAGCGCTTTTTGTCAAAGAAGGCTGAGCTTTCGGGAAACAGAGAACTTCTTGCAAAGAATTATGAATTTGCCTGCGAAAATTCCGCTAAGATGACACAGATGCATGATAAGCTTGCGGAGGATATAGCAGAGCTTAAAAACAGGAGAGAGACGATCAAGGCCAAAGAAAAGATGGCCAAAACCCGCCAGAAGATCAATTCAATAGGCTCCGGAGTAGAGGATGCGGGCAGCAGCATAGCGGCTTTTGACAGAATGGAAGAAAAAGTAAACCGTATGATGGATGAAGCCGACGCAATGGGAGAGCTGAATAAGTCTTCTGAGGATGATATTGAAGAACTTGCAAAGAAATACGATAAAGATAACAACAGCGCGGTTGACGATGAACTTGCGGCGCTTAAGGCTCAGTTGGGAATGTAGACCGGAAAGATAAAAAGAAAGGTATAAGTGATCAAAATGGGATTGTTTTTTAACCAGTTATCGAATGTAATTGAATGGAATGAAGCAGGAGAGGGAGTTTTATTCTATAAATGGCCTAATAAAGAGATTAAAAAAGGCTCTAAGCTCATAATACGTCCGGGTCAGGATGCCATTTTTATGTATAACGGCATCGTTGAGGGCGTATTTGAGGATGAGGGAAGCTTTGATATCGAATCCGACATAATCCCTTTTCTGACTACATTAAAGAGCTTTAAGTTTGGTTTTAACGCGCCGCTTCGCGCGGAAGTGCTTTTTATCAATACTAAGGAGCTTCTGGTAAAGTGGGGCACCAAAAATGCGATAAACCTTCCTGCGTCGGGACTTCCGGGCGGTATGCCGATAAGGGCGTTCGGAACATTTAACTGCCGCATAGCGGAACATGACGTTGTAATAGATAAACTGGCGGGGATCAGGCAGAAATATACGGTCGAAGATGTGAAAGAACGTATCGTGGCAAGCTTAGATCAGCTTTTGATGAGCTGGATAGCCAAAGAAGGCAGGGATATGTTCAACCTTCAGTCCGATGCAAGAAATATTGCAAAAGGCATAGAATCGGATCTGGATATGGATATGCGTAAGATCGGTATAGCGATCACGGATTTTACGATCGAGAGCTTTTCCTATCCGGAAGAAGTCAAGAAGATGCAGGAAAAGGCTGCGGCGCAGTCTATGGTCGCGGATATGAACAAATATACCGGAATGGCCGCGGCCGACGCTATGGGAAAAGGACAGACCGGAAGTATGGCTTCGGATATGGTCAATCTGCAGATGGGAATGGCTATAGGCCAGCAGATGGTCAATCAGATGAACAGAAATCAGATGGAAATGAATACAATGCCGTCTCAGAATAACGTCGCAAATCAGAACTATCAGTCACAGCCGCAGACAGACTATTCCCGGAATAACGTCGCAGGAGTCAAGCCGATTGACGAAGCGGCAAAGCAGGGGCCCAAATTCTGCCCTAACTGCGGTTCGCCCGCCAACGGGATGAAATTCTGCGGTAACTGCGGGTTTAAGTTAGTTTAGCGTGAAAGGAAAATACCGGCATGAGTATTTACGACACTTTGAATGAACAACAGAAGAAAGCGGTTTTTACTACTCAGGGACCGGTTTTGGTGTTGGCGGGCGCAGGGAGCGGAAAGACCCGCGCGCTTACGCACAGGATCGCTTATCTTATTGAGGAAGAGGGAGTTTCGCCTACTAATATTCTGGCAATTACTTTTACCAATAAGGCAGCAGGAGAGATGAAAGAGCGTGTTAATTCTCTGGTAGGGTTTGGCTCCGAACAGATATGGGTGGCCACTTTTCACTCGACCTGTGTGCGTATCCTGAGGCGATATATAGACAGGCTTGGCTTTGATAACAATTTCACGATCTATGATACGGACGACGTCAAAGGCGTTATCAAGGAGATATGTAAAAAGCTTGATATTGATACTAAAACTTTAAAAGAACGAACAATAATGGGCGCGATCTCGTCTGCGAAAGATGAACTTATATCACCCGTTGAATTTGAAATGAATGCAATGGGCGATTATAATTCAGCCAGGATAGCTAAGGTTTATAAAGAATATCAGGCGACGATGAGGAAGAACAACGCTCTTGATTTTGACGATCTGATCGTTAAGACGGTGGAGCTTTTTAAGACGGATGCGGCGGTGCTTGAGTCATATCAGAACCGCTTCCGTTATATTATGGTGGACGAGTATCAGGATACCAATACGTCGCAGTTTGAACTTATAAGATTACTTGCGGCCAAGTACAGAAATCTGTGCGTTGTCGGTGACGACGACCAGTCCATATATAAATTCCGCGGCGCCAATATAAGAAATATACTTGATTTTGAAAAAGTGTACCCGGAGGCCTGCGTTATCAAACTTGAACAGAATTACCGCTCGACACAGAATGTGCTTGACGCGGCCAATGCTGTTATAAAGAATAATACAGGGCGTAAGGACAAGGCCCTATGGACCGATAAAAAAGGCGGGGCGCCGCTGCATTTTCATCGGTTTGAGACAGCTTATGATGAGGCAGATTACATAGCTGAGAACATACGTTCGAAAAAGAATGAGGGCAGAGTCACATACAGCGACTGCGCGGTGCTCTACCGTACCAATGCGCAGTCACGTATGCTTGAAGAGCGTTTTGTGATAAAAGGGATCCCGTATCAGGTAGTGGGCGGCGTGAATTTTTATTCCCGAAAAGAAATAAAGGACATACTGGCCTATTTAAAAACGATTGACAACGGCAGAGATGATGTCGCAGTCAAACGCATAATAAATGTGCCAAAGAGGGGGATCGGCGCCACGACCATCTTACGTGTGCAGGAATATGCGGACGAGAGAAATATAAGCTTCTATGACGCCCTGCGTGAAGCTGACCGGATCATGACAATAGGAAAAAGCGCGTCAAAGCTTGAGCCCTTTGTTACAATGATACAGGCATTCAGGAGCAAACTTGAATTTTATGACATTGAGGATATGATAAAAGATATACTGGAAACCACAGGTTATGTGAAGGATCTGGAAGCTTCCAATGACGAAGACGCTGAAGACAGGATAGAGAATATTGACGAACTCATAAGTAAAGCTGCGGCTTTTTGCAAAACACATGAAAACGCAGGCCTTAGCGAGTTCCTTGAAGAAGTGGCGTTGGTCGCCGATATCGATCAGGTTGACGGCGATACCGACAAAGTTCTGCTTATGACACTGCACAGCGCCAAAGGACTGGAATTTTCACACGTATATCTGGCAGGCATGGAAGACGGTATATTTCCAAGCTATATGACAATAATGTCAGATAATCCTGAAGATGTTGAAGAGGAAAGGCGTCTTGCTTATGTAGGCATAACCAGAGCTAAGGATGACCTTACCCTTACCTGCGCCAAGGCGCGTATGCTGCGCGGCGAGACACAGTATAATCCGGTAAGCCGCTTCGTTGGTGAAATACCGCCGCTTCTTTTAGACCATGATCCGTCGGAGAAAAAGCGCAAGGATTACCAGGATTATCCGGAAGACTCATATGTACGCAATACTTTTAAGGCTAAGCCGTTCGAAACGCGTTCAGGCTACGGAGAAGGATACGGACGGACGGATACCGGATATGCAAGAAGCGCGGGCTCAACCGTATACAACAGACAATTTGGCAAAAATGCGGATACGATCTTCGATAAACCCAAAGCGATCGCAAGACCGAAGGCAGCGCTTAAGCCTAAGCGCACCGCAGCCGAAGACCAACCGTATATAACCAGGGCCGCCGCCGCAGTAAAAAGTCCCTCGCAGGCAGGCGTGAAGACGCCGCTGTCGGCGCTTGGCTATACGCAGGGAGACAGAGTCAGACACCTTAAATACGGCGAGGGCACAGTGACCAAAATCGAGGACGGCCCCAGAGATTATCAGGTGACCGTGGTATTTGACGAAGTCGGACAGAAAATAATGTATGCCGGTTTTGCCAAACTTAAAAAAGTTTAAGATAATAAGGGCTGATATTTAATAAGGACCATATTTAATAAGGGCTGATATTTTAGAAAGAATCATACCGAAAACCATATCAGGCATCATTTTTGTAAAAAATTAACATATTATTTAAAAAATGTGTAGTAAAAAACATAAATCCGTGGTATATTATATATCAGTGGAATACTTTTATTAATGAAAAAAGCGCCGGTCAGTTTAAGCGGTCAGGCTTTGAACGGTGGGTTAAATATGGGAAAGAGAGGATTTGGGTATGAGCAGATTTGAGATAAGGGATATGAAAGACGAAGTTTTAAATAAATTGGATGAAGTGCTTGACAGTACCGGAGTGAACGGACTGCTTGGTAAAAAGAAAGAAGAAGAGAAAAAGAAAAATACCGTTTTATGGGTATTTGCGATAATTGGCGCGATTGCGGCAGTAGCGGCTATAGCTTATGCTGTTTACAGATATATGGAGCCGGATTATCTGGACGATTTTGATGATGATTTCGACGACGACTTTGATGACGACTTATTCGAGGACGAAGAAGATGACGAGGAAGACGGTAACGACTGATTTGGGGAGAGCCGGGATATATTCGTATGAATAGTCCGTGATTTGTTCTATGTGATATATTTTATTTGTATGAATAGCCTGCAATATATTTGCATTTAGATGGGCGGCAGCGGCTTATATCAGGTGATCGGCTGCAAAACCAAGGCGGATATAAAGGGCTGTCGTAGCAAATATTAGGTGATGATATGATACGTAGCGGGATGTGCGGTGGAGGTACATCCCGCTTTTTTAACGATAACGGGTATGGAAGGAAAGTCAGGAAATAAATTTATGAAAAAAGGTCAGGTTGTTGAGGGTATAGTCAGGCGCGTGGATTTCCCAAACAAAGGATTGGTGGAGACTGCCGACGGTGACGTCTGTATAGTAAAAAATGCGCTGACAGGTCAGAAAATAAGATGTTCAATAAATAAAGTCAGAAAAGGAAAAGCGGAAGGGAGACTGTTGGAAGTCCTGGAACCGTCTGCGTTGGAAATAGAGAGCCCGTGTCCCCATTTTGGCTCCTGCGGAGGCTGCCTTTATCTTACTTTTCCATATGAAGAACAATTAAAGATTAAGGAAAAACAGATAAAAAAAATACTTAATTCCGTATTGAAAGGACAGGAAGAAAATATCTTCGAGGGGATAAAAGCAAGCCCGCTATGTTTTGGCTATCGTAATAAGATGGAGTTTTCCTTTGGCGACGAGATAAAGGACGGGCCGCTGTCTCTTGGAATGCATAAAAGAGGAAGTTTTTATGATGTGGTTTACGTTAAGGACTGCCGGATCGTAGATGAAGACTACCGTAAGATCATAAGGCGCGTGAGGGAGTATTTTGCGCAGCTTAGGGAAAACAACGCGGAGGTCACCTTTTATCACCGACTTAGGCATACAGGCTATCTCAGACACCTTCTGGTAAGAAAAGCGGCAAAGACGGGAGAAATTCTGATCGCGCTTGTGACAACAACGCAGTTTAAGGGAGCGGGAGCTGTGACAGAGACCGTTATCCTTGACGGTTTTAAGCAGGCTCTTTTAAATCTTGAACTGGACGGAAAGATCACGGGGATTTTGCATACGAAAAATGACTCGCTTGCGGATGTGGTAAAAAGCGATGAGACCGATATTTTATATGGTCAGGACCACTTTTATGAGGAATTGTTGGGACTTAAGTTTAAGATATCTCAGTTTTCCTTTTTCCAGACCAATTCGGCGGGCGCGGAGGTTTTGTATCAGACTGCAAGAGATTATATTTCAAAATACATAAAAACGTCGCAAAATCAAAGCGACAATAAGGGTAAAGTCGTCTTTGATCTATACAGCGGAACCGGAACGATAGCACAGCTTATGGCGCCTGTTGCAAAGAAAGTAATAGGCGTTGAAATCGTGGAAGAGGCTGTGGAGGCTGCAAGGCGAAATGCAGAATTAAATGGTTTACATAACTGCGAATTTATTGCGGGAGATGTATTAAAAGTAATTGATGAGATAGAAGAAAAACCGGATATAATCATCCTCGATCCGCCGCGCGACGGGGTGCACCCCAAGGCGCTTGATAAGATAATACGTTATGGGGTGGAGTATATTCTGTATATTTCCTGCAAACCGACCAGTCTCGCAAGGGACCTGGAAGTATTTTTGGCGCACGGGTATGAGGTCAGGCGCGCAGTGGCGGTGGACCAGTTTCCTTGGACGGGGAATGTGGAGGCTGTCTGCTTATTGTCCAAACTCAATGTCGAGCATCATATTGAGGTGGAACTAAACCTGGATGAGATGGATTTGACCGCCGCTGAGAAGAAAGCCAGTTATGAGGAAATCAAGGCGTATGTGCTGGAGAAGTTTGGGTTGAAGGTCAGTAATCTGTATATTGCGCAGGTTAAGAGAAAATGCGGGATTATTGAGAGGGAGAATTATAATAAGGCGAAGGCAGAAGGCGTGAAAGTGCCCAAGTGTCCGGAGGAAAAGGAAGAAGCTATTATTGAGGCATTAAAATTCCATAGGATGATATAGAAAGTGCATTAATGTATTTCACAATTGCTAAAGAGGCAATTTGTCCTCTTACATAACAATATAATTGTAATTAACCACGTTAATTGACATTAATTGAACATTCTTTAGGAGCAAATATAAAATGGATTTTATGGAAAATATGTTTGAAAATGACCAAACGAAAGATGATATATTGGAACTTGTTGATGAAATATCAAATTATGATATTTTTGATTTCCTTGCAAAAATATCAGGACTAAATTTATTGCCTCAAAATCAAAATAAGTCGGTTCTACTTGATACATTAATTCAGTGTGTACTTACGAAAGAAGAAATTAATTATACGTCGACTAATAAGATGAGTGCTGGGAAATTTAAATCCATAATAAATGAATTGAACTCAACAAATTTAAGTCTATCTATAGACCCTTGTGAGAATGTATTTTTTCAAAATGTAATGATGGACAAAAACTATAGGGTTTTCAATGGAATAGATTCGACCCCTGCATATAATTTACAGGCTCTTATAAAAATATTATTTCAGTATCAAAATAATTTTGATGAAAAGTATTTAAAAAAAGTGTACAGGTTATTTTCACTAATCTTGGGAATATCAGAAGAAATAGTAAAAAGTCTTGATTTTAGGTTGGAGGATATAAAATATGATGAACAACAGAAAGTAATTTTGCCATCAAGTGATATTGTGAGTAAGTATGCTGAAAAGATAGTATATCCATTAGATAAAGTCAAAGGATATATTGAAAAATATATTGATATAGAAAATATTGCTATTGAATTTGGAAAAGAGGAAATTGGCGATATAGATAACAGACCATTTTATAAAAAACCATTTCTTGTAAATACTAGAAATAATACAATAATTATTCTTAACATAGCGCTTTTACCAAGTTTTGCATTTTATAAGGCAATAGAATGGGCAGATGAATATAATCTGAAAAAGGCGATTCTAAATAGGTATAATGAGTATTTATGGTTAAAATCTATAAAAATATTAGATAAGCTTGGTCATAAAAAAATTGACAACAGAGCTTTAGGATTAGAATGTATTTCGCTAGATTATTATAAAGAAATAATTGCAACGGTATATAATAATCAGCTAATGATAGTATTCTTGATGTGTGATGATGGAGAACAGTATCCTGAGAATGGCTTACATACCCAATATCCTGATGAACGTCATAATGATATATATCATGAAAGAATAAAATACTTTGATGAAAAGATAAAACAGTTAGATATACCAAAAGAAGAATGGTGTGTTTTGATTATTATGAATGGGTTTGGACGTAGTTTTGGGGTTGACGGGAATCTTATGTCATTTATGTTTAGGCCAATTCGGTTAAATACCTTTGAATTGCATTGTATTAGTATTAAGGAACGTAACACTACAAATTTTCTTCCAAGATACATTAGAGCTAAAAATCAGTTGAATACAATGATGTCAGATGTCTTTTCTGAATTAAATTCGGTATGCATTTATACAAGTAATAATTATACTTTTTATATGTCAGATGATGTAAGTATGGATGAAGTGAATCTATATATAGCTCCAGGTGATTCTATTGAATATATTACCGAAGCATTGGAAGATGAAAACAGAACTTTAATAGATTCCTATATTGATGGTGAAAAAACCGAAGTTGTATATACAGATAAATTAAGGAATATATATGTTGAAGATGATTTGTTCCCTAGAAAGCAATTTGCTTATTGTGTGTTCTTTGATAATGTAAAGGTATGGATTACCACAGCAGAAATTCAAAACTTTGAAGCGATAAACATCTATTTTTCTTTAATAGATTCCATTTCATATTGGATAGCAGAATGCAAACAAATCATTAAACAATTTAATTTGCCATATTATGTATATGTTTTTAATATTTCCTTATCAGGGATTCCTAAAGAGTATTATTATGAAAGAACTACGGTAGTGCCCTATTCAGAATGTGTGGGCGTAAATATAAGCAATAATCATATTTTCCTCGAGTGGTCTCCGCAAGCATTTAGTAATTTAAATCAAACCACTAATATACAAGAAAAAGAATTGTGTAGATTTTTATTTGATTTATTAAACGAATTGTCATATGAATCATATAATTATGAGTTAGTATTAGATATGATTTTTAGCAATCCATTAAAAAAGAAATTTTATTCACATGAGTATGAAAGTAAACCCTATTTAAAGCCAATAAAAATGGGTAATAAACGCAAAGTGCATGAGGAAGATGAGGACTTTTTGGCTGGAATGGTGGGAAGAGAACTTCTTCAAAGTGGAGATTGGAGCATAGGTATTGTTCCGGAAGAAAAAAGAAATGAAGTTTCACATGCTATTGTTGATTGGTTATATAAGCGTCTACAGATAAAAATAGCGGAACTGTCGGCAGATAACATGATTGAAATTATTTATTTTGATCTTGAAGAAACCTTATATAATTTGATTTTGTTTGAGAGAACATATTATTCAGACATTGCATGTTATCCAGAAAAAGAAAATTTATATATGGAAGAATATAATAGTTTGAATAGAACCTCCCTAGCACTAAAATTTTTAGCTGAATATGTTACGGCTCAGCCTCCTACTGGGAAAAAGAAGCTAGGGGTTGGACAGTATGAGGAATTGATTGCTATATGTTCCATGATAATCGACTGGGCATATAAAGGTGATCTGTTGAATTATGATATAATAAGTACGCCGGTAGAATTTCTTAACTCAAAACGAATAGGTCTAAAAAAAGATGAATTTATTGATATGTATCAATATAGTGATAATTTTAGAAGAGGACAATTAAAATTTAACTCATCATATGTAACAAGAAAACATTATAATGTCAATACTAAAGACTATGCAGATGAATTAGAGATAGCATATTTTCATGAATTTGGCTATAATTATTCTGATTTTGTTAAAGTGATTGCCACTATGGTTGAATTAAATAAAGAAGAAATTATTTGTGTTGAAGAATCTTGTATTGCTTCAAAATTAATAGAGCTTAATGATACACTATGTGAAGATGTTATAAAAAGAGTATTGAATGATATTACCTATAGACCTAGAACTGATTATTTAAAATTACCTTCAAAATATAATGCTTGGGAAGCTTATCCATGGAGATTTAATAGAAGATATTCATTTAATAGAAGACCTGTATTGCAACGTGATAATAGTCTTATTTGGGGAAATCGGCAGTTATACCATATGCTTGAATATGTGACAGATTTAATTTACTCAGGAAAATTTACAGCTGAGAGTAGGGAGATGAAAGAACTAATTGGAAAGATAAGCAAGAATAGAGGAGCAGCGTTTAATGAACTAATATTTGCAATTATTCAAGATATGAAAGAATTTATGATTGTTCCAAATGTCAAAGAAATCAATGGTCAGAAAATAGTTAATTTACAAGGTAATACATTAGGAGATATTGATCTTCTTATTATTGATAAAGCGACTAATAAAATAATAGCAGCAGAAGTAAAAGATTTTCATTTTTCTCGAAATCCATATGAAATTCAACAAGAATATCTTAAGATGTTTGTGGATAAGGATAAAACAAAAAGTTTTGCTACAAAACATAAACTAAGAGTAGAATGGTTAAAAAAGCATATTCAAGATGTAAGAATTCAATATAATTTGGATGATAGAGAATGGAATGTCAAGGGTGTTTTTATTGTAAGTAAACCACTTATCAGTAATGATATATATAAACAAAATATAAAATGTATTTCTAGGGCAGAGTTATGTATTGAAATAATTAGAAATATTTAATTTGAAGATCCTTTTGACTGTGTTGCAGAAGATAGGGAGGCAGAGTAGATGGCAAAGGTACAATCAGAGTATGATGTTGAGATTAAGTTCATCGAAAGACTTGAAAGCATTGGATATGAGTATATAGAATTAAAAAATTATGAAGATGTTATATCTAATTTCAGAGTTACATTAGCAGCGTATAATGCAGACAAATTAGTTGAAGCAAAAGGAATTGCTAATTTCTCGGATGCAGAGTTTAATCGTGTACTGATTCAAATTGACAATAAGAGCGTATACGAGTCTTCTAAGACCTTGCGTGATAAGTATATTTTGAATTTGGATAATGGGAAAACTGTATATTTGGAGTTCTTTAGTTTTGATACAGATAGGAATATTTATCAGGTATCTCACCAGGTTACTATGGATAAAGACCATAAAGATGATGTAGTATATAGAAATCGGTATGATGTTACGGTACTTATAAATGGACTTCCACTTGTACAAATAGAATTGAAAAGACCGGGCGTTGAGATAAATGAGGCAATCAATCAGATAAACCGCTACAGAAAGTTTTCTTTCAAGGGGTTGTTCCGTTATTTGCAGCTTTTCGTTGTGTCCAATTCCGTGCAGACGAAATATTTCTGTAATGAAAATGAAATGGAGAATGGACAGTATAATCCTATATTAAAGAGTCTTGTGTTTTTCTGGACTGACGAGAATAATAAGCGCATCAATACATTGGATGAGTTTACAGCAGAGTTTTTTAGAAAAACTGCAATTACGGAAATGATTGATAAGTTTATGGTTATTAAGTCAACTGAGCCGATACTCATGGTAATGCGCCCATATCAAATATATGCTGTTAAAGCTGCAAAAAAGAGGGTGCTTGAAGCAAATCATAATGGCTATGTTTTTGCATGTACCGGTTCTGGGAAAACACTTACCTCATTCAAGTTAGCTCAACTTTTAAGGGAAGAATCAAGGATTGATAAGGTGGTATTTCTGATTGACAGAAAAGATTTGGATGACTAAGCTATAGATGAGTATAACAGTTTTGAGAAGGATTGTGTTGACAATTCAGATAGCACATATGTACTCGTAAAGCAATTGCAGGAGACTGATAGAAAGCTGATAGTAACTACTATTCAGAAAATGGCAAATGCAGTAAAGAGTGTCCGATATCAAAAACTCATGGAGCAATACCAAGATAAAAAGATTGTGTTTATCATTGATGAGTGCCATAGAAGCCAGTTTGGAAAGATGCATGGAGATATTGAAAAGCATTTCAATCATGCTAATTATATTGGTTTTACTGGAACGCCTATTTTTGAAGAAAATAAAGGAGGCACAAAAAGGACAACGGCGGATTTGTTCAGTGCTGGCAAGCAGATGGATGCCTGTTTGCATAAATATATGATTAAAGATGCTATTGCAGATGGAAATGTACTAAGATTCTCCGTTGAGTATCAGAGAACTATATTTGCTCATCATGTTGCAATGAATGGCATTGATCCGGAACAATTGGACGATCCAGAGTATTGCAAAAGACACAATATTGATATAGACGATCTGTACCATGATGAAGAGAGAATTAGAAAAATTGCCATAGATATATTCGAACACCATGAGCAACATATTCATCCTCAAGGCAAAGATATTTATACTGCTTTATTTGCAGTAGATAGCATTAAGACACTAGGGCAGTACTATGATATATTCAAAGAACTTAATGAGCAAAGAGAAGAGGGTAAGCGATATAAGGTGGCAGCAATCTTCAGCTTTGGAGTAAATGAGGATATAGATGAACGTGGAGATGAGCATTCAGCAGAACTGCTGAGCAGGTGTATGGATGATTACAACAGAATGTTTGGTACGGCCTATGATTTAGATAAATTTGACGCTTATAGAAAAGATATAACGCAAAGATTAAAGCAAAAGAGCTTACCACAAGTGGATATTTTGCTGGTAGTTAATATGATGCTTACTGGATTTGATGCGAAGCCTTTAAATACGCTTTATTTGGACAAGAATCTTATTTGGCATACTTTGGTACAAGCATATAGTCGAACAAACAGAGTAGATAAGGTTACCAAGCAATTTGGACAGATTGTTACATATAGAAATATTAAAAAGTGGCAGGATGATGCACTCAGATTGTTTTCTGGAGATGGTGATCCCAATGAATATTTATTAGAGAATTACGAGTATTATATTCAGAAGTGGGTAAATCAGGCGCCAATCCTTCGTAAAGTTGTTCCTATGGTAGATGATGCAGGGCAGCTCCAAAACGAGGATGGAATTCGTATGTTCATTATTGCTTTTAGAACTATGGTGGGAACGCTTGCTACGCTTAAAACCTTTAGTAAGTTTAATTGGGCAGATTTAGCGGTTGTAATGGATGAGGATGAATATGAGGGATATAAGAGTTGGTATTTGTATTATAAAGATCAAGCGAGTAATCCAAATCCAAGAGTGCCAGTTCCAGTAGATGTGGATTTTGATGTTGAATTGGTCAGAACAGATCGTATAAATGTTGTATATATTCTTAATCTGTTAAAAAAAGTACATGATGCTAGCAATCTTTCAGCAGAGCAGTTACAGGCAAATATTGATTTGATTCTAAGAGAGATTGAACGGTCTGATAATATATCTTTGCGGGCAAAGAAGGACATTATGAAGGCTTTCATTGAGACAAGGTTTTATAATTTAGCAGAGGATGCTGATATACAACAGGTATTTGAGGAATTTGAAAAAGAACAACTCCAGGCGGAAATTGAAGTTTTTTCTTATGATAATGGGATTGATGCCAGTATTGTTATCGATATTTTTACGGATTATAGCTTTAACGGCGGAATATCAGACGAAGCAATTAGACGAAGGCTCATGGCATATCATTTTGGGTTGTTGAAAATCACAAAACTCACAGATGACATCAAGGGTTTCGTGGTGAACACTTATAACAAGTATAGGGCAGAAGGAGAATAGAAATGGTACTGGATACAGAAAAAGCACAACAACAGGCGGCAGATTTATCATCACAGCTATGGAATATCTCAAACGCTCTTCGAGGTGGAATGGATAGTTCAGAGTTTAAGAATTATATTCTAGGAACTATCTTTTACAGATATCTTTCTGAAAGAACGGAAATATATATGCAAGAAATTCTCCAAGAAGATAGTTTGAGTTATGCGCAGGCGTTTGCTGATAGTAATTACAAGCCTATTGTGGAACAGTGGTCAATAGAGCATTTGGGATATATTATAAAACCTGAAAACTTATTTAGAGAATTGACAAGAAAAATCATTAAGCCAAATGGAGATGCAGATAAATTTTCCATTGAGCATTACGAGAAAGCAATTAGTGACCTGACTGGTTCTACGCTTGGGCATAAGTCGGAAGCTGCTTTTGCGGGATTATTTGATGATATGAGATTACAAGATTCAAGATTGGGCGATACCGTTTCCGAGAGAAGTGATAAGATTGGAAAGGTGATAGCACGAATTTCAGAGATTGATATGAACTTGCAAGATCAACAGTTTGATGTCCTTGGAACTGCGTATATGATTTTAATTGGTCTTTTTCAAAGTGATGCAGGCAAAAAGGGCGGGGAATTCTTTACCCCAGTAGGGCCGTCCACACTTTGTGCAACACTTGCAACGATTGGTCTTGACGAAGCAAGAACAGTTGGAGATTGTACTTGTGGCTCTGCTTCTATGTTGCTTGATGTAAAGAAGCATTTAACAACTGGCAGAGTTGGTCATTTTTATGGCCAAGAAAACAATCCTACTACGTACAACCTTGCACGTATGAATATGTTAATGCATGGTGTAGATTATCAAAATTTCAGTATTTGTAAAGGTGATACGCTTACAAATGATACATATGGAAAAGAAAAGATGACTGTACAAGTTTGTAATCCCCCATATTCTTTAAAGTGGGATGCGAATACAACGCTGCTTGAAGATGAGAGATACAGTGGAGTTGGGAAACTGGCTCCGAAGAGTCATGCGGATTTGGCGTTTGTTCAACACATGGTGTATCACATGGATGATAATGATGGTCGGGTAGCAGTGCTGTTGCCACATGGAGTATTGTTTAGAGGTGGGGCAGAAGAAGATATTAGAAAGTATCTTATTAAAGATTTAAATAGATTAGATGCAGTCATTGGTTTGCCGGCCAATCTGTTTCATGGGACACAAATACCAGTTGTGATTCTGGTATTGAAAAGTAATAGAAATGGAAATAGCAATAATATTTTATTTATTGATGCCAGTAAGGAATTTGCCCAAGGAAGAGATCAGAATGAATTGACAACAGAGCACATTGATAAGATTGTTAATGCATATGTTAATCGAAAAGAAATTGAGAAATATGCACATGTTGCCTTAATGGAGGAAATTGAGAAAAATGACTATAACCTCAACATTCCTAGATATATTAATACTGCCGAGGAAAAAACGTCGATAGACATAGAACAAGTAACCAAAAATATAAGTGATATAAATGCTGAGTTACGGGAGGACTATAAGAAATTACAGAAATATTTTGATGAGTTAGGGATTACTTTTCCCGAAGGTCTGTAGGAGGCAGGGAACATGAGTGATAAAAATATTCCAAGGTTAAGATTTCCAGAGTTTACTGACGAATGGGAACAGCGTAAGTTGGGGGAAGTGGCGGATAAGGTATATGGTGGAGGTACTCCTCAAACATCAGAAAAAGAGTTTTGGGATGGAAATATACCCTGGTTCCAGTCGGCTGATTTAATTGAACATGATGTGCAGTTTGCAACTTCAAAAAAGGCAATAACAACGCTGGGATTAAAGAAATCAGCGGCACAGCTGATTCCTGGTAACTCTATTGCAATCGTGACTCGTGTAGGTGTGGGAAAGTTAGTGTTTATGCCTGTTCCTTATGCCACAAGTCAAGATTTTTTGTCATTAAGCGAATTGAATATTGATGAAAAATTTGGGTGTTATGCTATATATAGATTGTTGCAAAGAGAGAAGAATTTAACACAGGGAACCTCGATAAAAGGTATAACAAAGGATGAACTTTTAAATAAGAAAATTTTCATTCCAGGTCGAATGGAACAGAAGAAAATTGGAGATTATTTTACCCAGTTAGATACCCTCATCACCCTTCACCAGCGAAAATGCAATAGCTTAAAAGAGTTAAGAAATGGTGTTATACAGAGAATACTTTCGAGAGAACTGCAGTTTAGAAGAGCTGATGGAAGCAAGTTTGAGAATTGGGTAATTAAAGAATTGGCAGATATTTTTACGGAGAGGAAAGTAAGTCAAACTATTACAGAAGATGCCCCTTTGCTGTCGTTTACTATAGAGCAAGGTGTAATTAACCCACAGGATAAAAAAACAAACAAAAGAGATTTCCTAATAAAAGATAAGAAATCTAAAAAGTTTGCATTAACAGAGGTTGATGACATTATATATAATCCTGCCAACTTGAAATATGGAGCAATTCATCGTAATAAATTAATGAGGGGAGTTGTATCTCCTATATATGCTATTTTTTATACAAAACAGAATCCGGCATTCATGGAATATGTTGTTAAAACCCCAACCTTCATTAAAAATTCAATGAAGTATTTAGAAGGAACTGTAATTAAGCTCATGACTTTGAAACCAAAGGATTTTTTGAAACTCAAAGTCGAAATTCCAGCTTCTTTAGAAGAACAGAAGATTATCGCAGATTTTCTCATGCAATTTGATAAGACAATTGATGCAGAACAAAGAAAAATTGAGAAATGGAAAGAACTAAAAAAAGGATTACTTCAGCAAATGTTTATATAAGTATAGTGTAGTGCATATATATTGCTTATTGATTTTTGGAGGCAGGAGGGAGATTTATAAATGGACAATTGGCGTAATATATTAGATGAAAATATTTTAAAAGATAATATTAATTTTGCGGCACTATTCGTACTCCATTTTGAGTGCTTAAAAGATTATATAGTTACACAAGTTAGAGATTTTTACTGCGATATATCAATTAAAGATGGTGAACTACATAGTGAAGAGACAGAAAAATATAAAGTAGAAGTACGGGCATTAGAGAAGAATATAGAGAATGCAACATTGCGTTGGTTTATTAACGAAGAAGCTATTACGGAAGATGATTATGATTTATTTCAAAGATTGCGAAAGAAAAGGAATGATATTACTCATGAACTTTTAAAAAATTTAAATGATGGCTTTAATGAATCGGATGTAAAATTATATATAAGTTTGTTAGAATTGTATAGGAAAATAGACAAGTGGTGGATTAATCAAATTGAAATTCCTATATCCGGAGAGGATATACCAGATGGCTATGATTCAGAACAGGTATGTGGGGGACAAGCACTAATTCTCTCCATGATTAATGATATCATTTGGGGTAACAACAAAGAATATTATAAGAATTTATTAGAAGAATTAAGGAAACTGGGGATTTAAAAACGCATATGTATTATAACGCAATAAAATTGTTCGCTGCCGCCTGGTACGGAGTACCATGTACATACTATAGATAAAAAACGACAAGGGTTCCACGGGATGATAATACAATGCTTATGAGTATATCCCCCTCAATACCTTCACTCTCTCTGCATTACTGTGATTTTTCTTCAGCACTGCCATATATTCAAACAAATCTCGTCTTGTTGCGTCATCCAGCACATAAAAATCAGCGATCAGTTGATCTACAGTCGGCAGCTCGGTGTAGTCAAAATTCCTGATGATCTTTAGGGTGCGGTCGGAGAAGTAAGCCTTCTTTTCCATGTTGATCATCAGCCGTTCTTTATCGGCGGGCAGCTTTGGCAGTGTTTCCATATCCTCATAAGGGTTATCCTTGCAGATGGAATTGATAGGGATATCAAGGATATTGGAAATACGCAGCGCTGTGTCAAAGCGGATGGCGGCGTCACGCTGGATAATAGAGTAAAGCGTAGTCGGCGCAATTCCAGTCTTTCTTGCCAATTCTTTTACGGTCATGCCCTTCTCGTCTAATAGATCTTTCAGATTTTTTCCATATCCCATTTCAATACTGTCCTTTCCGATTTTGTTCAGTATAACACAGTCATCAAAAATACGCAAGACGTAAAACTTGCACGGAAACAACAAAAATAGTATTGACAATGCGAACGAAGAATATTATTATGAGAATACAAATACGAAATGCGTACAGCAAGCACTGCCTGTGTCCGTACACAGGCATAAAAATCAGAGATTTTTATATATAGGGGATGTGTCCCCTAACCCCTAGATTAGATGCACGCAATTCGTATAGAGTCTGGAAGAAAGGAGGGCAGCCACATGGAGAAAAACCGTTCAAGAAAGCACAAATTTACTCTGTATCTCAGCGATGATGAAGACCGCATTCTGGACGCAAAATATAAGATGTCAAACATGCGAAGTAAATCTACTTTCCTGCGTCATATGATCGTCTATGGAGCAGTGTATGATGTCGATTATGCCTATCTTCGGGAATATAACTATCTGCTTGGGAAGATCGGTGGGAACTTGAATCAGATCGCGAAACGGATCAACGAAACGAGAAGCATTTATCAGACAGATATGGATGCGGTAAAAGCAGAGATGGACAGGCTCTGGAAAGTGCAGATTGCCATGCTGAAAAAGCAGCCTGCCATAGAACAGTAAATGTAGTCTGCAAATTAAAATTCTGCCATTTTAGAATTGGCAGATGTGACATGAAAAATGCTACCGGCGGCAGCGGGCGGATCATGCCTTGAAGACACCGGAATCTTACAGCGAGAGTGCAGGAGGGAGATCATTATGTGGAACAGAAGAAAGATACGAACTTACCTTCCCGCGTGGAAGCGGCGGACAGGGATGCTGATCTGCAGAAGTTTGCCGATTTTTTGGCGGAGATGATAACAAGACATATATGTGAATTGGATATAGATTCTTTCTCATTACCGGATGGGAGATAAGAATTTTCTTGTATATTGTATGGGTGAGAAGTATAATAAACATGCTATATCAGTCCAAACTATATAGGGAAGAAAAAAGAAACTGCCAAGCGGGAAGGATCACATAAAAGCAGTGCAGATGAGGAGAATGTGATGGATAGAAATGAATTAGTATTTTCGCTAAGCCCGGATTTTATGGAAGATATTTCCAAAATTTTGGAAGAGGCTCGCAGAAATGCCAAAACAGCCGTCAATCTTTCCATGGTTTATGCGTATTACGAGATTGGGAGGAAGATCATTGAGGAAGAGCAGAACGGAGAAAACCGCGCTGCCTATGGCAAGCAGATCCTGAAGGAACTCTCTAAATATCTTACCCAAAAACACGGCAAAGGTTATTCGGCGGAAAATCTGAAATTGATGCGGCGTTTTTATGCGGTTTATTCGCAGGATCAAATTGGGGAAACAGTGTTTACCCAATTTAAAGATCTGCCGGCGGTCGGAACCGGAAGAAAATTTTTTTTGAGTTGGTCGCACTATTTGAAACTGATGCGGATCGATAATGTAGAGGAAAGGCATTTTTATGAGATCGAATCTGTTAAAAATAACTGGAGCCTTAATGAACTGAAACGGCAATATAACAGTGCGCTCTATGAGAGACTGGCGTTGAGTACAGACAAAGAAAAGGTTTACCGGCTTTCTTTGGAAGGGCAGAAGGTTGAGAATCCAAAGGATGCGGTGAAAGATCCTTTTGTTCTTGAATTTTTGGGATTGCAGGAACTTCCGGCGTATTCTGAAAGCGAATTGGAAAGCCGTATTATCGATCATCTGCAGCAGTTCCTCTTAGAGTTGGGAACCGGTTTTGCCTTTATTGGACGACAGGTGCGCTTTACCTTTGATGAGGAGCATTTTATGGTCGATCTGGTATTTTATAATCGTTTGCTGCGTTGTTTTGTATTGTTTGATCTAAAGATCGGGGAACTGAAACATCAGGATATCGGTCAAATGCAGATGTATGTCCATTATTATGACCGAAAGGTAAAACTCCCCGATGAAAATCCGACGATAGGAATTTTACTGTGCAAAGAAAAGAACAATGCGGTTGTTGAAATGACTTTGCCGGAAGATAACGCACAGATTTTTGCCAGCAAGTATGAAACGGTTCTGCCAAGTAAAGAGGCGCTGCAGGAATTGTTGAGAGAACATCTTTCTGACGAGGACGAAGGAAAGGATGTGTCTGAAATCTAATTTGCAATAGAAAAGTGCAACGCCCGTTGCACAATTGGAGAGGGCAGGATGCGTAAAGAAAAAGTCAAAGTCTATACCTACACGCGGGTATCCACCGCCATGCAGATCGACGGCTATTCACTGG
>CANRMA010000021.1 GCA_947631625.1 uncultured Lachnospiraceae bacterium | reverse complement strand
TTACGGTACTTTCAAGCCTTACGGCATTTTCAATTCACAAGGTATTTTCAGAACTTCCCGGCCTTCGCCGCTTCCTCTATCGAAACCGCAACAGCAACGGTAGCGCCTACCATCGGGTTGTTACCCATACCGATAAGACCCATCATCTCAACGTGAGCGGGTACCGAAGATGAACCTGCAAACTGAGCGTCAGAATGCATACGTCCCAATGTATCGGTAAAACCGTATGAAGCGGGACCTGCAGCCATATTGTCGGGATGAAGCGTACGTCCCGTACCGCCGCCTGATGCTACCGAGAAATATTTCTTTCCTGCTTCGGTTCTCTCTTTCTTATATGTACCTGCAACCGGATGTTGGAATCTGGTAGGATTTGTAGAGTTACCTGTGATAGATACGTCTACATTTTCTTTCCACATGATCGCAACGCCTTCCGGAACGGAGTTGGCGCCATAGCAGTTTACCTTGGAGCGAAGTCCGTCTGAATAAGCGATTCTGTCTATTTCCTTAACTTCATTTGTATAAGGATCATACTCTGTTTCAACAAACGTAAAACCGTTAATTCTTGAAATGATCTTGGCAGCGTCTTTTCCAAGACCGTTTAAGATAACGCGAAGAGGTTTCTGGCGGACTTTGTTGGCCTTCTCAGCAATACCGATAGCTCCTTCGGCTGCTGCAAAAGATTCATGACCTGCCAGGAATGCGAAGCAGTCCGTCTCTTCCTCCAATAACATTTTTCCTAAATTACCATGTCCAAGTCCTACCTTACGGGTATCTGCAACGGAACCGGGAATACAGAAAGCCTGAAGGCCCTCTCCGATTGCAGCGGCAGCGTCTGCAGCTTTTTTGCAGACTTTTTTAATAGCGATAGCAGCGCCTACGGTGTAAGCCCAACAAGCGTTTTCGAAACAGATAGGCTGGATCTTCTTAACCTGCTCATATACATCTAAGCCAGCATCTTTTGTGATTTTCTCAGCTTCTTCAATCGAAGAAATACCATAACTGTTTAATACGGAATTGATCTTGTCAATTCGTCTTTCATATGATTCAAATAAAGCCATCTTATCTTTTCCTCCTGTTTATATTCAGCATAAGGTCTTTTTATAAGCCGAACCTGACCGGCTGTTATTCACATCTGGGATCGATGATCTTTACAGCATCATCAACGCGGCCGTACTGTCCGCAGGCTTTTTCATATGCTGTGTTGGGGTCATCGCCTTTTTTGATAAAGTCTGTCATCTTGCCAAGGCTTACGAATTTATATCCGATGATCTCATCATTGGCATCCAACGCGATGCCTGTTACATAACCTTCAGCCATTTCAAGGTAACGGGGGCCTTTCTTTAAGGTTCCGTACATAGTGCCTACCTGGCTTCTTAAACCTTTACCCAAATCTTCAAGACCTGCGCCTACAGGAAGTCCTTCTTCTGAGAATGCTGACTGCGTACGGCCGTATACGATCTGTAAAAACAACTCTCTCATAGCCGTATTGATGGCGTCACATACAAGGTCGGTATTAAGCGCTTCCATAACTGTCAGCCCCGGTAAAATCTCTGATGCCATAGCGGCTGAATGAGTCATACCGGAACAGCCGATAGTCTCAACCAATGCTTCCTGGATAATTCCCTCTTTTACGTTCAGGGTCAGTTTACATGCGCCCTGCTGAGGAGCGCACCAACCTACGCCATGCGTCAGACCGGAAATATCTTTTACTTCTTTGGCCTGAACCCATTTTGCTTCCTCCGGGATTGGAGCACAGCCATGATGTACACCCTGTGCTACAGTACACATTTCTTCAACTTCTTTTGAATAGATCATGTGATAACTCCTTTCAATTATGTATATATTGGTTATTTATTATTTTCTCACACTACAGGCAAAAAATCCAGTCCTAACTTCAATTTATTGCCATATATATAGTGTGCGTAAAAGCGATAACAAAAATTCGTTTAAGTGATAAATCTAATACATTTGATCAATAACACAAATATATTTAATAATAAGCCGAATACGTTTGAACAATAAATCAAATACGTTTGAGTATTGACACAAATACGTCCAAACATAATTTTATACATAATAAAATAATTCTACGAAAGCATCATCCTGTCGTTGGCAAATTCGCCGCCGCTCACTTCTTCAAATTTAGCTAAAAGATCGGAAACCTTGAGTTTCTTCTTGTCTTCTCCCGCCACATCATAAATGATCCTGCCTTCGTGCATCATTATAAGTCTGTTGCCATGAGCGATTGCGTCCTTCATATTATGTGTGACCATAAGAGCGGTAAGGTTGTTTTCCTCAATTATCTTATCCGATAATGCCAACACTTTGGCGGCGGTTTTCGGGTCTAACGCCGCTGTATGCTCATCGAGCAGTAAAAGATCAGGCTTCTCCAAAGACGCCATAAGCAGCGTAACAGCCTGCCTCTGCCCGCCGGAAAGCAGACCTACTTTGGTTGTAAGTCTCTCCTCCAGTCCCAGGTCCAACTTTTTAAGCTGATTTTTATACTGCTCTTTTTCCGCCTTGGTAACGCCCCATTTAAGTGTACGCGACTTACCGCGCCTTGCCGCTATTGCCATATTTTCATCTATGGACATGGTTGCGGCGGTTCCCGTCATAGGGTCCTGAAATACACGACCGAGAAACTTCGCCCGCTTATGTTCAGGCAGCGACGTTACGTCCTTGCCGCCTATGATTATGGAGCCTGCATCTATAGACCATACTCCGGCAATAGCATTTAACATAGTTGACTTGCCGGCGCCGTTTCCGCCGATTATTGTAACAAAATCGCCTTCATTCAGCTTAAGTTCCAAACCGTTTAACGCAACTTTTTCGTTAATGGTGCCTTTATTGAAGGTCTTATGGATATCTTTTAATTCAAGCGCATATGCCATTATTTCGCCGCTCCTTTCTTACCGTATTTCCCTTTCAGATAAGGTATGGAAAGGAAGATCGCCACTACTATTGCAGAGAACAGTTTCATATCATCCGACGGCATCTTGAGCCAGAGTACAAATGAAATGACTATATAATATATAACAGCGCCTAAAACAACCGAGATCATATTGTATGCAAAGGTAAAATGTTTACCCGCGCATAACTTTCCGAATATAACTTCACCGATTATAACTGCCGCCAGACCTATAACTATGGCGCCGCGACCCATATTTACATCTGCCGAACCCTGATACTGTGCATAAAGGCCGCCGCAGAGTCCTACAAGACCGTTGGATATCATCAAAGCCAACACCGTATGAAAGTTGGTATTGATACCCTGCGCCTTAGCCATGCTCTTATTACAGCCTGTCGCGCGTATTGCCGAGCCCTGCTCCGTTCCGAAGTAACAATACAATATTGCGATCAAAATTATACAGCCCAAAACCACGCCGCCGTAGAACTTAAATTTAGTCACAGCGTCGCCGGATATATAACGAAGGGAAACCACCAACCTGTACTGATCGACATTTATAGCCTGATTGGATTTTCCCATTATGTTCAGATTAATGGAATATAAAGAAATCTGTGTAAGAATACTTGATAAAATTCCCGGAATACCAAGCGCAGTATGCAGCATTCCTGTTATAAAACCCGCCGCCATGCCTGCCGCAAAGGCTACCAACAACGCAACCGCCGGATTTACTCCCGAACGGATGAGCATAACGGCCACCGCCCCTCCGGTCGCAAGAGAACCGTCAACCGTCAGATCGGCAAAATCCAGAATACGAAATGTTATGTAAACTCCCAATGCCATAATTCCCCAGATAAGTCCCTGGGCGCAGGCTCCGGGCATAGCCCTAAGAAGTGATAAGGGCGATAATGAATATGCCAGTAATACCATGTAAACCTCCCTATTATATGCGGTAGAAATTTCTAAATGTGGGGATGGAAACCATCCCCACATATTAATTCATTTATACGAAAGATCATACAAATTGTTTTTCACAGTATACATTTATATTATAAGACATACAGATCATTCTGCTGCAATGGCAACATAATCATCCGGAATAGTAATGCCAAGCTCTGTTGCGATAGCTTCATTGTACTCCTTGGTTACCTGAGGCGCATATTCTATATCCATTGTGGATACGTCGGCGCCGTTTACAAGAATGTCATAAGCCATTTCGCCTGCTTTATATCCTATATCATAGTAGCTGATAGATAAAGTTGCAACGCCGCAGCCTTTGCAGATTCCTTCTTCACCCGCAACTACGGGAACTTTTGCGGGAAGGCATACATTGTTGATAGTCTCTGTCGCAGAAGCCATTGTGTTATCTGTAGGAATGTAAATTACATCACAGCTTTCACATGCGCTTGTAACGACTGACTGGATCTCGTTTGAATCGGCAGCCGTAAACTCTTCATACTCAATACCGTCCTCTTCAAGACAACCGATGATAACATCAGCCTGGTATTTTGAGTTGGGTTCTGCTGAGCAGTAAAGAATACCTACTTTGGCAACATCAGGGAAAAGCTCCAAAAGCATATCTTCCTGTTCCTCAAGCGGAGCAAGATCGGATGTGCCTGATACATTGGTTCCTGTTGAACCGCTCCAGTCTGAGATATCAAGAGCAGTCGCATAATCCGTAATGGAAGTTCCAAGGATCGGGATCTCATTGGTTGCAGCTGCTGCAGCCTGCAGGGGCGCCGTAGCGTTTGCCAGAATCAGATCCACGCCGTCCGAAACAAATGTGTTACAGATCGTAGCGCAGTTTGTCTGCTCACCCTGAGCGTTCTGGAAATCGAAGTTTACATTGCCTTCTCCAAGCAGGTCAGTAAGAGCCGCCTCAAATCCTTCTGTTGCAGCTCCGAGAGCTTCATGCTCAACGAGCTGACAGATTCCGATGTTATAGACCGTTCCGTCTTCTGCGCCTCCTACCGTTTCTTCCGTCTGGTCTCCGGCTTCGGTGTTTTCTCCTTCAGCCGCAGTATCGGAAGTATCTGACTGCGCAGCGTCCGTTGTGTCCGTTGTTTCTGTCTCTGCGCCTGTGTCAGCAGCGCTGTCTTCAGCCGCGCCGTCTGAACCGCAGCCTGCAAGTAAAGCAGCTGTCATTGCAGATGACAAAAGTAATGCTAATGCTTTCTTTTTCATAATTTTCTCCTCCTAAAAATGTTATGTAACTTTTACGTAAAAAAGTATACATCTATCTTAGAAAATATACACGAAAAAACTGATTTCGTCAACCCATAAAATATTCGGAAATATCCACACAGTTCAGCATAACGAGTGCATTTTCTTCTTTACATTCAAGCCAACTGGCGCTGCACCGGTTCCAACACCGCAGTGAATAGTTAAATACTTCTTCAGTATGCCTTGCATGTGAATCTTTTCTGTCCAGACTTTTAAATATGCAGTTCTCACACGGCGTATCCCGCTTTTGTATAGCTTTATAACAGATATCTCCTATCTTAACATCCGGCGAACTCATGAGCAGTTTTTTATTAATGAAGCTAATCTCATATGTATCTGCATTTACAATATATACATAACTGTCCATATTGTCCATCATTTCAATACGGGTCACAAAATCCTGCAGACGGTCCATGAAACCCAGTTGAAGAAGGTGCGCCTCTAAAATCCTAAACAGCGAGCGCAGCTCTTCCATAACCGAATCTTCAAACTCAAGCTGCACATCCTCATGGTTTTCAAACACTATAGCGCCCTGATATTCTCCTTTTGAGGTGATCGGATAATACAGTATGCTTTTAATTCCCTGAGACTGGAAATAATACCGCATCTCGTCCACGCTTACATCATACTCATGTATGATACTGCAGCTTTTATTAGATTCATAAAACAGTTCATATATAATGCGTCTGAAAGCTTCCTGTTCACTGCTTTCCGCGCCTACTTCATAACCACGCACCGAGAACTGCACCTGCTTGGAACTTGGCAGAGCGCCGTTATCATTTCCGCAGATATATCCCCTGTGGAACTTGTAATTCACTGTTATAAGCTCTATTGCCGACCTAAGCGCAGCCTCAAATACCTTATCCTCAAAAAGTATCTGCATTACCATATCTTCCGTACTGTGGCTTAGCACCATACCCTTGTCGGGATTATAAGGCACATTCTCGCTCTTCCTTAAAGCATGATACGCCATAGTCGCAGCCGCATCATAAATACGGTATCCGCATTTTCCGTTGGATTTCGCCCTTGCAAGCGCCCTCTGTGTCTTATTCAGAAGTTCTTCATAATTTGAGCCATGATACGGACTTATCGCAACTCCCACACTACAGTTTACCTTAATGATCTTATTCTCATGAGGCAGTTCAAAACTTATCTTCTTAACTATATCAGAGGCGATCTCATCCACATCTGAAAAATTATTAAGATTTTTTACATAAAATACAAATTTATCTATATCCAGTTTGCCTACAATATCTCCGCCTTTTGCTATTTGACCAAGATATACTGCTGTTTCGGCTAAGATCTTATCTACCTGCGCTTGTCCAAGCTGTTCGCTGATATACTTACAATTATCTATATCTATCAGCATAAATGCTCCCAGCATATCGGGATCATGCTGCTCTGCTACCGCAATTTCAACAAGCTGTTTAATGGCCTCTTCACCATATATTTTATTCATTGCATCTCTTCTGGCGCGAAGCTCTATATCGATTTCCTGCAGTTTCTTTTCATGTATGTTGACAACCCTGCCTACGATTCTGGTAACATAGCCTTCAGCGCCTAACAGCGATGTAAGATTAAGCTGATACCATCTGTAATTTCCGTCAAATTTCTTGGTCCTTACTTCTACGATCTCATGTCTGGGAGATTTAAGCATGCTTTTAAAAACATCCTTATACTTATCGATATCTTCCGAATAAAGATCGGAAGCGTCAAATTTCTGCCAATAACGGTTTATTATGATCTCACCTGTTGCAGACTGATCTCCGGACTGTTTGAAGACCAGAACATCTGTTTTGGCATTATAATCCAGAATCTTTTCATCGTCAGCTTCCATAAGAATGTGCATCTGTTCCGCCTGAAGACGCAATTCTTCTTCTATATTCTTCTTCTCCGTAATATCCTGAACAACTGTTACTATAACGTATTTAGATCCTTTTCTGGAGTAAAGATTTCCGGTTACCTGAAGCCATCTGAGACTTCCGTTGCCGGTTACGGTCCTGAACTCGATTTCCACCGAGCCGTCATCTCTCAGGACGTCCTCAATTCCCTGTTCAAAGACCGGCATATCTTCGGGAATAATATGCATCTTTACATTTTTAAGATATTTAGATCCTTTTGTTTTGGAATATCCAAGCATACGGAAAAAACCGTCATTGATAAAAATCGGTTTTAATTCATTATTTTCATACTCGAAAAAACAAATTCCCGCTATGACATTGTTTATCATAGAAATACAATCTTCAACATTCATCTCAACAGCCATACTCTTATCCCCAAAATCTTTCCTGAATAACCCCTAAGCGCTACCCATTCTTTATTTTTTTGATACAATTTCGTCCTGAGCTTTATATATACTGCGCGGCGGAATAAAACCCCTGACTGCGGAAACCGGATATATATTGGTCTCCTTGCCGATCACTGTTCCCGGATTCAGCACGGAATTACAGCCTACTTCCACCATGTCTCCAAGCATCGCTCCGAATTTCTTAAGACCGGTTTCACACCTCTCGTCTCCTGCCTTAACAACAACAGGCGTCTTATCGCTCTTGACATTGGACGTTATCGAACCTGCCCCCATATGGGCTTTAAACCCTAAAATACTGTCCCCGACATAATTATAATGCGGAACCTGAACTTTATTAAATAATATAACATTCTTAAGTTCTGTAGAGTTTCCTACAACAGCGCCCTTTCCTACGATAGCGGAACCTCTTATAAACGCGCAGTGCCTGATCTCGGCCTCCTCATCTATTATGGCAGGCCCGCCTATATATGCCGACGGAAAAATCACGGCGCTCTTTGCCACCCAGATATCCTCTCCGCGTTTTTCGTATTTATCTTCCGGAAGCGTCTTGCCAAGCTCTTTTATAAAATCGCTTATCTTTGGCAAAACTTCCCACGGATATGTAATACCGTCAAAAATTGCTTCGGCTATCGTTTCATTTAAATTATATAACTCTTTAATTGTAACATTTTTTAAGCCGTATGACATCCCTTTTTTTAAATCCTTTCTAAAATTTATCTATTTCCTGCTGTTTTTATAGAACTGTGAAGCATAACGAAATCTGCCGTTTAAATCGCTCTGATTGTTAAGCTGCTTTACCATATTTGTTCTGCGCGTCACAAAATCGTCCAACTTGACCATATATTCATCTTCCGATATAGAGCCGTCAGCTACCAGAGTAAGTCCCTTCTCCCAACTTGCCGTAAGCCGCGGATCAAGCAGAGGCCTTATTGACGCAGATACTACTTCATATATCATTTCACCAAGCAAAGTCGGTGTGATTATCTGAGTTTTTTTGTTCAGATCAAGATATTTTATATTGACCAACTTTTTAAGTATCTCCGCTCTGGTTGCGGAAGTTCCTATGCCGCTTCCCTTAATCTGAGCCCTGAGTTCCTCATCTTCAATAAACTGGCCCGCATTTTCCATGGTTAAGATCATGGTTCCTGAATTATATCTCTTAGGCGGTGAAGTTTCTCCTTCTTTTATCGTATATTCAGCTAAAGGAAGTTTACTGCCCTTTTTCAAGGAGCCCAATATTTCCATAAACGCTGCGTCGCAGACTTCTTCGGCAGCTTCCCCTGCGGCAGCTTTACTTTCTTCTTTGTCGTCTTCTTTTGCCACAGTTTCGGCTTCTGCGTTTTCTTCCTTCATACCTTCCGCTTTCTTTTTGGCAAAAGAAAGTCTGGAAGCTTTAAGATACCCCTCCTGTACAAGCACTTTAAAATTAGAGAAAAAATATTCTCCTTTAATTTCAACTTTTAACCCTATTTTCTGATATACGGCCGGAGGATAAAAAATGCTCAAAAATCTTCTGACTATACATTCATACACCTTAGCCGCCGTGGGATTTAATGACTTTAACGCCGCCAAACCCTGTCCTGTAGGTATGATAGCATAATGGTCGGTAATCTGTTTATCATTAACATATCTGGTCTTTGCAATATTTTTATAACTGCCCACGGCAAGCGCTTCTTTAGCCGATTCCCGGGCAATCTCATACTGACAGAGACCGCTTATGTTCTTATCTATCTCTTTGGCAACCGCCGACGAAAGCACTCTCGCATCAGTTCTGGGATAAGTGGTCAGTTTCTTCTCATACAGTTCCTGCGCTATCCTAAGCGTTTCGTCAGGACTTATCTTAAACAGTTTGGAACAGTCGTTCTGAAGTTCCGCCAGATTATACAAAAGGGGCGGATTTTTGGTTTCTTTCTTTTTTTCGATATTATTTATCACAGGCTCTGCCATTGGCTGTTCATTCAGGAAATCTATAAACTCCTGCGCTGTTTCTTTTTGTTTAAAACCATTTTCCTTATAAAGCAAGGGAGAGGCAAAATAACGGGAACCTTCTACGGCCTTCCACTCACAATCACACTTTTTGCCTTCTATGTCAATGTCTGCAATAACACGATAAAACGGTATCTTTACGAATTCTCTTATCTCCCGCTCTCTGTTCACGACCATTCCAAGTACACAGGTCATGACTCTGCCAACAGATATGACAGCCTTGTCAGTTTTTAAATAGTTCTTTACCGGATAGGAATATTTAAGCGTAAGCACTCTGGAAAAATTAATTCCCATAAGATAATCCTCTTTGGCCCTAAGATACGCGGCGCTGCTGAGATTATCGTAAGCCGACAGATCTTTGGCCTCTTTGATGCCTCGCAATATCTCATCCTCAGTCTGTGAATCTATCCAGACTCTTTTGCGTACTTTGCCGGTAACATTTGCCTGCTGTTCAACCAGTCTGTATATATATTCACCCTCGCGTCCGGAATCCGTACAGACATAAATAGTCTCTACATCTTCGCGGTTTAAAAGTCCGCTTACTATGTTAAACTGCTTCTTTACAGATTCAATTACTTCATATTTAAACTTTTCCGGTATAAAAGGAATGGTGTCCAAAGACCATTTTTTATATTTTTCATCATAAGCATCGGGATAACTCATTGTGACAAGATGGCCTACACACCATGTTACAACCGCCTCGGCGGACTCCATATAGCCTTCTTTCCGGCTCATGCTGTATTTTAACGCCTTTGCAAATTCATTTGCCACACTGGGCTTTTCTGCAATAAATAAACTTTTTCCCATAATTCCCCGTTCATATATCATATATCTGAGATCATTACAAGCTTTAAGTTAGTCTTAACTTTAGCTTCCAGATTCAGTCTTTCATCATATCTTGATGCGGTATACAGATAAATGTAGTCTGCGTTTATCTGCGCTTTTGCCGCGCAGTCAAGCACATTCTCATAGTCTTCATAAGTAAACATGGGTTTTTCCCAGTCGCACATGCATATAAGCGTTTTCCCCGCTTTATCCTGCGCTATAATATCTATATTTCCTTCTTTTCCTACCCATTCTCCGCTTTTTTCAAACCTGATGGGAAGCCTTCCGCGTTCATTCAGCTTTTCCAAATGCTGTCTGCATACCTTCTTAAAGTATACGGACACGTACCTCTTAAACTCAGGATAAATATATTTATTATAAAACTCTCCGACGGAAAGCGTATTAAGCGCGCTCATATTGGGATACATATACGTAAAGTAAAAATTCACCAAAGGATGCACTATCCTGTACACGGCTTTCTGCGCATTTTCTTTTCCAACTAAATCATATGATGAAACTTTCTCAACAAGTTCAAGTTCCGTAAGACTCTTAATATAAACGCTTATCTTGGCCCTTGAAAAACCCGTGTGCAGGTATATGTCGTTTAATTTACACTTTCCTGCCGCTATTGCCGCAAGTATTGTGTCGTAAACGGCAGTTTCCCTTAGCTGTTCCGCCACGATCCTTTCGCCTTCTTCAAAAAGCAGGCTGTCAGGATTAAGGATGTTACGGCATATATTCTGCTGTACCGTAAGTTTATCGTCAAACTGATTCCACAGTCCGGGTATGCCGCCTAATATAGAGTATGCTTCTACACATTCTTCAATTCTAAAATCAGGAAAACGATGCACCAGATCCGTAAACGCCAAATCGGTTATCTTTATATATCCGGAAATTTCACATGCGTCTTTGCCTAACTTTTCCGGCAGGGTATTTTCTATCCACACGTTTAAGAAGCTGCACAGAACAAACATTACATCGTCTTTTTCTCTGTGGTTTTTCGTAAACTTTATCAGTTCGTCCAAAAAACCGTCATCCGATTTTACAATATTATGAAACTCATCTATAACGATTACTTTTTTGCTTGCCCCTTCTTCACATATAGCCGTAAAGATGCTCTCCGGATCGGGAAAATCTTCTTTCTTTATACCTTCCGACCTTAGCTGTCTTCCCCACTGGAAAAGCTGTTCTTTATCCGAACAGGATCTCGCCAGATAATAACAACCGGCTTTGTCCTCCATAAATTCTTTAACAAGCGTTGTTTTGCCTATATGCTTTTGTCCGTATATGACCACTATCTGACTGCCCTTTTGGTCATAATACTGATTCAATCGCTGTAATTCGGGCATTCTGCCTGATAACATACAATCCCCCATTCCAACTTAAACATACAAATTCCTGACAGTGAAAGTCATGCTTAAAGTTCACGCTCGATCAGCTTCTCTATTCCTTCCGACGGCATGGGTTTCCCCAGATAATATCCCTGTATGTTATCACACTCTATATTTTTCAGATAATCATACTGCTCTTTGGTTTCAACGCCTTCGGCAATCGTTTCAAGTCCGAGTTTTTTAACCATATAAATAATGGTCTCGGTAATTATCCTGCTGTTTTCATCCGTAACAACGGTGTCGATAAATGACTTGTCGATCTTAAGAGTATCGATCGGAAGTCCTTTTAAATAAGACAGCGATGAATATCCTGTTCCGAAATCATCCAGTGATATTTTGATACCCAGTTCCCTAAGTTCCAATAATTTGTCAGTGATCTCCTTAAAATCATCGATCAGGATCGATTCCGTGATCTCAAGTTCCACCTCGTTTGGAGCGACATCATATTTATTCAATATATTTAAGACATTCTCTATAAAATCCGGCTGCTTATACTGAATGGCCGAAACATTTAACGACATCAGCAGAGGATAGTGGTATTTCTTTTTCCAGTTGGAATATATCCTTACGCTTTCATCAATGACCCAGCTGCCGATAGGCACGATAGCGCCGTTTTTCTCGGCAATCGGAATAAACACGTCCGGACGGATTATCTCGTCGCTCTTGTCTCTCCAACGTATAAGCGCCTCCACTCCTCTTAGTTTATTCTGCGCCACATTGAACTGGGGTTGGAAATACATCATAAAATTATCCGAAAAAACAGCCTCTTTGAGCTTATTCTCAATAGTAATGCTTTTTAAGAAATCATCCAGTATGGATTTTTCAAAATATTTAATACTGCTGTTCCTGTCGGCTTTGGCCTTAAACATAACGATCTCGGCACAGTTTATAAGCTCGATCGTATTCGACGCCGCTATAGGATATTCAGCGACTCCTATGCTGACCGTAAGCGAGATCTTCTTACCGTCGCTTAATTCAAAAGGGCTTTTAAGCCTCTCGTATATCCTGCGATAAATCTCTTCCACGCTTCTGTTCCCGCGGGGATCATATATTCCTATGCAGAAAATATCCGAATTAAAGTGTGACACAAGCACATCCTCATTGGCAAATTCCGATAAAAAGCCTGCGAAAAGCTTTATGAACTCTTCTCCCTCAAATATGCCTATATCGTCGCTCAACTTTCTGAAATCATCCAGATCCAAGAACATTACCGCGACCGACTTGTCCTTATAATCCGAACGGCACAAAAACATTCCCAGAAGATGTATGAAGTAATTACGGTTATATAAACCTGTCAGCGTATCATAATATGTAACATAATTAAGTTCATCATTCTGCAGCTTGAACTTCGTAACATCCATGAAACGGATTATCTTATCCTCAGGATTTCCGTCTTCACCGTATATGACATTGGTTTCGATCTCAACCCACATCTTGCTGTCTTTTATCTTGACGTTGGCGGTCGCCGTTTTCATTCCTCTTTTTTCCACAAAAAGAGCGTCCTTTAACGGCGTTATCTGCTTTATCTCCACATAATCGTACAGCTTTGACAGATCCTCGTGCATTTTTATATCGCAATCGAAAAAATATTCCCAGTTGCCTATTATAGTAACAGATTTATCGCCATAGTTATAACAAACATATGCTATATTTGACGTGTCACATATCAAACTCAGTAACTTAGACGCTTTGAGCAGTTCTTTATTCAAACTCTCAAGCGTGTTTAACTGACCTATTAAATCCCTCATACTTTAATCCCCCGTACATTAAATCCCCTGAATAATACCTTATACATTCTTTTCTTTATTTCTTGGTTATATAACCCTTAGCTTTCAAAGTTTCCGCGCACAAAACCGCTCCCCCTGCGGCTCCGCGCACCGTATTGTGCGATAAACCGACAAATTTCCAATCATATACCGTATCTTCCCTGAGACGGCCCACGCTTATTCCCATTCCGTTTTCATAATCAACATCCAACTTGACCTGCGGTCTGTTGTCCTCTTCCATATACTGAATAAAGTGTTCGGGCGCGTTGGGAAGTTTTAACTCCTGCGGAAGCCCTTTAAATTCCCGCAACCGGGCTATAAGCTGTTCCTTGGTCGGTTTTTTCTTAAATTTGACAAAGACGGCCGCCGTATGTCCGTTCAAAACGGGAACCCTTATACACTGACAGGTTATGACAGGCGAAGCCGCCGGAACTATCTGTCCGTTTTCTATTCTGCCCCATATTCTCAAAGGTTCTTTTTCGCTCTTTTCTTCCTCTCCGCCGATATATGGGATAACATTTTCTATCATTTCGGGCCAGTCCTTAAAAGTCTTGCCCGCTCCCGATATCGCCTGATATGTGGTCGCAACCACTTCATAAGGCTCAAATTCTTTCCATGCGGTAAGAACCGGAGCATAACTTTGGATCGAACAATTCGGTTTTACCGCGATAAATCCTCTCTTTGTCCCCAGACGCTTTCTCTGAGTCTCTATTATATCAAAATGCTCCGGATTGATCTCCGGTATTACCATAGGCACATCGGGCGTCCATCTGTGCGCGCTGTTATTGGAAACCACCGGAGTTTCGGTTTTGGCATATTCTTCTTCAATTTTTTTGATCTCTTCTTTGGTCATGTCAACCGCGGAAAAAACGAAATCAACTTCCGAAGCCACTTTCTCAACTTCGTTTACATTCATTACAACAATATTTTTAACCGCCTCAGGCATAGGCGTTGACATTTTCCATCTGCCGCCTACCGCCTCTTCATAGGTTTTGCCGGCAGACCGCTCGCTCGCAGCTATCGTCGTCACTTCAAACCAGGGATGATCCTCAAGTAAAGAGATAAACCTCTGCCCGACCATTCCGGTTCCGCCTAAAATTCCTACTTTTAATTTCTCGCTCATTTTATAATGATCCTCCGTTTCTGCAATTTGGTAATTTTATTCATGACAATAGAATATTGGCAAAACAGGTTTTCTATTGTTAAAATCATATAACTTCAACCACATTTATCTTATTGTTCTTAAGATATTCTTTTTCTTCTTTTATGGCCTTTTTCATAGCCTCCGGTCCCGGTGCGCCTACTGTCAGCCTTTTTTCAACGCAGGTCTTTAAACTTATCTTATCATATACATCCTGCTCAAAAACGTCGCTTATGCTTTTCAGCTCGTCTATTGACAGTTCGTCAATGGCGCAGTTTTTATCTATGCAGTGCAATACCAGTCTGCCTATGATCTCATGAGCATCCCTGAAAGCTACACCTTTTCCGACAAGATAATCAGCAGCGTCAGTTGCATTTGTAAAACCTGACATGGCGCTCTTTTCCATTACAGGCTTATTGAATTTAATAGTGCTTATCATTCCGTTAAAAAGCGCCAGACAGCCTTTGACCGTGTCCATCGCATCGAACGTCAGTTCTTTATCTTCCTGCATGTCTTTATTATAGGCAAGCGGAATTCCTTTCATGGTAGTAAGCATCGATATTAGCGCGCCGTATACTCTTCCGGTCTTGCCGCGGATAAGCTCCGCTATATCGGGATTTTTCTTCTGCGGCATTATGCTGCTTCCGGTAGCATAAGAGTCGTCTATTTCCACGAAACGGTATTCATTGGAATTCCAGAGTATGATCTCCTCGCAAAATCTGCTAAGATGCATCATTATTATGGACATTGCGGATAAAAATTCTATCACGTAGTCCCTGTCCGAAACGGAGTCCATGCTGTTAAGCGTAGGTCCCTCGAAGCCCAGAAGAGACGCCGTATAATATCTGTCAAGAGGATATGTGGTTCCGGCTAAAGCCCCGGCGCCGAGAGGACAGTAATTCATACGTTCATATATGTCCTTAAGCCTGAGTCTGTCACGCTTAAACATTTCAAAATAAGCCCCGATATGATGAGCCAGAGTGACCGGCTGCGCTTTCTGCAGATGCGTAAAACCCGGCATATATGTATCGATATTGTTTTCCATTATCCCGAGCAGAGTTTCAAGAAGTTCCTTTAAAAGATTGTCAACTTCTATAACTTCCGAACGTGTATACAGCTTCATATCCAGAGCTACCTGATCGTTGCGGCTCCTTCCTGTGTGCAGCTTCTTGCCCGCCTCTCCTATACGCTCTATAAGATTAGCTTCCACAAAACTGTGGATGTCCTCATATTCTTCCGTAATCTCAAGCTTCCCGTTCTCTATGTCCTGTCTTATCCCGGTTAAGCCTTTTACGATCTTATCTTTTTCTTCTTTGGTCAAAACGCCCTGTTTTTCCAACATCACGACATGCGCTATGCTTCCTTCTATATCCTGTCTGTAGAATTTTTTATCAAAATCAATGGACGCATTGAAATTGTATACAAGCTTGTCCGTTTCCTTGGTAAAACGTCCGCCCCAAAGCTGTGCCATGGTCAAAAACCTCCGATTGTTAAATCTGAATTTAATGATACCATAATTTTCTTATAATTTCAATCTTTACTGCTATATTTATACAGACTGCCATATTCATATAAACACACTTATCCCAACGACCTTATACCCAACAGCAGACACAATTTTACATTTCTTTCATAAAATATCTTATAAATACCAATTATACCAACGACAGTAAATAGAAATTTTGACAATAATTTCGCAACCATCGGATTCTATTTATTATCAAAAGGAGTGTGATAATGTAATGCAGCCTGTTCTATCCGTTAAAAATCTCTACTACTCCTATCACAATTTAAAGGGAGAAACTCCCGCGATCGCGGATATAAGCTTTGATGTCGCTGAAGGGGAATTTCTGGCAATCGTAGGGCCAAGCGGGTGCGGCAAATCGACCCTCCTCTCCATAATCGCAGGACTGCTTAAGCCTGAGGGCGGCTCTCTTTCGTTCGGTTGGCCCACTACCATAGGCTATATGCTGCAGCACGACCATTTGTTCGAATGGCGCACGATATATCAGAATGTCATTCTTGGACTGGAATTAAATAAATCTATGACAAAAGAAAATATAGATTATGTATTACAGTTGTTAAAAGATTACGGGCTCTATTCATTTAAGGATCAAAAACCCTCTCAGCTCTCAGGCGGTATGAGACAGCGCGCCGCGCTCATACGCACATTGGCAATAAAGCCTTCTCTGCTTCTGCTCGACGAACCTTTCAGCGCACTGGATTTTCAGACAAGATTGACGGTTTCCGCAGACATAGGCAATATCATACGCCAAACGGAAAAGACCGCCATACTTATAACTCACGATCTTTCCGAAGCAGTCACCCTCGCCGACAGGGTTCTGGTTTTGTCGAAGCGTCCCTCAACGGTAAAAGCGGAATTAAACATACATTATGACATAGACCGCGCCTCTCCGCTTTCTATCCGCAATACGGCCGAATATCAGGAATATTTTAATAAATTATGGAAGGAGTTGTCAGATGATGTCCCCAAATGAAAATCAAAATAACATAAGCATTACAAATCAACAGGCTTTTATCAGAGCGCACAAAAAGCACCATCATATGATAACCTTTTCACGCATATCGATCCTTGTGATCTTTTTAGCCGTATGGGAATACGCCGCCCGGTCAGGGATCATTGATATTTTCTTTTTCAGTTCGCCCACGGCGATAATACAATACTTATACAAAATGATAGTTGATTCCACATTTTTTAAGCACACGGGCATAACGCTGCTTGAGACCATTATAAGTTTCCTTCTTGTAACCTTCTTAAGCCTGCTTTTTTCTACCCTGCTATGGTATTGGAAAAATCTTTCGGAAATTCTGGAACCCTATCTTGTAGTTTTAAATTCGCTCCCCAAATCGGCCCTTGCTCCTCTTTTGATCGTATGGCTGGGCACAGGCTCCACGACTATCATAACGGCAGGCATATCCGTTGCCCTTTTCGGCTCTATAATCAGCCTCTATACCGGTTTCTGCCAGACCGACAAAGAATTGTTAAAGCTTATCCTCACACTGGGCGGAAACAGAAAGGATACTCTTTTTAAAGTGATACTTCCAAGCTCCGTGCCGCTTATCATAAGTAATATGAAAGTTAATATAGGACTATGCCTCGTCGGCGTCATAATAGGCGAATTCCTTGCAGCAAGACGCGGGCTCGGTTATCTTATAATCTACGGTTCGCAGGTTTTCCAGTTAAATATGGTCATAACTTCGATAATTATCCTATGTATGATAGCTATGGGATTTTATAAAATAATACAGAGCATGGAACATTTATATAAAAAAAGAGGATAACTCTTCCGGTTCTTCCAACAGAGCGACAATGCCTGACTGCATGGATTTTTTAACATCTATGATCCTCTGATTGGAAGAACCTCTGAATCTTAAGCTAATATCTTTTTGTGCTTCAATAAATTCACCGTCAACTATCACATCAAGATAACTTAGGATTTTTGCTGTTTCTTCATATTTACCGCAAAAATCCCGTAAAATGTCCCTGTCAAACAAATAGCCCGTGTAGCACCATATAGTTTTATCAGGATATTTTTCCTTAACTCTGCGCACAAAAGGCAAAAGAGCCTGTTGGTTGACAGGTTCCATAGGCTCCCCTCCAAGCAGAGTCAGACCTGCAATATGCGACGGCTCAAGAAGCGCAAGTATTTTTTCTTCATCTTCTCTCTCAAACGGCTTTCCGTACTTAAAATCCCATGTCATCTCATTAAAACAGCCTTTACAGTGATGAGTGCAGCCGCTTACAAAAAGCGACACTCTCACCCCCGGCCCGTTTGCAATATCACAATCCTTTATTTCGGAATAATACATATCAATCCCTCATTCTAAACCCGTCTTTTGAGACTCTTAAGCATATATTGCCTGAACGTTTGCATATAAAAGCATAACTATAAATTTATTTCGCCCAATTACAGATGCAGCACTCTTTCCTTTATTTCCTGAGTACGGCCCTGATTCCAGAACTGGGTTCCTATATAGCCGCAGGTACGTCTTGCCACATTCATTTTGTTCTGGTCGGTATTGCCGCAGTTAGGGCACTTCCAAATGAGTTTTCCGTCATTATCCGAAACTATCTGAATCTCTCCATGATAATCACAAGCCTGACAATAATCGCTCTTGGTATTTAACTCCGCATACATGATATTCTCATATATATGCTTCATGACCGCAAGAACCGCATCTATATTATTTTCCATATTCGGCACTTCCACATAACTTATTGCGCCGCCCGGAGAAAGCTCCTGAAACTGCGCTTCAAAAGTAAGCTTGTCAAAAGCGTTGATATTCTCCGTAACATGTACATGATAACTGTTAGTAATATAACTTTTGTCCGTTACGCCCTCGATAATGCCAAATCTGCGCTGCAGGCATTTTGCGAACTTATAGGTCGTTGACTCAAGCGGCGTGCCGTAAAGGCTGAAATCTATATTGGTTTCTTTGGCCCATTTTTTGCAGGCGTCGTTCATATACTTCATAACTTTAAGGGCAAAAGGCGTCGCCTCCGGGTCCGTATGGGATTTGCCCGTCATATATCTCGTACACTCGCATAAGCCGGCGTACCCCAGAGAAATCGTGGAATATCCGCCATACAACAATTTATCTATTACTTCACCTTTTTTAAGTCTGGCAAGCGCTCCGTACTGCCATAAGATAGGCGCGACATCGGAAGGCGTTCCTTTAAGTCTCTCATGTCTGCACATCAGAGCCCGCCTGCACAGTTCCAGTCTTTCATCAAATATCTTAAAGAACTTATCCATATCGCCGCCCGAAGAGCAGGCTATATCTACCAGATTGAGCGTGACAACTCCCTGATTAAAACGCCCGTAGAACTTAGGCTTATTATTTTCATCATGATAAACAGTCAAAAATGAACGGCAGCCCATGCAGGTATAGCAGTTCCCGTCTTTTAACTTCTTCATTATCTTCTCCGAAATATAGTCAGGAACCATGCGTTTTGCCGTACATTTTGCCGCAAGTCTGGTCAGATACCAGTATTTACTGTCTTCATGTATATTATCTTCCTCAAGCACATAGATAAGTTTAGGAAACGCAGGCGTAATATAAACGCCCTTCTCATTCTTGACGCCGCGTATACGCTGTTTGAGCATTTCTTCTATGACCATCGCAAGGTCGTCCCTGAGCTGCCCTTCCGGAACCTCGTCAATATACATAAACACCGTGACAAAAGGAGCCTGTCCGTTGGTGGTCATAAGCGTGATGACCTGATACTGTATCATCTGCACCCCGCGGTTGATCTCTTCCCTGACGCGCATCTCAGCGATACTGTTTATCTTCTCATCGGATAGTTCTATATCCATTTTTTCCATTTCTTCGCGCACTTCTTTGCGCAGCTTTTCACGGCTCACCTGCACAAAGGGCGCCAGATGCGCAAGCGATATGCTCTGGCCGCCGTACTGTGAGCTGGCTATCTGGGCTATACACTGCGTCGCCACGTTGCAGGCGGTAGAAAAACTCTTTGGCGTATCGATCATGGTCTCGCTTATAACAGTTCCGTTCTGCAGCATATCTTCCAGATTTACCAGACAACAGTTATGCATATGCTGCGCAAAATAATCCGCGTCATGGAAATGAATTATACCTTTTTCATGCGCTTCTACTATATCAGGCGGCAGCAGAAAACGCTTGGTAATGTCCTTGCTGACTTCTCCCGCCATGTAATCGCGCTGTACGCTGTTTACGGTAGGGTTTTTATTGGAATTCTCCTGTTTTACCTCTTCATTATTACATTCCAAAAGGCTTAATATCTGCTCGTCCGTAGAATTGGATTTACGTACAAGGGCGCGTTTGTATCTATAAGTAATATAATTTCTTGCCATCGCATAAGCATTGGACTCCATAAGTTGGTTCTCTACCATATCCTGTATCTCTTCAACGCTTGGCGAACGTCCCATTTCTTCACAGTGCTCTTCAACAATTTCCGCAATGGCGTCGATCTCCTCATCGGAAAGGCGATCGGCTTCATTTACACTGTTATTGGCTTTTCTTATGGCGGCAATTATCTTCTCCAGATCAAAGGTTACTTCCGTACCGCTTCTTTTAATAATCTTCATACAACGACCCCCGTACAAAAAATAGTATACCGCAAAATACGGTATACTATATATTGTAGCACAAAGTTTTTGTATGTCAAGATATTGTTAAATTATTAATAGTTATTTCTATTAAAATATTAAAATCAGTATTTCTGCCAAATCATTACTCATTATTTCTTGTCGGATCATTCATCATTATATATCGCTGTATATAATTATACGCCATTAACTTTAACACTGTTATCAATGAATTTCGCCAAACTGCTGTTTTGTCAGTCTCTCAGCCTCGTCCAGATCCTTATAACCGTACAGATGCACGCTGTTTGTCATAATATCAAAAGCGAGATTTCTATCTTCTTTCGCATACTCCACCACATATCTTCCGTAAAGTTCCAACATCTTGTCGGAATAGGTGCTGATCTCTCCGCGAAGATAAGTTTCATATGAAGTGTTTACGATGCTGTCCTCACCCGTATGGATGCTCCTTGCATTATCCGCAAGCGCCGGATATTTATCCGCAAATTCTTCCATCCAGGCTACCTGAACCTTAACTATCTGCTCAATGATAGCCTTTTTAACCTCGGATATGACCGGAAAATGATCCTTTATCGCCTCATATTCCTCAGGCGCGGTACTCTCCATCATCCTTCCGTACTTTTCCTCAATTAAATTGTGCCCAATCGAAATTTCCCTTGTAAAATCATATAAATACTGCAAAAGCATGGTCCTGTTCCAAGTCATATACTGACTTTTACGCATGATGGAAAAAGTCGGCCAGTCGTCCTGACAGCTTGCCCTGCCGCCTTCATTTTTTACTTTATCAAATGCCTGAAACTCTACTTCCGCTATCTGTTTAACCAATTCACCATTACTATACATTGACAGCGAAGCCTTTTTCACAAGTTCATCTGTGTGCGCGTCCAAATAACTCTCCGAGTCGCTTATAAAGCCGTTTTTGTACAACTCGTCGGCCAAAAACTCCGCAGTCTCCTCTATCGTATCAGGAAATCCTTTTAAAAGCCGCGCCAGTTCGCACCCCTCTTTAGTCTTCTGAATACTCTTATAAAGCCATTTGTCATGAGGCGGATATGTTCCGTCTATATAATGTTTAAGCTTCATGGCTTCCCTTGCGCAGTCCGCCAACATTATCTTGGCGCTGACTTCATCGCCGCGCTTGAGCATACGTTCATAATTATACTGTCCCGCCTGCGAAAAACCCGCCGCGCTGTCGGCCATCTTAAGGAAACGGACATTTTCCGGATATCCTGACAGAAATTTATTGCGCTCTGCGGTAAAGACGCCTTCGTCGTCCCTGAATATCTCACCGTTTGCAACTGTGGCAAGCGCATAATCATCAACGTTTCGCCAGTTGACATGTTCATAATCCTCTGCCCCGACCAGTTTCTCAAAAAATTCGGATATGATAAAAACTCCTCTTCTTTCTTTTGCAACGTTTTTCTGAATACGTCCGTACCCTTCAAATTCATCGGGAAGTTTATCATACATTTCTTCAAGTTCCCTGCCTATGGCCGCATAAGTATCTTCCGTCACCCACAGACAAAACTCGGGACCCCAGTCATGATCCGTGGAAAACTCGTCATCATAACCAAAGCAGTCTGACCCCTGTCCGATAAGTCCTACTGCGATTTTTCCTTCATATTCCGGAAATCTTTCGGCAATGGCAGGCTTGCCGCAAGCCTCATAAAAACGTCTTGAAAGCTCAAGACCATTTATCTTATTTATATTTTTTATATTTTCAATATTTTCAGTCTTCTCCTTTGCGGCTCTGCTTGCCTGCGCGTTTTCTTTAAGCCTTTCATAGAACTCGTTTCTCCCAAGACTTTTTTCCATGATCTCCATAGCCTGCTCAAAAAGCCGCTCCGCATCGGCATAGTTTTGATTATGATAATAATAGGTCGCAAGCGCCGACAAAGCCGCTCCGTAGTGCGCGTCTTTGACGCCGAGAGCATCAAATTCCTTTATGGATGAGTCCGCGTATAAACGCGCTTCTTCCATCTCGCCTATATTCAGACAGCTTGTCGCAAGATTGGCATGCGTCACGGCTGCTTCAAATTCCGCGCCGCTTTTGCCTTTAACGATATCAAGCGCCCTTAGCAGACTTTCTTTGGCTTCGCCAAACCGCCCCATTTCCTGATATAAAAGGCTAAGATTATTTTCCATGCTCGCGATCAGCATCTCATCCGTATCGGGCCTGTTTTCATATATTTTCCTTACCTCAAGGTAAAGCGCAAGCGACTCGTCAAGTCTTCCGCCCGCCCTGTATGCATTGGCCACATTTAAAAGCGTAGTGGCGTAAGGTATGGTATTTTCTATTCCCATGCGCGACATAAGGTTTATGCACTGCTTTGCAATTGCATATGAATCTTCTACTCTGCCGGTCTCACGATAATATCCCAGAAGTTCATTTAAAAGCTGTAATAAGCTTCCATCATCTCCCGAAGCCGCCGCGTCCAGAATTGAATTTTGCAAAAGCTTTTCCGCATCGGCTCCGCGGTTTTGGGCAAAATACTCATCCACCTGCTTCATTATGGCATCAGTATCTACTTTCTTAGTCATATACACACCCCTTTTTGCGCAAACTCATTAAGAACAGTACCATATAAAATGCTGTGGCATAACCTAATATCTAAATTAAAATACAAAAAAAGAGCTGGAAAAGGGACTCGAACCCTCGACCTACTGATTACGAATCAGTTGCGCTACCAACTGCGCTATTCCAGCTCAATACTAAACACGAACTATATTATAAAGGGTATTCTTCCTTTTTGCAAGACGGAAATTTATTTTTTCCGATATTTTTTTATTCCGGATCCTTTTCCCGCGCCGCCTTTCGGCAAAAAGCCTGATTTCGGCTTTGCCCAAAGACTGCGCGAGAATCGTTTTCATCCTTACAGACTTACATTCCAAAGATTCTGAAGGGACTTCACCATCTGTTTGGAAACGATCTTGAATGTTACGGTTCTGCTTCCACCGTACTCTCCGATTCCGCGGATAGTTACCGACGCCGTTCCCTTATTGACGTTATTTCGATAACTTCCTTCCACGATCTCATAATTCTCTGTTCCAAGAACGGTGCCGTTTAGTTTTACGATGATATCCTTTTGCTCAAGGCGAATGGGAGAACCTGTATAGGTCTGCGCATTAATGGTAATTTTCGCTTTGGAAAACAACTTATTGACGATCCGATAGGTTCCGGTCAGAGTTCCCGTATAATTGCCGTCTTCCTTGGCTGAAACGGTTACCTTGATCACGCTTCCCTGAACCGGCGCGGATTTTTTATTCAGCGGCGTTTCTGTGCCGTCTGCGGACACAAGCGTATAAAGGATCGTTTTGTCATAATCTTTTCCCGCAGCAAGCTTCTTTCCGTCCTCGTCCGTAAGCGTCGGTCTGCTCATATATTTTCCTGCTTTTTTAGCATAAGCCATATCGGACACCGTCATAGTAACAAAAGATGATGTGTCGTCAAGGGACTTCTTTTCTATCGTAAACTCCTTTGTAAGCTTTCCGGAAAAGTTTCCCTTTCCTGTGACAATCATCTGCGCCCGGCCTATCTTCTTATTGTTCTTATAAGTAAGTTTATAGTCCTTCCCGGCCTCCAACTCCTTTCCGTTAAAAGTAAGCAAGACATCAGGCTTTGCGCCGCCTTTGACATATTTTACCGTAATCGTCTTAGTATTGTCTTCAATACGTTTTTGCGCATCTTTTTCTATATCATACGCTTTGATAGTGAATGTCTTTTTACAGCTGCCCGTATAACTGCCAAGTCCTTTTATGATGACGGACGCTTTTCCCGCATCGACATTCTTTTCATAAGTGACTTCGTAATCCGTCCCTTCGTTTAGCGCAGCTCCCCGATAGCTGAGTTTCACGGAAGGTTCTATGGCTTCTCCTGTATAATAATAACTGCCGGACAGTCCTTCCACTGTCGCTTTGGAAACAGAGGCAACGCCTTTGATCTGAAAGTTCACTTTTTTAAAACCTATGTAAAAGCCTTCTTCGGTCGCCTTTTCCGTACCTTTAATGACAACGGACGCCGTGCCCACCTCTGTATTATTGAGATAAGATAAGGTATAATGCGCCCCTTCTGTCAGCGTCTTTCCTTTCAGTTTAACTGTTAAAGCGGGTTTGATCTCCTTTCCGCTGTCATAGGTCTGAACCGGAATCTTTTTGACCGAAACTGCGGACATCAGTATATTTTTTTCATCGGTGATGATAAGTTTCACAGTCTTTTCACCTGAATAGTTTCCGGCAGCCTTAATCCGAATGTCATAGGTCCCGACAGCCTTATAAGCGTCCGGTCCCACCGAAGGATACTCTATGGCGTAGTCTTTTCTCTTGGCAAGTTTCTTTCCGTTAAAAGTCACTGTCAGAGAAGGTTTCTGCACCTTCTTATTATACTTAGCATAAATGCTGTATGAAACGGCGCCGTCTTCTTCCGTCTTCTCCATAACATTGTCGATGACAATCGAATCATCCGAAAAACTGATCGGATTTATCTTAAAGACCTCCCTGACGCTTCCGCCGTAATTGCCCTTTCCTTTGACAACAATGGTCGGCGCTTTGCTTTCATCAGCAGCATCATTCACCTTGACATTATTTTGATAGGATACCGTATAATCTTTTCCAAGCGTCAGCCTGTCATCCCCGTCATAAACACGGAAGTCTGTCTCGGCCTGCGGCTTGATAGCTTTTCCGGTATAAGGATATCCCGCCCGGTCCAGTCCTGCGATCCAAAGTCCGTCGGGAATTTTCCCATCCGTCGGCATATCGCCGGGAAGGATATCCGGGTTGCCCGGATTGTCAGGGTCAGTCGGGTTGTCAGGATCATCCGGGTCGTCAGGGTCAGTCGGGTTGTCAGGATCATCCGGGTTGCCCGGGTCGTCAGGGTCAGTCGGGTTGTCAGGATCATCCGGGTCGTCAGGGTCAGTCGGATTGTCAGGATCATCCGGATTGACCGGGTTGTCAGGGTCAGTCGGATTGTCAGGATCATCCGGGTCGTTTTCTGTTAAGATCTGATAGGTAACGCTCTTTTCACCGAAATATTTTCCAATTCCCCTGATCGTAACGCTGTAATCTCCCGGTTCCGTAACAGCCAGTGCGCCATATAGTTTATAGTCCACATCTTCGCTCAGCAAGACGCCGTCATATGTGACCGTAACCTGAGGATATTGTTCCTCCTCATTATAAATCAGAGGATCGACGACAGCTTCCGCCCTCGCAATGTCTAACTGTTTTTTACTTACAATAAAATAACGTGTGTTATTGTCAGGTTCCCGACACAATTCATATTGTATCGTTATGGTTCCATTATTGTCCGAAACCGCCTGCGTGATATAAAGAAGATTATCGCTTCCAAGACGGTTTTCAGCATCTTTAGACTTCATGGCATAAAAATTATATTCCTGATCGGTCTCAAGTCCCGAGAAAGAAGCCATGCCGCGCGCAGGATTGTCTTCACCGGGCGTGATTACGGGATTTCCCAACTCCGGCTGTTCCTCGACCGCAAGAAGCTCCGATTCTTCGGATAAGGAAGAAACGCTCCTGCTGCTCCCACCTCCGGAAGCTTCGTCTGCGGGGAATGTCACAAGGGTCGGGGTGGTAACACTACTCAGCTCCCCTCCGGCTGCATACTCACCATTATCGCCCCACATATAGAGACAGCCGTCCATTGTAACAGCTCCATACGTCGTACCCACATCGCCGCCCATACCAAAGAAAGCCACGCCGCCCAACACCTTCTGAGGCTGCGAATCATAACCTCCTCCCCATAGGTACAGCACATGATCTTCCGTTAAAGCAGCGCTGTTACAAGATCCCGGCCTGACAGCCTCCGCCATTGTTGCTTTCCCGGGAAGTTCCACTTTCACCGGTACATCCATGTCGGAAGTAGAACCGTTCCCTAACTGTCCCTGTTCGTTGTGGCCCCACATATACAGGCTGCCGTCTTCTGTGATCGCCCAAGACCAACCTCCTTGCATCTTACTGAGTCCCGCCTGTGTCACGCCGTTTAAATTACTAACTTGCACAGGGGTCGCACTAGTTTCTGTTGTGCCGTTCCCTAATCTCCCAAACTCACCGAGTCCCCACATGTACAAGCTGCCGTCCTCTAAAAGAGCCATGCTGTTAAGTTTATTTACCTCAAAATATTTTACGGATCCTATTTCCACTTTGACAGGTTGATAAGGCTCCGGTTCAGGCACTTCAAGACCGGAAGTGTCTTCTCCGGCAGGTCTTCCCAAACGACTAAAATTATCACTGCCCCACATATACAGATCACCGCTTGTTGTAACGGCGCCTACCGCATTATGACTGATGCACACGGATCTTACGCTGTCGATACCGGAAACCCGTTCCGGAGTGGAACTATAAGTCTCTTCGGTCTTATACCCCAGTTGTCCGGCATTGTTGCTGCCCCACATATACAAGCTGCCATCCTTTCTAATCGCAGCGCTTGTTGCGTCACTGACACACACCGTTTTCACATTATCAAGGATTTTGCATGGTGTTTTCTGAGTGACTGTGGTTCCGTTTCCTACCTGTCCATAGTCGTTCCTGCCCCACATATACAGGCTGCCGTCTTTTGTAATGGCGGCGCAAACGTTTCGGTCCATGGTAAAATATTCCACATTATCCAGATTAGGAATTTTCACGGGAACCTTGCTGTTATTTGTAGTGCCGTTGCATAACTGACTATATCCATTATATCCCCACATATACAGGCTGCCATCTTTTGTGACGGCGGCACTGGTATGATAATTTGTACAAAACTGTTTAACCGCCTTGTCATTCTGCGGTTGGACGATGACGCCCAATTTTACCGTTACACTTTGTGGTCCGTCCACATTTACAGACACTGAGCCTGTTCCCGCTCCTTCCTTGAGCGCATACACGGTCTGTTTTCCCGCAGGCAGCCATATGGAAACTTTTCCTTTTTTATTGGTATTTCCTTCATTATTATTCACACTTGCGCCCTGTACAGGGGTTCCTTCCTTATCCAGAACCGTAACGGCGACCTTATATTCCAGATGCGGGCATTCTTTTCCCCAACCGAACTCATTATAGTCCAAAGAGTAATAGAAATCCCCAATCTTGGTTGAAAGCTTATTTTCAAAGGATGTAAAGGACTTCTCTGCAAGCACCTCCCCAAGAATCTGTCCGTCTATTGTCAATGAAAAATACAGGTTGATATCTCCGTCTATACAAGCTATACATACATGGCGCTCACTTTCGCCCAAAGTAACGGAATTCGTCCAAGCAGCCGTAACTTCCCCGCCAAGTTCAGCTTCCATCGACAATGCCATAAGCGCAAAATCGATAGCGCTTATGCTGCATACGACCAAAGACGGGGACACCAAAAATCCTAAAGACAAGCTTCCCGCTATTGAGAAGTTATCCAGTTCCAACGTGGGCGACTTACTGATATTCTGTACGCCGCCTTTACGCAGTACCTGTATACCCAATGAGCCTCCGGACAGGGTAAAGCCGCTTGAAATGGAAACGTCCGCATCTATATGTATGCCAACGTCAACCTGTAAGGCGATCAGATCTGCTCCCCAAGCCCCTATGAGCGGAATCTCTATATTTTCTGCCAGAGGAATGGTCTTCTCAAATTCTTCGCCAAACGAAAACTCTCCTGAGACCTCACTTTGCAGTTCCAGAGACACCTGCTTGAAATTCCATATTTTTTCATCCTTACCCTCCATATAATATATGCTTAGAGAGGGTGTTATAGCGACCGTTACCGAAGTGGTCCAACCTTCGTCACTATCCTTTTCAATTGTTTGTTCCCATTTTGGCGATATACTATCAACGCCGTCCGACATCAGGCTGATGCCTTCATCATACGAATAAGCTTCCTCCGCGCCGTCATTCACATTCTGTGTATTGATCCTTATGTAGCTGAATACCTCGTCAAAAGACAGCTTCCCACCATGAATTGTGGCGGTTTCATCCGCTATTTCAATCTTTGCGACCCTTGTGACCAACAGTTGGTTTTCGCCATACTGATATGCGAAAATATCATCTACACTTAAGCTTTTTACATCATCGCCTATATTGTTTATGATATATGTATATGTTGTATCATCTGCCTCAACGACGTCGTTAACTGCATTTCCTTCCTCATCTACGTCCTTTATAATCTTAACGGCGTCTTGGAATACCATGAAATTATTGTCAGCGCTCGAATCCAGACTGAAAATCCTTTCAGGGGCAAAATCGGCCTTTTCATGACTCAGGAACTCTTTCATCGCCTGCGTATAGTCTTCATTACAGTATACCGAAGATAACGGTCTGAGACTGACCGTATCGACCAGATACGCCTTGAGATAAAAATCCGCAGGCATACTCTCTATCGCTATCGTTACATCCGCCAACGTATCGCCCGCAGATACTTCCACACTTCCGGAACCTAACATCTTCACGCCGTCATCATCATAAACGCCCACGACAAGCGTCGCATCGACCAATGTCTGGAAACTGACCGTCGCCAGGTCTCCGTTCATTTCGATGTCTATGACATTACAGCCGGTGTATTCTTCCTCTTCTGCTTCCACATCCGAATTCAACGCATCTTCAAAAAGACTTCCAAATGAACCGGTCACCTTGATGTTATCTGTTTCCAAACCATCTTCTATGATCTGTTCACCGTTCTCTTCCGCTTTGTCTTCTTCCGCCTCGTCTTCTTCCGCTTCAGCTTCTTCCAACTCGTCTTCTTTCACTTCAGCTTCTTCCGGGTTTTCAGAAGAAGCATCATCTGCAGATTCTTCCTCCGGCGTCGCCCCCCCCTGTTTCTCCGTCGTGCCGTCTTCTTCCGACGGGGACTGCGCATCTTCTTTCTTATCCCCTAACTCCGGAAGATCCTGCGTACCGCCGTCTTGGTCCGAAGAATTCTGTGTATCATTTCCAATCTCACCGGAGTCTTCGGTTTCATCCGGATCTTCATTGCCGACCTGTGTTTCGCTTTGCTCCTCTCCGAAAGGAATTGTCGGCTCGGCCGCCAAAACACCGGTATCAACGCTTGTACTAAACAAAGCCGCAACAAGCAGTAATGTCAGTGTCCTTTTGGCCATTGCTTTTATCGATTTTGCTTTCATTACTCTTTCTCCTTTTTGCATTTTATATTGATCGACATTTGTCTGACCGTTTATCGTTTTTACCTTCCCATTGTACTTCTATCAGCGTCCAAAGAGACTGGATTCAAATGCACATCCAACTGATTATACGGAATAGCGATCCCTGCGTCGTCGAGAGCATACTTCACATTCTCGGTAAGTCTCCATTTAGTCTCCCAGAAATATTCCGACTCGGCATAACATCTCACTCCAAGCACTACCGCACTCTCCCCCAACGAATCCACAAATACCCGTTTATCCTCATTATCAAGCACCTTTTCATCATCATTCAGCACTTTCATAATGATCTCCCTGGCCTGCTTTATATCCGCATCATATGAGATCCCTACCGGTATGTCTATCCTTCTTGTAGGCATGGCGCTGGCGTTTATCATACTGGAATTGGACAGATCGCCGTTGGGTATTATCACCATTCTGTTGTCCGCCGTGACCAACTTGGTGTAAAAAATCTGCATCTCCGTTACGGTTCCTTCATTTCCGTTTCCGGCAATTATATAATCCCCCACCTTAAACGGCCGAAGAAGCAATATCAAAACTCCCCCTGCCAGATTGGACAGACTTCCCTGCACCGCAAGACCTATCGCCACGCCCGCAGAGCCAAGCAGCGCCACCACGCTCGCCGCGTCCAGTCCGAAACCTGTCGCTATAAAAAATACCAAAATCACATAGAGAGCTATCTTCACAAAAGAGCTTAGAAATTGTACGACGCCTATATCCGCATTTCCGCGCTCAAGCGATTTTTTAAGCACCCTGCAGACAAATTTGATAAACTGCGCGCCTATTACAAAAGCAACCAATGCCAATACGATTCTGATCCCTAACCGCAGCGCGGTTTCCGGAAGTCTTTGAAGATAGGACTCTATCATCCCTACGTTTATTTCTTCTCCTGCCATTGCCTCTATCTCTGATAAAGCAGTATCAAAAACACCTAATGCCAGTCTGAACTGACTGTTCACATACCCGACCATAGCGCCGCCCGATTATTTTGCTTCAATTAATCATATGCGCCGCAATACCGTTTTCTTCCTCTTTATCTTCTCCTTATCTACATACTTATTTACTTTTTTCCCTGTCTGTCAATTTTTTAAGTCTCGCCGCGGCTTCATCCGCGGCTTTAGCTTTCTCCTCAGCCTCCTGCATAGCCTTTCTTGCGGCTTCCTTAGCTTCTTTGGCTTCCCTGGCAGTAATTTTTGCCAACTCTTTTGCGACCTTTTTCTCCTCAGCTTCTTTGGCCTTGCGTATAGCTTCCGCCCTTGCCCTGTCGATCTCCGCCTTCTCCTGCGGCGTATAAGGCGTATATGAGAAAATGCTCAAAGAAAGCGGCGCGCTGACCATTTCTATCGCATAAGGTTTTCCGTCCCATTCTTTTTCAATGCTGTGCTTCTCCTTAGTATTGACCATGCCGCTTCCGCCATATGCCCTTGCGTCTGTATTAAGGATTTCTTTATATTTGCCTTCATACGGAACGCCTACGGTAAATTCCTGCCTGACGTTGGCAAAATTAGCCACAACCACAAGCGTTTCCTCCGGTTTGTCGGCCTTGCGCAGATAAGAAAGCATACACGCCTGCGGAGTAATGCAGTTGATCCATTCAAAACCTTCCCACGAGTCATCTTTTGCATATAGCGCCGGAACAGTCGTATACATCTTGTTAAGATCAGCCACCAACTTATTTAACTTCTTATGCTCCGGATATTCCAAAAGCTCCCACTCAACGGCGCGGCCTTCATTCCACTCGTCATACTCGCCTATATCCTGCCCCATGAAAAGCAGCTTCTTGCCCGGATGCGTCATCATATAAGCATAGGTCAGACGCAGATTGGCAAACTGATCCTTTCGCTCTCCCGGCATCTTTCCAAGCAGCGTAGCCTTGCCATGCACAACCTCATCATGTGAAAAAACAAGCACGAAATTCTCACTGTATGCATAAATCATGCTGAATGTCAGATTATTATGACAGCCTGAACGAAAATACGGATCGTTTTTAATATAGCTCAGATAATCGTTCATAAAGCCCATATTCCATTTTAAGTCAAAGCCCAAACCTTCGTCATCCAAAGCGCCTGTGATCTTGGGCCATGCAGTGGACTCTTCCGCTATCATAAGTACATCCTTATCCCTCTTTTTTACAATAGAATTAAGGTGTTTAAGAAATTCTACGGCCTGAAGGTTCTCATTGCCGCCGTAAATATTGGCTACCCATTCTCCGCTGTTTTTGCCATAATCAAGATAAAGCATTGAAGCCACGGCATCCATACGGATACCGTCGGCATGATACTGTTCTATCCAGTAAAGCGCATTCGCAATAAGATAATTGCTTACTTCCGGTCTTCCGTAATTATAGATAAGCGTTCCCCAGTGAGGATGACTCCCCTGTCTTGGATCGGCATGCTCATACAGACAGGTTCCGTCAAAATTGGAAAGACCGTACGCATCTCTTGGAAAATGCGCGGGAACCCAGTCCAGAATGACACCTATGCCGGCCTTGTGCATCTCATCCATAAAATACATAAAGTCCTCGGCGCTTCCGTAGCGTGAAGTAGGCGCATAGTAACCTATGACCTGATAGCCCCATGAACCGTCAAGCGGATGCTCCATAACAGGCATAAGCTCAATATGCGTATAATTCATCTTCTTAACGTAAGAAATTATCTTCGGCGCAAGTTCCCTGTAATTAAGATAGCCGTCCGCGCTTTCGTTTCTTTCAAACGAACCAAGATACAGCTCATATATGCTTATCGGAGCATTGGCCGACTGCGCATTGGCGCGGTTTTTAAGCCATTTTGAATCACTCCATTCAAAACCGCTTATATCCCTGACAATAGAGGCCGTATCAGGGCGAAGCTGCTGTCCGAACGCATAGGGATCGGCCTTCATATAAGTTAAGCCGCCCTTAGCCTTGATTTCGAATTTATAACAGTCACCCGCCTTGACGCCCGGAATAAATATCTCAAATATCCCCGAATCCCAAAGCCTTCTCATCTGGTGCACCCGTCCGTCCCAGCCGTTAAAATCACCGACCGTACTTACACGCAGCGCATTAGGCGCCCATACCGCAAAATAAACGCCTTCAACGTCATCTATCTTCATAGGATGAGCGCCAAGCTTCTCATATATCGTATAATGAATCCCCGAATTAAACTTATCGGTATCACGTTTAGTTATCTGCGGTTTAAAGTTATACGGATCCTTTACTTTTTTAAGACTTCCGTCTTCATATTCCACTATATATTCATAAGGCATTATTGTTTTGCCCGGAATAAGCGCCGCAAAAAAGCCCGACTCATCCGCGCATTCCATTTTATAGCTCTTATCGCCCGTTTCCGGCTGCAGCCTTACGGTCTTGGCATTAGGGAAATAAGCCTGAACAAGAACATTGTTTCCGCTGATATGAGCTCCGAGTATACGATGCGGGTTATCTTCCTCCGAATATATGATTCCTTCAATTTCAGGCCAGTTCATCAGTTTATAAAGCTTTTTCGTCATTATTACTCCTATCCGCCCGTATCTGCAGGCTTTCTGATTTTATTTAATCTTCCAATGAATGTATAAACAAACCGCTCCTTAACTTAGGCTCAAACCATGTGGACTTTGGCGGCATCAGCTTACCTGCGTCCGATACCGCAAAAAGTTCATGAATATCCGTCGGATACATAGCAAACGCAACGGCGCAGTCCGTATGTACTCTCCTCTCCAATTCGCCAAGTCCTCTTATGCCGCCCACAAAATCTATCCTTGTATCACTCTTCGGATCCAAAATCCCAAGCGCCGGCTCTAAAAGATGTTCCTGCAAAACCGCCACATCCAGATCTTTGACCGGATCGTTCTTAAGCATGTCTTTTTTAACGGTAAGCTTATACCAAACATCACCTATATACATACCTATCTCGCCCTTTTTAGCCGGACGGTACTGTACAGCCCCGATTTTTTCCACATCAAAGATTTCCTTAACCTTTTGTAAAAATTCGTCCTTCTCATATCCATTGAGGGATTTAACGACTCTGTTATAGTCCATTATATATAACTGGTCGTCCGGAAAGAGGACGGACAAAAAATAATTAAACGCTTCCTTGCCGGTATAACCGGGATTTGATTCCCTTCTCTTCATAGAAACCCGAACCGCCGAAGCGCATCTGTGGTGGCCGTCCGCTATATATACTGACTCTACTTTGGAAAAGCCTTCCCTGACAGCGTTTACGGATTCATCATCATCAATGAGCCATACTCTGTGTATAATGCCGTCGTCCGCCGTAAAATCATACACAGGCGCTTTTTTCTTCGCTTTTTCAACCTGCTCTTGTATATCGGCTCTTCCTCTGTATGCCAGAAAAATAGGGCCTGTCTGTGCATTACAGGTATCGACATGCCGTATCCTGTCCGCTTCCTTTTCCGCTCTGGTGTTTTCATGCTTCTTAATTACCGCATTCTCGTAATCATCCACCGAAGCGCAGGCAACTATTCCTGTCTGGGCTCTTTTATCCATTACAAGCTCGTATACATAATAAGCCGGTTTATCCTCGACTATAAATTCACCGTCTTTTATCATCCTGTTTAAAAGCTCGGCGGCTTTCTCATAAACTTCCGGTGCATACATATCATAATCTTCCGGAAACTGTGTCTCCGGTCTGTCAATCCGCAAAAAAGTATAGTTATCTCCCTTAACCTTCTCTCTTGCTTCTTCCCTGCTGTACACATCATACGGCAGAGCCGCTATCTTATCGGCCAGATCAGGTCTTGGCCTGTATGCTTTAAATGGTATAATGTCAGCCATAAAATATCTCCTTATCATATTTAATAAATAATTTCGGCAATTGCGAAACACTGATATACGTTATCGAGATTGTACAAATTTAACAAAACCCTTGCAGGCCGCTTTCGCTGCGTTGAGCGCAGTAGCGGCACTAAGCTCGAAAATACCTCGCTAAGTGCCGACGCGCTCAGAGCGCCTGCAATGGTGTTTGTTAAATCTGTACAATCAATATACGTTGAGCGAGAGTTTTCGAATTTAGCAAAAATATACAAAACGGGGTTCCGTTGCGGGGACGCAGAGTCACCCTTTATTTATAGATTTTAATGGTAAAATTTTGATATTAATATTATTTTAACAAATATACTTGTCCAACACAAGCATACAGTGATAAAATAATAATATTAAATCAAAACAAAAGGAAGTGTAGCCATGACCGCAGAAAATGCAGAAATTCTTAGTAAAATAAATGCTTATGCCGAGAAGACCTTAGGCGACATCGATCCTCAGAAAACTCCGGTATCCTATCAGCTTGAAACGCTCAAGCCCGTAATGGAAGAAATCGCTAAGGAAAAAGGTATGTCGCTTGAAGACGTTTTCATACTTTATATGGATCTTGCAAGCGAAGCGGCCGTTAAGGCCGAAGCGCAATTTCAGGAAAGCGTGCGTGACGTAATGGGACAATAGTGTGAGAAGAATGCCCAAAATACGGGCATTCTTCAGCAGTTTCAGAATATTTTCCACATGATAATAATATTCACTAAGCTTCAGATATCGGCAATACCTTCCCTACATTCAACTCGTCTCGGGTATAAGCAATACCTGCCCTATATTTAACTCGTTTCCGGTTAGTCCGTTCAAACTCTTTATCGCCTCTACCGTGGTGCCGAATCTTCGGGCCAAAAGCCACAAAGTATCTCCTGCGCGTACCGTATATTCAAAATATGCGGGAGTCGAAGCATCCGGTATTTTCAACACCTGACCCACAAAAATCTCATTTCCGCTTAGTCCGTTCAGATTTCTTATCGCCTCTACCGTGGTGCCGAATCTTCGAGCCAAAAGCCACAAAGTATCTCCTGCGCGTACCGTATATTCAAAATACCCGATGCCGGGATTTACATCAGGCACATTTTCTTTAATACCAAGATAAGTATCATATAAGGACTGCCATGTCGCAGATCCGACAATGCCGTCCGGATCAAGCTGCATCATCTGCTGAAAAGCTTTTACGGCCTGCGACGTCGCCGCGCCGAATATTCCGTCTTGCGTAACATTAGGCACATTAGGATAAAATTCAGAAATTATATCCAAAAGATACTGCAAAGTCAGTACATCGTTTCCACGCGAGCCCTGACGCAGCACACTGCTTGGCGGCACAGTACCTATTCCAAGAGTTACGCCTTCGCTGTCAAGCTCCGACAGTCTGGTAACGGCGGTATATAACTGCGATATCCTATACCACGTAGCTTTTCCGACAATGCCGTCCGCTCCCAGATTAAAAATACTCTGAAACTTTCTTACCGCCTCATATGTGCTGTTTCCAAACACACCCGCTTCATCGGTGATTTCCGGAATGGCAGGATAATTTTTACGTATTCTGTTAAGATATGTCTGTATCGTTTCAACATCCAGCCCTCTGCTTCCGAGTCTCAGCGGGCTGCCCGGATAAGAAGTCACTACATTTGTTATTGCCTCCGCTTCCGCGATCTCTACATCATTCGGATAATATGAACGCAAAATCTGAATAGGCGTAAGTCCTCTTTGCGCCAGAGTAACCGTTCCCCACTGCGAAAGTCCCGAACAGGTAACCGTGGTCCCATTGCAGAAAGACGTAAAATAGGGCGCATTCCGTCCCTGCCGCTTTACGTATTCGTTATATATTTCGTCCACGATAACACTGATGGAGCCATAAATCGGTCCTCCATTTATAAAAGCCTGATCATATGCCGTATTGTTGGTTATGTCATAATTATAGCCCTGACTTCTGTACCATTCGGTAAAAATTCGGTTCAGCGCAAAAGTTATTATCGCGTAAATATTTGCCCTAAGGGCCGCATCCGGCCAGGTCGGGTATATTTCACTGCTCGCGACGTTCTTTATATAGTCCGTAAAAGGCACCTGAACATTTGCCGCATACGCGCTTGGACTTCCAAGATGAACAGTCATCACGCTTGGAATCACTACCTGCCTGAGCACATAAGGTTCCGCAACCGGCTCCTGCTGAAAATGCATTTCCCACCCGGACACCGCAGGCTTACCCACTGTAATCTGTGTAACTTCTCCGTTCCGCTGCCTATCCTGCATCGGAAGCAGCGCAAGGGGCAAAATTGCCCTTTCTCCGTCATATATCGGTATTTCCGAAACAAACACCGGCTCAAAACCTTCAGCCTGAGCCAACACATCATAGCCAATAAACGGCGTCCCGATATAATTCGGATTTAAAGAAAGCCCTGCATCCAAAGTTTCCAATGAAACCACAGGCGTCTCACCGTTTTCATCCGTTGTAAGTTCATAGATCCTGCGCCCTTCGTCATCCAGAATGCGTATATGCACATTCTCCAAAGGAACTGCATTATTCGCAACTCTCGCCTGTATTATCAAATATCCGATAGCCATAAAATAAAACTCTCCTTTTTTCCTATGCTCTATTTAGGCTTTTGCGAAACATTCTCTAAAACTTCCGAATTTAGCAAAAATATACAAAACGGGGTTCCATTGCGGGGACGCAGAGTCACCCCTTATTTGTATATTTTTACTAAATTCTATGCTATAAAAATGAATTTCGCAATTATCTATATGCTCTATTATATGAAGCCTTCGGATATTTGCGAAAACCACATTTAAAAACCGGAAGAATATAAAACCTATATTCTTCCGGTCGATGATTATATTTTTTACTTTCCCATCAGTCCCTATTTGATCACCCTTACACGGAAAACTCCCTCGATAGATGAAAGTTTATTAATGATATTCTCGGAAGCGGGCGCCTCGATATCTAACATCGTATAAGCGACTTCGCCTTTGGATTTATTGGTCATATCGGTAATATTTATTCCGTTATCTCCAAAGCAGGCCGTAAATTTCGTGATCATATTGGCTATATTCTTATGGAAGATCGCAACGCGGCCCGCCTGAGAACATACGCCCATGTCGCACTTAGGATAATTTACGCTGTTAATTATGTTACCGTTTTCAAGATAATCCATCATCTGCTTAACTGCCATCTTGGCGCAGTTGTCTTCCGATTCTTCCGTAGATGCTCCAAGATGCGGTATTACAATACAGCCTTCGGTACCTGCGGTAGTCGGATTGGGAAAATCGGATACGTATTTACGTACTTTTCCGGACTTTATCCCGTCTATGACCGCGTTTTCATCCATAAGAAGATCTCTTGCAAAATTAAGAAGGATAACTCCGTCTTTCATCTTGTCAATGGCTTCTTTATTTATCATTCCTTTGGTTGCGTCCATAAGCGGCACATGAATGGTTATTATATCACAGTTCTCGTAGATTTCATCCACATTAAGCACATGCTTTACGTCACGGCTCAGATTCCATGCCGCATCAACGGACAGATAAGGATCATAACCATACACTTCCATACCGAGATGCTTTGCGGCATTGGCAACCTTTACGCCTATTGCCCCAAGACCTATAATACCGAGTTTTTTATCCTGAATTTCAGTTCCGGCAAAACTCTTTTTGGCTTTCTCGGCATCTTTGGCGATATTTTCGTCATCTTTATTGGCATTTACCCACTCTATTCCTCCGACGACATCTCTGGAAGCCAGAAGCATCGCCGCGATAACAAGCTCTTTTACACCGTTTGCGTTGGCTCCGGGAGTATTAAATACAACTATGCCTTTTTCAGCGCACTTATCGACCGGAATGTTATTTACGCCTGCTCCCGCTCTCGCTATCGCAAGCAGATTCTCCGGCAGCTCCATATCATGCATGGCCGCGCTTCTGACCAAAATACCGTCGGCTTCGCTTACATTATCGGTCTTTACATATTTATCGCTGAAATTTTGTATTCCCACCGCAGAAATAGGATTTAAGCAATGATATTTAAACATTTTACTTCCTCTTTTCCTTACTTATTGTTCTTTTCAAATTCTTTCATGAATTCAACTAATTTTTCCACGCCTTCCACGGGCATTGCGTTGTATACGCTTGCGCGCATACCGCCTACGGTACGGTGTCCTTTAAGGTTTACAAAGCCTGCCGCAGTCGCTTCTTTGATGAACTTGGCGTCCATATCCTCATTTCCTGTGATAAACGGAATATTCATGATAGAACGGTCTTCTTTTCTTACGGTTCCCTTGAATAAGCTGCTCTCATCCAGAAAATTATACATAATCGCGGCTTTTTTCTCGTTGATCTCCTTCATTGCGCTCAGTCCGCCGTTCTTAAGCAGCCACTTAAACACTTTGCCGCAGATATAAATACCATAGCACGGAGGTGTATTGTATAAAGAATCGTTATCCGCATGAATTTTATATTTCATCATGGTAGGCGTTCCGGGAAGAACATCATCCGTGATAAGATCGTCCCTTATTATGACTATCTGTGTTCCCGCAGGCCCTACGTTTTTCTGCACTCCTGCATATACAAGACCATACTTGGTCACATCCATAGGCTCGGATAAAAAGCATGAAGAAACATCGGAAACCAAAATCTTGCCTTTGGTGTCAGGCAGAGTATGGAATTTCGTTCCGTAGATGGTATTGTTCTCACAGATATAAACATAGTCCATATCGTCCGTGATCGGCAGATCTGAACAGTCCGGAATATAGGAGAAGGTCTTATCGGCGGAAGATGCAAGTTCTACCGCTTCACCGTATATCTTGGCTTCCGCAAATGCTTTTTTGGACCACTGTCCGGTCAAAATATAACCCGCTTTACGGTTTTTCATAAGGTTCATAGGTACTGAGGCAAAAATAAGGCTTGCGCCGCCCTGTAAAAACAATACCTTATAGTTATCGGGGATGTTTAAAAGAGTTCTTAAGTCAGCTTCCGCTTCCTTAATGATCGTGTCATATACTTTCGAACGATGGCTCATCTCCATTACGGACATGCCGCTTCCTTTATAATCCAACATCTCCTCCGCTGCTTCTTTTAATACCTCTTCGGGCAAAACTGCAGGCCCTGCGGAAAAATTATATACTCTGGCCACTTTTACTTCCTCCAATCGTAATTGATGCTATGTAATGATTTATTTTAACGTATTTACTGCTTTAATTTATAAAGCATAAAATCAAATCAAAAAATATTTTACATTTATACTACAGATTCGTCAAGGTTTTATTATATTTACTTGTCATTACTTATGTAGGATTACAATACATGTGTTACAACTGAATATTTAAAAAGCAGAGATGCTGCCTTTGTGTTATATTTTAGTCA
>CANRMA010000020.1 GCA_947631625.1 uncultured Lachnospiraceae bacterium | reverse complement strand
CTCATTGTATCATAGGAGGCTTTTTACTGTTGTCTTTAACGCTCTTGCTTACTCTATTCTCCCCAGCATAGCTGGGGGATTAGGGTTTTCATTTACAGATTTTGATCTTGCGGTATTCTTTTCTTTTGCATACTTCAATTCAGTATAAAGCTTAAGCCGATCTTCTTTACTATTACTAGAAGCATAAAATGAGAAAACAACAGGCAGGTCTCTGGAGATCATGGTCTCTATCTTGTTTGCAATACCAGTTTTAGTATCGCTTTTTCCACCGCAATAAGGCGCCCAATTTGCATTTGTATATGGATGATTATTTGACGTTAAATAATACATAATTCCAAGTTCCATGTTTGCAGGAAGAACACCTGTTAAATAATTAAGTGTATTATCCCCCAAGTAATATAAGTTATCCCTGTTGTATTCAGCATATTTCATATAATCATCTTTTTCTATACTTCCGTCCGCATTATCATATGTTATTTCTTTTGATGGTATAGAATATCCATCATTCTGCTGCGTCATATATAACTCAAGATCAGTCATCGCAACAACGCCGCAGCCCATTGATTCCATTCGATAATCCGGCGACAAAATATAATCCGTATATTTATCCCACATATTATCGGGATGAAGATTCGTTTTATCATACCACCAGTTTTGATTCCCTCCGTTCAATCCACCTACATTTAAATATTCAACATCTTTATACTTATTTGAGAGATCTTTTGTAACTTGATCAGCAAACCAGGGAGAGGAATCTTCCTTATCTCCTATGCCATCAAAATCTGTATCTTCGGCGGTTGGATCACTATTCATTATAAAGTATTTTACCTTTTTATATGTACCAAGACCAATGTATCTATCATCAACATTGTAAACAATACCTGTTTCTTCAAAGTCTGTCAGTCCATCACCATCTGTATCCTTTAAAGCCGGATCGGTATATATGATCTGTCCATTGGGCAGTTTTATTCCTGCTGTTTCATAAATATCATACAACCCATCACTATCATTATCTGTAGGATCAATTTTATTTATGGTATCATCCTGGATTATTCCCAACATACCAGACAAATCATTTACAGAAGATCCATAATAGTATTGGCCATTTGTTTGATCGGCCATTTTTTGCAGATATAAATGTGATGAACTATTTAGTAGATTCACTGCATATATCTGTATTTCATTTTCAATACACTTGTCAATTGTAGACTGATAATAATTCACATCACCATCACATATTAAAACAATGATTCTTCTCCTATCCGTCTCTCGGCCATCAAACACTTCCAATGTCTTTAACAATCCATTATTTACATTTGTTCCACCGCTAGCAGTCAATGAATTTACTTTTTTACTTAATTCGATTTGATTATTCGTAAAATCTGATACGATTTTTGCGCTTGAATTAAATGAAATTACCGCCGTCTCATCATATGTAAACCGGATTGTAGCAGTATCAAACGACGCATTACTTCTAATTTCTACAGGTACGCCAATCAATCCTACAACATTGCTTGACAGGCTATCCATCTCATATACGTTATTGATACCAACCTTTTTGTCGATATTACCGTTGATATCCATTGAAACTTCTACCTTTATTATACCACGTCCATCATTAAGCGGGAAATTATTTTCCACTGTTTTTTTAACTATTTTTCACTTTAACAACATTCCTACTAATTATTTCAACTCTCACACAAAGTATAAAATAGCCATTTTTCCGCATATTATCCAATATGAAGGTGATGTCTATGCCGGCAGCTAATAAAAGTGCTGCCGCACTAATTTCTATATTAATGCGACAGCTCCTTTTTATTTTTACAAATATTGAATATTACCGATAATCAAGGATATAGACATAAAAGTAAAGACAAGCGCTCCTAATAGCAGATATCGTGTGCTGTTTGATAGTAAAAAGACTACAAATATGATAAGGCTCATAAGCAGAATAAAGTTAGCTCGTTTGTTAAAAAATAGATTATCCTCTTCGCCAACGTTCCGGTTAGGGTGGTCCATAAATCCTATTCATCTTATTTGTCCTTTCCCTACTTAAATATTTGACAACAGTTTCACAATCTTCTATCTTATATATTCAGGCCTTTACAATAATTATTTTTTAACCGCAGTAAGCCCGCTGCCGTCCACATCTATCAAAATCACATCATTCGCCGCGACCTTATCGGCAAGGATAAGTTTCGCAGACAAAGTCTCCACATATTTCTGGATATAACGTTTAAGCGGTCTTGCGCCGTAAACAGGATCATACGCATTCTCTACGATATAATCCTTAGCGGCGGGCGTAAGCTCTATAACAAGCTCCCTCTCTTCAAGCCTTCTGTTCAGATCGTCTATGATAAGCCCGATTATTCCGCTTATAGCGTCCTTATTAAGCGGCTTGAACATTATAGTCTCGTCCAGACGGTTTAAAAACTCCGGTCTGAAATGATTACGCAGATCGCCCATTACCAGTTTCTCTGTTTCCGGCTTGATGTTTCCGTCGCTGTCTATTCCGTCCAAAAGGTATTCCGCTCCTATATTGGACGTCATTATCAGAATAGTGTTCTTAAAATCCACGGTTCTTCCCTGTGAATCCGTAATACGCCCGTCGTCAAGCACCTGCAAAAGCACGTTGAACACATCGGGATGCGCCTTTTCTACCTCATCAAAAAGCACAACCGAATAAGGTTTTCTTCTGACCGCTTCGGTCAATTGCCCGCCTTCTTCATAACCAACATATCCGGGAGGCGCTCCGATAAGCCTCGATACGGAATATTTCTCCATATATTCGCTCATATCTATTCTGACCATATTGTTTTCGTCGTCAAAAAGTGATGCCGCCAAAGCCTTGGCAAGCTCGGTTTTGCCGACGCCGGTAGGTCCGAGGAACAAAAATGAACCGATCGGCTTGGTAGGGTCTTTGATACCGGCTTTGGAACGGATGATCGCCTCCGTTACTTTGGTTACTCCCTCTTCCTGCCCTATCACACGCTTATGAAGCTCCTCATCCAGATGCAGAGTCTTATTGCGCTCACTTTCCGTAAGCTTGGCCACAGGAATTCCCGTCCACCTGGAAATTATCCTCGCGATCTCCTCATCCGTTACGCTCTCATGCACAAGCGAAAAATCCTGGCTTTTTACCTTATCTTCCTCTATCTCAAGCTGCTTTTTTAACGATGGCAGTTTACCGTAGCTGAGCTCGGCCGCCTTCTCATAATCGCCCTCACGCTGCGCTATCTGTATCTGATTATTTACCTCGTCAATTTGTTCGCGTATTTTCGATAACTTTTCTACGGAATTCTTTTCATTATCCCACTGTGCCATACGATTATCCAAATCGGCCTTTAACTCGGCAAGCTCACGCTGCAGATTTTCAAGTCTTTCCTTACTTAACCTGTCGTCCTCTTTCTTCAGCGCAGTCTCCTCTATCTCAAGCTGCATGACCTTACGGCGCAGCTCGTCAAGTTCTGTCGGCATAGAATCAAGCTCCGTCTTAATGAGCGCACAGGCCTCATCCACCAGATCAATGGCTTTATCCGGCAAAAACCTGTCGGAAATATAGCGGTGTGACAGAACCGCCGCGCTCACTAGCGCATTATCCATGATCTTTACGCCATGATAAACCTCGTACCGCTCCTTTAAGCCTCTCAATATCGATATCGTATCCTCCACAGTCGGCTCATCCACCATAACCGGTTGGAAACGCCTCTCCAAAGCCGCATCCTTCTCAATATACTGCCTATATTCATCCAATGTGGTAGCCCCTATACAATGCAGCTCTCCCCTGGCAAGCATAGGCTTTAACATATTGCCCGCATCCAGCGCCCCGTCAGTTTTGCCTGCCCCGACTATCGTATGCAGCTCGTCAATAAAAAGAATTATCTGACCGTCACTGTTTTTGACATCATCAAGCACAGCTTTTAAACGCTCCTCGAACTCACCGCGATACTTGGCGCCCGCAACAAGGGCTCCCATATCCAGCGCAAATATCTTCTTATCCTTCAAACCTTCCGGCACATCTCCGCGCACTATACGCTGCGCCAGTCCCTCCGCAACGGCCGTCTTGCCGACGCCCGGTTCACCGATAAGCACCGGATTGTTTTTCGTTTTTCTCGAAAGTATACGGATAACGTTACGAATCTCGTTATCCCTGCCGATCACAGGATCAAGCTTCTGATCTTTCGCCTTTTCCACCAGATCCTGACCGTACTTTTCAAGCGTATCGTAAGTTGCTTCCGGATTGTCCGAAGTCACCCTCTGATTGCCCCGCACCGTAGATAACGCCTGTAAAAACCTCTCGCTTGTAATGGCGTACTCCCTGAATATCTCCTTTATCTCACGGTTAGGGTATTTTATCATAGCCAGAAATAAATGTTCTACCGATACATATTCATCGCCTAACCGTTTAGCCTCGTCCTCTGCGCTTATAAGCGCTTTATTCAGATCCTGACCTACATAAATCTGCCCGCCCTGCACTTTCACACGCTTTTTCAGCGCTTCTTCGGCGCGATTTAAGAAATAGTTCTTATCTATTTCCATTTTTTCAATTAATTTCAAGATCAGACTGTCCTCTATCGTAAGAAGGGCATAGAGAAGATGTTCCTGCTCGATTTCCTGATTGCCGTATTCATAAGCCAGCTTCTCACACTGCTCAACCGCCTGCATAGACTTCTGGGTAAATTTCGTCAAATTCATACTCTCTGCCTCCTTTATGCTTGTTTTGCCCTTTTTGTTCTAGTTACAGTATAACAATATAACTATTTGTTAGCACTGTCAAGAGGTGAGTGCTAAAATTTTCAGAAAATTTTTATAAGGCGTCTCAAAGCCTTATTTTTCGGATATGCGTTTTATTTTTTGTGTATTTTATTTTTTGAAATTGGTGTTACTTGTTTGAGATGATTGCTCTATTTTTGTATAATAATCATTGAATTGCGATACGAAAAATGATATATTATTGACGTGGCAAACGCCATAGTAAAGTACCTATGACAGGGTGGCAGCCTCCTAAACCATTGAGACATCAGCAGTTTCGTATTGCTGATGTACATAGGAAGGAGGTGACGTTATATGACAGCTTTTGAAATCATTTCGGTTTTCATCGGCATATTAACTTTGTTATGTGCCTTTGGCAGCTTAATTATAGCGTTGCTTGTCTTTCTCCGAAAGGAAAAGCAACACAAAAAATAAGCCCCTCTGTCTGCCAACAGAGGGGCGGTGTCCGTAAGGGCACTTAGCTAAACCTTGTGAGGCATCCACTTTGGAGTGGGTGCTTTCCTTTTCTATAAAGTATCTTATCACTTATTGATGTTGCAGTCAATATTTTTATTTGGCTGTTATGCCTGTTACCCTGTTTTTACCTGGCATAGATTTCTCTAAACGCTCTTACGCTGTGTTGTTATTCAGTTGTGATTGCAGTAGTTATTATCGGTCTTTATTCGATTGTTACATGATATTCTTCGTCATTGCCTTCATCTGTGTATGGAACGGCATAAAAACGTTTCCCTATGATCGTCCTTAGCTTTCGGATATCCTCTATTTCATTGGAGCCAAATTCCTGATAACACGTCGTTTCACTCTGCTCGTTCAGCTCGTCGTAAAAATCGGTAACATACACATTAAACTCGTCCAGAAGATCCTCAAACGGTGTCTGACTGATATTTTGGGGAGAACCTTCTTCTTCACCGTAACACTCCGTCTCCATTTCAAACGAAAGTGAAGTGACAAATATATCCTCGTTCTCATATGGATTTTTTGTCCTATAAATTCCTTCCTCTATCCGCTTAAAATCCGGTGAAGAATATTTTTCCGGTGTGTAACTCTTAAAATTTTTCATAACTGATTTTCTCCTTTTTCTGTTTGTGTTTTTCGATTTTTTATTCTATGCTGCAATATCTCTACCTCTCACTCAGCTATTCACGCTACCTACAACTTCTTTCCTTTGAATAGTTTTGTTTCCGACTTTTGTTTCATTCCGTATCAGTTCTTATAAAAACACTTCTCCTTTAAAACACCACAGCATAAAATAAACCTCATACTTCCTTCCACTGCCGAGATTTCTTTTCCCGTTCTGCCGGTAAAATAAAACCTGTTTTCTTCCCATTTCGACCGTTCAAACGTTCCTGTCTGATCCAGTTGAATCGGCTGCGGATCTTTTCTTATGCCAATCGCATGCCTTGTTCCTCAACACCCTCATTCTTCCCTTATTATATTACCCACGCCACGTCTCCCGCTTTTGATGCAAATAGCGTTTATGGCGAGAACTTAACGCCGCCATAAATAACTCCAAAAACTTTTCTAGTATTTATCAATCCGTGAATTGTTGAGCCTGCGCTTTCCAATAAGCCATTATCTTTTCAATCATTGCGATACAGTCGTTCTGCGCTGTTGCTTCATTGTAGACATTCATCTCGCTGTATGTATGTCCACAAGGCTCTAAATCATCATCTTCAAATCCTCCGCATACCCCCACAAGCCATTTTCCTAAAATTCCCGTTTTAAACTTAAAAATATAATAATGCATATCGTTATAGTCAAACTCCCCCGCGCATTCTATTTTACCAGGGGCTTTACCTAATTCCTGTGAATCGGATAACCATTCGGTCATTGCTTCCTGCGCCGCCATCATCTGCTTACTGTTCATTTTTCAAACCTCCAATTTAATAATTTTAATTTATTTTCTCCGTACCCATTTGCCGAAAAGAGTCTTCTTGTATTTCAAAAGCTCCTCCTTCGCCGGAGTATAATTTCCGGCTTTCTGAAGCAGCGCGACGCCTTTGGGGATATCCTCAGCTACGCCCAACCCCTGCGCGTAGATGCAGCCAAGACAATAATGCGCCTCGCTGTTGTTCCAGTCCACCTTTTCCAGAAGTTCGCGGGCCTTGACATAATCCTGTCTTGTGCCCCTGCCATAAAAGTACATTTGACCCAGGCAGTCAACGCCCCATGTACTGCCCGCGTTATAAGCGAAGGTCAGCAGTTGAAATGCCCTGCCGTAATCGGTGGGTATGCCGTCGGTGCCTTTATACAGGACAGCGCCCAGTCTGTTGCATGTAGCTATAGTCATTCCGTTTTCTGCCAGACTCTTTTCATACCACTCCAAAGCCTTGTGAATATTTTTCTCCACGCCCAGACCTAGCTCATATGCTTTTCCTACACAAAAAGAAGCTTCCGGCTCTCCGTCGTCCGCAGCCTCTTTGTACCACTGGAAAGCTTCTTCATAGTCCTTTTTTTCATAGAGATGTTCCGCATATATATATTTATACTTTGGATATCCATACTGCGCGCCCTGCCGCCAGATATCCTCCGCCAAGTCCGGCCGCGGCGGGATGTCCACATCCGAATCTCCATTTGCATAATAATTGTGCAGGTTGTTGCCTGCCAGATACATACCGCCCCGGAAGGCTTTCTGAAACCATTCCGCGCATTTCTCCACGTTTTCACGTATATATTCCCGATAATCTTCTACGCTCGGGAAAGAATCACGTCCCTTGCCGAAAATGCTGATAAAATCCCAGTAGAAATACACATTTCCGATGGCGTACTGGCAGAAAGCGTCACCCAGATCGGCTTTTTCCAACACGATATTATAAGCCTCCTCCAGACTGGCAAAAGGCATCTTTTGTTCCAAAGAAGGAGTCATCACGCCCATGCGCATAGACACCAACGCCCCCAGCGCGCTGCCCTGCTCCACAGAAAGGCGTATCAAATCTTCCGCCCTCTTTTCGTCCACAGGGAACCTGTGCCCTGACCATATGTACTGTCCGCCGTTTAGGCAGCGGGCCAGTATGCAGCTTGCGTCTCCGTCTCCGGCAGCGCTGGCCTTTTCCAAAATCTCAAAACCTTCTTTTCCTTTTTTAAGTCTCTCCTCATAGCATACGTATTTCAGACCAAGTTCAGTCTCATCACTGAAAATCCTACCCATAACTTACACCCCTATCTTTCTGTAAACTCGCTTTGTGATATCCTTCCATTCCGGTTTTGCCGGACGAAATCCACCGTCGTAATATTTAAGAAGCCACTCGGCCGCCTGACCTTCAGAGCATTTCAATGTATAAAACCGGAGGGTTCCGTCAGCATCGCTGGTGGCGTTCAACTTACATCTGCCATCCGTCTTGTCGCCGACTTCCACCCGAAAAGTAAGATACCCTCCGGGAAGCGTCAGATCCGCCAGCTTGTAGGTTCCGTCACGCAGCCCCTTTGCAGCGATCTCCACATCTTCACGCCCAAAATTCTCATAAGACTGAAAAACTCCTGATGCCGATTCCAGGATCAGCTTCGGAGGCTTGGCTTTTGCCTGTTGAGGCGGCTGCCATGAAGCAATATTTATAGGCAGCCAGTCGGATACGTCCGGAGCTTTCCCGTGGAACCAGTCCAGTAATATCCGTTTAGCCTCATCATATGAGCACTGAAGCACAAATCCATATTCCGGCGTTCTGCCATTCTCCGGAGTAACGGCAGTGAACAGGTATATCTCCGCCTCTTCCCTCAGTTCCTCCTCCGATAATTCCGGATCGTCAATCCCCAGCACTCCGCATTGAAGGAAAGACAGCGTCCTTCCGCCTGCCTCAATCGGGATAGTGGGCGTCAACGTAAACAAAGCCTCCTCTTCGGTTCTAACAGCGTCATAGAGCGCGGCGGTTATCATATCCTCCGTTACCCGCGACGTGTCGGTTCCGTCAAGCCCTGTAAATATCATGTTCTGCTCCTCCGATATCTTTGGCTCAGGAGCGTTCATTTCCCGATTGGCTTTCCTGATACGGAACTCTCTGTCTATCTGATACCACTCATCTTTGGATTTTGCGGCATATTCCGGATATTTCTCGTAGGGAAGAAACAGAGCATCCGGAACGCGCAGCTTGAGACATTCCAGCACTGCTTTCAGCTCATCGGGGTTTCTTAGACCCGTAACCTGAATTTGTTTCCTGTCGTCTATGATATAGAGCTGAATTACCTCACCGGTAATATTCCTGCCATTGACCCTGCGGCGTTTTATTTCGTCTCTCCCAAATACCGCCCGGATACGGGGAATATAAGTGACATCATCACCTAAAAGCCACTCCTTTCCGACGGCTATCCGGTCAAACCACAGGCCATTCTCACCAATGTCCTTATCCACCTTGGCAAAAAGTTCCCGCGCCGACAAAGTCTCATCCGGGTATGGAAGCTGAGAGCGGATGGACTTGGCAAGCCTGCTTTTTTCCGGAAAAAACGCATCCCTGACTGCAATGAACGATTCATATAACCCTGCCGCCAGAGCGGCTAACCCAAGAGTAATGCTTAAAATGTACGTAAACCAATCCGTTTCCTCCCAGCCGGATCGGTCAGGAGTCCGGTTGTAGACGGCATAAGTCAGCATCGCCAGCGCTGCAAAAAGAAAGAGCGCTCCCCATAAGAGATTGGCAAGCCGTTTCCGTGTCCTTTTCAAGCATATACTGCCCGATGTGTCATTTTTAGCCATAACGATCTTCTCCCGCGCATTACAAATTTATATATTTCCTTCATCGGTTTCGCTGTTCAAAGCGTTTTTGATCACTTCGATCATATGTGAAACCGTATTCAGTTTATCCACGATCGTGAGCATACGCGCGCGTTCATCGGCATCAATGATACCGTCCCTCATAATGTCTACCAGTTCACCGGAAATCTTCTCCATATCCTGTGCTGAACCGAGAAATTTAAGCACCAGCCGATCCAAACTGGTGTTCTGTTTCGTTGTTTCATTGTCCCTTACCAGATAATCTATCGACACATGGAACAGGTCGCTGATAGCGATCAGCTTGGCAATCTCAGGACAGGAAACTCCGGTTTCCCATTTCGATACGGTCTGCCTGCTTACCTGCAGTTTTTCAGCCAATTCATTCTGTGACATATTCATCTGATTTCTCAGCAAATATATCTTTTCATCAATATTCATTGACTATCTCCCCCTTAATAAATCCGATACATTCCGTCTCATAAAAAACGAACTCATTATAGCATATTTCCTTAGCGGTAACAACCAACCCACACACGCACTTTATGGCATTTTGTCAACCGACGGTTGCCATATAAACAAAAGCAGCAAAAAAAACTTCCGTCTCTAATAAAAAATTCTTTCAGAGACGGAAGTTATCTTTTAATAACATTCCAATGCCATTTTAATCCACAGCTTATTATTGTATTTCATCCATATTCGCAAGCGCAAATACCTTACCTATCACGGAAAGCGCCAACATCTCGTTCTCCGACCAACTGCTTCTTCCGTTTTTCTTGGCAAACATGATATAACCCTCATAATCATCGCCCTTCATGAGCTTATAAAACAGCGCCGACTCAATCCGCTTTTCCTTAAGCAGATCCACAAGCTTATCATCCGCATTGCCCAGATTAAAGATACCGTTCATTGCAAAGAAATTATCCTCATTAAATAATTTCAGGAACTCATCGCTAAGTTGAACATAAGCTATCGTTTTTTCGTCTGCCTTAAAAGTTTCCGGGGTCCATTCAATAGTCATTCGGTCATCATACCCTATCACCTGGATCTCATCCAACCCAAATACATAACCGATCTCCGACATAAACATTTCATTGGTCATATTGCGCTTAACAAGATACTGTTCCAACAGTCTTGACAACATTCCGATCTTATCTTTGTTGGTATCCTCAAGTATCTTCGCGCTTTCCTCCACCTGTATGTTGGTGCCGTGAATTTCAGGACGATAGATAACATAACGGTTTTTACCTTTCTCCTTAGCCCTGTACAACATGGCATCTGCAAGCTTAAAGACTTTCTCATAACTGTCGCCGTGGCTGGGATATGCAGCCGCTCCAATGGAACAGGTCAGATTTACATCGTCTCTTTTTCCTTTATAAAGCCATTCTATATTGGTGCGTATTTCACGCAAAAGATTTCGGATTTCAGTATATTCCGCTATCTGATCCACAACTATCAGAATTTCGTCACCACCGATACGGCCTACCATTCCCTGTTCGCCTACAGCTTCTTTAATTATCTCGGCCGAAGCCGCCAGAACCTCATCGCCAAACATATGCCCCAATGTATCGTTTATGATCTTAAAATTATCCAGATCTATGATCGCAATATATACTTTTTCATTATCACGCACCATCTGAATGGCTCTTTTGGCATAATCCGTAATTGCTTTTTTATTAAGCACGTCGATACCTGTATCCTTGGTGTAATCGACTGACGGACCCGCATTGACGTCCCTGTTTCTGGACGACGGCACAAGACAGCCAAGTACGCTCTCGATTCTGCCTTTATCCTCGATCACACGGCATTTCACGGCATACTGCTGATACTTTTCCTTACTAAACATATCCTTTAATTTGATATCCCCGGATACGCTTCTGCCCCTGCTTATATCATCACACATATTCTCAAAATTCTCTATGCATGACGGTTTAACATTTTCCTTTATCCACGTCTGCCTGAACTGCTCGAGCGTACCTTCAAAGATCGTGCGGCGTCTTTCTATATCCATGATAAAAAGCTTAATGATCCCGGTTTCGAACTTATATTCCAACATAATTCCGCTTAAAAGATTCAGGTACGCGGCAAACTCATTGTTCTGCTTCTTTAAATTACCGTTATGTATCTCATTTTCTTCGATATCGGTAATCAACAGACTTAAGACTTTGCGGTTATCGTTCTTAAAAGCCTCAAACGTCTCTCCTATAAGCATCCAACGATAGACGCCGTCATGCCTGCGAAGACGCGCGGAAACTATATTTGTATCTCCGGGCTGTTTCTTTAACAATTCATTGACGGAATTTTTAAAATTTTCCAGATCGTCAGGATGTACACTATCGGATATCGGCGCATACATATCAGTATTCAGAAAATTATAAAAAGCATTATCTTCACTTATTATAAAGCACTGATCGTCAATAGTGGCTTTACCTCTATAAAAGTTCATATTTATCCCTTTCCTTTTTTCAGCCAAACACGGGATTATGTCTTAAAACCTTCCCTGTACTAATAAAAGCACCACAGACTCTCTGTGATGCTCAAAATTGCAGCTGGCTGACAGTTTAAAGTCCCTTTAGCTTTGCGTCACAGACTTTCATCTGCTTTGCTCATATAAATATGCCTCAAATTCATTTTTTATACATTTTTACATAAAATAACGCACATTCACCGCATTATTTATCTTATTCTAACACAGTTTTAAATTGAGTGCAATCATTTTATATAACATTTCCCGAAAACTGTATCATATAAAGTTCATAATACCTTCCCTTTTTTGCCAACAGTTCTTCGTGATTGCCCATTTCAATGATCCGGCCCTTATCCATGACAACTATCAGATCCGCATCCCGGATCGTAGACAGTCTGTGAGCGATAATAAGGCTGGTCCTGTTCTCCATCAGCTTTACCATTGCATCCTGAATACGTTTCTCCGTTCTGGTATCCACACTGGAAGTGGCCTCATCCAATATGAGTATCTTGGGCTGCGCCAGAAACGCCCTCGCTATAGATAAAAGCTGCCTCTGTCCCTGTGAAAGATTGAAGCCTCCGCCTGACAGAACAGTATCATAACCGTCTTTAAGCTTCATTATCATGTCATGACAGTTACTCATTACTGCCGCATTTTTCATCATCTCATCATCCGCATCCGGGCTTGAATACTTAAGGTTATTTTTGACAGTGTCTGCAAAAAGCACCGTATCCTGGAGCACGATCGCAGTGTTTTGCCTGAGATTGCCGCAGTCAATATCTTTAATGTTCACACCGTCAATAAGTATCTCTCCGCTGTCCGGATCATAAAAACGCATGAGAAGATTAACAACAGTAGTCTTTCCGCTTCCGGTAGCTCCTACCAAGGCGATCTTATGCCCCGCGCGCACCTCCAGATTAAAATCGTGCAGCACCTGCTGCCCCTCCACATAAGAAAAATTCACGTTTTTAAATGTAATGACGCCGTTTGCATCATTCATATCCTTATCGCCGGATTTATCCTCTCTTGGCTGATCCATTATGGCGAACACACGTTCGGCGCCGGCTATCGCAGTCTGTATCTGCCCGTAAATCTGCGCTATCTCATCAATAGGTCTTCCAAACTGTTTGGCATATACAATAAACGCTGAGATAATACCGATGGATATCACGCCGTTTACCGCAAAATATCCGCCGAATGCCGCAATTATCACAAAACCTATATTATTAATGACATTCATTACCGGTCCCATTGAACCGCCCAGTATCTCAGCAACTATGCCGGACTTGGTAAGTTCCTCGGACGTGCGGTCAAACTCCTCTATGACCGCCTCCTGCCTTTCATACGCCGCTACGGTTTTATATCCCGTTACCATCTCCTCCACGGTACCGTTAAGTTCTCCCAACAGAGCCTGCCGTTTTCTGTAAAAAGCACGCATGGCTTTAGATAAAAATTTGGTAGCCCCGATCGTTAAAAGCACTGTAGCGCAGGATAAAAGAGCTAAAGGCGGACACAGATAAAGCATCATCGCCACAGTGCCGGTCACAGTCAATATTCCCGAAAAAAGCGAACTTAACGACTGCGAGACCGTATTGGATATATTTTCAACATCATTAGTCATACGGCTCATTATATCCCCGTGGGAATGACTGTCTATGTACCTGACCGGAAGATTTACCACACAGTCAAACAGATCCTCCCTCATACGTCTTACAATATGCTGACTTAAGACAGCGCTGCTTCTGCTCTGTAAAAAGGTCCCCAGACCATGAACAAAATAGACCGCAAGCATTATCAGCAAAATCTCCGGCAGCCTGTCAAAATCAGCCCGGGCTATGCTGTCTATGGCATCGCTCTGCAGTCTTGGCGCATAGACGGACGCCGCCACCACCGCCATAACCACTATAAGCAGAAATATGATCGACTTTATTTCATTGCCAAAATAGCCCATAAGCCGCTTTAATGTCTTTTTCCCGTCTTTGGGCTTCTCAACCTGTCGGTTTCGCGGCCCTCTCATACCGGGCACTTTATAATTGCTCATGGACTGTTTATTACTTTCCGACATTGTATTCACCTTTCATACCGCTATCGTTTCAGTTGGGAATCATATATATCCCTGTATATATTACTGCTTTCCATCAGATCGTCATGACTTCCGCATGCCGCCATTTTACCGTTCTCAATGACAACTATCCTGTCCGCATCCTTAACCGACGCAACCCTTTGGGCTATGATGATCTTGGTCATGCCCGCATACTCTTTTTTCAAAGCCTCATACAGCTTCGCTTCCGTCTTAAGATCCAAAGCGCTGGTCGTATCGTCGAAAATAAGTATCTCCGCATTTTTTAATACTGCCCTGCTTATCGCAACCCTCTGCTTCTGTCCGCCGGATAAACTGTGTCCGCCCTGCGTGACCTGCGTATCGAGTCCTTCCGCTTTCTGATCGATGAACTCCAACGCCTGAGCGACAGCCGCTGCGCGACGTATCTGCTCATCATCCGCATCAGGATCTCCCCATGCGATGTTTTCTCTTATGGATGTACTGAAAATCTCGCTCTTTTGCAAGGCTATGGCCACTTTTTTCCTAAGCTCTCCAAGCTTATACGATCTGACGTCAACATCGTCCACAAGCACCTCGCCTTCCGTAACATCATAAAACCTCGGAATAAGATTGACCAACGTAGACTTGCCGCAGCCTGTAGCTCCTAAAATTCCTACCGTCTCACCCGGCATTATCGTCAGGCTGAAATCTCTGATAACCTTTTCATTCTTCATATCGGGATAGGCAAAAGACACATTCCTAAACTCAACTTTACCCTTAACCGCGCACTCTCCCGCAAAATCTCCGTCTGCGATCGAAGGCTCGCAGTCAAGGATTTCCTTTATGCGCTTACCTGAGGCAACCCCTCTTGATACCGTCTGAAAGATCATAGTCATACGCATGACAGCGTTTAAGATCTGTGATATGTATGTGATGGCCGCCATCACGTCGCCCGGCGTAACACTTCCGTTTCCGACCTGTATGGCCCCTATTTTAATAACAGCTGCTATTGAAAAATTAAGTATGATATTCATTATAGGAGTCATGTATGAAAAAAGCAGAAGCACGTCCAACTGCGTTCCTACCAGCTCGTCATTGGCCTCTCCAAAACGCCCCTTTTCATAATCTTCCTTAACATACGCCTTTACTACCCTGATCCCGGAAACATTTTCCTGCATGACATCATTCAGCTTATCAAGCTTATCCTGCAATATAACAAACTTGGGATTGGCCTTTCCTATAAAAAATATCACACAGATCACGATAAGCGGCAGAGCGCATACCAACACCGCCCCAAAACTTAAATCCAGTGTAAGCATACACAATATGCCGCCCGCAAACAGCAGAAAAGTACGCACAAATCCCCTTATACACTGCATCACAAGATTCTGTACCTGCGTAATGTCATTAGTTACTCTTGTTATCAAAGAACCCGTTGAAAAATGATCCGTCTGCTCAAAAGAAAGCGACATCACCTTGCGAAATGCATCTTTACGTATATCGTTTCCGTAGTTCTGACTGCATAGATTGGCAAATACCCCCGACATTATGCCGCAAAAACAGCCAAACAAGACAAGCGCTATCATCTTTACGCCCACAGAAATAACAAGACTTAAATCCCCCGTCCCGCCGTTTGAAAGTCCGAGTACGCCTTCGTCCACAATGATTCCCATCAACTTTGGCTGCATCAGATCCATGCTTACCTCTCCCAACATAAAAAGAGGCGCCAGAATAAAGAACAGCCGGTACTTTTTTAAATACCTGATCATAAAGCCTCACATTCTCTACACAATTTTTTCATCAGCCCGTTTTTTAAATACTCATATCTTAAGCGCTTCTCCTCTTTGGCAAAGTGAACCTCCCGTGACTGTCTCGGATTATCCTCATAGGAAAGCGCTTCATCCCCAAACTGCTCACTCGTCAGGTCAAATACACAATCCCCGACCATATTGTAGCAATGGTAATTCCCATCAGGCCTGAGTATGCCATATACGTCTCCTCCGAAAATGTCCTGCGCAAGAAACGCAGTGACCGAACACTGCCCCAGTGTCATATTTTCCCTGGTCCAACAGGATCTCATCCTCGGCGCGCAGGTATCCGCGCACCATACTTCCGAAAGCATATCATAAAGCTGCCTCGGGTCCCTTATATTCTTATACTCATCTGAAACAGCGGGTACAGTCGCCTGCTGCCAACCATAAAAATTGTATGATCTCATTTTATGTCTCCGAAATTTTATTTGTTTACTCTTACGGACCTGGTATGTATACACATACGGACCTGGTATGTATACACGATCGTTGTTTTCATCTATTATATACTATTATTTTCACTTTTAAAAGCCCTTTACCCCCGGACGGTATTTTCAGATTTTTCATTACGGCATACAAAAGTTCTTTTTTGCTTCGCTTAGGAATTTTTCCGCTATTGGAGTAAAAATCTGATGCTTTTTCCATATTAGATAAATCTTTGCTTCCAACGCCGGAGCCAATGGACGAAAGACAAGACCGCTCTCTTTACTTGTATCAATAAGATGTTCAAATGTCAAAAGATATCCAAGGCCTTCACGCACAAAAAGAGAGCCGTTATAAGAGAGCCGAAAAGAACCTTCAAGATGCAATTCATCGATACGTTCACCGCACCAATGCGCAATGTCCTTTTTCCAACCCTGCCCGGAACAAAATAAAGGCAGTCCGATAAGGTCGTCAACGCATATACTTTTTTTCTTCGCAAGCGGACAATCACCCGGCAGCACAAGCCCCCATACGTCTGCATCAGGGAAACAGAGGAAATTATACTTCGCCGTATCCGGCTCCTCCGCAAGCACCGCAAAATCAAGAATGCCTTTGTCCAACTTTTCCGTCACCTGTTCCGTATCGCCGCTGCTGACGTGATAGCGCAGACCTGGATAAATCTCCTTGAACCTCTTTATTTCTTTTGCAAGATAGCGGATCTGATATGATTCGGCCAGTCCGAAATAAATATCTCCGCCCGTCACATCATCCAACGATACAAATTCACCGATGATCTTGTCTGCCATTGAAACCAAATCTTCTGCCCGCTTTCTGAGAAGCATGCCTTCTTCCGTCAGCGATATGCTGAAACTGTGACGTATAAACAACTTTTTCCCAAGTTCATTCTCCAAAGCCTGCAATGCCTTTGAGAGCGTGGGTTGCGTAACATGAAGCTGCTCTGCCGCCTTTGTCATATTCTCTTCCCTTGCAACCGCAAGAAAATACCTTAAAGTACGGATTTCCATTAGTTTTCTCCTTTTGGCTTTGATATTCGCAAAAGGAATATCATGATATTCATTATAACCATTAGCGAATAAAATGTCAAAACTATATAATGCAAATATAAATTTAATATAATAGAAAAACCACACGCAGAAAGGATGTCAAAGTCAATATGAAAAAAGAAGAATTAAACCTGACAATGGAATGGGACAAAACTTTTCCCAAAAGCGAGAAGATCGATCACAGTAAAGTAAACTTTGTAAACCGTTACGGAATAACTCTTGCTGCAGATATGTATGTACCAAAGACTGATGCGGAAAGGCTGCCGGCTATCGCTGTTTGCGGGCCATTCGGCGCAGTCAAGGAACAGTGCTCCGGATTATATGCGCAGTCAATGGCCGAACGCGGCTTTCTGACGATTGCCTTTGACCCCTCATTCACTGGAGAGAGCGGAGGCAATGTCCGCTATATGGCATCGCCCGACATCAATACCGAGGATTTCATGGCTGCGGTGGATTTTCTTTCGCTGCATGACAGAGTCGATCCGGATAAGATCGGCATCATCGGCATCTGCGGTTGGGGCAGCATGGCGCTGAATGCGGCGGCTCTTGATACAAGGATCAAAGCGACCGTGGCGTCTACCATGTACGACATGACAAGAGTAAACGCAAACGGTTATTTCGACAGTGAGGACAGCGAAGAAGCCCGCTATCAGAAAAAAGCAGCGATGTGCGCGCAAAGACTTACAGACTTAAAATCAGGGGAATATGCGCTTGGCGGCGGTGTTGTCGATCCGCTTCCTGAAGACGCGCCATTCTTCGTAAAAGATTATCACGATTACTACAAGACCAGCCGCGGCTATCACGCCCGTTCCTTAAACTCCAATGGCGGTTGGAATGTGATCGGATGTGAATCATTTATGAATCAGCCGATTCTCAAATACAGCAATGAAATCCGAAGCGCAGTCCTGATCATACATGGGGATAAGGCCCATTCCTGCTATTTTAGCAAAGATGCCTACGCCGCCATGACAAAGGACAGCAAATATACCGACAACAAAGAGCTTCTCCTTATTCCGGACGCCGTTCACACCGATCTGTATGACGGCGGCGGTAAGAACGCTATTCCATTTGACAAGTTGGAGAGTTTCTTTGGAGCATATTTGAAATGAAATTTGCATCGGGCGCTGACGGCTCAATATCAGCGTCCGATTTTTAGACGAGGATTTTATGAGAAGCAAAGAAATGGAACTGTTTGCAGCCAAAGAGGATTTTTAATTAAACATTACATTTTTATAAACTTAACATTAATGTCAAAGACGGACACCGCACGAAAAGCGGGGATCTTCACCTCGACTTCCTCTTTCTGATACATACCGTTCTCATCTAGCATCACTTCCCCTTTTTTACATGGTGTTTAAAATTCGTCTGCCATGCTCTAAAACCTGCAACCGGACTCGCTTCCGACTTTTGTATTTCTCGCTCTCAAACAGCTCCTTTAAGCCTTCCTCCAACCTGTCAGTGATCTCTTTTACTTTCTGCTTCCCTGTTTTTGCATCTTCCATATTTTCTTCCTTTCTTTTTTCACAGAAAAATACCGTCCTGCGTATTTCACAAGACGGTATTTCCCAAAATAAAAAAGGCACATAGATTATAAATAATGCTTACGCTCCATGCACCCTTAGTTACTATTAAATTTTACTTAAAGCAATCTCAATAACTGCACAAGCTCATGCGGTTCATCTGTGCCTGATGCGGTCTGTCTGGTGTCAAACTGACGGAATTTATTATCTTTATAAAACGATAACAACTTTTCCTCGTTATTTGATTCCAAAAAGACCACCATTCCACCGCCCATATACTGCATATCCTCTACAACGCTCCATGCCAACTCAAGCAGCTCCGCCCCCGTAATGCGCTTATCGGCATCATTTGTATAATTTTTCCCAAGCTGTGCAATCAGAAACGCTGACATTGTGTAGGATTTTGTTTGTTCGTCAAACTCACTGATTCTCTTTATCTTCTTTTTTACTGTATTGCTGACCGTTTCATCCCGAACCGTCAAAGGTTTCAGCGCTATTGTGAAATAAGCGACTAATGCCCCATCCTCCATGTCATGCACCAAATATGTAACTGACTGGTTCTTCTTTGTAAATTCTACACAGTTCTTTTTTAGGAATTGCTCAACATCCGGGTTCTTAGGACAGGAAAAGTCGGAGATCATTCTCATAAGCTCTGGCTCTCCGACTTTTTCATTATCCCCTTGTGCCAAATACTCACGAATGTTGACAAATATAAATCTGTCACTTACTTCCATTCGCTTTCTCCCTTTTCATTTTAAGAAACATCAGGTCATCTTTCCCCTTTAACTGTCTGGCAGCCACAGGGATGCGGTTTGGGCGATCATTGGCAGACGCTTCAATCGCATCGGCGAACATCTCCACCTGCCTTTTGCCCGATATGACAAAATTTTTCGTGATGCTTGAAGTTGCCATAAGAAACACCTCCTTTATCAGTATGACTCATTCTAAACATAGTTATTCTTTGCTTACTCACACTTTCCTAACTATATTTTATGATGTTTCCGTAGCTTTTGCAATAAAAATTTTTTGAAATTTATATGTCCACCTCTTTCCGTTTTTCTTTTATTTCCGCCTGTTTCTGCGTCCCGGCAAGCTGTTTGGGCATGGACTCCAACGCATGGTTAATGCGGAAGATGTTGCCTAGCGGATCAGAGCCGATCTCAAGGTTATGGGAAATCTGCCCTTTTAAGTTCATCACAAATTTATGGTTGGACGAGTCAAAGGACACCACCATCTTGAACCCGACATACTCCCCGACTTTCATTAAAAACTGCTCTTTGTCCGCCGGGCAATGTCGTCAACTTAAGGTTTTTTCGCCAAAATAACGAATAAAATTAACCTTATATTTACAAAAATTGCTTGACAAAGCAGTCAAAAAATGCTGCCTCGCATTGATTATATTTTTTTCAATGCGAGGTCCGTCCATGATGTCTATATGGAAGGAGTCGATGCCGCCTTCTTCTAATTTTTTTACTTCTGTCTCCAGATGGGCGTAGTTGGCGCACATCATGGAGGCGGTGAGCTCGAAGTTCATTTTTATAATTCACCGTTACCTCTCTCTGACAATTTCAGGCAGTGTAAATCTGTCCCTGTTCAAATTCAGCGCAACCGCCATATCAAGACCTGATGGTTTCCTGTCGTTCACCATAATCCGCTCACCCATCGGCATGTCAAACAAAATGACATCATAACGTATTCCTGCTGTTTTAAGGAAATCAACTGTTATCTGCCTATATTCCTCTGTTCTCGATGTAAAAAGGACTATCTTGTCATTTTCAGGAAGTTTATGAAGATATTCTGCAGCTCCATCTAAAACAGTATCATATCCATCAATCTTATATCCATTGTGTTTGAGCAGTGTCCCGTCTAAATCAAACACCCATGTCTTAGGCAATGTAGATAAAATCAATTTTTCTTCCATAGAAAACCATCCTTTACCACAATATTTTCCCATCCTTCCAACGCATACATATCTATCGCTTTCCATTTGGTATCGCAATAGTTATAGTCCGGATAAAGAGCTATTTTTTCGCAGTCTGCATACCGCAGGACATCGCACAGGCCGCTACGTATTCCGATAAACGTGCTAGCATGTTCAACAAGCGGTTGGACTTCGGCAAGCTTTGGACTGACCGAAAGCGTTCCGGGAAGCGGCTTTTCATCCCCTGCCACATTCGTAAAGCACTTATAACCACGCTCAATATAGTATTCCACGATTTGTTCCCATACATTATTGGACAGGGCAGTTACGGATTTTGCGTATGGCGCCAGGATAACGGACTTGCCTTTTGGGATTTTTTCCATATCTTCATAGGTTTTACAAAATGTAGGTTTATATGGCTTTGTCCCCTTGGGCAGACCGAATACTCCGCAGCAATAAATCTGTTCCAACGGAATGCATTTAATGTAAAGAGCTTTATGTAAATTAACGACATACGGCCTGTCCTGATGTGCGATGAATGAATTTTTGTCCTCCGTGTATATTACTGCCTGTATGGTTTCATCCATCTCTTTTTGTGAAAAAATTTCTGTGGGATAATCTCCAAACAGCCTTACAGTCTGTGCACATGCCTGTCCTATAACACAGACTACGCACTCAGCAATTTCACGCGCGGCAAGAAAATAAGGGAGATATGACATGGTAAAACAGATGTCGCCAAGCGCATTAAACGGACAAAATATTTTCATATAACCTGAATATTTTTCAGACAGTTTATTAAACCGTGTAATCCCTCGTTCCAGCCTCTCTCGCTTCCGCTTGATCGTTTCTTCCGAAAGCGAATATTCCGCAAAACTGTCGTACTCTACCATTTTGTATATACTGTCTGTATAGCCCATGTTTTTAAGCTGCTGCGCCATCGCTTCATAGGCTCGGGCGGCAATGCAGACCAGAGAGCTTCCTGAAACCTCTGATAAGATTGTTTGTGGAGCTGTTATCGGAATATTGCGATAGGCACTGCCTTGCTTTTTTTCATTATTGTCTAGGATCGCGCATACCGAGATGCCTTTCTCTAGCAATACATCGGCTAATGTTTCCGTTGCATTGCAGTGTCCGAACAGATACAATCTCTTGCCTGAAAATACGCCATTTTGAAACATATTTCCAAGATTTTCGCACATTTCTTCATAATGGGCTTTGTCCATGGATATTTCCTTTCATATCAGTATAATAAAGCAGCCAGAGCTTCCTCAGGAGTCAGAAGCCCTGTTTTTACATAATTCCAGATTTTGCCGAAGTTGCTGTCCTCAGAAGAAATACTGAATTTATTGGAAAATTCATAAGTGTGGTACAGATTTTTCAAATCAATATATTCATGCCTATTCAGATACATACAATATATGTCGTTTAAACCACAATCTGCTTCTTCTTTCATTAATAGTAAAATTTTATTTTTTAAACATCCTTTTGAATAATCACGAAACATGCTTACGATTTCAGATGACGCATATGGCAGAAACAGAACTTTTTCATAAGCCCTGATTATACTTTGCATATTTTTTGTAAATTCTTTTTCCATAAACCCCAATTACCTCTTACTACGTTAAATCAATTAAAGTTATTTCTATGTACCCAACCATACGTATTATCGAGCTAACTAAAAATGTCTAAAAAATCTGCCAAATCAAATTCATCATTTTCCTGTGCTACTCTATTTTTATATTTTTCCTGAAATACGGATAAATAAGGTTCTTTTGCATAATATAGCTTTTCGTCATCTATATGAAAAATATATAGCCGATCCTCCGACATATCAAAAATCATCATTTGATAAAAACCATATGGAAAAAGCCACAAATTGTTATCCTTTTGTTCTACTCCAAAAAAACAAGGATGCAATCCGCGCTTTTCTAAATTATTCGGCAGTTCAAAAACTTTATGAAATTCTCGTGTCCCTAATGCAAGCTTTTGAATACTTCCTGCAAATGCTGGTACTGCATATATGCCAAAATCTGTATCAAAAATATAGTTGAAATATCTTGCACTGCATGCATTTTCCTCATCTGCTGAATAATGCTCCACTATCCCTGCTGTTTCGTCCCAATGCAGAATTGTCCTCCCTTTTCTTTGCACTAGCCAAAAACCTGTTTTTGCCCTAAAAATTGCAAAAAGATCCACATTGCCAAGCGAATATAGGTAGAAGTCCGCATCCTTATCCAAATTGACACAAACAACCTGATTAGAACCATTTACAGCCATCCAGACAAAGCCATCCTTATCTATCACCCGCCCAAACATAATTGTCTCCTCTGTATGTACATTTTCCTTACACCAACTAACAAAACTCCAATCTTGTACGCATGAATAGTCGTCAAGACAGATTCGGGTAATCGGCTGTCCCTGTACTGCTGGAAAAATAATTAAAATATTTTCTTTTAAAACAGCCTCTGAAAATATTATTTCCTGATTTTCAAAGCGTTCAATCTTAACAGCCGCCATTTCTTTTGTTTCAGGCACATAAATATGGACATGTTCTCCTCTGTCTGGAATAAAAAGGATAGAATCGTTATATCTCATGCATTTTTTATGCAAATATCCTTTTGATTTTTTTTCCTCTGGAAAAAACGTCACAAACTTCACTTTTCCACTCTTCACATCCAACATAAACAAGCTGTTATAATTCAGATTCGAGAAGTAGAAATATCCATCCGCCCATAAAATACCCGCACTAAATCCATACAAAGTTTTCATGACATTTCCCCTCTTTTATTTATCTTCTATAACAACCTGAATCCAATTTGATACATGCTCAAACGCATAAATTTCCATGTCCATAAGTTCATGAACTATTTCCATGCTTACGCTAGGACTGTCTATCATTATGATTACCCCCACATTTTTCATTTCTGATAATTGTTTAGGTGAAATACATATGATTCCTTCAGCTATTTCCTTCCCCCACTTCTCTGGTCTATTGTCACAAACATATTTCATGTTATAAACCTGTTTGATTTTATTAATGTTACGTAAAAAACAATTTCCAGCTCCCCAACCCACTAACTCCATTTCGTCTGTAACCCTTTCCCTAGTTTGTAATCCCTTGAATTTTTCTGTTCTCATTGCAAGCTTATTCATAAATATTTCATTTTGTAGCTTGCCATATCTTATAATATTTAACTGCTCTGATTTCTGCTGCATATCAAGATAATAATCATACAAGTCGTACGAACCTTTCCACTCTCTAGCCTCTTTTAATCCTTCGGATAACCACTCTCGACTTCTGTTAATCTCTTTACCCAAAATATCAGCAACACTAGCATAATCAATTCTTCTGTCTATAATATACATTAATTTTTTTTCATCACAACAATCAATTATGCACTCTGAAAGACCAACCAACTCCAGTAAATCACAAATGCGGCTATATCCCCTCCAATTATCTTTATCAAAAATCACACAAAAAGGCTTTTGGAAAACCAAAGCCATGCATATGCCATGAAAAGAATCTGTTACAAAAAAACTGCAATTTGCAATCATAGACACCCATTCCTCCACAGCAGCATCATCTAACGGCATCATTGCGTATATTTTTTCCGCCTGATTTTTTGACCGTCCTCCATCAAGCACTAGACACTCCTGCGTCAAGCCAAGCCTTTGCTCTATAAAATTAGCTGCCTTTACTATTGAATCAGATATATCTAATGCATAAATTCCCAAAAAATTCTGTTGCGGCATTCGTATGCGCCCAATATGTGCCATCCTCTCGAAATATGTCCGATTACACAAGAAAATCGGGTCCAACACTACTTCACTCTCTATTTTGTACTCTTCATGCAGTAATTTTTTCCCGCTTTTTTCCCTGACTGACAATCTCTGAAAACGTCCAAGAAAATATCCCTTTTTTTTACATTCTTCCAACAGTCCTTCTTCTTGGTCTGTTCCAAAGCTTGTTGCATACGACATTTTATATTTGTATGATTCTGCCCAATCCAATACTGCGTGAAAGTTACCTTCTAGCAAAAATCTATTTCTCCACAACTGGTCTGATGCTACTATGTAGAATTTACATTTTTTCCCTTCTTTCTGTATATCTGCCTTTTTTTCGTATAATTCCGCAATATCATACTCTAAAAACGGATTATCCAAGAATTGACCGAATTTTTTTAATTTATCTGCACTGATTCCGCTTATATGTTTTTTAGGCAAATCCATTAATAATACTGTATAACCCATATCTTTCAAAACTTGGTACAATGCAAAATTTGTTACATTGTTGCCAAAATTTCGGTTAAACATACATATCATGCCAATGTCATGCAGCTGATACAGTGCTTCATTTACAGCATCATTGAATTTATGTTTTTTTACAAGCTGACGAAAATATTTTCTGCCTTTATGCCCTTTTCTGACATCTCTGCAAAAGCCATTTCCTTTATGTCTGCACCAAAATAAAGGTACTTTTTCTATTCTTGGAACTTTTTTGCTTTTCTCCAATATCTGCATAAACTTAATACCCTTCGCAGTGTTTGCCAAAACAACGCTTGTTCCCCGCGTATCATTCCAAGACTCATCATGATTCATAATTCCCCAGAAATCACCCAAGGTAATGTCACCTTCCCTTGGAAATCCCCGAAACTGGCATTCCTCACATACATCGTTTCTTGCAAGCACACCATGAAATGCCTTCTGGTATGCATCTTCCTTTTTAGGGGGATATAAAACTTTGCCATCCTTTAATTCAATTCGATAACCTGTCGGACTCCAACCAGTTACCTTTTTGGCGCGGAAAGTCACTGACTTCACATTGTCCAGTCCATAATTTTCCTCTAAATATTTTTGGAACAGTATATTTGAAGGCGAGCAAAAACATACGAGATCTATAAGTATCAATTTTTCATATTCTGCGCCTAAATAACTTTTTAATCCCGCTATTTGGCATGGACATCCTACATACATTACTAATTTATTCTTTTCCAACAGCTCCTTTACTTCCCGAAATGTATGTTCTGTATTGCTTTGCATGTATTTTGAATAACGGAGCTTCAATATATCTTCTGAAGAATTAATCCCAACGTGCCTACAAAAAAAACCATCAGTCCATTCTACACCAAACACATACCCTTTTCTCTGAATCACTTCCTCTGCCAATACAGAAAAGATTCCGCCAGAAGAAGAATTTATCCGTATCTCATCTGAGGCCCATGCTGCATAACAAACTGGAATGTTACTTTTTTTATAAGAATCATCTTCTATACAGTCATCACAGCTATAACCTTTCTGTATAACTGGGCATTTAGCAACACACAGATTGCAGCCGATACATTTTTCTTTTATTAATACAGGCTTTAAAAATCCATCGGCATCATAATCCAAGTATAATGCGTCTTGGCGGCATGCATTCACACAAGCCCCACAGCCCGTACATCTTTTATTTTTACACAATGTGCTAGGCTTCGCTTTTTCAAAACACCCGATCAGTGTCCACTCATTCAGTGAATCGTCACATTCTGTCAAAATGAAACCCTCTGTTCTCAAAAAATCAATAATATCCTCTGTGAAATAAGGAGAACTCGGGAATCTTTCTTTACCCTTATAAGAAAGCAACAGTTTTCTGCAGTGTGTTACCACACAATGCAAAAACCATTCCAAATCTTGTATATATCCAAGTATTCCTGCACATACAATGACATCCACAGCCTTATCCGGGAACTGATAACGATTAAAATCACAGACTATTGTATCTTCTGCGTTCTTTTTATAGTCTACAGGAATATATTGCACACCTTCATCCAAAAGCTTTTTAAGATGCATATGCCCAGCACCCAAATCCATAACTGACCTATCCTCAGCTGTTATAAACTTGTACATATGAACAATTCGCTTTCTCCAACTTTTCTGCTCATATCCTAAGCTTTCTTCGTTTCCACCACGCCATTTTGCAGGCATATTACTTGAAATCAATCTTTTATTATTCTCCATATTTTCTTCCCTTTATTAGTATGAGCCTATATTTTTTCGTTCACTAGCAGCTGCAGCACATCCTTAAATCCCTCTTCCAGTTTTTTTAAATCTAGCTCCAATTCATAAGTTTCTTCACATATGTATGTTTCATTTAAGCTAAAATACTCATAGGCGCTGCTATTATAAAACCGCTCATCCCGATTATATAAAATCACTTTGCGTGCAGAAGTTCCACTTACAATATCGCAAAATCCACTCCTTACGCCTAAAAAAAAACCTGCCTTTTGAACAAACTGAGGTGCATAGTGCAGCGGAAATGAAACTCTTATTGTTCCCTTTATTTCGCTTTCTTTCTCATTCCCACAATTTGTACATACAATATATCCCTTGTGTTTCAATGCTTTCGCAATCTTAATCCAAAAAACATCTGGCAACTCCGACAATGTATTTGAATAGGGAGATATTACGACCGTTTTCCCTTCTTCTAAATTCTGCTTCTGAAAAATACTTTTTACTTCTTGACAGAAAAGATTTGTCTTTGCATGTTTTCCCCAACTATCTGATGGAAAATCAAAAACAAACTTACTAAACATAATCCTAAAATTTAATCCCTTGAAACCGCGAAACCATTCTATTACATTTGCATGATCCTTAGCCCATGAATCATTGAGCAGCTTTAAATCAACTGTTTCCCTGTTCATCATATAATATTGTATCAGTCTTTCCGAATCGTCTTTTCTTTTTAATGCAACAACATTTTTTATTTCAAACAGTCTCGTTACCTTCTCACAGGCAGACGTAATTACTATAAAAATATATTCTTTCAGATTATTTTTTTTGACGTAAGCCTCCCAAAATGTACCTATTAAATAAATATCTCCTGTTCCCGTATATGGGCAAAGAAATAATTTATTACAGCCAAATTCCTTCGTGAGCTGATAATAAAGTTTCTCTCCATTTTCTGCTTCTTCGTATACCTCATTGAAACTGATATTTCTTTTATACATTACGTAGACGTAAATATTATTGGCTGATATCGACAGAATCTGTTTCTCCATCTCCTGCCAAAACTTTGAATAAATAAGGATTACACATTCTTCTTGCAATGATTCCAACATCTGAACTGCCAAAACTTCAACACCCGCACACAGGCTGTTTTGTTTTTTTGTATCATTATCCAAGACAAAAGACGGATTTTTTCCTCTTTCACGCAATAGATGTATAATCTGCTTTGAATTATCAGAAAATCCAAATAATCCTATTTTTCTATTTTCAAATATTCCTTCTTCGTCAAGCTTTTGCAGCTCGCATTTTACACGTTTAATTTCCTGATCATACATAGAATCACCTCTATTTAGGTATTTCCCGCAGCTTATAAAGCGCTAGGCAGACAATTTCCTTTTCATTAATCTCTGTTTCATTAAGGATGCGCTGCAATAAATTTGTCTCAGGATAATTTATATATGTAAACACAATATTTTTATTAAATTCATAAGAACAATAAAGATTATATAATTCCTGCATTTCTTCTTTTGAAATAGAAACATATTTTATTCCATTACTCTGAAAAACATGTCTTTCATCTAAAGACAATGATGATTTTTCCGTATAAAATATAAAAGCGCTTTTTGAAAACTTCCTGCGCATATATGCATCTAAGTATTCTATTGCATATCTGTCCAAAAGGGAATTATCGTTTGTAAGCATCAGCATAATTGAAGACTCTGTAATCCCATATTTTGCGACAAAGCGCTTCCAAACATCGTAATCATTTCTATCCATTTTTTAATCCACATTTACTAAAACATAATTTGTAAATCCCGCTGCTGAAAAAACATCCATTACTTCTCTCTGGTACTTTCGCGTAACTGCAACTATGATAGGGTACTGCTTTGCCAATCCTTTATCCCACTCCAAAACTTTCCGTCCAAAAAAATATTCTGGCGCACTCTTTCCCTTTGTAACAAAGATATACTCTATATTAGTTAATTCTTTTAAAATCCAATATACGCGCTTTGCTATATATCCAGCACCATAAAGCGAGACAGCTGGATATTGGACAATTTTCTTATAATCTTCTTCACTAAAATAATATTCTGCATTTTCCTTTTCAAAGATTTGTTCTTCTAAAATATAATCTTCTGTACTTTTTGAAAATTCCCCACCAATCATTTTCTGTTCTAGGTATTCACCTACAATCAGGTTTCGGACTCCTTCCAAATACTTTTCCGATACTTCCATGAAATTCTCTGTATGTCCTGTAACCTGTATCAGCCGTTTTATTTTCTTATACCCTTCTATTGCTCCTGCTATAAGTTTTTCATAGTTTTGAGAATGAGTAATTGACTTCTCATGTTGGCGGTACTGATATGCCATATCATCTCTACACCCAACACGCTTTGCCTTAATCATTGCCTCAAATGTAAACGGAAGATCTTCATGGTAAATTCCATTAATAAAAGCAATTCCCTGTTCCTTTAAAAATGCAGTGCGATACATTGTACCCCACGCTGTTCTAACCAAATCGCCGTTCTCCATAAATTCTTTTAACATTTGTATCCCATCTGCTATTTCATAAGAGCAACCTCTTATATAAAAATCATCATCAAGCTTTATATCATTTTCGCTAATTTTTACAGAATTATATGTCAATGCATCCAGATTATTTTCCTTTGCATATATATACAGCCCGTTCAAGCAGTTCTCCCCCAAACAGTCATCCGAATCCAAAAAGAATGTATACTCGCCTTCTACCTTCTCCATACCCGCATTTCTTGTATAAGCAAGTCCTCTGTTTCTATCATTTTCATATAATTCCAGATAGGGTATCTTATCCTTATATTTAACGATGATTTCTTTTGAACAGTCTTTTGAGCAATCGTCTACGCAAATTACCTGTAATTTCACATTCTTTTGCGCATATACGCTGTCTAGGCATCTGCCGATATATTTTTCTACATTATAGACAGGAATAATTAACGATATTTGATACATCACTTTTTATCCTTTCGCTAACATCATATCTTTATATAAAATACCTCATTTTATCTGTCTTATAAGATTTCCCGAATGTGTAAGAAATATCAAATTCACATTCTTTTCATAATCTTCCATAACTTTTTTCATTCCTTCATTCATCAGTTTTATGGTCTGTCCATCCATAACCATGGCATGTTTATCATCCCCATAATTATCCTGATATGCATGAGAATATCCATCAAATCCCGCCAAATATATTTCACGTACTCCGTATATCATCAAAAAACGAATTGCCATTAGCCCCGCATTATCGCAAACCGCTTCAACATCATTCAATAATTCTTTATATTCTGCTTGAATATAAAACTTATCCGCCTTTATGTTTGAAGTAATAATGCATCTGTCCATATTAATATTTTTCATTTCCCTGTACCGCCGCAGATTGCTTATAAACACATATGGTTCTAAAAGATGTGGATACTTAAAATTAATGCTGATTGCCAATGCCTCATTAGATTCAACAAATTCTATAATAGTTTCTTTTTCCTCCTCTGAGCTTTTTCCTGGCGCAATAAGCAGCACTTTTTTATCATGTAATATGCTCTTAAACTGATTATTATATTCGTTTTTCCTGCTACCGCGTTCCATATAGCTCAAATAAAGCGTTTCTGCATAGCCTCTGTCGAAATAATGCCTCTTGCCTGCTTCCATCAGCTGAAAAATCTCATTCATTTCTTTCACAGTCAGTGTCTTTTTATTATCCAGATATTCAGCATAGTTTGGATGTGCATTATGTATTGCCGACAAATAATTTGGCAGAGAATATCCCCACTGCTTTCTCTGGAAAAAATCATTTAAAATCTCATCTATAATATCTAAGAGCGGACTTAAAGTATAATATGTGCCATAATTTTCGTTTAAGTATTCCAGAAACAATTCTGTATTCAAATTTCCTGCCCCGCGCCCCATTCCATAAACAGAAACATCTATAATTAAATTATGTGCTGAGGCTATTGTTGTAAGATACTGTGCATTTGAATATGCAAGCTGCATATTATTATGTGAATGAAAGCCAATGCTGATATCTTTATCCAGATTATTTTCCACAAGGCAGAACAAACGCATCAAATCTTTCTGCTTCATCTTTCCAAAACTATCTACAATATAAAAAGCATACGGTTGTATCTCATTTGCTTTGTGAATAAGCCGAATAAATTCTTCATCAGTATAGTTGAGACTCACCATAGGTTGCAAAAATAACTGATAGCCTTTTTCCTTTATGATTTTCCCCTGATGCAATGCCCTTTCAGCATTTTCCTTGTGAAATGCAAGCCGAATCCCATCCAGTGCATTACTTCTGCATTCTTCAAGCTGATTGGCATCATATTCGCCATCGTTTACCATAACTACAAATTTTTTTCCGCTCTTGTTTTGAGGATTTAAAAATGAAAGCTGTTTCAAATCTGAATATTTTGTACGATTTATTTCATATTTCTCCTTATTTGTCAAAAAGCCGCATTCTATTGTATCAATGCCCGCCAGTGATAATTTATTAATTATTTTGACAATATTCTCATAGCCAAATTCCCAATTATTGCAATAACCGCCGTCCCGTAATGTGCAGTCAAGCACTTGTATCATATTTCTCATTAACATCCCTCTTTTAGATAATTATAAACAGCATCTGCAATTATAAAATCCTCAATTTCATCAATATCAATTCCCTCAATTTCTCCCACTTCCACAATCAGAGGATTTTTGCCAATTCGCCTATGCAGGTTTGTCATCAGTTCAGCTTTATAAATATAAAAACCGCTGCTTTCCATATACATAATTGGGAGATCCTGCGTTCGCGGAATATTATTCATGCAATAATTAAAAGGACTTCCGTCTTTCCACAAAAAATCCTGAACTTTTTTTGCAGTAAACGCTGAATCATATCCGCCATCCAATACTCCCTGTAGTCCTTTTTTGATGGATTCCACGGAAATAAATGGAGCTGTGGCATGTGTCATTAAATAAATATCTGCCTTTACTTCTTCTGAGAAACAAAATAATACCTCATTTATTTTTGCTTCATTCGTATCAAGCGTTTCCGAACGTTTCAAGTAGTGAATTTCTGGCTGAATATATTCTATAATTCGAGGATTGCTACAATAAACATAAACCTCATCTATTTCCTTCACTTGCAAAAGTGTCTCCAGAATATATGTACATAACGGTTTCCCGTTCCTAAATTTCTTTATGTTTTTCTGCGGAAGCCTTTCACTGTTCAATTTCATTGGTACTACAGCAACCACTCTCATTTGTCTTTTTCACGCCTCCCCTATTCTGAAAAATTGCAATAAACGTTCCTCTATTTCAGGTAATGTCGGATTTCCCGCAGAATAATGTTTCTGCCAGTCTCCCTTGACGGCTCTGCTTTTCATGGCATCAAAAGATTCTTCATCACTGATTCCAATATCCATACGCGCAATTCCTTTTCCTATTGGAATCCTTCCGTAGTTTGCTTCTCCCAAAACATATAATAAAAAAGGATAATATAATTCTTTGTCCTTCCAATGAAAAATCCCAGAGCCATGCGGGCGTTCAAAAAAATCACGATAATAATGCACAAAACGCATATTTTCAAAATAAAAAGTTCTGATTATCCTATTTGTAAAATGCTGCAAAAACGTAAAATATGTATCAATATTTGCAGCATACCCCCCTTGCATGATATCCCACATTTCTTTTCTTTTCTCTGTGTTTACATACTGCAGCATACATTTAATCCAGTCGCATTTATTGTCTGTATATGTAATTCCAAACGTCCACCCTGGAAGATTTTTCTTCCTGCTGTCTAACATATCCAACGAGAATAGTTCTATATGATTTTTCTCTGCATAATCCTGCACCTGCTCTAAAGCCTCAGCCGACCGTTCTGGCGATAAACAAATCCATGTGTCATCCGCATCAATATTCCAAAATGCATTCAGATGTTTTTCCCTAGCATGGAAAAACGTTAAAAGATGCGCACGCCCCGCCCCTACAAATCGTCCTTTGAATAATGCCAAAATTGTTTCTACTTCATCCAAATCATCATATATATGGCTTGTCAGAAATTGAATTTTTACATTCTCAGGAATCTTTATAATATCTATTATCTTTTTCTGAAATTCTAACGAATCGCACACAATATATGCTTCATGTTCTCCATAACAGGAAATCACATACAACCAATTCTGCAGATTTTTATATGAATATGCTTCATCCATATTTACCTTTAAATAAAATACCATTGTTTATTCTCCAAATAATTTGTCAAAATCTTTTCTTTCAAAAACTTCCAACTTCCCGCCTCTGGTTGCATTGATGATTTTAATGCCAAGAGCTTCTGTTTCCTTTTTTGCCTTTTTATATGCACACAACTGCTTTCTGGTATCAACAGTGTTCAGCCGTATATCTTTATAATGTTTCTGATATCCCTCAAAATGATTTGATTCTGCATATATATCCTTTGAATAACTGAAATCCACTCCTAACAGATATATTTCCTTGAAGCCCATATACGCAGCCAACTGCATGCATATATATGTGACTGTTCTCCCATTATACATGTATCGTTCTATATTCCTTGAAAAACGAATGCTTTCGTCATCATATTCTTCCAAAATCATGTTGAACTTAATGGATTTATTCGCTTTTCTCTGCTCCCAATATATCTCTGGCACAGAGGATACAAACTTATACTCTAATGGAAGGCTAGCAATTTCCATTGCCAAATCCTCTATCATCTTTGCGTCCTCTATAACATAATAATCTGGTCTCCAATTAGTTTTAGGAAAAATATTATATATTCGGTTCATGCTTATGCATATCTCATGGTTCATATATAGTTTATCTAAATCATTGACTGTAAGACTAGGTCCTGTTGCCACGATAAAGCATCTTTTGCCTTGATGAAGATTTTTGAATTTCAATATCTGCTTACTGCAAAATTTTATATGTTCATACAAGTAATCATTTATTTTAGCTATGCCGCAACCAGATTCATTATTTATAACCTTATCGATTACATTTTCTGCTGCCATATCCAAAAGAATTCCCGATTCGCAAACAGCACAGTCTAATTCTTTTATCTTGTATTCACTGCTAATACAATCCAACAACTCTTGTGAAGTCCCTGATAAACTCACTAAACAGACATCTACATTATGTTTTTGTAAATAATCGTACAGATACAAAGACAGCCAACCTATTCCATAAATAGCACATCTGCTTACATCTGAAACTATATCAAATTCTTGCATAATATCATTGGTAGAATCATCCGCTATTGTCAAAGGCAGTGGCGGATCATCAAAAATCAAATACTGCCTTATCTTTTTCCTGTCCAATAAATCTGCTATTTCTCTTTGTCCAACAAGTGGAGTAATAAGGACAACATAATTACTCCCTAGCAAATCAGCATCATCAATCGACTTTATCTGTTTTCCTTTATAGACAGTTCCGATTTTTTTCTGAGAAGAATCAATAAAAAACGCAATTTTGTCTGCCCCAATAATATCTATAGCCCTGCCGCCGCGCCATCCCGCTCCCCAAATAACATACTGCATATTCTTTACCTTTCCTAATCCAATGAAAATACATCACATTTTTTACAATGTTCAAGGTTCTCCCTTCCTCCTAAAATGAGCCTCCGAACCTTCATATATTCATTACCATTCCAAATATCCAATAATCTGCTTTTTGAAACATCACCTAAAGTGCATTTCCCAAGCGGATCGTTACAGCACAAGGACACCTTTCCATCAGGTCGTATTACCATTTGCTGAAATGGATGAACACAGGCAATTCCTTTTTGTATATTTACCTGAGTACGATTTGGTGCATCTCCTCCTCTGGATGTCAGTATCTCATTAGGCTTACGCAGTACGATAGTCACTTTTTCCTTAATTTCCGGGTGTTCTGAAGCATACTCTTCAACCATTCTACTTGCAGAAATCAATTTCAAATCCTGCTGGTAATTATCAATAATTAATTCATCCAATATTTTCGTCAATGCAATAAACTTTTCTTTATTCAGCAATGTGCCATTTGTAAATAAATGCATTCTCGCATTTGGCAATTTTTCTCTTGCATATTTATGAAACTCAATAATTCTATCATCCAACAATGGTTCATTATTTGAAAAAAGCGCTATTCTGCCTGAATAATTTATGTCTGCCAACTCATTAATAATTTTATGGAAGAGAGCTTCCGACATAATCTTTTTTTCTCTAGTATCTGCCAATGAATTAATCGGGCAAAAAGAACATATTCCATTGCATCGATTGATTGTTTCAATTTCTATATGATGAAATAAATGATTTTGTTTTACATACTGCAAAACTTTCTGATTAATAAATTCCTTTTTTAGTTTACCATCGTTTTTTCTTATCCAGTCTGCCTCTGCTAAATCCCTTTCTTTTCCTTCCTCATATGGATTTTCAATTAATATATCTTTGCTGTAATATCCACTAAGCATCATAACAGCATGATAAATTTCATAATCTGTTATCCCATTTCTTTCAAGCTGATTAACAATCTCTGGGTACGCTTTTACGCATACTATAATATGCTTTCCTCTTATATGCTCAATATTTTTTGAAAATATACGAATCGGCACTCCATTTACATTCTGTTTTTCCTTGTATTCATTATTGTCTAAAAAGAAATCTATTTTTTCCCTGCCATATTCCTCCAACGCCATGGCACCGAAATATCCTGCCCCAAACAAAACATTTCCCATATCCACCGTCCTCCATTTTTCTTTATTTGAGTCATTAATTTTCTATTTGAATCCCATGATCTTGCCAATTGCCCCACCTGGGTGGTTTCGCTTAAAATCCTCTATCGGCAGCTCCATTTTTTTGGCTATCATCATTGCAAGCCCCTGCAACACGATCAGGTTTACGGTGGTGGAATTGTTCGGCATAATGTTCCACAAGTCACCTTCATGCCCAAGCTCCAGTATTACACTGTTTTGTATCTCTCTTGTCAATGTGCTGTCTTTTTCAAATGTCAGCAGCCACAGGTTTACATTCCTTCCCTCTAGCAGCCTTGCCAGATAGATGGACTCTTCCGTCTCCCCACTCTTTGTGAGAATGATCACCATGTCGCCATCCTTGACAATTCCCATATCGCCATGCACTGCCGAATTGGTGTGAAGGAAATACGCCTCCAACCCCATAGACACCATAGAGCCTACAAACTTATCGCAGATAGGGACATTTTTTCCAAGTCCTGAAACGATTATCTTCTTTCCGCCCTGCAGCGTTGCCACAGCTTCATCCACCCATCTGCTGAATAGCTTTTCGTCCAAAGAATGAATAGAACGGTCAAATTCTGCCAATTGTTTTTCAAAATAAGCAATCATACTTTTACCTCACAAAACTTCTTCTAAATAGTACAATCCATTATAAAACGCTCCACATACAGAATCATAATCCTGCCATGCATAAGTTGTAAGCGACAGCCAGATGAGGGCATGCAGCAGCCGTATCTCGCGCTCATCCGCGCCAGTCAGCGCGAAGAACTCCTTTTCCATGTCTTCCCAATGGTTTGACGCTATCTCAAGGCTTACGCCTTCCTCTGCTGATTCCCCTATCTCGAGCTTAAATTCCTTCAGATTAAACCTGTCATAATTACCGACAATAGAATAATACATCTTCGCCCAGTCATAGCGGACATCCCCGTAAAGCTCTGTATATCCGAAATATCCACGCGGATCGATCAGCACAGGCTTACCATTTTCCCGCAGCATCATATTTGAGAACGTGCAGTCGCCATGTATGAATGCAAACTGTCCGCAGGACAATGCTAGCCGCTGCGCTTCCCGCTCCAGTTCAGGCTTATGGTAAAAGGCATTCCTGCACCTTCGTCCATTCACCAAGATTTCCCTGTCTCTTGCAAATGGCACTAAGTCCTGTATTTTGCCGATCCTGTCAAATGTCTTGCTAAAATACGCTTCCCTTATGCTGAATGTGTCCGCCGCCCTTGTCTCCGACAAATGGAGCTTCTTTAGCGAATGTACCAACTGCTCCAAAATATCCTTTTTCTGTGCGTGCGAGAGGTCGCACTCGTATATATTCCTGCCATGTATGTATTCCATTTGCAGAGGCTTAGTGTTATATATCTGCGGCAGTATGCTTATTCCCTTTTCCCTTGCTTTCGCATACCATGCACATTCCTTGGCGGCAAGCTTTTCTCCCTGCTTGTCTATGGGTTCTTTCGTCAGGATGCCGTCCTCTGACGTAATCTTATTGAACGGCCTGCATTTTTCTTTTTCAAGCTTCTCATATTCTTCAAGAATGCCAAATTCCCTTGTTCCTGCAAGTCCGACTGTGCTGTATGACATTTTGTTTTCCTGCATCCAACGCACCAACTCGCCGCTCTCAGGCATCCCTGCCAGGCATTGCTTATCCTTGAAAAGAAAAAATCCTGCCACTCCGTGCTCCTTGGATGATTTTTCCTCAAATTCGCCGTTTTCATATCTCCATCTGCATGGAAATGTCTGTGAAAGCCCTATATAATTTTTGTCTGGAATATCTCCGCTGCCTTCATATCCCTGCGGCAGTGCGAATTTTTCTGGCAGGATCAGATCAGACCATACCAACATAAACGGCTCTTTGTCTGGGATCAGCTGCAGCGCCTGTCTGACGCCTGAGCATGTCCCAGTACCCTGTGCATCGACGACCTGATACTTTACATCCGCAAATACATCCAAATATTGGCGCATAACTTCTTTTTTGTAATCTGCTATAATGACAAACCGCTTGTCCGGGTACTTCCTGAACAGATGAAAAATCATTGGAAGATTATCCACTGGAACGAGCGCTTTGGGCTTGTTTTTCGTCAGATATTTTAAGCGCGTGCCTTTTCCGCCCGCCTGTACAATGATATACTCCATCTTTTTCTTACCTCTCATTTGCTGTAATAAATAAAATATTTTACATCATCATAAGAATTAGCTTGGCTATCCCGCCTCCGCGCAAAAGGCATCCTTCACACCTTTGACGCAGTTCGCTCCGCATAAAGCCGCGGTCCTGGCGTACAAGCAGGATCTCGAAGATCCCTGATAACGCCGTCCGGACAGTTTCCCATCCGCTTATATCATAAACGCTGTTTCCTGCGATACGGCCCGGCCGTTCAAACGGTTCTCCCGTTCATTCTCAGGGCATGCAGTTTTATCTCATTTCTTCCCAACTTTGCTTTTTCATGATTCCACGGTATTTTCACCACGACATGGATTTTCTTCATTTTCTATCTCATTTTTATCTATTCCATAATTATCTCCCAAGGCGCTTTTCACTCCGTCCTATGTTTCATTCCCCCGGTCATGTTTCATTCCCCCGGTCTTTGCAATTCTCTCTATATTCCTGGCTGAATTGACCGCTGTTGAACTGCGGTATCCGCAGGCCTCACAGATAAATCCTTCTTTCACGCGCTTTCCCTCGTTTCCGCAGTTTGAACATATGCTCCCCGTTCCTTTGGAACTGATCTCTGTCATTTCCACCGCATTCAGACGGCATTTAAATGCGATCTGATCCCGGATATAACCGCGGAAGTTTCTTGACGTTTTCCTGTTGAACGCTTTGGAATGATTTTTTGCCCGGTCCTTCGTTACGGGTCTTGTGATCACGATCCTTTCAGGCTTTTCCTCGCGGAACATGCGGTTTAATTCCGCATTGATGAAATTCTGCGTCTTTTCCCTCGCCCGGCGTTTCTGTTCATCGTATTTTTTCCTTCCCAGGTTGTTTTCTTCCAGTCTCTTTTTTAAACTCTCGTCCGGCGTTTCTTTTGCTGCGGCAAAATCATTTCCCGCAGGTCTTTCAATGTTCCTTTCTTCTGCCGTTTTATATCGTCCGGCCTTCTTACGGTATGCGGCATAGATCCTGCCGCGCTCGTTATTTTTCTCCGAAAGCCGCTCCGTCTCCGGAGTGACCAGGCTGCCAAGCCCCTTTCCGTATACGTTTCCGTTGGAAAGCGTCAGCATGTCTCCGTAACCGATATATGCATAGACCGTATTGGTGTAGTTTCCCTTTTTGCGCGCCTCCACATCGACGGGGAATGTGATCCTTACATCATCTTCCCTGATAATGATCCTAAGCTGTCTGTCCGCTCCCCCGATCCCTTTGACGGGGATAAAGATGCGTCTGCGCGGCGTCCTGCCTGTCAGATACAGTCCCTTCTCATCCGATCTGTATCCGTTTGGCGACACTGTAAAAAAGTCGTTTTTTTGCTGCGACGGAGTCTTCAGATGCCGTCTTACCATCCTGCAGAGCAGGTTGTTCAGCCTTTTGACATCAAGCTCCATATCTTTTGCCCTGTCAGGCATTTCATACTCCTGTCGGTTCAATACCGCCGCAAACACGCTGTTTATTTTCAAAACGGTCCTAAGATAAAGCCGGTCTTCTCCGCTTAGATTCCCGTTTTCACTTATCAGCTCGCGCAGCCTGTTCCTGAGGACGCCCCACATGCCTTTGATATCTCCGACCGCCTCGGAAACGGCGAGTTCATAATATACCGCCGGCAGACCGAGCTGCTGTCTGAGCCCGCAGCGCCGCATCTCGTTTAAAACGGTATATACTGGCGTCAGACGGTTTACGTTTGCAACGCCGGAATAGCGCCCGTACACATAATTTTTTACCTTGCAGTAGTCCCGGGCGATCCCCCGGAGGGACTCCATCGTCTCATCCGGCAGCGGCCCGCTGTAGAGCGCGGCTGTTTTGGTAATGATCTCATCTGTCTTCATGCGCCTGCATCCCCATATGTCCGCATCTTCATACATCCACATTCTGTATCATGACCGGCATCCCGCGCTCCCTGCACAACTGCACGACGCTGCTCCCGTCGCCGTAATAGGCGTCGCTCAATACCACCGCGCGGTCAATGTCCGCGCTGTCATCATAAATGCCCCAGCCTTCCCGTATGTATCTCTCAACGATCCTTACGTATCCCGCCCAGAGCTGCGGGCGCATGGCCCGGATCGTTGACGGGATCAGCGGATGGGGACGCCACAGAAGCGCCACGTCATCTTTGTGCTCCTTAAATATCGCAAAGGCGCGTTCCATTTTCTCCAGCATCTTATCCCCGTGCTCCAGGAGCGCATTTATGCTCGTGTTATAAAAAATGATCTTTTTGTCCGCGCCGTCAGGTTTTTGTATGATCTTCCGCCATTCCTGCGGTATGTCAAGTTCTTCTTTCCTGATACGCCGCGCCCGTTCCAGTTTCGGCGAACCCGCGCCGCTGATCTTCCGTTCCAGATATCTCCTGTCCAGATGCTCGCCCCTCAGGCCGCTTTCTTTTGCCGCCTTTATGTATTCGTTCACATAGATCTGCTTCATCTTTTCAGACTGGACGATCACCTTATCCGCATAAATAACGCCCGGCACCCATATGAAATGCTTCATGGAGTCGACCGCCGCCTGATCGTCAGGCTCGATCTCACCCAGGACAAAATAGGGGATATACACAAGCATGTCCGTATATTTTTTCAGGTTGCTTGAATAAAAGCGCGGGTGGACGCTTGTGACAAGGTTGCACTCGTCATATCCGTTATGGATATAGATCTCATCCGGCATCCTTTCTTCAAATCCATATCCCTGCCAGTCAGTGACTTCTATGCCTTTGGGATACTGATCCCCTTCATAGCGCATCTCCCCGAAACTGTGATCGGGGTTCAGCTCAAAATACGGGATCGGCACGCAGTAAGCGTCATATCCCGGATCTTCCTTCAATGCCAGATACACGCTTTCCAGTGAATCCCACATGCTTGCCTTGTACGGGAAGAAAACGGCTTCTTTTCTGACACTTATGTCATTTTTTACAATGTTCTCGATTTTTACAAGCTGTTTTTGCAGCATCCGGCATGCCTTATTTGCGCTGCAGCCGCCCGACTCCAATGACTCATATATGCGGAACAGCGTCTCGCAGTATCCTTCAAGGCATGAGACCGCTGTATGCCCCTCGCCCTCGGTCTGCTCAATGCTGGCGCCCACTGCGACGGCGGCCTGCTGGCATTGTGTCAGGACGTCACGGGCTTCCCGGATGTCTCCCCTGTCAGCGGAGACTTTCACCGCCTCATGCGCCGCGGCAAGCGTATGCAGGATCTCCAATATCTCCCGCTTCTGTTTTTTTCTCATACTGTTCCCATCTCCCGACAACAGGCAAATGTCATCTCTGTTTTCTTATGCGCATTCTTGATAAAACGGCCCGTCACGCCGATAATGATAACTGTGCGGCTTTTCTTTGGAACGTCTTCACCGGAAAAGCAGACCCGGCCGAAAATATCTTTCGCAGATTGCGCGCGTCTGCGAAAAGGCCCTGCGATCCCTCATTATTACAGGATCTCTTAACCGGCCCTACCCGCAACCTGACCATGAAGCCGGGCATAAAATCTGCACAGGTCGTCCGCATACATGCGCTTTGTGTCCATGGACGGATGCGCATAATAATTCAGGGTGATCTTTACACTGGAATGCCCCAGCATCTCGCTCAATGATTTTATGTCCGTCCCGCCTTCGATATGGTTTGTGGCATATGTATGGCGCAGGGTGTGGAAATTTTTATAGGACACGCCCGCTTCTTTTAAGATCTTTTTGTAACGGTTCTGCATGGTCCTCGGATCAAGCGGCTTATCGCCGCCGAATACATATGCTTTCCCGTTCCGGTGATCCGAAAGCAGCGCGATCATGGCGTCCTGCAGCGGGATCTCGCGTTTTGAATTGCCGCTTTTGGGAGAAGTTTCCATCAAAGCCGTCTTTGTGCCGGCGTCCTCTGCATAAAGTCTCTGAACGGTCCTTTTTATGGAGAGTGTCTTATTTGCAAAATCAATGTCCGTCCATTTCAGGGCGCATAATTCTCCAAGACGCAGGCCCGTAAAAAGGCATAACAGCACTCCCAGTTTGAAACGGTCCGTGTTGGCGCAGAGGACCGACAGAAGCTTTGTCTGCTCGGATCTGGTAAACGTTCCCGCTTCTTTCCTTTGCGCCTTCACGGACGGTCTTTTTATTTCCGGAAGCGTCGCATGATAGCGGCCCGCCGCATAACGCAGGATCCCGTTCAGCACGCCATAGATGCTTTTCTGCAGGCTCTCCGATGCTGCCCCGCAGGATGCAAGCCTGTCCCGGACGATCTTTTCCGTAACCTGCCAAAGCATGATGCCGCTGAACGGAGTTTCAAGATAATTATGATAAATAAAGTTATATTTCTCAAAGGTGGACTGTTTATGCTCCGATCTCACGGCGGCCAGCCATTCCAGCGCCGCCGTTCCAAAAGCAATGCCCTGCAGCCCGTCCGCATCCTGCGCCGAAACATTTCCCGTTTTGATCAAGAACGCAGACATTCCTGAAGCTGCGGCGCGTTTTGCCTTTGCTTCTTCATACGTATGCCCATATACGGAACGGCAGATCTTACCTCCCTTTCCCTCATCATATGCCATATAGCGCGCCTCCCAACGCCCGTCACTGCGTTTCCTTATATTTTCGCCATGTCTTCCCATTCGATCGATCCTCCGTTTTTTTCAATGATTTCTGACCACATATCTGACCATAAAAGAATTTATTATTTTGTAAGATCCAAAAATTTTGACTGTTCTTTTGTTTTATCACGTTTTCCGTGTGGTTATTTGAGAAATAATTTACATAAATCTGAATAATATGTGAATAAAATCCGGTAAAAAACTGTTGTAATATCAAAAAAACAATGCTATACTAAGTATGGTTTATTCATGATTGACATGCGGGTATCGAAAGTTCTTTTCGCAGACGCGCGCAATCTGCGAAAAAAAGCATCCGACGTCCTGTATGTCCGCCGAATGCCTTTCCTCTACCACCTGTGAACATCTGCGCTAAATCACAGCGGTCCGACTTTCTTACATAAATTAATAATGTTAATCATCCATTCCCATGCCCGGAGGCTTCTTTGTTTTCTCCGCTTGATGGGGTTTTGCGTCTTTTTTTCTTTTCTACACCAAGCTTTGAGACATACATCATTAGTTTCGCAGCATCCTTTTCATTATCACTAATATACCTTTGGATTACAGTATTAAACACCTCTCCATCCATCGTATTAACATGACGCAGACAATCACAGACAACCCGCTCTCTGTCATAAATCTTTAAAGTAATTCCATCTATATTTCCTTCACTCACACCAATATCCAATCTGGATGTCTCAATAAAATGCGGTTTTATGATAGGAAAATCCAGTTTAAATTTATTTCTTGCTGACTTATTATCCACAGCTATATGCCAGACTCCCGGCACACGGTCCGTATAGCCATAATACATTGCGGCTGACACACCACAGATAATAACCATACTTAATCTTCTCTACCCGTCCTTGTTCTATTAGATTTTGTAGCATCTGATAAGATATACCTTCCCTTGTAAGTTCGCAAGTACGCATTATTCCGCCATATCGTTCAAATATTGATTCATAATTCATAACCGTATTCATGCACATCACCTCAAACAACTTCATACAATTTCTTTATAGTTTTTGTATCAAGCTCTAAAAAGAGATACGACTTCTTTCTAACCGTATCAGTTACCTTTTTATATTCAATGTTCTCACCTTCTTTCAACATCCTTTGCACAAAAATGAGTTAAAAAATAGCCATCTGGATAGTTAGTCCAAATGGCTTATATAAATACTTCTATTTTATTCGATTGTAAAGAACTGTCTCTACTCAATTCAAGTCTGTCAATAAGATACAGAAGTCCCATAAGATGAAAACAATCTTTTTTATCAAATGAGATTCTTAATGTACTGCAACACCTTTTCGCCCAACACAAGCTCATATTCGGTTGATAATAGCGGAATAAATGCATTTATGCAATCTAAAACATTTCTCATTACAGTTCTCCACTACTTCTTTAGATTAAAAAAGGCCCTGCATAAACAGAGCCATTCTAACATTTTCTTTCGAAGATTAACCTCTAGCAAGATTGTGGTAAATGTTAAACCCTTATACAGCTCATAAGGCACTGCTCTCTGGCACAACACCTTACTTTGCCGCTTGGCAGACACTCAAGCTGCCTGTCTTGAATATTATATTATCTGTCATGTGAAAATATGTCAATCCGAAATTCATGACTTCATAAGGAATTCATAAGGAATTAACATTTTTCATTTGCACGCTTTTTTTGTTCGATTATTTCGTGAATGTTGGTATTATACAGCCTGTACAAATCTGTATCCTTGCTGATCTGATTATCAAAGGGAATTACTACCGAACCACACTTAATAAGTCCCATTCCAGATGCGGTATACCGTATATTTGCTGTTGATGGTTCAGAAATTACCGTTGCACACAACAAAAACAATGAAACCGAATTTGGCTTAAAAGGCGGCAACCGGCACTCTTATCCTTCCGCGAGGCTGACGGCATTATATGATGTCACTAATGACCTGATTCGATAATCTCTACTCCTTTGTAAGAGCACAGTTGTTTCAAAATATCACGTAATAGTGACTGAACAACTCTATTGTAGCGGAAAGGTGATTTTTTGTATAACGGTCTGACTCCATCCGCATAGCAGGTGGATTTTGGTTCCGGGCATTTCCATTTTTTGAAACACGTAAAACTCCAATGCCCTCAACAGGCTAAAGCCCATATAAAAAAAGCCCGTATATCTCCGAGTAAAAAATAAATTGATTGTCCTGCATATAATTAAGCAAAAATCTAATCTATATCCAAAATGTTCCTCAAAAATCATAATTTCACTATTGCATTTTTTTCAAATTTTCCATATAATATAAACACAAAGCGGTGGCTGATTCAGCCATCCTAACAGTGGGTGTATCTCAGCCCTTAAATGAGAAAGTTCATAAGTGGGTGTATCTCAGCCCTCAAATGAGAAAGTTATAAGTGAGCGTTTCGCTGCTCGGAATGCGAGCATAACAGTGGGGGCAGGCAACTTGCCCCCATTTTTTTTGCTAAGACAACACTCTATACCATACATCCAGAAGGGACATCTTATATGAACTTACGTTTTTATGAAATCGACAATCAATACATCGATTATCTTTCCGCTTTCGAACCGCATTTTTTCCACAAGAAACAGCCCGGGCAGCAAAACGAGCGGAAATATATTGGTATCCTTCTTCAGATACATAACATGGATTATTTTGCACCGCTTTCTTCCTTCAAAACCAAACATGCGAAAATGAAGGAAAGTGTAGACTTCATCAAGATCAAAGACTATGCCGTACTTAATCTCAACAACATGTTCCCCGTATCAGACGGATTGTACCAATATGTTGATATTCAGAAAGAAAAAAATCCCAACTACCGCGCACTGCTTCAAGCCGAATACAGGATTATAAAAAGGCAGCAGGATCGAATCCTTAAAAATGCCGGCATTGTATATCATCACCGGATAGAAAAAGGAACATCTACTCCTCTGGGAAAACGATGTCATGATTTCCTTAAGTTGGAGGAAGCATGCCTTAACTACAAAAAATTAATTAGAACCGGTCAAGACTTGATTCCTTCTCATCCGAATCCCCCACGGCCTTCTCCATGTCCCGCAGGTCCTTATAGATGTCCCGGTGGAACTTCAGCCTGTAAATGCGCGAGATGGCCTGCTTGCCTTGAACAGCACTTCCTTCCCATCAATCTGGATCTTCTTCGTCTTTCCCATAGTCTGTCCATCCTCAGGAAAACCAAAGCTCATATTTACAGCAAAGATAAAAATGGTTTTTATGTCTACGCAAAACCAAATCTCTGTGATACTAATACCATTATAAAATACATCAGCCGATACCTTGGAAGACCTGTCATCGCCCTTAAACGTATCGATTCCTATGATGGTGAAAATGTCATTTTCCGCTACAATCGTCATAATCAAAAACCGGTCATGAAAAGCAGTTGTGTGTTTTACCTCCAGACCAGGGTACCGGGCATTAAAATTCTGAATGTCCTGTGAAGTTATCCTTGCACTCGGAAACGTATAAATACAGATATCAACCTGCGGATTTTTTTAGCCAGGATATTCAAGGTGGCTACATCCACATATCCGTCTATCAGCACAATATGATTCTCTGCCTGATCAAGTCTGTCGTAAGGCTGAAGGCAGTTTTCTTCTGCCGCCATGAGTATTTTCATCCAGACTTGATGTCGCAGATTGCGACTTCAAGTCTGCGAACATGTGTTCTTTTTATATTTTAGCAGACTGATCCATATTTTGCAATATAGCGATTAAAACTTGTCAAAATCAGATTGCTCAGCCAGTTCCCTGTACTTGAAGCTATCATTCCCGCTCTCGGCATACATATCATTCACTAGCCCGATGGAAAGCAGGTCAAGATCCAACTGTAGTCGAATGGTTTATATCTATCCCGAAAAAAATCTTCGTGCCTATCCCGGTGTTCTTCGGGATACTGAAGAATGGTATAACACCTACAAAATCAGAACCGCAGTAGAAAGAGATATCAATCTCATAAAAGATAATCTCTGTCTGGCAGGACGAAGAACTCAAAATGAGAAAACTCTTCATGCCGACTTGATTCTTGCAGGAATCACACAGCTAATAACAGTTGTACTTGCTGACAAAATTCATCATCATGAATATATTCGCAGTTTAAAACCCCTTATTGCATAGGACTTACCAATTCGATAAAGCCTATAGCTTATTAAAGTGCGCCCAAAATTTCATAGTTCAATTTTTTATAAGAGTTTTTGTGCAATAACACAAAATGTATCCTGTTTTTTATCAAGATTGCGAACGAGCATCGCGAGTTTCGCAATTACCTATAATTTAATTCTGAACATACCTAAAATCTATATTCTCAATTTTCTCTGAACAAATAAAACATTCTTCGGCATTTTCTATTGCTATTTCATTCAACAGTTTTGCTGTCTCTCCCGCCACCAAGTGACAACTAATATTCCTGAAATTTTGCTGTTTCTTAAATGAAAGTGAACTAAATACATTAGGAGAAATCGGGAACCATAACACCCCAGTAAATTCTAAGTTTTCTATTTTAATTCCTATTATAATAGCGGGATTATCCGTAGTTATGAAAATATGCTCCTTCGTTGTAAAAAACAAATGAATATCATATTTATCTACATCAAACAATTTACGCTCTCCTTTAAGATAAAGCAACTGCATTTTCTCAAATACAACTCTCGCGGTATTATTATCAATTTCCACATTATCCTTTTTCTTCACCCTCTCCATGCTTCGAGCTATATTATATGGATTTCGAGTATAAATAGATAATATAAATTCCAATAATCTATTTACATACTCATTAGTCTTATTTTCCTCTGGTAAAATAAGATTATCATCCAACAGCATACTTCTAAATTTTTCAAAAAAATCCACAACTTCATTCCATGAGTCTTCCACTAGCTCTCCATATTTATCTTCAATTATTGAATTCTTTCTGTTAAGAATATCATCTAATAATGCTGCCTTGTGCTTTTGTTTAATAACAGAACCATCCTCTTTTCGAATAATGAAATCATTATAACGAAACAAATTCTCTACCATTTGTTGAGGTATCAATTCATTATTATCTAAAAAAACATGATACTCTTTAAGGGGATCCACAAATACTTCTCTCTGTTCTGGTGGTAAAAGTTGAATCTCTCTAATGGTAATTGAATACAAGTAATCTTCACTAAAAATAGACTTTTTATTTCTATGTGACACTGTATGTTCTCTAAAATTATAAAGCCAGATTAGATTTGTACTATCTTCCCATTGTTTCAAATACGTTTGAGGAATATAATGATGATTTCTTTTATCCATATTGAATCCTCCTTCACTATTTCATATTTCTCCAAATGCATTTTTATATCTTACTAAATACTATATAATTCTGCATAAACTACTTTTTCTTCGCATCTCAAATTATCAAGCAATAATGCCTGAAACAAAACATCTCCCACATTTTCCAGTCTTACCATTCTATACTCTTTTTCTGTAAAATTTTCAACGTGCAAATCCACATGCGCAGCTTCTTTTCTTGCCGCCGGACAATTCGTATACAACGCCATAATATATTTGTTCGATATCAGAAATGCGTATGTTTCATTTCCCTGATATGTGTATCGGCACTTTTCCAGTTCTTCCTGTGGCATTATAAAATAACATCGGACTGTTTCCAAATACACATCTTTATTATACTCTGGTTCATCCTTTGCACATATCTTTTTATCACTGAAAAATATTATTTCGCTGTATTATAGTCCTTGTCCGTTTAAAAACAGGCTTTTTCCCCTGTATATCCATATAAACATTGTTAATAATTGTTTTCCCTGCATACTGGCTGTATTCTCCTATCCTCAACAGATATGATAATACTTCTAACAGTTTCTCTTTGGAAGTTATGTGTGTGTTGCTAGCGCTCTACGCCTCTAATCTTAACGCTGTGTTGTTCATGTCTGAACCTCCTTATTTATTTTTTGACCATAACAAAAGGACACTCCCAAATTCTCACTTGGAAAGTGTCCTTTAGGTACAAAATATTAAAATTAGATGTCGCACAAAAACGTATTATTCAGCATTATCACGTATTATGCTTAGCAAATTTGTAGTAAATCACAACTCAAAATCGCTCAAACCCTTGATTTTACTAACTTTCTCACTCCAACGTTCTCATCGTCGGGATTAATTCAGCCTGAATTTTATCATTTTTCGTCTGATTTCATCATATTTTTTTAAAATGGGTTACAAATTGGGGTAAATCTGAAAATAACCCATACTATGGCAAGGTTGTAAGATAAATTCCTTCCAACTTCTCAATATTACGATTCAGCGCCATATAATATATACGATTTGCTACTATATCGGCGGCTCTAATCAGAGTAGCTTTACTCGAATCACAATTATGTAGTTCTATGCCACCCATTGACTCAAATACCGGCGGAAAGAACTTATCATACTGCATATTGTAGGTTCCGTTCTTAAGCTCCTGCTCCAATCCCTCTCTTAACTCATATCTGCCATTTGTCGCTGTTGTATGTTCATCGGTAAAAATATGAATACCATTTATGCTGTTTTTATCAATAATACCATCTGCGATCATTTTCTGGAGAGCCTTTTTCAAACCTATTTTATAAGCATAATCCAAATATCTCTGCTTATCTTTCTTACTTTGAAATATGCGTGCCAAGACATTCTTCTGATTTACGATCACGCCAAAACGGATAGCACCATTCATGGAACGATACAATTTACCCTTTTCCTTGTTTGATATCCTGCAAGCCTTAAGCTCTTCATCATCTGCATACTTTTGACCTCTCAAAACCTTTTCTGCAGCAATATATTTTCTGGAGTAATCATCCTTTTGCTCTTTGCCTAAAAATATCAGACCACCGTATACGTAAATTTCATTATGTTCTTTATCAAATACTCCAGATTCATCCGAATAAATAAACAAATCCATAATATTTCTCCTTAACGTAAAAAGCCGCCCTAAGGCGGCATCGTGGCCGGTGCCATAACTATGACACTTAAACGTAAATTCGGTTACACGATTATACAGCGTATTACTACCTGCAAAAATAGTATATCCAATTTAGGCTAATAAGTCAATAGATTTACAGTCATTTCATACTTTTTGTTAAGTGTAAAATTTATTTTAAACAAAGAAACCCCCGGATGAACCGGGGGCAAGAAATTAATGATAGTGTTTTTTGTTCATTTTTGATTTTAAAAAGAAGCAGATTAAGGCAAAC
>CANRMA010000019.1 GCA_947631625.1 uncultured Lachnospiraceae bacterium | reverse complement strand
TTTGATATACCGATGACCGAAGAACTAAGAGAGGAGATGCGAAAAATGTGTGATTACAGTGATTATGTAGAAGAACTGGGCATTAAAAAAGGGCGTAAAGAAGGGCGTAAAGAAGGCCGTAAAGAAGGATTTGAAATAGGACGCCGAGAAGGCCGTAAAGCCGGACGCAGAGAAGGCCACAGACTCGGCGAGCAGCTTATGTCAACCTTAATAAAACGCCTGTTTGCCGACGGAAGGACAGAAGATGTATTGCTTGCAGTAAACGACGAACAGGCCAGAAAGCTTTTATATAAGGAATACGGCTTGTCTTATCGTTAAAATACTGAATAAAAGTCTATTATATTGGTAACAGGCAGAAGTGCAGAAGAAATCACGACCGTTATCGAAAAAGAAGAGCCTGTAATAGCATAAACCTGCGGATCAATGTATATGCCCTCTTAAGCAGACGAGGTAGATAGTATCAAGTGCTGCTTAAGGGGGATTTTAATATCCGTCCGCAATAAAATATCTGAGGTAAATATCTGAAATGATAAATATTGTGTTAAACTACAAATAATGGTATCATATATAAAAATACAACCATTTATTTTATTAAAAAAACGAGAAGGAGAATATTGTTATGAAACAGATGAAAAAATGGACAGCGCTGATGCTTGCAACCTGCCTTGTTGCGGAAGGAGGCGCCTTTAATGTATTGGCGGCCGAGAACAGCGCAGGGTATGTGCAGGAAGCGGACGAGATTGCTTCGGAAAGCGGTGCCGAAACTGGGGGGGGGTAGCACTGAAAACGCGGAAAGCGAAACACCAACTAATGCTGACGACAGCGACACAACGCTTGAAGAAGGCGGCGTAGGAGAAAGCGATACAGTAGAAACCGACGCAGAGGAAGTTGATACGGAAGAAGACAGCTCTTTTGATGCCGTAGAAGAAAGCGCTCCCGATACGGAAGAAGATAATGCTTCGGACGTTGTAGAGGGAGAAGTTTTAAATAATGAAGAAGATAATATCCCGGGGGCCGAAGAAGGTGATCCTGTCGAAACCACGGATAAAGATGTTTCCGAGACCGGCGCGGAAGAACAGGATATGAGCGTTGATGAGCTTATGAAGCTGTCGGTTGATGAAAGGCTTGCAAAAATGACTTCGGATAATGATATTGCAAGCGGAACTATCAATAATGTTGCGTGGGTTATTAATGCTGACGGTAAACTGATAGTTGTGGGTACGGGGGAATTTTTAAATGGTGAATATGCACCGTGGCATGATAATAGATATTCTATAAAATCTGCAGAAATTAATCTTAATAGTGCAGTTAGTACCAGCAGGATGTTTTATGATTGCACTAATCTTTCAAAAATCGATTTAAGTGGTCTTGATACAACGAATGTAACGAATATGAGCGAAATGTTCTATGGTTGTAACGGTTATGGACTGACAAATCTGGATATAAGCAACTTTGATACAACGAATGTAACGGATATGAGCGGAATGTTCTATGGTTGCAGGAGTTATACGCTGACAAGCTTGGATGTAAGTAACTTTGATACGACAAACGTAACGGATATGAGTGAAATGTTTAGAGATTGTTATTACTTGACAAGCCTGGATGTAAGTAACTTTGATACAACAAACGTCACGGATATGAGTGAAATGTTTAGAGATTGTTCTTACTTGACAAGCTTGGATGTAAGTAACTTTGATACGGCAAACGTAGCAGATATGAGCGGAATGTTCCATAGTTGTAGAAACTTGACAAGTCTGGATGTAAGTAACTTTGATACAACGAACGTAACGGATATGAACTATATGTTCGAGGGTTGTGAAAGCTTGACAAGTCTGGATGTAAGTAACTTTGATACAACGAACGTAACGGATATGAACGCTATGTTCGAGGGTTGTGAAAGTTTGACAAGTCTTGATATGAGTAGCTTTGATACAATGAATGTAACGAATATGTATTGGGTGTTTGCGGATTGTAACAGCCTTAAGGTAATTAATACACCTAAGAATGTTAAAACCTCGGTTGAACTTCCCGGGATCTGGCTCATGCCTGACGGCGAAGAGATTACCGAACTGCCGATTGATCTTAGTGAAAGCGTAGAAATAACAAAAAGTGCTATTGCAAATGGTACAAATGAAAATATCATATGGTCTATTGATGCAAACGGTAAGCTTACTGTCGACGGAAGCGGAGAGTTTTTGAATGAAAATAAGGAAGCTCCCTGGTCGCAATATAGCGAATTGATAATATCAGCAGAAGTTAATCTTACAGGCACCGTTAATGCCGCTAATATGTTTAAGGGGTTAAAGAACCTTGAAAGTGCAGATCTTAGAGGTTTTGATACAACGAAAGTCACGGATATGAGCAGAATGTTCAGTGAATGTGAAAGTTTAACAAAGCTGAATTTAAGCAACTTTAGCACGACAAACGTAACGGACATGAGCAAAATGTTCTATTATTGTAAAAGCTTGACAGATCTTGATGTAAGCAGCTTCGATACAACAAATGTCACGGATATGAGCGGAATGTTCAGTTACTGTGAAGGGTTGATAAGGCTTGATTTAAGCAACTTTGATACAAGGAATGTAACAAATATGAGCGATATGTTCGGTTGTAGGAGCTTGAGAAGTCTTGATGTAAGCAATTTTGATACAGCGAACGTAACGGATATGAGAGGAATGTTCAGTATTTGTGAGAGTCTGACAAGCCTTGATGTAAGCAATTTTGATACAGCTAATGTAACGGATATGAGCGGAATGTTCAGTGATTGTTACAGCTTGGCAAGTCTTGATTTAAGTAACTTTGATACAGCGAACGTAACGGATATGAGCGGAATGTTCAATTTCTGTGAAAGCTTGATAAGTCTTGATGTAAGTAGCTTTAATACGACAAAGGTAACGGATATGAGTGAAATGTTCTTTGTTTGTAGAAGCTTAACAAGTCTTGATGTAAGCAACTTTAATACAACGAATGTAACAAATATGAACAGTATGTTCTCTGTTTGTGAAAGTTTGATAAGTCTTGATTTAAGCAACTTTGATACAACGAACGTAACGGATATGGGAGAGATGTTCAGTGAAAGTGATAGTACCAGTGGTAATGGTTTTATAAGTCTTGATCTAAGCAGTTTTAATACAACGAACGTAACGGATATGAGCGGAATGTTTAGAGGTTGTTATTACTTGACAAGTCTTGATTTAAGTAACTTTGATACATCCAATGTAACGAATATGGGTTGGATGTTTGAGAGTTGTAGAAGCTTGACAAGTCTTGATCTAAGCAACTTTGATACAAGGAACGTAACAAATATGTATTGTATGTTTTATGACTGTAAAGGGTTAACAAGCCTTGATCTAAGCAGTTTTGATACAATGAACGTTACGACTATGGACTGGATGTTCGAGAGTTGTAGCAGTTTGACAAGTCTTGATCTAAGCAGTTTTGACACAACGAACGTAACGAGCATGGACGGAATGTTTTATGGATGCATAAGGATTAAAGTAATTAATACACCTAAGAACGTTGCAGTATCCGCTGCACTGCCTAAAGGAACATGGCTTATGCCGGACGGCACAGAGATTATCGAACTGCCGATTAATCTTAGTGAAAGTATAGAAATAACAAAGAATGCAAATGATATTGCAAATGGTACATATGAAAATATCAAATGGTCCATTGATGCAAATGGTAAGCTTACTGTTGATGGAAGCGGAGAATTTTTGGAAGAAATTCTTGAGCCAACAGGTTCAAAAAAAGCAGCGCCTTGGTCACAATATAGTGAATCGATAGTATCAGCAAAAGTTAATCTTACAGGTACTACTAATGCAGCTAATATGTTTGCTTACTTATGTAACCTTGAGAGTGTAGATCTAAGTGGCTTTGATACAACGAACGTAACGGATATGAGCGGAATGTTCGATTGTTGTGAAAGTTTGACAAGTCTTGATTTAAGCAGCTTTGATACAACGAACGTAACGGATATGAACTGTATGTTTAATCGTTGTGATAGCTTGAGAAGTCTTGATTTGAGCAACTTTGATACAACAAAAGTAACGGATATGAACCTTATGTTCGATGGTTGTGATAGCTTGAGAAGTCTTGATTTAAGCAGCTTTGATACAACGAATGTAACGGATATGAGCGGAATGTTCAGTTGGTGTGAGAACTTGGAAAGTCTTGATATAAGCGGCTTTAATACAATGAATGTAACGGATATGGACAGTATGTTCGATTATTGTAAAAGTTTGACAAGTCTTGATGTAAGTGGCTTTGATACAACGAACGTAACGAATATGAACTATATGTTTGGGTATTGTAGCAGTTTGAGAAGTCTTGATGTAAGCAGCTTTGATACAACGAACGTAACGTATATAAATGGTATATTTGAGTATTGCAGCAACCTTAAAGTAATTAATACACCTAAGAATGTTAAAATCTCCGTTGAGCTGCCCGGAATCTGGCTTATGTCTGATAGTACAGAGATTATCGAACTGCCGATGAACTTAAATGAAAGCGTAAGAATAACCAGAGTTGGAACTGTTATCGAAGAACCATACATAACCGTAACCAAAAGCAAAACGGAATACAATGTAGGTGATGAACTCAACCTTGACGACATAACAGTCATTTACAACGACGGTTTGGGAACCGAAACCAAGGTCACAGATTACACCATCAACGCGGCGGATATAGATATGTCAACCGCAGGCGAAAAGGAACTCATCATAACATATAATGAATTGACTCAAACAGTCAAAATCATAGTAAAAGCACAGGAGGGCAGCGGAGATGCAGACAACCCCGGCGGTGGTTCGGGAGACAGCGGTGAAACGGATAAACCCGAAAATACGGAAGGCCTTAAGTTCGGTTTTGTAAGCAGCGACGGCAGCCTTACGGATACGGCGGCTTATATCTACACCGGAAACGCGATAACCCCCGCCGTATCAGTGACCAACAACGGCGAAACCCTTGTGGAAGGCGTCGATTACACCATAAAATATTCGAACAATATCAAAGCGACCGATACGGCCAATACGGCCAAAGCCGTAATAAGCGGCAAAGGCAATTTTGCGGGGCTTAAACAGACACTGACATTTAAGATAAATAAAAAGAAGCTCGATAACTCCGATATATCAACCGATGATAAAAGCGTACCCGCGGTTGAAGTCGATACCGTAACGGTGGCAGAGGGCGCCAAAGCCTCTCCAGTCATTACATATAACGGAGTACAGCTTAAAAACAACAGAGACTTTATTTTCTCCAATATCGATGATAAGAACCATATATGGAACACTGATGAAAGCGGAAGCGTCATAATCCTTACGGGAAACGGGAATTTTGCAGGGGACAGGCAGCTTACGGTCACAGTGGTATCTAAAAAACAGCAGAAGAATATAAAGATAAAAGCCGCTTTTGACAAAAAATTCAAAGGCTATACTTATGACGGAACGCCCCAGTATCTTGGGAACAACTTAAACGTATATACGGCGCAGACTCAGGCAGGAGAGGCAGAACCGCTTGAAGAAGGCACTGATTATGTCATATCCTATCCTTCGGATATAACAAGTGCGGGAACCAAGAAGATAACCATTACGGGCATAAACAAAAGATGCATGGGAAGCGTCACCAAGTCCTACAAGATCACTCCCAGTAAAGCCGATCTTACGGTTGAATATGATAAAGATAACAAAGGTTATGCTTATGTAAGGACGGGAACGAAAGTAGACGACCTTGTAGTAAAAGTTGGAAATACCGTATTAACGGAAGGAAAAGACTACAAGGTAACGTACAGCGGCAACAAGAATGTAGGAAGCAAGGCCAAATTCACCGTAACGGGCATCGGAAACTACAAAGGCAGCAAAGCAGCCAATAACAAATTTACAATAAATGCAGTGGTACTGAACAATAATAAGAACAGCGGATCGACAGAAGGGCTTAAGATAATCTCCAAAGACATGGTATTTAAAAAAGCGGGCGTCTATAAATCCGCGCCGTATGTGGACCTTGACGGAGTGACGCTCAAGAAATCTGACTATACGGTCAGCTACTACCTTGACGATCCGCGTTATAACCAGAATCCCAGGGAGATGAATAGGAATAATAAGGTGACAGCCGGAGACACCACCGTATGGGTGAAAGTAGTCGGGAAAGGCAATTATGCGAGTGAAGATAAAAAATGTTATGCAGTAGGTTCATATAAGGTCTGCGCTAAACAGGGAGAGAGTTTAGACTTGTCCAAAGCCAAGATAAGCTTTAAGGACAGTAAGGAAACAGCCATAAAAAAGACAGAGTACACCGGAAATCCCATAGACGGCGACAACATCAAAGTAGAAGTGACCTGTAAGGTAAACGGTCAGAACAAAGTATTGGAAGAGAATAAAGATTACACGGTAGAATTTGTCAACAACGTAAACAAAGGCAAGGCGACAGTGATAATAAGAGGCGCCAAAGACCAGACCACCTATGTAGGCAGCAAGACAGCCACGTTCAGCATAGTTGCCAAGAAACTTTAATATCAGAATTATTTTTAGAAGTAATAAAAACAATTTATGATAATAACATTAGCTAAGCTCCCTGAGAAAGTATTTTTGGGGAGTTTAGTTTATCTTCCTTTCTTCCAAAGCGCTTCTGGCATCCATTACCTGCTCAAATCCAGCCTTTTTCAGTAAAAATTTAAAAAATTAAAAATTTATAAAAAAGGGTGTTGACAAAACGGTTAGTCAGTGCTAACTTATTATATGGAAAGGTTAGGCATAACTAACCGACAAGTGCGCTGACATAAAAGGGAGATGAGTATATGCCATTGATATTTGCAAAAGAGGGAGAGCCGAATTTGATCAAAAAAGTAAACGGTAAAGATGAGACAAGGCAGTTCTTGGAGAAGCTTGGTTTTGTGGCGGGAGCGGCTGTGACGATAGTTTCTTCAATGGGCGGCAATTTGATCGTAAATGTTAAAGATTCCCGAGTAGCGATCGATCAGGAAATGGCGAAGGGGATTATTATTTAATAAATATGGAGGAGGACATTATGAAAACATTAAAAGGAGTTAATCCCGGAGAAACCGTCAAGGTGCTTAGGATTAACGGAGAAGGAGCGGTAAAGCGCCGCATAATGGACATGGGAGTGACTAAAGGCGTTGAGATTTATGTAAGGAAGGTGGCGCCTCTTGGAGATCCCGTCGAGGTAACAGTGAGAGGTTATGAATTGTCAGTCCGCAAGAACGATGCGGAGATGATAGAGGTGGAATAGAAATTATAAGCGAAAGGAAATAAAGATATGGCGATAACAATAGCGTTAGCAGGCAATCCTAACTGCGGAAAAACTACATTGTTTAATGCACTGACAGGCGCCAATCAGTTTGTGGGAAACTGGCCCGGCGTAACGGTGGAAAAAAAGGAAGGTAAATTAAAAGGGGATAAGGATGTTGCGATAATGGATTTACCCGGAATTTATTCTTTATCACCCTATACATTGGAAGAAGTTGTGGCAAGAAATTATCTTATAAATGAGAGGCCCGACGCGATACTTAATATTGTTGACGGAACCAATTTGGAGCGTAATCTGTATCTTTCCACACAGCTTTTGGAGCTTGGAATACCGGTGGTTATAGCCGTTAATATGATGGATGTGGTAGCCAAAACCGGAGATAAGATTCACGCAGATAAACTGAGCAGGAAACTGGGCTGCGAAGTTATCGAGATATCCGCATTAAAAGGCGACGGCGTTAAAGAAGCGATAAATAAGGCGGTATCTGCGGCAAGACAAAATAAAAAGACGGAAACGGCGCATAATTTTGCGGATTTTGTTGAGACTATGATATCCAAAGTCTCTGACAGACTGGGCGATGATGTGCCGGTGGAACAGAGAAGATTTTTTGCAATCAAATTACTCGAAAAAGATGATAAGATATCGGAAACATTAAAAACGGTCCCGGACGTGTCTGCGGAGATCAGTGCGTTGGAAAAAGAATTTGACGACGATACCGAGAGCATTATCACGAATGAAAGATACGTTTACATTTCCTCGATAATTAATGAATGTTGTACCAAAAACAGCAAAGGGAAATTGACTACTTCCGATAAGATTGATAAAATTGTAACGAACCGTTTCCTGGCATTGCCTATTTTTGCGGTTGTAATGATAATTGTATATGCGGTGTCGGTTACTACGATAGGAACGATAGTTACCGACTGGACCAATGACGTATTGTTTGGCGAGATCATTCCCCCGGCGATAGAAAGCGTTCTTGTAAGCATAGGCTGCGCGGATTGGCTGCAGGGGCTTATTCTCGACGGTATAGTTGCCGGTGTGGGAGCGGTTCTTGGCTTCGTTCCTCAGATGTTTGTGTTATTTGCTTTTCTTGCATTTCTGGAAGGCTGCGGATATATGGCGCGAATAGCGTTTATAATGGATCGTATTTTCCGTAAATTTGGACTTTCCGGCAAATCATTTATTCCGATAATGATAGGTACCGGCTGCGGAGTTCCGGGAGTTATGGCGTCCCGTACCATTGAAAATGAGCGTGACCGCAGAATGACGGTAATGACGACAACTTTTATACCCTGCGGGGCTAAACTGCCTATCATAGCGCTTATCGCAGGCGCATTGTTCGGCGGTGCATGGTGGGTTGCGCCAAGCGCATATTTTGTAGGAATAGCGGCAATCGTATGTTCCGGCATTATTCTTAAGAAAACCAAAATGTTTGCGGGAGATCCCGCCCCGTTCGTTATGGAGCTTCCCGCGTATCATCTTCCTACGGTGGGCAGTGTCTTAAGGAGTATGTGGGAGCGCGGCTGGTCGTTTATTAAAAAAGCCGGTACGATAATTTTGTTATCTACTATTCTGCTTTGGTTCTTAATGAGCTTTGGCTGGGTTGACGGCTCCTTCGGAATGCTTGAGGCAGAACAGCTTGACAGCAGTATACTTGCAGGCATAGGCGGTATAATCGCGCCTGTTTTTGCGCCTCTTGGCTGGGGCGATTGGAAAATGGCGGTGGCGGCCGTATCAGGACTTATCGCAAAAGAAAATGTTGTAGGCACTTTCGGTATTCTGTTTGGGTTCGCGGAGGTTGCGGAAGACGGCGCAGAGATATGGGGAGAGCTGGCAGGCAGCCTGAGCGCGATAGCAGCATATTCCTTCCTTGTGTTCAATCTTCTGTGCGCGCCCTGTTTTGCAGCTATGGGAGCGATTAAAAGAGAAATGAACAATATTAAGTGGTTCTGGTTTGCAATCGGATATCAGTGCGGATTGGCTTATCTTGTATCCTTATGCATATACCAGATAGGAAATGTTTTTACAACGGGTACTTTCGGAATCGGCGCGGCAGTAGCGATCCTTATCATAATAGGTTTCTTATATATGCTGTTCAGGCCGTATACGGAAAGCAAAACTTTGAAGCTTAGTGTAAATGCAGGAAAGTAAAATTATAAATTGTGCTTATGATACGCATATTATACAGCTAAAAGCCCGGGTTTTATTGTCAGGAAATTGCAAACTGAGCAAGAATGGGGGATTTTTATGGGAACGGCAATTGTTTTGGCAGTCGTAGCGGCTGCCGTGGCTCTGGCGATAAGGAGCATGATACGTGACAAGAAGAACGGCAGATCTCTGCAATGCGGAGGAGACTGCAGTCATTGCGGCAGGAGCTGCCATTAGGATCATAAAAGCATAGGGTAAATGAGGCAGCGGCATATTCTAAAGGGGTATGCCGCTGTTTCGCATGGGCTGACAATGGATTTTTCTATGAATGTATGCTATTATGACTATGTTGTGTTTGTTGGGTGTGAGGCGGACGGTGCAGCAGATAGTCTGCGTATAAGAAAAACGTCGCAAATCAGACGGCGGTTCATGGACTTTAATGACATTTGGATATTGACTTGATTAAATAAAAAGAGTCAGAGGTAAGAGAGTATGTCGAAGCATAAAATAGCCATTATCTCCGATACGCACTCATTGCTGCGTCCGGAGATTATAGAAAAAATCAAAGAGTGCGAGATGATAATACATGCGGGCGATATAGCGTCAAAAGAAACCGCGGAAAAGTTAAAGTCTCTCGGCAGAGTATATTTCGTAAGAGGAAATGCGGATAAGGATAGTTGGGCGGATGAAATACCGGTAAGTCAGGAACTTGAACTCTGGGGAATAAATATTTTTATCATTCATAACCGCAGACAGATTGAAAATGAGTTGTCAGGCATGGATATTGTCATTTACGGACATTCACATAAGTATTCTGAGGAATATAAAGATAGCATATGTTATTTTAATCCGGGAAGCTGCGGCCCGAGGAGATTTCATCAGGAGATTACAATGGCAATTCTGACAATTAACGAAGCCGATAAGAGTTTTTCGTTTGAAAAGATAGACTGCTTGCCGCATATTACGGCAGATAGCGGAAAGCTCCCCGATAGAGACATGGCTAAGCTGATTAAAAAGATAGTGAAGCAGATGAATGCAGGCCGGTCAGTTGGTGAGATCGCCGTGAAAAATCGGATAGATGAGGAACTGGTAAAACAGATACTCCAAATTTATACGACACACAAGGGTATCGATGAAAAGGGAATACTGGATAGAATGGATATATGGGGAAAATAAAAGGCAGGCCGGTCAATCAGACTGAAAAATAAGACTGAAAAATCACACCTATGTTTTCCCCGGATTGCAGGAACTGTTTTGATATGGAGGAATAGTATGCTTAAAGCGGAAGAATTTAAAGCTCATTTAACAAACGATATAATTCCATTCTGGAATAAACTAAAAGATGAGGATTACGGCGGCTTTTACGGTTATGTGGACGGCGGAGGGCTTTCGGATAAAAATGCTCCAAAGGGCGTAATAGTAAACAGCAGGATATTGTGGTTTTACTCATCGGCATATATGCTGCTTAAGGATGACGCGCTGCTTGACATGGCAGGGCAGGCGTACCGCTTTATGCTCGCGCGCTGTGTTGATAAACAGTATGGGGGCGTGTACTGGTCGGTTAATTATGACGGATCGGTTGCCGATTCAATTAAGCACAGTTATAATCAGGCCTTCGCGATATATGCGCTGTCGGCATATTATGAGGCGTCGTATGATAAAGATGCGCTTACGTTGGCATATGAGTTATACGATATATTAGAAGAAAAATGTTCGGATGAAAACGGATATCTGGAGGCTTTTTATGAAGATTTTACTCCGGCTGAAAATGATAAGCTTTCGGAAAACGGCGTTATGGCGGACAGAACAATGAATACGCTTCTGCATGTCATGGAAGCCTATTCTGAGTTATATAGGATAGACGGCAATCCAAAAGTGGCGGACTCGCTTAAAGTTATTCTCAGGCGTTTAAAAGATTGTATATATAATGCCGATAAAAAGCGTTTCGAAGTCTTTTTTGACACCGAATATAATTCGTTGATAGATCTTGAGTCTTACGGTCACGATATTGAGTCGTCATGGCTTATTGAGCGGGCCTGTGACGCACTTGGCGACGCCGAATATTATAATATGATGGGCGTCGTTATCGACTCGCTTGCGCAGGGCGCGCTGGAGAGGGGTGTGGATATTATTGACACAGATAACAAGGCGTTTGCCGCAATGAATAACGAGTGCGAAAAAGGCCGCGTCGATACAAAGAAAGTCTGGTGGGTGCAGGCAGAAAGCATAACGGGATTTTATAATATATACCAACGAAATAAAGATAATAAATCATACCTTCAAATGGCGGAAAATATCTGGAATTTTGTTAAACGCTATGTGATAGACCAGAATACCGGCGAGTGGATCGAAAATATAACCGACATAAATAATATTGACATGTCACAGGCATTGGTACACCCGTGGAAAGGACCCTATCATAACGGGCGTATGTGTATTGAAATGATTAAAAGACTTGGAGTGGAATAGATCCTGCGCTGATAAAATGCCCGCTGCGGACTCTTGAAGCCCCTAAAATATTATGATAGAATAAAATCAGTGTTTTGTGGAAAATGTGTGGCATACCTAATTGGTATGGATGATCTTACATAATATTAAGGAGGGAAATCCTGATGAAACTGGTTGCTCTTGAAAGAAATTCCGCAGGTGTAGATATTGACATATCCTGCTTTGAAAAATTCGGAGAAGTTACATATTATCCAAATACCGTAGCGGAAAATACGGCAGAACGTATAAAAGACGCCGATATAATAATAGCCAATAAAGCGCCTTTTAACGAGAGCACACTAAAGACTGCGCCTAATGTAAAGTTAATATGTCTGCTTGCGACAGGCTATGACAATGTAGATCTGGAATATTGCAAAAGCCGGGGCATTAAAGTGACCAATGTCGTTAAATACTGTACTTCCGCAGTTGCGCAGCACACACTTATGCTTGCGCTGATGCTTTCCGAAAAGGCCGCGTATTATGACGAATATGTAAAGTCGGGAAAATACAGTGCACAGGACAGGTTTTCAAATTTTGACAATCTTTTTTATGAGCTTGAGGGTAAAACCTGGGGCATAGTCGGAATGGGAGCCATAGGTCACAGAGTCGCTGAGCTTGCACAGGCTTTTGGCTGTAAAGTTATATTTTATTCAGCATCAGGCAACAGCGCTTGTACAGATTATAAGAGAGTTGATTTTGATACGCTTTTAAAGGAATCGGATTTTCTTTCCCTTCACTGTCCGCTCACTGACAGGACCCGCGGTCTTATAAATAAGGAAGCCTTGGATAAAATGAAAAATTCCGCTTTTCTTATAAACGTAGCCAGAGGAGCGGTTGTAAACACACAAGATCTGTATAATGCCCTTGTGGAAAACAAAATAGCCGGCGCCGGACTGGACGTGCTTGAGAAAGAGCCTATGGAATTTACCGATCCTCTTTTTCAGATCAAAGACAGCACTAAGTTAATAGTCACTCCGCATATGTCATGGGCGAGCGTGGAAGCAAGGACGCGGCTGGTGGGCGAGGTAGTTAAGAATATAGAGGCGTTTTTACGGGGAGAGGACAGGAATGTCGTCAATCCGTAAACAGAATATATAAAAATAAAGAAAGGAAACATCCATGGGGATCGTAATTAAGAATGTATTGGCCCTTGTGCCGCAGGGGAATGAGGATGTCATTAAGGAGACGACTCTTTATATTGAAAAGGACAGGATTGCCGGAATAGGGCAGCAGCCGTCGGGATTTTGTGAAGACAAAGTGATTGACGGAACGGACAGGCTTGTGATTCCGGGGCTTATCAACTGTCATACACATTCCTATATGTCGTTTATGCGTAATGTTGCAGACGATTTATCGTTTATGGATTGGCTGTTTGGAACTATCGATCCAATCGAGCAGCAGATGACAGATGAAGATACATATTGGGGCGCCAATCTTGCCATAATCGAGATGATGAAAAGCGGGACTACCTGTTTTAACGATATGCAGATGAATATTCATCAGACTACGCGGGCGGTTAAGGAGAGCGGTATGCGCGCGGTTATCTGCCGCGGTCTGGTCGGAAGCGGTAACGACGAGGCAGGCCGGATGAGGCTGCGTCAGGCGTATGAGGAGAGGGATGCCGCCAAAGACTGCGACAGGCTTACTTTTCTGCTTGGGCCGCATGCGCCGTATACCTGCGATGAGGAATTTTTAAAGATAGTAGCGGGCGAAGCCAGGAAAAATAATATGGGTATACATATCCATTTATCCGAGAGTGTAAGCGAGATCGAGCAGATCAAAGAAAAATACGGCTGTACGCCGATAGAGCTTGCCGAGAGGACGGGACTTTTTGATGTGCCTGCCATAGCGGCGCACTGTGTTCAGGTGACGGATAAAGATATTGATATTTTGAAGGCACATAACGTAAGCGTAGTTACCAACCCCGCAAGCAATATGAAGCTTGGCAACGGTTTTGCGCCAATCGCCAAGATGCTTGAAAAGGGCGTTAATGTCTGTCTTGGCACAGACGGGGCGGCAAGCAATAATTGCCTGAATATGTTTCATGAGTTGAGTCTGCTTACGCTCATTCACAAAGGAACCGGTAAGACTCCCCAGTGCATAAGCGCTAAAGAGGGTTTTCGGATTGTTACGATAAACGGTGCGAAAGCGCTCGGACTTGATAAGGAAATCGGTTCTATCGAAATAGGGAAAAAGGCCGATCTTGCGATACTTGACTTAAATACGCCGTCGCTTACTCCGAGGAATAATCTAATCGCGGGACTTTCTTATTCCGCAAACGGTTCGGAGGTGGATACGGTTATCATTGACGGTAAGATCACTATGGAACATCGTAAGATATTGACGATAGACGAAAAACTTGTTTACAGTAAAATAAATGACATTATTGTCAGAATGGGTCTGGACAAGAAGGTTTATTGATTAATTGTGAAGCTGTTATCAGAGTTTGCGAATTTAGTCTAAATTTGTAGTGGGAGGAAATTAAAATGAGCAGTGAGATCAGAGATATTAATCTGGCGGAATCAGGTGAGAGGAAGATCGAGTGGGTAAAAAGAAACTGCGATCTGTTGCGTACTTTGGAAAAGGAATTTAGCGAAACCAAGCCTTTTGCCGGTAAAAAGATAGCGCTTTCGGTGCATCTTGAAGCCAAGACGGCATACCTGTGTCTGGTGCTTAATGCAGGCGGCGCCGATATGTATGTAACGGGTTCCAATCCGTTATCCACTCAGGATGATGTGGCGGCGGCTCTTGTCAAAGCGGGACTGGAAGTTCATGCATGGTACGGGGCTACACAGGAAGAGTATGAAAATCATATCAGTCATGTATTGGAAGCGGGGCCGAATATTATAATTGACGACGGCGGCGACCTTGTTAATATGGTACACAGCAAATTGCCGCATCTTATTCCTAATATTATAGGCGGTTGTGAAGAAACCACCACAGGAATCATACGTTTAGAGGCTATGAATAAAGCGGGCGAATTAAAGTTCCCTATGGTGCGCGTAAATAATGCAGACTGCAAACATTTGTTCGATAACAGATACGGTACAGGTCAGTCAGTCTGGGACGGTATCAATCGTACCACCAATCTCATAGTGGCAGGCAAGATAGTAGTCGTTGCAGGTTACGGCTGGTGCGGCAAGGGCACCGCAATGCGCGCCAAAGGGCTTGGGGCAAGGGTGATTGTTACCGAGATAGATCCTATTAAAGCCATAGAAGCGGTCATGGACGGTTTTGACGTAATGCCCATGAACGAGGCGGCTAAGGTGGGCGATTTCTTTGTAACCGTTACGGGCTGCGACAAAGTTATAGATAAGGACGATTTTGCGGTTATGAAAGAGGGCGCGATTTTATGTAACGCCGGACACTTTGACTGCGAGATCGATATGGCTTGGTTAAAAGCTAATGCTGTGGAGTGCAGAGAGCAGAGAAAGAATATAATGGGGTACAAGCTTCCTACCGGACAATGGATATTCGTACTGGCGGAGGGCCGACTTGTCAATCTGGCTGCGGGCGACGGACATCCCGCCGAGATAATGGATATGAGTTTCGCGATTCAGGCGCTTTCCGCTAAATATCTGGTAGAGCATGGCAGTGAATTAAAAGAGAAGCTTATCGATGTTCCTATTGAGGTCGATAAGGATGTGGCTAAACGTAAACTGGCGTTCTTAGGAAAAGAGATAGATGTATTGACGCCGGAACAGGAAAGGTATTTAAACAGTTATTCAGGGTAATGATTTATGGAGCAGAAAGTTGAAAAAGTATCGGGATACAGTGCAATGCAGCTTGTAAAACGGTTTTTGCCGTATTATCGCAGGTATTGGAAGATAGTCGTAATAGATCTGTTCTGCGCGGGGCTTACGACCGTTTGTGAGATAGTGCTGCCTATGATCATACGCTACATAACCAATACGGGAATGAGCGATCTGGCAGCGCTGAGCATAGGCGTGATCTTAAGGCTGGCAGGACTGTATCTGATACTTAGAGTTATTGATGCAATGGCTAATTTTTATATGGCGTATACCGGACATGTCATGGGAACCATGATAGAGACTGACATGCGCAGGGACGCCTATGCTCATTTACAGAAGCTTTCCGATACATATTATAACAATACCAAAGTCGGTCAGATAATGGGAAGAATAACAAACGATCTGTTTGATGTTACGGAATTTTCTCATCACTGTCCGGAGGAATTTTTTATTGCGGCTCTCAAAGCGGTTATTTCTTTTATAATCCTGTCAGGTATAAATGTATGGCTCACTCTGATTATATTCGCGGTAGTTCCTGTAATGATCATCGTCTGCGCGTCAATAAATTTACGTCTGCGCGCAGCTTTCAGACAACAGAGAGTTCAGATAGGCGAGCTGAACGCGAGGATAGAAGACAGCCTTCTTGGTCAGAAGGTAGTTAAGGCGTTTACCAACGAGGAAAAAGAAAAAGAGAAGTTTGAGGAGGATAACCAGAGGTTTTTCAGGATCAAAAAGAAAACCTACAAATTTATGGCGGCGTTCAGCACTACGACGCGGGCTTTCGATGGACTTATGTATCTTGTTGTAGTGCTTGCGGGCGGAATTTTTATGGTAAATGGGCTGATATCTCCGGGCGATTTGGTGGCATATGTTATGTATGTTTCAACGCTTATTGCAACCATAAGAAGGATAATAGAATTTGCCGAGCAGTTCCAGAGAGGAATGACGGGAATAGAGCGTTTTGTCGAGATAATGGACAGCGATATTGAAATATTTGACGAGCCGGATGCCGTTGAGTGTAAGGATGTTAAAGGCGACATTGTGTTAAGGAACGTAAGTTTTGCATATCCCGATGACCACAATATCGTCTTTAGAAATCTTGATCTGGATATTCATGCAGGCGAAAAGATAGCCATAGTCGGGCCTTCGGGCGGCGGTAAAACTACGCTTTGCAACCTTATCCCGCGCTTTTACAATATAGATGAGGGTGAGATCGTTCTGGACGGACAAAACATAAAGAAATACACTTTAAAAAGTCTGCGTCATAATATAGGCATGGTTCAGCAGGACGTATATCTTTTTTCCGGAACAGTATATGAAAATATTGCCTACGGCAGAGAGGGAGCTTCGCGGGAAGAAGTGATAGAGGCTGCTAAGAGAGCGGGAGCGCATGAGTTTATTGAAGCGCTCAAGGACGGATATGATACTTATGTGGGAGAGCGCGGCGTGAAACTGTCCGGAGGTCAGAAACAGCGCATAAGCATAGCCAGAGTTTTCTTAAAAAATCCTCCTATACTTATCTTGGATGAGGCGACGTCCGCGCTTGACAATGAAAGTGAATTTCAGGTGGCGAAGTCCCTGCAGGAGCTTGCCAAGGGAAGAACCACGATAACGATCGCGCACAGACTTTCGAGTATACGCAATTCCGATAGGATACTTGTTTTGACAGAGAACGGTATAGTTGAAGAGGGTAATCACGAACAACTGCTCGAAAAAAAGGGAATTTATTATCATTTTTATATAACTGCGAATGAATTGAAGTAAAATTTTGGGAAAAAATAAAAAAGTACTTACATTTTAAAATTTTAAATGTTAAAATAATATCAGAGAAAGTTGCTCTAAAAGGCTTAAGCATACCATTTAGATAATGTTCCGCCAAGAGGCAGGGACAGCTTTTTATTCTTGGGGATAAATTTGGTAAAGGAGGTAGATGCATGTTTGATGTTGGTGAATTGATTATGTGTGAAGGTCATGGAGTCTGTCGTGTTACAACCATTACTGACAATCCGATTGATAAGCTTGATAAAAAAAGAAAATACTATATTTTAGAGCCGGTATTCGAAAAGGGAAGTACCATTTATACGCCTGTTGATAACGAAAAGATCATCATGCGCAAGATCATGGACGAAAAAGACGCAAAGAAGCTCATTGGTAAAATTCCCGAAATTGAAACTGTGTGGATCAAGGAAGAAAAAACAAGAGAGCAGATATATAAGGAAGCCATAAGGACATATGACTGCCACAGCCTTGTACAGATAATAAAGACCTTGTATCTGCGCAAGCAGGACAGAGTGCAGCAGGGCAAAAAAGTGCTTTCGTCTGACGAGCATTATCTTAAAAGAGCGGAGGAACTGCTTTATAGTGAGATGTCGCTTGCGTTGTCTATTCCGAAAGAGAGTGTGGAAGAGTATATAGCGGAAGAGATTCATAAGAACAATAAATGAAATCATCAGAGATTAAAAAATAAGCTGTAGCGTTGGCGCAACAGCTTATTTTTTGTATTCATCATAAGCGTTTTATTGATTGTCAGCAGCAGATGTATTGTCTGTTGTGTTTCCTGCGGAATTGTCCGCGGCGGGAGCTGCTGCGCTGTCTGCCGTGTTGCCTGCGGGATCATTTGCCGCGGGAGCTGCTGCAGTAGGAGCAGCCGTATTGGCGCTGTTGTCAGTGTTGGCAGCAGCGCTGTTTTGGGCGGAAGCATTATCCGAAGAAGAGGCTTCTTTAACGGTTTCAGCGCTTTTAGCTTCATGATGCGGATGGCTTCCTATTATATTAATAGCTGAGATACAGGCTGTAAGGATTTCAGCCTCTACCTGTGTGGTAGCGGTATCAAAACGATGAAGGATGGCGCCTTTTGTTGTACGTGCATATTTGGGATGCAGTCTGTTAAGTGCATAAGTAGCCATGTCCAACTTACAGTCATTGCACGAACAAATGTTCGACATAGTAGGAAGAAGATGATTTAGCATTGACTCTACATTATCTTCCATCATATTCTTTAGTCCTTCCATTTTAACCCCTCCATGGTAAAAGTATACATATATATATGTTATAACTTTTTTCCAATATAATCAATATTTATTTAATAACGAATATAAATTTATATTAATTTATTAAAAAAATTCAAAAATTTTATGCAAATAGACGAAAGAATTTATCTGAAAATGCCCGTAAGTTCGTTCATTAATGCATGACCGCCCGTAATTTTATTGATTTTGACTACATTCATAATAATATATAGATTGGGTTTAAAGATCGCGTAAAAAGTTATTCGCAAAGATTATTTTTAAGATTTTTTAGTTGACCTTTTTGATAAATAAGATTAATATATAAAAACGTTAAAATATTTAGGAGTTATAAGACTCACAGTTTGAAGCTGTTACGGCGTAGGAGATATGGTATATGTCAGATGTGATTTTTGATACATTGCAGGATTGCGTAAGATTACTTCCGTTTTTGTTTTTTACTTATCTGGCGATGGAATATCTTGAGCATAAGGCAGGGGAGAAGATGCAGAATACGATTAGAAGGTCGGGCAGATTCGGCCCCGTTATAGGAAGTGTGCTTGGAGCGTTTCCGCAGTGCGGTTTTTCCGCGGCGGCGTCCAATTTATATGCAGGCAGGATCATTACACTTGGAACACTTATATCCATTTATCTTTCGACTTCGGATGAAATGCTGCCGATTTTAATCTCGGAAAAAGCAGGAGCGGATATGATATTCAAAATTCTGGGCGTAAAAATACTCATTGGTATGGCGGCAGGTTTTCTGGTGGATATAATAGCCGTAGTATTTCTGAAAAAAGAAAAAGATGCGTTACGGATAGAACATTTGTGTGAACAACATCACTGTCACTGTGACAGGGGCATTGTTAAATCTGCGGTTCACCATACAATAGAGATTTTTGTATATTTGTTTATAATTACATTTGCGCTGAATTTTATGATTTTTTTGATCGGGGAAGACTTCCTTGCCAATCTGATCCTTAATCGTCCGTTTATTGGAGAAGCGGTTGCCGGAATTGTGGGACTTATTCCTAACTGTGCCGCGTCGGTCATAATCACGCAGCTTTATTTAAGAGGAGTTCTGAATGCAGGGGCCATGATATCGGGTCTGCTTACAGGCGCGGGCGTCGGACTGTTAGTGCTTTTCAGGGTAAACGATAAAACGAAGGAAAATATGCGTATAACTGCAATCCTTTATGCGTTGGGCGTTGCGGCCGGATGTATCGTCGAATTGCTTGGGGTAACTTTTTGATCTTTTATATATGAGTTTATAAAAAATATCGTCGGATGGTATCTTTATAAAAGGGAAATATCTGACGATATATCTTTATAAGAATACTGATATTTTCGGATCGTTTGGTCCGTTTGAGCTGTATATGTAAGCAGAGTTATGCGAATGGTTATTCTATGGTTTATCGGGACGGTGATATAATATGGAAATAGGTAATGTCGGTTCTGTTAGATTTTGTAAGGAACCTGAGGTAAAAAATAAAGCGCATAATGGCGGAATCGGAAGATATGTTTTTACTGATATGACTTCGATCAATAAAGCGCTTGACAGCGGCAGTATGAATGTGGACGGAGTTTCGGTAGAATTATCGGATGAGGCCATGAAGGCCCTTTATGACGCCAGAGAGAAGTTCTATGCTGACAGAGAGGCAGAAAGGGCCCGGTATGTTGCGGAATTTAATAGTAATGTCGCTAAACAGCAGAAAGACGCCGGGGAAGAGATCGCCGAAGATATGTCTAAAGCGCTGCTTACGGCGCGCAGGATCTCTAACGGGGACATTGTGCCGTTTATTGATGAGAAGAAACTTATGGAATATAATTCCGAACTTTATCAGATGGCAAAGAGCGCGGCTATGCTTCACCAAATGGAGGAACACCGCAAATATAAATCTTTGTATGCCGATGAAGAGGATACGGAACGCATAGATCCCGAAGAAGAAACTGCGCCGGAGCAGAAATATGCAGTGGAAGTCGAGGTCTCTTTAGGGGACGTGCCGGCAGTGGAGAGCGTTGCCGAGGTGGAATTATAACGGTTTTTTGTGCCATAAAGATGTTTCGGATCGCGCAGGCGCGTATGCCTGCGCTTTTTATATGAGATCATGATATTTATAAGATCGTGGGACAAAAAAAGCACCATCCCCAAGGCGCATGCGTCCTCAAAAATGGTACTTACAAGTGCGCCTTCAGGGGCTCGAACCCTGGACACCCTGATTAAGAGTCAGGTGCTCTTCCAACTGAGCTAAAGGCGCATATTATCATCATTTGCATAATCTGTTTTACAACGCAAGTGTTATTATAGTATAATGTTATTTAGTTTGCAAGAGTTTTTTTAATATTTTTGAGAAATTTTTATATATCTGCTTATAAAAGCGGACGGATAGGAGCGTTTTATGATATTTGAAAGCCATGCGCATTATGATGACGAGGCGTTTGACGGAGACAGGGACGCCCTTCTTAGATCATTTAAGGAAAACGGAATAGATGTGGTGATCAATGTTGGGGCCAGTCTTAAAAGCTGCGTAAGCACACTGGAACTGACGAAACAGTATTCTTTTGTATATGGCGCCATAGGGGTTCACCCAAGCGAGACAGGAGAGCTTAACGAGGATAATTTCAGATGGCTCAAAGACTGCTGCGCATCCGAAAAGGTAGTGGCCGTCGGTGAGATAGGTCTGGATTATCATTATGACGAGCCTGAACCTGCTGTCCAGAAGAAATGGTTTGAAAGACAGTTGGGGTTGGCGAAAGATGTCGGACTTCCTGTGATAATTCATTCCAGGGAAGCGGCAAAAGACACTCTGGATATATTAAAGTATGCCGATGCAGGCAACCTTGGCGGAGTTATACATTGTTATTCTTATTCCAGGGAGACCGCAAGGGAATACCTTGATATGGATTTTTATTTCGGGATAGGCGGAGTAATAACTTTTTCCAATGCAAAGAAACTGAAAGAGGCGGTTGAGTATATTCCGTTGAATAAAATTTTATTGGAAACGGACAGCCCTTATCTGGCGCCGGAGCCAAACCGGGGGAAGCGCAACTCATCGCTTAATATTCCGTATATCGCAAAAGAGATTGCGGCAATAAAAGGCGTGGATTATGAGGAAGTTTTGGAAGTTACGCATGACAATGCCGAGAGACTTTTTCATATAAATAAATGACCGTCGGCTGCTAGCTTAATATAATCATATATTTTACTCGGCAGAGGAATTATTTCAGAAGTGGAAGGGTAATATGGGAAATCTTGGGAGCGTAAAAAATACAATAGAAGTATTACAAAAGTATGATTTTAGTTTTCAGAAAAAATTCGGACAAAACTTCCTTATAGATAAAAATATATTGGAGAAGATCGTAGACGCTTCGCAGCTTACCGGGGAAGACTGCGTTTTGGAAATAGGTCCGGGTATAGGAACATTGACGCAATATCTTGCTGACAGAGCCGGCTCAGTCATTGCTGTAGAAATTGATAAGAAGCTCATTCCTATTCTGGAAGACACTCTTTCACAGTACGATAATGTGAAAGTTATAAATGAAGATATATTAAAGGTCGATATAAATCGCATAGTCAGGGAAGAAAATAACGGTAAACCGATAAAAATAGTGGCCAATCTGCCTTATTATATCACCACGCCCATAATCATGCAGCTTCTGGAAAAGCATGTGGATTTTGCCGATATTACAGTTATGGTGCAAAAAGAAGTTGCGGAGAGAATGCAGGCTTGCGCGGGCGGCAAAGAATATGGCGCGCTTTCGCTGGCAGTCCGATATTATTCGGACCCCGAGATAGTTGCGGCAGTTCCCGCCTCCTGTTTTATTCCCAAACCCAATGTGGACAGTACGGTCATCCGGTTGCGGGCACATCACCGATACGGACTTAACGAAGAAGAAGAGGCGTATTTGTTTTCCGTCATAAGGGCGTCTTTTAACCAAAGAAGAAAAACTTTGGTAAACGGTCTTGCCAATTCGTCAAACCTTGGATTATCTAAAAACGACGTTAAAGAAGCTCTGTTTCAGATGGGATCATCCGAAAATATTCGCGGAGAAACGTTCGATCTCGAACGGTTTATCGAATTGTCTGAGCGCCTGCGGCTGCGCGGCGGTAAAAATAAGTAATTACCATAGATACTATATAGTGGAAATTCTTTTTATCAAATGCCATATATTGGTATATTTTAATAAAAAATACAGTATTAATGTATTAATTTTTTTGCGTATATTTATTTACATTAATTCTTGCCTATGGTAAACTAAAACAGTATAAATAGGATGAATATTTGAAAAGACATGGTGTAAAGCAGTAATATGAGGTGAGTACTTTGGATAAGTATGAATATAAAGTTCGTGCCGATGAGATAAAGTCGCTTATAGCGGAAGGCGAGTTCGCAGAAGCTGTTAAGATAGCGGATACGATTGACTGGCGTAGAGTCAGAAGCGTTATGATGCTCTGTACGGTCAGCGATTTATATAAGGTGAACCGAAGATATCAGGAGAGTAAAGAGATCCTTTTAATGGCGTATGATAAGCATCCGACAGGAAGAGCCATTGTATATTCTTTGTGCGAGCTTTCCATAAAAATGGAAGAATACATACAGGCGGTTGAATATTACAAAGAGTTTGTGCGTATAGCGCCGAAGGATACCGGAAAGTACATTTTGCTGTATCGTTTATATGAGGCTCAGGATGCGAGCCTTGAAGAGCGTATTGCGGTGTTGGAAGAGCTTAAGAAAAGAGAATATCGCGAAAAATGGGCGTATGAACTGGCATATCTCTATCACAGGATAGGTTTTACAACGAAGTGTATTGAAGAGTGCGATGAGATGTATCTGTGGTTCGGCGAGGGGAAATATGTGCTTAAGGCATTGGAGCTTAAAGCCCTTCATGTTCCGCTCAGCGCTGAACAGCAGGAAAAACACGATATATGGATAAGACTGCAGGCGGAGGAAGCATTGGAAGAATCCGTGCCGGTTCCCGCTGTTGATGATGAAGAAGAAAATGAACAACCGCAAGAGAGTTCCACTGAAAACGAAGTTACTGATTCTGATAATACTCCGTCTTCCGACATAATGTCTCTGCCTACGACGGAATTGCCCGAAGTAAAGACTGTTGATGTGGGACAGTATAATACGCTCAATCTCCAGATGGTGGTGGCGGAAGGTCTTAAAGAGGTTATGCCTGAAGAGGTATCTGCGGCAGATAATGAGCCTGATGTTGAAGAAGCTGCTGAAGAAAGAGAAGTTTCCGTAACCGAGGATAATTATTCAGTTGAAGAAGGCTTTAAAGCGGAAGAGACCGCGCCCTCGGAAGAGAGTTTTGAAACAGAAGAAGCTGCGCCGGCAGAAGAGAGTTTTGAAACTGAAGAGGGTGCGCCTGCAGAAGATAGTTTTGAAGCGGAAGAAGCTGCGTCGGCAGAAGATAGTTTTGAAGCGGAAGAGACTGCGTCGGCAGAAGATAGTTTTGAAGCAGAAAAGGCGTCGTCGGCAGAAGATAGTTTTGAAGCGGAAGAAGTTCCGTCGGCAGATGAAGGTCCTGTAGTAGAGGAAAACGCGGCAGACGAAGAGCCCTCAATTGCAGAAAAACTGATAGCGCCGCTGTTACAGCAGACTGCCGAAATGCCTGAAGTAGAGATGGAAGAACCGGAACGGCCATATATCCGGCAGACGTTGGAGAATGTACAGGGTCCTGCAAATATAAACAGAGTAAGATATGACGATGTATTATCTCAGGAAAATGACGGGCAGATACGATTGGTAATGCCTGATCCGAAGGTTGTAGAGAAGCAGATAACCGGACAGCTCAGTATCGAAGATATAATGGCTGAATGGGAAGAAATGAAGAAATCTAACGAGCAGAAGCGTATGGAAGAGGTTCGTCAAAGGATATTGAACCGTACGGGAAGCTTGTTTGCTGAATTTGACGAGGCGACTAAAAGCGGTCTTTTAGAGGAAATGGAAAGAGCCTTCATGGAGGCTATGGCGCAGAGCTCTGAGAAGGAGCCTGTAGTAAAAAAAGTTACGAATGATGCCAAAGACGCGGAAATGGATCTGCTTAAAGCAGCAATCGCAGCTGAGGACAATGCCAATGAATTGAAAAGACCCGCAAAAAAAGAACCCGTCAAAATTGAGGAACGGGAAACGGCCAATGCGGCAGATGGAACAGGATCTGTTGAAAGCTCTCGTACCGAAACCGTTATAAAAGATGACACACAGACTGTTAAAGGTGAGCAGCATGTACAGGAGAAGCGGCCGTTAAGAGAGCTTACGGAAGAGGAAAAAGAGCTTTTTAGCAGGTGTATACAACATAGGAGATCAAGAGAGCAGCTTATAAATACTCTCGATAACATGAGCATGGCCGCTTATACCGGAAATGTCATAATTACCGGAGAAGAAGACGGCGCGACGGTTTCTTTAGCTAAGAATCTTATTCGTGAGATGCAGTCTAACGACAGTAATTTTTCAGGTAAGATTGCTAAAATATCCGCAGCTTCATTGAATAAAAAAGATATAGCAGAAACACTTAACAGGCTAAGCAACGGTGCGCTTATTATTGAAAAGGCGGCGGATCTGAATAATGCCGCGATCACGAAATTTAACAAGGTGCTGCAGAATGAAAATGCGGGACTGCTTCTTATACTTGAAGATACCAAGAAGAGAATAAATACTTTGTTGGCGGAGAATGAGAGTCTTGAAAGAAGTTTTAACTTAAGGATAGACATTGAGCCGTTGGACGACGAAGCGTTGGTGGCTTATGCGAAGCAATATGCCCAGGAGAACGAATATTCGATTGATGAGTTCGGGGTATTGGCTCTGCATACCCGGATCGCGGATATGCAGACAAGCGATCATGAGGTCAGCGTGTCCGAAGTTAGAGAAATTGTGGATGACGCGATATATTATGCGAATAAGAAGACTCCAAAACATTTTTTTGATATTCTTCTTGCAAAACGTTATGATGATGAGGACATGATAATTTTACGCGAAAAAGATTTTATGCACTATTGATACTATACATGAGGGGGTTTAGTAATGGCGGTAAGAGAAAGCAAAAAAAAGGTTTCAGGTAATAAGGTTTTTATTTCAGAAGATGACCAGTATCTGTTTGCACAGGGAACGCATTATGATATATATGAAAAGCTGGGTGCGCATCCGTCTGTGGAGAATGGCGTTAAGGGTATGTCATTTGCAGTTTGGGCGCCTAACGCAGCAAGTGTGTATGTTATAGGCACTTTTAACGGTTGGAATGAAGAAAGCCATAAAATGACGAAACTCGGCGAGGGAGGCATACATCAGCTTTTTATACCGGGCGTCGGTGAAAATGAGCTTTATAAGTATTTGATCGTTACTGCAAACGGGGAGAAACTTTATAAAGCCGATCCGTTTGCAAATTATACAGAGATGCGTCCCGGAAATGCGTCCAAAACTTTCGATATTTCCAAGTTCAAGTGGAGCGACGATGCCTGGATGAAAGCAAGATACGGTAAAGATTATAATAAGGAACCGCTTGCTATTTATGAATGTCATATAGGTTCATGGATGAAACATCCTAACGGAACGGAAGACGGTTTTTATAATTATCGAGAGTTCGCTGACAGGATTGTGGAATATATTAAAGATATGCCCTATACTCATATAGAGCTTATGGGCATTGCTGAATATCCTTTTGACGGATCATGGGGTTATCAGGTTACAGGATATTATGCGCCGACTTCACGTCATGGTAATCCTGATGATTTTATGTATTTGATTAATAAACTCCATCAGCACAAGATCGGAGTGATCTTAGACTGGGTGCCTGCGCATTTTGCAACAGATGCGCATGGGCTCGGCAGGTTTGACGGAGAGTGTATTTTTGAGCATCCCGATCCGAGGCTTGGCGAGCATCCCGACTGGGGTACCAAGATTTTTAACTACGGTAAGAACGAGGTTAAAAATTTCCTTATCGCGAATGTGTTATTCTGGGCAAGGAAATATCATATAGACGGTATCAGAGTAGATGCGGTGGCTTCCATGCTTTATCTGGATTACGGAAAGCAGGACGGTCAGTGGCTGCCGAATAAATACGGCGGAAACAAAAATCTTGAGGCCATAGAGTTTTTCCGTCACATGAATTCCGTTGTATTAGGTTCAATGCCCGGGTTCCTTACTATTGCCGAAGAGTCTACGGCGTGGCCGCTTGTTACGGGTAAGGTGGATGAAGGAGAAGGCCTTGGTTTCGTATTCAAGTGGAATATGGGATGGATGCATGATTTCTGTGAATATATGAAACTTGACCCGTATTTCCGTAAAAACAATCATTATGCATTGACATTTGCAATGAGCTATAACAGCAGCGAAAATTATATTTTACCGTTGTCGCATGACGAGGTTGTACACCTTAAATGCTCCATGGTAAATAAAATGCCGGGCTATAAGGTAGATAAATATGCAAATCTTCGTCTTGGATATACATTTATGTTCGGGCATTCCGGTAAGAAACTTCTTTTCATGGGTCAGGATTTCGGACAGGAGAGAGAGTGGAGCGAAGCAAGAGAGTTAGACTGGTTTTTGTTGGGTGAGGATCTGAACAGAGGCATACATGACTATGTGAGGGAATTGTTAAAAATTTATCGTAAATATCCCGCAATGTATTCCATTGATAATGACTGGGCAGGTTTTGAGTGGCTCAATGCTGATGATTCAGACCGCAGTACGTATAGTTTTTACAGAAAAGACGCTGTAGGAAAGAATAATGTTTTATTCGTGATCAATATGACTCCCATGATGTGGAAGGGTTATAAAGTAGGCGTTCCGAAGAAAAAGAAATATAAGCTGATATTAAACAGCGACGATAAGCGTTTTGGCGGTAACGGGCATGAAATTCCCGCAGAACTGACTGCGGCAAAAGATGATTGTAATTTCAGGGAGTATTCGATAACCTTTGATCTTCCGCCGTTTACCGCTGCAGTTTTCCTGTTTTAACAATACGATCGTATAAAGGGGTTAAGAAAATAATAAATCGTGCCGAAATAAAGGGTGAATGTATTAGTAATATTGATGCATTTACCCTTTTAATATGACCTGCTGCATGGAGAGTGTTTATGAAGATTACTTTTGAGAATAATAACACAAATCAGAATGTAGACAAGGTAATGACAACCGCATATAGAAGTGCCCACACGGATAAAGCAAACCGGTCGGGTATATTTGCATTAGACATTTCTGGAACAGTTATGGATAACACAGCTTATAAAGGTCAGGGAAAGACCGCTAAGGAGGTTATGCAGGATGCAGGGCAGATAGATCTTGCCGTGCAGAAAAACTATATGACAGTTATGTCTAATTCTATGTCTGCGGAAGATTTTAACCGTATGGTTAAGGACGGTTATCATATCGGAGACATGGATGCTGAAGAAGTCGTTACCATTGTGGATAAAATTAAAGCTGAGCTTATCAAAGGCGGTACACAGGTAAGCGGTTATACTGACAGTATAGATGAAGAAACGCTTGAATCGATCACGGGCAGCGAAGCGTTTGCAAGGCAGCTTTGTGACCGGTTTGCGCAGTACGATATCCCGGTGACCGAGGAGAATGTAAAAGATGCAAAGGAAGCCTATGATAAGGCTGCCGAACTGAAAGAACTTACTGAAGGCGCAGTTAAATATATGGTTGAGAACCATATGGAGCCTACCATAGATAATCTGTATCTGGCCGGTTATAGTTCTACTACAGACGGAGACAGACAGGGAAGAGGTTATTACGCTGACGGTCCGGGCTATTATGCCAAAAAAGCTGAAGGATTTGACTGGCAGAATCTGCAGCCTCAGATGGAGAAAGTGTTGGAAGAGGCAGGTCTTGAAGTAAATGAGGAGACACTGGATGATGCGAAATGGCTTATAGAAAAGGGTATTCCTTTAACGCCTGAAGCTGCAGCGCGGCTGAGCATATTGGATGAGCTTAAGCTTCCTCAGGATGAAGAGCGGATCTTATCATCAATAGCAGCTGCAATAGCAGACGGGAAAAGCGCCGGTGAAGCCAATCTTTCAGATGGCAGGAGCAGTCTTGAGAAAGCGGCTGAATATATTGAACGATTTAATTCCGTTACGGAAGAAGCAGTTGACAGAACCGTGGCTGCCGGAAAAGAGCTGACGCTCGCAAATCTGGAGAAGGCCCGAGAAGAGATTTTAGATCCCGGAACAGAAGATCGTTCAGGCGCGGCTGAGGCAATATATGATGTTGCTGATATATTAGATAATACTGAGAATGTTAAGGCAAGGCGGCAGTTGGAAGAAATCCGCCTTATGATGACAATAGAGGCTAACCGTAAGCTCATAGAAAGCGGCTATTCCATAGATACAACCGAACTTGAGGATCTGGTAGAAGCCTTAAAGCAGTTGGAAGAGCGGCAAAGGCAGATCATGTATGGCGGTCAGGATGCGGAAATTTCCACTCAAAAAGCGGATCTGTATGCGGAAGTAAATGCTAAGATAAGCGAGATCCCGCAGATGCCGATTGATGTTGCGGGAAGATTTAAAGTATCGGATGAAGATTTTACATTAAATCAGGTTCATGCCCGCGGCAGTATTATAAAAAGTAATTATGATAATGCGAAAGAACAGTATGAATCATGGATGACGCCCAGAAACGATATGGGTGATTCCATTAAGAAAGCTTTTCGGAATATAGATGAAATCCTTGAGGACATGAATTTGGAGTTGAGCGAAGAAAATCGTCGCGCCGTAAGGATTTTAAGCTATAATAAAATGGAACTCTCATATGAAAATATAGAGATAGTACGTGAGACGGACTCAGAGCTTCACCGGACAATAAATAAAATGACGCCCGCGGCTGTATTACAGACAATAAGGGACGGTAAGAATCCGCTTGAGATGACCATACCGGAACTTAACGATTATCTGGACTCACAGCAGGATAAGCAGGAAGAAGAGAGTGAAAAATACAGTAGATTTTTATATAAATTAGATAAGAATAAAGAGATCTCAGAAAATGAAAGAACTGCATACATAGGCATTTACAGGCTGTTCAGACAGTTTGAAAAAAATGACGATGCTGCAATAGGCGCCATCGTAAATACCGGCGCTGAGTTCTCCTTTAAAAATCTGCTGAATTTTGTCCGCAGTCAGAAAAAGACGGGCAGGGAATATCTGATAGATGAAACTTTTGCAGGCGTTGACGCCATAGAAAGGGGCATGTCGATCACAGACCAGATAGAAAGCGGATTTCCGAGATTTTATCGTAATGTGGCGGCAAATGCGGCCGACGAAATGGCAGGTCAGGAAGAGGCCGTGCAAGAGGAGTATCAGCAGGAACAGCTTCAGGATCTGCGTCAGTCGTGTGAAGTCGAAGATTGTGTTATTGAAGAGCTTTTGCATAACAGACAGCCCATAACGGCCAATAATCTTATGGCGGCGGATATGTTGATGAACAAGACCGGTTTTCTTTACAGGAAACTTGATGAATTGACAAAACCTGCCGATAAAAGTAAAGTAAAAGAAGCTGTTACGCATCTTACCGATTCATTTACGGATAAAGAGTCGGCGCAGGAAGCTTATAATGAGCTGCAGTCTGAATTTAAAGATATTCTTGAAGAAGCGCAGTATGATGAAGGAATAAACTATATCGACTTAAAGGCGATTCAAAGCTGTCAGAAACAGCTTGCGCTTGCAGGAAATCTCGCGCAGGAGGAAAATTATTATATACCTCTTGAGATAAATGGTGAGACTACCGCTGTTCACCTTAAGGTCCTGCATGACAGACAAAGCGGAGGGAAAGTAAAAGCAACGCTTGATACGGAAAGTTATGGTAAGATAGCTGCTGAGTTTAGTGTTAGAAACAGTAAGATAAGCGGATATATTGCCTGCGCAACAGCCGAGGGAGTTGATGCTGTCCAAAGCCGCAGCGTCGATCTTCAGGAGAGCTTTAACAATAATGTTGGAGCTTTGTCTGAAAATAGGATGGAACTTGAGAAAATAGGTGTTATTTACAGCAGTGATTTAGATCTTAATTCGTTTGCGGCAGAAGAGGTACAGGATGTATCGCCGGTGAATACAGCGGATCTTTATCAGGTAGCAAAGGCGTTTATAATGGTTATTACATCATAGAGAACGGTAGTTTGATAAGGAGGAATTAAAAAATGAGGATTAATTATAATGCTACGGCAATGAGGGCAAATAATGCGCTTAACAGGGCAGATAACAGAGTGGCGTCATCTTTGCAGAAACTGTCTTCCGGTTATAAGGTAAACAGCGCTAAAGACAATCCGTCCGGTTATGCCATAGGCCGCAGAATGGATACCCAGATAGAGGGTGTTTCGGTTGCTACAAGGAACGCTAATACAGGAATTTCGATCATAGAGACTGCAGATGGCGCATTGACTGAAGTACATGAAATGCTGCAGAGAATGAATGAACTGGCGATCAAAGGAGCTACAGGAACACTTACCACTACTGACAGAGCTATTGTAAACGATGAGATCGCGCAGTTGAAGAAAGAAGTGGAAAGAATTGCAAGAGATACCGAATTTAACGGACAGACGCTTTTGAACGGCTGCTTTGATCTTAAAGGCTATACCAATAATCTTGATGTTAAGGTCGGTTATTACAGCGATGAAGTATTAGAGAAGGTATATACAATAGACAGCCTGGAAGTTTTTTATACCGAAGAGGGTAAGATCGATCTGGATAAAACCAAGGCAAGCTTTAAGCCCGGAGCCAATTTCCCCGAAGGAGTTGAGATAACTTCAGTGGGTGAGAACTGCGTTACCATTAAGGGTGAAAATGATTTTGAGATAACGCTTGATATAGATCCAAAGATGACCTATACCAAAGCAACGGTTTCAGAGAAAACCATGGAGAATAACGGAAATACAAATATTCTCAATTACAGTAATCATATACCCGAGGGCGATTATAATTTAAACGTGACCGTAAACTATGACGGAGCGGGTACGGGAGTTGTTAATAGTGTTGATATTGCGCAGCCCAATAACCTGCCGGCTGATGTAACTACGGAAATTGACGGAAGTACATTGATAGTAAAAAATGATGACGGATTTTATCTTGAGATGGAGATACCGGCATATGGCGCTGATAATCCGGCGACTGTTAATTATAATTTTAGTGTGGCTGACAGCGGTAATACGGTTTGTGAAATTACGGATCTTGAATTGGATATTACAGGTATAGGAGCAATGGATACCCAGATCGGCGCTAACGAAGGCCAGTTGCTTGAGATCCGTATACCTACCATATCCCTGCAGAGACTTGGCATAACCAATGCCAATACTTTAACGCAGGAAAGCAGTTCGGACGCAATACAAGCCATTAAAGGCGCCATTGCTTATGTATCGTCGGTTAGAAGCCGTCTTGGCGCATACCAGAACCGTCTTGAGCATACTGTAAGCAGTCTTGATATCACAACTGAAAATATGACTGCGGCTTATTCGCGGATCATGGATGTGGATATGTCCGAAGAAATGACGACATATACAACACAGCAGGTTGTTGAACAGGCGGCGGTTTCAATGCTTGCGCAGGCGAACGAAAGACCGTCGCAGGTATTGCAGTTGCTTCAGTAGTTATGATAATGGAACACCGAACAATAGTTAATTATTGATATGAAAGGATCATGTATGACTAAGGAATTAAAGCAGGAGTATACGTTAAGGATCGCGCAGGCAAATAAAACGCAGCTTATAACAATTTTATATGAGATGATATTGTTGTATCTTGACGAAGCAAGGGAAGCTCTTGACGCGGAGGATAGGCCCGGATATAGGAATGCCATACGTAAAATAAGAGGATGTATGAATGAATTGACCGAGTCGCTGCATTTGGAGTATGAAGTTGCGCGGAATCTCTTACAGCTGTATCTGTTTGTTAATCGCGAACTTGTACATGCCGGTACGCATTATGATAAAGAAGCTCTTGCGCATGTAGAGGCTGTTATCAGGCCGCTTAAGGAGGCTTACGGCAGGATTGAATCAATGGATGTATCAGGACCGGTTATGGCAAATACTCAGACCGTATATGCCGGACTGACATATGGTAAAAACGATCTTACGGAGAATATAACCGATCCGGCTTCAAATCGCGGTTTTTTTGCTTAGATGATATTAAATGAACAATAGAGGATATAAAAATAAAAAGTGCCCCTGATAATTAAATTAGGGACACTTTTTATTAATAACAGTATAAAATTTGTGAAACAGTTTTTTAATTGTAGTCTATTGTCCGGATAATAAAATGTAATGTTTATAAAATTAATGCGACGTTTATTATATTACTAATTAATTAGTGTCAGTGCATTATATGTTTCATCAAAAGTTTCTTTAGGTATTAAGTTGACTCTGGAAGCTTCTTCCAGAAGAAATTTGTATCTTTTCATTACCGCATTTAGTTCATAAATATAGCAGTCTATCAGGTCAGGGTTGGTTACATTGTCAAAGCCGCAGTATGCGTCTTCCAAGGCTCGTCTGACTTTTAGCAGTTCTTCTCTTATCGTCACCTTTTGAAGTTCAAGTGAATCATCTGTGTTAAGCTGACAGGAACTCTGACGAAATAAAATTTTCATAGTGGCCTCCAATCTTTTAAGGAAAAAATCCTCTTTTAGAAAGTATAGACAAAATATGGAAAAATATTCTTGTTATATTTTTGCGAATGTGGACATAGTTATTAAAAGAAAGGTGGGTTACTTATGGAAAAAAGCGGCGCTGTTATGGCAATTGTTTTTGTATGTATTCTTGTATTGCTTATTGGTGCATTTGGCAGAAAAGTTGAATGGATAATTAATTTTGTATTGCGTGCCGTGATGGGTACGATAGGAATATACTTTTTAAACAATTTTCTGTTGGTAAGACATATTTCCGTATCTGTGGGTATAAATCCTATGACTGTTTTGACATCCGGAATCCTTGGATTTCCGGGGCTTGTAGTGTTATACGGCATAAATATTTTTAAACTTTTGTAAAAAACTAACAAAGTTTAATTTTTATAAAAAATCCACTGGACAAGTGGAAAAAATAAATATATAATCAAAATACAATATAGAAATTTCTTATATTTCATAATTGTGGTTTGTCTGATCACAATGTGTCGTGCGACATTCATACTGTTTAACAGTATCAGAGGAAGTATCTTCCGAAGAACTCAGTTATTTTCATTAAAAACAGGAGGTGGTTTTATTGGACTGATTATTTATAAGATAGTTCTGATCATATTACTTGCAATAGCAGTTCTGATGGATCTTAAATATGACAGAATATATAATTACTGGATCGTATTTGGTATTTTTCTTGGTTTAGTCTTAAATATATCTGAAAACGGACGGTACGGCGCCGGAAATTCCCTGATTTCAATGCTTCTTTCATTCTGCGTTTTGTATCCCTTATATAAAATAGGCGGTTTAGGCGCCGGAGATGTAAAACTTTTTATTATGACAGGCAGTTTTATTAAGGCAGACCGATTGCCGGTTGTAATTATGATTTCATTTATCATAGGAGCGGTCCCGGCTGTGGTAAAAATGTTGTCGGAGCGTAATTTCAGGGAAAGAATGTACTATTTACTATCATATATGTCGGATGTTATTAAGAGCGGTCATTGGAAATTGTATGGCGAGGATATAAGAGACGATCATAAAAAATATAAAACGAATAAAATACATTTTGCATTGCCTATATACTGTAGCGTAATGCTTGAATTGGGAGGATTTTTTTGAAGCAGCAAATATTTGTAGTCTGCGATCCGGAAGAAAATTATGCCTTCCGGATGGCAGAGTATATGATTGATAAGATACCGCCGGTGTATACCCTACATCTTTTTACCAAAACGCAGGAGTTGAAGAATTTTTTGGAAAATAATAATGTATCTGTACTGCTTATTGCGGAAAGCGCTATGGGAAGGCTTAAGATAAATACAGATATTCCAAATATATTCATTCTGAAAGAAAGTGATGAAATAAATGAAGAAGGTTATCAATACATAAATAAGTATCAAAGTCCGGAAGAAATCTTAAGTAAGCTGACAGAATGCATAACGGATATGAACAAATGGCAGAACATTAAAAAAGTATCGGAAAACAGTGCAAAAATAATAGGCATATATTCTCCGATAAAAAGATGTCTTCAAACTTCTTTTGCGTTGACCATGGGTCAGCTGCTGTCGAAAGAGCATAAGGTTCTGTATCTTAATTTTGAATGTTATTCAGGATTTTCGAAAATGTTTCACAGAGAATTTCAGGCGGATATGATGGATATGTTATATTATTTCAGATGCGCCAAAGAAAAATTTGCATTGAAATTTTCTTCGATAGTGCAGAGCGTTAATCGGTTGGATTTTATACCGCCGGGGCAGTCATGTATGGATATGCAGGAAATTACGGGAGAAGACTGGTTGGAGCTGTTGGATGCGATAAATTCCGTAAGTGATTATGAATATCTTATTTTAGATCTTACTGACGGTATGAACGGATTGTTCGAACTTTTATCAAGATGCAGCAAAATATACACAATAACCAAAGACGACGGATTTGCAATGGCAAAGATCGATCAATACGAAAAAATTCTGCAGTTAAATGAAATGGGATATATTTCGGACAAAACCGTTAAGTGCAGATTTCCGTTTTTTAAAAAGCTGCCTGATGATGTTAATCTTATGACACATGGCGAGTTTGCAGGATATGTTAAGGCCATAATTCAAGAGGATTTGTATGAGAAGCAGACAAGATGACATAAGGAAAGAATTAAAAAAGAGACTGACTGCGAGTATTGATTATTCCAAAGAAACGTCTGATGAGCAGATGCATGAACTTATAGATGACCTGCTTATAAGTTGCGGAAGGGAATTCTCTTTAAGTCTTGCGGAAAAAGAAAGTCTGCGTAAAGAACTTTTTCATGCAGTAAGAAAGTTGGATGTGCTGCAGGAACTCATAGACGATCCTAAAATAACTGAAATAATGATCAACGGCCCTGAAGATATTTTTGTGGAAAAAAAAGGAAGTCTGTTTAAATCCGACCTTAGATTTGAAAGCGTTGAAAAGCTCAACGATGTAATACAGCAGATCGTTGCCGCATGTAACAGGGTGGTAAATGAGGCTTCTCCTATTGTGGATGCCAGATTGGAAAACGGAGCGAGGGTAAATATAGTATTAAGTCCTGTGGCATTGAACGGACCTATCGTGACTATAAGGCGGTTCCCGGATAAACCGATAACAATGGAGGATTTAATAGCATTTGGCTCAGTTTCAAAAGAGGCATGCTGTTTCCTTCAAAAGTTAGTGCAGGCAAAATACAATATTTTTATAAGTGGAGGTACAGGTTCCGGAAAGACCACATTTTTAAATCTTCTGTCAAATTATATTCCTGAGGAAGAGAGGATCATTACAATTGAAGACAGCGCAGAGCTTCAGATCATGAATATTCCTAATATAGTCAGGATGGAAACAAGAAATGCCAATGTTGAAGGCTGTAAGGAGATTACCATACGGGATCTTATAAAAACGTCTCTTCGTATGAGGCCTGACCGCATTATCGTTGGTGAAGTAAGAGGCGGAGAAGCTTTTGACATGATGCAGTGTATGAATACCGGTCATGACGGGTCCATGTCTACGGGACATGCCAACAGTTCTAAGGATATGCTTGGCAGACTGGAAAATATGATATTAATGGGTATGGATCTTCCCGTGAGCGCGATAAGGCAGCAGATAGCATCGGGAATCGATGTAATAATTCATTTGGGCAGGCTTAGGGATAAGAGCAGAAAAGTTTTGGAGATTACGGAAGTACTTGGATATAAGGATGACGGGATCGAGCTGAAAACCCTATACAAATATGAAGAGATCTGTGAAGACGAAACCGGAAAAATAGTAGGTGTATTGCAAAAAAAGGGAGAACTGGAATATGTTGAAAAACTCAAGGCAGCAGGTATTGACACATAAAGGGATTGATTATGAGAATTATATCTTAAATCCCGGAGAATATGCGCTGTATACAGCCCAAGGGTTTCTGCTGTTAGGAATTATAAGCTATTTTTTCTATCGTTCAATATGGGCATTTCTGATACTGATACCGTCCTTGCCGTTTTTTCTCAAATTAAAAAAACGGGAACTTGCCGGGAAAAGAAAGGAAGAGCTTAATGCACAGTTTAAAGATGCCGTACTTGCTGTGTCTGCAAATCAAAGAGCAGGTTATTCCGTCGAAAATTCGTTTAGAGAGTCATATAAAGACATGTCTGTGCTTTATGGAAAGGAAAGTTATATTTGTACTGAGCTTAATTATATTGCAAAAGGTCTGGACAATAACATTGTTCTTGAAAAGCTTTTATATGATTTGGCGGTAAGAAGTCATATTCAGGATATAATGCAGTTTGCGGATGTTTTTATGATAGCTAAGCGTAACGGCGGTAATATGACGGAAATTTTAGCGGAAACTGCCGACACTATAGAACAGAAGATTATGGTAGATAAGGAAATACAGGTTATGATAAGTTCTAAAAAAATGGAACAAAAAATTATGAATGTCATACCGTTTATAATAATACTCTATATTGATATAACGTCAAAAGGCTTCTTTGATGCTTTATATCATAATCCTGTAGGAGTTACTGTAATGACAGCCTGCCTGTTTGTTTATATTGCTGCGCTGTTGATGTCGGGAAAAATAGTTGAAATAGAGGTTTGATCATGATTTGTTTGTATCTTTTTATTCTTATGCTTTTTCTGTTACTTTTCATAGTATCCCGAAAGGAGAATGTTTCTTCATATATTGAGCGCAGAGGGGATAAGACGTTTATTGGAGAGCGCTGTTTCTCAAAAGCGGCAGCATGGCTTATAAAACAAAAAGATATTGTGATGGCAGGGTTTAGAAAAAATAAAAAGCCCTATAGAGAACTTTGGAATAAGGAACAGCAGCGTAAAAGCAGGCTTGGAGCAAAGCTTAAGTTATTAAATCCTGAAATGCCTGAGGCACAGCAGATAAAGGATTTTTATATAAAACAATACTCTTTGGTATTATTAATACTTTTTACCGGAAATCTGCTTGTACTGTGTGTAGCGGTCAGTGTACGCATGGGAAGTCTTATAAAAGGAGACGGATACATTGAAAGGAATTCTTATGGAGAAGGAAACATAGAGCTTATGTTATCTGCAAAGCTCGGCGGAAGAGATGAGGAAGAGATCCCTTATACGGTTTCGGAGAAGAAAATACCTGAAGATCAGATCAATTTGTTGTATGAAAAGGCATCATTGGCATTGCCGACGGCTATTTTAGGTGATAACGACAGTCTTGATTCGGTAACTGAAAACCTCAATCTTATAACTTCCATGGATGGATATCCCTTTACTATTTCATGGGAAAGCAATAGCTATTCAATAGTACATACGGACGGGACTGTACAGAACGATGATCTGGAAGCGCCGGAAGTTGTGACTTTGACGGCATGCTTTAAATATGATGAGTTAGAATTTGAAGATGTATTTCCGGTGCAGATATGCCCGGCCGAATTGACGGAGAAAGAGCAGCTTAACAAAAAATTAAATGCTGCGTTAGAAGAACAGGATCAGTTAAGCAGAACCGAAGATAGGATGGTATTGCCTAAGGTGGTAGGAGATGAACCGGTAGTCTGGAAAGAGATGACAGATGACAGCAGTAGTTATTTATTTCTGCTTATCTGTATTACGGCGGTCTTCATTTTTATATCTCAAAACAAGGATACAGAGAGTCTGTTAAAAAAGCGCGATAGGGAACTTTTGTTGGATTATCCTGAGATCATCAATAAGCTTACATTGTATATGGGAGCGGGAATGACGATAAGAAATGCATTTTTTAAGATGGGAGAGGATTATAAGAAACAAAAAAATCCGGCGAAAAAGCGATACGTGTATGAAGAAATTCTGCTGCTCTGCCACGAATTGCAAAGCGGTGTGTCCGAAACGGAGGTTTATACGCATTTGGGGAAACGGTGCAGTTTGCAGCAGTATATGAAGTTGAGCGCTTTATTATCTCAAAATATACGTAAGGGCAACAGTAATTTTATTCATCTTATGCGTCAGGAAGCGACAGAAGCATTTAATGAGAGAAAAAATACGGCCAAAAAACTTGGAGAGGAAGCCGGTACTAAACTTCTTGTCCCAATGATGATGATGTTATGCATAGTAATGGTAATAATTATGATCCCGGCATATTTTTCTTTTTCAATGTAAAAATGAATATGCAGGTGATTGCGGTAAATCGGTAATATAAATACGATATATAGTAAACAAAATAATGTGAAAGGAGATATCATATGAATAAAAATAATTTAAAAGGTTTTAAGGAATTTCTTGTAGAAGACGAAGGTATGGGCACTGTAGAGATCATACTTATTATAGTGGTGCTGATAGGACTTGTGATCATATTTAAGAATCAGCTTCGCAGTCTTGTGGAGAGCGTATTTGAAAAAATCACGTCGGACAGTAATACGGTAATGTCATGAGAAAAGGATATATAACGGTTTTTTTATCACTGTCTTTAAGTGTGATTCTTTCGTTTGTGCTTACCTTGGTGGAAGGCGCAAGGATAAGCGCGATAAAAATGAAATTCGAGTGTGTTTCGGACATAGGCATGAATTCTGTTCTGGCGGAGTATCATAGGGAACTGTTAGAGCAATATGATCTTTTGTTTGTTGACACTTCCTATGGTTCGTCTGCCCCGTCTGTTGTCAATGCGGAAGAACATTTACGAGAATATATGCAGAAAAATTTTCAATGTCAGGATGGTAATATACTGGATTTCTCAAAAGATTTCCTGAATATGCGTATGAAAAGTGTAAAAATCACGGAATATTCGCTTGCCTCTGATGATAAAGGAGCTGTATTAAAGCGACAGATTACTGATTATATGGCGGATTATCCGACAGCCGGTCTGTTAAAAAGGGTTATGGGAAATTACGGAGAGATAAGTTCCTCAGGCATGGATTCAAGGGATATAAACGGTGAACGAAAAAAATATCAGAATGATATCGAAAGAATAGGACTACCTCAGAAAGAGGTTGAAGAAGGTGTATTTGAGGAAGTGCCGTTGAATAATCCTGCGGATATTGCAAATTCGACAAGGAGTATAGGCGTATTAAATCTGGTGTTGGATGACACAACCGGGATTTCTGATGTAAAAGCGGATCTTAAACAATATATTTCCGGACGTGAACTTATGGAAGGAAGCGGTGTCTGCAGTGATGCGGCAATGGTCTCAGGCGGGCCAAATGAGATTCTTTTTCTGGCATATTTGTTTAAAAAATTCGGCTATTATGGAAAAATTAAAGAGAATTCTATGTTGCAGTATCAGCTAGAATACATAATTGCCGGCGAAAATACCGATTGGAATAATCTTGAACAGGTTGCCAAAAAAATCCTTCATATAAGAGAAGTTGCCAATATTATATATATTCTTTCCGACGCCGCGAAGATTGCCGAGGCGGAAACTATGGCATTGGCGCTTTCTGCGGTAACGATGATGCCGGCATTGTTGGAGCCTGTCAAATATACGATTCTGTTTGCATGGGCTTATGTGGAAAGTCTTCAGGATGTAAAAGCTCTTCTTAATGGCGGCAGGGTTCCGTTATATAAAAGTGCGGCCGATTGGAAAACGGGAATTAACAGCATAAAAAATGTAAAAGGCAGTCTGTCCGGCGGAGATAGCGGGAGAGGTCTTAGTTATAAAGAATATCTTGAAGTTTTGCTTTTTATGACGTCTGAAGAAGACAGAACATTTCGGGCAATGGATATTATGGAAATGGATATAAGGAAGACTCCGGGGAATGCTTCATTCAGACTTGACGGTTGTTTTGATACTTTCAAAGCACAGCTTGAAATAACGAGCGGCTTTGGCTACAGCTATGAAATGGAACGCTTATATGGGTTTTATTAAATGTATTGAGCGGAAAGGAGGTAAAAGAGGATGCCCTTTTTACAGTCAGATAATAATAAAGACCACAAAAAAATCAATTCGACAAAGAATTCTCTCCGGACATATCTGAAACTTCTATTTCAAAAAAGACTGATAAAAAGGGCGTCCTCTTTTACCTCACGGAAGCTCTATGCATCTATGACCGTGGAGGCGGCGTTTGCCCTTCCGTTGTTTATGTTTTTTATAATTCAGATAATGTCGGCAATAAATATGATAGGTATCCAGAGCCGTATTGAGGCAGCCCTTCATCAGACGGGTAATGAAATGGCATTTTCCGGATACTTATATGAAAAAGCGGCGGGAATTTTATCAGTTGAAGGTTTGTCTTCAGCATTAATATCCAATGTATATGCTGAAAGTCAAGTTATAAAAGCAGCGGGAAAAACGTGTCTGGACAGATCATGTATTAAAAACGGCGCAGCAGGGATAAGTTTTAAAAATTCTTCGATAATGGGAAGTAATGACATCATTGAGATAGGCGTTTCTTATTACGTACAGCCGGTTGTTCAAATTTTAGGTTTCGATGGCTTCAAGGTATATCAACGCTATTATGGCCGGGCATGGACGGGTTACGATGTAAGCAGTACGGTAAGCAATATGGCAGATAATGATCCGATGGTGTACATTACGGAAACAGGAACGGTTTACCATACCAATAGGAACTGTACTTATCTTAATCCGGCTATAACATCTGTAAATGCCGATGGATTAAATGATAAAAGAAATCTGGCGGGAGGGAAATACTATCCCTGTGAAAAATGTGGTAAGAATGCTGTTCCGGAGATTGTATACATAACCAATCAGGGCAGCAGTTATCATACGTCCGTAACCTGTTCGGGGTTAAAAAGAACTGTTTATACGGTTCCATTATCTGAGGCAGGGGGCAGAGGGAGGTGTTCCAAATGCAAATAACGCAGGGTATATTAAAAGCGGGACCGATAGCCTTTTTGTGCGTATGTTCCGTGTTCGATATTAAAAAGAAAGAAATACCGCTTGTTTTGATCCTGGTGGGGCTTATTTTATCTTTTGGCATAAGTCTTGAGCAGATTTTTGAAGGAAATCTGTCGCTTGCAGGCATTTGTTGTTCACTTTTGCCGGGACTGTTTTTTTTGCTGACAGGTTTTTGCACAAAAGAAAAAATAGGATATGGAGATGGACTTATACTTCTTGCAATTGGGCCGGTATTGGGTTTTAGCCAATGTTTTTTAGGGTTGTGCGTTAGTCTTATGCTTTCTTCAATAGCAGCCCTGTTTTTAATAGTGTTTAGAAAAGCAAAAAAGGAGAGCAGTTTTGCATTTATTCCGTTTCTTACCATAGGTATGGGGGTGAGTATTTTTGTTTAAGATCACAGATAAGTATACGGGCATAAAAGGATATATGTCTGTTGAAGCAAGTTTTTTAATGCCGTGGGTTATCTTCTTATTTATATTTTTGATTTATTCCGGATTTTATCTATATGATAAATGTGTATTATTTCAGGATGCGTACAGCCTTTGTTTTCGCGGCAGTGTTCAGAAAGAAAAGGATGAGGCGCTTGAATATGTAAATGGGCATATGTCGGAACGGTTTGGGAAAAAGTATTTTGGTACAGGCGGTGTTGAAGGAGAAGTAAAGTTGGATGGAAATGAAGTAACAGTTATTGGTTCATGCAGAGTGAAGAATCCAATTGTTAATTTTTTTACAATATCCGGTGAGAACGGATGGAATATCCAAACGCAGGCTAAAGCCCGGATAACCAATCCTGTTAAGATAATAAGGAAATGCAGAATGGCAGAAAATTTTATGAACAAAGTGGGTGATGAAAATGGTTGAAGCTAAATATTATAAAGACTACGATCATAATTATATGATACTTAAAAGTGAAGATACAAGTGAGCGTGGAAGTTATAAATACAGAATGTTGACATCCAACAAAATAGACGGTCTTATAAAATGTTCTGTGCGGGATATAAACGGAGAGGTTTACTTTTATTATGATATAAGTTCTAAAGTATCGGTTGAAAATCTTTATAAAAGCAAGCAGCTTTCTTATGAACAGGTCAGAGATTTTTTTATTCAGATGAACACCATTTACAGAAATCTGGGACAGTTTTTTATGGATGAAAAAGAACTGCTGACAAGACCGGATTGTATTTTTTATGACCTGTCAACAAAAAGATATTCATGTTTATATTATCCGCAGAAGGAAGATAGTATTTCGTATCGGTATGAGGAGCTGATGGATTTTCTTCTCGCGCATATAAATAATTCGGATAAGCTTCTTGCGGACAATATATATCAAATCTATGAAATGTCGGAGAATAGGGATTTTTTCCTGACGGATGCATTAACTTTATTTAATGAATCTGACAATGATGTGCCGGATATACATGCTGTTATTGAAGAAAGTTCTTTTCGGGAGATACAAAGCAATGAAGAATATGCTAAGACGCATGATTATGACGATAATTCTTTTTTGCATGAAGATCCGGATATCGATATATATGACGGCACAGCTTACGAAGAAGACGGGACGGAGAAGGGATCTGAAAAGAGACGTAAAAGCAGCGGAAGATTTTACGGTTTTTTTGTATTGGCGTCTCTTATTGGAATATGTGCCGCAGGTTGGGTGTATTTTAATTATAAACTTACATCTAAGGAAACTATGATAATTTTATGCTGTGTGGTCATTATGTCGTTGTGTCTTGTATTTTCTCTTTTTCAGCTTATGCTTACAGGCAAAAGAACCGCAAAAAAAGAGAGAGAAGACAGGGAATTGAAAGTTGATATAGAAGATGAGTTTCGAAATGAGAAAACAAGATATGAAAGTTTTCAGGGAGAAGATATATCTGATGAAAGCCCGTCAGTTAAACGGATGGTATTACCTTCCAATGTAAAAGAAATGACCGCGCATAAGGAAGAAAGTGCGGACTGCGGTGAAACGGTATTTATTGACAATCGATATAATAATGTTGAATATAAATTGTATGCATTGGATAAAAAGAATAAAAAACATATAGAATTGACACAATTCCCATTTACTATAGGGAAAATGCCGGGTTGTGTCGATTGTGTGCTTATGGATGATTCAATAAGCAGACTGCACGCAAGGATCGAAAAACAGAATGAAAAAATAATGCTCACCGATATGAATTCCACAAATGGTACATATAAGAACGGTTTAAGAATGGAACCAAGTGAAACTGTGGAGTTGGAGCCCGGGGATGAAATCAGGTTCGGCAAGTTGAATTATTGCTACAGATAAAATAAAATATTTGTTTACTGTTTGACATCAAAGAGTTAAAATGTTAATCTCAAAAGTAAAGAGAAAGGCATAATAATATCATGATATTTGAACAGTTGGAACATTTATTGACTGAACAGGGATTTAATAAGATTCCGTCTAATCTGCCGGAGTTTACTTTTTTCTTTCGTAATGAGAATACATATGTAAATGTTTTATATGTTATTGATTATGTTCAGAGTTTATATATAACGCAGGATCAGTACCGGCATGTCAGAAATCAGATCATGGGGTTTTTTAATGCAAAAGGAATAAAAGACGTTCATGTGTTGTCGCTTATACTATGCGCAGATATGAATAAGGCCCGGCAAATTTGCGAGCAGGATAGATTTAGCTGGGTGATAGATACGGTAAATAACAGACTGTTGATCTATGAAAATCAGATTTCGGATTTTTATGGGATGAAGGGTATACTGGAAAATTTCTTATTTAATCTGCCGGAGGTCCCGTCCGGGGAAAATGACCGTAAAGAAGCTGCAGATAATAACTGCAATAACATTATAGACCGTAAAATAATACCATGGGTAAATATTACTTTGGTAATAATTAATATTGTTTTATATGTTGTATGTACATTTACAGGAGATATGTTATATAATATAGGTACTTTCGGTGTAATGGACATAATAGAGAACGGAGAATGGTATCGGCTTTTAACAAATATATTTTTGCATGCAGATATACAGCATCTTGTTAATAATATGCTTATATTGTATTATATAGGAAATGTTGTGGAGAAAAGCGTCGGACACTTGCCATACGCTTTGATCTATTTTTTGTCCGGTCTGTCAGGGGATGTTTTTTCCGCAGGATACGAGTTGTTTACCGGTAATTATGTAAGCTCGCTTGGAGCAAGCGGGGCAGTCTTCGGAGTAGAAGGGGCAATGTTAATGTTGGCTATTCTCAATAAGGGGAAGATTACCGAAATAACTGCAGGCAGAATTGCATTTGTGATCGCATTTTCATTGTACTGTGGATTTACCAGTAGTTATGTAAACAATATGGCGCATATAGGCGGTGTATTGATGGGATTTGCGGCAGCAGGAGTTTTATGGCTGTTTTCCGGAATAAGAAAGGGGTCATGATATGAAAATTAATATTTATTATGGCGGCAGAGGGTTAATGGATGATCCTACGCTCTATGTATTGGACAAGATAGAAGAAGTGTTGGACGAACTTCATGTGACGGTAGAAATGTTTAAGCTGCATGAATTGAAAAACAGCATAACGACATTACCCCAGACCTTAAAAGATGTTGACGGCATTATACTTGCGACTACTATAGAATGGTATGGCATAGGCGGATATATGCAGCAGTTTTTGGATGCGTGCTGGCTTTATGGTGATAAGGAAAAGATAGGAAATATTTATATGTGCCCTATTGTAATGTCAACAACATATGGCGAGCAGGACGGGAAACTTAATCTTGCAACGGCCTGGGAAATTTTAGGCGGACGCCCGTGCAGCGGTTTATGCGGCTATATTGAAGATATGAGTATTTTGGAAAATAACGAGGATTATCTCCGTATTATTGAAAAGAAAGCGGAGAATCTTTATCGTACGATCAATCAGAAAATGCCCTGTCTGCCGGCAAGCAATCAGGCGGTTAAGCAGAAGATAACGGTTCCGCGCAATATTGATCTGACTCCGCAGGAATCGGAACAATTATCGCAATATGCTTCTGACGACAGTTACGTGCAGCGTCAAAAAGCCGATATTCAGGAGTTGACCAGTCTGTTCAGGGATATGATGGGAAATAGTGAAAAAGAAAATACTTCTGAGTTTTTGGCTGATCTGGAAACGCATTTTAAACCTTTAGCCGGCTTTGCCACTAAATGCAAGATCGTAATTGAAGAAAAGAAGAAACCTATTATCATTGAAGTGGATGGTGCGCATATCAATTGTTATTATGGCGAAGGAGATAATTTTGATGTTGAGATACAGATGAGTCAGGCTTCCATGAAAGAAATTGTTTCCGGCATGACCAATTTCCAGAGGGCTTTTATGGCAGGTGATATGAGAATGAAAGGTGATTTCAACGTACTCAGATCGTTGGATCAGATCTTTATATTCGGATAGACTTAAAATAAAATTATATCATGACAGGAGACTGATAAAATTCGGAAGCTTTAGAGAATGTTTCTCAATTACCTATGTTATATTATAATCGTGAAAGGATGAGTGCAAAATGAAAGATGATAATTGTATTTTCTGTAAGATAGCCAACGGAGAAATCCCATCTAAAACTATATTTGAAGATGAAAAGTTCCGTGTGATTTTAGACCTTGGACCTGCGACAAAAGGTCATGCTTTGATACTGCCCAAAGATCATTATGCAAATATATATGAGCTTCCGGAGAAGACAGCAGCCGATGTATTTGTATTAGCCAAAAGAATGGCAGCAGATATGACGGACAAGTTGGGCTGTGACGGGTTTAACGTTGTTCAAAATAATGGAGAGGCCGCAGGGCAGACGGTATTTCATTTTCATATGCATTTAATCCCCAGATATGATAATGATGGCCAGAAAATAGGTTGGAAGCCGTCGGAACCCTCACAGGAAGAACTTGAGGAAATCAGGGCGCAGATTGCAGATTAGAAGGTTAAATTATTTTTATATATTGTGTATACAGAAGTATATTGATAAATGAGGGTAGCTATGCGCGAAATAAATGTATCTGATATTGTGGAAAATATTAAGGAGATGTGTATTGAAGCAAATCATTTTCTGGCAGATGATATGATTTGCGCCATGAAAAATGCGGTAAATACTGAAAAATCCCCGTTAGGACAACAGATATTATGCCAATTACAGGATAATCTTAAAATTGCGGGAGAGGATATGATACCGATCTGTCAGGATACAGGAATGGCGGTTATTTTTGTCGAGATCGGTCAAGATGTCCATTTCGTGGGAGGAGATTTGGAAACTGCCATTAACGAAGGAGTAAGGCAAGGGTATACGGAGGGCTACCTCAGGAAGTCGGTTGTTAAAGATCCGTTAATTCGTGAGAACACCAAAGACAATACACCGGCGATCATCCATTATGATATCGTTCCCGGTGACAAAGTAAAACTTACCGTTGCGCCCAAAGGATTTGGCAGTGAGAATATGAGCAGAGTATTTATGTTAAAGCCTGCGGATGGGATTGAAGGTGTGAAAGAGGCGGTTCTTACAGCGGTTAGAGATGCAGGTCCCAATGCCTGCCCGCCAATGGTGGTAGGAGTAGGTATCGGAGGAACATTTGAAAAATGCGCAATAATGGCTAAAAAAGCTTTGACCAGAGCTGTGAATGAACGCTCGACGATTCCTTATGTGAAGGATTTGGAAGAAGAGTTGCTTGAAACCATTAACAAAACCGGTATAGGTCCGGCGGGATTAGGAGGTACTACGACAGCATTGGCGGTTAATATAAATACATATCCCACGCATATTGCCGGACTGCCCGTAGGCGTAAACATATGCTGTCATGTAAACAGGCATGCCCAAAGGATAATATAGATTTAGTGTTAATAAGAGCTTTTGGACTAAATCTTTATTTGTGAAAGAGAGTCTTACAATTAGAGCCATGCAATTACCTGTGCGACATGATTATGAATGGAGGATCATAATGGAGCAATACATCCAGGCTCCGATAAGTGCGTCGGATGCGAAAAAACTTAAAGCAGGAGAATATGTTTATATTACCGGAACTATATATACTGCGAGAGATGCAGCCCATAAAAGAATGTATGAAGCGTTGGAAAAAGGAGAGAAGCTTCCCATAGATATAAAAGATAATATCATATATTACATGGGGCCATCGCCCGCAAGGGAAAACAGACCTATTGGTTCAGCAGGACCGACAACCTCAAGCCGTATGGATAAATATGCTCCTGCCCTGATGGATCTGGGTTTGATTGGAATGATAGGCAAAGGTAAACGTTCAGCGGCTGTAAAAGAGGCAATAGTGAGGAACGGCGCAGTTTATTTCGCGGCGGTAGGCGGAGCCGGAGCGCTGCTTTCCAAAGCGATTAAATCATCAGAGGTAATTGCTTATGATGATCTTGGAACAGAAGCGATACGTAAATTGGAAGTGGAGAAATTTCCTGTTATAGTGGTAATTGATTCTAAAGGAAATGATCTATATGAAACAGCTGTAGAGGAATATTGCAAGTTATAATGAAGCGCGGAGTTTGTGAATGTTCAGTATATCGGCAATGTTTAGAGATATTTCATATAATAACAATATCCGGGGATATTTAATTATCATATATTGATTATATATTGGCAAAATTCAGGAATATTAAATATGTCGTCTTAACGATATGTTTTGAATAATGTTTAGAATAATTTATTTATAAATATGTAATAATTAGATTAAGCATAACGATAACCATAAGAAAGATTTGTTATCGAGGGATTTGTGATTATTTGAAGGTTTTGCCATATTAAGTAATTGTTTTTAATATATTCATTATATAAAATAATACATTTTATTATGGTATATTCACACAAACAAGCGTTAGATCCGTCGCTTATATATAATATTATAGTTTTTTTATTATAATTGATCAAACAAAATGTAGGTTTGTCAAACAAAAGGCATTGACAAATAAAGTTGCCTTATGTATAATAACAAATGCGTCATATGTAAATAAGCATTTGACATATTCAAAATCCGTATTGGTAGAGGTAATTCAGACTGTGGAGAAATACTCAAGAGGCTGAAGAGGCGCCCCTGCTAAGGGTGTAGGTCGTTTACGCGGCGCGAGGGTTCAAATCCCTCTTTCTCCGTTTTTTTATCTGCCATAAGGATAATGTGGAAGTGTTGGGTTATTTCAGCACTTCCATTTTAATTCAAGGCAAAAGAGGTATTGGTTAAAATGAATGAGAATAAACCATCGCGCTACGCTACGATTCTTTTTGATTTGGATGGTACACTTACCGATCCTGGAGTGGGTATAACCAATTCTGTTGCCTATGCTTTAAAAAAGAAGAATATCAACGTTTCTGACAGGACTAGTCTGTATAAATTTATAGGACCGCCGCTTCTTGATTCATTTTCCCAATTTTATGGATTTACCCAGGATGAATGTATGAGCGCTATTGAGGATTACAGAGAATACTTTAGTGATAAAGGAATATATGAAAATGAGTTATATGACGGAATAGATAATTTACTGAAGTTTTTGAAAGATGGATGCAAAACGATCGTTCTTGCGACATCCAAGCCTGAGGATTTTGCCGTCAGGATACTTGAGTATTTTAATATAGACAGTTATTTTGATTTTGTGGCAGCGGCGACTATGGATGGTTCACGTAGTAAAAAGGCCGATATAATACAATATGCCCTTGAGCAATCTAAAGTTACTGATTTGTCAAAAACAGTTATGATTGGGGATAGAAAATATGATATTTTGGGAGCTTCGCAGGCCGGCATAGATTCAATAGGGGTTTTATATGGCTATGGCAGTTGTGAGGAGTTAAAGCAATCTAAGGCTACATATATTGTTGAAACTGTGGAAGATATTCGTGCCTTGTTATAGATATGGATTTATATTAAAAGTTAATGTATGAATAATTTGGTGTAAAATATAACTCAAAAACTCAAAGGAAGCCTCTCTGCTTTTAAAATATTCAGTTGCAACATAATGTATTGTAATCCTACAATAAATTGGCAAATATTTATAAATTGGCAAATATTTATAATAGTGTAGGTTTGTCAAACATATGTTACACTCTGACCTTATAATCCTTTAGCGCCTGAGAAGGAGTCTTCCATCCAAGAGGACGCATGGGGAAATTGTTGTAATCCCTGTAGTTATATATCTTCAGCTGT
>CANRMA010000018.1 GCA_947631625.1 uncultured Lachnospiraceae bacterium | reverse complement strand
GTGCCTCCTTTTTGGTGTCTGATTTATTGTAACAGGTAGTGCATGATCGTGTCTACTTATTTAGTATAGATCCAATTTGAAACAGGGATACAATAAGGCTATGGCAGAAGCGTTGGCAAGAGAATTTTTTAGATATGAAAGTTGAGGGAGAGTATGACAGATACAGAAAAGAAAGTAATGGTGCGATTCTGCACGAAAATTTGACATAAACAGACCTCTATGATATGGATATGGAAGTACGGGATTTAGTAGATTGGATATGTGTTTCAGAGCAGATGAAAGAGAATAACAATAAAATCCGCATCTTGACAGGAGAAAAAACAGATAAATCTGGGGTGTAGGGGAGGTGTTAGAGAAAGATTAGAGCAAATGAAAAACTATGTGAGGCGCGTAACAGTTTGTATGAAAAGCAGAATGAATTAAAAGAACATAGGGACAAATTGGAACGAAGTTTTGCAAGATAATAAAATGTGTAGGAATAAAGGCGGGCAAGTATAACCTGTCTTTTCCTTAATGATATTTTATAACACGCTATAGTACTATGTGATTAATAGGATATTTAAGTAACAATATTCTAGGCTTATTAAAAACACAAACCGCTGAACTAGACAAAAACATAAAAAATATAAAAATATATTGACTTATATCGATTAATAATATATAATACTTGGCAGAAAGAGGTGGCTTGATGGAAAATAGAATTATGGAATTATTTGAAGAGAATTTTGGATTCGCTTTTAAAGCAACCACTTATAATAATATGATTGTGGCAATTAGAACTTTTGAGCAATTTAAGAAAAAGAATGAGGATTTCTTTTCACTTGAAAAAAGAGAAACAGTATTTGGACATTTAAGGACATATGCTATAGAAAGGCAGTTTAATGATTCTGCTTTTAACCCTAAGGCTGATTATTCTGTTTCCTTGAAACAAGTTAATAGTTATAAGCATAAGGCGTTATGTATAGAAACAAAAGATTTTATTGTAAATTTGGGGAGGACAGATGGGGCTTTTAAACTATTGCCTCCGTCTTCATATAAAAAGGAATATGCCAAATCAAATGCAGGGTTAAGTATGCAACTGGCGTTTGACCTTTCAGGGGAATATCCTGTGGTGGTCGAAAGTAAAAAATATGCACAAATTACATATGGATATAAGTATGGAGATATGACACACTTAAATATTGTACTTCCGAATGAAAACTATTTAGGATCTGAATATACAGTTAATCTTCTTGCAGATACAAATATGTACAAAAATTATGTACCAGAAGAATTAGTTGAAGAATCAATTGTTGCTTTAAAAAAGAATTTGTCAGATGAAATCGAAAAAATAATATAGAGTGTTGGTGGATATGATGGAAAGCGAAAAAAAGGTTGTGCCATATAGGATTAAACAAGCAAGAATTTCTAGAGGATTGTCAATGGTAGAATTATCTGACTTGGTTTCGGTAAGTAAGCAAGCAATCTCTCAATATGAAATGGGTAAGAATGCCCCTAGTAAGGCGATTTTAAATACGATTGCTGGTGTACTCAAATATCCTACAAGTTTTTTCTATAAACCTATGCCAGCGAATGAAAATGCCAGTAGTGCAGTTTTTTTTAGATGTAAAAAGACAACAAAGGTTAAAGTGTTAAATGCGGCAAGAGAAAAAATTGAGATATTTAGAGAGATTAATGATTATTTGGAAAAATACATTGACTTTCCAGCATTAGACTTGCCCAAAATAACCTATGAAGATGATGGGATAAATCCGTTGGACAATGAGCAAATAGAGCAGTATGCAATGACATTGAGAAAATATTGGGGGCTAGGAAACAGACCTATTGATAATTTGGTAAGTATTGTTCAAAAAAAAGGAATAATGGTATCTAAAATGCAATTAAGGTTAAACAAGTTGGATGCATTTTCAGTATGGTTTGATAATAAACCATTTATTTTCTTGAGTAGTGATAAGGATACCAATGTTAGAATTAGATTTGACATCGCACATGAATTGGGACATTTACTTATGCATTCGGATTATTATTCAGAGGAAGATTTAAAAAATAGTGCAATTCATGAAAAACTTGAAAATGAGGCAGACAGGTTTGCAGGTGCATTTCTTTTGCCGAAAGAAACATTTTCAAAAGATGTGTTTTCAACATCTATAGACCATTTTATTCAGTTAAAAGCGAAATGGAAAGCTTCTATAGGGTGTATGATTTATCGATGTGATACTCTTGGTATTTTATCTTCCAATCAAATTAAGTATTTAAAGGATCAAATGACAACAAGAGTGTATTGGAGAAAAGAGCCATTAGATAAGGAAATGCCAGTTGAAAAGCCGTTTGCGCACAAGCAGGCAATAGTATTATTATTAGAAAATAATATTGTTACAGCAAGTCAACTGGTTGAAGAAATAGGATGTTCGGCTGAGGAATTGGAGCAGTATTGTTTTTTGGATAAAGGAACATTAGAAACAAAGAATGATTCAAAAATAATTGCTCTAAAAAAAAGGGGATAATAAAATACCATTACATTTTCTTGCAATAGAACAATAAAATGGTTGTTATATGGAGAAGAAGGCAAATGATGCTAGATTATATTATTGAACGTACAAATAAATATATTGATGATATGCCAAAAAAAGAGCGTAAAAAATATGGCCAGTTTTTTACAAGCAAAGAAACGGCACGATTTATGGCGGGATTATATATTATTCCTGAAAATTTGTCCAAGGTTCGTATTTTAGATGCAGGAGCAGGGTCAGGGATATTATCTTGTGCACTTTTAGAACGATTAGAACAGTTTGATTCTGTTCAGTCAATAGAATTAACCTGTTATGAGAACGATAATAATATTTTGGAATTGTTAAAGGAAAATTTGTATGCTTATCAGGCAAATTCAAAAAAAGACATTCAAATTAATATTATTACAGATAATTATATTATAAGCCAGTATTTAGACTTTAATCATATGCTGGGGAGCAATCCTGAACCTAAGAAGTATGATTTTGTAATTGGAAATCCTCCATATATGAAGATACCTAAGGATGCGCCGGAAGCAAGGGTTATGCCGGAAGTTTGTTACGGTGCCCCCAATTTATATTTCATTTTTGCCGCAATGGGATTATTTAATCTTGATGATGGCGGTGAAATGGTGTATATTGTCCCTCGTTCATGGACTTCTGGGGCATATTTTAAGCGTTTTAGACAGTATTTTCTGACAGAAGGAAAATTAGAACATATTCATTTATTTGTAAGCAGGAATAAGGTGTTTGATAAGGAAGATGTCTTGCAGGAAACGATCATAATAAAAGTAGAAAAGACAAACAAAACGCCGGAGAAGGTTACAATTACTTCTTCACAATCAAATAGTGATTTTGATAATCTGACCTCGTTGACAGTGCCATATAGTCTCGTGGTTTCGGGAGATGATTATTACGTTTATTTAGTAACAGACGAAAAAGAAGTTTCTGTACTGGAACGATTACATAGATTTGATAAAACATTACCAGATATTGGGCTAAAGATGAAAACGGGATTGACAGTTGATTTTCGTAATCGTGAGATACTTCGTGATGATGCAGAAGAAGGTGCAATTCCACTCTTTTATTCACAGCATATTAAACAAGGAGAGGTGCAGTTCCCTATTCAGAAAGAACATGAATATCTGGTAACAGATCAAAAGGGATTGCAGCAGGATAATCGAAATTATTTGTTTGTTAAGCGTTTTACTGCAAAAGAAGAAAAACGCAGGCTGCAATGTGGGGTATATTTATCAAAGAAATATCCACAGTATACGAAAATCAGCACACAGAATAAGATAAATTTTGTAGACGGATTGGTAACGGAAATGTCAGAGTGCCTTGTGTATGGATTATATGTAATTTTTAATTCTACTCTTTATGATGAATATTATAGGATTCTGAATGGTTCAACGCAGGTAAATTCGACAGAAATTAATGCAATGCCTGTGCCTGATTTAGAAAGCATACAGGAAATGGGTAGAAAACTGATGAAAAGCAAGGATATGTCAGAAAATAACTGTAATATGATATTGGAGGGATACTGTGGGTAAAATTGATGAGGCAAGAGAACTTCTAAAAATGCTTGGAATGCCTAAAGCGCAGCAAGCGGATATTTGCTGTTATGTGCTGTTGGCGATGGCAGGGATAAAGCAGGATACATTATGGAAAGATGCCGAAAATGAGTGGATTCGTATCCATGACATTATTCAGTTTGCGAATACATATTATGGATCGACTTATGCGGAAAACAGCAGGGAGACGTTTCGCAAGCAGGCATTACATCATTTCCGTAATGCTGCACTTGTAGAGGATAATGGAAGAGCCACAAACAGTCCTAATTATCGGTATAGGCTTACAGAAGAAACTTTGCAGATGATAAGGGTATTTCAAACATCAGACTGGCAGAAGTCTATAAGTCGATTTTTGAAATATCATGAGAAACTGGTAGATATGTATGCTTCAAAAAAGAAAATGACAATGATGCCGGTGCGTATAAATGGAACTGATTTTCAATTTTCTACAGGCAAGCACAACGAATTACAGAAAGCTATAATTGAGGAATTTGCTCCACGCTTTGCGCCAAATTCAGAATGTTTGTATGTTGGCGATACCATAGAGAAAGATTTGGTAAAGAATGTTGATAAGTTGAAAGAATTGGGAGTTGAAATAACTTTACATGACAAGATGCCGGATGTGGTTTTGTATAGGGAAGATAAGGATTGGATATATTTTGTTGAATCAGTGACTTCCGTAGGACCGATGGATGCTAAAAGAATATTAGAAATAGCGGAGATGACAAAGAGTGTAACAGCAGGGAAAATCTTTGTAACAGCATTTCTTGATTTTAAAACTTATAAGAGATTTTCGCAAACATTGGCATGGGAAACGGAAGTCTGGATAGCAGAGATGCCAGAACATATGATACATTTGAATGGGGATAAGTTTTTGGGACCGAGGTAGGAACTATATAAGATCATATTAGGAATAATAGTATTTATTTGCTAAAGAGGTAAATTATGAATAGAGAAATTTCTGCATTTGTTGATAGATATGTGAAAGAAATAAGAAACAATAATGCAGCTATTTTTGCAGGGGCAGGTTTTTCAAAAAGTTCAGGATATGTGGACTGGAAAAATTTATTGAGAGATATTGCAGAAGAATTAGGTTTGAATGTGGATAAAGAGCATGATTTAGTTTCATTAGCACAATATTGTTATAACAAGAATGGAAACAGAAGTATAATCAATGATGTGATTTTTGAAGAATTTTCTAAGGAAAAAGAGCCTGGAGTGAATCACAAGATATTGGCAAGATTGCCAATATTGACATATTGGACAACTAATTATGATTCTCTTATAGAAGATGCTTTAGTAGATGCACAACGTGTAGTTGATGTGAAGTATAATAATAAACAGTTTTCTATTACTAAACCTCATAGGGATGCTGTTGTATATAAAATGCATGGTGATAAAAATAATCCGGATGAAGCTATTCTTATTAAAGATGACTATGAGAAATATTATCGGGAACATGCACAATTTATAACCGCATTAAGTGGAGACTTGATTTCAAAGACATTTTTGTTCGTTGGATTTAGCTTTGTTGATCCAAATATTGATTATATTTTAAGTAGAATAAGAATTGATTATGGAGAAAATAAGAGACAGCATTATGCTCTTATACGCAAAATTAAAGAAAATGAATATGAAAATACAGCAGATTATGAGTATGCTGAACGGAAACATCAATTTTTTGTGGAGGATTTAAAGAGGTATAATATATGTGCTTTAATGATAGATGAATATGATGAAATTACGGATGTATTGGAAAAAATTAGTAGACGATTAAATAATGATAATATATTTGTTTCTGGAAGTGCGGTTGAATATGGAGATTATGAGGAAAAAGAAGCTGTGGAATTTATACATCAGTTAAGTAATAGATTAATTCGTGAAGATTATAATATTATTTCTGGCTTTGGACTTGGTGTAGGAAGTGCTGTTATAACGGGAGCCTTACAAGAAATTTATATGAGGAGAAAAACTATAAATGATAATAGGTTGATTTTGCGACCGTTTCCTCAAGGAATAGAAAGTGAAGATACAAGACAAAAGTTATGGAAACAGTATCGTGAAGATATGATATCAAGAGCTGGAATATCTATATTTTTGTTTGGAAATAAATTGGAAAATAAAAATATAGTATTAGCTAATGGTATGAGATCTGAATTTCAAATTGCAAAAGAACAAAATAATTTAATAGTTCCTATTGGTTGCACTGGCTATGTAGCTCGGGAAATTTGGGAAGAAGTAAATACAAATTTGGAAAAGTATTATAATAAAGTTGATGCAGATTTGAGAGAAACTTTTGCAAAGTTGAATAGCAAGATGGATAATAATACATTAATTGATAATGTATTAAAATTTATAAAACTAATTAGGAGGTAATGATTTTATGGCAAAAAGGCAAGTGTTTTTCAGTTTCGAGTATAATAAGGACAATTGGAGGGCTAGTCAAGTAAGAAATATGGGTAAAGTATCTGATTCTTCGACATTTTCTGATAATGACTGGGAAGAAGTAAAACTTAAAACAGATACAAAGATTAAAGAGTGGATAGATTCCCAATTAGAAATGCGTTCATGCTTAGTGGTTTTGGTTGGGAGTACAACGTCAACGAGAAAATGGGTAAAGTATGAGATTGAAAAGGCGTATGAATTGAATAAAGGGATAGTAGGAATATATATACATAATTTGGAGGATAATCAGGGGGAGCAGACAACCAAAGGCAGTAATCCATTCTATAATATAATGACATATGACAATAAAAGGCTATCTAATTTTGTAGAATGTTTTGATTCAAGCTATAGTTCCAGTAAGAATGTGTATGCTGATATTGAGGAACATTTGGAACAATTGATTGAAGATGCTATTTCTGCTTCGGGAACATATTAGAACTTGTTTTACCTATTGTTTTTACATGGTGTTAACACCATGTATATAGTATTTATAGGGGAAAATGTTTTACTCGAAAGCGACAATGAATGCTGAGCAATTTATAGATGTTTTTAAGATATTAAAAAGTGTGGTTCTATTTTGGTTCTAAAAAATTGAAAACTGAAAATAATAGAGAGCTAAAATAAGAAAATATAAATACAAAAACTTATAGTATGTGTGAAAAAGCATTATGATTTTATTCCCTACGAAACGTGAGGGTGGTAGAACGGTTGGATCTGGTAGGGTTGCTACTATCATTGAGTAAATATAATTTATTCAGTAAATTCAAGGGTTTCGGAGATTTTTCCGAAACCCTTTTTATTGCCTGGAACAGAAAAGCAGGTTCCGAAGAGCCTGCCATTCATGGTATAATAAGTTATGACGAGTAACTTAAGATACACAAAAAATTATACCGAATTCGGCGAACCTTATCAACTGGTTTTGCCACTTTCTTTGGAAGGTCTGATTCCTGAAGATGAATCTGTCAGACTGCTGAGCCGCGAATTGGAGGAACCGGACTACACTATGCTGTACCAGGCTTACTCTGCCAAAGGCAGAAATCCGGCAGTTGACCCAAAGACCATGTTCAAGATCCTGACCTATGCTTATTCCCAGAACATCTATTCTTCCCGAAAAATTGAAACGGCCTGCAGAAGGGATATCAACTTTATGTGGCTTCTTGCAGGACACAAAGCGTCTGACCACAGCACCATAGCCCGCTTCAGGACGGGATTCCTTGCGGAAGCCTGCGAAGATCTGTTCTACCAGATGGTCCGTCGTCTTGCACAAGCGGGTGAACTATCAAAAGAAACCGTGTTTATTGATGGCACAAAACTCGAGGCCTGTGCGAATAAATATACTTTTGTATGGAAGAGATCCGTAGGGAAATGGGAAGAAAAAATGTATGCAGGGATCGAGGAGGCCGTAGGGATGCTGAACAGGGAGTATCTGCAGTCGTTTGAGATTTCAAAAGAGAACAGGACGGCTACCCTTCAGGGGATTGTGGATTATCTGAAAGAATACTGCACTGTACATGCCGTGGGATTTGTCCATGGGCGTGGGAAAAGAAAAAGTGTGCACCAGCGGTATCTGGAGCTGTTTGAAAGGTTTCTTGACAGACAGCAGCTTTATGACCTGCACCACTCGCGTTTTGGCAGCCGTAACAGTTACTCTAAAACAGATGTTGATGCCACATTCATGCATATGAAAGATGACCATATGAGGAATGCCTAGCTGAAACCGGGATATAACATTCAGATCGGCGTAGACAGCGAATACATCGTTGCAGCAGATATCTTCCAGGACAGAAATGATGTGTGGACGCTTGTGCCGTTTCTGAAGCACATGGAAGAGCATCTGGATTTCCGTTATCCAAGCGTAACCGCGGATTCCGGCTATGAAAGCGAAGAAGCCTACGACTATCTGGAAAACCGGAAGCAGAAAGCATACATCAAACCGCAGACCTATGAAAAGTGGAAGAAGCGCAGCTTCCGGAAGGACATCAGCAAACGGGAAAACATGGCGTATGATGCGGACAATGACACCTATACCTGTCATGCAGGGAAAACACTGTCACCTCTGTATGTAAAGAAGCAGAGAAGCAGGAATGGATATGAATCAGAGGTAACCGTATATGAATGTGCCGGCTGCAGCGGCTGTCCTTATAAGGATAAATGCACAAAGGCAAAAGGAAACAAGCGGCTGTATGTATCCAAGAATTTCATAAATCACCGGCAGGCTTCCTATCAGAATATCATGAGTGAAACCGGTATTCAATATCGGATGAACCGCTCCATTCAGGTCGAAGGAGCCTTTGGGGTCCTGAAAAATGATTATGATTTCCAGAGATTTCTGCTTCGTGGGAAAACCAAAGTAAAACTGGAGATCCTTCTGCTGTGTCTGGGTTATAACATCAACAAGTTACATGGCAAGATTCAGAATGACAGACTGGGGAGTTATCTGTTTGAACTGAAAACAGCATAGCAATGGCAGGGAAGAAGCGGATTCTTTATTAAAGTGCGCAAAAAATCAGGGAAAACATAGGAAAGCTATAGTTTTCCTCTGATATTCCCTGCCATAAAAGAAGGAGTGCCGCTTCATAACTATTTCTTAGTTATTTTGCGACACTCCCTTTGCTGTGAAAAAATCCGAAACGGTGTTTAGCATTTTTGAAAAAGAGTTGCCGTTTACGCTGCCGTGGTCTCATTATCTTCAATTAATGCGTATTAAAGATGAAAATGAAAGAAAATTTTATTAAATAGAAGCGACGAATGAGGCACATAATCGGTATTGTGATGAAATAATTCTGACATTGTCAGATGATGCATTTGACAATATAGAAATATTGTAAGAACCTAAAACATCTGATGTAGAATATATAATTGTAGAGACGTTATTAGAAAAATATTGTAAAGGAAAGCCTGTAGAATTGAAAAAAAGTAAAATAAAAGTAAGATGATAGAAGTAGGAGAGATAAAAACATTTGATACTATTAGGATTTATTCAATTAGATATATGGGAAGACAGATAAAGGCTAATATGCACATTATAAGTAGCGAGAAAATTTTATTATATTATTGGGTTGCAGGGGAGAGTGACAGAATTATTTATGGCAGTGTATAGAGAATTTTTTAATGATATTATCAGAATGGAGATGCTTCTAGGAACTTGAAATAAGTGTAGAAGATTTATTTAACAAAAGAAAAATAGAATCAGACCGCATAGAATTTAAGGCAGGATGGAATCCTGATGACATTTATCGTAGTGTTTGTGCATTTGCAAATGATTATAACAATGATGGTGGTGGATAACATTGTTATCGGAGTCGAGGAGAAGAACGGGGTAGCAGTACGTCCGGTAAAAGGAATTTCAGAAAATATGTTGGACAAAATACAAAAAGAAATGATTGGTTACAATAATATGATTTCACTGCCATATTTTTCGAAAGTAATTCCGACAAAAGTGGATGGGAAGTGGATCCTTGTTGTTGTAACAAGGACCGGGCAGCAGCGTCCTTATAAATCGCCTGAATATGTTACAGGTAAAAATGATAAGAAATACAGTTATTATATTCACTATCTTACTAGCTCTGTGAAAGCAAACCCTGAACAGGAACGAGAATTGATCAATATGTCCGATCAGACTCCCTTTGATTGCAGGGCAAACCATAAAGCAACTTTTGATGATATTTCGCCTGTCCTTATGGAGGATCATTTGCGAAAGACAGGAAGCAAACTTGCAAAACAGGTTAGAGAACGTGGAGTTGAAGAAATATTGGAAGATATGCAGTTGTTAGTAGGACCGCCAGAACTTAGATATATTCAAAATGTGGCAATTATGATGTTTAGTGAACATCCAGACAGGTTTTTCCATATACTTATGTGCAGATGACATCCTTTCCGAAAGGGAGTGTAGAAAATCCAAGTGTCAGTGAAGATTTTCCAAATATTACCGGTTCAGTACCGCAGATGATCCAAGCAACAATGGAACGTTTTCGGAATCTCATTATAAGAGAAAAGGTAATTAAGGTTCCAAATCAGATGGAAGCGCTGAGAATTATGATTTATCCATATCAGGCGATTGAGGAAGCCGTTGTTAATGCGTTTTATCACAGAGATTATATGTCTTGTGAACCGGTAACTATAGAAATAGAGCCTGATTGTATCAATATTATGAATTTTCCGGGTATTGACAGGTCGATTTCAGAAAGGACGATAGCTGAAGGAAAAAGATTTGTTTCACGATATTATCGAAATATAAGACTGGGAGAATTTTTGAAGGAACTGGATCTGTCAGAAGGTCATTCGTCGGGCATTCCTACGATACAGGAAGAATTAGAAAAGAATGGCTCTCCGCGAGTAGAGTTTTTACTGATGAAGATAGACGGGCTATGAGGATAAGGATTCCAATTCACCCCGCTTTTTTGAAAGAGAAAGAAAATGTCATAGAAAATGTCATAGAAATTTCGGAAGAAAAATTGAAAAATTATATGCCCAAAGTTTCCAAGAAAAAATTGGAGAAAGCTGTAGAAATCATAAAAATGATTTCAAAAAATCCGTATATATCCATAGATGAGATGAGAGCAAAATTACATGTTACGGATAGAACGGTTGCCCGCTATATATAAAACTTAAAAGAAAACAAAATCATAGAACGCGTAGGACCTGATAATGGTGGAAGTTGGAAAATATTAATATAGATATAATATTACTTTGGGGAAGAAATGGAAAGCGTGTCTTTTGCCTGTGGCTACATATTGGCTACAAAAATTTTAAAAACACAGAGAAAATCAGCAATTTCAGAAAACTTGATGACAGAAAAGCCCTTAAATATGCTATTTGTTATCTAAGGTTTTCGCAGCCTAGTCTAGTGCAAACTAATATATGGTACTGGGAGATATAGCAAGGAAAAGTCTCTTTTTACATTTGTGTGTCCCTATATAGTGAGTCAATACTTTGTACAAAGATTGCTTTATGAGAATTGTATGTGCAGTTCCGAAAAGTGATGGGTTTTGTTCAATCTGACGAAGATTTAAGGGGGGAGTGATATTCATGTAGATACACTTTTGCAAAATAGGGAGATGAAAAAAAACATATTTCAACTTTGGTGACAAAAGCATCTGAGTATCAGTTTTACAATACAATCAACTTTGTTGTATAATCATCTGTAAGGGAATTATGAGGAACGAATTGCCCAAACAGTGTTTGGACAATTGGGAGAAAATCCACTATTTTATAGTATCATGGTTGCATTATTCATAGCTTATGCGAATTGAAAATAAAGAGGAATGTAGTTTTTATGAGATAGAATAGACAAAGTCCGTCTGAGAAGAGATACGAATATTGCAAAGGCAGTATAGGTTCAGCTTGTATGAGAGGTTGGCGAATAACAGAGTTAAGGATGCGGTAATGCAATTGGCAAAGGAGGGGGATGTGTTTACTAAGCCGCAGGATATTGTATAGTGGCCCAGATAAAAGAAAATTAGTATAAAGACCGAAAGGAAAGGTTGTTTAATGAGAGCTTTTGCAAGTGGAAAAGATTTTGACCGTGAAATAAATAAAATAAAAAAAATTATGGATGAGAAGGGGTTCATTCTGGAATCAGATCACGAATGGGCATATAGTATGCAATATGATGAAGTAAAAGATGATGTTATCGAGTGGTTATATGATCACGGATACAATGGAGTTCTCAGGATAGAGGGTGCCTACTATGATGTTGCAGTTTATGGTTTATATGATAGCACCAGAATTACTTTGGAAGATATGAGAGAAGAACTAAAAAAAGAAGCCGAAAGGCAGCGGTAAAGCAAATAAATGCTTTTTTCATCACTTAAAAAGGTTGAAAGTATTTGTAAATACTTGCCAATCCCCTCAGAGTGTCACATGGGTCACGGCATTTGTAAAGTTTTAATCCCCCTTTATTTACTATAAAAAATTCCAAACGGTGTTTAGCATTTTTGAAAAAGAGTAGCCGTTTACGCTGCTGTGGTCTCATTATCTTTAATTGATGCGTATTAAAGATGAAAATGAAGGAAAATTTTATGAAATAGAAGTAACTAATGAGGCATGTGAGATAAGGACATTACAAAGGCAATATAATTCAAGTCTTTATGAAAGACTGGCTTTGGGCAGAGAAAAGGACGAAGTTCTGCGGCTAGCGTCTGAGGGAAATGTTATCACGAAACCACAGGACATTGTAAAGCAGCCTACTGTACTTGAATTCCTTGGATTAGATGAAAAAGCAAAGTATGTGGAATCTGATCTGGAAATAGCGATTATCAATAAATTACAAAAGTTTCTTTTGGAATTGGACAAAGGGTATTTGTTTGAAGCAAGGCAGAAGCATTTTATATTCAGCGAAGATAATTATTATGTGGATCTTGTGTTTTATAATAGGATTTTACGGTGTTATGTGTTGATAGATTTTAAGATCGATAAGTTGACACATCAGGATTTGGGACAGATGATGATGTATGTGCATTACTATGATAGATATGAGAAGCTGCCGGAGGAGAATCCGACAGTTGGGATTTTGTTATGCAGAGAAAAGGATGACGCTCTTGTAGAGATTACCCTGTTGGAAGATGCCAATATCTATGCTTCGGAGTATCAATTATATTTGCCGGACAAAAAGGAGCTTCAGAAGAAATTAAAGGAATGGATAGAAGAAGGAACGGATTTGTAATTTGAATTGAGGAAATATTATCATTGGCGATTGCTAATGATAGGAACAGTTGGAACAGAGAGAGGAATAATGCTATTATGGACGATAACTATGAAAATATGTTGAGATATCGAAACTGTAACAAATGTTCGAGCAGAAATATTTGTTTTTTGCGGAGAATACCGTTAGATCATTATCCGGAGAATGTGCAGAATTTTGTAATAGGTATGCCAAAGTCTATTTTTAATTATGAATTTCCCCAAAGACAGTGGCATGCAAATTATCAGGAAATTCAAAAGCAGATAGTGCAATACTATGACTTAAATAATTGTGAGTTAATAGGAAATAATGTTCGTGTTTTGACGAATATCGCACAGAGAGAAAGCGACAGACAGAAAATTAGGGAGTTATTTAAACAGTACTTAGATATGGCGGCTAAAGCTACGAAGGAAAAAAATCCGGAACTGTCAATTATGTTTGATGGAATTGGTCTGGTATTGGCATCTGATTATTTAGAAGCTGTTGGTAAAATTTTTTCTATGTTGAAAACGTTGGAGAAAATTGAAATTAACGAGACAAATAGATGCAGCTTAGAATTGCCATAGAATCGTGTCTTTTGCACGTGGCTACATATTGGCTACAAAAATTTTAAAAATACAGAGAAAATCATCAATTTCAGAAAACTTGATGACGGAAAAGCCCTTAAATATGCTATTTGTTATCTAAGGTTTTCGCGGCCTAATCCGTGAGGGTGGCAGAACAGTAGGATCTGGCAGGGTTGCTACGATTATTGAGTAAATAGAATTCTAACGAATTCAATAGTAAAAAGATAGATTTTATGGGGGCTTTCCGAGAAACCGGGAAGCCCTTTTTGAAATTTTTTAAGAATTGAAATATTCAATATTATTTAGTATAATTATGAAATTGATAAAAAGAAAGTTTTGCAAGGACGAAATTATGATAAAATTCAATTATAATAAATTTCGGAAATTGCTGATAGATAAGGGAATGAGCAAAACACAGCTCAAAGAACAAACTGGAATCACTATAAATGTGATTGCCAAAATGGGAAAAAATGAAAATGTATGGAAACGATAGCAATGTTTTATTGATCACATCAAAAAAATGAATGTATTTGTGTGCATTAGGGAGGTAGAACGTGATAGCGGGAAGTGTATTTTTAATAATGGGACTGATTTTGTTGTTGGTGGGTATCATTTTTGTTATTTGTTGGAGATATCTTGCCCGATATTCAGGAGAGACAATGGGAGTGATCATAGATATCACGAGGTCAGGAGCTCGGTATAATGATCGAGCAGAAAAAGAGGTTACAATTTCCCAAGGAGATCGTAAGCTTCATGTTCAAATGAATACGAATACCGGACTTTATGGCAATAATGGTAATATGTATGCGCCTGTCTTTCAATATGTTGTGGATGGAAGGACGTATTCCAGAGCCGGCGGATTGGCCTATAACAAAGGAATTGCTCAAAAAAAACTGGGGAAAACAGTGCCGGTATATTACAATGTTAATACCCCCCAAAAGGTCTCCTTATCAAATGGGAAAGGGTATAAGATGCTTGGGTTGGGCTTTTCCATAGGAGGTATACTATTCTGTATAATTGGTTTTGCGTTAATCATAGCTGATCACATATATCTGATTTGATCAGTCGGTTTTTCATTTACAAAAACAACAATTTTGCGCTGTTTTCAGCAATAAAAAGCATAGAAAATACCACATAAATGTTATTCAAATAACGTGAGGGTGGTCATACCGCAGGGTTCGGTCGTGTGGCTGCAATCATTGAGTAATTTGATTGCCAAGGTGCAATAGAGATATTTTACTAAAGTGACAAAGAGTCACTACGCCTTTTGAGGTTGTTGCCTAAGCTGACCGTACATAATTTGTAGTTTTAAGTAACAGTTTGTCAAATATAGTCATAGTATATATAGATAAAATAATTCCGGCAATAGTAAATAAGGGAATTTGAACATTGTTACTGTAATGAAGGTGGAAACCAATGAATGCGGAGTGCAAAAAAGAGAGAAAAAGCAGCAGGGTAAAATTGCTTGTATTTTTGCTTTTGCTGATTTTCTTGCTGCTTGGAATCGTAATAGGTGTTAATCTGATGCGAGGGAAAAAATATGACAATAGTAAGACTGATGCTCATATTTCTACAGAAAAGGCCGGCGGTGGGGTAGAGTTGGTAATTGATCCGAATGCGGAGAAGAGTTTACCGATTGAAAATGATAATATTTTGGAGCAGGGTGTGGTAATAACCGGTCGGGAATCTTTGACATTTTCTGCAAATACCAAAGAAGAGTCAGTCGATTTTATTAATCCGGAAGAAAATGCGCAACTGTATTATCTGACTTTTGAACTCAGGCTGTACAATAGTAACGGGCGGGATTACGAGGTTTTGTACACGTCAGGTCTTGTTGAACCGGGGAAACGCATTAACCGTATAACGCTTTCACGTGAACTTGAAAAGGGTGTGTATGAAGCAGTGGTTCATGTTCAGCCGTATCGTATGAACAAAGAGAAGACGCTTACTAATAATGTCGATATGAGGATCAAGCTGTTTGTTAATTAAGTGATATAAGGCATAAATAAAGTTCATTTGTAGGGAGGAATAAAAGTGAAAAAACTGTTCTCAGTTATTTTAGTTGTATGTTTTGCTCTTAGTAGTCCGATTATTTCACTGGCGGCAGGGGAAACCATAACGCAGGATTCTCAGGAGAACAGCGGTAATATTACCGTGAACTATAACGCAGGAGTTACCTATACCGTTACGATTCCCGCGAGCGTAACATTTTCGGATACTGAAAAAGAGGTTGAAAGATCGCTTCAGGTAAGCAATGTTGTACTCAATGAGGGAAGTACCCTTAACGTAAATGTTGCAAGTCTCAATAACTTTAAAATGATGTACGGCGAAGGTTATATTGATTACCATCTTATGGTTAATTATAATGATGTTCTAAAAGATAATAATCATACCATACTGTCTGTTTTGGCCGGCGAGAATACAGGTTGGGCGGTTCTTAAATTTGCCACGGATCTGCAAAAAGATCACGTTCTATATACTGGGAACTACACCGATACACTTACCTTTACTGTTTCGATTGATTAGTTTAACGTTCTGTTGTAGGCAATGGTTTTTTGTAGGTAAGGGTCTGTTATGGGTAAAGGTCATTATTGAAGAGAAGAAGTGAGTGTGATAAAATAAGCTCAGGCTCGGCAGCCTGAGCTAAAATAATGGCGTTTATCTTTGCAACATGAATTATGAAACAGGATAATAACAGATGTTATTTTAATCAAAAAGGAGGGAAATGTGTATTATGGCATTTTCAACGGAATTTGGAATTTTGTTTCTGGTGGCGCTTTTGTGCTGTGTGATCGGTTTTTATAAATATATATATTTTATATCCATTGGCTATGGGTTGGCAATTTCAGGCCAGGGGATCGCAATGATGATATTGTTGCGTGACAGACTCAGTATTCCGTTGGTGATAAGCTGTTTAATTTTAATATTATACGGCTTTCGTCTTAGCGGATTTTTACTGTATCGTGAGGTGAAGAGCAGCAGTTACCGCAAGCACATGGTTACGGAGATCAAGGATGGCTCGGGAATGAAGATCGGGGTTAAAATAATGTTATGGATTTTCTGTGGTATTTTGTATCTGTTCATGATATCGCCGGTTTTTTATCGCTATTATAATGGCAATACCGGATGTACGGTAAGTTTTGTGGCAGGTACCGTATTGATGGCAGGTGGGATACTGTTGGAGTCTTTGGCGGATTTTAGTAAGAATCGCCAGAAAAAGGTCAATCCGAAGCGTTTTTGCGACAAGGGACTGTTTCGTCTGGTACGATGTCCGAATTATCTTGGCGAGTTAATTCTGTGGACCGGTGTGTTGGTGGTAGGCGTTACCTCATTTCAGTCTGTGGGTCAATATATTGTTGCGGCGTTAGGTTATGTGGGAATTGTATTTGTTATGTTTAGTGGGGCAAGAAGGCTTGAGGTGCGACAGAATAAAAATTATGGCGCAGATCCGGAGTATCAGAAGTATGTAAAGACCGTACCGATAATTCTTCCGTTTGTACCGCTTTACAGTGTGGAGAAATATAAGTTTTTGATATTATAAAGAACAGGAAGCTGCAAAAGAGAGGACTTGTATTTTTATTTCACAGCTTACCATCGGAGTAAAGTATAAGCAAAGGGGTGCGGGCATTGCGGGCTTTCAAAAGAGATAAGCGCAGAAGATGCGGTGAAAATGCGCGATTTGGAAATTGCGACGTTTTACTGAATAGTAAGAAATATATGGGAAACAAACGCCCCGTTCAAGTTGACTTTTGCCTTGCAGATTGATATTATATAGATATAGTATTGTTTATATGATAACAATGCTTTTATATGGCAATGAAGGAAAAATGTTATGGGGAAAAGCATTAGTCTTGATATAGCCGCAATTATTTTACTTATTATACTTATGTGTTCATGTGTAATGCGTAAGATGACCCGCGGTTTGATTAACCATCTGTATATAGCGATAATATCTACCTCTGCTTTGTCGGCTGTATTTGATATTGCGGCGGTCAGTCTTGATAATGCCCAAACGACTAATGTAGTCGCGCTTTATGGGACTCATTTTGGTTATCTTTTAACGCACTATCTAAGTGTCCCATTATATCTTATTTTTATAATAGCCCTGACGGACAGTTGGCATAAGCTTTGCAGGAATTATTTGATTCAGGCTGCATTGATATCGCCGGCAGCTGTTATGTTGGCTGCGTTTATTGTCAATTTTTTTGATAATAAGGTTTTTTCGGTTACAAACGGATATGAAAGAGGGCCGTGGTTTATACTTATGTATGTGACTACAGTCATATATGTCATATATGCGATAGTGTATATAATATGTTATCGTAAATTGTTTTTGTGGGATAAGATGATCTCATTGGGCGCGATAATACCTATAACAATGATTGCTATGGTGATACAGATGCTTAATCACAGCGCGCGTGTTGAGATATTCGGCGGCGCCGTAGGGCTTCTTATCATAAGCATAGGCATACAGAGGCCTGAGGATCATATAGATTCTTTTACGCGTCTTATAACGTACAGCGCATATGTTTACGATATGAAACGCACTTATCTTAATAACAAGCACGTTACGGTCATTATGCTCAATATAGGTAATTTTCCGGCCATACAGGCAATGATAGGTTTTGATGCCGCTATGGAGATATTGAATGTAGTTGCCGATAAAGTGCGTACTGTTGATAAAGGAATGCACGGACACGCCGATCTGTATTATCTTGACAATTGCAGGTTTAGGATGGTATTGAGCGGTAAAAATAAAGAAAAGGCCGAGCGTATAGCTGAGGCTTTGAACAGAGTGCTGAAAAGAAGCGTAAATATTAACGATCTGAAGATAACTTTAGAACCTTTTGTCGTATTGGCGCAGTGCCCCGAAGAACTTAAGGATTTTAAGACTCTCATGTCTTTCGGGGCGGATTTTCATAAGAAAAATTACTATACCGGCAAGGTATTAAAAGCGGGTGAGATTTATGACAAAGGTCAGTTGGATATACATAACAACATTGACGCAATCATAGACAGAGCGCTTAAAAACGAGAGCTTTGAGGTATATTATCAGCCTATTTATTCTGTTTCGGAGAGAAAATTCATATCTGCGGAAGCGTTGATACGTTTAAATGACCCTCAGCATGGTTTCATTTCACCGGAACTGCTTATTACTGCCGCTGAGCAGAGCGGAGCCATACATAAGATAGGCGAGTTTGTATTTGAACAGGTTTGCGGATTTATTGCAAGCGATGAATTTGAAAGGCTCGGACTCAGGTATATAGAAGTAAATCTGTCCGTTGCCCAGGTAATGAACGGCGATCTTCCGGATATAATCCTGTCCATTATGGACAGACATCGTATATCGCCTGATAAGATCAATCTTGAGATAACGGAGACTGCGGCGGCTTATGATCAGCGTGTCATGACGGAAAATATTGATAAGCTTGTAAAGGCCGGTCTTAGTTTTTCACTGGACGATTACGGAACGGGCTATTCCAATATGAAGCGCGTGATCCAACTTCCTCTTGAAATAATTAAACTGGATAAGTCTTTTGTAGATGAAAATGATAATTCCAAGATGTGGATATTTATTAAAAACACAGTCAGAATGTTAAAAGACATGAATATGAAGATTGTTGTCGAAGGCGTTGAAACAAAGGAAATGTTGGATGCATTTTCGGATCTTGAGTGTGATTATATTCAGGGATATTTCTTCTCCAAACCAATTGCGCGGGATGCTTTTGTTGAATTTATCACCAATGAAAACAGAGGGTAGCCGGAGCGTTTTTTATGAAACTTAAATCTTTAAATGCTATTTTAAAAAAGAATTCCGACAATTCAAAGCAAGCGCTTTTAAAAGCGGAGACATATGACAGGGAAACTCTGAGCCCGGTGATAAAATGCAGCATATGTAACGGTGAACAGGTCGCCGGTTTTAAAAATATGAAGACGGGCGGGTTTGAAGAAGTCATGCTTATCTGCAACAGTAAAGATCTGGAAAAATTTATGAACATGTACGGGATAAATAGAGCGGATGAGATAAAGAAAGTATATTGATCATGGTATATTCCACGGTGAGCGGCAGGCGCGGATAATGAGCAGCAGGTCAAGCCGAAATTCCCCCAATTTACATTTAAGAATTAATTGCATAGAAGGAAAGGAAGCAGTATATGAAGATTGTACTGGTAGGAGCGGGCGCGATGGGGCTTTTGTTTGGAGGGTATCTCTCGCGGCACAATGAGGTGACTCTTGTTGGCAGGAATGCCGTGGCAATGGATATCATTAAAGAAAAAGGCGTGCGCATACGTGAAAACGACGGCAGCGAAGAAGTTTTTTATCCTGATGCCACGAATGATGCTTCGGATATAACTGAAGCGGAACTGGCGCTTTTGTTTGTTAAAGCGGGGGATTCGCGGGCTGCGCTTGAGTCCGTAAAACATCTTATGGGGAACGGAACTTTTCTGATGACGCTGCAAAATGGCGCAGGCCATGAAAAGATACTTATGGAATATGCGCCTAAAGAGCGGATAATAATAGGGACGACCAATCAGGGAAGTTACAGGATAAATGAAAATACCGTATGCCACAGCGGGCTTGGTGACACATATATCGGAGCGGTATCAGGTATGGCCGGGGATTTTGCCAAAGTGTCGGAAACTTTCAGTAACTGCGGTTTTCCCTGTGAGCTTAGTGGCGATGTCAAGAAAATGATATGGAATAAACTTATGATAAATGCTTCTTCCAGTGTACTTTCCGGACTTTTGCAGGCGCCGCAGGGATATGTTGCTGAAAATGAGGCGGCATGGGATATTGCGAAGAAGCTTATAACAGAGATCTGTGAAGTGGCCTGCGCTGACGGATATACTTTTGCGGCAGAGGAACAGATAGAAAGGATAAATAAGCACCTTAAAAATTCTCCGGGCGGATATACCAGTATATATGCGGATCTGAAAGCCGGCAGAAAAACGGAAGTATCTGTAATAAACGGAGCGGTGGTAAGAGAGGGACGGCGTCTTGGGGTTGCAATACCCACGCACGAGATAATACTCGATATGGTTAAGGCGATGGAAGAAAAGGCGCAGATGAACGCACAGTAAGATGAATGCACAGTAAGATGAACGCACAGTAAGATGAGCGTATGGTAAGATTAACGCACGGTAAATTTAAAAAAATCTTTGTATAAATTTCAGCATGACCAAGGTTATAGCTAAGATATGGTTACGGCAGGATTTGATAAATTAATTTTATCTGCACACTTTACATTTTAATAATATAAATGTAAAATATAGATATATCTTGTACGATACAGTGCATATATCTATGGAAAGAAGGTAAAAAATATGGAATTCTTATTATTGGCAGGCGGCTTGGTCGTTATATTGATTCCGGTTGTGATTTCGGTTGTTTCTGCGGTTGTTTCAGGAGTGGCGGCAGCCGTTGACGACGAGGAAGAATGATAATGAATACTTTTGAGTATCAGGTAGTAAGTATTGACGGCGATTATGCCAATCTTAAGCGCATAGATATTGAAAGCGATGAGGTTAAGCTTGTTGCGAGGGCGCTTCTTCCGCCTGAGATAGCGGAAGGCACGAAGCTTTTATATGAGTTTATGGAGTATCGGATTATTGGGGCGCAGTGACGGAATGAGCTTAAATGAACAAAACAATTCGTTATTCACTTATGCCTTTTAAAATTTTTTCCAATAAAATTACATAGGCTTTAAATTCTGATAAGCCTTTTTCCGTAAGCTGATATGTGCTTTGTGGTTTTCTGTTAATAAATTCTTTTTTACAATTTATATATTCGCATTCTTCCAGTTTTAAAAGTTGGGCTCCAAGATTGCCCGATGTCGCATCTGTAAGATTTTGAAGCTCTCTAAAGTTTTTTTCGCCCGTAACTAAAGCGGAGATAATGGCAAGACGGAGTTTGTTGGTAAACGCCTCCGGTATAGAAAAAAGATCCACCTTATTTTGCTCCCTTTCCCTTTTTTAAATAAATCCCCATTAAGATCATGCCGACTGACAAAATAACTGCCGTAAAAATAGTAGTGGCATTTATTTTTACATCATTTCCATGAAAGTCTGCTACTCTTACTTCCAAACCGGTCCCCGCCAAAATAAGAAAAAGAAATGCCAATGAGAGAGAAACCCTTTGTATCAATTTATCCTGAATGACAAATCCCATAACAAAGCACCCGATCATCACAAAAACGAATTGAAAAAGGGGCTGAATGAATTGATCATTACCTGTCCTTTCATAGCTGACCATATTAAATAATATACGGAATAATTCTCCCCCGACCAACAGCATCCCCCAAATATTGATAAGGCTCATACTCAGTTCATTTTTGAATTGTTTCAATTTGTGATGATAAATGAGGTAAACAATAAAATACCCTATAATTGATACAAAGCTGATTCCTCTGAAAAGTCTCCACATTGTCAGGCTGATATCCCCCATATTTTTCATTGCTCCAAACATCAAGGCACACAAGATACAGGTAATCATTTGGATAACTCCAATACCAATAAAAAAGTTTGACACTTTGGAAAAGTCATTATGTGTCTTATCTATGACTTTTTTAATTAAATTAACATCTTCAAGCGCTTCTGCAATTATTTGACTCATAATTTGTTCCTCCATACTCTATATTTTAGACTACTCTATTATTCTATACTGTCTCTATCGTTTTGTCAACATTAATTTGAGAATTTATTGGTAAGCATGTATGAATAAAAAATCCAAATCTGATAATAATAAGTCATAATCCAACAGTAAAAGGAAATGATATATTATGTCAACTAATAACAACATTACTTTATATTTTAAAGCAGAGCAGAATGTGGAATTACAGTCAGAGGATGTTTATATCAAAGATATCGGTAAAATGATCTGTGCCGATGCTAACATACTTGCAAAAGTAAAAACCATCAAACTGTATCATTTTAAAAAAGGAGAAAGAAAGCGTCAGGTCATAAGCATGCTTAAAGTGATCGACGAAATAGAAAAAGCTTTTCCCAATGTTACGGTTGAAAATCTTGGAGAGATCGATGTTTTAGTGGAGCAGATCAACGTTGATAAGCATAAAGGTCCGGTACAGGCCGTAAAAATCGCATTTGTGTCACTGATAAGTTTTTTCGGAACTGCGTTTACAATAATGGCTTTTCACAATGATATCGGTATAAATGAGGTTTTCTCTAAATTGTATGAGATGGTGACGGGACAGGCCGGAGACGGGTACGGTATCCTGGAGATTGCTTATTCTATCGGTCTTGCAGTGGGTATCACGGTTTTCTTTAACCATATAGGAGGCAGGCGGATAACCAAAGATCCGACGCCTATAGAGGTGGAAATGCGTGTTTACGAGTCAGATGTAAATAAGGCTCTGATAGAGACTGCGGACAGAGAAGGGAAAATGATAGATGTTGATTAAGCAGATATTTATGGCTGTCTTAGGCATAAGTTTCGGTTTTGTGGTGTCAGGAGGAGTTTTTACGGTTTTATTGTCCGTAGGGCTTATACCCCGGTTCGCCGGTAAAATGCATATAGCCGATAAAATTTTTGTTTTGGAAGAAATGGTGGTTTTAGGAACACTTGCAGGCGACTTTTTAAGTATATTCAGCGATAGACTTAATATAGGGAAATGGGTGTTGGCGCACAACCTGTCCGGAAGCGCAGGCACAATAACGGCATGGAGTATAATATCAAACGTAATATTGATAATGTATGGAGCCTTTTCCGGTATATTTGTTGGCGCATTAGCGTTGGCAATAGCGGAGATGTTAAATACGATCCCTATTTTTTCAAGACGGATAGGGTTCAGACACGGGCTTGGGATCGCGATATTATCGGTTGCCCTGGGTAAACTTATAGGCAGCCTGATATATTTTTCACAGCAGGTATTTTTGTGTGGCGGGGTATAGGGCAGACTGAATTCGGAAGCTTTAACAATAGTTTCGCAATTACCTAAAAATTTATATTAAAGAGAGGTTTATGTATGAATAGTGATCAGGAAATTCAGCAGGAAAAAACTAAACAGCAGGATAAAGCTGCGGAAAATAAGCGGTATAATGAACGTGTAAAAGCGGTTACGCCTACACATAATCTTGCGCTGCAGATGTTCAAAGCATTTATAATGGGTGGGATAATCTGCATTATAGGGCAGGCTATCTTAAATTATGCGACAAACAGTATGGGTATAGACAAAGAGACCGCGGGCGCGTGGTGCTCCATGCTTTTGGTATTGATAAGCGTGATACTGACGGGCTTTAATATTTATCCCAAGCTGGTTGACTGGGGCGGCGCGGGAGCGTTGGTGCCTATCACGGGTTTTGCCAATTCGGTTTCGGCGCCTGCCATAGAGTATAAAAAAGAAGGGCAGATCTTTGGTATCGGCTGCAAGATTTTTACAATAGCGGGACCGGTTATATTGTATGGGATTTTTACAAGTTGGGTGCTTGGGGTGTTTTATTGGCTGATGTCGAAGCTCTAAAGTATGGTTTGATAATACATTTATGATAGTATTGAAGGAGTTCTGAGAGGAATGTCATTTATTTAAGGCATTATTTATAAGGAACTCCTTTTTAAATATTTTATTAAAAAAGTAAAAAGGCAGTTGACAAAACAATAACCCAGATACTATATAGTATCTGAATGGCAAGCCATTCAGATACTATAATAAAATTATCCCCAAATTAAATAGTTGAAAGGAGAATTTATTATGGGTGTTATTAAAGATGTTATTAAAAAAGCGGATCAGACTCCGGGAGTAACGGCAGAGATTAAGGAAACCTTAAATCTTCTGTATGAATTATCAAAGCAAAAGGCAGATTTGTATGAGGAAACTATTGCGAAATCTTTACGAAATGCAGGAACAACTGAAAATCCAACAGTTCCGATAACAGTCAAGTTGGGCAGTCATCAGGAGATAAGGGTAATCACAACTAATACGCCGGATGAGGATATTACGAAAGGCATTGGCGATGCATTAAAAAATGTATTAACGGGCAGCAAGGATGACATTATTGACGGATTAACTTCCTTGGTCAATACGGGTTTGAAGACTGTTTTAGGAGCCGGAGATGGTGAAGAGAGGGAAGAGTACACATATTACATAGCCACAGAAGGCTTGGCGATCGTCAGACTTGATTTGATGTATTGGAGCAGGCATATTACCGCTCAGAGTATTACCAAGTATGCTGAAAAGAGCCTTGTATGTACAGCAGTTAAGTCAAGCGTTGATGTGACAAAGATTGATTTTAATGCATTTCTTGCTTCTTATCAGGCGCAGCTTTTAAAATGTAAGTTTAATGAAAGCCAGTTGGAAGATGAAATCATAAATGCAAGAAAAATATATGAACTGCTTACGAAAGGACCTAATGCTCCGGCGAAGATGGTGGTGAGTCCTGTCAGCTTTGGAAATTTTGGCGTTATAAGTTCTGTGAAAAATAAAGTAAATGGGGTATGGCCGGCAATTTCGTAATTGAATTGGTAAAATTGTATGTGTCAATAAATGAAAAGGAAAAAGCAGGACTAAGGCTATGATAGCCTCGTCCTGCTTTTAATCTTTTATTGCGCTTCTTTCTTTTAGATAATCCGGATTTATATTATGATCTTCAAATGACATATATTATTTCATTATACTATATTATCTCATGACACTACATTATTTCATGACACTACATTATTTCATTACACTATATTATTTCATTACACTACGTTATTTCATGACACGATTCTTGGAATGTTTTTCTCCACAAAGATTTTCTCCAAAAATAAATTTGACAAACCATAATCCAAAGGAATAAAATGTCTTTGGAAAAAAATGTTTTAATGTAAAAGAGCCGCTGTCCGCGGATTCGGAGAGATATCACTATGGAAGCAAAGATACGTGAAAAACATATCTGTATCGGCATTCTGGCGCACGTTGACGCAGGCAAGACAACGCTGGCGGAGAGTATGCTTTTTATAAGCGGCAGTATCAGAAAGGCCGGCCGCGTAGACCATAAAGATACTTTTCTGGATACGGACGCGCAGGAGAGAAGCAGGGGCATTACGATTTTTTCCAAGCAGGCGAGATTTTCGTGGAAGGATATGGATGTGACGCTGCTTGATACTCCGGGGCATGTGGATTTTTCGGCTGAAATGGAGAGAACGCTGCAGGCGCCGGATTATGCGGTGCTTGTGATAAGCGCTTCAGACGGCGCGCAGGGGCATGTGCTGACGCTGTGGAAGCTGCTTGAGCGTTATGATATTCCCGTTTTTTTATTTATAAATAAAATGGATCAGCTGGATACGGACAGTGAGAAGCTGCTTGCGCAGTTAAAAGAAAATCTGAGCGGGCGGTGCATAGATTTTACCCCTAAGAAAAACGTCGCAGAACCTGATGAGACTCTGCTTGAAGATATTGCGGTCTGTGACGAGAAACTTATGGAGAAGTATCTTGAAAGCGGCAGCATTGAAAACGAAGATATAGCGGGCATGATTAAATCGCGTGCAATTTTTCCCTGTTTTTTCGGCTCGGCGTTAAAAATGGAAGGTGTGGATTCGCTTCTTGACGGTATTTATAAATATACCATAAATCCTGTCTATCCTGATGAATTTGGCGCCAGAGTATATAAGATAGGCAGGGACGAGGCCGGGAACAGGCTTACTTATATGAAGGTCACGGGCGGAAAGCTCACAGTCAAACAGCTCATAAGCGGACGTGGCGGCAAATGGGAGGAAAAGGTCGATCAGATCAGGCTTTATTCCGGAGTTAAGTATGTGAATGAAAAGGAAGTTCCGGCCGGAACAATATGCGCCGTTACGGGACTTAGCAGGACTTTTTCGGGAGAAGGGCTGGGAATTGAGTCGGACGCATCTGCGCCTGTGCTTGCTCCGGTGCTTACTTACAGGATAAATTTTCCGCCGGAAAAAGATATTCATGTGATGTATAAAGAGTTATGTAAACTTGAAGAAGAGGAGCCGCTGCTGCACATAGTATGGAAGGAACAGCTTGGAGAGATTCATGCGCAGCTAATGGGCGAGGTGCAGATAGAAGTTCTCACAAATCTTATAGCCGAGCGTCTGGGTGTGGATGTGAGTTTTGATTCGGGCAGTATAGTTTATAAAGAAACTATTTCAAACACGGTTGAGGGCGTAGGGCATTATGAGCCGTTACGCCATTATGCGGAGGTGCATCTTCTGTTGGAGCCGGGAGAAGCGGGCAGCGGACTTATCTTTGATACAGTCTGCAGCGAGGATGTGCTTGACAGAAACTGGCAGCGGCTTGTGCTTACGCATCTTGAAGAAAAAGAGCATATCGGCGTGCTGACAGGTTCGCCCATCACCGATATGAAAATAACGCTTATTGCAGGAAAAGCGCATCTTAAACATACCGAGGGCGGGGATTTCAGGCAGGCTACTTACCGCGCTCTGCGTCAGGGGCTTTGCAGGGCAAAGAGTGTTTTGCTAGAGCCTGTTTATGAATTTAAACTTGAGCTGCCGTCCGCGATTATAGGGCGGGCTATGTCGGATATTCTGGCTATGCATGGGCATTTTGACGCACCTTTTATAGACGGTGACGCGGCGGTGATAACGGGCAGCGCTCCGGCGGCGGCCATGCAGGGCTATCAGGCGCAGGTTATGTCATATTCGGGAGGCAGCGGAAGGCTGTTTTTGAATATGAAAGGCTATGAACCCTGTCATAACGCAGAGGAAGTGATTGAAAAGACGGCATACGACGCCGAAAGTGATTTGGACAATCCGCCGTCGTCGGTTTTCTGCGCGCATGGGGCAGGCTTTGTGGTGCCCTGGTACGAAGTCGAAGACTACATGCATGTGGAGAGCGGCTTTAAAGTGCGCGGCAGTGAGAGCGGTACAGAGACAAAAGCGGGTCATAATGCGGAAGCCGATCTTAGTGTGAAAGCCGATAAAAACCTGTCGGCCCCGACATACAGCCAGAACGCCGCAGCTGACAAAGAACTGGCGGAGATCTTCAACCGCACTTATGGCGGCGGTAATAAAAATGAAAGCGGCTCCGATGCTTTTTCCGGAAGGAAAGGTTATAAATATCAGAAAGTCATACGGGCCGCCGGAAGCGATAACGGCGCATATAAAAGCGTCAGGCCCGATAATGAGAAAAAAGATGAATATCTGCTTGTGGACGGTTACAATATAATATTTGCATGGGAAGAACTTGCGCAGTTGGCCAAAATAAATTTAGACGGCGCAAGAGACAGGCTGATGGATATTTTGAGCAACTATCAGGGTTATCGCAAAATGACGCTGATACTTGTCTTTGACGCATATAAAGTTAAAGGGAATCCCGGCAGCGTATTGACTTATCATAATATTCATGTAGTATATACTAAAGAAGCGGAGACTGCCGATCAATATATAGAAAAAGTTACGCATGAGATGAGTAAAAAATATAATGTGACGGTGGCGACTTCCGACGGGCTTGAACAGCTTATAATAATGGGGCAGGGCGCCGCGAGGCTTTCCGCCGCTGATTTAAAAGAAAATATTATGTCAACCAATGAGGAACTAAGGAAATATTTTAAAGACCGTACTATGACCGGAAAGCAATACTTATTCGATGAAGTGGAAGAGGAGCTTGCAAGGCAGCTTGAAGATGTGAGACTTGGCAGAAAAAAATTTTGAAATATATTGTTAGGTAATTGCGAAACTATGATTTACGTCTTTGAGATTGTACAAATTTAACAAAACCCTTGCAGGCCGCTTTCGCTGCGTTGAGCGCAGTAGCGGCACTAAGCTCGAAAATACCTCGCCAAGTGCCGACGCGCTCAGAGCGCCTGCAATGGTGTTTGTTAAATCTGTACAATCAATATACGTTAAGAGAGTGTTTCGCAATCGCCTGAATATATTACAATAGAAAGGGGCCGCGCTATAATGTATTTGTTATATTTTATTTTGTGGGTTGTTTTTAACGGTAATTTTACATTGGAGATAGCAATTTTCGGTGTAGTAATAGCAGCAGCGCTTTTTGCATTTACCTGTAAATTTACGGATTACAGCATTGAAAAAGAAAAAAAACTGTTTAAGAACTTTTTTAATATAGTACGATTTGCGTATACGCTTATTATCGAAATTTTCAAAGCAAATATGTCGGTCATACATCTTATTCTGACTCAGAAAGAAGAAGCTGAGCCTCAGCTTGTGACTTTTAAGGCGGATCTTCATACCGCGGCGGGGCGTTCCATGTTGGCAAATTCGATTACGCTGACGCCCGGGACCATTACGGTGCTGCTTGAAGATAACAATTATACAGTACATTGTCTGGATAAAGATTTTGCAGACGGACTGGATGATTCCACATTTACGGATATACTAAAAAAGTGTGAGAAGGCGTGAAAGGAGTACGTAAAAAATGCAAACAGGAATACAGGCTTTGGACTATGCTTACAGGTACTTATTCATAGCGGTTTTGATTGCGCTTGCGATAATGGTTATTCTCTGTCTTATATATGCGATCAAAGGTCCCAGAATTGCGGACAGGATAGTTGCGACTAACATGATGGGAACGATAGTTATGGTTATCATAGCCATATTGGCGGTGATGTTAAATGAAGGCTATCTTGTCGATATCTGTATCATTTATGCAATGATAAGCTTTCTGGCGGTTATCGTGCTTACCAAAGTTTATATGGGAGTTTACAGGGAGAAGAATGAGAAGGAAAATAAAGGCGAAGAAAAATTAAGCTGAGAATTAAGTTTGGAAAATTAAGTCAAGAAAATTAAGTCAGGTAAAATAAAAGTTAAAAAGGGGCGGTAAAATGGAAATAGTGGAGTGGCTCCGCTTTATTGTAGGAGCGGCGCTTATGATCTGCGGACTTATCATATTTATAATTGAGATAGTTGGCGTGTTCCGTTTCAAATACGTGCTTAACAGGATGCATGCCGCTGCCATGGGCGATACTCTTGGCATTGGCTTGTCTTTGCTTGGACTCATAATAATAAGCGGACTTAACTTTACGTCGTTTAAGCTTTTGTGCGTCATAGTGTTTTTGTGGTTTTCATCTCCTACGTCGTCGCATCTTATAGCAAGGCTTGAGGTGGCGACAGACGAGGAGCGGGAGAAGCATTATGAGATCAAGGCGTTGGATGATATAAAAAATGAAAAAGAAAATAAAGGTAACTGAATAGTAAATAAAATCACATTAAATAACGAATAAGAACAAATGGAATAGCAAACATATTTAAACAAAATAACGACTAAAAATAAACGAAAGGACGTGACCTGTTTATGCAGATATTTATAAATCTATTGCTTGGATTTCTGATAATTTGCGCGGTGGCGGCGAGCCTGTCCAAGAATCTTTTGAATACCATATTGATATTTATGTCATACAGTCTGATCATGTCTATCATATGGATAACGCTTGAGTCTCCGGATCTGGCTATCACGGAAGCGGCTGTCGGAGCGGGCGTCACCAGCGTTTTGTTTTTTGTAACGTTAAAAAAGATACGCGCTATGGTTAAGAGTGATAACAAGGAGGGGGAGAAGGCCAATGAGCAGGAAAATTCCTGACAGTGAGTACGAAAAGACCCTGTCTTATAAATTAAAAAGCTGGCTTGACGGTACGAAGGATGCGTTTGTCGGTACGGTGGAGATGAAGCCGCAGCCTGACTTTTGCGAAGATGAGGAAACGCTTATTAAGCGGGAAAAAGAGAAAAAGCAGCGTAAAGAGCGGGTATATGATATTGCCAATAATATAGAGATCAATATTTTCAAGAAATTTTACAGTGTGTTCTGTGTGGCTTTCTGTCTGTTTCTGGTGACCATGCTGTTGATAGCGGTGTCTTATCTGCCGTCTTACGGACATCCGGAAAATCCTGTAAATAACGAAGTCTCTGAGCGTTATATAGAGAGCGGGCTTCAAGAGACCGGAGCGGTCAATATAGTGACCGGTATGATCCTGGATTACAGGGCATTTGATACGCTTGGCGAGTCGCATGTACTTTTTATAGCGACCTGTACGGTGCTTATTCTGCTGCGCAGGGACAGGAAAAAGGACGAATGGGGCAACGATATAGATATAGAAGTAAACGACAGGATCTATGAGCCGAAGAATGATTTGATCTTGCAGACGGCGGCCAGAGTGCTTGTTCCTCCGATCATAATATTCGGAATTTATGTGATACTGGGCGGACACTTAGGGCCGGGAGGCGGCTTTTCCGGCGGAGCCATCATAGGAGCGGGCCTGATCTTATATCTTAATGCGTTCGGCTTTAAGAAAACCGAGCGTTTCTTTAAGGAAAAGACTTATAAGATCATGAGCGTGTGCGCGCTTGGCTGTTATTGTCTGGCAAAGAGTTATTCTTTTTATACCGGAGCCAATCATATTGAAAGCGTTATACCGCTAGGAACGCCGGGAGCGATCTTAAGCAGCGGTCTTATTCTTATACTGAATATATGTGTAGGTATCGTGGTCGCGGGAACCATGTACACATTTTATGTAATGTTCAGAAAAGGCGGCTATTGATACGGGCTGAGTAAGAATGGGGGATCATTATGAATTTTGGAAATATTTTGGTAAACTATGAAGAAGCGGTAGCCATGATTTTGTTTGGCATTGGTTTTTCCAATCTGCTGATGCAGAAAAATCTTATCAAAAAAATAGTAGGAATGAACATAATGGACACTTCGATGTATCTTTTTCTTGCGTTAAAAGGGTATATTGCGGGCCGCAAGGCTCCGATAGTCGTAAACGGCGTACAGAGTATGGAGGCGTATATAAATCCTATTCCCAGCGGACTTGTGTTGACCGGTATAGTCGTTTCAGTATCCGTTACCGCGCTTATGCTTTCCCTCACCATACGTCTTTATAACAGATACCATACTCTGGATCTGGACGAGATATCCACTATGCTTAAGAAGGAGGGCTTATAATGGAGTTCGTGCGAAATTTTCCATTAATATCCATCCTGCTTTCGCTTTTTGCCGGGCCGGTTTCGTCTGTGCTTGATAAAAAGAAGGCTAAATTTTTAAATCTGGCCGTGATAATAATTATCGGCATAATGTCCGGATTTGTACTTTTTTACGTGCTCGGAACGGGACAGGAGTATGTATACACAATGGGCCATTTTCCGGCGCCCTGGGGAAATGAGATAAGGGTCGGGATATTGGAGGCCGCAATGGCGCTGTTTTTTTGCGTGGTTATGCTGTTGTGCGTTATAAGCGGCGTGCTGGAAAGAGATTCAGAGATAGAGGAAACAAAACATAATCTGTATTACATTATGGTTAATCTGCTGCTTTGCTCGCTGCTTGCGCTGATATATACCAACGACCTTTTTACCGCGTATGTATTTGTGGAGATCAATACGATATCGGCCTGCGGCCTTATAATGATAAAGCAGACCGGACGGACGATAGAAGCGGCCATGCGCTATATGATCATGAGTCTATTGGGTTCGGGACTTTTCCTGTTGGGAATATGTTTCCTGTACAGTCTTACGGGACATCTTCTTATGAGTAATATAAAGGCTCAGGCAGCGATCCTTCAGGCTTCGGGAGAGTATCATATTCCACTGCTTACCGCTATCTGCCTTATGTCGGTAGGACTTGCGATAAAAAGCGCGCTTTATCCTTTTCATACATGGCTGCCGGACGCTTACGGATATTCGACGCTTTCTTCGGCGGCGATATTATCTTCGCTGGTATCGAAGGGCTATATTTTCCTTCTGATAAAAATTTTTTACCGCGTGATCGGTTTTGAGATCATAAAAGAGAGCAAGGTCATAAACGTATTGTTTGTATTCGGTATCGCGGGCATGATAATGGGTTCGATAAACGCCATAAGGGAAAGTGATATTCAGCGAATGATAGCATATTCTTCTGTGGCGCAGATAGGTTATATCTACGTAGGCTTCGGACTTGGAAATACGGCGGGGATCATCGCCAGCATTTATCATATACTTTCGCATGCGGCGACCAAGTCGCTCTTATTCGTGGCGTCTTCAGGAATCACCGATGCTTCCGGTAAAAGCAGGGATTTCTTTGACCTTACCGGATCGGGTTATCGTAACAAACTTGCGGGAGTCGCATTTACCGTAGGTTCGCTGTCTATGGTCGGCATACCTATGTTTTCAGGATTTATATCCAAACTTCTGTTCGCGCAGGCCGCGGTAGAAAACAGGCATAAAATATTGATAACACTGGTTGCCCTTGCAATCAGCACCATTTTGAACGCGGTATATTTTTTAAAGACCGTCGTGCGCATTTATACCCCGGAAAAAACCGAGGTCGTGATAAATAAAGGCTTTCAGGATGTTTATATGAGCGAACAGAAGGCAAAGAGCTTTGCAATGATATGTCTCATAGCGCTTAACTTTTTCCTCGGATTGTTTTCGGAACCTGTGGTCGTTTTGATCGAGCGCGGGCTTGAGATGTTTGCGTAGCGGGTGAATATTGGAAAGGTATGATGGATATGGATAACAATATTTCGTTAAAAAAAGTTCATTTTACGGTTATGGCGATATTGCTTATCATAGCTGTGCCGGCGCTGTATCTGGCATGGTTTGGAGGGGGAAGTTTTACATTATTTTATCTTATGGATAACATACCGATATATTTTAACGTGGACGGCCTTTCCAGGATATTTGTTACGTTTACGAGCGTTATCTGGGTGCTTGCGGGGGCGTATGCGTTTGTGTACATGAAACATGAGGGAAAGGAAAAGAGATTTTTTGCTTTTTATATTATAGTGTACGTCGTGCTTATTGCGTTGGAACTTGCGGGAAATCTGGTTACGCTGTATTTCTTTTATGAGCTTATGACTCTTACGTCCATGCCCCTGGTGCTGCATAACGGTTCAAAAGAGGCGATAATGGCGGCGCTTAAATATCTTTTTTATTCGATGTGCGGAGCTTACTGCGCGCTGTTTGGCATTTACTTTTTATATAAATATTGTGATACGCTTGAATTTAAGGCGGGCGGCACATTAAATATGACACTTGTGTCAGGTTCGGGAAACGAAACGATATTGCTTATAGCGGTTTTGCTCATGCTTATTGGTTTCGGCGCTAAGGCGGGCATGCTTCCGCTTCATTCGTGGCTGACTGCGGCTCATCCCGTGGCTCCGGCTCCCGCTTCGGCAGTGCTGTCGGCGATCATAGTAAAGGGCGGTGTGCTTGCTATAATAAGGACCGTCTATTATGTGGTCGGCGTGGATTTTATAAAAGGCAGCTTCGTTCAGACGATATGGCTGATACTTACGCTTGCCACGGTGTTTATGGGTTCGATGCTGGCGTATCGGGAAAAGGTGTTTAAGAAGCGCCTGGCCTATTCGACGGTTTCGCAGGTATCTTATATATTGTTCGGACTGGCGGTATTTACGCCGGAGGCCTTTACCGGGGCGGTTTTGCATGTTATCTTTCATGCCTGCATAAAATGCGTGCTTTTCTTAAGCGCGGGCAGTTTTATTTTCCACACAGGCAAGACCGGAGTGGACGAATATGCAGGAATAGGAAAGCATATGGGGCTTACGTTATGGTGCTATACCTTTGCGTCGCTTGCGCTCATAGGCATTCCTCCGATGAGCGGTTTTGTGAGTAAATGGTATCTTGCGCAGGGAGCCCTTGCTTCGCAGAGCGGGATATTCAGATATTTGGGCCCTGCGGTGTTGCTTGTAAGCGCATTTTTGACGGCGGGTTATCTGCTGCCGATCGCAATCAAAGGTTTCCTGCCCGGAGAGGGCGTTATAGTGCAGCATAAAAAAGAACGCATCGGAATGATGAACGCCGTATTGATAATAATTACATTTTTTATAGTATATTTCGGGCTTTTCCCCAACCCGCTGATTAATTATATAAGCGGTATTGCTTCAGGATTGTTTTAACGGTTGCCTTATAGAAAGTAAAATATGACGGGCGGGTATGCCGGTTTGGTGCCGTAAGTTGGTTTGGCATAAGGAATGGAGGTCAAAATGAGTTCATACGTTATGGTGGCGGCGGTTTTGCTGCCAATGGCAGGCGGGGTGCTTATTCCTTTTCTGCCGTTTAAAAAAAGAAGCGTGATGGCGGTTTATATAGAGGCGATAGTGCTTGTGACTTCGGCGCTTGCCTTTATGCTCATATTTAACAGACCGGACGAGGCTTTTGTGTTGTTCCGTTTCACGGGTCAGCTCAGCATAAGTTTTAAACTTGATGAGGCCGGAAGCGTATTCGCCACGATAATTGCGTTTTTATGGCCGTTTGCAACTCTCTATTCTTTTGAATATATGAAGCATGAAGGGCACGAAAAAGTCTTTTTTGCCTTTTATACCGTAACATATGGCATAACGCTTGGAATAGCCTTGGCGGAAGATATAGTGACTTTGTATTTCTTTTATGAAATGCTGACGCTTGTAACGGTGCCGCTTGTCATGCATACTCTGACGAGAGAGGCCATACTTGCGACGAGGACTTATCTTTATTATTCGCTTGGAGGCGCGGCGTTTGCCTTTATCGGAATGATATTTATACTTATTTATGGGACTACGTCCAATTTTACGCCGGGCGGAGTTATAGATCCGGCGGCGATAGGGGATAAGACCAATCTGCTGCTGCTTATTTATGTGCTGTGCTTCTGCGGTTTCAGCGTTAAAGCGGCAATGTGGCCGTTCTCTGAGTGGCTGCCGAAGGCGGGCGTCGCGCCTACTCCGGTAACTGCGCTTCTGCATGCGGTTGCGGTCGTTAAGGCGGGGGCTTTTGCGACGATCAGGATAACGTATTTCAGTTTCGGACCGAAATTTCTTAAGGGAAGCTGGGCGCAGTATCTTCTGATGATACTTACGATTTTTACGATAGTATACGGCTGCAGCCGAGCGCTTAAAGAAACGCATTTCAAGCGTAGACTGGCTTGGTCAACGGTCAGCAACCTTTCATATATTTTGTTCGGCGTTCTGATAATGACGCCGCTTGGGCTTATGGGAGCGCTTACGCATATGTTGTGCCATGCTCTTATAAAGATATGCGCTTTCTTCTGCGCCGGAGCGGTCATTTATAAGACCGGAAGAAACTATATACATCAGCTTGACGGTTTTGCGAAAAAAATGCCTAAAGTGTTCATAATATTTACGATATCGGGACTTGCGCTTATGGGCGTGCCGGGGCTGTGCGGTTTCGTGAGCAAGTGGTATTTGGCCAAAGCCGCCGTAGAATCGGGCAATGTGCTTGCGTATGCAGGCGTTGCGGCGCTTTTGATATCCGCGCTTTTGACGGCGATATATATGTTGACCGTTTCGGTCAGAGCATTTTTTCCGGAAAAAGATTTTGACTACGAAAGTATTTCCGACGTGGAAGATCCTAACTGGTTAATGATACTGCCGCTTGCGGTTTTTGTGATAGTTATGTTCGCGATCGGGCTGCACCCGCAGTTGATGACCGATATAGTCGCGAAGGTTGCGGCTGCGGCGTTCTGAATTCGTAAGCTTTAATATTAATAAAAGTATATTAAATACGTATTGTTTTATAGCGAAAGGCGTGATCTGATATGAGTGGAAATTTGATACTTGCCGTGTTGGTGTTATATCCGTTTGCGGGGGCGCTGCTGTCATATGTCATAGGCAGCAGGAAAGAGGTCGCAAGGGATTTCTTTGCGGACTTTATCGTTATCAGTGAATTTATAATAACACTTGTTATATTTGCTTTAAATTACGGTTCAGGCGGCGCGGTTTCGTTTTATAATTGTGAGATAGCGGGTATCTGCGGACTGGGGTTTCATTTTACAATGGAAGGCTTCAGGTTGGCATACTCTTTGATAGCGGCGTTTATGTGGATGATGACGGTTATTTTGTCAAGAGAGTATATGAAGCGCCATGAGAATAAAAACCGTTTTTACTTTTTTATGCTTGCGACGCTTGGCGCGACAATGGGAGTGTTTTTGTCTGCGGATCTTTTTACGCTTTTTATATTCTTTGAAATCATGTCGTTTACATCTTATGTGTGGGTGGCTCAGGAAGAAAATGCGGCGGCGCTCAGGTCGGCTGCGACTTATCTTACAGTGGCGGTTTTTGGCGGTCTGGTGATGCTCATGGGTATCTTTATCTTATATCATGAGCTTGGCACGTTAAATATGGACGAAATTTATATGCTTGCCGGACTTTATCCGAACAAGACGCTGCTTTATGCTGCGGGCGTCTGCCTGCTTACGGGCTTTGGCGCCAAGGCGGGAGCTTTTCCGCTTCATATCTGGCTGCCTAAGGCTCATCCGGTCGCTCCGGCTCCGGCGTCCGCCCTTCTGTCCGGTATATTGACCAAAACCGGTATTTTCGGAGTGCTTATAGTAAGCTGCGATATGTTTTTGCATGATGCGGCGTGGGGGGCTTTGATACTGGGTATCGGAGTTGTCACAATGTTTGGCGGCGCGCTTTTGGCTGTATTTTCCGTTGACTTAAAGCGCACGCTTGCCTGCTCGTCAATGTCTCAGATAGGTTTTATTCTGGTAGGCATCGGTATGCAGGGATTGCTTGGGGAAGAAAATATGTTGGCTGCGCACGGAACATTGACCCATATGGTCAACCATTCTATGATAAAACTTGTGCTGTTCATGGCTGCGGGCGTGATATTTATGAATATCCATGCGCTCGATCTGAACGAGATCCGCGGTTTCGGGAGAAAAAAGCCCCTGCTCATGTTCGCTTTTCTTGTGGGTGCGCTTGCAATAGCAGGTATTCCGGGCTTTGGAGGTTATGTGAGCAAAACCCTTCTGCATGAGAGTATAGTGGAGTACGGCGGCGAGGGTCTTATGAAAGCGATAGAGGCAGTCTTTTTACTTAGCGGCGGTATGACGCTTGCATATATGAGTAAGCTGTTTATGGCAGTCTTTATTGAAAAAAATAATGATGCCGCCAAACAGGCCAAATACGACGGTATGAAAAAGTATATGAACGCCGAAAGCGCTTTTGCCCTGACAGTCAGCGCGATGGTATTATTTGTCTGGGGATTGTTCCCGCATGTGTTTATGGACGGGGCGGCAAGGCTTGGCGAGGCTTTTATGAGGTATGGCGCGCCTGAAGGCACGGAGCGCGCGGTCGCATATTACAGTTTCGGAAATCTGAAAGGCGCGCTCATATCCATAGCGCTTGGAGTTTTGATATATTTTCTTGTTATCAGGACTTTGTTAATGGACAAGGAAAAAAGAGAGTATACGGATGCATGGCCTAAGTGGCTTGATATGGAAAATCTGATATACAGGCCTGTGCTGCTGACCTTCCTGCCTGCGGTATGCGGTATTGTGAGCAGGATCGCTGACAGCGCGGTTGACATAATAGTTGTGACACTCAGGAAGAGTTTTTACAAGGATTCTCCTCTGCCCCGTGAGCGCAGGGAAGGCAATATAGTAAGCGATATCATCGGTAAGATAATGAATGCCTTTAAGTGGCTGCGCAACAGGCTTTGGGGCAGAAGAAGACCGCGCGCCACGGATTTCGCGCATTTTGCCGCTGCCAAGAATGAAGAACTTCAGGAAAGTTTTATGATAATTCAAAGAAGCTTGTCTTTCGGACTGCTGATGTTTGGCATAGGTCTTACACTTACGCTTATCTATATCATACTGATATAGTTTAATATCGTTTACCGGACATAGCCTTCTGAAATGCCCTGCGATAGAACGGCCATTACTTTTTTCATGCTCTCTGAAAGAAATTTGTTCTTATGATAAACGAGATGATAGCAGCGGTCAAAACTCTGATCCGTAATTGTTGTTTCCATAAGCGCATGGCTGTTAAGTTCATCTTCGATGCTTTTTGCGGGAAGTATGGCGTAACCGAGACCGTTTTTGGCCATGTGTATGATCGACAGGGTGCTGATGCTTTCAATGTAAGGAACGGGCGCGGCTCCCTGCCTTAAGAATGCGGCTTCGACGCTGTTTCTGGCCCCGCTGCCTTTTTCGCGCAGAAGAAGCGGCTTGTTCATAAGATCGGCGAGAGACATTTTATCAGTGTATAAGCCGGGCGCGCATACAACGCACATTTTTTCCGAATATAGAAGCCTGCTTTCAAAAACTGCCTGTTTCGAAATATTATCTGCGATCGCCAGATCGATCTCATTATCCGTAAGCATTTTTTCTATCTCTTGGGTGTTGTTTATATGGATATTCAGCGTTATCCCGTCAATTTCCTGCCTTATCTTATTTATCCACCCGGAAAGGTATGTCTCGGCGCAGGTTACATTTACGCCTATGCGGCAGGTCGGGGACGCTTTATCATTGCGTATGATATCTATGGATTCATCAAATTGCGTAAGTATCGTATCAGTATAATTGCGAAGCAGTTTTCCGGTCTCCGTGATATATATCTGTCGGTTCATGCGCTCGAAAAGCTTCGTATCGTAAAACGCTTCCAATTCACGCACTGCTATGCTTACCGCAGGCTGCGACATACCAAGTATGTCAGCCGCCGCTGTTATGCTGCCTGATTTGCAGACAGTTCTAAATATATCTAAATGCCGTAATGTCATAATCCTCCCCCATTCTGCAGTCTGCGGTTCCGTGTTTGGATAAGCCCGCGTCCGGTCTGTATTGTCAATACATAAGTAAATACTTATGTATTCCATATTATCATTTATATTGATTTAAGTCAATCTTGCCATTAATATAAAGTACGGTACAGCGATTAATATAAAGTATGGTATATCGATTAATATAAAGTATGGGATATCGATCAATATAAAGTACGGGAGCGTGATAAGAAATATGGACGGATCGGATAAAAAAATCCTGGTGGATTTATTTTCGTCTTTTTTTAAGATCGGAGCCTTCACATTTGGCGGCGGCTATGCCATGATCCCTTTGATACAAAAAGAGGCGGCCGATAAAAGAAAATGGATCACGGATGAGGAAATTCTTGAGATCATTGCCGTTGCTGAAAGTACGCCGGGGCCGATAGCCGTGAATTCTGCCACTTATACAGGTTATAAGATCGCCGGTTTTTGGGGAGCTTTGAGCGCAACAACAGGCGTTGTTCTGCCTTCGTTTCTGATAATTGCCGCCATATCGCTTATACTTCGGCAGTTTGAAAGCTGTAAGACTGTACAATATGCATTTATGGGCATTAGGGCGGGCGTTCTGGCGCTTATAATAAAAGCTCTTGTTTCCATGTATAAGCAATGTCCACGGAGCCTGTTTTCCTGCCTCATAATGTTTGCTGCATTTTTTGGCGTCGCTTGTTTGGGGATAAATGTTCTGCTTGTAATGATCATTTGCGCCGCGCTTGGAGTTATATGCCATGTTATGGGGGAAAGGGAAGAAAAATGAAATATTTAGAGTTGTTCATAAATTTTTTTAAAATAGGCGCTTTTACCTTCGGGGGAGGTTACGCAATGCTGCCGCTTATCCGGGAACAGGTAATGGCGCATGGCTGGCTGACGGATGATGAAATTCTCAATTTTATCGCAGTCAGCGAAAGCACGCCGGGACCGTTTGCAATCAACATATCCACTTATGTAGGTATGGAAACGGGCGGGCTGTTTGGAGCGTTTAGCGCTACTTTCGGAGTTGCGCTTCCTTCGTTTGTTATCATATTGTCGGTGGCGAAGTGTTATGAGCGCTTTGCAAAAAACAAAATCATAAAAGGCTGCATGACAGGATTAAAACCTGCCGTTATCGGGCTTATAGCGGCCGCGGTCGTTTCCGCCGGGCAGACTGTCCTGTTTCCGGGAGGCGTATCGGCAGCTTTGTTTTCAACGCTTTCATTTATAACGCCCTCGTTTATCGTTTCCGTATCGGTTGTTATAATAATGCTGATCCTTGCGTTGAAAAAGGTACATCCTATTGCGATCATCGTGTTGTCGGGGCTGGCCGGGATAGCGGCGGGGTATCTATGTTAGTACAGACAGTAATTAGTATTTGCGCATAAGCCTTTCTGATGATAATATATATTCAGGTAATTGCTGAGTCCTGTCTCATTACAGAGAATTAAGACCGGTATTTTTTACGATTCACAGAAACGGAAGCCATGAATATGGATATATTTGATTATATGCGAAGCGCCAATATGGAAAAAGAATCCCCTCTTGCCGCGCGTCTGCGTCCCCGCGCATTGGACGAGGTAGTGGGGCAGCAGCACATAATAGGCAAGGACAAGCTGCTTTATCGCGCGATAAAGGCGGATAAATTAAGCTCCATTATTTTTTACGGACCGCCGGGAACCGGCAAGACCACGCTTGCAAGGGTGATAGCCAATACGACAAGCGCGGAATTTACGCAGATCAACGCGACCGTCGCCGGCAAGAAGGACATGGAAGCGGTGGTTGAAAAAGCTAAGGACCTGAGAGGAATGTACGGTAAGAAGACCATACTTTTCATAGACGAGATACACAGGTTCAATAAGGGGCAGCAGGATTATCTGCTCCCGTTTGTGGAAGACGGAACTGTCATTCTGATAGGCGCGACTACGGAAAATCCGTATTTTGAAGTGAACGGGGCTTTGATCTCGCGCTCTGTTATTTTTGAGTTAAAACCTTTGTCAAAAGAGGATATAAAAGAGCTGATTCACCGCGCGGTATATGATAAAGAGCGTGGAATGGGTTCATACGATGCGGTTATTGACGAAGATGCGGAGGAATTTCTGGCGGAGCTTTCGGGAGGGGACGCGAGACATGTTTTAAATGCGATAGAGCTTGGCATAATGACTACCGAAAGAAGCGAAGACAATAAGATACATATTTCGTTAAAAGTGGCGGAGGAATGCATACAGAAAAGAGTTATGCGTTACGATAAGGACGGAGATAACCACTATGATACGATATCCGCTTTTATCAAAAGCATGAGAGGCTCTGATGCGGACGCTGCCGTTTATTATCTGGGAAGAATGCTGTATGCGGGAGAAAGCGTGACTTTTATCGCAAGGCGGATAATGATATGCGCGGCGGAAGATGTCGGAAATGCGGATCCCAACGCATTGACCGTAGCGGTCAGCGCATCGCTTGCGGCAGAAAGGGTAGGTATGCCCGAGGCGCAGATCATTCTGGCGCAGGCGGCGGCTTATGTGGCGTCGGCGCCTAAGAGCAACGCTAGCAGCAGGGCGATATTTGAAGTTATGGAAACGGTCGAAAAGACGGGAAACCTGCCGATACCGACGCATTTGCAGGATGCGCATTACAAAAGCGCAGGTAAACTCGGACATGGAGTGGGATATAAATACGCCCATGACTATCCGAATAATTATGTAAACCAACAATACCTGCCGTATGAGCTGACAGGCAGGGAATTTTACAGACCGTCAGGCAACGGTTATGAGGTCAAGATTAAAGAGCATATGAAGCGCATAAAAAAAGAAGCTGCCCATGAACCGGGAGCGGAAAACGGACAGAATTGAAACCTGTGTCAAAACAGAAGATTAACCAGACTCTGATAAACGGTCTGGTTTTTTTTCTGCCAGTTGTCGCAGATTGCGGCGGCGGTTCCCTCATCGGGAACCGACATAGTTATGTCAACCAGTTTGACCTTTTTTTCAAAAGCGGTGAGGTGAACCTCAAATTCTCCGGAAGTGGCTTTATAATAATCGGAACTGACCGAAACCTCGTTTCGCATTTCCAGTTCATTGTTTCTGAAAAAGTCGTCGATTTTTTCCCTGGTGACTTTGCTAAGTCTTTTTTCAAAAAAGGACAGAGTCTGTCTGCCCTCGTCGGTTATTTCAAGATGTGTGCGGTTGCGCACTGTCTTTGCATTTACCATGTCCGCATTGCCAAGCTCCGCGAAAACCTGCTGCAGTGTCAAAAAATCAGTATATTCCTGCTCTAAGATAAAGTCCGCGACCTGCGCCTTTGTGATCGGAAAGGCAGCGCGGTTGAGCATGTACAGCACTATCAATTTATATTGAATTAACGAGTCTTCCTGCATCATAATTATCCGCTGACCTTTCTGCCGAATTGTCTGTGTTTTAAATATGTTAAACTATTTCAAAAATATACGTATTTACAAAAATAAATAAACGAAAAAACAAAAACACGAAAACAAAAAAACACATCAATCATTATCGCTTTATATGAGACTTGACCGCATTAGCAACGACTTCCGCAACTTTAGGATCGAAGGCTTCGGGCATAATGTTGTCGTCGTTAAGTTCGCTGTCCGGCACAAGCCCTGCGATAGCCTGAGCCGCGGCAAGTTTCATTTCTTCCGTGATCTGTTTTGCCCGTCCTTCCAGAGCGCCTTTAAATATTCCGGGGAACGCCACTACGTTGTTGACCTGATTGGGGAAGTCGGAACGGCCCGTTCCCACGATGCGCGCGCCTGCGGCTTTCGCAACGTCAGGCATGATCTCAGGCACCGGATTGGCCATGGCAAAAAGTATGGCGTCACTGTTCATGGACGCGGCCATCTCTGAAGTTACTATGTTAGGAGCCGATACACCCACGAAAATGTCTGCGCCCTTCATGGCGTCAGCCAGGCTTCCGCTTTCCCCATTGGGATTGGTCATATCCGCCATTCTTTGCTGCATATAATTCAGACCTTCCACGGTTTTGTTTATGATACCGACTTTATCGCACATGATTACATTTTTAAAGCCGTATGTAAGCAACAGTTTGGTTATCGCAATGCCCGCGCTTCCGGCGCCGTTTACGACTACCTTGCACTCTTCCTTTTTCTTTCCGGTCACTTTAAGCGCATTGATGATTCCGGCAAGCACGACTATTGCGGTACCATGTTGGTCGTCATGGAAGACAGGTATGTCCAGTATCTCTTTCAGTCTTTCTTCTATTTCAAAACAGCGCGGCGCGCTTATGTCTTCTAAGTTTATGCCGCCAAATCCCGGCGCAAGATAGGTTACGGCTTTGATTATCTCTTCCGTATCCTGCGTATCAAGGCAGATAGGCACGGCGTTCACCCCGCCAAATTCCTTAAATAAAACCGCCTTGCCTTCCATAACCGGCATAGCGGCGTAAGGACCTATGTTTCCAAGCCCCAGAACGGCGCTTCCGTCGGATACGACCGCCACCGTGTTGGCTTTCCAGGTATAGGTATAGGCGGCGTCTTTGTCCTTGGCGATAACCTTGCAGGGTTCGGCGACGCCCGGAGTATAGGCAAGAGACAGATCTTCCCTGCTCTTTACCGGAGTTTTGGATATTGTTTCGAGTTTCCCGTTCCATTCTTTATGGAGCTGAAGCGCTTTTTCGTTAGTTGTCATGACTTTACCTCGTTTCCGTATATTGATTAAGGATTTTTTGAAAATTGTTATATTACAATCATATATTATTTGAAATTTTTCTGCAATATGATACTAAAAGATTATCGTTATATTTGAAAAATCGCTCTTGACGTCCGCTCTGGGATTCATTATCATTTATTAAAGGAATATAAAGGATCACATAGTATAAAGGAATATAGTAATACACATTCGGCGCACATTCTGGCGGCTTTACAACTTTTGGCATTGAGCTATAATGTCAAACACTATTTCACACATTATATCACACAAAAATATACGTAAAAACATTTAAAATATGTCCAATGATATGCATTCAAATAAAATCATTATAAAGTATTATAAGAATAGATTTACTTAAATAAAAGGCAGGATATACGATGAAAGAGTTGAAGATGCGACTGACAGGAATTATCGGTAAAACCGGCGGAAAATTGGATTGCGAGATTTTGCTAAAGGCGGTGTCATGGCTTTGGTTGGCTGCAGGTTTTATAATAGATATATGGTATCAGTTGGTACCGGGTGAATGGATAATAGATTCTGATTTGGCGGCTGAGATGATATTGGCCGATAAGCTTGGCAATGAAGGAACTATTTTAAGTCATGATTGGTTTTACAGTACCGAGCTTCGTGTTTTTAATCTTCAATGGTTTTACAGAATAGGTCTCAGGTTTTTCCCAAATAATTGGACTTATGCAAGAACTCTTGCAATGGGAATTTTTTTAACGGTTGTTGTCCTGTCGTGGCTTTTTTTTATGAAGGCATGTAATGCGGGGGGGGCATATGGAGTAATGGCGGCGGCGTTTGCAATAATGCCGTTTGGCTTCAGATATCATTTCCTGTCAGTATATGGCGGTTATTATTTTGTGTTTAATATATTCACGCTTTTGATCTTTGGGATAATTCTGCTTTTGACGGATAGAGAATATTCCAGAGTTAAAATGTTGTTTTTAACATTGGCAGGCTGTATATTGTCATTTGGTTCAGGGCTGAACGGAGTGCGCCAGATGATGGTTCTTTTCGCACCGCTTTGTTTTGCGGCTGTTCTTTTGCTGTATTTGGATATAAAAAAAGAAACAATATCACAATGGATAAAATTAGTATTGCAAAAACGTAAAAAAATAAACTTTTTAGCATATACGCTTCTTTTTACTTTTTGCAATTTAGTCGGTTATATGATAAATTCGCATGTATTGTCATCTATGTATGATTTCAGGACTCAGAATGAAGTATTCTGGCATGTTAATACAGATACGGAAATTCCTGATGTTTTTATAGATTTTATACAGCTTTTCGGATTCAGAGACGGAGTAAAGATATTTACACTTGACGGCATTGCCTCAGCGCTCGGATTTGCGGTAGGGGGGTTTATAGTATATTCACTTGTGCGTCTGTGTAGAAACTATTATAAACTTTCTTTTACGGAGCAGGCCGTTGTAGCGGCTTCAATCTGTGCCATTGCGGTTACGGGCATTGTTTTCTGTTATATGGATTATGAATATAAAACAAAATACTGGCTGCCCATAGTACCTTTTGGGATAATGCTCATATATCTGGAATTAAAAACGGATAAATTTAATCTTACCGGTATAAAAACAACGCTTATTGCAGCAATTTCCGCGGCTGTTCTTATCTGCAGCCTGAGCACTGTGAAACTTGCGATTGAAGAACCTTTGTATGGGAAAAAGGGACTTTATGAGGTCGCTGAGTGGCTTGAAGAAAACGGTTATCAGAGAGGAATAGCAGAGTTTTGGCATAGTTCCTGTATTACCGAGATGACTGATGGAAAAATAGAAATGTGGAGTCTTAATAAGGAAGAGGATTCTAAGTTTTATCATTGGCTGCAGAGTAAATCGCATGTTAAAGCGCCGGAAGGCAGAGTATTTATGCTGCTTGACGGACCATGTGATGAAACGAAGGAAAACCCTAACGTTGTAAAAGGCGGAGGTGTTCTGGTTTACGGTGACGATCTGTATAGTGTATATGAGTTTGAAGATGTTTCATGGATGGGAGAGTGATGAGGATGACCATAATAAGGATTATACGACATTAAACCGCATTTTCATAAACATTATAACATTAGGAAAGGAACATTCGTAATGGATCGATCAGTAGAATATTACCGGGAACTTGTCCGCTCACTTGCGGCATTGCCTACTGAGGTGGAATGGGCGGAATTTAAGGTGAATAATCAGGATCCGGAGAAGCTTGCAAAATATATCTCTGCAATGAGCAATGAAGCGACGCTCTGTGACCGGGCATATGGATATATAGCATGGGGAATAACAGACGATACACATGAAATAGTCGGAACAGAGTTTGAATACAGAAAAGCCAAAAAGGGAAACATGGAGCTTGAATTATGGCTTAACAGACAGGTCAACCCGAAGATAGAATTCAGATTTCATGAGGTTCCTTTTGAGAACCCTGAGGGCGAGCCTATTCATGTGACATTGATAGAGATTCCTTGCGCGGAAGGCGAGCCAACAAAATATGAAAGTGTTGGGTATGTAAGGGTTGGAAGTAACCTGCAGTCTTTGGTGGAATATCCGGAAAAGGAAGCTGAGCTTTGGCGTAAATTTGACAAGACGCCGTATGAAAAACGTATGTCATATTCTGAAGCAACCGACGATGATGTTGTAACGCTGTTGGACTATCCGGGTTATTACAAGACGATGGGTGCTCCGATCCCGGCAAACAGAGACAAGGTTCTTAAAGATTTGGGGAATGAGAAGTTTATTCATAAGAATGATGGCGGCACATGGGATATTTCAAACTATGGTGCATTGATGATTGCCTCTGACCTTAAAGCCTTTGATAATCTTTCGAAGAGAAGTGTACGTGTGATCAGGTATACGGATAAGTCGAGAATAAACGGTATTGGGGAAAAGACCTTCTATAAAGGATATGCCGTTTCATTTGAGGAAATCGTACAATATATCCTGACGGTGATTCCACAGGAAGAAATCATTGAGAATGGAATCCGAAGGCAAAAATACCGTTTCCCGGAGACAGCGATCAGGGAATTACTTGCAAATGTTATGGTGCATCAGTCGTTGGAGCAAAGAGGGACGAGTCCGATGGTAGAGATTTTTTCTGACAGGATTGAGTTCTCTAACGCCGGTGCGCCGCTCGTGGCGATAGAGCGTATTGTCGATACTGTTCCGTTATCGAGAAATGAGAACATGGCCGGATTCATGCATAGGTGTGGCATTTGTGAGGAGCGTGGAAGTGGATTTGACAAGGTGATAGCGGCGACGCGGGCGGAATCTCTTATTGCGCCAAAAGTTGAGAATCAGAATAATCAATTTACCAAGGTCACTTTGTATTCAAAGATTGATTTTGATATGACGACGAAAGAAGATCGTGTGCGCACATGCTATATGATCGCTTGTCTTGCGTTTGTCACATCCGATGTGGTTACGAATTCTGAGATTCGGAATGCATTTGGATTAGATGAAAAAGAAAAGGTTAAGGCATCCAGGATTATTCGGGACACGTTGAAAGCGAAACTCATAAAGCCTGTGGATCCGTCGACGGCTCCGAGATATATGAAGTATGTGCCGTATTGGGCATGAGGAAATGACTGATTTTAAGTTTCCGTAAGTTTCATCAGGCTCTGTTTTGAGTATGGAGATGATTCTTTAATGCATGCAGAATGGCTTAAAATAAGCTAAAATTAAAAAAAGCAGCTCTGAAGTTAAGTTTCCTTAAGTTTCAGGACTGCTGTTTAAATTGCTCTTAGAGTTCTGTGACTTTATTATTTATTAAAAAAGCTCTTCCTATTTTCAGGATCATAGTGTATAATATCTTTTATAAAAGATATTTAGGCATTTCATTTTACATATCAGGATATAAAATCCCATAACGAAAGAATGAGTGTAATTTATAAATGAGTGTAATTCATAAGAGAAATATTTGAAAGTTTTTCAAATTTATAATTATGTTCGCATAAGCGGGCAGGGGAGGTATATTTTTATGAGAGAAAAATATGAGTCGTTAGCGCTTGCCGATCTGAAAGAAATCGCAAAGCTAAGGGGCATCAAAGGAACTTCCACGATGAAGAAAGCTGATCTTGTGGAAGCCATGCTGAAAGAAGATGAAAAGGACAAAGCGGAGGGAAAGGAAGTCGCAGTTAAGTCTGTTGTTTCGAAGAAAAATGAGAAAGCCGAGAATGCTTCCTCAGGCGGCGAAGAAGAGCGTTTCCCGGCAGAACTTGACAGCGGAATACTTGCTCACGGGATTTTGGAGGTAATGGCCGACGGTTTTGGCTTTATCAGATGTGAGAATTATCTCCCCGGGGAAAATGATGTGTACGTTGCGCCGAGTCAGATAAGAAGATTCGGTCTTAAGACAGGCGATATTCTGGAAGGAAACACCAGGATCAAAACACAGAGCGAGAAATTCAGCGCGCTTTTATACGTAAAAACGATAAACGGATACTCGCCTGACGTTGCCATGAAAAGGGCTAATTTTGAAGATCTTACGCCGATCTTTCCGAATGAGAGGTTGAAGCTTGAGGTGCCGGGTTCGTCAGTGGCAATGCGTATCATGGATCTGATGAGTCCTGTCGGAAAAGGACAGAGAGGAATGATAGTATCTCCGCCTAAGGCCGGTAAGACGACACTTTTAAAAGAAGTGGCGAAATCGATAACAAAAAACACGCCTGAGGCGCATCTGATCATTCTGCTCATAGATGAGCGCCCTGAGGAAGTTACCGACATAAAAGAGGCGATCGAGGGACCTAATGTAGAGGTTATTTATTCTACCTTCGATGAGCTGCCCGAGCACCATAAGAGAGTTTCAGAGATGGTAATTGAGCGGGGAAAGAGGCTTGTGGAGCATAAGAAGGACGTCGTGATCCTTTTGGACAGCATTACAAGACTTACAAGGGCGTACAATCTTACGGTTCCGCCGAGTGGACGTACTCTGTCCGGCGGTCTTGATCCTGCGGCGCTTCACATGCCTAAGCGTTTCTTCGGCGCGGCGCGGAATATGAGAGAGGGCGGAAGCCTTACTATCCTTGCCACCGCGTTGGTTGAGACCGGAAGCAAGATGGACGATGTGGTATATGAAGAATTTAAAGGTACCGGCAACATGGAGATGGTGCTCGACCGTAAGCTTTCGGAAAAGAGAGTATTTCCTGCCATCGATATTCCCAAATCGGGAACCAGAAGAGAGGATCTGCTTCTTAATCCGGAAGAACTGGAGGCCATCAATATAATAAGGAAGGCTTTAAACGGGTTAAAACCGGAAGAGGCTGTTGATAAAGTGTTGGATATGTTTGCAAGGACGAGAAATAACAATGAATTTGTAAATATGGTAAAAAAGATAAAATTCCTGTAAAAAGTGCTTGCATAAGAAAAATTCCTATGCTACAATATATAAGCTGTTGGTAATTTAAGAGACGGCTGCAGTAATAAACCATAGAATTTAAGACGGCGCATGGCGTTCGTAAATATAGGAAAGGGAGTACGATAAAATGAAAGAAGGAATTCATCCTGAGTATTATCAGGCAACTGTAACATGTAACTGCGGAAATACATTTGTGACAGGTTCTACCAAGCCTGAGATCCACGTGGAAGTTTGTTCAAAATGCCACTCATTCTACACAGGTCAGCAGAAAGCTGCACAGGCCAGAGGACGTATTGATAAGTTCAATAAGAAATACGGCGTTGAAAGCAAATAATCCGGTTAAAAAGGTTGGGATGAATGTCTCAACCTTATTTTATCTTTAATCTTGGATCATATCGGTCTGAATTAACGGATGTTCAGGGAAATGCTATTCTTATGTTCTTTTTCGGTTTTTATTAAGAAGGCGGAGGCAGATAAATTGAAAGATAAACGTAGCCAATACTCCGGAATAGGCGGACAGGCTGTTCTTGAGGGCATTATGATGAAAAACAAAGAGCAGTATGCGGTTGCGGTGCGCAGGCCGGACGGAGAGATCGAGGTGGAAGTTGAAGCCTATCATGGTATAATACACGACAGCCCGCTTTTAAAAGCACCTTTTATAAGGGGAATATTTAATTTTATCGATTCGCTCATACTGGGAATGAAAAGCCTTAATTTTTCGGCTTCTTTTTATGAGGATGAGGATGCGAAGGAAACTGCGGCGGATAAGGCTTTTAATACTATCTTTAAAGATAAGGCCGAAAAAGTTTTTATGGGAATAGTAACTGTGATATCCGTTATTCTTGCGATAGCGCTTTTTATGGCGCTTCCGTATTTTCTGACTCAGCTGCTTAAAGATTATGTGAGGAATGAGTCTTTATTGGCTATCCTTGAGGGCGTTATACGCATTATCATATTTGTTGCATATATTATCGGAATTTCGTTAATGAAAGATATTAAGCGGGTCTACATGTATCACGGCGCCGAACACAAGTGCATAAACTGCATAGAAAAAGGAAGGCCGCTTACCGTAAGAAATGTAATGAGGAGTTCCAAACAACATAAGCGCTGCGGTACAAGTTTTCTTTTGTTTGTAATGTTGGTCAGCGTGGTTTTATTCTTTTTTATAAGAGTGGAAGATCCCGTTTACAGGGTGCTTCTGCGTATCGCGCTCATTCCCGTCATCGCCGGAATTTCATATGAGATCATAAGGCTCGCGGGCAGGAGCAACAATATAATTGTAAGGATTATATCAGCCCCCGGACTCTGGCTGCAGAGACTTACCACAAAAGAGCCTGACGAAGATATGGTGGAAGTTGCCATTGCCGCGGTAGAGGCCGTATTTGACTGGAAAGCATATTTAAAAGATACATTCGGATATGAAGTTGACGAGTCAGGCCTGAAAGCTGAGGACGAGTCAGATCTGAAAACTGAGGATGAGTCAGATCTGAAAGTTGAGGACGAGTCAGATCTGAAAACTGAGGATGAGTCAGACTTGAAAGTTGAGGATGAGTCGCGCCCGGAAGCTGAGGCGCAGCGGTCTGCGCAAGATTAAAGGTTGATCATTACGGATGTGTGATGGAAGATATGGATAGGAATTGGAATTACAGGGACTTGTATGAATGTGGAGTCAGGCGTCTGGAAAAGGCCGGCGTGCCCGAGGCGGAGCTGAATGCGAGGCTTTTGCTTGAATGGGTGTGTAAGACGGATCGTAACACGCTGCTTGTGCGCGGGGACAGAAATATAAGTGAAGAAGAATATTTGAGTTATGTAAACTGCATTTCGCATAGGGAAATGCGGAAACCTCTGCAATATATAACAGGTTATCAGGAATTTATGGGACTTGAGTTTGAGGTTGATGAAAATGTTTTGATACCGAGGCAGGATACGGAGATACTGGTGGAAGAGGTGCTGCGGCATCTGCATGATGGAATGCGGATTCTGGATATGTGTACCGGTTCGGGCTGTATTCTGCTTAGTCTTTTATATTATTCCAATGATTGCAGCGGGCTTGGAGTGGATATTTCCGACGCCGCGCTGAATGTGGCCCGCCGGAATGCGAAGAGGCTTGATTCTTTAAGAAACGGTATTAATGCAAAATTTGTGCAGGGAGATTTATTCAGGGGTCTTGGGGATAGTATGACTACATGCGGTGTCATGGATGAAGAAGATATGTGCGCAGGCATGGATACAACTGATATCCGTCCGGGCATGGACGAGACTGATATCTGCGCGGGCGCGGGCGGAAGGATAACGGGAGAAGCTTCCGGCCGTATGCGTAAGTTCGAGATCATAGTATCTAATCCTCCCTATATTAAAAGGGATGAGATATCGTCTCTGATGCCTGAAGTTAAAGAGTATGAACCGTATAAAGCGTTGGACGGCGGAGATGACGGACTGTATTTTTACCGCGAGATAATTAAAAATGCAGGAGCTTATCTGACGGGCGGAGGAGAGCTTTTTTTGGAGATCGGCTGTGAGCAGGGGGCCGATGTAAAAAGTTTAATGGAAGCCGCAGGGTATGGCAATGTGGAGATCATTAAAGACTACGCAGGTCTTGACAGGGTTGTTTATGGGATAAATTAATATATGGAAAGGTAAGGTCACTTGGATGTTTGATAAATTAGAGGATCTGCTTAGAAAATTTGAAGAGATAATGAATGAATTAAGCGAGCCTTCGGTAGCGAACGATCAGGAGCGTTTTCGCGCTCTTATGAAAGAGCAGAGCGATCTGACTCCGATAGTGGAGGCTTATAAAGAATATAAGAAATGTAATCAGGATATTGAAGACAGTCTTGCAATGCTTGACAGTGAGTCCGATGATGAAATGCGTGAGATGTTAAAAGAAGAACTGTCGGCGGCAAGAAAAAGGGTGGAGGAACTGGAACGTGAGCTTAAGATCCTGCTTCTGCCCAAAGATCCCAATGATGACAAAAACGTGATAGTTGAGATACGCGCCGGCGCGGGCGGCGATGAGGCGGCTCTTTTTGCGGCGGAAATATACCGTATGTATGTGCATTATGCCGAGGGCAGGCACTGGAAAGTGGAAACCATGGAAGTTGAGGAGATAGGCATAGGCGGTATGAAGAGCGTTACTTTTATGGTGACCGGGCAGGGAGCCTATTCGGTGCTCAAATACGAAAGCGGAGTACATCGTGTGCAGCGCGTTCCTGAAACCGAGTCTGGCGGACGCATCCATACTTCAACGATAACGGTTGCGGTCATGCCTGAGGCAGAAGAGGTCGATGTGCATATAGATGAAAAAGATATCCGCATTGATGTAATGAGAGCTTCCGGCAACGGCGGGCAGTGTGTCAATACAACGGACTCTGCCGTGCGTCTTACGCATTATCCTACCGGAATAGTGGTATACAGCCAGACGGAAAAATCCCAGCTTCAGAATAAAGCCAAAGCCTTTGCGTTATTACGCGCAAAATTATACGATATTGAGCAGCAGAAGGCGCATGATGCAGAGGCGGAGCTCAGAAAGAGCCAGATAGGTACAGGAGACCGTTCCGAGAAGATAAGAACCTATAATTTTCCACAGGGCCGTGTAACCGATCATAGGATCAATCTTACTATTTATAAACTTGATAAGGTTATGGACGGAGACATACAGGAGATCATCGACGCCTGCATTGCGGCGGACCAGGCGGCCAAATTAAGCAGGATGCAGGAGGAGAGATAAGTCCGAAATTCAGGCTGATGTGAGTATGTGATTGACATTGATATGTAACCGACATTAAGTATTACAAAATAAGTTAGATTTGCGAAATATACAACCGGGTATTGTAAAATCATAAATTTATTAATATCGTATCAGATGACCCGGAAATTATTTACTGAATTGCAAGAATTATTTTAAATAAATTTATTTTTTATGAAAATTGCACAATAAAGTA
>CANRMA010000017.1 GCA_947631625.1 uncultured Lachnospiraceae bacterium | reverse complement strand
CTGGCTCATTTATCTGAGATATGAATTGAAAAATTCCTTGAAAAAAAGGAAAAAAGACTTGACTGAATAGGGAGGAAGATTTGTTTCAATATCTTCTTCATATGCATTGAGCGTAAATTGAAAATAGTACATATAGTCTTTTAATGAAGAAAGTTTTTCTATTATTGGTTTAGGATTTTTACTCCAAAAAACAATACAGTCAACAATATCCGGCGATAAGTTTATTTTACTTACTTGATGAATATTCATAGGGTTTCGGACATAGGCATATTGTTCGTTTAACCGATTTATAAACCAATCTGAAAAGAAAGCAGGTATATCGGTTCTTCGACTTGCGCTTATTATCATAAAGTCACCTCAATGCTATTATTAGTTGAGCGCCTGAACAAACTTTCCCACAGCCTTTCCTACGCCTAATATATATGGTCGGATTTTTATAAATAATCTTTTAAAATTTGATTTAAAGTATATTTATCTATATTTTAACGCAGTTTGGGCGATACAACAATAAAAACTTATTGTAAGAGTTACCTGTGAAAGTTAAGTATGTAAGCGTTAGATATGTTAAATATTTAACAAAGTAGATTAGCCGCGTTTCTTCATTCTGTATTTAGTTGTAAATACGGATTGGAAATAGTATAATTACTTTTATCAAATCGGAACTATATGAGGAAGGGATTTATGAAAAGAAGTCGGTTATCATATGATGAATGGCAATGTATTGTATCTAAAGATATATTTGGAAAAACAGTAAACTCGGAATTGCTACAAGGATATATTGGATTTATAGATATTAAAAGGGTAAGTGAGATACAGACATGGAAATTTAACGGAGAAGATATTGTAGTCTGCGATAAAGGAAGAAAATGGCTGTCGATCTTACCACGAAATGATTGGTATTGTATAACCGCTATGCTGGATGAAGATGAAAAAGTTTTACTGTGGTACATAGATATGATAGCGTCACAAGGTATTGATGTAGATGGAGTGCCATATTTTGATGATTTATATTTAGATTTGGTAGTTTATCCGGACGGAACAATTATAGTTGATGATATGGACGAACTGGAAGAAGCATTGTCAAAGAAAGATATTACAAAAAAGCAATTTGATCTTGCAATTGAAACAAGTCAAAGATTGCGGCAAGGGTTGTTAAGTGATATTTCCTCATTTAAAGAATATACAAGAAGATGCTGTGAAATGGTAAGAAGTTGCCGGAATGATAAAGGGTAAGTGACATAACAAGATAATAAAACCACATATGAACATAGATGAGAGATATTGCGGCAGCGCTGTTGTAATTAACCTTTTAAACTTATTTATTGGGAGAATTTATGATAGAAAAAACATATGAAACGCCTTGCGGCACGATTCATTATTGGATAGGAAAAGAGGTCAACGACTCGACGGTTTCCCTTGTGCTTTTGCCGGGGCTGACTGCCGACCACCGATTGTTCGATAAACAGATGGCATATTTTGAAAGGAAATGTCCGGTTTTGGTCTGGGACGCACCGGGACATGCCGCGTCATGGCCCTTTGAACTGGCTTTTTCCCTTGAAGACAAAGCAAGGTGGCTGAATGAGATCCTGATACGGGAAAATATGCAGAATATTGTGATTGCCGGGCAGTCTATGGGCGGTTATGTGGGACAGATGTATGCGCAATTGTTTCCCGAAAAACTGAGGGGATTTATCTCCATTGACTCTGCTCCGCTGCAAAGAGCCTATATTACTGCCGCAGAGCTTTGGCTTTTGAAACGTATGGAGCCGGTTTATCGGTATTATCCATGGAAATGGCTTATAAAGCAGGGAACAAACGGCGTGGCTGTTTCCGATTATGGGCGGACCTTGATGCTAAGTATGATGAGAGTTTATGACGGCGACAAGGAAAGATATGCGCGCCTTGCAGGACATGGATTTAAGATTCTGGCGGAAGCGATAGAGAAGAGGCTTCCCTATGAGATCAAGTGTCCGGCGCTGCTGATCTGTGGGGAAAAAGATCATGCCGGTTCCTGCGTCAGATACAATAAGACTTGGCATAAAAAGACCGGGATACCGATCGCGTGGATCAAAAACGCGGGACATAATTCCAATACGGATGAACCGGAACGGATCAATGCGCTGATCGAGGAATTGATAGACAGAATTGTACAATAGAAACAAGATATATTCGTAGCACAGGTTTTTTATCTATGAGAAAAATGAGATAAGTGCAGTGCCTGCATGAGTATTTGGTTTATGCAGGATAAAGAAGATAATTGACGGAGGAATTTATTATGGCAGTTTCAAAGATCAAGGCAGTGCTTTCGGCAAGTGCTAAGGATGTTTGGGGCATTGTCACTTCTTTGGAAAACTATCAGTGGAGAAGTGATATAAGCAGAATAGAGATATTGAATGACAGACAATTTATAGAATATACAAAAGCCGGTTTCCCCACGACTTTTACAGTCACCGTATCGGAGCCATATAAACGTTGGGAGTTTAATATGGAAAACAGCAATATGAGAGGACACTGGATTGGTATTTTTGAAGAAAAAGACGGTCAAACGGAAATTGATTTTATAGAAGATGTGACTGCCAAGAAGCTGCTCATGAAACCTTTTGTAAAAGCATTTCTGAAAAAACAGCAGAATCAATATATAGCGGATTTGAAAGAATTCATACGGTAAGAGGAATGTCTTTAAAATGGAAGAAGTTGGAGATATGAATGAAATTTTATATAGAAAAGCTGACATGGCTGATATAGATAAAATTTTCTGCTTGGTTGAAAATGCTGTCAGGCAAATGGAGAGGAACGGTATAGATCAATGGGACGAAATTTATCCGGCCAAAGAGGATTTCATTGCGGATGTTAGAAAAAACGAATTGTATATAGGTGAATTTCATAATGAAATTGCTGTTGTATATGCCTTAAATAAAGAATGTGATGCACAATACCGAAATGGAGAGTGGCGGTACAGTGGTAAGGACTATTGTGTAATCCACAGATTATGTGTTGCGGCCGTCTGTCAGAACAAAGGCATTGCACGGATGACGCTGCGGTATATAGAGAATCAATTAAAATGCCGCGGTATAAAGGCTGTACGGTTAGATGTATTTTCAAAAAATCCGTATGCGTTAAAACTGTATGCTGACAGCGGATATATCCAAGTTGGTACTGCTGATTGGAGAAAGGGCAGATTTTTTCTTATGGAAAAACTGATATGATCTACATATTTAAAGATAAAAGTGTGACGATGTTGGTTGCAGATGAATTACTTTAGGAATAAATAATGCAAGTAGGAGGCAATATGAAAAAGCTTTTAGGTATCATATGTGTTTTGTGCTTTGCTTTTTCTTTGAGTGCATGTGAAAAAGAGCCATTGAATGACAGCGGAATGGGAAATGACAGTCCGTTGGCTATGGAAGAAAGAAGTACGAATATTGCTCAGGAAACTGATGAGAATGAAGCGAAGGAACTGCAGAAAGCGCGGGAAGAAGCGGAGCAGGGAGTAAATGAGAGAGAGATTGATGTAAGCGCTTTGTTTGGAAATATCAATGGCTGCGCTGTGATCTATCTGCCGTCGCAGGAGCAGTATTTATTTTTTAATGAAAAGATGTGCAGACGGGAGGTATCGCCTTATTCTACTTTTAAAATCATATCGGCTTTATCCGGACTGCAGAATGGAGTTATTGTTGATGAGCTTTCTGTAATGGGATATGACGGAACGGATTATGGAAATTCAGAATGGAATGGAAGATATGACATTAAAGCAGGCGTTTCAGAAGTCGTGCATCTGGTATTTTCGGAAGGTGATAGATGAGGTTGGAGATGATGAGATACAGAAAGAATTGGATGCATTGCAGTATGGCAACTGTGATATTTCGGAGTGGAATGGCAGTAATATCAATCCTCTGCCAATGTTAAATGGATTTTGGTTGGATTCTTCATTGAAAATCTCGCCATTGGAGCAGGTAAAAGTTCTGGGAAAAATATTCGAGGGGCAGAGCGATTATGATAGTGATAATGTAGAGATTATAAAGAAAATCATGTGGACAGAGGAAACCGATACACAGAAAATTTATGGAAAAACAGGAAGCAGCGGGGGTGGAGAAGCATGGTTTGTCGGTTTTGCGGAAACGGAAGGAGAGCGAAAATATTTTGCCGTATATTTAGATGACAGCGAACTGAAAGATCAGGTCTCCGGAAATAGAGCAAAAGAAATAGCGTTGGATATTTTACAATCCCATATCTGATATAGATAGCAGGTATTTTGAATGCTGCAATGGGTATTCAATGGAAACAAGGGTATTGGATGCTGTTGATATGGGATGTTTTGAGGATGATAAATATCGAAAGTTATATCTTAAAAATATTTTCCCACAAGCCCTTCTTGGATTTATTTCCTATGATATAGCTGTTTATCATAGGAGTCTGTAGATCCAGCAGCGGAATGATCTGTAATTTTTTGTCGGTGATAAAAGGCGCGGCCATATTTCTTGGCAGGAAGGCATAGCTGTCGCTGTTGATCAAAAACGGAATGATTTTTGAACAGTCGTCGATTTCCAACGCAAATTGGTGGTATTGAGGAAATAAGTGTCGTATGTATTGGCCTACATCCTGAAGCGCAAAGTTGCACATAAAATAATTTACCTGCAATAGCTCTTTATGAGTTATCCCCTTTTTATACCGTCTGTTTTTGATATCGGTTACAAGAACAAGAGCGTCCCGGCGATATAATTCACAATGGTAATTGGCTTTGTTTAATGGCAGATATGTAAATACAACATCCAATATGTCATTCTGGAGCTGTTCTAATAAGTGTGCGGAGAGTCCAATGCTGATCTTCAAAGAATCATTGGGATTATTTTGTTGATATCTGCGGATGATTGGGGCTAGGTGGCTTTCATAAATAGAATCGGCCGCTCCGATCCTGAGTTGGTTTTTATACTTGTGCAGAGAAGATAATTCCGTTAAAGAGCTGTCTGTTAATTTAACTACTTTTTCTGCGTATATACGAAAATGTTCACCTTCGGGAGTAAGCGTTACGCTGCGGTTTGTACGTGAGAATAAGCGTACGCCTATTTCTTTTTCAAGTTCATTGATACGGTTTGTAATCGTGGACTGGGCGACAAATATCTGATTCGCCGTGCGTGTAAAACTTTTTGTGCCCGCCAGTGTCAGAAAAGTTCTCAGATCTTCTATATCCATATAAGCCTCCGACGCCATAGCTTTTAAATAATACAATTCGAATTTATTCAAAAAATTGATTATAATAATTAAAATTATCTATTTTACAAATAGTATATTATTTGCATATAATTGTGTCAAGTTAAATAGATTGGATGATTTATGTGAATGTACAGGTCAGATAAAAGGAGGAAATCAGCTATGCAGGAAATTACTTTGAGCCAAAAGACTAATAAGTTGGAACAGGATCCATATAAATATCAATTACAGTCCGTGGATGAACCGGAATTATTTCGAGAGATGTTTCCATATACGGAAACGCCCAAGATTGCATTTAACTATAGAAGAGTGCCTGAGAATATGCCGGAGGATATTTTTATTACGGATACCACATTTCGGGATGGGCAGCAGTCAAGAACTCCATACACCACAGAGCAGATGGTCCATATATATAAATTATTACATAAGCTTGGCGGCCCAAACGGAATGATCCGTCAGACTGAATTTTTTGTATATTCGGAAAAGGATAGAAAAGCGTTGGAAGAGTGTATGGCGCTGGGCTATGAATTTCCTGAGATTACTACATGGATACGCGCGTCAAAAAAAGATTTTGAACTGGTCAAAGCTATCGGAGTCAAAGAAACAGGCGTTTTGGTAAGCTGTTCAGACTATCATATTTTTAATAAAATGGGGCTGACCAGACAGCAGGCGCTTGACAAGTATGTTGGTATTGTGGAGATGTGTATTGAAGCCGGGCTGCGGCCGAGATGCCACTTTGAGGACATCACGCGGGCTGATTTTTATGGATTTGTAGTGCCTTTTGCCAATAAACTAATGGAGATTTCCGACGCCAGCGGCGTACCGATTAAAATTCGCGCCTGTGATACTATGGGATTCGGAGTTCCTTATCCCGGTGTGGCGCTGCCAAGAAGCGTATCGGGAATCATATACGGATTGCAGCACTATTCGGGAGTTCCCTCCCGGATGCTTGAGTGGCATGGGCATAATGATTTTTATAAGGGAGTGGTAAATGCGACGACTGCATGGATGTATGGGGCAAGCGCGGTAAACTGTTCTTTGTTGGGAATAGGTGAGCGGACAGGCAATGTTCCTTTGGAAGCCATGATTTTTGAGTATGCGTCTTTGCGCGGTCATACCAACGGAATGGATACGAGGGTTATTACGGAAATAGCGGAATATATCAGCAAAGAGACAGGATATGATATTCCGCCCATGACTCCGTTTGTCGGTGAAAACTTCAATGTGACAAGAGCCGGTATCCATGCGGACGGTATGATGAAAAATCAGGAAATTTATAATATCTTTGATACGGAAAAGATTTTAAATCGTTCTGCAAAGGTTTCAATCACCAATACCTCCGGAGTTGCGGGAGTTGCATATTGTGTAAATGAATATTTACGTAAAAAAGACAAGCCGACGGTTGATAAAAACCACGCATTGGTACAGACGATTTATTCATGGGTTCAGAGTCAATATGATAACGGCAGAGTGACAATAATAAGCGATGAAGAATTGGAGGAGTTAATTGAGCGTAATGCTGATTTGCATCCTGAAAAATAAAAAAAGCGGCTTGTTTACAGCGTAATTATGCTTGGTATCGTTGGTCTGTATACATTGTTTTTAACGGTACTGCAGATAGTCGATAAATCTTTTCACCGCAATGGAGACGGTCTTTTTGCTTTTAAATGCAAGCCCGATATTGCGGTATGCCGGAACATCAAGCTCTTTAGCAATGATCTGATAAGGTACTCTTTTCAAAATAAGCTGCGGCAATATACTGATGCCCAGTCCGTTTTCCACCATTGACATAATGGCGTAATCGTCCCAAGTGGTAAAATGGATTTTGGGCGTCAAACCGTATCTTTCAAATATTTCGGATACCTCTGCTTTTGCCCCCTTTTCCAAAAGCATAAACGGTTCGCTGCACAGGGCTGTGACAGGAAATTTCTCACAATCCGCAAGGGCATGATGTTTGGGAATGATTGCCATAAGCTTGTCCTGCTCCAAAAAAATCGTTTCAAGTCCGGACTGTGCAGGCAGGCGCAAAAAGCCGCAGTCTACCCGCCCTTCCAATATCCATTCCTCGATTTCCGTATAGTCTCCAAGCAGCAATTCATAATCAATGTTCGGGTAATCTTTTTGAAATTCTTTAATTATATTTGGCAGCCAGTGTGTTGCTACGCTTGAAAAAGTGCCAATACGGATAAGTCCGGATTGCAGTCCGTTTAAATCGTCTATTTCCATTTGCAGTTTGTCAAACTCTGCAACGACACTTTTAGTATATGGCAGCAGCTTCATCCCGTCTGAGGTAAGCCTGACGCCGCCTGCGCTGCGTTCAAGAAGCGATACCTTCCATTCTTTTTCCAGATCCCCTATCATTCTGCTGATGCTGGCCTGTGAATAGTTTAACAATTCCGCCGCTTTTGTAAAACTTCCGCACTCTGCCGTTTTTACAAAAGACAGATATTTTTGTATGTTCATTTCCATATCATTCATTCGCTTTCCAAATAGATATCATTCAATAAATTTGTTTTTCAAATTCACATAACAATGATACAATAAATAAAAAGTGAAATCAAGAGGTAATTGTAATGACAGCTTTCGGAAAAATAAAAAATACTGAAACGATACGCTCCAAAAAGTCTTATTTAAAATACCTTGCGGGGCTTTTGCTTTTTGGCTCAAATGGAGTAGTTGCAAGCTATATTGATCTTTCAGGTTATGAGATCGTCCTGCTTCGCTCGGTTCTGGGTATCGCTTTGTTACTTGTATTATTCTTTATTACGGGGCATCGTTTCACTGCGCTCAGACATAAAAAGGATCTAATGTTTATCGCCCTTTCGGGTATTGCTATGGCGGCGGACTGGCTGCTATTGCTATTTTTCCGCGATCGGCGATCTCCCTGCGCAGTCCGTAGCGATATGCGGGTATCTGGAGCCGTTGTTCTCGGTGCTGTTGTCTGTACTGATTCTGCATGAAACAATGACGCCTCTGCAGATCGCAGGAGCCTTTTTGATTATTGGCGGCGCTGTGTTCGGTGAAAGTTATACAGGCAGAAAGCGGATCTGAGCAATATATTTATTTGAAAGCAGGCGGATTTAAGTTTGTGTAGGCGGATCTAAGTTTGATGCTTGACAATTCCATTATTATACAATATACTTAGTATTGCAAAGTATAAGAGGTATCCGCATGAATGACAAGTACGAAAAGCAAATGAAAAAAGGGGTATTGGAGATGTTGGTTCTTGATCTTCTGAGTGATAGACCCAAGTACGGTTATCAGATAATTCAGGAGATGAAAGAAAAAAGCGATGATATATTCCTTTTAAAAGACGGTACGTTATATCCGATCTTATACAGACTGGAAGATGACGGACTTGTAGCCGGCAGGTGGAGTGAGGCGGAAGGCAGGCAGGTCGCGCGTAAGTATTATGAAATCACAGAAAAAGGTCGCAGCGAATTAAAAGACATTCAGGAGCTCTGGCAGCGGATATCAGGCGGAGTAAACAAGATATTGGAGGGTTGATAATGACGGCTGAGAAATATGTAAATCAGATAGTGAAAAAAGTTCATTGTGATAAAAGTCGTAAGAATGATATAAAAAAGCAGCTTTTGTCGGAAATAAATGAAAGAATGTCAAACGGGGAATCTATTGAAGATATCATAAAAGCGATGGGCAAAGTCAGTGAAATAGCGGATAATTTTAACGAAAGCATATCCGACGCCGATAAAAAGAAATATAAACAGAAAAAGATACTGAAGATCTCAGCCTGTGCCATAATAGTTTTGCTGATGGCGTGTGTGGGACTGAAGTGGGTAATTCCGACTGTTGGCGACTTGGATGAAAGCCGTTTTTTTTCAAAAAGCGAAGTGGAAAAAACATTAATAGAAGTAATTGATCTGTTGGATAACGGCGATTATGAAGCTTTACAGTCAATGTCAACCGAACAGATGGCTGTTGCGTTTAATGAGGAGAGCATGGAAGCTGCTAAGGCAAATATCTGTGACGATTTTGGCGGCAGGGTTTCGGTAGGGAACATATATTCCGGTGAAGTTATACAGCAAAATCTTCATTATGCCACATGTCAGGTAAATGTAAGCTATGATAATGCAGGAGTTACTTATACGATAACTTTTGACGAGAATATGAAGATTGCAGGCTTGTATATGAAATAGTGATAATTATTTATAATATATCTGATAGGTTAAAAATGTTATTAGAAATAAATTGCTTTTCATATAGTGCGCTTTGTGCTATATTTATCTTAGTGATCGGTAACTTATTACATTGAGGATGATAGTTATGAAGCGTATACTTATAATAGATGACAGCATGATTCAGCAGCGGATCATGCAAAAGTTATTGCAGGGAAGATTTGATATATTGATGTCGGAGTCGGGAATTGAGGGCATTAAGTTGGCCAAAAAGGAAAAACCCGATTTAATTCTGCTCGATTATGATATGCCAATTTTGAGCGGAAAGGAAACGTTTGCCAGACTTCAGAAACAGGAAGAGACGAAGAATATCCCGGTTGTATTCCTTACCGGACTCGACAAAAAAGAAGATGTTGAAGCCGTGCTTAAGCTTCGCCCGAGAGGTTATCTGTTGAAGCCCGTTGAACAGGACAGGCTTATTCAGACGATTAAGAATATATTGGGGAAGGCTGAATGAGAATGCAGGAGTTAGTCTAACCTAACCCACGATATTATGTATCCAACCCCCCCTTCTTAACCAACACAAACCCTATCACACATTTAATTATATCCCCAGGCTGCGCAATTATGTATATCAGAATGGCCGGAAGAGCCGTAAAACGCTCGTCTAAAGATAATAACACAATAAAAGCCATGTACAACATGGATTTTATCTGAAGTTACCTCTGAACCTACCGCCCCATTTGTCTGCGGTTTATATTTACCTTTAAATTTATTTCTAAGATTATAAAAAATGATTAATGACACCCTATATTAATTTAGGCGCGAAAATTATCATTTTTTAGGAAACTTATTAACAAAAATTTAACAAAAAATTTAATAAAAAAATTAACAAAAAACGGAAATTTATTGTTTCTTTCAAATATTTGTGTTATTGTAATATTTGAGAGAATGGAAACTGTGTGAAATAGTGAGGGAGGACAATAATGACTTACGCAGAATTGTTTTATGAGATCAAAGGTAAATTTATGGGAGCGGATGTAAGCGATATCCATGAGCATCTGGCTTTCCAGTTTAATATCGAGGACGAAGAGGCCGGCGGTATTTTTTATGTAGAAGTAAAAGACGGCGAGCTTTATGTGGAGCCTTACGAATATTATGACAGAGACGCTATGTTTATCTGCGCGCCGGATGTGCTTTTGAGCATTGCCGACGGCAAAACCGATCCCGTCGCAGCATTTACGGAGCAGAAACTGCGCGTGGAAGGCAATATTGATAAAGCTCTGAGATTAAAAGAGATAATAGAGTTAAAAAGAGGCGCGGCGGAGAAAAGCGTCGCAAAAAAAGCGGCGGACAAGGTAGTGAAGACGGTTGCAAAGACCGTTGCAAAGAAAGCTGCAAAAGACGGTAAAAAGAGTAAATGACAAGTAAATGACATTAGAAATTAGAAATGAGGTAAAGACCGATGAAAGCAAAAAAGTTTTTTAAAAGGCTTGCGGCTGCAGCAGGGATCGTTACCGCGGCCGGAATCGGCGAGACGGTGTATTTTTACAACCGTACAATGAAGCGCGGACATACCAGTACGGATCACACGACTAAAATGTCGGGTACCGACTGGACGCAGTATTATCCGTTAATGGAAGAGCGCAAGGAGTATATGATGGCGCAGGCTCACAGGGATGTATACATTACATCTTACGACGGGTTAAAGCTTCATGCGACATATTTTCCGGCATTTGACACTGACGATAAAAAACTGGTCATCTGTTTTCACGGATATACGGGAGAAGGGCTGAGCAACCATATTGCCATAGCAGACTATTTTCTTAAACGCGGTTATGCCATGCTGCTTCCCGATGCAAGAGCGCATGGGGAGAGCGAAGGCGAATACATAGGTTTCGGCTGTTTGGACAGGAAGGATGCGATAAGTTGGATCAACTGGGCGATAGAGGAGTGCGGAGAAGACGTTAAGATAATGCTGCACGGAACTTCGATGGGCGGCGCGACGGTGCTTATGGCAAGCGGCTTGGAGCTGCCTGAAAATGTTAAAGGCATAGTGTCTGACTGTGGTTTTACTTCTCCTAAAGAGGTATTTACACATGTGCTTAACGATATGTATCACCTTCCGTCTTTTCCGGCTATACAGGGCGCGGATCTGATCAATAAGAAGCTTGCCGGATACGGAATGGACGAATGTAATGCTAAGATCGAGGTACAGAAGGCGAAGGTGCCTATCCTTTTCATACATGGCTCGGCGGATAATTTTGTTCCCTGCAGCATGTGTCAGGAATTGTATGATAACTGCGGTTCGCCTAAGAAGATCCTGATAGTGGAAGGCGCCGCGCATGCGGAGAGTTACTATAAGGATATGGCGGCATATGAGAAGGCGTTGACTGAGTTTGCCAATGAAATAATGTGAAGGGAAATTAGAGAATATGAAGACCAGGAAAGGTTACAAAGTGTATCCGTTGACAGTGGCGCAGAGTTTTCATAATTACTACCTGGAGTTTTCTCCAGGCAAGGAGATACTTAATGTAGGAACCAGTCTGACCATTGAGTTTGAACTTAATATTGACGCGCTGCGCGCAGCCATATATAAGGCGTATGAACGCTGCGAATCGATGAGGGCGAGACTTGTTTATGACAGTAAGGAAGAAAAATGGTATCAGTATATTGTTGAAAAAGAGGAACGAGAGATAGACTTTGTGGATTTCAGCGGGAAGTCTATGGAGGAAGCGGATGCGCAGATGACCGCGTGGACGAGGATCCCTTTTGACAAAGAAGACGAGCCTATGAATAAGATAACGATAATAAAGCTTCCCGACGGTTATGAAGGAATGTTCATAGTCGGCGACCACAGATTTCTGGATGCGCAGTCTCTGATCGGTTTTATGAAAGACGTAATAGAGCTTTATTGTAATGACCAGTTTGAAGGAGTGCCTTATCCTGCGGATATGCGTTCATATATTGAACAGCTTGAGAAGGATCTGGCGTATGAAGCCGGAAGCAAGGCTCAGGCAAGGGACAGGGAGTATTTTTATAAACAGATAGAAGAATCGGAGCCGATCTATAACGGCGTATCGGGTCCCGGAAAGTTGGAGGAGGCAAGGGCGGCCACAGGCAATCCCAATCTTAGGGCGGCGCCTACGGGATCGGACAGTTTTGAGTCTGCGATAGATATTTTCCATCTGGAAGAAGAACCTACCATGAGGCTTATGTCATTTTGCGAGGCGCATCATGTTTCGCTGCAGTGCCTTCTTATAATGGGTATACGTACTTATCTGCAGAAGGTCAATAACTGTGACGATGTATCGGTTATGGTGGCTTATGCCAGAAGGGCTACGCTGCTTGAGAAAAAATCCGGCGGAACGCGTATCCACAGTATGCCGTTTAGGACCATTATTCCGGAGAACAGGACTTTTCTGGAGGGTATATTTGAGATAAGGGATAAGCAGAATGAAACGTTCCGTTATGTAAATTTCAATCCGGTAGAGTATCTTGGATACAGAGGGCAGTATTATAAAACGCCTGCCGGCATGAGCTATGAGGCCGTATCTTTAACTTATCAGCCCGCTACGCTTAAGGAAAAAGGCCTGACAAATCTGGGCGATATCAAATATAAGACCAAGAGATACTGCAACGGCTATTATTCCGACGGTATGTATCTTACGGTTATGCACAGACCTGAAGACAATGGTCTGGATTTCAGCTTTGAGCATCAGATAAAGGCATACAGTAAGCAGGAGCTTGAATATTTTTATTATTATATCTGTAAGATTATGTTCAAAGGTATTGAAAATCCCGATCTTACCATAGGGGAGATCATTAAGCTTGTGTAAAACGGGTCAAAATATATGAAAAGGGGTATAAAATATGTACGAAAAACTGGTAGATATTATATGTAATTACGTAGAAGTTAAAAAGGAAGACATTAAACCGGAATCACGTTTTATGGAGGATCTTGGCTTCACCTCATTTGATTTTATGAGTATGTTGGGGGAGATCGAAGATGAACTGGATGTGGAGATAGATCAGGAGAAGGCCGCTGATATCCGAACAGTGCAGGAGGCGGCGGATTATCTGGAAGAGTTGATGTGATTGACGGAGATCGTTTTGTTGAGCGTATTAGAGCGCTTGGATGGGGGTAGTAATGGTTGAATTACGAAGTACAATAAATGAGCTTTTGACAAAGTCGGCGGCCGCTTATGGCAGTCAGGACGCTATAAGATATAAAGTCAAAAGCGCCGGTGAAGACGGTAAAAAAGAGACTGTTATAGAGTCCAAAACCTATGCTCAGCTTAAAAATGACAGCGACAGATTCAAGGCGGCGATTGAGAAGCTTGGAGAGCAGGGAAAGCACATTGCTATAATAGGCGCGACGTCTTATTCGTGGATAGTCGCTTATTACGGCGTCGTAAACGGAGGAAGCGTCGCCGTGCCGCTTGACGCAAATCTTCCCGCCGGGGATTTATGCGAACTTATTGACAGAGCCGATGTTACCACACTGGTTTTCGATGAAGCGAAGGCGGATGTGGCGGTCATGGCTGTGGAAAAATGTGCAAAACTTAAGAATATTATCGCTATGGACAGCGGGAGTAAAGTTCCGGATGCAAAATATATGTGGAAGCTGATAGACGAGGCGCAGCCGACGGCGGGGTACGAGCCGAAACCGGAGGATCTGGCTACTATCATGTTTACTTCGGGTACTACCGGAAAGAGTAAAGGAGTAATGCTGACGCATAGAAATCTTGCTGAGAATGCGACGGCTTTGGATATGGGATATGAATCCGGAACGGTCTTAATGAGCGTGTTGCCCATACATCATGCTTACTGCCTTAGTATGGATATTCTGAAAGGAACTTCGATAGGAGCGGTTATCTGTATAAATGATTCTCTTCTTCGCGTTGCCAAGAATATCAAACTTTATGAGCCGAATATGATACTTATGGTGCCGCTTATGGTTGAGACGTTGGCCAAGAAACTCGAGGAGGCGTCGCTTATTCCTGCGCCCATAGTTAAGGCCAAAGTTTTCGGCAGGCAGTTCCATACGATATGCAGCGGCGGCGCTTACTTAAATCCCGCTTATATAGATTTGTTTAAAAAATACGGTATTACAATATTACAGGGTTACGGTATGACGGAGAGCGCGCCCGTTATCAGCACAAACACCAACTCTGACTTTAAGGCGGGTTCAATAGGAAAGTGTATGCCTAACTGCGAGGTAAAGATAGTTGATGAAGAATTGTGGGTAAAAGGCAGCAGCGTTATGCAGGGTTATTACAAGATGCCTGAAGAAACCGCTCAGACTCTTGAGGACGGTTGGTTAAAGACCGGGGATCTGGGTTATATAGATAAGGAAGGCTTCCTTTTCCTGACCGGACGCAAGAAGAATTTGATCATCACGCCAAACGGCGAGAACGTATCTCCTGAGGAGATCGAGAATAAACTTGGCGAAGAGCGTTTGATACAGGAGATCATCGTGCGCGACAGCGAAGGAATAATAGAAGCCGAGATTTTCCCGGATCTTGAGTATGTAAAAAAGAAAAAGATAAAGGACGTCAAGGCAAGCCTTCAGGAAGTGATCGATGAGTATAATAAAACTGCGCCGCTTTATAAACGGATATTTAAGTTAAAGATACGCGACGCCGAGTTTGAAAAGAATACTACAAAGAAAATAAAGAGATTTTAGAACGGTTAGGGGCGGCGGTTCGTTGAACTGCCGCCTTTTGCATAAGAGAGGTATGGTATGGACGGTAAAATATATGTATCTAAAAACAGTAAAGGCAATAATGTTAAAGACAATAATATTAAAGACAATAATTCATTTGAGACGATAACGGCAGCAATTAACAGTATTCCCAAAGAAAATGACACTCCTGTCACAATTTGCATCGAAGCAGGGGTGTACCGCGAAAAAGTTACGATTGACCGACCGTTTGTAAAGCTTGAAGGTATGGGAGAGAGCAGTGAAGATACTGTAATTACATATGACGACTACGCCAATATGCTTATGGAAGACGGCATGAAAATGGGAACATTCCGATCATACAGCGTATTCATTGATGCAAATGATGTCACGCTCCATAATCTCACGATAGAAAATGCTTCCGGCGATTCTAAGACGCATGGTCAGGCGATAGCCTTATATGCGGACGGTGACAGACTTGTCATAAATTCCTGCCGCCTTATAGGACATCAGGATACGCTTTTTACGGCGCCGCTCCCGCCCAAAGAGCTTAGTCCTAACGGCTTCATAGGTCCCAAGCAGTTTGCGCCGCGTATTCACGGAAGGCAGTATTATAAGGACTGCTATATCTGCGGAGATGTGGATTTTATTTTCGGGAGCGCGACCGCATATTTTGAAAACTGTACCATTGAATCGCTGCGACGTTTTTCTGAGGAAGATAAAACACAGGGTTATGTTACCGCGGCGTCAACGCCTGAAGGAATAGACTACGGCTATGTTTTTGAAGGCTGTAAACTTGTCTCAAAAGACTGCCCTAATGGGAGTGTTTACCTCGGAAGGCCCTGGAGAAACTATGCCAAAACGGTGTTTATTGACTGCGAGACAGGAGCTCATATCAATTCGGAACTCTTTCATGACTGGAATAAAGAGGATGCGAGAGAGACTGTATTATACGGCATATACAATGATAATGCGGGTGAAAAATTTATGCAGAGAGCGCCGTTTGTCAAACTATTGCAAAAAGATGAGCTTTCGGACTATTCCAAAGAAAAGGTACTGGCCGGAAAGGACGGGTGGGATCCTGCGATTTAGGCGGGGACGCCAATGCGTAAAATTGCCAATGCATAAAATTTATAATCCGCAAAATTTATATGTTATATTGTAAATCGCTGTCAAAAGATGTATAGTTATTGTATATATGTTTTTTATGTCGTTTATTAATTTTTGGCAGATTACTATGTGATATTTGATATTTTGCGGCACATTTCAGGAGATAAGAATGGTCAATATAACTAAAGACAATTTCAATCTTGCGCAAATCTGTGAGTCAGGTCAGTGTTTCCGAATGTTTAAAGAAAGTGAAAATTTATACAGTGTGATTGCAGGGAACCGTTATCTGGAAGTGGAACAGCAGGGAAATAAGTGTACTTTTTACTGCGATGAGACAGAATATGAAGAATTCTGGAAGAATTATTTCGATCTTGACAGGGACTACGCCGGATATATAAAGAACATTGATCCTAAAGACGAATATCTGCTTGACGCGGCGGCTTTTGGTTCGGGCATACGTATTCTCAATCAGGATCTGTGGGAAATGATAGTTACCTTTCTTATATCGCAACAGAATAATATCACGAGAATACGCCGCTGCATCAACAATATCTGTGAGCGTTACGGTGAAAAGCTGACGACGTCTTCCGGCAAAGCGTTTTATACTTTCCCGGAGGCCGGGGCGCTTGCCGGTCTTAAAGAAGATGCGCTTATGGAATGTAATCTGGGTTATCGCAGCAAGTATGTGGTGCGCGCCGCGGGAAGCGTGGTTTCGGGCGAGGTGGACCTGGAGACTTTGCGCGGCCTTCCGTATCAGCAGGCAAGGGAAATATTGCTTAAGCTTTATGGAGTAGGCGGTAAGGTAGCGGACTGCATATGTCTGTTTGCGCTGCATCATCTTGAAGCATTTCCCATAGATACCCACATAAATCAGGCCATGACCGGACATTATGCCTCCGGTTTCCCAAGCGACAGATATAAAGGGTATGAAGGTGTTATGCAGCAGTATATTTTTTATTATGAATTATTTAGGTAATTGCGAAACCATGATATACGTTATCGAGATTGTACAAATTTAACAAAACCTTGCAGGCACGCTTTCGCTGCGTTGAGCGCAGTAGCGGCACTAAGCTCGAAAACACCTCGCTAAGTGCCGACGCGCTCAGAGCGCCTGCAATGGTGTTTGTTAAATCTGTACAATCAATATACGTTGATAGAGCGTTTCGCAATTGCCTATATGAATTATTTTATGAGAGGAAAAAGTCAGATTGACTGAACCGGTCATATATGGATAAATATGATGTTTTAAAAAAATACTTCGGCTATACGTCTTTCCGTGAGGGGCAGGAAGCTTTGATAGATGATATTCTGAATAATAGGGACGTGCTTGGCATTATGCCGACCGGAGCGGGGAAATCGCTTTGTTATCAGGTTCCTGCGCTTCTTATGCCGGGTATCACACTGGTAATCTCCCCCCTTATATCGTTAATGAAAGATCAGGTGCAGGCGCTTAACCAGGCAGGCATACATGCAGCTTATATCAACAGCTCTTTAAACGAAGCTCAGATCGCCAAAGCGCTTAAGCTTGCGGCGCAGGGGCAGTATAAGATAATCTATGCGGCCCCGGAACGGTTGGAGACATACGATTTCCTGAATTTTGTAAAAAGTGTGGAGATTTCCATGATAACTGTGGACGAGGCTCACTGTATATCGCAGTGGGGGCAGGATTTCCGCCCAAGTTATCTTAAAATAGTTCAGTTTATCAGGCAGCTTGATAAGAGGCCGGTGATCACGGCTTTTACTGCGACGGCGACTGAAAATGTCAAAGAAGATATAGTATGTGTGCTTGGGCTGCAGGATCCTGAAATACTTGTCACAGGATTTGACAGGAAAAATCTGTATTTCGCGGTGGAAACTCCTAATAAAAAAGACACATATGTCATAAATTATGTTAAAAAGCATTCGTCCGAAAGCGGGATAATTTACTGCGCCACAAGGAAAAATGTGGAAACCCTTTATGAAAAACTTAAAGCGCAGGATATAGAGGTCAGCAAATATCATGCGGGGCTTACTGCCGAAGAGCGGAAAGTAAATCAGGATGATTTTATATATGATAAAAAGCCGGTAATGATAGCCACCAATGCATTTGGAATGGGCATAGATAAGTCCAATGTCCGTTATGTCATCCATTACAATATGCCGCAGAGTCTTGAAAATTATTATCAGGAGGCGGGCCGCGGCGGCCGCGACGGTGAACGGGCGGAATGTATTTTACTCTATTCCCCTCAGGATGTTGTAATTAATCGTTTTTTGTTGGATAATAAAGAACAGAATAACGAATATACTCCGGATGAAGCAGCCGCAGTGCGGGAGCGTGATGAAGAGCGCCTTAGAGCCATGACATTTTATTGTATGACAACGGGCTGCCTTAGGGAATACATACTTAAGTATTTTGGCGAAAAAGGAGCTTCTTATTGCGGGAATTGCATAAACTGTGTCAGTGAGTTTGAAGAGGTTGACGTTACGGACGAGGCTTCCAAAATAATCTCATGCATACGCGAAGCCGGACAGAGGTATGGCATAAATGTGATCGCAGGCATACTTGCAGGAGATGACAGGGCCAAACTTAAAGAGTATGGAGTCTTCGAATACAAAACATACGGAAGCATAAGCGGCATGAGCGAAGCCGGAATCAAGCAGATCATAAACCATATGCTGATACAGAATATATTATGGCAGACTAATGATAAATATGCGCTTTTAAAATTAATGGACAAAGCCGGTCAGGTTGTGAATAATGACATTCGTGTCATATTTAAGCGGCCTAAAAAAGACCCGGCTAAAGAAAATGGCTTGTCTGAAGGATCTGCAGCTAAAAGATCGACATCAAAAAGCAGGCGTTCCGATACTTTGAATTCAAGGGGACTGGAACTGTTTGAGCAGCTCAGGGAGCTCAGAACGGCCATTGCCAGAGAAGAGGGGATGCCGCCTTACATTATTTTTTCCGACAAAACTCTTGTGGATATGTGTGTGAGATCGCCTTTGGATAAAAAAGAAATGCTTAGTGTGACAGGCGTCGGTGAAAATAAATTTGAAAGATACGGGGAGCGTTTCCTTAAGGTGATATTGGACTATACCGGCGGCATACGCGAAAAATTTTATTTCGGGGAATAACAAGCAAAAACTATATAAATAAATGGGGGTATATTATGAGCAGACTTGAGATCATTTCGCCCAATAGGACCAGAATAGTCATGGAAGGACTATATAAGGATTTGGAGCGGAGAATTGAATCGAGTCCTCCGGGCTTATGTCCGGTGGATATGTCGAGGGCATTTCTGGAACTTTGCCATGCGCAGACCTGCGGAAAATGTGTTCCGTGCCGTATAGGCTTAGGCCAGTTGGGGCATTTTATTGAGGATGTTCTCGACGGAAAAGCAACGATGGAGACGCTTGATGTCATGGAGCAGACGGCTCTTTCCATTATGGAATCAGCCGACTGCGCGATAGGATATGAAGCGGCCAATATGGTGTACAAGGGCCTTATAGGCTATCGTGACGATTATGAAGAGCATATAAGGAACGGCCGCTGTACCTGTACATATAACCAACCGGTGCCCTGTATGTCCATGTGCCCGGCCAAGGTGGATATTCCGGGCTATATTGCGTTGGTGGGAGAAGGAAGATATGCGGACGCCATCCGTCTTATCAGAAAAGATAATCCTTTCCCGACGACCTGTGGTTTTATCTGCGAGCATCCCTGCGAGGCAAGATGCCGCAGGAATATGATGGATGATTCCGTTAATATAAGAGGGCTTAAGAGAGTGGCTGCCGATTTCGCGGGAGAGGTAGATCCGCCTGTATGCGCGCCTTCTACCGGTAAAAAGATAGCGGTGCTTGGCGGAGGCCCGGGAGGTTTGAGCGCGGCCTATTATCTTCAGCTTATGGGGCATCAGACTACCGTCTATGAAATGCTTCCGGAGCTTGGAGGTATGCTCAGATACGGCATTCCCAATTATCGTCTGCCCAAAAACAGACTGGATGACGATATAAACAGCATATTGAAGACCGGAGTTGAGGTTAAGCACGGACTTAAGATCGGTCAGGATATAGATTTAAAGACTTTGAGAGAGCAGTATGATGCCGTGCTTATAACGATAGGAGCGAGCACCGATAAGAAACTCGGGCTTGAAGGCGAAGATGCGGACGGAATTTTGTCGGCGGTACAGTTCCTTAGGAATGTCGGTAAAAATGAGATCATGGATCTGTCGGGCAAAGAAGTCGCGGTGATCGGCGGCGGTAATGTTTCCATGGACGCTGTCCGCACTGCAAAACGTCTCGGCGCGAAGAAAGTAAGTATAGTTTACCGCAGAAGAGTTGCCGATATGACGGCTCTGCCCGCAGAGATAGAGGGGGCTGTCGCAGAGGGGATCGAGATACAGACATTGAAAGCTCCCGCTGCCCTTGATATAGACGAAAACAGGCATGTAAGAGGAATATATGTAACTCCGCAGATGATAAGCGAGATAAAGGACGGCCGCGCCGGTGTAAAACCCACAGGCGAAAAAGACATATACATACCTTGCGATGTGCTTATAGTTGCGATCGGACAGAATATCGAGACAAGGCACTTTGAAGAGGCGGGCATACCGGTATCCCGCGGAAAGATCGTTACCGCAAGTACCGGAGCTATAGCCGATATGCCGGGAGTATTTGCCGGCGGAGACTGTGCGAGCGGTCCTGCTTCGGTAATAAAGGCGATCGCGGCGGCTAAGGTAGTTGCCGCTAACATAGATGAGTATTTAGGTTATCACCATGAGATATCCTGTGACGTTGATATTCCAAAGCCCCGTCTGGATGACAAGATACCGTGCGGAAGGGTAAATCTTACAGAGCGTGAAGCCTGCGAGAGAGTATGTGATTTTAACGGCGTGGAAAACTGCATGACCGAAAAAGAAGCAAAGCAGGAGGCAGGAAGATGCTTGCGCTGCGACCATTTCGGATATGGAATATTTAAGGGAGGCAGAGAGAAATTATGGTAAATATTGTTATAGATGATCAAAAGATTTCCGTAGCCGAAAATACCACGATCATGGAAGCGGCAAGGCAAAACGGAATTCCGATACCAAAATTATGTTATTTAAAAGATATAAATGAGATAGCCGCCTGCCGTGTCTGTGTGGTAGAACTGGAAGGCAAGGAAAAACTTATAACTTCATGTAATAATATCGCCGAAGAGGGGATGGTAATTTATACAAACAGCCCCAAAGTACGCAGACACAGGAAGACTACGGTTGAACTTCTGCTTTCACAGCATGACTGCAGCTGCGTAAGCTGTGCAAGGAGCGGAAACTGCAGCCTCCAGAGTATAGCGAACGATCTTAATATTCTGGAGATACCTTACAGGCAGGAAATTGAGCGCCAACCCTGGAATAAAGATTTCCCACTCATACGCGATTCGTCCAAATGCATTAAATGTATGCGCTGCGTACAGATCTGTGACAAAGTACAGGGACTTAATGTATGGGATGTTGAGGGCACCGGTTCGCGCACAACCGTCAACGTATCCAATCATAAGCGCATAGAGGAAGCCGATTGTTCGCTTTGCGGACAGTGTATTACGCACTGCCCCGTAGGCGCGCTCAGAGAGCGTGACGATACACAGAAAGTCTGGAATGCGATAGCAGATAAGGATAAGATAGTGGTAGTCCAGGTGGCGCCGGCCGTGCGTACCGCATGGGGTGAGGAACTGGGACTTAAGAAAGAAGAAGCGGGAGTCGGCAAGATCCTTGACGCATTGAAACGTATGGGAGCGGACTATGTTTTCGATACCACTTTTTCCGCTGACCTTACTATTATGGAAGAGGCAAATGAGTTCATTAAACGTTTCACCGGCGGAGAGTTAAAAGAGAGGCCTATGTTTACCTCCTGCTGCCCGGGGTGGGTGCGGTTCGTTAAATCGCAGTTCCCGCACATGGCGCAACAGCTTTCAAGCGCAAAGTCTCCGCAGCAGATGTTTGGCGCCGTAATGAAAACTTATTTTGCGGATAAGCTTGGAGTGTCGCCCGACCGTATATATACGGTGTCAGTAATGCCCTGCGTTTCCAAGAAGGGCGAGAGAGAGATGGAGCTTTTTTATGAAGAATATGCGGGACACGACATTGATGCGGTCATTACGACAAGAGAGCTTGTTAAGATGATCCGTTCGGCGCATATAAATCCGCATACATTGAAAGATATGGAAAGCGATAAGCCCATGCAGCAGGGCTCGGGAGCAGGCGTGATATTCGGCGTAACGGGCGGCGTTATGGAAGCGGCTCTTCGTACGGCGTATTATCTTCTGAAAAAAGAAAATCCGCCCGCGGATGCTTTTAAGGCCGTAAGAAGTCCGGCGTTTGGAGCCAATGACGGTGTGGCGGAAGCGGATTTCCGGATAGATGACATTACTGTCAGAACTGCGGTGGTAAGCGGGCTTGGCAATACAAGAAAGCTTCTTAAGAAGATTGAAAGCAAAGAAGTGCATTATGATTTCGTGGAAGTGATGGCCTGTCCCGGAGGCTGCGTCGGCGGAGGCGGCCAGCCCATACATGACGGAGAAGAACTGGCGTTCGAGAGAGGTAAAAATCTCTACTATCTCGATGAAAATGCCAATATCCGTTTTTCGCACGAAAATCAGGATATAATAAATATGTATAATGAGTTTTTTGAAGCGCCGATGTCGCATAAGGCTCATATGCTTTTACATACCGAGCATACCGCAAACAGATAGACGGCAGTGATCTTAACAGATTGATTTTTCACAAAGCTTACGCTTGGATATGTAGGAAATTCGCAGATTGGGCAGGAATGGTGGATTTATATGGAGGAAAGTCTTTTTAGGATGACGGCGGCAGGGCTGCTTCTGCTTGTTGTCATAATGATGTGCCTGTTCATTTATGGAATAGTTTATAAAGCGGCGCGGATATATAACTGGAATGGCAGGAGATACTGCTATATGGGAAGCGCGGCGATACATAAGAAAGGCGGAGGATTTGCGCTGTATCTTAGTGAACGGATGACAGATCTGTCATTTACCACGTTGTATCGCATTTGCCCTACCCGCGCATTCTGCATGAAAAACCGTTATAAGGATATGTTCGTTTATGTCGGTAAGGACAGAGGCTATCTTGTGGTAAATACGGAACCTATGCAGATCGAGGCGCCGCTTTAAACGTTGGCTTCTTTAGCGCGATAAAAGTTATGCCCGCGGCCTGTGGCGCCGCAGGGCAGGAGAAGGACCTGGTTATTGATATGATCACTGTAAGTCTTTGCATGATAGTAAAAAATGAAGAACGGGTGCTTGCAAGATGCCTGGACAGTATTGCGGATCTGATGGATGAGATCATAATAGTCGATACCGGCTCTACGGATAAGACAAAGGAAATTGCGGCGCGTTATACGGATCATATTTATGATTTTGAGTGGGTGGGCGATTTTGCCGCGGCAAGGAATTTTGCTTTCGATAAGGCCAATATGGAGTACATTTATTCCGCCGATGCGGATGAGGTGTTGGATAAAGAGAACAGAGAGGCTTTTCTAAGGCTTAAGGAGACCTTACTTCCCGAAATTGAGATAGTGCAGATGTATTATGCCAATCAGTTGAGCTTCGGGACTATTTATAATTTTGACAGGGAACTTCGGCCTAAGCTTTATAAGCGTCTCAGGAATTTTGTATGGGCCGAACCTGTGCATGAACAGGTCATATTGGAACCTGTAATTTATGACAGTGATGTCACAATTATGCATATGCCGGAAAAAAATCATAAGGACAGAGATCTGGCGTCTTTTGCAGAAATTACGTCATCGGGGGAAAGGCTTTCCAAGCGGCTGCACAATATATATGCAAAAGAACTTTTTGTGTCGGGAGAGGATAAGGATTTTCTGGATGCGGCTGAATTTTTTGAAAGCTCCTGTATGGATACGACAAGATCCTTGGATGAGATAAAAGAGGCGGCGTGTGTCGCTGCAAGGGCGGCCAGACTTAAGAAAGACCATGTCGCTTTTTTGAAGTACGCGCTTAAGGTTATGGCTGACGAGGGCTGCTCGGAGATATGCTGTGAACTGGGAGAATTTTTTATAGAGCAGAAAGATTTTGATGAAGCTGCAGTGTGGTTTTATAATGCTGCGTATGAAACGGAGAGTATGCTTAATATACATAGTAGTGGGGATATTCCGCTTAAAGGTCTTGCGAAGTGCTACAGGGCGCTTTCAAATGATGAGCAGGCTGCCGAATACGAGAAACTGGCGGCTGAGTGGAAACCGGAATAAATGAAGATAAGGATAAAAGAAGATAATAATAAGGAAGAAAGGAAGGGCGAAAGCCGCGGATCGAAGAACGATGAGTTGGGAAGAGAATGTCAGAAAAGTAGTGCCTTATACAGCCGGAGAACAGCCTGTTAAAAAGGGGATAATTAAACTTAATACCAATGAGTGTCCTTATCCGCCGTCCCCAATGGTGGAAGCTGCAATGCGCAGAGCAGAGTGTGACGATTTGCGTTTGTATCCGCAGTTTCCGGAAAAGTCAAAACTTTATGACACACTTGTCAGTTATCACGGACTGGATAAAGAGGACATATTTATAGGCGTAGGTTCCGATGATGTGCTTTCGATGGCGTTCCTTACTTTTTTCAATTCCGGCAGGCCGGTTCTTTTTCCGGATATAACCTATTCTTTCTATGATGTATGGGCCGAGGTCTATAATATTGCTTACCTGAAAAAACCTTTGGACGAGAACTTCTGCATACGTAAGGAGGATTACATGGGCGAAAACGGAGGGATAATTTTTCCTAATCCTAATGCGCCTACGGGAGCGCTCATGGCGGTGGACGATATAGAGGAGATAGTAAAGGCAAATCAGGATGTGGTGTGTATTGTTGATGAAGCTTATATTGATTTTGGCGGCGTGAGCGCGCTTCCGCTTCTTAAAAAATACGATAATCTGTTGATCGTCCGTACTTTTTCCAAATCAAGGGCAATGGCCGGAGCCAGGATAGGATATGCGGTTGGCAGCAGAAAACTTATAAAATACTTAAACGATGTCAAATATTCCGTGAATTCCTATACGATGAACCGCATGTCGCTTGAGCTTGGCGAAGCCTGTATGCAGGATGAGGCGTATTTTAAGGAGATCTGCAACAAGATTATCGCCACAAGGGAGCGCAGCGAAAAAGAACTTACGGCGCTTGGATTTACTTTTCCGAGATCTTATGGTAATTTTATCTTTGCGTCACATAAGAACGTAAGGGCTAAAGAAATATTTGAGAGACTGAAAGAAAATGACATATATGTCAGATTTTGGGATAAACCCCGCATAGATAATTATCTGCGCATTACGATAGGTACGGATGAACAAATGGATGCGCTTTTTAAGGCGTTAAAGGGTATAGTTTAAAAAAATTGTAAGGAGATCAATTTAATATGGATAGTTTAGCAGTATGGTTTGCTAATACGTTAGGACAATATGTTTCCAGGGAAGTTGTTATTTTCATCATTTCCATGATACCGATATTGGAGCTGAGGGGCGGGCTGATTGCGGCAAAGCTGTTGAATGTGTCGATCACGACCGCAATACCGTTATGTATCATAGGTAATATAATACCGATACCGTTTATCCTGCTTTTTATCAAACAGATATTCAAATGGCTTAAGAAGATAAATTTCTGTAAAAACATCATAGAGAAACTGGAAGCGCGCGCGATGAGTAAGAGCGATTCGATCAAAAGATATGAGTTCTGGGGACTTGTGCTGTTTGTAGGCATTCCGCTCCCGGGGACCGGCGCATGGACCGGTTCTTTGATCGCGGCGCTGCTTGAGATAGATTTTAAGAAAGCGATACTTGCGGAGCTTTTGGGGATTATGATAGCGACGGTGATAATGTCTGTCGTTTCTTACGGACTCTTAGGGGTATTGCTTGCATAAGGTGTTATTATGAGAAGTAGAAAAAAGCTGTCTGCCATAGGGTTTATTGTCCTGCTGTCCGCTGTTTTTGTCTTTTTTTCGGTAAGGGGAAAAGGTTCTGCCGTTAAGTCGGAAAATCTTGCGCTCATGAAAGGGGTTAAGGCAAGCAGCGACAGTGTGGAAACAGAAGCTTTGTCGGCTGATAAAGCTATTGACGGGGATGATGAAACTTTATCTTCCCGTTGGTCTAGCGAGAATAATTGGGATGATGCGTCTCATTATATAGAACTGGAATTTCCGGAAGAAATTTCAGTTTCTTTTGTTGTGCTTAAATGGGAGAGGACAAATGCCACGGCTTATAGTCTGGAAAGTTCGTTGGACGGTGAGGACTGGAAAGCGCTAAAGGAGTTTGATCAGGCTCCCGCATTAAGAAAGCAGGAAATAGCATTGGACGAAGCCGTAACGCTTAAATTCATAAGAGTTTCTACAAGCGAGGTTTCACAAAATGTAGAAGATCATTCCAATCTGTATCAGAACGTGTCTTTGTATGAATTTGAAGTTTATGCCGAAAAACCGGCTTCATACTATGTGGACGAGCCAACGGTCAGGATCAATGACGACGGCAGCCGTGAGCTTGTCATGCCAAAGGCGCCTGAGGGTTATAAGCTTACTTTTCTTGGGGCGGATTATGAGCAGATTATAGGAAATGACCGTGAAATATATGAGACTATACAGGACAGGGAAGTCACGGTCGGTTTTTCGATAGAAAAAGAAGATTATGACGATAACTCCAAAGCCGTGGGTAACGGTGGCGACAGCCGCAGGGAATTGTCTTTTACAGTGAACGTTCCTGCTTATGATAACGGCGGAGAAAGCTATGATGGCGCCGTAAATGAAGCGCCTCAGGTGATACCTGCCGTTGCGGAGTGGAAAGGACGGATCGGGTCGTTTGAAGCGGGAGAAGACTCCAGAATAATTATAGAAGACGGGAGCCTGAGACAGACTGCGGAGCTTTTTGCGGAAAGCATTCGTGAGATAATGGGCTATGGAGAAGCGCCTGATATATGTATGAGCGACGGAACGGCGACAACCGGGGATTTTTACCTCGGCTATGCTTCCGACAAAACAGCCGCAGGACTGGGGGAAGAAGGTTATGTCTGCGATATAAATGACACGTGTGTCATAAATGCGCCCGAAGCAAAAGGGATATACTGGGGCGCGGTAACGGTTATGCAGATACTTAAGACAAACGGTGGCAGGCTGCCCTGCGGAATGATAAGGGATTATCCAAAGTACAAGGTGCGAGGATTTGGCATAGATGTCGCCAGAAAGCCGGTTTCAATGGCTATGCTGTACCGTATCATGGAGAATATGTCATGGTATAAGATGAATGATCTGTCCATACATTTAAACGACAATGAAATATTGAGCGCAGGCGAAGATGCAGCTTCATTTGAGGAGGCGTTGAAGGCATACAGCGCTTTTAGAATTGACACAAGTGTCATAAACAAGAACGGGGAAAAACTGACATCCGATGACTATTATTATACTGCGGAAGAATTTGCCAACTTTATTGAAGATGCCAAAAAATACGGTATAAATGTTGTGCCCGAGATAGACACTCCCGCGCATTCGCTTTCGATAACAAAGCTTTTTCCGGAATATGCTCTGAAAACGGGCGGCGAGAGCGCCGATCAGATCGATCTTGATAAAAAAGAAGCCGTGGAGCTTGTAAAAAATATCTGGAAAGAACTGCTGAGCGGAGAAAGCATATCGGACGGAGAGATATCGTCAGGCGGTAACGGCGCAAAAGCGGCGTTTGCCCAAGCAGAGATCGTCAATATAGGCATGGACGAATATTATGGCGACGGCGAAGAATATCGCAGATATATGAATGAGATAATTGATTTTGTTAAGCAAGAGAGCGGAGCGTCCGGGGAAGAGAACGGAATAAGAACAGTGCGCGTATGGGGCAGTCTTTCCAATATGGACGGTAAGACGCTTCCGGATACCGAGGGCCTGCAGATGAACATATGGAGCAGAGTATGGGCAAGGCCGCTTGAGATGTACGAAGAAGGATATACCCTCATAAACATGCAGAATAATCATTTGTATATAATAGCCGGCGGGGGCTATGACCGTCTGGATGCGAAAGAGCTTTATGAAAACTGGGAGCCGAATAAATTTTATGATGACAGCGATACGGAGTATGTACCGTCGTATTCACCGCAGATGGCGGGAGCGGCGTACATGATATGGAACGATATGAGCGGCAGACTGGATGTGGGAATAAGCGAAACCGATCTGTTTGACCGTTTCTTTGAACCGCTTGGGGTGATAAGCGGAAAACTCTGGGGAGAAGCAGGCGGCGTTTCTTTGCGCGAAGAGCGCGAAGAGTATGAAGGGTATGAAAAGCTGTATGAAAGCATAGGAGTCGCCGCTTTGAGCAATCCGTACGCGCTTAAAGAATGGGACGGAGAAAAACTTGAATTTACGGGTCTATATAATTACAGTTCGGAGTCTTGCGCAGATGGGGAAAAAGACGCCATATTATTATCAGGCGGAAGTTCTTATGTCAATACCGGTTATAAGGGCGGCAACGGCAACGGTTACGGAATAGGCGGCAGTTACAGCGTCAGCTTTGACATATACAGACAGGGCGGCGCAACGCAAGACCCGGATTCGCCGCTGTATAAAAATGATATTGATAATACAGAGCAGATCCTGTTTGAGACAGACCCGGCATACGGACAGCGCGCGTTTAAGGCCGTACAGTCAGAAAGCGGGAAAGTAGGTTTTTCCGAAGAAGGAAGGGATTATTCTTTTGATTATGTCCTGCCGGAAAATGAGTGGATAAATCTTACCATACGCGGAGAAAAAAATAAGACAAGCCTGTATGTCAACGGTGAACTTGTCGATACGCTCGGAGATGATGAACCCTTTAGAGAATATGCTACGTTTGTTTTCCCTCTTGAAAGAATCGGTTCGCGAAGTCATGGTTTTTGTGGTATTATTAAAAATATAGCCGTAAGCGCAGGGTAAGCTGCCTGAATTCGAAAGGGTGTGAGAGCGGGATGGATATGTACTCGGGTTTTGCGAAAGTGTATGATACTTTTATGGACGAGACGCCGTATGAAGAATGGCGCGCGCTCATAGTGAGCCTGCTTGAGCGTTATGGGGCCGATGATGGTGAGCTTACCGGAGAAGCCGGAATAGGACTTAAGCAGGAAAGAAATACTATACTGGACTTGGGCTGCGGCACCGGAACATTAACGGAGCTGCTTGCCAAAGAAGGCTACGACATGATAGGAGTGGATAATTCCGTTGAGATGTTGGAAATAGCCATGGAGAAAAAGGAAAAGTCAAAGGCTGACATATTATACTTACTGCAGGATATGAGAGAATTTGAATTGTACGGGACAACAGGCGCCGTTGTAAGTGTGTGCGACTCCTTGAATTATCTTCTGAATGAAGAAGATATATTGACGGTATTACGTTTGGTGAATAACTATTTGTATCCTAAAGGCCTTTTTATATTTGACTTTAATACCGTATATAAATACGAAACTGTAATAGGTGATGCGACAATTGCCGAGAACCGTGAAGACTGCAGCTTTATCTGGGAAAACTATTATCATCCGGATGAAGAGATAAATGAGTATGATTTAACGCTTTTTGTAAAAAATAATGATAGCAAAGAAGAAGATAATTTATTTTATCGGTTTGAGGAAACGCATTATCAGAGGGGATACCGTTTAGAGCAGATGAAGAGGCTGTTAAATGAAGCGGGGCTTTTATTTATAGACGCTTTTGACGCGGATACGAAAAAAGCGCCCACACCGCAGAGCGAAAGAATATTTGTGGTAGCGCGGGAACAGGGAAAATAATGCGTAGAGATGAGGCGTAAGGATAATGTGTAGGAATAATGTGTAGGGATAATACTTGAGGAAGAAACTTTTACAGGAATCGGGGGATTGGTATGTCGGATTATTTGATAAGGGCGACTGCAGCAAATGCACAGATAAGAGCGTTTGCGGTTACGTCGCGCGACATGGTCGAGACGGCAAGGAGCAGACATGATCTGAGTCCCGTCGTGACTGCCGCGCTCGGAAGGCTTATGACAGGAGCCGTTATGATGGGCAGTATGTTAAAAGGCGAAAAAGATATGTTGACTCTACAAGTCAATGGAGACGGCCCGGCGGGAGGGCTTACCGTAACCGCCGATTCGCAGGGCAATGTCAAAGGCTATGCGCAGTTCCCTCATGCAATGCTGCCGCCCAATTCCAAAGGTAAGTTGGATGTAGGCGGCATAATCGGGAACGGTTATCTGACGGTAATAAAAGACATGGGCATGAAGGAGCCGTATTCTTCACAGGTCGCGCTGCAAAGCGGGGAGATCGGAGACGACCTGACCTATTATTTTGCGGCTTCTGAGCAGATACCTTCCTGCGTTGCGCTAGGGGTGTTAATGGAGAAGAATAATACCGTTAAACAGGCAGGCGGTTTTATCATACAGCTCATGCCGTTTGCAGAGAATGAAATTATAAGCAGGCTTGAGGCAAAAATAGCTTCTATCGCTCCCGTGACCACTCTTTTAAACGATGGCAATGCGCCGGAAGATATACTAAAGATAGCGCTTGGCGATATGGGGCTTGAGATAACGGATAAAATGCCTGTAAACTTTAAATGCAACTGCGCTAAGGAAAGGGTGGAAAAGGTTCTTATCAGTCTTGGCAGGGAAGAACTGCAGAAATTGGCAGATGAAGGTGAAGAAGTGAAGCTGCACTGCCATTTTTGTAATAAGGACTATGGATTTACGGTGGATGAACTTAAAAAAATGATAAACAGCATATGATAAACGAAATGTATTAATGTTATTTAGCAAAGAAAGGTGCGGTAAAACGTATGAAACATGGATTTGTAAAAGTTGCGGCGGTTACGCCTAAAATAAAAGTTGCCGATCCGGCCTATAACGCAAAGCAGATATGCGTCTGCATGAAAGATGCCGTGGAAAAAGGCGCTAAGATAATAGTGTTCCCGGAGTTGTGTCTTACGGGATATACCTGCGGGGATCTGTTTTTACAGGAGCTGCTGCTGAAAGAGGCAAAGGAGCAGCTTATGCTGATAGCGGACGAGTCGGAAGGGAGCGACGCTCTTATCTTTGTCGGGCTCCCTATGGAAAAGGATCATATGCTTTATAATGTTGCCGCCGTGCTTCAGGACGGTGAAGTGCTTGCGTTTATTCCCAAACGCTTTATTCCGGTATATGCCGAATTTTATGAAGCCAGACATTTTGAGAGCGGCAATAAGATTGCCGATACCTGTATTTTTGATGAAAAAGAAGTACCCTTCGGAACCAATATTTTATTCGAAGCCGATTCGATGAAGGAGTTAGTGGTAGGCTGCGAAATATGCGAAGATCTGTGGGCTCCCGAATCGCCCGCGGTATCTCATGCGCTTGCAGGAGCCGGCGTCATTGTCAATCTGTCGGCCTCCGATGAGACTATAGGTAAAGATACGTATAGGGAGCTTCTTGTTAAATCAGCCAGCGCCAAGCTGATCACCGCTTATATATATGCTTCGGCGGGAGAGGGTGAGTCCACGCAGGATCTTGTTTTTGGCGGACATAATATAATCGCCGAAAATGGCGTTGTTCTGGCGGAATCCAAGCGTTTTACGGGAGAGAGCATATATGCGGACGTCGATGTCCACAGACTGGATCACGAAAGACGCAGAATGACGACATACAGGACTGAGAAAAGAGCAGATTATATAATTATAAAGTTCCATCTTGAAGAGGAAGATACTGAGCTTGAAAGGACTTTTGCGCCGCAGCCTTTTGTGCCATATAAAAAAGAAGAAAGAGATAAACGCTGCGACGAAATTCTGTCCATTCAGTCCTATGGCCTGAAAAAGAGATTTGAGCATACCGCATCGAAAGCCGCGGTTATCGGTATTTCCGGCGGTCTTGATTCAACGCTTGCGCTGCTTGTGACCGTCAGGGCGTTTGACATGCTTGGCATGGACAGGAAAAAGATAATATCCGTTACCATGCCCTGCTTCGGAACGACCGACAGGACTTACGACAATGCCTGCAGACTTACGAAAGAGCTTGGCGCAAGCCTTAAGGAAGTGGATATAAAAGAATCCGTTAAACAACATTTTAACGATATAGACCAGGATATGGATAACCATGACATAACCTATGAAAACGGTCAGGCAAGAGAACGTACGCAGGTGCTTATGGATATTGCAAACAGCATGGGAGGAATGGTGATAGGAACGGGAGATATGTCGGAACTGGCGCTTGGTTGGGCGACCTACAACGGCGATCATATGTCCATGTACGGCGTAAACTGCGGAGTGCCAAAGACATTGGTGCGACATCTTGTAAAATATTATGCCGATACCTGTAATAACGAAAGACTGTCGGAAATTTTGCAGGACGTACTTGACACGCCTGTCAGCCCTGAACTGCTTCCGCCCAAAGACGGGGTAATATCACAGAAGACCGAGGATCTGGTAGGCCCGTATGAGCTGCATGACTTTTTCCTGTATTATATGTTAAGATGCGGTTTTGAACCCGCTAAAATATACCGTATAGCGAAAATGTCGTTCGCAGGGCGGTATACGGACGAAGTGATACTAAAATGGTTAAAAACATTTTACAACAGGTTTTTTACACAGCAGTTTAAACGCTCCTGCCTGCCGGACGGCCCCAAGGTTGGAAGCGTCGCGCTCTCTCCGAGGGGCGACTGGCGTATGCCTTCGGATGCGTCTGGCAGACTGTGGCTTAGGCAGTTAGAGGAGCTGTAAAGTTTATTAAACGTTTATTGTTCTGAGCCTGATTTTGTTTGTGGTTCCGTTTCCGCTTCTGTGTCCGTTCCGGATTCGGAGGCGGGTTTTGCGGCCTTATCCAGAGACGAGGAGATCGCGTTTAAAAGAACCATCGAGGTATACTTGCTTTCATCGGAATATGTAATATTGTCCAGACTCTGGTTTTCTATTATCTGTCCGGCCAGGTCTTCAAACGAAGGCTGTATAAGAGGATACATCGTAGTAACAGCTTCATCCAGATTTACAAGCCGTATGGAATTGATGTTGTTTTCATCAACCGTAACTTCGATCTCAACTATGTTGTCATTAAGTATCAGTGACGTCGTGTACACGCCGGGGACATAGTTGTTTACCGTTGTCTGAGTCATAGTGGAGACCGCGCTGTCGTCTTCTTTTTCAGGAATGAACATAATAATGAGAAGGACGATAAAAAGAATGCCGAGCACGGCAAAAATCCCCGTATATATTAATTCTTTTACATGAAGCACTACAATCTTGGTTTTGGAACTCATAAAATAACCCCACAGAAAATCTTTTTAATAGTTTATGAAAATAAAATAGATAATATGACTTGTTTTTATCATGCGATTTATGTGAGATGAATATGACACTTGTGTCATATTTTATAACGGGAACCAGTTGTTACATTTCAAAGATGCAGTCAATGAGTTGATTGCGGAAAAAAGGCGCTTTGACTTGATCTTTCTTGACATACAGATGGATGGCATCAGCAGCCGGTGTATTTAACGCGCACTCTGAACAGGGAGTGGTCTTTAAATCTGTTTCAGCTTCCCAACAGTCAATCTTCAGAAGATAGCCTGCGGCAGCTGATATATAAATGCTGTTGTGATGTATGTTGTATTCAGCATATATGATGTTCATTTTACAATCGTCCTCTTTTCTCTGAAATTCATGAAAGCATTTCAATCAGTTCTTTCTGCCCTGTCCGTAATATGTTATAATACTTGAGGGAAAGTCTAAGGGCAAGCTCACTTGCAGCCAAAGTAATATTGATCTCTGTATTTGATGGCAATACAGGCAAAGAATTTATTAGAGTAAGTAAAATTAACTGCCGATTCGTGTTTACCAACATCGGTTTCAGATTTTGAGATTTTATTTTTGTATGGAGGAACGAAAAATGCTTGAAACAGGATTGATATACCTAGTTGTACGCGACTTTGATCAATCGGTATCTTTTTATAAACAGCTTTTGGAAAAGAATGTTTCGGCACAGAACAAGACGCGTTTTGCAATTTTCGATGTCGGCAATCTTTGCCTCTGTTTGCTCAATGGAAAATTTGATGCGGAGCATCCGGATCAAGTAGAACTTGCCGGAGAATTTGTCCCGCTCTATGATGACTATGTGGCGGTAACGGAAAAACAAAACAGCGGAAAAATAGTAATCAACTTGGTTACGCCGGATTTGAGAAAGGAATATGAGCGCGTCAAGGAACTTCACATCGCGTCTGATATGACGGGAATACGATATATAAATGCGGGCAGTCCTTATTGGTTTTTCTGTTTGCGCGATCCGGATGGAAACGTAATTGAAATTACCGGTGGTTATACGCCCGGAGGAGGTTTACTTTGAACACGATCACTTTGGAGGCAATTACAGAAATCCGAGCACTCAATGAAACAGCTCCCCAGAGAAAGCACATAGCCACGGGCGATATTCGCAGATTGTCAGCAAGGCTTTTCCGCAAAATCGAGAATCGACAAATAGATAATGTTTTTGTGCTTTGCGAGGAACTGTTTTCATCGATCATTGAATGGACGAAAGACGAAGATTTTTGGGTACGTCGGGCTTCTGCGGTGGTTCTGATTCCTGCGATTTTCCATAACGACTATAATGGTATTTCTCCGTTCATGATTTCCGATGCGCTAGAAAAATACGACGCTGAAACACGCAATACTCTATTAAAATTGTGAGAGGAAAATTGACAACTTACAGTTTTCAAAAGGTATTGTCCGATGTATAATAAAAGTGGCGGAAGAGGGTGATATTTTTGAATACAACGGAGCAGATACATCAAGAGGATTTAGAGCGTTTGAAATCACTCCGATATATGGACGATGATTTTATGACCGTCTGCCTTGCAGATAATTTTGAGGGTGTGGAACTGATAATACAGATTGTTTTAGGTAAAAGGAACATAAGAATTAAGTCAGTTCGAACGCAAGAACCGCTAAAAAATCTACAGGGGCGTTCTGCTACCTTAGATGTTCATGCAGTTGATAGTGACAACAAGGAATTTGACGTGGAAATTCAGAGGAAAGACGCAGGAGCAGGCGCAAAAAGGGCAAGGCACAACAGCAGCTTGTTGGACGCGCATATATTAAAAGCAGGTGATGATACGGAGGATATTCCCGACAGTTATGTTATTTTTATAACTGAAAATGATGTAATGAAAGGAAATCAGCCTATATATCCGGTAGAGCGATATGTTACAATCGGAGAAAATAAAGTATTGTTTGGTGACGGTTCGCATATCCTATATGTGAATGGCCAATATAGGGGCAATGATGAAGTCGGTAAGTTAATGCACGATTTTTCATGCACCGATCCCGATGATATGAATTATGAAGCGCTTGCTAAAAAAGCAAGGTACTTCAAACAGAACGAGAAAGGAGTGGCAACCATGTGTAAAATTATGGAAGATATGAGGAATGAAAAAGAAAAAGAAGTTAGAATAGATAATGCGCTTCGCATGATTAAAGACGGAGAACTGCCATTAGAAAAAATAGCATTGTATTCCGGCTTGTCGGTTGATGAAGTCAAGGAGTTAGCAACACCGGTTATGGCCTAGCGAAATTTAACAATCTTATAACAGCGTAAAGGCGCATGGAACAGTAAATTGTAAACCATGCGCTTTTTTGCGATGAAAACTCAAGGCTAAAATTCAAGTAATGAGTTTCAAGCGCCATATAATGTTGACAAAACACTTTCCAAAGTGTTATTCTGTAACAGAACAAGGGCGTTCTTATTATGCGTGTTGCCTGTGGCGGGCAGACGCTTGATCGGAATGCTTTTTTTATTAATTTAATATATGATCCGGTAATTAAGTTTGTGTCTGCGCTGCGACCACAAACCGAATATCGCAAAAAGCAGCGCAGAAATGAGGAAAAGTATGAGAAAAAATTATACCAAAAATGACATAATCAGACTGGTACAGGATGAGGACGTGGAATTTATACGCCTACAGTTTACCGATATTTTCGGTAATCTAAAGAATGTTGCGGTTACTGTGAGTCAGTTATCCAAAGCGTTGGATAATGAATGTATGTTTGACGGCTCTTCCATAGAAGGCTTTGCCAGAATAGAGGAATCGGATATGTATCTTTATCCTGATTTCAGTACGCTTGAGATATTCCCATGGAGACCTCAGCAGGGAAAGGTGGCAAGACTTATCTGCGACGTATACAGACCTAACGGAAATCCGTTTGAGGGCGATCCGCGTTATATATTAAAACGCGCTATCAAAGAAGCCGAAGCGCTTGGCTTTGTGTTTGAAGTTGGGCCGGAGTGCGAATTTTTCCTTTTTAATACGGATGAAAATGCAATGCCGACTACGATCACTCATGAGCAGGCCGGATATTTTGATTTAGGGCCGGTGGATTTTGGCGAAAACGCAAGACGCGATATGGTTCTGACATTGGAGGAAATGGGCTTTGTTATCGAGGCGTCGCACCATGAAGTAGCGCCTGCGCAGCATGAAATAGATTTTCGCTATGACGAGGCGCTTGCCACGGCCGACAATATCATGACTTTTAAGCTGGCTGTCAAGACGATTGCCAAAAGACATGGACTTCACGCGACCTTTATGCCTAAGCCCAAGTATGGGGTAAACGGCTCCGGTATGCATATCAATATGTCGCTGTTCAAAGACGGAAAAAATATTTTTGCAGACGAAAGTGACAAGAATGGTCTCAGTAAAGAAGCATATTATTTTATCGGCGGAATCATGAAACATATGAAGGGAATGACCGCGATCACCAATCCGCTTGTTAATTCATATAAGAGACTTGTGCCGGGCTTTGAAGCTCCTGTATATATAGCATGGAGCATGACCAACAGAAGCCCTCTTATCAGGATTCCGGCTTCACATAAGGAAGCGACCAGAATAGAGCTTCGCTGTCCGGACCCGTCCGCTAATCCCTATCTTGCGCTGGCGGTTTGCTTAAGAGCCGGACTGGACGGAATAGTTAATAAGATACTGCCGCCTGAGAGCGTTGACTGCAATATTTTTGAGATGAGCGATGAGCAGAAGCGGGACTGCGGCATAGAAGAAATACCCGGCACGCTTATTGAGGCCATTTATGAAATGGAAAAGGACGGCCTTATCAGAGAAGTACTGGGCGAGCATACCTACAATAAATATATTGGCGCCAAAAAAGACGAATGGTACAGATACCGCTCACAGGTTACGGATTGGGAGATAAACGAATATTTGAATAAATTTTAACGTTTTTTAATTACCAATGAGATTGCTTTGGAGTGAGGAGGTGAACGTGTGGTCAATATAATTGTAGCCTTGCCCAAGATAGAAGATGCCAGAGGTATTCGCAGTATACTTAACAAAAACGGCTTTAACGTTACGGCGGTTTGTACTACCGGAGCGCAGGCATTGAGCCAGATAGACGACTGGAACGACGGAATAATTATATGTGGTTACAAACTTACGGATATGATGTATTCCGGACTGCACGAATGCCTTCCCGCCGGTTTTGATATGCTGATGGTAGCGTCGGGACGTGTAATGGTGGATTGTCTGGACAATAATATAATCTGTCTCACGATGCCTTTTAAGGTACATGATCTTGTAAATACGGTATCTATGATGTGTCAGGCCATAATGCGCAGGAGAAAAAGAGCCAGACAGCAGCCTAAGGTGAGAAATGAAAAAGAAATGGCGCTTATTAAAGAGGCCAAAGAGGTTTTGATGACAAGAAATAATATGTCTGAAGAAGAAGCGCACAGATATATACAGAAATGCAGTATGGACAGCGGGACCAATATGGTTGAAACCGCGCAAATGGTATTGGAGATGATGAAAGGGTAGGCGTAAGCCTGCCCGATTTTTTTGCAATATTTACACCGACAAACGTTGTCCGGCACAGGCAGGAAAGATAAATATGTTTGACCAAAATGTTCTGAAAAGAGTCATAAATTGTCCGGAAGATTTGTAAATTTTATAAAGGACAATACGTTATCGCAGAACAGACGTTTCTGCCGAACAAAACAGTAAAAGGAGGTCAGTATCATGGGTAATTATAACGCTTACGGAGATGTAAAATCTATTAAACTGCCGGCAACGGACACGCTTCCGGAGAGAACCTGTTATGATATCTACAAAGACAGTCCGTCGTCCAGGAAAAGTATTGATCCTGAGGAAGAGTTCCTGCAGGATGTGCTGTTGTGTAATGATAATCTTTTTAATTGGTCACAGATCGCGTATCAGGTACTCAAATCCGCTGACAGCGACTGGGATCATTCCGGTAAAGGCTGGGATAATAATTTTGGTAAAAATGCCAACTATATGGATCTGATCGATTATCTTTGTAATGCAAAGTCAGAATCCAAAGGGCAGGATAAATTTAAAAGCACTGGTCTGGTTATGACACATAAACTTAGCGACGTAGAACAAGAGGCCGGTAAACTGATTGAACAGCTCATAGGAAGAAAGCTGAAAGCAAAAGATTTTATAAATCAGTGTGACCTGAATGCCCTTCATGATAACACGGAACAAACAGTCTTTTATACCATGGCCGGATACCGTGATCGATACGGCAATGCAGGGCTTGAGTTTTCTTATAATGCTATGGGACTGGCTTTTTATAATTTCCGCCTGAAAGTATTGTCTGATGACCAACCATATAATTCCGCGTTGACTTGGGCGGGGCTTACATTAGATAAGGCGGTTGAGGATGCCAAAAATAACATAAGTCATCAGGGTTTTGAATACAAGGCAGGAAAATCTGAAAATACCGTGGTTAATCGCGCTGAAAACCACAGCGCTGAGACAACCAGCCAGACGGTGACGCAGAAATTAGATCAGACTGATACTGAATACAATTCTATCACAGAATCGAAGGAGCACCGTTTTACGGAAATGATTGGAGCAACGTTTGCTATGAGCGATATACTCAATATGGGTAAAATTTCTTTGAGCATGCAGTTTACAGCCGGTCAGGTAATTGGAACGGCATATACGAAGGAAAAATCTGTATCCAAGACATATAGCCACAGTTCCGGCGTAACTGTTTCCCTTCCTCCGGACACGGTAGCTCTGGTAAGGCAGGAAACCAGTCAGGCAACTACCGCTTTGAAATATGACTGTCCTGTTATGGTGCAGTATGATGTGGCGGTTTTTTCCATGTATGGGAAGTGCTATGACGATAATGCCTGTGTACATAAGTTCAATACAGTCGGATATGATCAGTGTTCTTTTGTCTCATTGTTTAAGTCGGTAAATGGCGTAAGCGCAGGAGAGGATGGAGCGGAAAATCTTTATATGCGATATAACAACAATGTAGTAGAAACCAAGAGCGGAAAAAGGACCGTTCATGAGAAAGTGGCCGGTTACGATAAAACGCATGGTGTTACACAGGCTAAAACCCGCAGGAAGGGTCTGACAGCAGAAGCGCTCGACTGGAGCAGGATTTTGACACAGCAGCCTGCATCTACCGGTTATAGAAGTTCTCAGACAATGGAAGTATGTAAGCTGATGGAGCAGGTAGCATTAAACAGGCCTATGTCAGTGACCGGAGCAAAATTGTCAGATGAATCACGGGAGATAAAGACAGTGATCGATCCGATCATGCCTATGTATCCGCTGACTGAGATCCGACAGACGGTCGGAGCATCGCAGTATGATATGGGGATTGGCACTCAATTATATATAAGCAACTGGGCAACAGAAGGCATTGATAGTAAGGGAATTTCTTTTTACGGCTATTCCGATAATGCAGAAAACTGGAAGTTGGTGGATAAGAACGGCAAGCCTTTATCGGATTCGGTCGCAGAGATCATGAGTGATCCGTTTGTTGCAAACAGCCGCTATATTCTTGCTAAAAAAGATACGGGGGATGATTATATATATGCGAAATATGTCATTCCGGAAAATACGTACCGCTGCGTGGACGGAACCTGTGCAAGTGACAAAAGTGTGAACACGGCGTATGTAAAAATTAATATTCATGATACAAAATTAGAGGGAGAGAGCCATGTGGAAGGCAGTCTGAAAGTGAAAGCAGGCACTGTAACCAATCTGGATGCGGCGGATTCGCTGACTGTGATTGTAAAAGACAAGACCGGAAAACAGATCACAGTTCCCGTTATCTGGCAGGCTGATCCTGATAATGAAGACGGATTAACGATTATCGGGAACCAAATGAGCGTATCAATACCCGGAAATTATCGTATCAGGGCAAAATACGAGAGACTGTTTTCTAACTGGATAGAAGTAATAGTTATGGCATAATCCATTCTCTGACGTAATCTTGATTGATAAAAAAATTTATGCTACAATAAGCTCAGGTCAAACGGCCTGAGCAATTGTAATTTTGAGACTAATGTTGCAAGATTTACTCTGCAATTCTTGTTTGAAAGAATATCGGGAGGAATGTGTCGATGAAGTTTACCAAGATGCATGGCTGCGGGAACGATTATATTTACATAGACGGCGCAGTCGAAAAAATTGCCGATAAGGATAAACCCGACTTTGTCAGAAAAATCAGTGACAGACACTTCGGAGTCGGAGGAGACGGAGCAATTTTTATTAATCCGTCGGATGAAGCCGATTTTGAAATGGAGATGTACAATGCGGACGGAAGCAGGGCTGAAATGTGCGGCAACGGAATCCGCTGCGTGGGCAAGTACGTATATGATAAAGGTCTGACCTATAAGACGGATATAAGCATTGTAAGCTGCGGAAACGTCAAATATCTTAAGCTTTTTGTCAAAGACGGAAAGGTAGACTCAGTCAGGGTAAATATGGGTTCGCCACAGCTTAAGCCTGAACTTATACCGGTTATTGCTAACGAAGAAAAAGACATAGTCATAAACGAACCCATAACCGTATGCGGCAGGGAATATAAAATGACATGCGTGTCAATGGGAAACCCTCACGCGGTGGTCTTTATGGACGATGTCGATAACCTTGATATAGAGCGCATAGGCCCATATTTTGAAAATAACGAGAAATTTCCTAAAAGGATAAATACCGAATTTGTAAAAGTTCTGGATAAAAAGACCGTACAGATGCGCGTATGGGAACGCGGAACCGGAGAGACCTTAGCCTGTGGAACCGGCTGCTGCGCTACGGTTGTGGCCTGCATCTTAAACGGCCTGACAGATAACAGCGTTACGGTCAGACTTCTCGGAGGCGAACTTTTGATAACATGGGAGCGCGAGAATAATATTGTATACATGACCGGCCCTGCGGCGACTGTGTTCGACGGGGAGTACGATTATAAATAAACGGACTAAACAGAACTGCAATAAATACTTCAAAAGAAAGGAAGACTCAAAATGGTTAAAGTGAACGACAATTATCTTAAACTGCCCGGCAGTTATCTTTTTTCGACTATTGCCAAAAAAGTAAACGCATATGCGGAGGCGAATCCTGATAAAAAGATCATAAGGCTTGGAATAGGAGACGTTACGCAGCCTTTGTCGCCGGCGGTGATAAAGGCGCTGCACAGCGCGGTGGACGAAATGGCGGATGCCAAAACTTTCCGCGGTTATGCGCCGGACTTAGGCTATGACTTTTTGCGAAATGCTATTGCCGAGAATGATTATAAGGCCAGAGGCTGCAATATAGAGGCTGATGAAATTTTTGTATCCGACGGAGCTAAATGCGATTCCGGAAATATTCAGGAGATTTTCAGCGTTGACAATAAGATCGCTGTCTGCGATCCGGTTTATCCCGTATATGTTGATACCAACGTTATGGCCGGCAGAACCGGCACATATGATGCGGATACGGGTATTTGGAGCGATGTGATCTATATGCCCTGTACCGCAGAAAATAATTTTGCTCCCGAGCTTCCGAAAAAGGTTCCTGACCTGATTTATTTGTGCTTCCCCAACAATCCCACAGGCTCGACCATTACCAAAGCTCAGCTTCAGGAATGGGTGGACTATGCTTCCAAAAACGGTTCTGTCATAATCTATGACGCAGCGTATGAGGCATATATTTCGGAAGAAGATGTACCGCACAGCATTTATGAGTGTGAAGGCGCAAGAACCTGCGCGATAGAGCTTCGTTCATTTTCCAAAAATGCAGGATTTACGGGTACACGTTTAGGATTTACCGTTATTCCGAAAGAATTAAAAGTCGGAGACGTAGCGCTTCATTCGCTCTGGGCGAGACGTCATGGCACTAAATATAATGGCGCTCCCTACATTGTCCAGAGGGCGGGCGAGGCTGTTTATAGCGAAGAAGGCAAAAAAGAGACCAAAGAACTGGTTGCTTATTATATGAAAAATGCAGCATATATTTTAAACGGACTTAAAAAAGCCGGCTACTCTGTATCGGGCGGCGTGAATGCGCCTTATATATGGTTAAAAGCGCCTAAGGGCATGACGAGTTGGGAGTTCTTTGATTATCTGCTTGAAAATGCCAACGTGGTAGGAACTCCGGGTTCAGGTTTCGGGCCAAGCGGCGAGACTTATTTCAGACTTACGGCGTTCGGCAGCTATGAGAACACTGTAGAAGCGGTTGACAGACTGGTTAAAATGTAAGAAAATCTGAAATATGACGAAAGTTTGCGGATTTGGAAAAATATAAAGGGGGTTCCGGTGCATAGACAATACTTATGTTGCCTTTGCAGCGGAACTCCGTTTTTGTATATTTTGTTTAAATTCGGAAGCTTTAAATAGTGTTTCACAATATGAAAGGAACTGATATGACGGACAAGGAATTTGACGCCGCCATGATAAAGATTCGGCAGGGAGATAAGTACGGCCTGCAGGAGATTTATGAAGCATATATAAGCTTGATCTATGCGATTGTAAAAGATGTGGTACAAAATAAAGAGAGCGCGGAAGATATTACAAGCGATTTTTTTATTAAACTGTGGGACAAGGCTGATCAGTATAAGATCGGCGGTGGCCATAAAGCATGGATGAGTACGGTTGCAAGGAATATGGCGATAGATTATCTGAGAAAATATAAAAAAGAAGAAGCGAGAGAGTTAGCGGAAGATGCGGAAACAGAGCCGGAAAGGCAGGGCGCAGGGCATATAAGACAGGATAGCCCGGTCGAGCGGGAAGTGCTGTCGGATATGTCGGTAAAAGAAGCGTTGAGCAGTCTTGGCGAAAAAGAGCGGCAGATACTTAATATGAAAATACTTGGAGATATGACTTTTAAAGAGATCGCCAAAAGTCTGCACATTCCCATAGGAACTGTGACGTGGAGATATAACAGCGCAGTTAAAAAGTTAAGGAGATATGGTTATGAAACGGGATTTTGAAAAAGAATATAGAGAATTGAAACTAAATGAAACGCCTGATCTGTGGAATCGCATAGAAGTTGGATTATCAGACAGAAAATCCGTAATTTCTGCTATGGAAAAGAGTCCGGTAAAAATCGGTAAATATAAATCAGATAAGAAAATGCTCTGGAGAACGTGGGGCGTGGCAGTGGCAGCTTGCCTGTGCGTAGCGATAGTGTTTCCGGCAATTTCATTTGTAATAGGAAAGCAGGGAAACCGAAAAGGAGCATACAGCGGAACTGACGGCGCTGCTCCGACCGAGAGCCTTAATAACGACACTGACAGCGCCGCTTCGCCAGAGAGCCTTAATAATGAAATTGATAACGCCGTTTCGTCTGCGGACAGCGTTATGCAGAATGAAGCAGTTTCATCTCCGGATAGTGATATGTATAGTGAAGCGGCACGGGAAAATGACAGAGATATGAGCGCAGGAGCAGGGAAAAAGGAAGTCGGTTCTATGTATAACGAAACCGAAGAAGCGGCGGATAAAGAAATGTTTGACACAGCGGACGGCGTCACCGCAGGAGTCTATGCAGAGGATAACATTATAGATAATGAAAAAAATATGACACAGTCGTCAGTTTTTGCCGAAGACACGGAAAATTATGATGAAAAATACGCCGCAACAGAAGAGGCCGCCCAAAGTACCATACCTGATATAAATAACGGACAGAACATTAAAGGCGTAACGGTAAAGATCACAGGTATTTATGCAGCAGGCCGCGGCAGGGAAACCGTATATAATGCAGTTGTGGAGAAATCCGATGAAGAAGGAATATTGAGCGAAGGCCTTAAGATATATGTAGTTTGTGATAAGGACACTGACATAACTCTGGCTGAAGATAAAAGCTATGAGCTGTATCTTAAATATGAAAAATATGAAAACAGTGAAAAAGCTGAAAGCCGTAACGACGCTTTGACCGGAGGCCGGTTCGCAGTTGTGTCTGTGGAAAAATAGTATTTTTAATAAAAAGCAGTTAATTAAAGTATTTAATTATTGGCGGTCAGGCCTTTTTGCGGTCAAGTGAAATATGAGTTGTATTTATTTAAATAAATGAAAAATAAATGAAAAGTAAATGAAAAGTAAATGAAAAGTAAGTGAAAAGTAAATGAAAAAGTAAATGAAAAGTAAGTGAAAAGTAAATAAAAAGTAAGTGAAAAGTAATACAAATAAATGCAAAATAATATAAACAAATGGAAAATATTATAACTAAATGCAAAATATCATAGTTAAATGCAAAATATATTTGACATTGCTTCCGGAACATTGTATATTTATTAACAGGAGGTGGGCAATGAGGAATCTGAAACTTAAATTCAGACGCATTGAATTGGAAATGTCGCAGACAAAACTGGCAGAGAAAGTTGGCGTTACCAGACAGACAATAGGTCTGATCGAAGCCGGAGACTTTAATCCGTCGCTTAAGCTCTGTATCGCTATCTGTAAGGCGTTAGACACTACTTTGAATGATCTATTCTGGGAGGATAATGAAAATGGAGAAAATTAAAAATAATCTGGACGAGAGACAGGAACAGACGTTGCTGCAGATTGAACATAATGGGTGTTGGTTGGCTTTTTGGGGTCTGGTGGCATCTATTGTTGTACAGAGCATTATTTTAGACTTTGATTACAAGAATATGGCAGGAGAATTTATCGTCCTTGTAATGCTTGCATTGCATATCGTTGTGAGCTGCATAAGGCAGGGAATCTGGGATCGTCGCTTGAAACCCGATATTTCGTCAAACATTCTTGTTTCTTTAACGGCTGCGCTTATTACAGGGATATTGAGATTTTTTTATATGGTGAAAAGATTTCCCAACGTGATATTGGCAGACTTTGCTGTCGGAATAATATATGCGGCAAAAGTATTTGCCATATGTTTTGTCGTTTTGCAGCTTACGGCGAATTTATTTAGGAAAAGACAGGCCAAATTGGAAGAAGAGATATCGGAGAATGATGAAGATTGATATGTTTGCTGCTTCTTACATACAACAAGTATAGTTTGAGTCAGGTGAGATTGGCTTAATTCAGGTGAGACCAAAATTTTTTAAAAATTTTACATAAACTCCCATAAAAACATTCCTTCCCGAACGTATATATTATATAAGGCCAAAAAGTCCTTATATAGGAAGCTGACACGAAGGCGAAAGGGAGGAATTGTTATGAGAAAGGGTACGAAGGTACGTAAAAAGGAAATCCGTAAAAAGAAAATTCATAAAAAGAAAATAAGCAGCCTGATGCTTGCGTTTGCGCTTGGCGTCGGCCTGCTGTCAGGCTGCGGAAGCGCAAGTGACATTATGGATAAATCGGATATTGCAGATGACGGAAATACTGTCGATGATGGCGTTGAATACGGAAACGGCGAGACGGGCGATGAAACCATAAGTGACAGTGGTGTCATAAATAATGACAAAGCTGAATATGAAGACCACACTAAAAATGACAATGGTGTCACAAATTCAGAGCTGGATATGCAGTCGTCTGCAAATATGCCTGCTGAAGCTGCAGAAGGAGAAGCGGTCCCGTCAGATAATCAGTCTTTAAGCGGCGGATTGGAAAATGCTCAAAGAAAAATGGAGAGTGCGGAAAACGGAGCTTACAAAGAGGCATTTGCGGAGGATATGTCTGATTCCGTTGCTTCTAAAGACTATGGTATCTGCGCCGCAGAGCCCAATTCAGAAGAATACGGCGAAACGGACGAACAGGGGTTTATGTCGGCAGCGGCCAATCCGCTTTCTACCTTTTCTGCGGATGTAGATACCGCATCTTACAGCAATCTTAGAAGGATGATAGAGGGCGGTTATAGTATGGAGGATATACCGGAAGGCGCCGTAAGGATAGAAGAACTGCTCAATTATTTTGATTATGATTATACAAAGCCTAAAAATGACGAGCCTTTTGGAGTCACGACTCAGATCGCGGACTGTCCATGGAATGAAAACAGCAAAATCGCGATGATAGGGCTTAAGACTAAAGATGTTGACTTTTCGGAAGCTGAGGATTCCAATCTTGTATTTTTGATAGATGTGTCGGGTTCTATGTATGACAGCGACAAGCTGCCTTTGTTACAGAAGTCGTTTTCACTGCTTACCGAAAACCTCACTGCCAAAGATAAAGTGTCCATAGTAGTTTACGCAAGTGATGAGCGCGTGGTCATAGAAGGGGTAAACGGTTCTGAACACAAAAAAATACTTGACGCCGTCAATTCTCTTGAGGCGGACGGTTCGACCAACGGAAGCTCCGGCATCATAACGGCTTATGAGATTGCCGAAAAGTATTTTATCAAAGGCGGGAACAACAGAGTGATTCTTGCGACGGACGGTGATCTTAACGTGGGACTGACAACGGAGGAGGAGCTTGAAGACCTTATAACCGAAAAAAGAAAGTCGGGAGTATATCTGTCCGTACTCGGTTTCGGAACGGGAAATATTAAAGATAACAAAATGGAGATACTTGCCGATAAGGGCAACGGAAACTATTCATATATTGATTCGCTGACAGAAGCCAAAAAGGTACTGGTCGAAGAAATGGGCGCGACTTTGGTTACGGTGGCGGAAGATGTAAAGTTTCAGGTGGAGTTTAATCCAAAGGCGGTCTCAGGCTATCGGCTGATCGGTTATGATAACAGACAGCTTGCGGAGCGGGATTTTGAAGACGATACCAAAGACGCGGGTGAGGTAGGAGCCGGCCACACTGTTACCGTATTATATGAGATCGTGACCGTAGATTCTAATTCAACCTATTCAGGCAGCACCCTTAAATATGCGAAGCCTAAGCAACTTGCGGGTAATATTGAGTGGTTTACTGTGAATATACGTTATAAAAAGCCCGGAGAGACAAAGAGCAGGCTATTGACTTATCCGGTCGATGAATCGTCCTACTATAAGGAGCCGAATAATGATATGCGCTTCGCTATGGCCGTAGCGGAATTTGGACTTGTGGTAAATGACAGCGATTATAAAGGAAATCTGAATCTGAGAAACGTAATAGACGAACTGAAAAATATAGATACCAAAGCCGATGAATATAAAGATGAATTTTGCTATCTGGTCAGGCGGCTTGAGAAGAACGAATAATTATATGTTGCTAAATTCCTTCAAATGAAATAAAATATATTACGACATTAATATACAATATTTTCTTATAAGGAGGAATTTAACAGTGGGTAATTATGAAACACAGTTATGCAACGCGGGCGCGGCAGGCGGAGCCGCAATAGGGATATATAGCATATTTGCGCTTGTGATCGCAGTTGTTTCACTCGTAGGAATGTGGAAGGTATTTGTAAAAGCGGGAAAACCGGGGTGGGCCTGCCTGATACCTTTTTATAATCTGTATTGCCTGTTTGAAATTAGTTTTGGCAGCGGCTGGTTGTTTTTATTGATTGCTGTACCCTGTGTCGGAATAGTAATGGGTATCTTGTGTATGTTCAAACTCGCAAAGGCTTTCGGACAGGGTATTGCGTTTGGTTTCGGACTCTGGTTCTTAATGCCGATCTTTATGATTATACTCGGATTTGGAGACGCGCAGTACGTAGGCGTAAGCAAAGAATGATCTGTGCCTAAAATTTCAGGTTAAATTTTTAGGTAAATGCAGGTGAATTTTTAAGGTAAATTTTTCAGTAAATTTTTTAGGTAAATTTTTTAAGAAAAAACGGTTGCATTTTTTATGAAGTTGTGTTATATAATAATACAATAAAGTAAATGCGTTGAAAGAGACTCGCCTTATGGAAAACGACAGGAATACGGCGTCACCGACTGAGAGCGCTGTTCGCGGGAAGTAAGGATCGGGAACACTCCGGAGCAGATTATCTGAACCGTAAAATCGATATTTTACGCTAGGGTAATACGTTACACGCGTTAAGTGTCAGAGTGGGCAGGGCGATAAAACATCTTGTTTGAGATGTCGGCTTGTCAATGCGGGTGGTACCGCGGATAAGAAGAATTATTATCCGTCCCGGAATACAGAATTTGTATTCCGGGGCTTTTTTTGTGTAAAAAGTCCCGGATGCAGAAAATGCAGATATATAGGCAATTGCGAAATACTCTCTAAAGCTTCCGAATTTAGCAAAAATATACAAAACGGGGTTCCGTTGCGGGGACGCAGAGTCACCCCTTATTTGTATATTTTTACTAAATTCTATGTTATAAAAATGAGTTTCGCAATGACCTAAAATGCAGATATATTTGGAAAGGGGCAGACTTTAAATGAAAACAGAAAATATTTACAGAGATGTAACGATCAAGGATTTAAGTGAAAAAGATATCGGAAGGGAGCTTAAGGTCGCCGGCTGGATTGAGAATATAAGAGATCATGGCGGCGTATCGTTTGTAGACCTGCGTGATATGTACGGCGTTCTGCAGATAGTTATGCGCGATACCGCTTTACTTAACGGGCTTTCCAAAGAAATGAGCGTATCCATAGAGGGGCTTATTGAAAAGCGTGACGAAGAAACTTATAATCCCAAACTTCCTACGGGAACATTTGAGTTAGAGGCGCATAAGGTTGAGGTGCTTGGCAAGGTATATAAGCAGCTCCCGTTTGAGGTTATAACTTCAAAGGAAACCAGAGAAGAGGTCAGGCTGAAATACCGATATCTGGATCTTAGAAATAAAAAGGTAAAAGACAACATTATTTTCCGCTCGCAGGTAATAAGCTTTCTGCGTGAAAAAATGACCGAAATGGGCTTTTTGGAAATCCAGACGCCGATTCTTTGCGCGTCCTCGCCGGAGGGGGCAAGAGATTATATCGTTCCCTCCAGAAAATATAAAGGAAAGTTTTATGCGCTGCCTCAGGCGCCGCAGCAGTATAAGCAGCTTCTTATGGTATCGGGTTTCGATAAATATTTCCAGATAGCGCCCTGCTTCAGAGATGAAGATGCGCGCGCCGACCGTTCTCCCGGAGAATTTTACCAGTTGGATTTTGAAATGAGTTTTGCTACTCAGGAAGATGTATTTGCTGTTGGCGAGGAAGTGCTTAGCGCAGCTTTTGAAAAATTTGCGCCGCAGGGTTATGAAGTGACCAAAGCGCCTTACCCTATAATAAGCTATAAGCAGGCAATGTTAGAGTTTGGAACGGATAAGCCGGATCTGAGGAATCCGCTTCGTATTATCGATTTGACCGCATTTTTTCAGGAATGTACATTTAAACCCTTCCATAATAGGACGGTTAGAGCGATAAAAGTTCATGCTGATATGTCTAAAGGCTTTCATGAGAAACTTTTAAAATTCGCTACCGACATGGGTATGGGTGGACTCGGTTATCTGGAAGTCGGAGAGGATATGTCATATAAGGGACCGATAGACAAATTCATACCCGACGAGCTTAAAAAAGAACTTGCAAGGCTTGCGGAGCTTTCACAGGGCGATACGATTTTCTTCATAGCTGATAAAGAAGAAAGAGCGGCGTATTATGCCGGACAGCTTCGTACGGAGCTTGGGACTAAACTGGATCTGATAGAGAAGAATGCATATCGTTTCTGCTATGTTAATGATTTCCCGATGTTTGAGCTTGATCCGGATACCAAACAGATAGGCTTTACGCATAATCCTTTTTCCATGCCGCAAGGAGGTCTGGAAGCGCTCAACACCAAAGACCCGCTGGATATCCTGGCATATCAGTATGATATCGTATGTAACGGAGTGGAGCTTTCATCGGGCGCGGTGCGAAATCACGATATGGAGATTATGGTAAAAGCATTTGAGATCGCGGGTTATGATGAGGAGACTCTGAAAAATAAATTCGGCGCGCTGTACAACGCTTTCCAGTTCGGAGCTCCGCCGCATGCAGGAATGGCTCCGGGCATAGACCGTATGATCATGCTTTTGAGAAACGAGGAGAATATCAGGGAAGTAATAGCCTTTCCTATGAGCGGTACGGCGCAGGATCTTATGTGCGGCGCGCCAAATGAAGTTACCGAGCAGCAGCTTAGGGAAGTGCATATTAAAATAAGATAAAGGGTAATTGCGAAACTCTTTCTCAACGCAGCGAAAGCGGCCTGCAAAGGTTTTGTTAAATCTGTACAATCTTAAATACGTAAATCAGCGTTTCGCAATTGCCTATAAGCATTATATTAAAGGGAGGTTTAATATGGCGAATATTATAACTGATGAGACCATAGATTATGTTTCCATACTGGCCAAGCTTGAACTTTCGCCCGAAGAAAAGGAACAGGCAAAAAGAGATATGGGCCGTATGCTGGATTATATTGATAAGCTGGGTGAACTCGATACAGAAAACGTAGAAGCAATGTCACACGTATTCCCTGTCAATAACGTATTTAGAGAGGATGTCGTGTCAAACTCTGACATAAGAGAAGAGTTATTGTCGAACGCGCCTGCGCAAAAAGACGGCATGTTCATGGTTCCGCGTACCTTTGATTAATATGGAGCCGTCTAATAATATTTGACAGATGATTGCGAAACTCTGATTTACGTCTTTGAGATTGTACAGATTTAACAAAACCCTTGCTGGCACGCTTGCGCTGCATTGAGTCTCGCAGCGGTACTAAAGCTGCAAAATACGCAGCTTAAGTGCCGGCGGCCTCAGAGCGCCTGCAATGGTGTTTGTTAAATCTGTACAATCAATATACGTTGAGGGATAGTTTCGCAAAAGCCTATAATATCTGATAAGGAAAGGAGTCTGAATTTTAATATGGCTTTACTTGATATGACCGCGACAGAGCTTGCCGCGGCGATAAAAGAAGGAAAGACTACGGCAGTTGATGCGCTTAACGAAGTGTTTGAACGTATAGAAGCCAAAGAAGATACTTATCACTGCTACGTTACTATTGATAAAGAAGGGGCATTGAAACAGGCCGAGGCAGTACAGAGACAGATCGAGTCGGGAGAGCTTAGCGGAGCGTTGGCGGGTGTGCCTGTCGCGATTAAAGATAATATGTGCATAAAAGGGATGCTGACCACCTGTTCTTCTAAGATTTTGGGGAATTTTGTGCCGACCTATTCCGCCGAAGCGGTCATTAACCTGCAGAAAGCCGGAGCGGTCATAATCGGCAAGACCAATATGGACGAATTTGCCATGGGCTCCACTACCGAGACTTCGGCATTTGGGGCGACTAAAAATCCATGGAATACCGATTGTGTGCCGGGCGGATCTTCGGGAGGCTCGGCGGCGGCCATAGCTGCGGGAGAATGTTTTTATGCGCTTGGGTCCGATACGGGCGGTTCGATAAGACAGCCTGCCGCATACTGTGGTATAGTCGGGATGAAACCTACCTATGGACTGGTTTCGAGATACGGGCTTATAGCTTACGGTTCGTCTTTAGACCAGATCGGGCCGATGTCTCAGGATGTTACGGACTGCGCCGCGATACTTCAGACCATAGCATCTCATGATGCCAAGGATTCTACTTCGGTTTCGACGCAGGATACGGACTATATGTCGGCGCTTGAGGAGGATGTAAAAGGTTTGAGGATAGGTATACCAAAGGACTACTTTGGCGAGGGCTTGGATGAGGATGTCAAGTCCGCGGTGCTGCATGCATCCGAAATTTTACGGGAAAAGGGTGCCATAGTGGAAGAGTTTAACTTAAGTCTGGTCGATTATGCGATACCGACTTATTATACAATAGCGGCTGCCGAGGCAAGCTCCAATTTAGAGAGGTTTGACGGTATTAAATACGGATATCGCACCAAAGATTTCAACGGTTTGCACAATATGTATAAAAAGACACGCTCCGAAGGATTTGGCGAAGAAGTGAAGCGCCGTATCATGCTTGGCTCTTTCGTACTCAGCTCCGGTTACTATGACGCATATTATCTGAAGGCGCTCAAGGTTAAGGCTCTTATTAAAAAAGCCTTTGATGATGCCTTTTCAAAATACGATATTATTCTGGGGCCGGTGGCTCCGACTACGGCGCCCCAATTAGGCTCAAGCCTTTCAGATCCTATTAAGATGTATCTGGGAGATATCTATACCATAGCGGTAAACCTTGCGGGCCTGCCGGCGATAAGTCTGCCCTGCGGAAAAGACAGAAACGGGCTTCCGATAGGATTGCAGCTTATCGGAGACTGTTTTACGGAAAAGAAACTGCTGCGGACGGCATATACTTATGAGAAAGCAAGAGGAGCGTTTGGCAAAGCAATGGAACAGACAGGCAAAGCGGCAGCTTTGCCTGAAAAGGAGGGCATGTGATATGGGAAAAGAATATGAAACCGTCATAGGTCTTGAAGTTCATGTAGAGCTTGCGACCAAGACTAAAATTTTCTGCGGCTGTTCGACGGAATTTGGTAAAGAGCCCAACTCGCATACCTGTCCGGTCTGCACCGGAATGCCCGGCTCGCTGCCCGTACTCAACAGACAGGTGCTTGAATATGCGATCGCGGTAGGGCTTGCAACCAACTGTGACATAACAAGATACGGTAAATTTGACAGAAAAAATTATTTTTATCCCGACAATCCGCAGAATTATCAGATATCGCAGCTCTATCTTCCTATCTGCAGAAACGGCGGCGTAGAGATAGAAACCAAAGAAGGCGGTAAAAAAACTGTAGGCATACATGAAATCCATATGGAGGAAGATGCAGGCAAACTTATTCACGACGAATGGGAAGACTGTACTTTGGTGGATTATAACCGTTCAGGAGTGCCGCTTATTGAGATAGTGTCCGAACCCGATATGCGAAGCGCGGAAGAAGTTATTGCCTATCTTGAGAAGCTGCGCCTCATAATACAGTATCTTGGCGCCTCGGACTGCAAGCTTCAGGAAGGCTCTATGAGAGCGGATGTAAACCTTTCCGTGCGCGAAGCCGGAAGCCAAGAGTTCGGCACAAGAACAGAGATGAAAAACCTTAATTCTTTTAAGGCGATCACCAGAGCCATAGAGGGCGAGAAAGAACGTCAGATCGATCTGCTTGAAGAAGGCCGGAAAGTAATTCAGGAAACCAGACGTTGGGACGACGCCAAAGGCGAATCCTATGCAATGAGGAGTAAAGAGGACGCTCAGGATTACAGATATTTTCCTGATCCCGATCTGGTGCCTATCGTAGTAAGCGATGAAATGCTTGATGAGATACGTGCAAAGCAGCCCGAATTTCGTACCGAGAAGATGAAACGTTACAAAGAAGAATATAACATTCCCGATTATGATATCGAGATAATCACAGGCGAAAAGCGTATGGCCGATATTTTTGAAGAAACCGTAGCTGTCTGCAATCAACCCAAGAAAGTTTCCAACTGGCTTATGGGTGAGACGCTGCGCCTTATGAAAGAAAAAGAAGTTGATGCTGCGGATCTGCGTTTTTCTCCGGAAAATCTCGCAAAGCTCATTGAATTAAATGACACTGGTGTCATAAATAATACGGTTGCTAAAGAAGTCTTTGAAGTTATGTTTGACAGTGATGTCAGTCCTGAAAAATATGTGGAGGAACACGGACTTAAGAGCGTAAACGACGAAGGCGCGCTGAGAAAAACTATTGAAGCTGTGATAGCGGAAAATCCTCAGTCGGTTGAGGATTACCGCAGCGGAAAAGAAAAAGCCATAGGCTTTCTGGTAGGCCAGACCATGAAAGCAATGAAAGGCAAAGCCGATCCCGCAATGGTAAATAAAATACTTAAAGAATTATTATAATTCCGGATATTATATATTATTGAATATATTATTTATATGAGAATTTACTGCATTTATATGAAAATTTACTGCTCAAGAAATTCAAGGAATTTGAGTATCATATCAAGATGCTGCGCGGTCGCGGGTATGCCGAGTATTACTTCGGATTGATAACCCTGATATGTTACATTGTTTTCCTCTAAAAAGTCATAACAGCCGGTTTCCATAAGGTTAGAATCTTTCGGGATAAATATGCCGACGGGAACCGGTTTTTTCATGCCCTCCGCAGAATGATGATCTATGACATAATCGTCACGTTTGGTCAGCGCTTCCGGATTGTAAGTATCTTCAAATGTGACATACGTGTCAGAATCGGTATAGTAAAAATTATCCCTGTATTTTTCCAATATTTCTTTGGGCAGCACAGATTCAAGATTTACAAAGCTGTCGCTCTGCGCATAATACTCAAAAGCATAGGTGTCAGCGACTATCACATCTATTGTGCCTGTATATATGAGCGCAGACATTTTATCAGTATTGGCGGCCGAATCCTGTGTATAATAGTTGTTGGAGATTTTGGAGGTCGTGTCGATAAAAGTCTGATATTTGTTCATATCGATTCCCGCATACTGCGAAAACGCGTCGCCGTAAGCTAAGTAATCTATATAAGGCGTTTCCGCATTCAGCAGGACCGCATAGAAAGCATAATCCCTATGTGTCGCTATGCTGTGGATAACCGAAACCGCCACACAGATTATTATGATTGTGATAAGCGCATGATATTTATAATAATGAAAGAGATAGCCTGCTTTTTGCTTAAAACTCATATCCTTTAACTTCTTAAGCTGTTCCCTTATCTCTCCGTTTACTGAATCCTGTGATGACATATGCAATGCTCCTTATTTTAACATATTAGGTGATTGATAAACTGTTGTCAAAGCTTCCGAATTTAGTCAAAATATATAAAAACGTCGCTCGTTCTATCGCAAATCGCTCCTTATTTTATATATTTTGCCTAAATTCTATACTGTGAAAAAGCGTTTTGCAATTACCTATATATTACAGCGTCAACCGAACACTGTCAACGTATGTCATATTCCCATATAATATGGCAATTGATATAAAAATAAAACAGTGGTACTATATTTATAGCAGTGTAATTTACAAATAATTAATAATAAAAAATAAAATGAGGTGATGCAGTGATCGACAAAGAGGATTCCAAGATCATAACATTTAAACTTGGCGGTATGAATTTTGAATATGATGAGTGGAAGAATCAATATAATATTGAAATGCATGGTATCTCTTTTGAACAAGCAGCGCGTGTATTTTTTGACTACGATAGAATAGAGTTTTATGATGAGGAACATAGTAAAGATGAAGATAGATATGATACAATAGGTGATTTATCTGCCGGAACCGCAAACATATTTGTCAAAGATACTACAACAATAGGAAATGTAGGAGCATTTATTGGAGAAGTCAATGACGTACTTTTTGTTGTATATACGGAGAGAGTACAGGTTGATAAAAACGGAAAAAATATTGATGTGACCAGACTGATATCCGCGCGGGCGGCAACAAACTTTGAAAGGGGGTTGTATTATGGTAAACGCTAATATAATGACGCCGGATTTGATTAAAGAATTGGCTTTTACAAAAGAAGACCTTGATAAACTTGCAAAGGCAAGAATGAAACCGATTGTCTTTGATGAAGATTGTCCGGAAGTGACGCCGGAGCGGGCGCTTAAGTTTCGCAGAGTAAACCCAAAGACAGAGAGAGAAGAAAGACTGAGAAATGGGTGAGAAGTGAGTAAGAAGTAATAAATACGATTATTTTTTATATTTATGCCCCATTTTCTTGGATGGAAACTCAAGCATTTATTTTTTATTGTAAGGCAAAATAAAATGTATATAATATAGTCAGAAGAATACGTAAAGTAGGAGATGATTGCTATGACGATGACAAAGGTGGAAATTGACATACCGGAGGAAATTGTACCATATACAATATTAGAGGACAAGGATGCGCAAATAACAAGGAATGCAATGTTGGTATACCCTTATATCAAAAGAGGTGTCATGTCTTATGGAAAGGCAGCAGAAATGCTTGGACTTCATAAGATTGACCTGATTACTTTGTATGGCAAATTAGGATTGCCATACTTTGATGAGACAGAGGAAGAATATGAAGAAGATTTGGCAGTGTTGAAAAAATTAAGGGGTGCGACTGTATGATTGTTGTTTCAGATACCACACCGATTATTTCATTGATGAAAGCGGGACAGTTGGAACTTCTACAGAAATTGTTTGGTGTTGTTTATATTCCGGGGGCATTTTCACAACAAACTTAAACAGAATAGTTTAAGATGTAAAGTGAACTTGCCGAGTTTGGATTAATTTCATATGCTAACAAATAATATAATTTGTACAATGAATTCTTATATTCATAATCTAAAATACGACCTATTTGATTTATTGGTGGTGAATATGATCTTGAATATTCGTAAGATTTCATATAATATTCTAATGCTTTTTCAAAATCATGTTGTTCCTCATATATTAAGCCTTGTGTATTCAACCTCATATGATATTGGGGAAATATAGCAAGACAATCTGATATCGCTTTTGGTAAGTCCGATATAGATAACAATTTAATGGATCAGTTTCATATAAACGCTCATAAGCATTTGCTAAATTGTTATATATGTATTTGCGGTATGCTTTAGAGCTGTCCTGTAAAATAATTTTTTTAAATATGTTGTGTGCAGCTTTAATAGGAATTTAAGTGACAATTTGGACATTCTATAGTAAAATTAGCTTGGAATTTTATGCAAGGAGGTTGTCCAATGATTGACAACAAGAAGGAACAAGAGAGAGAAGAACTTCATCGTACCATATGGAATATGGCGAATGACCTTAGAGGAAGCGTAGATGGTTGGGATTTCAAACAGTATGTGCTAGGTATGCTGTTTTACAGATATATTTCTGAAAATTTTGCGAAATATGTAAATGCAGGAGAGATTGAGGCAGGGAATGTCGATTTTGATTATGCGGGTCTTTCTGATAGTGATGCAGAGCCTGCAAGAGAAGAATTGGTCGATACAAAAGGCTATTTTATACTGCCAAGCGAATTGTTTTGTAATGTGAGAGCCAAAGCACCACAGGATGAGAACTTGAATGAAACGCTTGAAAAAGTGTTCCGCAATATAGAAAGCTCCGCGCAGGGACATGACAGCGAAGATGATTTAAAAGGTCTGTTTGATGATCTGGATGTAAACAGTAACAAGCTTGGAGGAACAGTAGAAAAGAGAAATGCGAAGTTGGTAAAACTCTTGAATGGCGTTGGCGAAATGAAATTGGGCGATTATCAGGACAACACCATTGATGCATTTGGAGATGCGTATGAGTATTTAATGGGTATGTATGCCTCGAATGCCGGAAAGAGCGGCGGAGAGTATTATACTCCGCAGGAAGTATCGGAACTTCTGACACGAATTACAGTATTTGGGAAGAAAAATGTAAATAAGGTGTATGATCCGGCGTGCGGCAGCGGTTCTCTGCTTCTTAAATTCGCGAAGATTTTGGGAAAAGAGAATGTCAGACAGGGTTTTTTCGGGCAAGAGATCAATATCACTACATATAATCTTTGCCGTATCAATATGTTTCTGCATGACATTGGCTATGAGAAGTTTAACATTGGTCATGGAGATACGTTGATAGAGCCTTTGCATTGGGACGATGAGCCATTTGAGGCGATTGTGTCTAATCCGCCGTATTCCATCAAGTGGGAAGGAGATGATAATCCCATTCTTATCAATGATGAAAGATTTTCTCCGGCAGGTGTGCTTGCGCCAAAGTCGAAAGCGGATCTTGCATTTATTATGCATTCCTTATCGTGGCTTGCGACAAATGGCGTGGCAGCTATCGTATGTTTTCCGGGTGTTATGTACAGAGGAGGTGCAGAGCAGAAAATCCGTAAATATTTGATAGACAATAACTATGTAGAGTGCATTATCCAGTTGCCGGGCAATCTTTTCTTTGGCACGAGTATAGCCACTTGTATTATGGTGTTGAAAAAGAGTAAATCAGAGAACAGCACGTTGTTCATTGACGCATCGAAAGAGTGTGTAAAAGTGACGAACAACAATAAGCTTACAAGTGAGAATATAGAAAATATTCTTGCGGCTTATGAGGCAAGGCAAGATAAAGAGTATTATGCAGCGGTTGTGGCAAATGACAAAATTGCTGAAAATGAGTATAACCTTTCTGTTTCCTCTTATGTGGAGCAGGAAGATACAAGAGAAAAAATTGATATTGTGAAATTGAATGCTGAGATCAAAGAGATTGTTGCAAGAGAAGAAGAACTTCGAGTGGAAATTAATAAGATCATTGCGGAAATCGAAGGAGATGTGAAATGAATAATTTATCTGTTGCAACGAACAATATTCTTATGGAAAATTATAAGAATACAAACAATATTACAAATGATGTCGGGGAGATTATCCTTTCCGCGCAGCAGACCGCATATAAGGCAGTCGATACAGTTCTGGTACAAAGGAACTGGCTGATTGGCAGGCGGATTGCTGAGGAAGAATTGGCGGGAAAAGACAGGGCGGATTACGGCGTAGAAGTTATAAAGAAGCTGTCAAAAGAGCTTAGTCAACAGTTCGGAAAAGGTTTTGCCAAAACGAATCTTTATAGCTTTTATCTGTTTTACAAGACCTACCCGGAGATTTTCCACACAGTGTGTGGAAAATCTGAGCTATTGTCATGGTCACATTATCGTCTGCTTATTCATGTGGATGACAGTAAAGCGAGGGAGTGGTATCGGAAGGAGGCTTACGAGCAGACTTGGAGCTTCCGCACTCTGCAAAGAAATATCAATACCCAATATTATTACCGCCTTCTGCAGTCCCAAAATAAAAGCGCTGTGGAAACGGAGATGAAAGAAAAGACTTTCGATTATCAAAATGATAAGCTGGAATTTGTAAAAAATCCGATCATCGCCGAATTTATGGGATTGTCTTCAAATACAGATATGACAGAAAGCGACTTGGAAACGGCTATCCTTAACAATCTCCAGAAATTTTTAATGGAGCTGGGGAAAGGCTATGCTTTTGTGGCAAGACAGCAGCATATCCATACGGAGAAAGAAGATTATTATATTGATCTGGTATTTTACAATTATATTCTGAAATGCTTTGTGCTGATTGATTTAAAGACAAATAAGATCACGCATCAGGATGTAGGACAGATGGATATGTATGTCCGTATGTATGATGAATTGAAAAAAGGGGACGATGATAACCCGACAATCGGACTTGTGCTTTGCGAAGAAACGGACGAGGATATTGCCAGATATTCCATTCTTCATGGGAATGAACAGTTATTTGCCTCTAAATATAAGCTGTATCTGCCAAATGAGGAAGAACTCCGACGGGAAATCAGCAGGCAGAAAGCGATTTTTCAGTTGCAGCAGCAGGAAAAGGCTGCTTTGGAGGAGGTAGAGGCAGATGAGTAAGTTGGATGGACTGATAAAAAAACTTTGTCCGAATGGGGTGGAATATAAAGCATTAAAAGAAGTTTTGACAATAAAAAATGGAAGTGATTATAAGGGTTTTGCAGAGGGTAATATACCAGTGTATGGTTCGGGTGGTATTATGGCATATATTGATAGAGCAATTTATGAAAGACCGTCTGTTTTGATACCAAGAAAAGGATCTATTGATAAACTTTATTATGTAGATACACCTTTTTGGAATGTCGATACTGTATTTTATACAGATATAGATACTGAAATTGTTGAACCGAAATATGTGTACTATTATCTTGGGCGTGAACATTTAGAAAAATTAAATACAGCGGGAGGGGTGCCAAGTTTGACACATGCTGTATTGAATAAAGTGTTGATTCCTGTACCTCCGTTGGAGATACAACGTGAAATAGTCCATATTTTGGACTCTTTTACTGTGCTTACAGAAGAACTTGAGGCTAATCTTAAAGCCGAGCTTACAACTCGGAAAAAACAGTATAACTATTACAGGGATACATTACTTTCATTTAATAGCACAGTTAAAAAGGTAAAGCTGAAAGATATTGCTATTGATATATATCGGGGATCAGGTATTAAAAGAGAAGAAGTGACGGAAACAGGTATACCATGTGTTCGCTATGGAGAAATTTACACTACATATAATACATGGTTTGATACCTGTGTATCGCATACCAAACTAGAGTATGTTTCAAATCCGAAGTATTTTGAATATGGAGATATCCTATTTGCAATTACCGGAGAAAATGTTGAGGATATTGCAAAGTCTGTGGCATACATAGGTAATAAAAAATGCCTTGCGGGTGGAGATATTGTTGTTTTAAAACATAATCAAGAGCCTCGCTATTTGGCTCATGTTCTATCTACATATGAATCAAGGCAGCAAAAGAGTAAAGGGAAAATTAAAAGCAAGGTGGTTCATTCAAGCGTACCTGCCATTGAAGACATAGAGATACCATTGCCATCTATGGAAGTGCAGAAAAGATATGCAGATGTGTTGGACAACTTTGAAAAAATTTGTAATGATCTGAACATTGGACTTCCCGCAGAGATAGAGGCGAGAAAGAAACAGTATGAATATTATAGAGATGTACTGTTGACATTCGCTGAATGTGGCGAGACAATCTTGACAGACAGACAGACAGACAGACAGACAGACAGACAGACAGACAGACAGACAGACAGACAGACAGACAGACAGACATACAGACAGACATACAGACAGACATACAGACAGACATACAGACAGACAGAACTTAATTAAACTTTTGCAGTATGTGTTTGGATATGCTATTGTCACACTGCCAGATATTTCTGAAAACTGTGATAGTCAACGAAAACCGGTTGCTAGTGGTAATCGTGTAGTGGGCGAATATCCTTATTATGGTGCATCGGGAATTGTTGATTATGTGAGTGATTATATATTTAATGGCGAATTTTTACTTGTTTCAGAAGATGGAGCAAATTTATTGGCAAGAAGTACACCGATTGCATTTTCAATTACAGGCAAAAATTGGGTAAATAATCATGCTCATGTTTTGAAGTTTGACAATTATAATACGAGACGATTTGTAGAATTTTACCTAAATTCGATAGATTTGTCTCCGTATGTTTCTGGGGGAGCGCAGCCGAAATTGAATCAACAGAATTTAAACCAGATACAGATTCCCATTCCATCTATTGTGGAACGGAAACGAATAGTTGCAATTCTTGACCGCTTTGACACACTTTGCAATGATATTGCAAAAAGACTTCCTGCAGAGATAGCGGCAAGACAGAAGCAGTATGAGTATTACCGAGAGAAATTATTGAACTTTAAGGAGTTAAGTGAATGAGTACATTCAATATGGTTGCATCTATGAATGAAAGTACGGTGGTGTCGGAGTATACACCGGAGAGCAGGCGTTCCGACAGTTACCAGAGTGAGGCAGAACTTGAAAAAGAACTGATCCGTATGCTGACGGAACAGGGTTATGAATATCTGCAAATTCATTCAGAAGCAGAATTGATAGAAAATCTTAGGCATAAATTAGAGCAGTTGAATGGCTATGATTTTACGGATAGTGAGTGGGAGAGATTTTTTCGGGAGCATATTGCCAATGCCAATGAGGGTATTGTGGAAAAGACACGAACCATTCAGGAGGACTACACGAAGGTTTTAAAGCGTGATGATGGAAGCACGAAGAATATCAGGCTGCTTGATAAGGGGAACATACATAACAACCGATTGCAGGTAATCAACCAGTATGAAGTGCAGGGAAAAGTAGGAAATGCCGCAAAAGACAGTACTAACCCTGCGAATTATGATAACCGTTATGATGTGACGATTCTTGTGAATGGTCTACCTCTTGTGCATATAGAATTAAAAAGGCGGGGAGTGGCAATCAGGGAGGCCTTTAATCAGATCAACCGTTATCAGCGTGACAGTTTTTGGAGTGGATGCGGACTATACGAATATGTACAGATATTCATTATCTCGAATGGCACGAATACGAAATATTATTCCAACACCACAAGGTCTTCCCATTTAAAGGAACAGGAGAATAAAACCGGTAAAGGGAAAAAGACAAGTAACAGTTTTGAGTTTACCTCATTTTGGGCGGATGCAAATAATAAAGTGATACCGGATCTTGTGGATTTTACAAAAACTTTTTTGTCCAAACATACGATCCTGAACATTTTGACAAAGTATTGTGTATTTACCTCAGAAGAAATGCTCCTTGTGATGCACCCCTATCAGATAGCGGCTACGGAGAAGATATTAAACCGCATAGAAATAGCTACGAATTATAAGAAATTAGGAACATTGGATGCAGGAGGCTATGTCTGGCATACAACAGGCAGTGGAAAGACATTGACTTCCTTTAAGACAGCGCAGCTCGCAAGCCAACTCGATTTTGTTGACAAAGTGCTTTTTGTGGTGGATAGAAAAGACCTTGATTATCAGACAATGAAAGAATATGACCGCTTCCAGAAGGGCGCCGCGAATAGCAATACATCAACAGCAATTTTGCAGCGTCAGTTGGCAAACAAGGACAAGAACGGGAATTATCATGAGTACAAGATTATTATAACCACCATTCAGAAATTAGACGGATTTATCCGTAAAAACAAAGGACATGAAGTGTTTAACAAGCATATTGTCCTGATATTTGATGAGTGCCACAGGTCGCAGTTTGGAGATATGCATACAGCGATTATCAAGAATTTTAAAAAATATCACATCTTTGGGTTTACGGGGACGCCGATATTTTCAGTTAATGCGGCAGGAAGCGGCAAGCATGTTGATTTGCGGACGACACCGCAGGCTTTTGGGGAGAAACTGCATACATATACAATTGTTGATGCAATCAATGACGGAAACGTACTTCCGTTTCGCATCGACTATATTACCACGATCAAGGACAGCAATAGGACAAAGGACAAGCAGGTATCGGCAATAGACACAGAGAAGGCGCTCTTAAATCAGTCGCGCATTAGTGAGATTGTCTCCTATGTATTAGAACATTTTGATCAAAAGACAAAGCGTAATGGGGGAGAGAGTTTCACATTCTCTGTGCTTGCAAATGTAGAAGAAGTAGCTGCGGCAGCAAGCAGCCGGGCAAAGGACAGAAACAAGATAGAGGAAAAGAAGAATGAAATCCGTATGAGGGGTTTTAACTCCATATTTGCAGTAAGCTCTATAGAGGCTGCGAAGCTATATTACACAGAGTTTAAACGCCAGATGAAGGATCTGCCGGAGGAAAAACAACTCCGAGTTGCCACGATATTCAGTTATGGTGTCAATGAGGCGGAAAATGATGATTTTGTAATTGATGAAAATTCCGAGAATACAGACGGATTGGATCAAAGCTCGCGGGATTTTTTGGAAAGCGCTATTGACGATTATAATAAGATGTTTTCCACTGCCTACGATACATCAAGCGAAAAGTTTCAAAACTATTATAAAGATGTATCGCTTAGAATGAAAAACCGTGAGATAGACATTCTGATTGTTGTAAATATGTTTCTTACCGGATTTGATGCAACAACGCTGAATACACTTTGGGTGGACAAAAATTTGAAATACCACGGACTTTTACAGGCGTTCTCACGTACCAACCGTATTCTCAATTCTGTAAAGACATTCGGGAACATTGTCTGCTTTCGAAATCTGGAACATGAGACGAATGATGCAATCGCGCTCTTTGGAAATAAAGAAGCTGGCGGCATCGTCCTATTGAAAAACTATGCAAGCTACTATAATGGATATGATGAAAACGGAAAGCACCATGAGGGATATACAGAACTGATTGAAAGGCTGCAAACAATGTATCCGCTTGGGCATTTTTCAGAACTTGGGGAGCAGGACAAGAAGAAATTTATCGCTTTGTATGGTGCAATTTTGAAAATGCGGAATATCTTATCTTCCTTTGATGACTTTGCCGGACAAGAGATACTTTCGCCGCGAGATTTTCAGGATTATCAGAGTGAGTATATAGATCTTTATCACGAGTTTAAACCCAAAAGGGGAGAAAAAGAAAACATCAATGATGATGTGGTTTTTGAAATCGAGCTTGTCAAACAGATCGAGGTCAACATTGATTATATTCTGATGCTTGTGAAGAAATACCAGAAGGACGGAAATAAGGATAAAGAGATTGTAGTCACGATTGAAAAGGCAGTCAATTCAAGTCTCAACCTGCGGAGCAAAATAGCGCTTATCAGAGAATTTCTATCCAGAGTCAATGCGGATACCGAGGTTGACAAGGAGTGGCTGAAATATGTTGATGAACAGCGGGAACAAGATCTTGTTGCAATCATAAAAGATGAGAAGCTAAAGGAAAAGGAAACACATCTATTTATCGAAAATTCTTTTCGTGACGGAGTATTAAAAACCACAGGTACGGACATCGATGCGATCATGCCGGCAGTATCAAGGTTCGGTGGCGGTAGTGTAGGAAATCGTACTGAAACTAAGAAAAGGGTGATTGATAGATTGATGGTATATTTTGAGAAGTATTTAGATTTGGTGACAATAAAATAGCGAGATTTATATTTGGCAAAAGTTGCGACGGTGTCGCAACAATTAACCAAGCAGATGATGAAGAAGCTGCTTTTAGCTGAGAGTAAAAATACGGGATTCAAAAAGACTTTCAATGCATTGATAATGAATGGTTCACCTAAATAAGAATTTGAGCCAGGTGAAAACAGTAACTATTTTATTATCAGATTGTATGTACACGAGATTTGGTGAAAGATAACGTGCTGAAAGAAATCAAAGGTAACTGAAAGAAAACAAGAAATCTTTGGATAATGGAGAAGATGTTTAATATGGAAAAATGGATAAATAAAATGAAGTTGTATATAAAACAGCATTGGATCTGGTGTATTGTAATTTCTTTTATTATATTACCATTGTTACTTAACATTGGAATATATATTACTGATGTTATTTATAATGTGTTTGGTTGGACATTGACAGCAAGTGGATTGGACAATCAAGATTGGCTTGGTTTTTGGAGTACTTATCTATCTGTTGTAATTGCGTTTATAGGAATTTGTTTAGCATGGAAATCGTCTGCTGAAGATAGAAAAATGGATAAGTACGAAATGCTTGCACAAGAATACGATGAAGATTTGAAGGAAGAAAAAAGCATATTAATTGAGGTGTGCCAAAGTTTTAATACCGATATTATTTACAAAGCAATTAACGAATTGAATAATATGGATATAATGGGATGTAGGAGGATATTACAAAATTCCAGAGAGAGGATTCTTAATGTACAGGTAAAATTTGAATTGTTGAGCGATATTGCAGATGATTTTCAAAAATGCAAAGGATGTGATTTTAATCCTTGTTATGATAGAGAAAACATGATTGCCATTAGAGATTTATATTATAAAACAGAGAAAAAGTATCTGGAAATGTTGAATGATTGTGTTATATGTGTTGATAAAATGGAGCAGCAACAACGTAATGAAAAAATAATGCAAAATGAGGAAGAACAGATTTCTTTATTGCAGCAACGTATTGGGCTTGCTAAGAATATGTCAACATCGACTTCTGTTGAGGATATAAAAAGAATGGAAGAAGAAATTACTCAACTTAGATATAATCTTGAAACGCTGAAGGGACAGAGAGTAGAGAATGAGGAAATAAAGAAACTGGCAAATTCTGTTGCTGAGACAATAAATTTGATATCACAAGAAATGAAGCCACAACTGATTAGTTATTGTAAGTCATATATGGGTTGGAAAAATAGACATAAGAGGGAACTTTTATTAGAGGGACAGATACAATACATAAAATATCCAGATTGTAATAAAAAAACGGATTTATAAAACTAATTTTAGTTACACAGGATGGTGTGGAAGGGTATAGAAATTTCATGTGGAATGTGAGAAGATTGTGGTAAAGGTTATTAAATGATATCAGGGTGTTGGACACTTATAGAAGAAAGGGTGCGTAGTGAACTTGTAGATGGCGTTTTGCGTATTTTAGAAAATAGACTTGAAAAAATCATTTTATATGGGTCTGTTGCCAGAGGCACTGACACAGAAGAATAGGATATTGATATTGCTCTGGTTATGCATGGTAAGATAGATTCAGATACAGAAGGCAGACTGTCGGATTTTGTAGTTGATATGAATTTAAAGTATGATAAGGTTTTTTCTGTCATTGATATCGATGCAGATTATAAGGATTTTGAAATTATTTCTAAGGATATTGCAAAAGAGCAGATAGAGAGTGCGGAAAAGATTATGGATATGATAAAATCGTGTCTGGGCGAGAAGTGGAAATTGTAATTAGTAACTTTTAGCGATTTCCTTGGGTACAAGATGGGTACACCAGTCTTGTAGCCACATAAAAAGATAACAAAACCGCAACAAATGATACGCTTTTCGCAAGCAAAACAATAGAAAAACAAGACATACTCTGTACCCTGAAAAGAGTTCGAATAGTAAATAGGAAGCCGGGAGACCGCATAAATAACGGACTTTCTGGCTTTTTAGATGGGGCGTGATACTTTTTTGATACCTAAATTATTCTAATTTGCTAAGAATGCGATTTGCTTCATTGCGGTGCTTCATCGCGCTTTATCGAGGTGCCAAGAATTGTTTACATTGACATAATAAACTGTTTTTTAGTATAATAAAGTACAAAATATTATAATATCTGGCAAAAGGAAAGGAGATGTACTTATATGAAAAAGATGAAGTTTGTTGTTGCTTTCGCCGTAATAATTATGGTATTCGCTGTTTTTTATATAAATACAAATATAAAAACAGACAGCAATGCCTTACCGATGCAGGGCGATGAGGATTTGATCATAATGGATGCGCCCATTGATACACAACATACATATACTCCAAATATTCCTCAGAATGAAGATATAAAAACAGACAGCAATGCCTTACCGACGCAGGGCGATGAAGATTTGATCATAATGGATGCGCCCATTTATACGGAACATACATATACTCCAAACGTTCCTCAGAATGAGAATGAAAATATTGATGCGGTTGAAAAAATAGACGAAGACAGCAATGTTTTATCGACGCAGGGCGGTGAAGAGTAATGTTGTGAAAAATGGAGACCGGATTTTATGATATCTTGACATAAACGATCTGCTTGTTTAGGAAAATTTTATACTTGGAAACAGCGTTTAAGATATTTGATCCTAAACGCTGTTTTTTAATGCGCCTTGCGACGCACGTTTCTAATGGATGAAAATTTTAATCCGTCTTGGTTGAGGAAAATATACTAAAGTCCGATTCAAAAGCTGTTCAAAATCGGTGTCAAAATCGGTGTCAAAAGCGCTGCCATTCTTGTAGGTTTGTCAAACATATGTTACACTCTGACCTTATAATCCTTTAGCACCTGAGAAGGAGTCTTCCATCCAAGA
>CANRMA010000016.1 GCA_947631625.1 uncultured Lachnospiraceae bacterium | reverse complement strand
CTTACTCATTGTATCATAGGAGGCTTTTTACTGTTGTCTTTAACGCTCTTGCTTACTCTATTCTCCCCAGCATAGCTAGGGGATTAGGGTTTTCATTCAATGTAATATTGCTTATCATCAAATCAATGTTTTCTCTTTGTTCAATACTCCATTGGGATTCTTTAATAGATAGGTTATAAATATCCATGATAAACTGAGTTGCTTTATATTCAGATTTAAAATCACCTAATATTTCTATTAACTGTTTGATGTTAAGAGTCAAATTTTCAGAACAACATCTATATTTCTGTATGCCATTTTGTGTAATAAAGATATTTGCGGAAGGATTGCGATCTTCATGTAATACACAACAAAATGACTTCGGATTATCAATGTCAATTAATTCTCCAATATCTAATTCAGAGTAGATATAATCCCAGAACTCATTTTTATTTTCAAATTCTATAGGATCATGTGCTAATACTTTACGCAAGTATTCTACATCATGCTCTTTAATTGCTTTTACATTCAAATTTTCGTGTGGCTGATATTCTTTATCAGTTCCCACTTTATCCTTAGATTTTGAGGAGGCAGCAGTCTTATTTTTCTTCTTAGATTTTGGCTTTGCATTGGAGATATACTGTTCAAAATCATCGTTCCAATACTTTTCAATAATAAATTCAGCGTTAATCCTTGCTTCATAATCAGGATGTAACACAACTTGTCCTTTGCCACCAAAGAATAAACGGTCACGATTAAAGCACACTTCATCAATTCCACCAATAATACCCATAAGAGTAGCCTGTAACTTGTCTCTGATGCTACCATCTGTAATAACAGTATCGTTGCAAAAAATCATGCGGAATTTATGATGATCTTCCTTATGGCAAAATGTTGTATACATAAAGCAAGGTGTAATGCCTAGCAAAATAACCTTGTTATACACTTCTTCAATTTTTATGCCATTATCAAAATCTAAACCAAATAATTGTTGTTCAGTCCAGTTTTCGGCTTTATTGCCACCTACTAATACTGCTGGCTTAAATGATGCTCCATGACATAAAGCATCTGCCAAATTCTTAATTGTTATATTTACTTGTGTTAAACTTTTTTGTACCCATCCACATTGTTTACCTTGTGGTTTTTCTTTGAATCTATGGTCAAAGTACATACATTTAATAACATAGTCACTCATTGAACCTCCTATTGTTATCCTGAGATTCAAGAAGTTTGCATAGCAAATAGGCTTCGCCAAAAATGGCAAAGCCCAATAAACCTACTAATTCTATTAATTTTCAAATACTTTCATTGTATATAGAAATATGTGCGAAATTGCACAATAGAAATAATCAGATTTACTCCTGAATCGTGGCTTACAGTTTGTTTTACTTGCTCTGTAATAGCAAATTCACCTACATTTTATATAATCAGGCTGTAGTATCACCTTTAAAAATTATTCAGATTGTTTTCTTAATTGTTCTTCTGTTCCTATGCAGTATGTAAGCATACATTTTTCATCGCTCTTCCAGAAATCGTTTAAATTATAAACACTTTTTGTTCTGTTTATTACATTTTGTTTCTTTTCTTGCTCCAATCTTCGCAATGCAAGTAACATCAGCGCATCTCCACATGTACCATTAAAATCTTCTGGTAATTTAAAATAACCATCTTTAATGTATAATACTTTTCTCATTTATATTACTCCTTCTTTTTGCATCCTTCTTTACTTTATTTAGATATTTAATCATTTTGTCGCAATCACCACAAGTTATTGTTTGTCCTTTTTTCTTATACACTGAAAGCCTAAAATCTGCCAACTTGTTATAACGAGCATTCATAGAAACATAGATATCTAATGGTTTTGCAATACTGATAACTCTACCATATTCCCTGTTACGCTCTTTATCAAGTTCCTGTCTGAAAAATGCTTTATTATGACCGTCAATTTCTAATGTTCTTTTAATATATTTGTATATGTTTTGGAATGTATGATTGTATCTTTTAAGAATATTTACATCAGATGATTTAACAGATTTACGGTATACTAACTCATCATCTACTACAACAAAAACAGATTTTCCATTTACTCTAAAGTCATTTTTAAACCAATTTGACCACATATCAAATATCTCATGTGAAGTCGGCTCTTTTCTTGACTTTTCGCAAAAATAATGTGCTATAAGCAATTCTTTTTCTTTTAAATTGTCAAATTTGTCAAATTGTATCACTAAAATTCCTCCTTTATTTGTTGTGATAATTTGTCCTTTTAGGAAATATACCTATTTTCCGACATAATTTATTATAATTACCAGAATATTTCTTACCTTTTGTAAATATGTTATATGTAGCCAATGTATCTTTAGGATATTCAACCAATTTTGCACCATAACCAACTTGTTTGCACTTTTCTTTTAGGTTTCTTTCGCACTTTAACCTTCAACTTTTTGACAATCTTCCTCAATCTCATCCATAGCAACGGCTAAATGATTATTTACTATTTTTGATAATTCATCAACGTCTTTTATACCATCATATAATCTAATCAGCCTGTTCATATTCTTTTCATCAACGATCACAACTCTATCTTTTACTTCCATAGCGTATTTCTCCCATTTTCCTAAATCTGTCCATAATGGTTTCATTCATACTCTTTTATTACCTGAATCCCTATGTTTGTTTATATCATCTTCATAAATTTGTTTGTTGTAATTATCTAATATTTTTCTAATGCAATTATTCACAAAATCACCTCCAAATTACGTTCTCACTGAAAAACCTTTACTTTTTAAATACTGGATTGCCAATTTCAGTAAATCTCCATTATTGATAGTTTCATCCATCGTATCATCCCAAACGTGCGGTTTATGACTTACAGACAAGCCTCCATGATAGCCTGTGTTCGCCCAGGTTGCCACCTGATAGCCGGTAGCATTTACATAGTTGTTCAAACTTTCATAATCTATGTATACGAATGCTCTTACACCGCCTTTATATGGTTTAGCATCTACTTTCACCGCTGATCGTAAAAAGTCTTCTGTCCTTTTATAGACCGATGGTTCCCAGCCCTCATAATATTCATACAAGAAATAATTCAGAGTCTCATATACTCTCTCTGCTAATTCATCAACCATTTTTACAAGCATTGGTTGTAATGCTTTTTCTAAATCGTTTATATTGCTAATATGCCTTTCCATTATTCTACCTTTCTCTGCCTGATACCTTTTGCTCATCCATAAAATTTCTAACAAATTTTTGGAACTTTTTATCATCACGGATAACCTTGTCTGCATTACAGGACTTGTGACGCTTATGCACTTTCTTCTTTGAGGCAACAGTCATCTGTTTTAAAACTCTCTCAGATGTATTGATCACTGTAACATTTTTAGCATTATAATCACTTCTCTCATTCCGAAAGGGAACAAAAAATACATAATATCCCCTTTCAATGTATTCACCGTTCAGATTTGAATAGTGTAAAAAGTATGAATTTTTATCTTCACCCAAAATAAATGCATAACCTTTATCAGGAAAACATCTTGTTACTTTACCGTACAAACTCATTCCTCCTTAAATTCAGCTTCTTCATCCGGTATCAAGCCATTCTTTCTTAAAATAGCTATCTGCTGTCTTTCAAATGGCAGATTTTCTAATCCCAAAATACCGTTTTCAATATTCTCTTGTAAGACCTTATTCATCTCCTGTATAAGAGAATAGTTACGCTTTAATTTTACTTTTGTATAGGGCAGATTACCATCTTCTTTGTTACATGGTGGTAAATTAAAATGCTTATGTGTCTTAATCTCCGGAATAATAGTTCCAATTCCTGTTAACTGTACACTCTTGCCTTTAAGCAGCTCTTTTTTACATTCTTCCATATACATTTTCAAAATAGTATTGATAACTTTTGTTGAATAGAGATTATCTTCCCTCTCAGATATTCGCTTTGCTGCTTTACATATAGTTAATCCATTGTTTCTTGACATACTTCTGGGCCACCTCTTTCTTTGCCGATAAAACAGCTCTTTTAATGAAAAACTAATTTTCGTGTCAAGCACCTGTATTGAAGCACTAAAATAAGCCCACTATCAATCATATTGCTATAACTGATAATGGACTTATTTAGATGTCCAAATATATTATATATATACCCTGATCTCAATTTTTCGCCTTTCAAATCCTTCCTTTGCTCTATTACTTCTGCGCTGTAATGTATACTTTTCTCGCAATATTTCACGTTTTTCATATATGCCTATTTGTCTACCCAACCACCCGTCATAAAAAATGTAACTTTTACATTATGATTTCTAAGTATTTCCAATATCTTAGCCGTATCTTCATTTCCCCATGCAGCGTCAAAACTCAGCGCGACCTGCTTTTTATCTGTTTCAACGCAGTAGATCGGCAGTTCGCGTCCATTGACCGAATTAGTCACTGTAATTGAATCCGGCAGCACTTTTACGATACCCTGTATCAATGCAACCGTTGCCAACAGAAAAGCCGCCGATTTTACCGCCTGCATAATAACATCTTCCCGAAAAAGCGCCTTTTTCCACTCTTTCTTGTTACGATATTTACCTGAGCCGTTCCGTCTGTATGAACGCCTTTTATCAAAATTCGCTCCGCTCTCTGTATCCTGCTCCTTTATCCTGTTCTCCAGCTCGCCAAGAGCCTGTGTGATCTTTTCATCCCAAGTCTTCTTATTTTCACTCATAAAAAATCACCCTATATACTCATTTGTACAGTATATGCGGGTGATTTCAAAACTTTTAATATAATTTCATTACCTCGGTGAATTATGCGCCTGCTCTTCTTCATCTGTCCTTCTTCATCTGTTCAATTTCTTTCTCGATTTCTTTAAGCTTACGCCTTTCATCAGCAATCCGCCTATCTTCACCGACTCCGCCTGCTTCTCCATATCCGCCGCGTTCTCCGCGGCCGGCTTTAGGATTCATAAAAAGTATCTTTGCAAGCAGCCCCGCCCCGCCGAATATGAGTACCAGAATAACGATCCACTCGTATAAAGTCATATGCACAAGTCTTATATTGGTGGAAATTATCAGGCTGACAACTATTATAAGTACGCCGAAGCCCGTAAATACCTTTGAAGCAAAACTTCCCCCGGACGCAAACATCCAGACTATCCCTATGATAAACGGTATCATTATCATACCGTTGCTTACGCTAAACCTGCCAAGCATCATTCCATAACCAAAAAATGAAGTAGACACCATAACTTTCTGCGATAATATATAAAGTCCCGCAACCAACATTGCCAGACCGCCTAAGAACTGCAACAGTTCATTTCCCGCCCTTTTCATATGCGCATATTCCTCCCACGTATCCGTTTCCTCTATTATGACCTACTTACCGCAACATATCAAGCATATAAAAAGGATTTTTGAACGATATTTGTGCAGCCAAAAGCAAAAATTTGCATTTTACCAACAAATCTTCACATTTTATCGGCAAATCTATCAAATCTTAACATTTCACCAACAAATCCTCTTGACATTCCCGCCAATTTCTTTACAATAGTCTTTACAGGTGACAAGACAGTGACTTACGCTCCGCAGTTGTATATTTTGACTAAATTCGGAGGCTTTAAAGAACGTTTCACGATTACCTGATTATCGGTTATTAAACGAAAGGAACCCTATCATGAAAGAATTTCTCAAACGAAAAAACATCATTTTTTCCCTGAAAAGGTATGGCGTAGACTGTCTCGGCGCGATGGCGCAGGGACTTTTCTGCTCCCTGCTTATCGGGACCATAATAAAAACCCTCGGTCAACAGACCGGTTTGGAGTACCTTATAAGCATAGGCGATTACGCCGTCGCCGTTGCAGGGCCGGCAATGGCGATATCCATAGGCTTTTCGCTTCAGGCGCCGCCGTTAGTGCTTTTTTCCCTGGTGGCGGTAGGCGGCGCGGCCAATACGCTCGGCGGGGCAGGCGGACCGCTCGCGGTTCTGATAATTGCCATTCTTGCGGCTGAATGCGGTAAACTGGTTTCTAAAGAGACTAAAATAGACATACTTGTAACCCCTTTTGTGACAATATTTGTCGGAGTTGCGCTTTCGACACTGCTCGCGCCGGCGATCGGCACAGCGGCAAGCTATGTGGGCCAGGTCATTATGTGGGCGACCGATCTGCAGCCGTTCTTAATGGGCATACTGGTTTCAGTAGTCGTCGGCATTGCGCTGACTCTTCCGATCTCCTCCGCGGCCATCTGCGCGGCGCTCTCGCTTACGGGACTGGCGGGCGGCGCGGCTGTTGCGGGCTGCTGCGCCAACATGGTCGGTTTTGCGGTTATGAGTTTTAAGGAAAATAAATGGGGCGGTCTGATTTCACAGGGCATAGGCACTTCCATGCTCCAGATGGGCAATATAGTAAAAAATCCCAGAATATGGATTCCGCCCATTGTCGCTTCAGCAATCACAGGTCCTGTAGCAACCTGCGTTTTTAAACTTCAGATGAACGGCACGCCGGTATCTTCCGGCATGGGAACCTGCGGTTTTGTAGGACAGATCGGTGTCTACTCCGGTTGGATAAACGACATCGCCAACGGAACCAAAGCGGCGGTCACGGCTTTTGACTGGATAGGGCTTATTATGATAAGTTTCATTCTTCCGGCCATTATCAGCCTGCTTCTTGGCAACCTTTTAAGAAAACTCGGCTGGATCAAAGAAAATGATTTAAAGTTGGATTAAAAGAAACCCTGACTTAAGAAAAGATCAATTGGAAAATACCTTAATCCCCGGTCAATCGGGAAAACCGAATTTAATCACGAATTTAATCTCGAATTAAATCTCGAAATAATTTTGAATTTAATCTCTTTTATTAAAAAATTTTAAAATTTTCAATTTACCTCTTTACAAAACCGGGAAAATGACGAGATAATATATATAAGAATATGTAAGCGGCAGACACGGAAGTCTTCGCTTTCAGGACTCCGGGCAGTCCTGTATACAATAACGGACGCCATGCTTATCAGGTCGTCCCTACGTTTAATCAAAGGAGTGATGATTATGTCAATTAGTCTTTCAGGTTTAAATGCCGGTCTCGGAGATGTATATTCAAGCTTACTGGGAGGCGCATCTACATCGGCAGGTTCACTTTTGGGAAATTCTTCACTGTTAGCCGACTATGCTTCAATTAAAAACGGAAGTTACGGCAAAATGCTGAAATCATATTATGCCAAGCAGTTGGCTGAGATTGATGACTCGGACAACGGCTCCGGCAGCAAGAAAGCTGCAAAAGATACCACGACTGCTTCCGCAGCCAATACTCTTAACAAGAGCGCGTCGGCTCTAAACAACTTAAACTACAGTGAAGATAATATTGATGAGATTTACGGAAAGGTATCGACTTTTATAGATGATTACAACTCAATGATCAAGAATGCGTCGCAAAGCGAGTTATCATCGGTAAATTCACAGGCAAACATACTTAACAATACTACCTATTCCAACTATAAGATGCTTGCAAAGGCAGGTATCACCATGAATTTTGACCGTACATTGTCAATAAATGAAGACACTTTCAAAAAGGCGGATATGTCTACCCTTAAGACTCTGTTCAAAGGCTCCAATTCCTTTGCAGACAAAGTTGCTGACAAGGCAAGCGCAATTTACAGATATGCAGCCAGCGGTTCAGCGCTTAATTACTCTTACTCCAATCAGGGAACATATTCATCGCAGGATCGGTACTCATTTATCAACAGCATAATATAATAGTGTACTATAATGTAATAGTATAATAGTGTATTAGTATAATAGTATATAATATTAAAAGCACAGGACTTCCTAAACGAATCTCCTGTGCTTTATTTTTATCTTTATATCCGCTTTTTCACAAAATAAGCTATCATTACAAAAAATATTTTATCATAACAATGATGCTCTATACCGCTCAAAATATTTTATCCTATTCTTCTACAGATACCTGCCTTATATTACATGCTTATTATCTCACAAACGGATTTTCCGTAGGATAAGGGATATTCGCGGGCTGATTATAGCCTATCTCGTTCACATCCACGCCTATGTACTTAAATACTTCAAACAGCTCTTTTCCAAAATGTCCGAAAGCAACCGCTCCGTGATGAGGATAGTTTTTCTCTATCAGCACATGACGGTAAAATCTGCCCATCTCAGGTATCGCAAATACGCCTATGCCGCCAAACGACTTGGTCGCAACAGGAAGGACTTCACCCTCCGCCACATATGCGCGTAAGATATTGTCCGCCGTACTCTGTAAACGGTAAAATGTAATATTACCCGGAACGATATCACCCTCCAGGGTACCCTGCGTAACTTCTTCGGGCAGGCTCCTTGCCATTATCATCTGGTACTGCATACTGTGTTTGGACAGTTTTCTGGAACAGGTATTTCCGCAGTGGAAGCCCATAAATGTATCCGTATGCTTATAATTAAATTTGTTTTCGATAGATTCTTTATACATATCCTTAGGCACAGAGTTATTGATATCAAGAAGCGTAACGACATCATTGCTTACGGCCTCTCCGATAAACTCGCTAAGGCAGCCATAGATATCAACCTCACAGGATACGGGTATGCCTCTTCCCGCCAGTCTGCTGTTTACATAACATGGCACAAAACCAAACTGTGTCTGGAACGCAGGCCAACATTTTCCCGCAATCGCAACATATTCTCTGTATCCTTTATGTTCCTCTATCCAGTCAAGAAGCGTAATCTCATACTGCGCAAGTTTCGGAAGTATCTCGGGTTTGTTGTTTCCGTCGCCAAGTTCTGTTTCCATATCTTTTACCACATCAGGGATCCTGGGGTCTCCCGCATGTTTATTAAAAGCCTCAAACAGATCCAGTTCCGAATTTTCTTCAATCTCTATTCCCAGATTATAAAGCTGCTTGATCGGCGCGTTGCAGGCGAGGAAGTTCAGCGGACGCGGGCCGAATGAAATGATCTTGAGCGATGAAATTGCAATAATTGCGCGCGCAATAGGCACAAATTCATTTATCATCTTAGCGCAGTCATCTGCGTCTCCGACCGGATATTCCGGAATATACGCCCTGGTATTTCGAAGTTTCAGATTATAGCTTGCGTTCAGCATACCGCAGTATGCGTCGCCGCGCCCCTGTATAAGATCATTCTGGGATTCTTCGGCAGCCGCCACAAACATCTTAGGTCCGTCAAAATGTTTGGCAAGCAAAGTCTCCGAGATCTCCGGCCCGAAGTTTCCAAGATATACGCAGAGCGCATTACAGCCGTTTTCTTTAATATCTTTGAGCACCGCCACCATATCTGTCTCGCTTTCAATAATGCAGACAGGGCATTCGTAAATATCCGTAACATCATATGACTTTTTATAAGCCTCTACCAGAGCCTTTCTTCTGTTGATCGCCAAAGATGCGGGAAAACAATCGCGGCTCACCGCTACAATACCGATTTTTACTTTGGGTAAATTGTTCATATATATATCCTCCTTTTATCCGGATCAACCGGCATTATACTATTTTGTCAAAAAGCTCCCTGCAGGCAGGATAGATCTCTTTAAACTGCATATACCGTTCTTCGTACCGGTCTGCGAGTTCTGCATCAGGCTCCACAGTATCAGTCACCTTTACTATCCTGTCCGCAGCTTCTTTAACATCTCCGTACTCTCCGCAGGCCACGGCCGCCAACATGGCTCCACCCATGGCCGGTCCTTCTTCACTCTCTATTACATCTACTTTTATGTTGAGCGCATTGGCTATTATCTTTTTCCACAGCGGGCTCTTGGCGCCACCGCCGCAGATCTTGGTCCTCTCTATATTTATGCCAAGCTCTTTCGCCACTTCAAAAGAATCCCTAAGCGCAAAAGCAACGCCTTCCAAAACCGCCTGCGTCATATCGGCCCTTGTGGTATCCATGGTCATTCCCATAAAAGTTCCGCGGGCATTGGGATTATTGTGCGGCGAACGCTCTCCCATAAGGTACGGCAGGAAAAATACATGATTGCGGCCAAGGTTTTTGATCTCGCTTTGTTGACCGGAGTAGTCATTAGTTCCTATTATATCGTCCATCCACCATTTATTGCATGACGCCGCGCTGAGCATACAGCCCATCAAATGATAGTGTCCGTCGGCATGGGCGAATGAATGCAGCGCATTGAACTTATCCACGCTGAATTTATCCGAAGATATGAAAACCGTGCCGCTAGTACCGAGGGATATATTGCACATACCGTCTCCCACGGTTCCGGTGCCTACCGCCGCCGCCGCATTGTCGCCTGCTCCTGCCGCCACCTTTACCGTTTCGGGTATGCCTAACGCCTTTGCAATATCGGGAAGCACACAGCCGACGGTTTCATAGCTTTCATACACTTTGGCCAACAGGCTTTCATCTATGCCGCAGATCTCACACATTTCTTTGGACCAGCGTCGATTTTTCACATCAAAAAGAAGCATGCCCGAAGCATCGGACACATCCGTGCAATGTACTCCGGTCAGCCTATACGCTATATAGTCTTTCGGAAGCATGATCTTCGATATCCTTGCAAAGTTCTCCGGCTCATTTTCTCTGATCCAGAGCAGTTTAGGAGCCGTAAATCCCGTAAAAGCTATATTTGCAGTGTATTCTGAAAGTTTCTCCCTGCCTATGACATTGTTAAGAAATTCACATTCTTTATAAGTCCTCCCGTCATTCCAGAGTATGGCGGGTCTTATAACCCTGTCATTTTCATCCAGAATGACAAGACCGTGCATCTGTCCGCCAAAACTTATCCCGGCCACACTGTTCTTATCAAAACCGATAAGCAGTTCCTTAAGCCCTTCTATCGTCTGCCTGTACCAGTCCTCAGGCTCCTGCTGCGACCACCCGGGTTGGGGAAAATATATCGGGTACTCCTTTGATACGATATTTAATATCCTGCCGCCCTCATCCATCAGTAACAGCTTAACCGCCGATGTACCCAAATCTATACCGATATACAGCATTCTGAAACTCCTTTATTATTCCTGACACATGTGTCATTTTTATATGCTTACTATTCTGACATACATATCATTTTACTATGCTTCTTATTCTGACAAATATATCATTTCCGCCACTTTACTGTTCTGACACTTGTGTCAATCTTTTCCTTAAGAACAACTTCCTGAAATCAGCCTCATTCACGGGCCTTCCGAAAAGATATCCCTGTATCATATCCGGTTTGGCCGCCTTCATTTTCTCAAGTTCGTTTTCAAATTCGATCCCTTCCACAACGACTGTGGATCCTACACTGTGTACCATATTTATGATATGACATATGATCGTGTAATCATACTCGTTATTGAGCGCCTGCAATACGAAGCTTCTGTCCAACTTGATGGTCTTAGCCTCAATCTCCCTGAGATAACGCATATTGGAATAACCTGTTCCAAAATCATCAATAGCAAGATTGATATTTCTTTCTTTCAGATTTTTGAACAGTTCTCTGATCCTTTTATCAGTTTCGATATATCCGCTTTCAGTCAGCTCCAATACGAGACTCTGGGGTGAAAGACCTACCTCATTGATACATTCGTTTACATCGTTTATCAGGTCGCTCTTATGCACCTGTACGTAGGACAGATTTACATGAACATGGAAATCCGGGATAACAGCCTGCCATTCCTTACATGTTCTGGCCGCCTCCCACAGTACAAACCGTCCTATCGGAATAATAAGACCGCTCTCTTCCATAATAGGTATTATCACATAAGGAGGTACATGACCGTATTTACCGCTGTTCCACCTAAGCAGCGCCTCCGCTCCGATCAACTCATGCGTATCCGCGTCCACTATGGGCTGATAATATACCGCAAATCCCCTGAATTTATTAGCGATATCCCGTCTTATCTCTTTGCGGATGTCAAGCTGCCTTAAATATCCGCTATAATCATTCTTGTTGAAAACAGCCATCTGGTTCTTGCCGGCCCGTTTGGCTTCATTTAAGGCGAACTCCGAAAGCATCATTATATCGTCGCTGTTTTTGCCTTCAAAGTCCTCGGCCATTATACCCGCGGAAACAGTAAAAAACCGATTGTAATTTTTCTCTTTTACAAGCTGCGCTATCTTCAATTTAATGGCGTTGTAAACATCATTGGGATCCATTCGCGGTTCCGAGACCGTATCCATTATCATAAATTCGTCTGCAACCAGACGGTACACCGATACATCTTCGGGAACAACGCTTAAGATGCTCTTGGAGACTTCCCACAGCACCTCGTCCCCTGCGTCTGTTCCGTCTTTTTCATTTATTTCCTTAAAGTTGTCTATGCCCAGACGCATTATGTAGCGTATCGATTCCGGCTTATCCCTCAAAACGGCTTCCGCGTCCAGTCTGAACCTCGGCTCCCTGCGAAGCCCCGTAACATTATCGGCTCTCGCTTTCTTCCCCAGTTCGTTTACCTTACCTATCAGCAGCCTGTGTCCCTCAGCCGAATAGATCACCGTTCCTTTACAGTTTATCCATATAACACGGCCTTCCCTGTCTATCCAACGGTACTCCATGTCGTGGATCTCCTGCTCTCCCGACACACATCTTAGAATGTCCTGTCTGAGTTTATCCCAGTCCGACGGATAAACCACCGTCTTAAGCTTTTCAACGCAATTCTCCATCCACACAGAATCAAATGCAAATCTTTCAGCCATTTTCTCCGGTACTATGTATATCTTGGCGGTCAGGTCCATTATATAAAGATATGCGTCCGACGCCTTCTGCATAATATCCATAATAGATTTGATCTGCGATATAGTCATATCCTCCAGTTTATCTTCACTCTCCATCACTATCACCTCTATAAATCACATAAGCATGCGCAGACTCCCACACATGTAAACTTATACAATAATTTTACTAACAATTGCGTAAAGTGTCAATTAAGTTTTGGTGAATTTTAACAAAATTTTTACAAAAAAATGACCATATTTTTAACACTGAAACTGGTCAACTTTATTCTATACAAAGAATTGGCTTTTTGATATAATAGTCAATATATGACAGTTTTAACGAAAGGCAGGCTTAAAATATGAGCAGGAAAAAAGTCGTCGTATCCTTAGGACATGAAGCATTGGGTTATACTACCTTAGAACAGTGGGACGCCGTAAAAAAGACCGCCAAAGCGCTTGCAGGTCTGGTTGAAGCCGACTATCAGCTTACGATCACGCACAGCAACGGCCCGCAGGTCAGCATGATCCACAAGGCTATGACCGAGCTTCGCCGTGTATACATCGACTATACTCCCGCTCCTATGTGCGTATGTTCGGCCATGAGTCAGGGTTATGTGGGATATGACTTACAGAACGCCCTTCGCAGCGAACTTCTTAACCGCGGCATATCCAAAACCGTCTCGACCATTCTCACACAGGTTACGGTCGATCCTTACGACGAAGCGTTCTATGAACCCACCAAGGTTATCGGACGATATATGTCGGCCGAAGACGCCGAAATGGAGATAAAAAAGGGTAATTATGTTAAAGAAGAGCCCGGAAAAGGCTTCCGCCGCGTAGTTGCCGCGCCCAAACCCATTCATATAATAGAGCTCGACGCTATCCGTCTGCTTGCGGACGCGGGACAGATCGTTATAGCCTGCGGCGGCGGCGGCATACCCGTCATAGAGCAGAATCATGTGTTGAAGGGCGCTTCCGCAGTCATTGAGAAGGACTCCATAGCAGGCAAACTTGCAAGCGAGCTCAAAGTTGACGAGCTCATAATCCTTACCTCAGTACCGTATGTTTACTTAAATTACGGAAAAGAAGATCAGACTCCGATAGAAAAGATGACCATAGCGCAGGCCGGGGAATATATTAAAGCCGGTGAATTTGAAGAAGGCACCATGCTGCCTAAGATAGAAGCCGCCATCTCTTATCTGGAGACCAATCCCACAGGCAGCGTGCTTATCACTTCGCTTGATATGTCTGCAAACGCCATTAAAGGTAAAGGCGGAACCATTATTACAGCGTGATCTAAACGCTTCCGAGGACGACAAACAAAGAACCGAGGATAATACAAAAATCCGATATATTAAAAACGATATTTCGTATAAATCTATTTTTTACGGGCAGGCTCATGTAATCCACTACATACTGCCTTCTCATTCTGTCATAGGTGTTGCTGTATGCGCCGCCAAGCAACAGCGCAAGACCCGTTTTTAACAGCCTGCTACCCTTAAAAGTGAAGGTCACCAGAAACAGCACGGTCAGCAGAAGCGTCATAACAACAGACACTTCCGCCACCAGACCGCTTTTACTCTCTCCAAGATTTAAGAACGCGCCTTTGTTGTGGTACTTTTTGATTATTATCCCAAGATCTTTTATTTTTCTCTCTTCACCGCAGCCGTTATCATTTTCCACCCACTCTTTGATAAGAAAATCCAACACAAAGATCAACGCTGCCAAAATAGCGTATAACATATCCTGAGCCCTTTCGTATTTATCATTATTTTAACCTAACCGTTTGCGAAGATCTCTTTCACGATACGGAATTCCACGACACGGAATTTCACGGAACGGAATTTCACGGAACGGAATTTAGCGATTGCCCGTTACAGTCTCGCAAGCACCTCAAAGGTATTGTTGATATTAAGTTTGCCGTACCCCCATCTGGGATCCGGATAAACTATATTGTTCTCTCTTACGGCTCCCCGTATGAAGTAGCCCTTGATACCCCGGTTCTCAACCAATGGCGCATTTCCATCTATTATGGCCCACTCCATAAACTGGGCCACACAGCCGGCCGCAAGCGCCGCAGCCATACTGGAGCCGGTTCTCTCCCCGACTGCGGTGGATATCCTCACTCCCGGGGCTGAAAGGTCAGGTTTGACCGCGCCGTTCTGTGTAAATCCCCTGCCCGATTCAAAATACCAACTTCCGTTATAGCCGTTATATCCGGAAATCGTGATAACCCTTTCCACATTGGAAGGTTCCGTAAGCGTCACTTCAGGGTCCGGTTCAAGAAAAGTCACATTTCCGTCGATAAACTCCGTGATCGGCAGCCATATGTCAAACTGACCATTGCCTCTGATGCGGTCCCTTTCGGAAGGTGATACTATTATGCTCCATACCCCCGCGCTTGGCTGCCTGAAGCGGAAAAAAACAAGCTGTTCTCCGGATCTTGGCTCCACCAGTGCGATACTGATATCTATCAGGGTTCTGTCAAAAAGAAATGAAAAGGTCCTGTCGGTGCCGTTTCTAAAATCAATAACAGGTGTTATTTCGCCGCCGGGCGTCCGTAACATCACATTGTATTCATCCATTTTACAGCCCCATAATTCCATATGAAAGCCGCGGGTTCCTTCTTCCACCCTTATTTCCACCTGTTTTGGAACGCTTCCTCTGTAATGATGTTGTTTATCTCCCTCATTGCCGCCGCATACGACAATTGCCATCTGTCTGCTTGCAGCGACTTTATTAAGATAGTCTCCAAGCGGCGAGCTTCCCAAATGATTCCCTAGATTGGTCCCAAGTCCCAACACTATAACTATGGGCTTCTGATACCTGTCTGAAAGCGCATCCAGATACTTTACGGCCTCCATGATATCATTTTCCTGATACGCGGGCACACTGTCGTTTATCAGATAATATTCCCTCAGATACGCTTTGGCTTCTTTCAGCTTAACAACGGCAATATCCGCTTCGGGCGCGGCCCCCCTGAAAGTAAGCCCCTGATCTATGATGCTTCCCGCCGCCGCTGACGCCATAGCGGTCCCATGCCCGTTTGTGTCGGTAGAAGGAACTATATTAAGCGGATTTTCGGAGGCAAGCGCGGCGTTTATCTCATCATTGCCATATTCCGTTCCATACAGAAAACCTTCGGGCGGATCGCCGGTCTGTATCGTCTGATCCCATATGTTTAAAATACGGCTGTTTCCCTCTTCGTCCAAAAAAGCGTCCAAAGAATAACGGATGCCCGTATCTATAAATCCAATGATCACATCCCTTCCCTTAAGGGACAGAGGCGGATTTTGAATTCTGATATTCCCCATTTCAACCAGATTTTCAGGCGAAAAACTCTGCATAAGTCCGTACAGATCGGGTATTGCCGCATAAGTATAAGAGCCGATCGAAGTCTCCGGCAGTCCCTGCCTCCTTACAAATGCTATATTGAACTCTTCGTCTATGATGTCGGAGCAGTAATCGACATTATCAAATAACTGTAATTCATCCGGCTGTATATTATTGATGATTATGTCTGCATACTCATTAGAAAGGATCTTTTCTTTACAAGTCATACCCAAAACCTTATTATTTGAATCCGTTACTATATGATATGCAGTTATTTTATAAAGACCATAAATTATAGCAGGTTTATGTCAGCAGCTTAAGTTAGCCTTAAGTTAGCCTTAAGTTAGCATTAACTAACCTTCTATTACATTCAGCTTATCCGGATCTTCAAGGCTGTTGCTCCGTATATCTATTACAGGGCCTCCGGTCCCCTCTATATATTCTCTGGTTATGGTTATCTTACCTATATTATCATCTTTGGGTATCTCATACATGATATCCAGCATAAAATCTTCTATTATCGCGCGAAGGGCTCTTGCGCCCGTTTCTTTTTCAATAGCCTTCTCCGCTATAGCCTCTAAGGCGCCTTGGTCAAATTCAAGCTTGACTTCGTCCAGCGCAAGCAGCTTCTGATACTGCTTTAATATCGCGTTTTTAGGCTCGCTCAATATCTTAACAAGCATTTCCTTGCTTAAGCCTTCCAGAGTGAAAATGATGGGAAGACGGCCTATAAATTCCGGAATCATACCGAATTTTTTAATATCTTCCACGGTAACCTTGCTTAAGATATTTTTCTCCTTATCCCACTTATCGCGGAGTTCGGCGTTATAACCTATCGAAGTCTTTTTGTTCAGTCTCTGCTTAATGATATCGTCAAGATCCGGAAATGCGCCGCCGCAGATAAAAAGTATATTCCTTGTATTTACCGTGGCAAGCGGCACCATCGCATTTTTGGAATTTGCTCCCACCGGGACTTCCACCTCGGCTCCTTCAAGCAGTTTAAGCATGCCCTGCTGAACCGACTCTCCGCTTACATCTCTGGAATTCGTATTCTTTTTCTTGGCTATCTTATCTATCTCATCTATGAAAATGATACCCTGCTCGGCTCTTTCGACGTCATTATCGGCTGCCGCAAGCAGTTTGGAAACAACGCTCTCAATATCGTCGCCTATATAACCCGCCTCTGTAAGAGAGGTGGCGTCTGCTATCGCAAGCGGCACATCCAGAAGCTTTGCAAGCGTTTTGACAAGATAAGTCTTTCCGCAGCCCGTAGGCCCTATCATAAGCATATTGGACTTCTCTATCTCTATTTCGTCCATAGTGTTGGTCGCAACCCGCTTATAATGGTTATATACGGCTACAGACATAACTTTCTTGGCATGTTCCTGCCCTACCACATAGTCGTCCAGCTTAGCTTTGATCTTATGCGGAGGCATGATATTTTTAATATCGATAACAGGCGCCGCGTCCTTGGCTTCTTTCTTTTTCCTGATCTTCTGCTTATTCGGGATACCGCCGTCTCCCTGCAGATCAGCCAGATTTACAAAACTTATGTTCGGGAAACCTTTTCCCTTGCCAAGATCGGCCATATTGCCGTTAAAATTGTCCGGATAGTTTAAAAGGCCCTGATAATCAAACTGGCTGACCGTATCCATGATCTTATGCATACAGTCGTCGCAGAGACAGATATGATTAGGAAACCTGAACATTTTGCCCGCCTTGCTTTCGGGACGCCTGCATATAAAGCATACCTGCTCATATTCGTCCGTTCCGTCGCCGCCGGACGTTTGTCCGGATTTGGCGGAGCTGTTTGAATTACCCGAACTTTTTACATTATCGGCGCCATTTGCATTGTCCGAGCCGTTGCCGTTACCATTATCTGAATCTTTAACATCGTACATATCACCCATATCCTGACCTAAACCTTTCTTTTTATCTATTATACGCTTAAATTTATCAAACATAATCTACCTGTTTCTTTCCATATATTATATAGTATCGATAGGTAATTGCGAAACTCTCTCTCAACGTATATTGATTGTACAGATTTAACAAACACCATGCAGGCGCTCTGAGCCCGCAGCACAAAGAATTTGCGTTTGTTCTTAGGCTGCATATTTTGCAGCCTTAGCACCGTTGCGAGGCTCAATGCAGCGAAAGCGTGCCTGCAAGGTTTTGTTAAATTTGTACAATCCCGATAACGTAAATCAGCGTTTCGCAATCGCCTTCACGGTACCAAATCGCTAAGCTTCTACTGTTTATTATACTGTACACTTTGAATAAAAGAAACCCCAATTTATTTTTATGTTTGAAAAATTAGCAAAAAGGCCTCGCATTGCTGCGAAGCCTTTTAATAATACATGTTATTATTTAACCTTATCCAATGTTATCTGAACGGTTTTAGCGTGATATCCGTCTTTGTCGGCTTCCATAACGGTAATATCTACCGTATCGCCTATCGCATAATACTCAAGCAAAGCCTGAAGTTCATCCATCGATCCTATGCTCTCGCCGTCAAATTCCGTGATGATGTTTCCTTTTCTAAGACCTGCCTTAGCTGCCGCCGTATCATCGTATACCTGTGCGATATATACGCCTTTGGGCATACCGTATACAGAAGAGACTTCATCGGTTACGCTGATACCGGATATACCCAGAAAACCTCTTTCATCTTCTGCGACCTTATTCTTGGTCTCTTTGAGCATAAGTTCCGCGATAATGGGACTGGCCGCCGAGATCGGGATCGCATAACCCATGCCTTCGATCGCGCTGCCGCCGATCTTATTGGAATTGATCCCTATAACTTCGCCTTTGATATTTAAAAGAGCGCCGCCCGAGTTGCCGGGATTGATAGCCGCATCCGTCTGTATAAAAGTACCCGTTATTCCGTTTGAAAGCTCTATGTCTCTGTTAAGAGCGCTTATGACGCCCGTTGTAACGGATTGTCCGTATCCTAAGGAGTTGCCTATGGCTATGGCAGGCTCGCCTACCGTAAGGCTGTCCGAATCGCCCAGTGTGGCAATGGCAATCTTGTCTAAAATATCATGATCGATATCATCAAGCGAGACTGCTATGACCGCAAGGTCCATATCGGGATCGGTCCCTTTCACGGAAGCTTTGGCTTCGCTGTCTTCAACAAACTGTACGCTAAGCTCTTCCGCGTCCTCGATAACATGATAATTCGTAGCTATCAGAAGTTCAGAGTCATTTTTTCCTACTATGATACCTGAGCCGCTTGCCTGAGCTTCACTTGCCATTGTCTGACCGAAAAACGACATCTTCTCAGTGTAAGTATTGCTTATGGACACAACCGCAGGCATAACCTTGGATACCATGTCCGAGACGTCCGAAACAACCGTTGAGACGCTCTGCGCATTTTGTATGCTGCCGCCGTCAGCGCTGTAATTTGCCTTTCCGGAAGCAACTCCGTCATTTTTGCCGTCAGCATCGGATTTTTCTTCCACGCTCTTTACATCAGGCGACTCTGCCGCAGTATCGGCAAACATTCCTGTAACTTTCTCCACCGCGAAGAAACCGGCTCCCGCAAATACGCCGAAGAAAAGTCCCAAAGATACGCAGACAAGAGCTTTTTTCATATAATTGTTTAATTTTATATTCTTTTTCTTCTTCTCTTTTTTCTTCCTGCCGGCATTTAAACCGCCTGCGCCGTCAGGGTAAGCGTTACTGTATTGATAATGTCCGCCGGATCCGTAAGCTCCCGATTGCTGCCCATATCCGGCGCCCGCATTATTCCATGTTCCCTGAGGATAGCCGTAACCCGTTCCGGATGACGAATAGTTATAAGATCCGTTATTATATGTGGACGGCTGCGTTCTGTTCTCCGCTTCGCCCATTTCTTTATTTTCGACATCGGATCTGCCCGAACCGTTTAACCCCGAATAATCATTTTCATACATAATAAAGACTCCTTCCTTAAATGATCACTTGTTTTCCCTTAACTGTGACTCAGTATAGCCTTTAAATGTGTTCAAATTGTGATGAAAATTTTTTAATTTTGTGTTTTTTAAAATAACGCATGTTATTCAACTGTCACGGATTTTGCAAGGTTTCTCGGCTTATCCACATCGCAGCCTTTGCCCACGGCGACATAATATCCGAATAACTGAAGCGGTATTATCGCAAGCGAATTGGCAAAATATGGATTGGTTTCCGGAATATAGATAACGTAATCCGCCGCCTTTTCGATCTCGGTATTGCCTTCGCAGGTCACCGCAAGCACAAAAGCTCCTCTGGCCTTCACTTCCACCATATTGCTTATTGTCTTTGCATACAGCGCAGGCTGGGTAGAAACGGCAGCGACCAGAGTTCCATCTTCAATAAGGGATATGGTCCCGTGTTTTAGTTCTCCCGCCGCATACGCTTCGGAATGAATATACGAAATTTCCTTTAATTTCAACGAGCCTTCCAGAGATATGGCATAGTCAATGCCTCTTCCTATGAAAAATACATCTTTTGCGCCGATATAGCGGTTGGCAAATTTCTGGATCTTTAATTTATTATTTAACAAAAGCTCTATCTGATCGGGCAGACGCTTCAGGTCTCCCAGAAGCTCCGCAAAAGTCTCATCTGAAATCACCCCTCTGACTTTTCCCAATTTCATGGCCAGAAGATACATCGCTATAAGCTGGGCGGAATATGCCTTGGTCGTCGCCACCGCTATCTCCGGCCCCGCCCAGGTATACATGACGTTATCGGCCTCCCTTGCGATAGAGCTGCCTACCACGTTTACTATACCAAGCACCTTGCAGCCTCCGGCCTTAGCCTCCCTGAGCGCCGCAAGCGTATCGGCGGTCTCGCCCGACTGGCTTATTACCACTACCATAGAGCCTTTTTCAAGTATCGGATCACGGTAACGGAATTCGGAGGCAAGATCCACTTCAACAGGTATCCTTGCAAGGCCTTCCATAACATATTTGCCCGTCATTCCCGCATGATAGGCGGAACCGCAGGCAACGATATGGATCTTGCTTATGGACTTAAGCTCCTCGTCCGTCATATTCAGCTCTTCAATAACTATATCGTTACCTTTGACCCGTGGAGTCAATGTGTCGGACACAGTCTTGGGCTGTTCGTACATCTCTTTTAACATAAAATGCTCATATCCGGCTTTTTCGGCCGCATTGGCGTCCCATTCGATGGTAACGGGCTCTTTCTTTATTTCTTCTTCGTCCACCGTATAAAAATGCATATGGTCGGCTCTTAACCTGACGACCTCGTAATTGTCAACATAATACACTTTTCTGGTATACTTAAGTATTGCCGGAACATCGGAGGCTATAAAGCAGCCGTCTTCATTCTGACCGACTATCAAAGGACTGTCTTTTCTGGCCGCAAATATCTGGTCCGGACAGTCCGCAAAGACTATGCCGAGGGCATAAGAGCCTTCCACGCGGTGAAGGACTTTGGTAACTGCCTCAAGCGGATTGCCCTTGTAATAATAATCAAGCAAATGCGCCAGAACTTCCGTATCAGTCTCTGAAACGAATTTGTAACCTCTGGATATAAGTTTATCGCGCAGTTGTATATAATTCTCTATTATTCCGTTATGTACAACCACTATGGTCTCTTCCGCATTAAAATGGGGATGCGCGTTGGTATCGCTCGGAGCGCCGTGCGTAGCCCATCTTGTATGGCCTATGCCGCACAATCCCGGCATGTTTTCCCCGCCGTGGGTCAAATTCTCCAGAACCTTCAGTCTTCCGACCGATTTACGGATATTTATCTTCTCGCCGTCAAAAACGGCCATTCCCGCAGAGTCGTAGCCCCTGTACTCCAGTTTGGACAATCCGTCCAAAATGATCGGCGCCGCCTGGGAGTTGCCTATATATCCAACGATTCCACACATTCTATTTTCCTCCTCTTTCTTCGTCCGACTTGCCATACCCCTTAGTCGCATCGATCCTGCTGCCGGCTTTGATTATGTTGTCAATATCCCAGTATTCTTTGTTTGATGAACATTTGACCACAAATTTTCCGGGCATTTTATTATAATTTTTACCCAACTTATATCCTGCAAACTTAAAGCCGCTGTTAATGATATACGCCGGGATCTTCCTCTTCATTTTTACATCGCAAAGGTGCGATATGGTGGATCTTATCAGTTTTATTCCTTCCGTCTCCGATGAGATACGCTCAAAGATCTCCGGATGATCCGCCTGTGACACGCCCAGATCAAAGTTTCTGTGAAACTGCTCCATATTCCCGTAGTCATGACAATGATAGACTTTGGCGTCAGGACAGTAGGCGATCCCGTAACCGGCCTCTACCGCTCCCGCCGCATATATCATATCCTCGTTAAATATAGTATGTTTAATGAAGCCTCCAAGTGAATCAAAAATCTCCCTGTTATATGCCGCGCATACGTTCGAACAGAAAAAGGTCTTGATCCCCATGCTTTCAATGTCCGCCTTGGTCTTAAATAACTTCCTGTCCGGATAATTGAAATTTCTGGTAAACTTCTCAACCTCGGAGCTTGTATCATAGGCAAGCTGTCTTGCATAAGCCACCGCCGCCTTTTCCTGCCTGAGTCCTTTTAAAAGTTCCTCTATCACAAACTCGTCCGCTAATACGGCGTCTTGTGTTATCATAACAAAGATTTCCGCATCTGACAAGCGTACGCCCTTATTTCTTGTATTTCCATGATCAAATTCTCTCTTGGATATATGTTTTACCGTCACATTCTTATATTTTTTGGAAAAAGATGAACCATATACAAGACGGTCAAAATATTTCTGCTCCGTATTCATTATTATGATACGCTGTATGGGAACCGTCTGGCCTTCAAGCTTATCCATTAATCCCAATAATTTATTGTCCGGCTTATAAGTCGGGATAATAACATCCACTTTTTCCACGATAATCTTTCCCTCAGACAGCATTAAGGAGCCTGTAAAATTCGGCTCCTTTGCTCTTCTTTCCATATATTTATTAAAAATCAGGTCAAACTTAAAATCGGCTACTGAGCGCTGTATCCGGTATCGGCGGCAATCTTTTCGCCGCACTCTTTAACCGTTGACGACGGAGTATACTCGTAATCATCAAACAGGAACTGATGCAGCCACTTAACATTCTCTTCCAGATCCACAGGGATAACGCATGAGCCCTTGGCGCCCACGGTTCCGGTAGCTCTGTGTTCCTCCACGGGGAAACCTGCCGTCTCGGTTATCTGATAATTGCCTACATCCGCCAGGACTTCAACTATCTCTTTCAGATCAAGAGACGTATAGGTTTCTTCAAAAACGCTGTTGGCTATCTTTGTAAGCGCTGCCGGCGAAGCCTTTTTAGCCTGATCCATAACCGCGCTTATAACCTCACGCTGACGTTCGGCGCGTCTGAAATCATCGCCGCCGCCGTAACGCACACGGCAGAAACCGGTCGCCTGTAAACCGTCCAACAGGATATAGCCCGTCTCTTCCAACGGCTTGTAGTCTCTGTTCAGATTTTCAGCCATACATAACTGGTAATTGTTAAGATTATACCTTTCGTTTTCGTCAACATTAAGATATACTCCGCCAAGAGCATCTATCGTATCGCTTAAGCCCGCAAAACCGACCGTAACAAAATCCGTTATATTCATATCCAGATTCATATTGAGCATATTTATCGCCATCTCGGCGCCGCCTTTGGCATATGCGGAATTACATTTATTATAAGTGTCGTTGCTTAAGTTAAGATAGGTATCACGGTAAACGGATACAAGTTTACAGTCTCCGGTATCCTGATTGATCGAAGCTATAAGTATCGCATCGCTTCTCGTGCCCTTGGTAAGCGCGCCGGTAGTAGAGTCAACGCCGAAAAGCGCGATATTCCTATACCCTTTCATCGTCGTTTTCTCTGCTTCCTTAACGGTATTATTGATTATTATGTCTTCGTAATCCAACTCAACTTTCTCGGTCTTGGAACCTGACAGAGTAAGATAAAGCACCATGACCAATATAAGCAGGATAAATATTTCCACTATAAACAGGATTATCCTTCTCCTCTTTCGTTTGGCCTGTTCCTTCTTACTCAGTTTCCTGCCGCCTGACGAGGCCTTGCCGCCCCCGCCGGCTTTTTTGCCTGATGATTTCTTTACAGGCTCTTTTTCTTCATATGCATCTCTATTATTCTTTGTCATATCCCGTACTCCCTCAATTTCTGTTTCTGTACGCGCCGCCATAACAAAATAAAGTCAGCGCCACTTAGAATTATACTACATCTTGTAATAATTGCAAGAATTTATGCGATATTCTTTAAGTATTTATAATTTCTTAATAATTTTGACTGTTTTAACATGCGAAAATACGTTATATGACCATTTGGCATATATAAATGCAAAGTATAATAATATCCGTTATAAATAACATCTGTTATGAATTGTATCCATTATGAATGCTATCCGTTATTTATTCTATTATTGTTTTAACATATATTTTTATTCACTTTTATTTATAAAACCTTTAAAGATGGTCAAAAACATTATTTTAATATCAAAAGACAAAGTCCAGTTCTCTATATAGAAGATATCGTATTCTATCCTGCGTTTAATGGATGTATCCCCACGGTATCCGTTGATCTGAGCCCAACCGGTGAGTCCCGGCCTTACCTGATGCTTGACCATATATCTTGGGATCTCTTCCTTAAACTGCTCCACAAATTGTGGTCTTTCGGGTCTTGGCCCGACCACGCTCATATCGCCCTTTAATATGTTGAACAGTTGCGGAAGCTCGTCTATGCTTGTCTTTCTTAAAATTTTCCCGACCCTGGTGACACGGGGATCGTTCTTCATGCTCCAGCCTTTTTTCTCGTCGTCCGGCATCTGCACTGCCATTGTCCTGAACTTGTATATCATAAAAGGCTTGTTATGCAGGCCTATCCTCTCCTGTTTAAATATGACCGGTCCACCGTCGCTGCATTTAACGGCTATAGCGGCGATAAGCATTACCGGTGAAGCGATCACGGCTCCCGCCAATGAGACCACTATATCCATCGCCCTTTTCAATATCCAGTTTAAAGTATTGGTAAGCGGCACGTAGCGGATATTTACAACTGCAAGTCCCATTAAGTCCTCCGTATACGGCCTGCTCGGGAAAAGGCTGTTGTAATCGGGAATGAATTTCGTATGGACGCCGGACTTCTCACACAAATCCACAATGTACTCCAGGCGGTCATAGTCTTTCAGTGAAAGAGTTATCGCTATTTCGTCAAGTTTATTTTCCGGCAGTATATATAAAAGATTGCCTATGGATCCTACGACTTTCACGCCTTTGTACATGGTCCCGCCGGGAACCGAATCATCCAAAATCCCCCTTACCACATAACCCCACTGGGGATTGTCATTTATCCTGTTTATATACTCCTCCGCCGCCCTTGAATAACCTACCAGAAGGATATACTTGATATTATAGCCCTTTTTCCTGAAATATTGCAGTATAGTCCTTATCAGGGATCTGCATAATGTGGTAAAGATTATGTTTATAATATAAAACATACCCATCATGGAACGGGAGAAGTCGATCTGCCTTATGGCATACCAACCTGCCATCAGGATTATTATGCCTACGGTATTGGCCTGAAAGATATTAAGTATCTCATACTTGTGAACCGTTGCGCGTTTGGGCGTATATAAATTAAAGTAATAATAAAGCGCTATATAACCCGGCACTATAAAATACAGCAGCTCAAAATATGTCTGCATGGTAAGCGCGCCCCTTGTCGGGTCCATGTCCGAAAACGGGCTTTCAAATTTCAGATACCACGCAAACATATATGAAATTACAATAACTATGGCATCTACCAGAAGATGCAGCCTGTTAAAATACTTTTGATTATCCTTTATCATGGCTATGCCTCTTTCGGCTAATTAATAACAAGTGTTATTATGCTGTTAATCTCCTTACCATATTTACCCACAGCATGAGCTGTATCCTGCAATATGAACCGAGATTTTCTTTTTTAAACCTGACCTTGTTCTTTCTGCCCTCAGCGGACGCAGACAGCTTAAATCCTTTTATAAGGCCTTTTATATAAACCGCGCCCAGTCCTTTTTTTATAAAAAAGACGGTCTTTATGATAAAACCGACAGTCAAAAACGGCAGATTCAGCAGAAGCTGCGCAAACGGCATGTTCTTATATATAATGTAAATACTGTTCTTAGAAGTAAGAGCCGTCTTGAAGCTATTGTAACGCGAGCCCGACGCGGCGCTCCCTGCATGGTAAACCCGCGCTTTAGGAGCAAATATATTACGATACCCGTATATCTGCGCCCTGTATCCCAGGTCAATATCCTCGAGATATGCAAAATGATTTTCGTCCAGAAGCCCTATCTTATCCAGTATGCTCTTTCTGTAGATCGCGGCTCCGCCGCAGGAGGCAAAGATTGGGTATTCTTCAAGATATGCCCTCTCCGGCCGTCCTTTTCCTATCGCAAAAGCCCAACCGAGGGCGCAGTAAAGATCTCCGGCATCGTCTATCTTATCCTTTTCATGCATAGAGATCATCTTCGCGGAAGCCGAAAAAATGTCCGGCGCGCTGTCCATAACCTTTTCCAGTTCCCTGACGAAACCTCTTTCCGCCCGCGTATCATTGTTAAGTAAAATAACATACTCGGTATCGGCCATTGCGATACCTGCGTTTACAGCTTTACAAAAACCGGTGTTATTTTTAAAACGGATCGTTTCCACCTGCGGAAACTTCTCCTTTACAAGCTCATAGCTTCCGTCGTCCGAGGCATTATCCGCCACAATTATGCGCGCCTGCTCATTCTGAATGGATCTCAGGCAGTCCTCTATATACCTTATTCCGTTATAATTAGGTATTATAATGGTAGATCGCATTTATTAAATCTCCATTTAACTTATATCTGCACGGTTAAGCAATGCTTATCATAGTTTTACCGTAAGTTCAGGACACCATACTACAAGATACCCCTTCTTCGCGGCGGCCCTCCCAAGTTCCATACTGAGCTTCTTATAACCTTCTTCATCACAGGATATCGCGGAAACATCCGCAAGCTTCCAAGTTCCCGTCTCCTTATACATAACACCTGTTATTTCTTTAAATAACGGTTGTAATTCCCTGCAAAGCCTTATACACCTTATGTCTACGGCCGCGCAGTCCTGCATGAGCGACGCCCTGTGCGCGCTTCCCCCGCTGTATTCTTTATGGAGTCCGACATACAGTCTTTCACCGTTTTCATCATATATACCGGATATTATTTTATTGTTCCGATCCAATACTCTTCCGCCTGCGATGCCGACCTCCGGACGGTTGGCAAAAATGTCAGGCATATATTCAATCCTGTAAAATCCAAGATGCAGGGCATGGCTCACATTTACGTTCATACCCCTGTTTATGCAAAAATCTTCCAAAGCCGCTTTTCCCGCCTCATACGCATAAGCCTTGCTTGAGGTGTTCTGCGCAGTGGATCTGCTGTGGCTGCGCCAATGATACAGCACCTTTGGAACATGTATGATATTCTCTTTTAATTTATCAGCGGACACTTCGCCAAGAAGTTTCGCCACCACCCGCAGCACCAGATCATAATCCTGTGCTCCGTCATACTTTTTGCGAAGTTTAAGTGTTTTCATAAGCGCCGCGTCCACAGCCATAAAATGACAGACATAATTGTTAGACATTATAAGATCTAAGTTAAAATCATATTTTAAATGAGGGTCCATAAAATAACGCCCGTTATCGTCATATTTATCCTCATCCGAATACAGCAGCGCAGGCCTTTTGTTGCCTGTTATATCTGTATTTAACTTAACGGCCTTTGCCATTTCATACAAGGCGTCATAAGCAAGTATGTCATCGTGGTCAAGCAGCGCGATATAATCTCCCTCAGCCGCCTCTATCGCTCTGTTGGTATTCTCCGAAATACCTCTGTTTTCATCGAGCCTTATAAAACGTATCCTTCTCTCGTGTTCTTCTACCTGATATTTGTAAACCAATTCCTCAACGCCGTTTCCTTCGCTGGCATCCGCGATTATAAGTTCCCATCTTTGGTAACTCTGATTTCTGACGGATTCTATCATCTCACGCAGATGTTCTTCCACGGTCTCATAGGCCGGAACGACGATACTGAAACGGTAAGGAAATTCTTTCCAATCCTCTCTCTGAAAAGCCAGACTTTTCTCATCCGGCCCGGCATAAACATAATCGTAACCTGTCTCAGCCTCTAATCTTTCCCTGGCGGCGTAATATGCATGTTTTATGCCGTTTTTGCGTAAATAATTTATCGTTTTGCCGATATTGGCTCTATTTATTATATGTTTACCCATATTCCTGAATATCATAGAATCGCCCCACATTCCGGGGCGATTCCATTCTTTCCTGATTATTACAATTATTAAAGATATTTTTTAAGTTCTTCGGTGAGTGTATTAAGTTTTTCTTCGGCGTCACTAAGGCCCGTACCTTTAACACCCATGTAAAATTTGATCTTAGGCTCGGTTCCTGACGGACGCGCGCAGCACCATGAATCATTGGTAAGATCAAAGTAGAGCACATTGGACTTCGGAAGCCCGGTAACTCCTTCGGCTCCGGTTTCAAGATTCAGCGTCTTACCCGTGTCATAATCCCTGAATTCCTTAACCTTAAGTTCGCCAAAGCTCTTAGGCGGATTACTGCGAAGTTTATCCATAAGCTCTTTGATCTCTTTGGCGCCGTCTATGCCTTTCATGGTAATGGAATACTGAGTCTCTTTGAAATAGCCGTATTTCTCATACAGCTCTATCATCTGATCCCATACGGTCTTACCGTGTTTCTTACACCACGCAGCCATTTCGCACAGGCACATAACGGCAACAATGGCGTCTTTATCTCTCGCGTGGGTTCCCGCAAGACAGCCGTAGCTTTCCTCAAGACCGAATACATAGTTGTTGGAGCCTGACTGTTCAAAAAGCTTGATCTGCTCGCCTATGTATTTAAAACCGGTCAGGACTTCGATACATTTTACGTTATAGTCATCGCAGATCGCTTTAGTCATGTTAGTTGTAACTATCGTGGTAACAAGCGCGGGATTCACGGGCATCTTACCGGTCGCCGTCCTCTCTCTTAAGATATATTCGGCTATCAGCATACCGGACATATTACCGGTGAAAGGCACGTACTCTCCGCTTGCCGTATCCAAAGCGTAGATACCGAGTCTGTCGGCATCGGGGTCGGTCGCAAGCACGATATCGGCATTCTTTTCCTTAGCAAGCTTAAGAGCCAGCGTAAATGCTTTAGGATCCTCGGGATTGGGATATGCCAGTGTGGTAAAGTCGGGATCGGGCATCTCCTGTTCGGGAACGACATAGACGTTCTTAAAGCCGATCTCATCAAGTATTCTTCTTACCGGGACATTACCCGTGCCGTTGAAAGGAGAGTATACTATCTTAATATCTCCTGCGACTTCATTAATTATCTCAGGATGGATGATCTGTTTTTTCAGCTCAGCCATGTATTTATCGTCGATCTCTTTGCCGATCACCTGATAGAGTCCGGCCTTTATGGCTTCGTTCTTGTCCATAGTCTTAACATCGTGGTAATCGGTAACATTGTTTACTTCGGTAATTATCTCTTTATCTCTCGGAGCGGCTACCTGCGCGCCGTCTTCCCAGTAGCATTTATATCCGTTGTATTCCGGCGGATTATGACTTGCCGTGATCACGATACCCGATATACAGCCCAACGCGCGCAGCGCAAAAGACAGTTCCGGGGTCGGCCTTAAGGAATCAAAAACATAGGCTTTAATTCCGTTTGCCGCCAGGCAAAGCGCCGCTTCGTCCGCAAATTCAGGAGACTTTCTTCTTGAATCATAGGCGATGGCAACTCCCTTGGACTCTCCGCCCTGTTTCCTGATATAGTTGGCAAGCCCCTGTGTCGCCTTACGCACGGTATAGATGTTCATACGGTTAGTGCCGGCTCCGATAATGCCTCTCAAGCCCCCCGTGCCAAACTCAAGATCCTTGTAAAAACGTTCTTCAATCTCCTTTTCATCATTTCCAATCGCCTGAAGCTCTTTTTTGGTGTCCGCATCAAAATAAGAATCATTCAGCCAGAATTCATACTGATCTTTGTAACCCATACTCCTTACCTCCATATAAAAATTTCCTTTTCATATATAATATCACACTATGCATTAATTTTCAAAGCAAAGTCGCTTCTGTCGAGTGAAAAATTAATATTATAATATGGATCGCCTTTTTCAAGTATCTCATGCCATCTCCGACGGAAACGCTCCGACTCTTCATTATATCTTGCGGCCTTCTCCCCCTCGGCATCCGATCCTCTTGATACGGACTCATAATGATAAAGCTCCGCAAAAGGCGTAAATACGTTAAGATATCCCGCTTCCATAAGCCTCAGACAGAAATCCACGTCATTGAGCGAGACCGCGAAGCTTTCATCAAGACCGCCGACCCTGTAATAAAGCTCCTTTTTTACCATAAGGCAGGCGCCCGTAACCGCGCTGACATCCTGCGCATAGCACAGCCTTCCCATATATCCGAGATTATTGCTGCTTACCCTGTAATGGCTGTGTCCGGCGGTCCTGTGGGCGCCAAGCCCAATGACGACGCCTGCATGCTGTATCGTCTTATCTTCATAATAAAGCTTACAGCCCACGGCTCCCACATCTTCTCTCTGCGCATACATGAGCAGTTCTTCCATCCAGTTTATGGTTATGACCTGCGTATCGTTATTAAGTAAGATAATATAGTCCCCGTCGGCATGCGCCACTCCGAAATTGTTGATACGCGAGTAATTAAACTCACCCTCATAAGTTAATACTTTTATACGGGGATTTTGCGACAGTTCTTCATAATATTTAAAAATATCATCTGTTATTGAATTATTTTCCACTATCACGATGTCATAATTATCATAACTGCTCATCTCCAATATCGAAGAAACACAGCGTTTTAAGTCGTCGCAGTGGTCTTTATTTGGAATAACGATTGTTATTTTTGCTTCTCTTTCAATCTCGTAACGTATTCTGAAGATAGTCTCAAATGCCTTGGTAGAGGTGATCTCAAAATTTTCAAAGCCTTTGCGCCTCAGATGATCTGCTACCGCGCCTTTGGCTGCGTCTATCGCATAGCTCTTGGCGTTTATGTCGGACGCCACGCTTCCTTTATGGGAACGCCAGTAATACATGAGCTTAGGGACATGAACGATCTTGCGCGCCTTATCCGTCAGGCGCAGGATCATGTCATGGTCCTGACTTCCGTCAAAGCGTGAACGGAAAAGCGCGCCGTCATCAAGCAGTTTTCTGTCAAATACGCTGAAATGACAGATATAATTATTGGCGCGCAGATTATCTATCGCAAAATCCGGCTTAAAATGAAGCGTGATCATGTTGTCGATGCCGTTGCCGTGAAAAGTGGCTTCATCGCAGTATATATAGTCTGCCCCCTGCCCGCATATCGCTTTCATATATTCGAACAAAACAGAAGGATGCAGTATGTCGTCATGGTCAAACAAGCCTATATAATCTCCGCCCGCCATAGCCAACGCGCGGTTGGTATTTCCCGATATACCTTCATTTTTTTCCAGCCGCTCATATATAATACGTCCTTTGACGCCGACCTTCTCCAAAAGCTCAGGATGCTTATTCAGATATTCCCTGTCTTTTTCAATATATTCCCTGCACACGTTCTCAATATACTCATGCCCGCGGTCGGAACCGTCCGCCAGACAAAGTTCCCAGTTTTCATAAGTCTGCGCGAGCACGGAATCAATTGCCTGTGTTAAAAATTTTTCAGGCGTATTATAGAGCGGTACAAGTATACTGAATTTTATATTCTTCGGAAAAACCGTCTCTCTCTGTCTCTCAGCCTCCTGCGCCGACGGGAAGCTTGCGCTTCCGTGGCCTGCGCGGGCCTTTTTTTCTATACGCTTGGCGTCAAGTTTGCGCAGAACTCCCTTAATGCTGCCATAATAGCCGATACGCTCTCTTGTCCTTTGTATCTTGTGCGCAAAAGAACGCAGAGGCCCTGAATATTTCCAGAAAACGCTGCCTTTTATCCTGGCAAGTTTCTGCTCCATATACGCGGCGCTCTGCTGCCCGGCAGCAAGTTTCTGCTCCAGAAGGCGGCCTTTTTTACATTCGCTTTCATACATATCCTTATAGTAGCGCAGATCCTTTGCGCTTTCCATGTTTTCCTGCATATTCTCCATACTGCCTCTCCAATCACAGCCGGGTCTCTTTCAAAACCCGGTATTATGCATTCAATGCATATCAGTCTTTTTTCAATACCTTATCGGACCATGCCAGAAATTTTCTATGATGCTCGGCATCCTCCGCGAGCATGCCTATTTTCCAACAGCCGGCTCCCAGTTCCTTGGCAGGTATGCGGAGCACAAATCCCGCAAGGAGCGCATTGAATGCATTGACTTCATCGGTCAACGCTTTTTCCACATCTTCCCTGTACACGGCAAAGGGTTCTGCCGTATAGACTCTTATCTCATCCTTTTGCAAAAGAACGCTTCTTATATATCTTGAATTATCTTCTCCGGCTATATAGCTCCAGCCCGAGATCTCAATAATGTCTTCCTCTTCCCTGCTTCCTTTAGGCAAAAGTCCGGCGCTGTCCACAGTAAGATGCATGGCGTCTCTCTTAGCTTTGCGCAGCCTGTCGATACTGCTTTTTACAGGCCTTACCGTCTTATCCTTAAGCATATGCTCATATTTATAATTGCAGGCATATCTTACATTATCATCATTCAGACCGCTGTTATAAAAAATATCCTTTCCCTTCATATCAGGATGTTTTTCATACAAAACCTCTTTTTCCTCAAGCAGCCGCTCCCACTTGGCGTCGTCGCCGCTGTCTAGCCCCCTGCTCATGGATTCATGGTGGAATAAGACCGCATCATTGCGCAGGACATTATAGTAACCTGACTCGATAAGCCTGAAACATAAATCCACATCATTATAGGCAACTTTCATAGACTCATCCATGCCGCCCGTTTCGAAATACTTTCTTTTTTCGATCATAAGACAGGCCGCGGTAACTCCGATAACATCATAAGTAAGAAGGTTCCTGCCATAATAATAACACTTGTTATCTGTAAGTGAGGCAAGTTTATGCGACGGGCCTATGCCCATATTGGTTATCCCCGCATGCTGTATGATATTGCTGCCGGCATACCACAACTTGGCCCCGACCGCGCCCACATGCGGCTGCTGTGCCTGACCGAGCATTATACCCAGCCAGTCCTTTTCTATCACTTCAATATCATCATTCAAAAATAACAGGTAGTCTCCCTTAGCATATTTCGCCCCCAGATTGCACATCGCCGAAAAATTAAAGTCCATAGGCTCATAAACATACGTACAGCCGTATTCTTCGCAAAGCTCTTCCACCAAAGCCTTATTGGCTTCGGAACTTCCGTTGTCCACGATCACAAATTCATAGCTTCCGTATTCAGTCCTCTCCTTAAAAGACGACAGGCAGCTCTTTAGCAGATCGGGGTGATCCTTTGACGGAATTATCACTGATACCATATTGTTTACGGCTTTTCCCCTGTACGAGCCTGTAATATTTATATCATAACACACGTTATATATATCAGGGTCCGATCCCGTCTGCAGACGAGCTTTTATGCCCCGTCTTTTCAACGCTTCCAGTCTGATATCGGAATACTCTGCGCCGCAGCCTTCCATATCGTAACCCTGCTCAAGCTTTGTCTGCAGAAGCTTCTCCGCAGCCTCAAGAACGTCAGCCCCCTGCCGCTTTACTTCTTCCAAAAGCTTGACGCCGTCCTCATCGGGCTCAAAAAGATTATGAAATAACACCTGTTCTATATTTCCAACCCTGTCATGCGCTGCCTTGGCGTCTGCCTGCAAGGAACGCGCCAGCCTGTCTCCGTCTTCCAACGTAGCAGCCCTTTCCTCCAACATAAGGCACAGCTTATAAAAATCGGCGTAATCACCGCGTCCCGCTTTATCTCCTTCCAAAAAACCATGATAAAAAGACTTCCTTACCACTACCATGTGTCCTATATAACAAAAAGAAAGCAGGGTATCCGGCGACCATCCGGGTTTGAACCAAGGATGCATGCGGTTGGAAATATCCTCATAATAATAATCTTCGTCCGCATATGCAAAAAGACAGTTTCCATGATTGTTAAACCATGATTTAATTATTTCTTCGTTACGTGGGCAGAGTATCCCTTTGCCGCAGATTATGATACACAGATCGGTGCCCGGGATCTCTTTCTTTTGCCAACCGTTTATAAACGCGGTTTCTTCATATTCACCGACTGCTTCTGCCCCTTCATTCTCCGCTATCCATTGCAGATACGGGTGTTTCTGCCTGAAGACCTCCTGTTGATACTCCTTTTGACAGGCCTTGGGCTTAGTTTTCATAACATCTGTTATTTTTGTGTTTGAAGATTTCCCGCCTTTATTCCCGGAAGAAACGGCGTAATAACACTTTCTAAAGGGAGCGGACAGCTTCCAGAAAATACTCTTCTCAATACGCTCAAGATTAGCCCTAAGCTCTTCTTCCTTAACCTGAGTATCGGCTATCCTGCCTGCCAACAGCGTATTTTTCTTCTTTTCTTTTTCATAGGCAGCCTGATAATAAGCGGCCCAGTCATATGAAAAATTTTTTTCTTCCATGGCTTAAAACAATCCTCTTTTCTGCATATGCTTCACAGTCTCTTCCGGGACCGCGCTGATCTGCATGTAAACTTTAAGGATACTCTCTTTCATTCCCGTAAACTGCGACAACTGCAGCGTAATGTTAGGATCAGCGGTATCGAATGCGTAAACTCCCTCTCCGATCTTAAATCCGTTTACGGAAATGTGTTTTCCCTTAAGCGGAAGCAGAGTCTCATTTAATCTTATCTCTTTAATATAAACTATACAATAGTCGCTGCCGGGATCTATGCGCAGGGCCTTTGTCCCGTCCTTAACATCAAGTTCCAGATATTCTTCTTCATTTGCGCTCATATCCACGAAATATGAATTTTCCTCAGAAAAACCATTGCCGTCATCCTCATATATCTGCACCGTTTTACTTCGTCTTTGCGTCAGGTCGGACAAGGACAGCATATCAAGATCATATACAGGCTGCGCCATGGCCTCTCTTATCTCATCCATCGACATGCGCTTTCCCGTGACATATTTCTGAAAATCCATTTCCTGCTGCCTGTATGATTCCGCATCTTTCTCAGTGATCCCCAACCGCTGAAATATTAAATCAGGATTTAACCTGTTTCTTTTATCATTTTCAAGTATATAACAATACAAGGCGCGAAAAGCAGATTCTTTGGTTTCCTGCGGCCTTCCGAAAGTCCACTCATAATCTATCACATTCCAGTCTCCGTCGGGCGATATCAGAATGTTGGAAAATATCAGATCGTAATCCGAAACAGGAAGCTGTTCATTATAGGAGATTTTTTCCATATACTCATTAAATAACGCGTGAAATTTATCCGTGTCGCCTTTTTCAAGACACTCGTCCAGATACTCCTCAAGAGTTTTGCCTTCTATATACTCAAATTCCGCATATATTTCATTAAAAACAGACTCTTTTACGTCAGATCCGTTTTCCCGCGCATCATGCTCCGTTATATCGTCCCCATTATCAGGCTGCGCATAAACAAGCCTGCATTTGTTTATCTTAAGGTCTGAACCCGAATAACGCTCCGTAAGCTTTTCGTAAGCGCTTTCCATCTTTTCGATATGTTCTATGGCCTCATTACATAACGGGTGTTTTTCTATTACTTTTATATATCCGTCTTCAGCTTTACAGTCTTCCGACACACAGTTTTCCATGTCTTCCCGTTCAGGCTCATCATCAATAACCGCTTTTTTACGGACAAGCTGTGTTTTTATCTTAAACCCGTCGGCCCTGTCATTTGAATATCTGACATATTCTATATCAGGTTCGGGTCCTAATATCATCATGTATGAATTGGAAAAAAGAGGAAACTCTCCGTCTGCTATAAGAGTGTCGAATACAAGCTTTTCATCAAAAAGCTGCAGCCTGTCCCTGTCGAAATTGCGCAGATTGGCGGACAGTTCCCCGGCTTTGGGCAGGCGTTTGTCGGAATATATGCTTGTCATGAATTTATAGTCCGGGTATGGATAGTACATAGACACTTCCGCATCGGAAAAGCCGCATTTCTCAGCAATCTTAATAAGCGCGTTCCGCGAAAAAGTCCGCACCACTCCGCCGTCAGGATAGCCTTCAATTCCCGAAAACCATGTCCCCAGATGATCCTCTCTGCACCCTGCGAAATACTTTAAACCCAGTCTGTTCTCTATGGCTATGGCTATCCGTCCGCCCGCTTTTACATGCTTTTTGAGTATATTAAGATAGTCCTCATAAGGATTGTCAGAAGCGATATAAGCCTGTCCGTATTCAAAAACCCCTATCAGACATACTAAATCATAGTCATCCGGCAGCGTCGGCTCAATGTCCTGAAAATTTCCTACATGAATGGTCACATTCTCACAGTCCATATGCCTGTATGCGTTGATAAGGCTCCTTTTTCTGGAAAGCTCTATACAGGTCACCTCTTTCGCCTTATCGGCCAACGCGCCCGTGATTGCGCCGCAGCCGGACCCCACCTCCAGGACTTTCATATCTTTCGTTATCGGAAGCCATTCCACGATATTTTCACGAAGCTTCGAAAGATGATATAATATGGGCCAGTTTTTCCTCTCCTCTATGATGCGCGGATATTCCACCTGCGAATAATCGCGGGCAATCTGCAGAAGCTCATCCTCTATTTCTCCGTCGCAATACAGATCTTCGCCCGGATAAAGGCTTAAATCCAGTTTAAGTTTTCCGATTTCTTCTATCATCTATTCAACCTCGCAAAATAAATAAAGATAGGTAATTGCGAAACACTATCTCAACGTATATTGATTGTACAGATTTAACAAACACCATTGCAGGCGCTCTGAGCGCGTCGGCAGTTAGCGAGGTATTTCCGAGCTTAGTGCCGCTACTGCGCTCAACGCGGCGAAAGCGGCCTGCAAGGGTTTTGTTAAATCTGTGCAATCTCAATAACATATATCATAGTTTCGCAGCAGGCGCATCAACAATTTACTTTATTTCTATTTTAGAATTCATATCATAGAAGCCCACCGTATCTTTATCGGAGATTACGGTCAGATTAAGCACGTCGTAGAGTCTGTGGTAAACGGTAAAATCGTCTCCTTCGTAACCCGTCACGCCCAGGGACAGCAAATAATCCCCGCCCTGTAAGTTCATTTCCTGCGTAAAGACTATCTCTTTGCTTTCTCCCGCCTTTACGGAGGAAAGGAAGGCTTTTTCAAACATGGTGTTGGTGCCGGTTATTTCGGTTCCTTTGATATTTTTAATCGTAAAAGCGAATACGGGCGCGGCTATGTCCTGCTCCATTTCCACTTTCATATGGATGGAAAAGCGGCTGCCCTTGATAATCGCCGCGGTTTTATTACCTTTTTCATCCGTAATATAGTATTGGGTGATTACCGCTTTTTTAGAACCGTATTCCAAAAGTTCGGGGTTTTCATTGACTTCTTTGGTCAATGTTTTCTCTCCTGCCGCGAGACTTCTTAACTGTTCGTCGTCCAAAAGACTTCCGCCCTCTGTCTCCGGCACGGTATACTGCCCTACAAGCACCTGCTTATAGGCGTCTATCATCTCTTTGGGCTTACCCTCGCCAAGCTTCACGCCCTGATTAAGCAGCACTACCCTGTCACAGTATTTGCTTATGCTGCTTAGGTCGTGGCTTACAAAAACAATGGTCTTGCCCATCTGCTTAAATTCCTCAAATTTATGGTAGCATTTCGCCTGAAAAAAGACGTCGCCTACCGAAAGCGCCTCATCTACTATAAGTATCTCAGGCTCTATATTTATAGCCACCGCAAACGCCAGCCTTACAAACATGCCGCTTGAGTAAGTTTTGACAGGCTGGTAGACATATTCCCCGATATCGGCAAATTCCAGGATATCGTCGATTTTTTCATCGATCTCCTTTTCGGAAAAGCCTATCATGGTGCCGTTTAAATATATATTTTCCATGCCGCTGTATTCCATGTTAAAGCCCGCGCCCAACTCAAGCAAGGCGGAAATACGGCCGTTTACCTCAACTTCGCCCGAAGTGGGATTAAGAACACCTGTTATTATTTTAAGTATGGTAGACTTGCCCGAACCGTTGGTCCCGATAATTCCCACGGTTTCCCCACGTTTTATCGTAAGATTGATACCGTTCAACGCATGATGTACCGTGTGCCGCTTTTTCCTGCCAAAACCAAGAGCCTCTTTTACCCTGTCTGACGGCTTGTTATATAATTTATACACTTTTTCCAGATCCGTAACACGGATAGCTATATTTTCTTCCATAATAAACGCCGCGCCCCTCTAAGTCTTTACATGACATCCGCAAAATGCGTCCTGAGCTTCTTAAATATCAAAGTTCCTATGCAGAACAGGCTTATAGTAAATATCCAGAAATACGTGGATGAATAAAAATGCTCAAAAAACCAGATTTTCTCATAAATCGCGCTTCTGTAACCGTTTACGATATATACCATGGGATTTAGTTTAAATAAGGCTTTCATGGAATCGGTCTTGAGCATGGATATGTCCCATAAGATAGGCGTGGCCCACATTCCTATCTGCAGCGCAATGTTTATGATCTGTTGTAAATCTCTTATAAATACAACAAGCGCGCAGGTGAAATAGCTCATAGCCAACACCAGCAAAAACAGGCAGAAGCTGTAATAAAATATCTGCAGGGTATACACGCTCGGATAATAACCGTATAAAAGCGCCACTATCATAAGTATGCATACAAAAAATACGTGGATAAAAGTAGCCGCCACGATTTTTATGATGGGCAGTATACTTATATTAAATACCACCTTTTTAACTAAATAATTGTATTCAAGCAGCGCCATTGTGCCCTGCGTTATGGCCTCCGAAAAATAAAACCACGGTACAAGCCCCGCCGTCAGATAAAGCACATACGGCACCTGCACTCCGCTTGCCACAAGTTGGCTTCTGGTATCAAACACCCTGTCAAAGACTATCCAATACATAACGACCGTTACGACAGGCTGCGCCATAGCCCAGACCACACCTAAGTACGAGCCCGCGTAACGCTTTTTAAAATCGTTTTTGGCAAGCTTCCATATCAGTCTGCGGCTCTGGAAAAGCTCTTTGGGAATGGTGGTCAGGCCGTCATAAAAAAGTGCAAAAATTATGCAGGTGAACGCAATCAACACACAGCCGCTCACTTTTTTCATATTTTCGGTCGCCTGATCGGCCAGGGGATTGTGATGATTTATGAGCACAATTCCCAAAATCAAACCAAGCCCCCAGAATATGGCGATCGCTGCGGGCTTTGGTAAAATACCGTGTTTTTTCTTTTTATTTATATTGTCTGCATTGTTTTTGGTAACCGTCTTATCTGCGCTCATTTTTCTTAGAGATCTCCGCTTCTATTTCCGGTACTTCTCACTGAATTCCTTAATGCCGCCCCATTTTGTATCTTTCTCGGACTGTATGAGTTCCATGCCGGATAAAAGCGGCCACTCGATTCCTATATCGGGATCGTTCCATATGATGCCGCCCTCGTCGTTAGGATGATAAAAATCCGTACATTTATAAGCAAATTCAGCATAATCAGAAAGCACCAGAAAACCGTGTGCAAAATTTTTGGGTATAAAAAACTGTTTTTTATTCTCGGCGGACAGCCTGACTCCGAACCACTTGCCATAAGTAGAAGACCCCGGCCTTATATCCACCGCAACGTCGAACACCTCGCCCTGCAGTACCCTTACGAGCTTATCCTGAGGATAATTTATCTGGAAATGCAGACCGCGCAGCACTCCTTTTACGGACGCCGACTGGTTGTCCTGTACAAACACCTGTTCGATACCTGCCGCTTTAAAATCCTCATACTGGTAGGTTTCCATAAAATATCCCCGCTCATCTTTAAAAACTGTCGGAGTGATGACCTTCAGACCTTCTATTTCACATGTTTCCACAGTTATCTTTCCCATGTTGTTCCTCCGTTATAAGTTACTAATAATCCTTCTTATCCACCGGCACGTTTCCGGTATCGCCCTCGACGACTCCGGTATATCCGCCGGATTTTGCGGAATGATCTATTGACGTATCTATATTCATGTAAGACAGATCCAGGTCTACATTTGTCGAAATTCCGTTTATTGTTCCTTTGGAAGTGTACTGCCACATATTGTAATAACCTTCATATGTAGGAACTTCGGCATACTGGGCAAGCCATATATTATAACCGGAAAGTTCATCGACATTTATCCGTCTGCCAAACCAGTTGGTTGAGGCATAAACGCCCGTTTCATAGCCGGCAGACGCTATCGTGTTAAGAAAAGCTTTATGGTATTTCGTTCTCTCCTCCTTGGACAGATCGTCCGCGCGACCCCTGCCGCCCGCGCTTTCGCTGTCCAGAAAGACGGGATAGTCCACGTCATATTCACGTATCAGGCTGATAACCATACTGGCCTCTTCTATAGCCTCACGTTCGCTCACCGCCTGCGTAAAGAAGTAGACTCCGACCGGAATGCCCGCTTCTATCGCGCCTTCTATATTTTCCTTAAAACGCGGATCTATTATAAGAGCGCCGCCGGAAGAACCTCTGTAACCGCAGCGGATAATGGCAAACTCCACTCCGTCGTCTTTTACCGCTTCCCAGTCTATTTCCTTATTCCATTTGGAAACGTCAATACCTTTTCTTGCATTGCCGTCAGCCATATCAAAAGACGTATTCTCCGTACCGTCAGCTTCGCTTTCGGCCTCTTTTACCTCCAAGTCCTCCTTGGACGCATCCACATCGTCCTCTGTAAGCATAAGATACTCAACATCATCCAGAACGCGATACTCTATATCCTGCTTAACTTTAATGGTAGTCACGGTATTGGGTACCTTAAATCCGTCCATCTCATTCATGGACACGCTGTACTCGCCTGCGCGGACTCCGTCGATATAAATTATGCCGTCCTCATTATCGTCCGTATACTCGCCAAGCTCCTGTATCTTTATGCTGAAAGGCGCGCCAGTCACCAGTCTGCCCCTGCTGTCCACTATCATTATACGTATGTCTTTGGCCACGGAGCTCATGATCGGCGTTACCGCCCTGCCTGCATATGTTTCAATACTCTTGTATTTAACTTCAGGATCAAAAAATCCGTCATCCTGCATAAAACCCTGCAGATCATTGCCAAGCTGTCCGGAGTCAGTCTGCCCATTCGCCCGCGAGCCTTCCGGATCTGATGAAACCGCGGCATTACTGCTTTTTTTCCCGGTTCCCGATCCAAACTTTTCCCGGATCATATCCCGGTTGGCAGCTATGATAACACCTGTTATTATAATAAATACAATTATGACTCCTAATATGGTCCGTCGTAATTTTTTAGAGTCCATTCGCAACCTCTACCAGATATTTTCCATAGTTTGTCTTAAGCAACGGCTCCGCGAGCTTAAGAAGCTGCTCTTTATCTATAAAACCTCTCTTGTATGCTATCTCCTCTATGCAGGAAATATACAGTCCCTGCCTTTTCTGGAACGCCGCCACAAAATCGGCCGCATCCAACAGAGAATCATGGCTTCCCGTATCAAGCCAAGCAAAACCTCGTCCAAGCGTTTCCACCCTCAAACTTCCACGCCTGAGATATTCATTATTGATACTTGTAATCTCTATTTCGCCGCGGGCAGACGGCTTTACGTTTGCCGCTATCTCCACCACGTCGTTATCATAAAAATAAAGTCCGGGAACCGCATAATTGCTCTTGGGATGTTCGGGTTTCTCCTCGATCGATATGGCCATTCCGTTTTCGTCAAACTCAACTACACCGTATTCTCTCGGATCGCGCACATAATAGCCGAATATTGTCGCGCCCTTTTCCATTGAAGCCACTCTCTTAAGCACACTTGAAAAACTCTGTCCGTAAAAAATATTGTCTCCGAGCACCAACGCAACATTGTCGTCCCCGATAAAATCCGCTCCGATTATAAAAGCATCGGCAAGTCCTCTCGGAGTCTCCTGCGCCGCGTATTCAAAGCGCAGACCAAGCTGTTCCCCGCTTCCGAACAGCTCCTTAAACGCCGGAAGATCCCTCGGCGTGGAGATAATCATGATATCCCTTATTCCGGCCAACATAAGTATGGATAACGGATAATATATCATCGGTTTATCGTATACGGGCATAATCTGTTTTGACACAGCTTTAGTAAGCGGATACAGCCTTGTCCCCGAACCGCCCGCCAATATGATACCTTTCATAAATAAATCCTCACTCGTACATTTCGTTATAGTATTTCTGATAATCGCCGCTTGTTACGTTCTTCATCCACTCTTCATGCTCAAAGAACCACTTTATGGTAAGCCTGATTCCGTCTTTAAACATCGTTTCGGGTTCCCAGCCTATCTCATCTTTGATCTTGTCCGGAGCTATGGCATAACGCCTGTCGTGACCCTTGCGGTCTTCAACATAAGTAATCAGGTCTTCGCTTATATGCGCTTTTCTCGGATCATCGTCGCTTAACATTTCCTTTAAGGTATCGAGGATTATATGTATGATCTCAATATTCTGCTTTTCGTTATGTCCGCCGACATTGTAGGTCTCAAACAGCCTTCCTTTTTCCTGAACCATATCTATCGCTTTGGCATGGTCTTCAACATAAAGCCAGTCGCGCACGTTTTTCCCGTCTCCGTATACCGGAAGCTTTTTGCCCTGCAATGCGTTGTTTATGATAAGAGGAATGAGCTTCTCCGGAAACTGATAAGGGCCGTAGTTGTTGGAACAGTTCGTAATATTGGCCGGAAACTTATATGTATCCATATAGGACTTTACAAGCATATCGGATGAGGCTTTGCTCGCGGAATACGGACTGTGAGGCGCATACGGCGTAGTCTCATAAAAATATCCGCCGTCCTCCGTCAGAGAACCGTATACTTCATCAGTCGAAACATGCAGGAATTTCTTATCCGCCTTATAACTTCCGTCCGGCAGTTCCCATGCCGCTTTGGCGCAGTTTAACATAACCGCGGTTCCCAGAACGTTTGTTCGAACGAAAACCTCCGGATTTTTAATACTCCTGTCCACATGGCTTTCCGCCGCAAAATGCACTACCCTGTCTATATCGTTTTCCGCAAATATACGGCTTATAGCCTCTTTATCACAGATATCGGCCTTTACAAAAGCATAATTGCTCCGCTTCTCAACTTCTTTGAGATTTTCAAGGTTTCCGGCATAGGTGAGCGCATCCACATTTATGATGCGGATCTCATTATCATATTTTTTAAACATATAATGAATGTAGTTGGAGCCTATAAAACCTGCCCCGCCCGTGACCAAATAAGTTCTCATCGGTGGTTCTCCTCATGCATTTAATAACTATTTAGGTATTTGCGAAACCATGATATACGTTATCGAGATTGTACAAATTTAACAAAACCTTGCAGGCACGCTTGCGCTGCATTGAGCGCAGTAGCGGCACTAAGCTCGAAAATACCTCGCTAAGTGCCGACGCGCTCATAGCGCCTGCAATGGTGTTTGTTAAATCTGTACAATCAATATACGTTGAGACAGCGTTTCGCAATCGTCTATTATTAACTATTATATAGTATTTTCCATCAAATTTACAATAATTGCAAGTATAAATACAAAATCCCGCATTAATAGCTCATATAGGAGATGTTCATATCCACGTTTCCGCTTATGCCGCTTATCCTTCCTTTAGATGAATACTGCCACATATCGTATCTGGTAGCGGTATAGCTTGGACTGCTTGCATACTGAGCCAGCCATATTTTATATGAGGTAAGGCTTGCCGTATTGATATATGAGGTAAGCCATGTCTTGTTGGCATAGATACCCGCCGAATAGCCTGAATTTTGTACCGTTGCGCAGAATGCCTTGCAGACTGCGGTTCTGGCCGCCGCGCTTATTGAATCTCCGCGTCCGCCGCTTGCTTCCACATCTAAGAATATGGGATAGTTCAGGCCATAGCCTTTTACGAGATTGATAGCCATTGACGCTTCTTCCACGGCCTCAACTTCATTTACCGCCTGGCTGAAGAAATATACTCCCACTTTCAAACCTGCAGCTTTTGCGCCTTTGATATTGCTTACAAACTTAGGATCTTCAACCAGTACCCCTGTGGAAGAACCGCGGTATCCGCATCTTATTATAACATAAGATACGCCTGAATTTTTGACCGCATTCCAGTCAATGGAACCGTTCCATTTGGAGACGTCGATACCGAGTGTTCCCGAGGACGAGGCAAGCCTGCCGTCGCTTCCGAAATTATATTTTGCCCCCTGGATAACCTGCTCTCCTGTCACATAGTTACCGTTTTTATCATAAAAATATGTATATCCGTCAATTGTCTGCCAACCTGTATAACGGTATTTTACATTGGAATTCTTTAAATAAAACTTGTTATTTTTAAAGTAATCCGCATAAGTGGCTTCAACGAATTTTCCGTCAGAGTTCTTAATGTATATCTGATTGCCTTTTTTATCTTTTAATTTGGTCTTATTATCCCCGGTTACATCCTTGCCTTTTGTAACAGTGACCTTAAGCGTGGCCTTCGCATCTTTGCATGTCGCGGTAATGACTGCCGTTCCTTCTGACACGCCTGTCATATTTCCGCTGTTGTCTATCTTGACGACTTTTTCATTATCGCTTGTCCATACCACGCTGCCGCCCTCGGGTTCGGTAACCGCTTTAAGCGCAGCGGACGCCCCTACCGCTACGGTATCGCTTCCGGATATTTTAACAGATTTATATTTAACCTCCGAAGACTCTACCGTAATCCTGCATTCTTTGGAATCGCCGCTTTCGGTGGTAGCTATGATCGATACCGTTCCTTCCGAAACTCCGGTCACGACACCGTTGCCATCTACCGACGCTATCTTGGAATTACTGCTATTCCATGTGACCTTGCCGCCTTCAGGCTCTGTGGAAGCGCTCAGCGCGCAGCTTTCGCCAACCTTTATATTGCCGTCTCCGCTTATATTCTTTATCTTATATGTAGAAGGCGCCGTCTCGGAAGATGTTTTGTCGGTTACCGTTACCGCGCATTTAAGAGTTATGGAGTCCGAAGACTCGCTGTCTAACTTTATCGTGGCGCTTACCGTTGCGCTTCCTGCTTCAATTCCGGTGACCGTTCCGTCGCTCTCGACGACGGCAACAGAAGTATCGCTGCTTGACCAGTCCAATACATATGAGCCGTTTACTTCCGTTGAAAATATCAACGATACGCTCTCGCCCTTCTTTATAGTCGCGGAATCCGGGGTAAGAGAAGGCTTTAAGCCTTCAAGTATTTCTTTATCAGACTTGCGCCTGCTTTCTTCGCCGTCGGTTTCATCCGCTTCTCCCTCTGCGGTCTCTCCTGCTTCAACGAGCCTGTAAAAACCCGCTGACCTGCCTGTGATCGAGGGGTCCGGAATATCCGATTTGGAGATCTCATTATAATTGTCTTCTGACTCAATCTCAGTTTTAGTGGATTCGACCCACTCAACCGTATCAGTCAATACAGACTCCGTTTCCGTCTGCTGCGCAGTATCCTCAGCCGCAGCGTTTACCTCAGACTCTGACTTTATCTCATCGGCTACATCCACTTTTTTATATGCTATGGTATCCGTAACCTTTATACTCTCGCTCAGATCCTTAATATCATACTTATCATACTTTTCATCTTTAAGCTCAACCGCCTTTACCGTATAAGTATCAGCGTCCACTCCGGTCTGATATATTATTCCGTCCTTGTCTTCATCCTTTAGAGAAAATTTCTTACCCTTATTTCCGCTCACGTCCACTTCAAAAGGAACGCTTGCAATAAGTTTGCCTGTATCCTTATTGACAAACTTTATCTTCATATCCGACTGTATTGACGTGATATGCATGCCTACTTCAATGGTTTTTTCTTCCACAGCTTCTGCTTTTTCTTCTTCTTTCTCCTTCTCTGACTCAAGCATAGCCGCGATCCTGGCATTCTCCGCATCAGCGACCGCAATAAGGCCGCCCTCGCCTATAATGCCTATGCCTTCTATATCGCTGCCTATCTCTGCAAAGGCTTCCACCTGTTTTGAAGTAGTCCTGGCATTGAAATAAATCGTTCCTGTCAGGATAGAAACGATAACAACAAAAACGCCTAAAACCGCAACTATGCAGTCCACCGAACTCATGTTCGAGAAGAACGAAGATATCGCAGCCGCTATGCCTTCCCTGCGCGGCTCGTCTTCTTCATCATAATCGTCGTACTCGTCGTCGTCTTCGTCCTCATCGTCAAGGTCTTCTATATCGTCGTCGGACTCATCATCATATTCGTCCGTTTCATCATCTTCCTCATCATACTCTTCGTCGTCATCTTCTTCATATTCTTCATCGTCGTCTTCGTATTCGTCGTCATCTTCATACTCTTCATTGACGAATTCTTCTTCATCTTCCAAATCTTCGAGTTCTTCCACCTCATCATCTTCATATCCGTCTTCATACTCAGCCGCAGCGTATCCGGTACTTTTACCCGCCTTTTTCCCTGAGCCGGACATAAACTTGGAATATTTTTCAATAGTCTCATCATCCAATGAAATAAACTCCAGGGTGTCGTCTAAATTTTTTGTACTTTCTTCCTGAAAATTATTATCTTTCTTTTTCATGTTCATTATGTAAACCTTTCGTATTTTAGCTGTTTTCAACGTTTTTAAACAATTACATCTGTTATTATAACACAGTATTATGTAATCCGCAATATTTAACTTTTTTATTCTTATTGTTAAATCTGCGCAATCTCAAAGACGTAAATCGGAGCTTCGCAATTTCCTACTGTACTTTTTAATAGCGCCCGATATCCATACCACCGCCACCGCCGTTATAAAAGACAGCATCAGCGCGATAAAAGGTCTAAGATAATCAATAACAGCCGTATCGCCAATTCCGGCGATCTCATAAATTCTGCGCATACTCTTTATCACCATTATCTGAAGCACATATATCCATAGTCCGTACCTGTCGGCAAAACCGCCAAGCTTAACAAGCATGGGGGATTTAAGCTCTTTTGAACGAAGCGCGATAAGAAATGATGAAATATTTACAAATATGGTAGTAATATACACCCCGCTCGGCGGCATGAACCACACTTCAACAATATTAAGCAAAACAGAAACAAGAAAGATGATAAACATGCTTCGGGGCTTTATGCGTGTAAAAATGCTCTCCTCATACGCATGTATGCAATATGCAATGCCAAAAAACGGCACTCCCGTAAAAACCCAGTTCCTTATATAAGGTATCTGGATATTTTTTCCAAAAAAAGTCAGCATTTCCCCTCCCGCTATGTTCATGACAAGAAGCAGCAGAGAGATCGCAAACATGTAGCCGATCTTATTTTTACGCAGGATCTTAGCAAGATGCTGCCCGCTCTTTTCAACATACATTAACCAGACAAGCCATGCAAGATATGCATAACACAGCGCGCCCAAAAACCATAAATGTCCGCGGAACGGCGACTCGTTGGTCAGAATTAACACCAACAGCTTTTTTAAAGCGCAGTTATCCCGGATCCATAAAATAACAGATGCTCCTGAAATATATTCAACGCATATATCCCATATAAAATATATGATATTGGCTAATATGGTCAATTTCAATATACGCGCACAACGCTTCTTTAATTTATCAAAGCTCACGCCATAACTGAAATATCCCGATATCATAAAAAAAACCGGCACCGACATAGCGGAAATACCTTTAGCCACAATCCCTAAGGTTCCGGGCAATGGCTCATGGATCAATATTACCATAACAATTGCTATGAATTTCAGAAGATTTATTCCATCATTAATAACTTGTGTTTTTTTATCCATCTGACCGTTCTCCATTTTAACAATATATTGTATATAATAACAAATACTTTCAATATATGCAATCTGTCAGGCAGTTATATTGTTGACTTCCGGTAGAAAAATTAAATTTCACGCGATATTTAACAGTGCTTTTTTGGCATATTTTTCCCGAATCCGCTTGACTTTACCATTTTTAACTGACACAATATAAGTGCAACTTTACAATTTCAACAAAATACATATAGAAGATCTGCAGGACAAGCTTTCATACGCATTTTGCGCCTCAGATTTTCTAAAGTGGGAAAAGGGGAATTTTTCATGATGTATATTCACTATTGTAAGCGTTGCCATCGTGTTCACATGTTAAACGGGCACAAGCGTTCATGTCCTAACTGTAATGATGAGATCATTGAACTCAAACTTCCTTATATGGATTATATATCCATGAACAGGGAGCAAAGGGCGGTATTTCTTTCACGCCTTGAGGACGAAACACAATTGGGAGAACTCAGCACGACTTATCGCATGTATAAGTACAGCAAATGGTACAAAGAACTCCACAGGCAGTTGTCCTCAACTCCTATCATCACATATACTCTTACGGACAAAAACACGATGGACAATGTGGTATCAGGCATATCCTGATAACGGCCGGTAAAACAAAAGTTAAAAGGGATACTTTCGGAGCATTCATGCGAGGACTTCGAAAGTGTCCTTTTTATTTTCCGTTTTTATTTTCCGAAAGATAAATCCCTTGCGTGAGGCATATTTGTATGGTACGATAAACTATAATCATCTGAAGAAAGGCTGTCCGTCCGGCAGACTTTCACGGGATATTGGAAACGGAGGAGAAAATATTATGGAAAAGCGCGGAATTTCCAAAGCCGCAATAGTGCATATTGTTTTTATATCGGCAATCGTAATAATTTTTGCAGTATGCGTATATAAACTTTACAAATGGAACAAAGGAGTGCCTTCAGACTATGACCCCGACTATGTAACGACGGATTTCGATATCGAACCGTTGGACAATATCATACCGCTTGCGCCCGAATTTCTTGAAGGTCACGAAGATGACGGTGAAACTACTATCTTATGCCTTGGCAACGATCCTTTTTCCAAAGAAAAAGGACATGATAACGGACTGGCTGAAATGATAGCCGCAAAGGTTCCAAACCCCGACGCGGCCACGGTCTATAACGGTTCCTTTACAGGCTCCACAATAAGCGCGGCATATGCAAACTACAACGACGGATACTGGATGGACTCTTTCAGTCTTTCCTATCTTGCCAAAGCCATATGCAGCGGGGATTTTACACAGACAATGCAGGCGGCTTATTACAGCTACGATCCCGACTTTGTGCCAACCGTGGAAATGCTTGAAAATCTTGACATGAGCAAGGTTGACATAATATGTATAATGTATGACGCCATAGACTATATAGAGAAACGGCCCAGCGACGATCCTAACGATCCGTACTCCATCGTCGCCTATACAGGCGCTCTGCGAACCGCCATCGAGGAGTTTCAGAAAGCTTATCCTTTTATAAGAATAGTGGTCATGTCCCACACTTTCTGCTTTAGCATCAATGATGAAGGCAACTTCGAAAACGGCGACCGTACAGACTTAGGCAACGGGACACTTAGCCACTATCTGCAGAAAGAACTTGATGTAACAAGCGAATGCAGCGTCTCATTGATAGACAACTTCTATGGTTCCATCAATGAGGACAACTACAGAGATTACATGGTGGACTACATCCACTTCAATGATGAGGGGCGGAAGCTTCTCGCGAACCGTTTCATAGAATGTATCTTCCCGAATAAGCAGGCGGCCGAAACGGACTAGTATTCGTGTGAAAATAACTCTTCAAAATCAAATTTATCAATGAGCAGGCGCATATCATCAAGCTCCTGCTCCATTTTTTCTTCCGAAGACACCTCGCAGCTTCCGTCAGCAAAACATTTAGTCATATAATGATTGATACCCTTATGATAATGGGTGTAATCCGCATAATTATCCAGATCGGTCACTATCCATTCCTGATTTGGAAAGAAAAACAGCCGCACATTGTCATATTCAAGCACCCGCTTTGCAATATACCTGTATTCGGCCATTGTCGCATCAAGATGATTTTCACATATGACATCATTCCAGTAAAGAATGCTGTATGGCGGGAAAAAAATATAAAACTCCGTATCCGGATCATCTTCTATATACGGACAGATATTGACGTCCATATTCAATTTAACTCTTTCAATATATTCGTCTTCCTCAGCCGCCTCGGCTACCCGGGCGGGAGGCTCGTAATTATGCATTACCCACTGCTTGTCATAATACTCATCCGTCCACCAGCTTTCATACACCGTGGAAAGATCGGTCTTATCGGGATCTGCAAGCGGGCGCAGGATATAATTAAGCAGCACGTCTTTATTGAAAATATACTGTATATCGTTAATATATTCATCATCATACAGATATTCCGGTATGGGATATTTGGTCTCGTCCACGCCGCCCGAGTAGGTCATAACATCAATCCCCAAAAAAACCGCTTTAACGTCATGTCCGCTTTTAAAGATCACATCCATTATATTGGCCTGATCTTTGGGATAGGCTCCGCTGTAACTTAATTTTATCGCATCAAGCCCCAGTTCTTCCTTAAACCAGTCCGTATTGAAATTCACCGTCATGGACGAACCCAATATCACACTGTCATAGTCCATATTCATGGCCATTCCCGGATTCTGACTGAGCTGATTGTCTACAAGATACGGAAAGTTCTCAAGCGGAGCATGATAATGGAAAAAAGGATCTACATATATAACCGCAGCCATTACGGCCAGAAGCATTATGATAACACTTGTTATTGTAATTATAAGCGCTCTCCTATATGTTTTAACAGAAGCCCCGCCATATGCCTCCCTAACCTTTTTACCTTTAGCCCTATCGGCTTCCTCACTTATATTCACGGCCAAATCTCTGTCTGCATTCATCTGCGCTGCCTTTCCTATCCTAATAATACTATACAATTCTGTTTAACTTTAATTGCGGCTTTGACGCTTATTAAAAATTGTAGATAATTGCGAAACTATATCTAAACATATATTGATTGTGCAGATTTAACAAATATCATTGCAGGGGCTCTGAGCCCGCCGGTCCTTAGGCTGCGTATTTTGCAGCCTTAGCACCGTTGCGAGGCTCAACGCAGCGAAAGCGACCTGCAAGGATATTTTTAAATTTGCACTATCTCTAATCCTTAAAGTATAGTTTCGCAAATTAATATTCAGAAATTAAAGTATAAAAACGTACTTACCCCGGAAAACGAAAGTATGCACCATACCAACATGCCGGCAAGCATTATGCAGGAAACCGGCCTCCCCTTTGCGCGCTGCGCCGCCTCGTCTGCATTGATCCCGGCCATCGACAGCATAAGTCCCGCAGCAAGCATTACAAACATGAGTATATAGCCGCTCCATGCTTTCGCATCAAAATGCAGCACCTTGATAACATACCAGAATTCATCCAGTTTAAAACATTCCGCCAGATCAAGTGAGAGTCTCTGCATACGTCCGGTCAACGCAGTTTTGAGCAGGCTGTTGGCGGACGCTATGCTATCCGCCCTGAAATATACCCACGCCATACTCACGTATATGAACAGCAGAATGCGTTTAACGGCTGCCGCCATATGCAGACGTCCGCCTTTTACATGTTCCTGCAGCCACCTTGTGATAACATACAATACCCCGTGCATCATACCCCAGACGATGAAATTCCAACCGGCGCCATGCCATATGCCGCTTAACAGAAATACCAGAAGCAGGTTGACATACATTCTCGTCTTCCCTTTGCGGTTGCCGCCAAGCGGTATGTATACATATCCGGTGAAAAAGCGGTTCAGCGTAATGTGCCATCTTTTCCAGAAATCTATTATATTCACCGCCTTATACGGCGAATTGAAATTCACCGGTATATGAAATCCGAGCATTGCGCCCAGTCCTCTTGCCATATCGCAGTAGCCGCTGAAATCAAAATACAACTGCAGCGAATACGCAATTATTACTATAACGGCATCGATCCGCCCCAAAAGCTGCATGTTGAGATAGCCGTAATCCACCCCGGCCCCTAACGTGTCCGCCAATATCACCTTTTTAAAAAGTCCCATTATAAAAAGCGCAAGACCTCTGAAAAACAGTTCGGCGTCAAACTTTTCTTTGCCCATGCGGGCAAACTGCGGCAGCATTTCCGCACCGTTCACTATAGGCCCCGCTATCAGCTGGGGAAAAAATGCGACGAAAAGCACGTACTCCGACAGGCTGCAGTTTTTAACTTCCCCCCTGTATGTGTCAACTATGAAACCTATCTGTTGGAAGGTAAAAAAGCTGATGCCCAAAGGCAGTACAATATTTTTCAAGGCAAACGATGTGCAAAACGTCGCATTTATATTTGTTATGAAAAAATCAAAATATTTAAAATAAAACAGCAGGCCCAGATTAGCCGCCACTGCGCAGCAGATCAGAGGCTTTGAGGGCTTTTGCGACATAATTCTATGAAAAATATAATTTATCGCGATACTGAATATCATTATAAAAAGATAATTTATCCTGAAATAGCCGTAAAACCAGAAAGACATTATGATAAGAAAAAGCCGCGCGGCAGCATTATATTTAAAATGTATAAGTCCGTAATAGCCAAGCAGGCATGCCGGAAAAAATAAAAATATGAATATATACGAATTAAACAGCATTTCTACTCTCCTGATACGTTGCTATTATGATCTCAGGTCCGCTCATTCCAAACCCTTATCAATGTTCTTATCATCCTGCGCTTTGGTCTGTCTGATATATTAAATAATTTTCCGTGCTGTCATACAGCTCAAAACCATAGTCTTCAAGCGATTGCGACGTTTTTCTGGTCTTGTTCAGCACCACATAATTGCAGCCGTAATTCCTGACAAGTTCCGCAAAAACAGGCGTATCTATGACTTCCGTCCCTTCCATCGCCTCATACATTTCATTATAATAATCCCAGTTTGCGATGAGCATCTCTCTGCCATAAGGCATATTTATATTACTTGAATACTGTCTGACATAATATATCAGGTCGGCCGGAACCAGAGCCACCGCGCGACCTTTTTCCGGCTCTATGATCTTAGCAACTTCAATTGCTTCCTGCGGCAGATGATACATATTTTCGGCTTTGGTAATATATTCGCTGCTGTATACATACTTTCCGCAGGCGACGACAGCTATTGACATAACTATAAGCATGAGCTTCCTGTGTTTACCGCACATTTTTACCGCGCCGTATGCGCTCACCGTACTCATCTGAACAAGCCACAACAGCCTGTAATAAGTATCGGCATCTTCGAAAAGCCTTACAAACACCTTTCTGAACAGCGGACAAAAAAACGCTATGAGTATAAGCAGCGGCGTGTATATCAAAATTGCGCGTATTTTTTTATCTTTTTCCGTTTTTAACAAATACAACAGGAAAAAAAGATATATCCCGAAAAGGAACTTATTCTGATGATATCCCACATAGTTTTGGAATATCACCACGCTCTCCATAAATATTCCCCACATATAAATTCTCCTAACCGGCCAGGCCTAAATACAGCAATACATAAATCGCATTCGGAATACAGCACAGGACAAGCTTCACAGGCAGTTTAAACTCCCTTTTGACTGCCATTATGCAGAAGGCCGCAGCGCCTGTGAGTATAGTCATAAGAAATACCGCAAGCGAACTGCAGACGCCCGCAGTCATATTCATGCACACAAACATTATCCAAAGGCCCGCTTTCCGGCCTTTATTCTCTTTTTCTTCATTGTAAAGCCACAGGATGAGCAAAAAGCATAACGGAATGACAAAACTTGCGGTTACAGCTTTACCCTGCCACGTCCTTGTTAAGAAAAACGTCTCATTCGTATATATCGAAACATTACCGAAAATCTGAAACAGCGCCATCATTATCATAAAAACCGCGGCATTCTCTTTATTTTCCCCAAACAGAGCCTTAGCGGTCTCATAATATACGAAATAGCTTAAAGGAATAAGCGCAAGCGGCATGACCACATGAGATACCACGGTGGCGTGTACGCCCGCATTAACCGCCACAAAGGCCACCCACATCGGAAAGACTGCCAGAGCATGCCGCACATCAAGTGAAGACGACCAACCCGTATACGGCAGATTTTTGTACATGGCGTTGCTTTGCTGCGCCATTAAAGACTGCACAACATAATATGCATCGTCCCCGTCAAATGAAGCTCTCGTAACCGCCATATACAGCTGAAAGCCCAACAATACCGCAAAAATAAGCCATTCAGCCTTAGCCTCTGCGCTAAATACGGCGTCTCTCAAGTTAGCTATGCCTAACCACGTTTCCCCACCGCTTTTCCTATAATCATAATAACGCAGCAGTATCCCCGCCGCAGCCAGAAGGATTGCCGCAGCCGTGAAATAACGCAGCACGAACGTAAAATTATCATATTTGATCAGTATCACCGCCGGTATGGCGATCACTTCGAAGACCGACCACATGAGCAGATATCCGGCGATAAATACCGTAATCGGATCTCTTTTATTTTCCGGCATAACCGACGCGGGAACCAGACCTATGCAAAACGGAATGACCAACAGCCAGAAGATAAAATTTACGGTCTGTATCATAGGGAATCTTTCTTCCTTTCCCGGTCCTGCGGTATCATTATAGTTAATGACCCATGATCTATGGACCGATCATTAAATATTTTACTTCAAATCGGTAAGTATGTCCAGTTTTTGACAGTAAGACAGCGCTTTTTCAAAAAAGCCTTCTGTACAATGTTCCGTAAACATGGTAATATATTAGCTGGGCAGGTGATTGCGACACGCATTTGCGCAAATGCCCGACATCCCCTTGTAAGAAAGGAATTCATATGAAAAAAGCATACATTATAGGCGCCGGTCCCGCCGGACTGACTGCAGCTTATGAATTGTTGAAACAAAGCAGCGAATATGAGGTCACTGTATTAGAAGAAAGCGAGTCTATGGGCGGCATCTCCAAGACCGTCAATTATAAAGGCAACCGCATGGATATGGGCGGCCACCGCTTTTTCTCCAAAGTGCCCGAGGTAAACGAATGGTGGAACAACATGCTGCCTCTGCAGGGCTCTCCCACCTATGACGATATAGTCCTTGGCCGCCAAATGACATTGGCCCAAAACGGTCCCGATCCCGAGAAGGAAGACCGGGTCATGCTGCGCAGGCACAGAGTATCGAGAATATATTTCAACAAAAAATTCTACGACTACCCGATCTCCCTTAAGCTTGAAACTTTTAAGAATATGGGACTTATTGCAACGATACAGTCCGGCTTAAGCTACATTGCCGCCAATATAAAGAAACGTAAGGAAAATTCCCTTGAGGACTTTTATATAAACCGTTTCGGCCGCAAGCTGTACTCCATGTTCTTTGAATATTATACGGAAAACCTCTGGGGACGCCATCCCAGGGAAATCGCTCCCGACTGGGGCGCGCAGCGCGCCAAAGGATTGTCGGTCGCGGCGATCATCAAGGATATATTCGGAAAGCTGCTTCCCGGCAACAAGAACCGCAAAGTAGAAACTTCTCTTATTGAAGAATTTTCATATCCCAAACTGGGCCCCGGGCAGTTATGGGACGTTACCGCGCAGGAAGTTGCCAAACTTGGAGGTCATATACTCAAAAACTCTAAAGTTGTCGGCTTTCATAAAGATGAGAACAACCACATAACTTCACTTACTTATGAAAATAACGGTGAAAAGATAACCGTCGAAGGCGATGTTTTTATCTCTTCCATGCCGATAAAAGACCTTATGGCAGGCATGAACGACGTTCCGGACAAGCCTGCAGAGATAGCGGCAGGCCTTCCCTACCGCGACTATATGACTGTGGGGATACTGCTGCCCAAGCTCAATCTGAAAAACAAGACCAATATAAAGACCATCAACAATATCGTGCCGGACTGTTGGATCTACGTGCAGGACCGCTCAGTAAAACTGGGCCGTTTTCAGATCTACAACAACTGGTCCCCTTATATGATAAAAGATATACAAAATACCGTCTGGATAGGTCTGGAATACTTTGTAAACGAAGGGGACAGATACTGGACCATGTCCGATGAAGAATTCACTGAATTTGCGGTAAACGAGATAGTGAGTATGGGACTTACGGACAAGCCCTCCGACGTAATGGACTCTCATGTGGAGAGAGTGAAAAAAGCGTATCCGGCATATTTTGACACCTACAATGAGATAGACACACTGGTGGATTACCTGAATACCATCGACAATCTCTATTGCGTGGGCCGCAACGGCCAGCACCGCTATAATAATATAGACCACTCCATGATGACTTCTTTTGAAACCGTCAAAAACATCGTAAACGGCGTTAAGAGCAAGGATAATATCTGGAACGTAAACACGGAAAAAGAATATCATGAAGGAGACGGAAAATAATCCGAATGCATAAATGACACCGATGTCAGATTTTAAACAGACCACAATCTGACATTAGTGTCATTTTTTACAACTTATCATACATATCACTTATATATCAGCCCCTCCGGCTTTCATTGAAAATCGCGCAGCGCCGCCTTCACAACGTCTCCGACAACTCTCATGCCCTCGGTATTAAGGTGGACGCCGTCCGTCACGTAATTATGCATATTACGGTCAGTTATACCGCAATCCGTGAGATTTATGATGCCAAGGCCTTTATTTCCCGCGATCAGTTCAATACGCTTACTGTAATCCTCAGCCTTAAGCCCCAGAGAATTTACAAATGTAACAAACGGTTTATCGGCAGTGCCCCAGTCCCCTATCTGAGTCAAAGTACAGCAGAAAATACAGGCCGCGGGAAACCGGGATTCAATCTTATCCAACATCAGACTGTATGCATCGCTGAAATTCTCTATAATCCCCTCTTCAACCGCCTGTGTGCCGTCGTTTTCACCCAAAGGAACCGAGGTAAGCAGGTCATTGGTCCCCACATAAACTATTATCACATCAGGATATACTCCTTCGCAGCCTGCCAAAGCCTCTATTCTGTAATCACTGCATGCAAATTTAGGATCGTCAGGACTCAGAGAGTCTCCCACGCAGGTACTCCCCGCGCTAGAACTGTCGGCGCACATCTCCATTCCGCTGTCGTTCAAAAGCCTTTTCCACCACATCTCATCAACGTCCTGCACTTCCCCGTAAAGCGGAAAAAAGTCCACATAACCTGACGGTATCCAGTTTTCATATGTAGAAATACTGTCCCCGAGAATGGACAGCTTTTTGCCATCATACATGCTCTTAAGCTTCTTATCGGCCAATTTTAAAATATCCTCTTGTCCCATATTATCTGCAATATATTTACTGAGCGCGCTGCCTATACTGTTCACGGTATCTTCATCCGGCACATTCGCCATGCCGCCTGTTACATATTTTCTTTCAGCATTGTCCGTACCGCCCATATCCTGAATACCGCAGGCCGTGATCAGACATGACGCAAGCATAAAAAGCGTGAATTTAATGCAATAACGTTTGTTTTTAAATGTTGACACGTATATTTTATCCTCCGTACCCTTATTCTGAAACTTTCAAAGCCTGCTTTAAATCTTATCTTTACTTTTAAGTTATGGCGCGCGCAGGCTTATATCCCTTACCGCTTCTTAAACACCGACTGTCTTGCCCCGTGCATCTGATCGTGATTTTTCAATACGTCGTCCACAGCGTCCATCCTGAGTCCCGCATCGATGAAATCACAGTTTTTACAGAAATTATAATTCTGTCTGCCGTCTTTTATCGCTTCACGCAGCTTCTTATATGCCGCGCTGTTCCAACCGTCCTTAAGCGATACCTCATGCAGATCGGCTAAATCGGTCACTTCAAAGTTATCGCAGCAGCAGATACCGAGTTTACCGTTTGGCATTATCCACATATCGGTAAAAGGCATAAGACAGGTTTCTTTGATAACCTTGCCCTTAGACTGCTTATTCGGCGCGCTTCCCGCCCTGTTCGTCAAAACTTCCTTCAGATAACGCATCTGTATCAAAATATCAACATCTTTAAACTCTTCGGGATTTGCCTTTACATATTCATAAATTTCCTGAATATTGTCATGAAGTTTCATATCCAAACAGTAGTTATTTATTATTAGCTGGTCCACATACGGAATTATTGCCTTAACTTTTGCAATGTCCAGAAGCAGTCCATTGGTTGACATAAATATGAACGCATCGGGGAGCTTTTCCCTCGCATACTTATGAAATTCCACAATACGCTTGTCCAACCACGGTTCATTGTTTCCGTACAATGTCAAATGACCTTTATATCCCCACTCGCTCAACTGATCGATAATGGAATAATACATTTCATCCGTCATTTTCATATACGGACGTTTTTCCGCATGTATATTGGCGGTGCAGAATTCGCAGGTGCTGTTGCACCTGTTCACGGTCTCCAAATTTACCACTACAGGGCGCGGAGTCTCTTTTTGAGCAAAAAAGTAATCTATATACTTCTTCTGCTGCTTCCGCCTTGTAATAAACTGAAGCTTAAGATAACTTTCACTTGCCAGCATAGGAAGATACTTCCTTGCATTCCAACCTATGACTCCTGCAAAATTGTGTACTCTTATCGACATTCTTATCCCCCATTCTCACTCACACTGCTTTATCCGGCCTTATCCTGTTCCTGCTTATTCTGACAGGTCTTATCCTGATCTTAACTGTCCTGACCGGTCTTATCCTGATCTTAACTATTCCGATCGGTTTTATCTATGCTTCATACAAGTATATCACATATCCGCTGCCGCTGTCTCCATATACTCCGACAAGCTCAAGGCCCACTTCGTCTGCATTGGTGATCTCCCACCTTGCAAAAATGTACCTGCCTCCAAGCCGTTTAAAGCTTTCGGCGTCCATATAAATATCATAATCCGTTGCATAAACGGTTTTGGTGGCGTTCACTATACTGAGATCGGTGCCTGAATACAGATAAGCCCTCGCTCCCCAGTCGTCATAATATATTCTGGTGGCTTCCACGCGGTCAAGCGCAGGCGCTATGATCTTCCGGAAATCTTCTTTATACCGCTGTGAATAAAAACCCAGATAACCGTCCAGGGTAGCTATGTCATTATACTCAAGCACCGCGGGGTGCATGCCGTAAGCGGCCGACCACTCCCCGTTATAACCGATGTCATTTTTTATCTCCGTAAATAAATCTACAGCATAGAACTGCCCATAGTCAAGCTCGTCCACTTCCGTACCGTGATAATATTTATAAGCAATCGAATAACATGTGTTATATAAATCATTATATCTTGTAGGCGTAAGTATTATAACAAGCGCCGCAACACACACGATAACATTGGCCGCCCACTGCTGCCATATCCCCATATCGTAAAGTTCAGCCAGTATCACAAAAAGCGCGGCATACCACAGAAAAGGGTTAAAGAAAACCGTGCGGTTAAACTGCAATCCCTTAAGCTGCGGAATTATGGTTTCGAATAAACTTCTCACAGGCTCCAGATCATACAGCCCGTAAACTATGCTGTTAAATATAATAACAGCCATTATTAAATTGAAAATGTCATGAAATATGAGTCGCGCCTGCTTTTTAATTATATAACGAATGTTATTTATAAAAAAATATATAATGCACAAAGGCAGAATGAACTTAGTATGTACGCCGTCGGCATGAAAAATGCCTTCTTTCCATACCGTAACCATCTCTTTAAGCGCTTCCGCCATAGACAGATCGGGATTTACCATCGTAGCGCGGATAGTTTCTTCTTTTCCAAAAAGCATCTGATAAAACAGGCGGTATTCACACGACGCATAGCCAAGCGCCAATACTACAAACGCCCCAAACAGCTGCCATGCGGGCTTTTTATCTTTTATAGATAAAATAACTGCTGCTATTAATATATACCCAAGGATAAAAATTCCCATATAGGAAAAATATGACACAAGCGGATAGCAAAACAGCAGCGCATATAAAATAACACTTGGTTTTTTATATATCCTGATAAGCAGATACAACGCCAGAGGCATCGAAGCAAAGGCAATGCCAAAGGCCGGAAAAAGGTTCAATATCCCATATGCAAAACCGGTCATAAAAACTATCGGGCGGTATGCATTATACTTCTCCGGAAAAAGTTCCTTTATCAGCAGCCTGAATGAAAATACCGCCACGACCACTTTCAGCAAAAGTCCCGCCACATAAGCATAATATGTCGGAAGCAGCATATAAAGCACACTGTAAAGCGACAGTTCCGAGGGCAGATCATCTCTGCTTACCCCGCCCAAAAACGGAACATCCACCCCATGCTTAAAAAATGAGCCCGTGTTTTTGAGCATCTTAAACTGCGCCAGGAACAGGTCCATGTTATCATGTACTGCAATATGGCTTTTTTCACCGCAGCCTATAAAGATACCGCCTTCAAACAGCAGAAAACCTGCCACCGGAAATATGAACCAGTATTTTGTCAGCCACAGAAACCACTTTTTGTGCGTTAATTCTTTCATTTATATACTCCCCAAAAGACTGTCATGAAGATTTTTTCTTACGGAATACAAACAGCTTCTGCCCAAAGAAATTCATTACGACAAACAGTCCCATACCGACGACCATCGCCACATTTTCCACAACGGCAACAGGCGCCGAACTAAGAAGCGCCCTCACAAGCGGCTTGGCCACGCCGAATGCTATAAAATAACAGACCGCTATATTGGCCGCAAACCTCCAGACAAGCCATTTATCCCTCTCCTCGACCTTAAAAGTAAGCTTTGCATTGGCGTTATAAGAAAAAACGCTTCCTATAAAATATGAGATCCCGCTGGAGAGCCAATAATTCATGTGCATGAAATTATATAAAAAGGCCATTATGCCCCAGCCCATAAGCGTATTAATAACACCCACTATTCCAAAATGGATCACTTCCATTATAAATTCCCTGTTTTTTCCATAAAGCTCTTTTATCTTACCCGTCAAAGCACAACGCCTGCCTTTCTTATTACTGCTGCTCCCCATACAGCCTGTTCCATTCCGTCCTGTCCATAGCCGTCACGCTGTTCTTACCGTAAAACTCCCCAGTCGCATAATTTGTAAAAGCATCGGGATCATCGGTGACAGGCATATGCATAAGCGGTCCCTGAACATCATTGATAAAAGGAACCACAACATCCTGCGTACTCTCATCTTCCAAAAGCCCGGTCTGCAGATCCATCTGTTCTTTATAATCGGCAGCCTGTCCGCTCGCTATATACTCCGCCGAAACAAAAGACGTTGAAGTTTTTATGCTGCTCCTTCCGATAACGAGTGTTATTAAACAAATAAGCAGCGCAGGCAGCCATATGAACTTCATTATATTTTTATCCGTATTCTCTTTCCACAGCAGCTTTAATCTCACAGACAGTTTCTGCGCAATTATCATAAGTATTCCCGACGCGGTCAAAAGAAACACCTGATAATTGGTGTTGGGAACTCCGCCTGAAACGTCCACCCCCGCATATATCGCCGGCGCCTGCATGGCGCTGTATAAGCAATACAGCATAACGGAAAGCAAAACGGGATGCCTGAACACATAACCCTTATATTCCCGACAGCCGTCGCCGCCTTTTCTCCTTTCAGCGCAAAACATTGTTAAAAAAATAACAAATAATAGCAGCAACCCTGCCATCGCCAACGGTTTTTCTTTCATATACAGACCGATATCCTTAATGCCGCCGACAAATGATAAGCCTATGGTCTCAAACGCCCTACCTGCCGAAAACCCAAAATCCGCTCCTGCGCGGACTCTGTTGCCGGGTGATTTCATGCTTACGATAAGCCCGGTAAGCTGTGTCACGATCGGTACAAGCAGCGTAAACACACGTTTATCTTTATGGAGGAACCATACCGCCGCGATCATGTAAAACGCTATGATAAGCGTAAACAGCGACGCCTGGTAGTTGGAACCCCCAAGCAGCGTCATGCATATCAGAATACCCGCAAACGTAGTTTCTTTGTACTCTTTTACATATTTAAACAGCCACGCCGCAACCAACTGACACATCGCAAACGGTACCATATAATGTACTCCGCCGTTGTACCAAAAAATCGCGGAACGCGTAGACGGAATGAATTCTATGCTTATTATAAGAAACCAGACCGTGATCAGCATATAGCTCCATTTATCCGCCGCCATATTCTCCGTCAATATAGTCCTGAACAGATAAAAAGTGCTGCCGATCCATACAAAGAGCATGATAAACGCCACTGTCACATAGGCCTTGTCACTAAAGACTTCCGGCTGCAGCGTAAATAAAAAAAGGCTGAACCATGTACCCTGAAAAGAATAATAAGACTGCTTTATGGTCTGCCACGAGGCCTTTAAAAGCTCAGGGATCGAATGTGTCCCAAGCCATGCCGCCCTTGTGTATATGGCATAACCGTAATCATCACCCGTCGCACGATTAACGAATGTCAGATAAATTACCGGCAGCATAAGTATTATAAAAATAAAATAACTGATATAATTTAAGACTTTTAACTTTTTCTCCAAGACTCATCCCCCGACGCCTTATAAAGCGTCATAAAATGACGCCCTATAGCGGCATAAAATTCCGACTGATAAAATGCGCGGCGTCAAATGTGCTAAAATGCGCGACATCAAATGCCGCTTGATAAAATCTGCGTCATCAAATATAATACTTAATATCTAATATACACAAAATTCCAACAATTATCAATAGGAGAGCTTATGGCATTGAAAGTACATCACATCGGCTATCTGGTAAAAAAAATGGAAGCAGCCGCAGCAGCATTTGAGAAACTGGGCTATAGCGCGACGCAGCCTGTTATTTACGACGACATACGTAAAGTCAATATATGTTTTATGGAAAAAGACGGATACCGTATCGAGCTTGTTTCTCCCGCCGCTGAAGATTCAGTGGTTTCCGGCCTTATGAAGAGATATAAGAACAGCCCCTATCATATATGCTATGAAACGGAAGATTTTGGAAAAGATTATATGACACTTGTGTCAGAAGGTTTCATGGCCATTGATACTCCTACTCCCGCCCCTGCGCTGTCAGGACGCGAAGTTGTATTTATGACACATGTGTCAGTTGGAATGATCGAACTTATTAAAGACCGATCAGTTGTCTGACAGTTTATATTTTAAACCGTATCGCGGCGTTTGTCCTCATCTTCATAAGTGCGCTCGCTTATTATATATCTTGGGCGGTGTTTCACTTCCAAATATATCTTACCGATATATTCTCCCAGGATCCCCAGACATATAAGCTGTATTCCCCCGATGAAACATATTATGCAAGTCATGCTCGACCACCCTGCTACTGCCTTTCCAAGCAGTGAGACCGACACGGACCATATAACCCCGACAAAACTTAAAAGCGCAATAAAACAGCCCAGTCCCGTTATCAGATGTATGGGCTTGACGCTTAGGCTTGTTATCCCCTCAAAAGCCAGAGCAAGCATTTTTACAAGCGGATAATGGCTCTCTCCCGCCAACCGCTCATGACGCTCGTAATATACGCTGGTGCTTTTGAAGCCTACCAAGGGGAAAAGTCCCCTCAAAAATATATTTACCTCTTTAAAATCGGCGAATTCTTTCAGAACACGGCTCGAAACCAGACGATAATCGGCATGATTAAACACGGCCTCCACTCCCAACGCCCTTAAGAACCTGTAATAAGACTCGGCGCTGAATCTTTTGAAAAAAGTATCCGTATCACGATTATTCCTGACGCCGTATACGATCTCGCAGCCTCCCAGATACTCATCCACCATTTTGTCCATGGCATTTATATCGTCTTGACCGTCGCAGTCAATAGATATGGTTATATCACACAGTTCCTTAGCCTCCATCAGACCGGCAAGAACGGCATTCTGATGTCCTCTGTTGCGGCTCTGCCTTATTCCTATATAATGTTCATCCTGCCCGGAAAGCCCGCTTATGATATTCCATGTATCGTCCTTTGAGCCGTCGTCAACAAACATTATCCGGCTCTTTTCACTTATCCGGCCATCCCGTATAAGCATATCAAGCTTCTCCAGGAACATAGGCGCCGTAACGGGAAGCGCCTTTTCTTCGTTATAGCATGGAATCACAATATATAAAATCGGCTTCATGCGCTTCTCCTAACCTAACTTGGACATGATTATATCAGCCATTTCTCCTACGTTTTTCATCGACACAACCTGTCCCATATTAAACTTCATCCCAAATTCCTGCTCTACTGCCGCAAGCAGATTGATATGCTCCAAAGAGTCCCAGTCCTCTATATCATCCGCAGTCGTCGCATCCGTCACGGTAATGCTCTCATCATCAAATACATCCCTGAAAACTTCATTAAGTCTGCTAAAAACTTCTTCCCGGCTCATCTTCTTTTCCTTTCGACATTTATAATATGACCATATATATAATAATATAAGTTTTCTCTTCCATACGCAAGGGTTTTATTATTTTTGCCAACTTACTCTTCGACTGCTATTACCGTATTCTTATTCTCATATTTCAGATATCCCTGTTCGCCGCGCTCCTTAGTGTCATCATACGGTATTTCAAAGCGCCATATACTGTTGCCTTCCCCGTCCACGGATACCTTTTCAAACCCCTGTTCCGCATAAAACTCTTTTACCATTCCGTTCTTCGAGGTCGGATAATAGTAACCTATAATAGTTTTTACCCCGCGTTCCGCGCATGAACGGACAAGACAGTCCATCATGGCAAACTCCATGTCTCTTTTCAAAACACGACAGCTCATCAGCCACAGCTCGATGTGACACAATTTATCCTTAATTCCCGTCTGCTCGTCGATCCTGCCTATGACTACAGAAACGACGCCATTGTCACCGAACTTGTCTTCCAGTTTGCCGTACAGCGTAATATATCCGCTATCCCCTGCAAACCGTTCTATATCGCTCTGCGTATAGCGTCTGGTCGTCAGATTAAACTGATTGCTTTTATTGGTAAGCTGCGCTATCCTCGCCATATAAACAGGCGTGAAAGGTTTTATCTGCGCCTTCATTTCCAGAGATTTAAGATATTCTTTATAATCTCCGAATTCCCGCTGCATACCTGCGCGCAAGATATTAGCCTTGTACATCTCATTGCGCTTTTTATCATCTTCTGACAGAGTTGTCACTTCAAAAAAACCTGAGTGATCCAGTATTCTTATATACTGCTCCGGGCTGCCCATTTCAGGAACTGACACTCCTGTCATTTGTGTTCGCATTATCTCCCTCTCGGCAGGATTATCGTCAACGAAAACCAGACTGTCGGGCAATATATTCATCTCTTCGGCTATTTCCGCCATATTTTTGCTCTTGGGCTCCCAATTTGCCTTTATGAGCAGAAAATCATCCGGCTTAAGTATCCCGTCAGGATGATTTAATCCCGCAACGGCGTTCTCATATTCATTTTTGGAATTTACATTCAATATGACGCCTATGTCTTTCTGTGTCTTTACATAACTCTGGAACTCTGAATAGACTTGTCCCATAGAGGTTTCCTGACCGATCTCCAGATTTTCCACTCCGTCGTCGCCTACTATGCCGCCCCACAAAGTATTATCCAGATCAAGCGCCAACGACTTTTTATTCTTTCCGAAAACGGCCTTTATTATATTGGACAGATTAAAAGCGAATTCCGGTATTGCCTGCATACACATCGGATATTTATACATATGCCAGTAAAAAGGATCTGACCACTTATCCAGTCCATAAGCCGCCGCCATATAATTTATATCATTTATATAGAAATCATCATGTTCCCTTGCGTAATCATAAAACTTCGCATTAAGCGCATTTATAAAGCTTATGCGCCCCTGTTCATATACCGCATCCTGATTACCCAGAAGCCTGTAAAAAGGATACTCAAAGTTGTTCTGTATAACAGGGACCTTATAAGTATCCGCCGCCTTTTTCCACATCACCTCAAAACGCTGATATTCTGCTTCAAGCAGCTCGTTTATGCTCTCCTTTGAATCGGACACTGCCGGATAAGCGATAATATTGCGGTTCGAAGTATGGATATAGATAAGATCCGGCGCGAACTCAATAAGTTCCCCGGAATCAAACATTACATCCTGCCAGTACCGGGCATATTCCGACTCATAAAATTGAGCTTCTATACCCTGATTTAACAAAAACACATCCAGAATTCTCACTATATCATGAGTCGTGCTTCCGCCCAGTACCGCTATCTTCTTCTTTACCGGATTTTTGAGTTCACTAAGAAGCTGTTTTTTGATCTTCTTAGACTTCTTTAAAATGTATTCACTGTCAAAAGGATATTCAAGCTCCTTCATAACACTCCTCCATCCGTAACTTTATACTGCTCATCTGCCATACGGAACGCTATGCCCTTCCCCAAAGTTCCGGTCATTCATTCTTTCTGAAATCATTATTTATAATGCTTGCCGCTTTTTCCGCATATATCTTGCGTCCCTTAGCGCTCAGATGAATTCCGTCCTCAAGACAGTCGTCGGCAGAATAGGCGTCTATGCCGCTGTCCATTATAGTGTTAAAGTATAAAAGATTTTTATCTTTATTGTGATTATATACATAACCGCATAACTCTGAGTAGTCGATCATGGGACCATAACCATAATCAAGCGAATAAGAGTCTCCTATATACGCATCGCCGCTGAAAAACTGGCAGTAATGCGGCGCTATAAGCAATATCTTGGCCGACGGGAAGGCGTCGTGCAGTAAACCTATCGCAGTTTCAAGCGCGCCGACATACGTATGTTCCTTATCGATATTCCGCAGTTCGCCATCGTTTGTATACTGGCTGTCAGGAATCTTGGCAAGAAAATCGTTTACTCCATATTCAATGACAAAATAGTCTGTTTTGGAAAAGTCGCACTCTTTTAACAGTTCGCCCGCGCGGTAAGGCTCCAGTATCTTCGGATCTATATTACCCAGTATCGCATGCACTACGCCAAGCAGCGAACATGAGGTCCAATCATTATACGCATATGATTCCCCTGTCATAAGAGCGGCCGTCGTGCCGCCTATCGCCATATTGTATACATCTGCATTGCAGGCCTGGGAAATAAGATAAGCCACGCCGTCGTATTCGCGCACGCCGTCAAGAATGCTGTCCCCCATAAACACTATCTGCATATCGGCAGTTTTTTCAGGCTTTGCATTATCGCCGGAATTCTCAGACTGATTTTTGTCTCCGGACTGCTCATTCTGCGCAGTTTCTCCGCCCGGCGCGCTCTTACCGCTCCCATCCGCGTTTTCTTTTACTGCTTCATTTTTGGCTTCCGCTTCATTTTCGCTTTCATCTATCGCCTCATTTATATCTTCCAGACTTTCTTCAAACATGCCCTGCAGCGGAATGTCAGGCAGCTGCGAGTCGTCGGAAACTCCTTCTCCATTTTCCGTTTCCTGAACCGAAAGCAGTTCATCGCTTCCGGCAATATTTTCGGCTTCATATCCCGCCCGGGATTTAAAATTACCGTAGATTATCTCCGCAAGCGCCAGTATGCAGAACACTGCCATGACCGCATACAGAATAGTTTTGGAGCCGTTTCCGCCTGCATTATTTCTTCTATTTCTGCTTCTTCCATTCCTGCCATTGTTTATATTTCTTCTGTCATTACCTTCCATAAACCATCATACCCCTTTCCATTCCGGTATATCTGCATATTACAAACAGTTATCGATCCACAGACTTTACACTATGATCTTCACTGTCATATATTGACAGCATATCATATTTTTTCACATATGTACGAAAATCCATCAATTTTTAATCAAAGCTTTCGTTTTTCTTAAGAAATACATTTAGCGATACACGGACCGCCCTGATGTATCCCGCTAAACTGCTCCCTATAATATTATATAAGAATACAGCCTCAAATATGTAACATAGTGGAAAAATGGATCGACAGCCAAAGGAATCCACAGACACGGTTATGGCCGGATATGATCAGCGGTCAGAACTAATATCCTTTTTTATATTCCTCATGCACAGGGCATAACGATATTCGAAATCCCGTCTGTTTTTCAACGCCATATTGGAAAGTATCAATCCCGCAAAAAAAGACTGTACGGCAGCAAGTCCGATAAATCCGCATACAAATAACGTTGGAAAACGAAGGACCAGTCCCGTCTCTATATAAGAGATCAGTATCGGAATAAACAGCGCAACTGCCACAACCGTCAAAACGGCGGAAAACAATCCGAAAAATCCAAACGGTCTATAATCCCTGTACAGTTTAAAAATCGTGCGCAGCACTTTATAACCGTCGGAAAAGGTATTTAACTTGGATTCGCTTCCCTCGGGACGATCCCTGTAATCAACCACTACATTTTCTATCTGCAGATTATTGTACACGGCATGAATAGTCATCTCCGTTTCTATCTCAAAGCCCGTGGAAAGCACCGGAAAAGTTTTCACGAAACCATAACTGAAAGCCCTGTAACCCGTCATTATGTCCTTGATGTCACAGTCGAAAAGACTGTTAATACTGCTTCGCACTATACTGTTGCCAAAATTGTGAAAAGGACGTTTATTCTCGGTAAAATAAGTAGAAGACAGTCTGTCGCCCACTACCATATCGGCATTGTGATACAGTACCTTATCAGCCATCTCCTTTGCGCACTCCAAAGGATAAGTGTCGTCGCCGTCAACAATGATATAGCATTCCGCCTCTATTTCCCGGAACATACGACGGATGACATTTCCTTTTCCCTGCATATACTCATAGCGTATCACTGCGCCTGCTTCTTTGGCGCGTTCTACGGTATTATCAACGGAATTATTATCATATACATATACAACAGCCTCCGGCAGAGCCTCTTTGGCCTCTCTGACTACCTTGGCTATCGTCTTTTCTTCATTATAACAGGGAATAAGAACAGCTATCTTGTCCATACACGTCTCCAAATCTTTAATTTTTAGTACCTCAATAATTGTACCACACATTAAGTCCGTTTAAAAGCCCTGATAAATGAACTCAGAAGCGCTGTACTGCGGTCCGTAACATCCAAGTAATATCACCCCGAATAAAAGCGCATACCATATCAGCCATCTTACGGGAAGTTTACGCGACGCTATCATATCACGGACCGAACCCTTTTGCTGCAGCAGGCTCACCGCCAACAAAATAAACAGTGCGACCAAAACAATGAGAAGTTCAACCGCGCCAAGCCCAAGATTCATAAGCTCTCCGTTCCAGAGTATTTCAGGATTCCATACAGATACGGACAACTTCAGCATTTCCAATGCTTTAGGCACATTTTTTGACCGGAAAAACAGATCCCCTATGCATACCAGAACAAACGTTCTTATTATGCGTATGAATTTTATCGGTCTTCCGGCTGAGTTGATCTTAAGCTTACTCATAACTTTTGCGCACGGTTCTTTAAGCAATTCTTCCATCACAATATAGAACCAATGCAAAAGACCTGAACCTATTACATATTTCCATGCGCCGCCATGCCATATGCCTACGGAAAACCAGAGAATAAACATCGCCGCAAATGTCGCAAACTGTTTGCCTCTTTTTTTACCGAACTTCTTCTTCCACGAATTATTAAGTCCCATAAAGAATTTCGAACGAAGAAGAGGATAAAACACATACTCCTTCATCCACACTCCCAGAGTGATATGCCACCTTCTCCAATATTCCGAAATACTCTCCGAGAAAAACGGAGTCTTAAAATTCTCCGGCAATTCAAGGCCGAAACTCTCTGACATACCCAGAACTATATCCATACAGCCTGAGAAATCCGTATATAGTTGGAATGCATAGAAAAACGTCGCAATCCATATATAAGCCCCCGGATAATCACGATACTTTCCATAAACCGTATCAACTACCACGCCCAGGCGCTCTGCGAGCACAAGCTTTTTGAAAAGCCCCCAAAGCATACGCTGCATACCCCCGGTCACCTTATTATAGTCAAAATAATGCGGCTCAAAGAACTGCTCTCCGCTTTCTCTGTACTTAAGTATAGGCCCGGAGATCACCACCGGAAAATACATCCCGTAAAGCGCAAGCTTTGCAGGATTTCTCTGCACCCCTGCGATTCCATAATAAACGTCTATTACATAGCCAAGCAGCGAAAATGTATAAAAAGAAACCCCAAGCGGCGCCAAAAATCCCAGTCTGTGCAGCAGACTGCCCTTATGTCCCAAAAACTTTGCAATACCGTTAATAGTATAAATTCCGAAGTTTACATACTTTAATATAACCAGAATTCCTATATTTACGACGATCACCGTAATTAACGCAGCTTTTTTTCTCCGTTCGTCTTTCGCCGCTTCAATAACCCTGATCCCCATATAACACACTGCCACCGACGCGATCGGATATAAAATAAGCAGATAATTGTCCGTCATCATATAATAAGCCACACTACAGAGAAGCAAAAGCGGCCATTGAAGTTTCTTGGGGATAATATAATATAAGATCAATATCCCTGCAAAAAAACACAAAAAATAAAATGATGTAATACTCATTAAACTAACTCCCGTACTACGTTTCTTCTTAATATACAGCTCTCTATACGCGTTGATTATAGCATTGTTTGTAAAAAAAAGATACAATTTTTAATTAAAGTATGGCAAAATACATGAAAATTAAGTAGAATTACTTATAGATCAAATGAATTGTTTATAGTATGTTTTATAAGAGTGTGAAATTAAGCAGAAGATACTGCGGATGAGAAACAAACTGTACTATATTATACACAGATGATAACATTTACTTCCGCTTATCCGTTACATCTATTGATGTATTTGATGTCAATCTGATGTACCCTGATCCTGTTTGATGTCAAAGCACATTTTAAAAAATATCACTGTTTTTTTCTAATGCCCTGATTGCCTCCCTCTTTTTAAGATCCGTAGCTTCTGCATAAATATCCATTGTTGTCTCAATGTTGGCATGCCCCATGATAGACTGAATAACTTTCAAATTGGTCTCATTCTCGCAGAACCTCGTGCAAAATGTATGCCGAATATGATGACATGAAAAATCCGGTATAAGTAAGGGGCGCCTGCCCATCCTTTTAGCCTTGATTATCTCCTCAGCATTGTAAGACTCATAAATACGCCGTATTGCCCGGTTTATTACGGTCGGATTAAGAAGCAGTCCGTCTTTATTGCGGAATATAAAACCACTCATTCCATCTACTACCTGTATATTAAAACCGATTGCTTTCTGAGCTTCATACTCATCCTGAAACGCTTGTTTTACTGCATCCATCATAGGTATTGTACGCACACCGGCCGCTGTTTTAGGCGATGACACATGAAATGTAGTCTTCTGCTTATCTATGGAAGTATATATCACCGAATGATTAATGCTTATTGAGCGGTTTGCAAAGTCTAGATCCTGCCATCTTAAGCCGATGACTTCTCCCACTCTGCACCCCGTACCGAACAAAACTATGAACAAAGGCAGCCAGTGACTGTAAACAGGACTTTTCTCAACATAACCTAAAAATGCCCTTTGCTGCTCAAGCGTCAGCGCATGTCTTATCCCTTTGTTCTTTCCATACCCTTTCTTAATCTCCGCAAGCACCCTGTCCGATGGATTATTCCTTATGATACCGTCCCTGACAGCCATATCAAATGCCGGATGTAAAACCGTGTGTATACTGTCTACCGAACCGATTTTCAAACCTGACTCGTTAAGCAGCGAATAGTAAAAAAACTTTACATCGGAATATTTAATGTCCGTGATAAGCCTCTTTCCGAAAGTCTCCCTGACACAATGATCATATAAATACTTGTAATGTGACTTCGTATGCTTTTTCAAATCATATTTGGTAGAAATATACCTGTCAAAAACATAGTTCAATGTAGTCTTACCTGCGCAATAATATTGCAGCCCGTCCATCTGATCCTTCACTAATCTGTATTCCTTTTCCCTAAGTTCCGGCAGATCATTGGCATAAACCACTCTTCTTTTTCCGTTCGGATCGGTATACTGATAAATATACCTCCCGTCATCTTTCCTCTGACATTCACCCTTTTTTAAAGCCCTGCCTTTACAGTCTTTTCTTGAATTTGACATTAGTATTACCTTCCTTCTCCATATGTAGCACCTTTTAGTGCCCTTATACCATGTCATCAAATGCTGTTCATACAAAGTTTCCCATGTCCGGCGAGACTATTCTATTAAGTTGTCAATGTACTCTTTACTTATCTTTAAATTGTCAGCAATATATCCTTCTTCATCTAATAATTGAATAATTTATTTAATATGCTTTCGCTTATAATAGCATACTCCGCAAAATGTTGTAAATATTGTTTTTTTACAATTTTTGTTTGATTTTTTCTTTGGAGCTTATGTAATCATCTACGGAAATCCCCAGACTTTCACATGCCTTATCCAAATTGATCGCAAAATAATTCATTAATGAATCAACATTCTTTATCAAAAATTCGGCAAGCTTTATTTCATTATCTTTACGCGCTTCTTCCCTGCCTTCTTCTCTGCCTTCTTCTCTGGCCCACTCACGCTCGCTTTTTAGAAACTTCTCTTCATCAAATTCAAAAATACACATATCTATCGCCTCCGCACGATTTTTAGACAAAAAATCCGACAGTATTCCATTTTTTATACAGTAATCAATTGCTCTTTCTGCTGCTTCATTAATTGTATATGACTTTGAAAATGTTCGTATTTGATCTACACACTGAGCATACTCCTTGAGCAATTGGCATGTTTCCAACAGTTCCTTGTTATTTCCCCAGTTTATGTTATATACTGCCACTGTCAGATCAAGCTCAGGATCCTGCTGTTTTTTTATATATGAATCCGATAACTTTAATATCTGCTTCTCCGGCTGAAAATCCGTTCCATTATATAATACTACAAATCTTGGCGCAGGAATCTTTAAAAGTTTTTTACCCAACAGATTTTCATCCTTTATCCGCCCCTTAAGTATTGCAGTAACATAAAATAAATCTCTGAGCGGCATATTAGGATTAATTGTTGACTGATGTTCATAGAGCATAAGTTCAAAGTCAAATACAAACGAAATGTCGTTCTTGTAATTCATATAAAAGGCATTTTCCAAAGTTGTAATTTCTAAATCTTCTTCATTTGTATATTCAGTTTGATTAAGTGCATTATAAAGACTAAGAAGATTTCTCTTATTATTAAAAACCATTCTAAACAAAGTGTCCTTATAGTTGCGCTGCACTTTTAGTTTTGTTGCTTCACTCATACGGTACCCTCCTGTAAATTTACTGCAAGGCTTTACAGGAGCTCCCGATATTTCCCATTTACCCCTGCAGATTAAAATATATTAATAAAAGCAGGGATTTTCTCAAACTTAATAATTTAGACTATCAAAGAATAAATGATTTGACATATAGAAAATTTACTTTTCTGTATAATACCATATAATGTGTGTGATTACAACTATTTTTTTTCAATATTACGTTATTTTTACTTTCTTATTAATTAAAAAATAAATATTTTCAGAAAATTTTGATGTCAAAATGATGTCAATAAGCATTTTTTTATTACTGATACCCTGTTTTTATTTGCTTTACCGACAATTTAACTTATATGCCCCGCAGACAGCGACGTCTGTCCTTGCGGCCGAAGCCGACGCCGTCGAAGCACAAGCGGCGGAAACTGCCGAAGATACCGCAGCCGTTACGGAAGACACGGCCGCTGTTGAAACAGGCGATACGGAAGCAGTAACTGAGGAAGGAGGAAGCGCGGAAGACTCTGACGAAGCTGCAGCCGGTGATACCGAGACTGTGACCGGGGACGAGACGGCTGATGTTGAGGATCAGGACGCGGCTGAGTCTGTAACAGACGACGAGGCTGTGGTTGAAGATGTTGAAGCTTCGGCTGATGAAGAGGCTAAAGAGACCGATTCCAAAGAATTAGTTGCTGAAAAATCTAATGAAGATTTAGGCAATAAAAAGTGGGAAATTGATTTTTCTACACAAAGTGCGACTGAAACTTTGAATAATTGGACTGGTGGCACTGATAATATATTTTCAATTGTCGATGGTGGCAACAAAGCTGCATTTAAAGCCGATAAGGAAAATGTTGCATACACGCCCGGCGGTGGTGTGACTTACCAAAATAATTCTGGCAGAATATTGAATTTTGCACCAAAGGAAGGCAAATATGCCAAAGTGACAGTGACCGCAAGAAGTTCAAATGATGATAAGAGAAATATAGCGGTGGTCAGAGAAGATAGCACATTAAAAACAGCATCAGACAAGACGACATTTGATTCAATAGATTCATATACGTATGATATCCAGTCAGCTCCTGATACAACTGCTCATGAATATGTATTTTATATAAATGACTTGGATACAAGCAAAAAATATGGTTTAGCTATGGCCAATGCATTTTATATATCAAAAGTTGTTGTGGAAGCAGATTATGCTTTGTCAAAAGTAACAGCAGATCATGACACATCAGCGGCTGTTGCTGATGCTACGTCTATTGAACTTTCCTCTCAGGAAGGCGCAACTATATACTGGACATACGGGGAAACTGCGCCGGCTAAAGATGGCGATAAGTATAAAGCTGACAACAAGTATGGTGAATCTAATAAACCAAGTATTACAAAGGGTAACCTTTCAGTAACTGCAGTAGCAGTATTGGAAAAAGCTGATGGAACCGTTATTGCTGAAAGTGATCCTGCAACATTTACGTATACAGTTACAGATGGTCCGGTTGCTGAAACGATTGAAGTGGCTGTGCCTGCTGCTGACGTTTCCGCAGGTGTATATGATGATCCTCAGAACATTTCTCTTAGCAGCGATACCAAAACATCCAAAGGTGACGCAGTAGAAGTTGATATTTATTATACAATAGATGGCACTAACCCATTAACAAGTGCCACAGTACAGAAATTTGACAAGGCAAAAGCAATAACTATTGATAAAACTACAACTGTTAAGGCGTATGCTAAGAAGGATAAAGAAGCCGAAGATATTAATACTTATACAGACAGCGCGGTAGCAACATTTATATATGTGATTAAGCAAAACGCTGAGAAAACTTATACATCAAATCCTACCAAAGACAATGAACCGTTTTTTGATTTGGAGAGAACTTCAAATTATAACCCTACAACTCCGGAAAGCTATAAAGATGGCGATGAATATGGTGTAGGTACTGATGATTACTTTAAGTTAATAAACGGTAATGGAAAAACTGCTGTTCGTGATATGACAGTTTTAACTGACCCGACAAAACTTGGTGTTACAAGTGAGAACTATTACAATATTGAAGCATTAACAAAAAGTTGGAATGATCAGGGACTGAATGAACTTATCGGTACGCTTGATGCTAACACTAAAGCTATCAGTCTGTGCGGTGGAGCAGTGTCAGAAACTTCAAATGCTATAAGAGTAGATATAAGCGCACCTGCTAAACTGGTTGTATATTACAGTGGAAAGAACCCGTTAGGTAAATCTTATGATCTTAACATTAAGGTAATTGCACCAGAAGGAAGTAGTGCGACTGCAAAAGAAGGTACTAACGATGCTGCCTATAATTCTCAAATAGGCAAAGCGGAATTTGCTCTTTCGGGCGCAGGAAGTTACTATATAGGATTTGCTGCACAGGGCGGTATCATCCCCTACATCTCAGTAACCGAGAACCCTTCTGAGAGTACAGCCCCTACCGATAAGACAAAGGTAGAGTTCACCAAAACGCCTGCAATAACTCCATCAGAAAAAGTTACTGTCGGCACCAAACTTACGGTTGATTATGCTATCACCGAAGGCGCAACCGATGCTTCCGAGATCAAATGGGAGCGCGTACCCGCTAAAGGTGAAGCTACGGCGCTTACAGCCGATGCAGGCAGCGACAACAAAACATACACGGTTACCGCTGCTGATGTTGACAATACCATAAGAGTAACCGTAACTCCCAAGGCAACAGAGGAAACTTATACGGACGGCGATGCCAAGTTTGCTGAGGTCAAGGTTGAAAAAGAGAGTACAACCCCTCCTGCAACATCCGATACCGATACCGGCGATGTTACTGAAGATGATGTGGATGTAGCTGAAGAAGAATTCGGCTATATTCCCAATGGTCTGTGGATAGCCGGATTTGAAGGATATTGGAACGACGAGGGCGATAACCGTGGCTTCAATTATACGGGATCAGCCATCAAACCCTCAGTACGTGTATACTATGGTACAAAACGCCTTTACGAAAAGACTGATTATACCGTTTCATACAAAAATAACGTAAAAGTTCCACAAGAGGGCGCATCCGACAAAAAACTGCCTACGATAACCGTAAAAGGTAAAGGCAATTATTCAGGCACGGCTACAAAGACCTTCAAGATTATACCTTATAATATAGAGTATTGCTATTATGATGATAATACAATGTATCTGTATTCTGGAAAAACGCAGAAACCTGTTCCGACCATTTCAGGATGGATGAACGGAAAATCAAAGAAACTTAAGAATAAGACCGACTTTGAAGTTGGATATTACAAAGCAGATGATACGGAATTCAAGAATGAGCTTGGTTCCGTAAAAGACGCAGGCGATTATAAGATCGAAGTTAAAGGAATAAAGAACTATACAGGAAAATTTACTATTGATCTTACTCTCAAGGATTCAAGTGAATCTACACTTGTAAGCAAGCTTTCCATAAAAGCAGCTGCAGTCGATTATGATGCTGATAAAGCCAAAGATGGTATAACAACTACTGTTACTGTAAAGAAAGGCAAGACTGTGCTTACTGAAGGTACGGACTATACGCTTGAGTATTGGGATAATTATGATGCAGGAACCGCATCTGTTAGAGTGATCGGTAATGGAACAACATATGTTGGTTCCAAAAAAGTAAACTTCAAGATAAACGGCACACCTTTAAGCAAAGCAAAGATCACATTAAAAGATGGATTTGAAACTTACAACAGAGCGTACTGTACAGGCACAGATGATGAGATTTATGATATATGGAGTCAATCTTTTAAAATTGAAAAGGATGGCACAGAACTGAAAGAGGAAACAGATTATAGCTATTACGATGATATCATTAATGGCAGGAAAGTCACACTTTATTTTGAGGGACGCGGACAGTACAGCGGAAGTGTAAAGAAGACTTTCACTCTCAAACAGAGTGTCCTGGATGACGGAACCGGTGAAGACGCAAAGTTTAAGTATGAATACAATGAGGAAGACAATCCGTATTCCAAAGCAGGCGTAAAACCTTCCATAACAGTAACGGATAAAGAAGGCAACAAACTTGTAGCCGGAGTGGATTACTCTGTATCATACAAGAATAACAAAGCAGTTGCGACTAAATCTGACACCAAGGCTCCCGCTATCGTGATCAAGGGTAAAGGCTGCTATAAGGGAACCGTCAATAAGACCTTTACAATAGTTAAGAAAGACATTAGTGAACCATAGTCAAGTAAGTAGACACATTTTTTTGTAAATTTTCTACCGGAGACAGAGAATTATTTCTGCCTCCA
>CANRMA010000015.1 GCA_947631625.1 uncultured Lachnospiraceae bacterium | reverse complement strand
GAAATCCATAAGCTTGCGCACGTCCCGCAGGTATTTTTCAACCGTGTGGCGGCTGCGTTCCCTGTCGGTCAGATAATTCCCGAATTCGGATAATTTCTTTTCAGTGATGATTCTTTTCATAATACAGGTTTCTCCTTCTTTTTGTTTTATACAAATCATGTGGGCCGAATTCTGTATTTTGAAACTCTTAATATGTCATATAAGATTTTCACAATCCGGAATTCAGGCAAGATATACAAAATAAAAAGCGCCACTCAACAGCCGAAACACAGCTATCTTGTAACGCTCATTTATATCATAACAGTTAAATGCTCATAAAATATCACAACACGGAGCTTAGGATCGCTATTCAGGTTTTCACAAGTCAGTTTTTCCTTTTCGCCTTTTCCAACATCTTCTTCACATATATGCCTGTATAAGATGCAGGGTTCTCCGCCACCTGCTCAGGCGTTCCTTCAGCTACTACGGTTCCGCCGCCGTCACCGCCTTCGGGTCCCAAGTCAATAATATAATCGGCAGATTTGATCACATCCAGATTATGTTCTATGACAACAACCGTATTACCGCCATCTGCCAGTTTGTGCAGGATATCCACAAGTTTGTGGACATCGGCAAAATGGAGACCCGTTGTAGGCTCATCAAGAATATATATTGTTTTGCCGGTGCTGCGTCTGCTGAGTTCACTTGCCAGTTTAATACGCTGTGCCTCGCCGCCGGAAAGCGTTGTTGAAGGCTGCCCAAGTTTAACATATGACAGACCCACATCATACAGCGTCTCTATCTTCCTTCTAATGGACGGAACATTTTCAAAAAACGGCACCGCTTCTTCAACCGTCATCTCAAGAACATCATATATACTCTTACCTTTATATTTAACTTCAAGAGTCTCCCTGTTATAACGTTTGCCTCCGCATACCTCACAAGGCACATATACATCCGGGAGAAAATGCATTTCTATCTTGATGATACCGTCGCCGCTGCAGGCTTCGCATCTGCCGCCTTTAACATTAAAACTGAACCTTCCTTTTCCGTACCCCCTTGCTTTGGCGTCCGCAGTCGAAGCAAACAGATCCCTTATCTGGTCAAATACCCCCGTATAAGTGGCCGGATTGGAACGCGGTGTTCTTCCTATAGGAGACTGATCTATATTGATCACTTTATCAAGCTGTTCTATTCCCAGAATATCTTTGTGTTTCCCCGCTATTGTTCTGGCTCTGTTTAAATCCTTTGCCAGTCTTTTGTATAAAATTTCGTTTATTAAAGAACTTTTTCCCGAACCCGATACGCCGGTCACACAGGTAAATACACTTAACGGAATTTTAACGTTAATATTCTTAAGATTGTTTTCCTGCGCCCCTTTTACAGTCAGATATCCGTTCGGCTTTCTTCTTTTTCCGGGTACCGGGATCTGCAGTCTGCCGCTGAGATACTGTCCGGTAACGGATCCTTCCACCTGCATTATTTCCTCAGCGGTTCCCTCGGCAACAACTTCTCCGCCATGAGAACCGGCTCCGGGACCAATATCGACTATATGGTCTGCCGCGAGCATAGTGTCTTCGTCATGCTCTACCACTATAAGCGTATTTCCCATGTCTTTTAAATTTTTAAGCGCCGCTATCAGTTTATCATTATCCCTCTGATGCAGGCCTATACTCGGCTCATCCAGAATATAGCAGACACCCACAAGACCGGAGCCTATCTGAGTTGCCAGACGTATCCGCTGTGCCTCCCCTCCTGATAAGGAAGCGGTTGCTCTTGACAACGCAAGATAATCAAGACCTACTTCTATAAGAAAACCTACTCTTGCGCGTATTTCTTTAACAATCTGATTACCTATCAACTGCTGCTGTTTTGTCAGATCCATATTTCCTATAAAATCGTGCAGCGCCTTGATCGACATTGACGTTATTTCGTATATATTTTTATCGCACACCGTGACCGCCAGGGATTCCTTTTTAAGACGCATACCGTTGCACTCTCTGCAAGGCGTGATGCGCATAAAAGTTTCATATTCCGCTTTAGTGATTTCTGACGCAGTTTCCCTGTAACGTCTTTCCACATTTTTAATAAGTCCTTCAAAAGCGATCGGGTAAACTCCTTCCCCGCGTTGGCCTTTGTAATATACATTGACCTTTTTACCATTAGTACCATAAATAAGCATGTTCTGTATATTTTCAGGCAGTTCGCCAAACGGCGTATCCAGTGAAAATCCATATTCTTTGGCAAGAGCCTGAAGTACAGCATTGGTAAAACTTCCCTCACTGCCGCTTGACTGCCAGCCTAAAACCACGATCGCGCCGTCTTTCAGGCTGACATTTTTATCGGGTATCATGAGATCAACATCAAATTCCATCTTATATCCCAACCCGAAACACTCAGGACAGGCTCCGAACGGATTATTGAACGAAAAGCTTCTGGGTTCTATTTCTCCGATGCTTATGCCGCAGTCAGGACAGGAAAAACTTTCGCTGAACGTAAGAGTCTCTCCATCTATAACATCTACCATCATCAACCCGTCTGCAAGACCCAACACCGCCTCTATGGAATCGGTCAGCCTTCTTTCAATACCCTCTTTTACGACAAGTCTGTCCACTATTATCTCTATATTATGCTTGATATTCTTATCAAGCCTGATCTCTTCCGACAGTTCATACAGGTTCCCGTCAACTCTTACCCTTACGTATCCGCTCTTTTTCGCCCTGTCAAAAACCTTGGCATGTTCACCCTTGCGTCCCCTTACAACAGGCGCAAGAAGCTGTATCTTGCTTCCCTGTGGCAGCGCCATGATCTGATCGACCATCTGATCAACACTCTGTTTCTTAATTTCTTTGCCGCACTTAGGGCAATGCGGTATACCTATCCTTGCATAAAGCAGACGGAAATAATCATAAATTTCAGTAACAGTGCCTACGGTAGATCTTGGGTTTCTGTTAGTGGATTTCTGATCGATGGAAATGGCCGGAGAAAGCCCTTCAATCTTTTCCACATTGGGTTTTTCCATCTGCCCCAGGAACTGTCTTGCATACGATGAAAGGGATTCCATGTACCTTCTCTGCCCCTCGGCATATATCGTATCGAATGCAAGGGAAGACTTTCCCGAACCTGAAAGTCCCGTTAAAACTACAAATTCATTTCTTGGTATGTCTACATTAAGATTTTTTAAATTATGCTCGTTCGCCCCTCTTATCTTTATATATTCTCTTGGTCTCATCTTAACTGCATCTTCCATATTCTGTCATCCTCCGTTTTTATCATGATCATGCAACACTTTCTTTAAATCCGCCATCTTATCACGCAGCTCTGCCGCCGCTTCAAAATTCAGATCCGCCGCTGCTTTCTTCATCTTCTTTTCCACGTCTTTGATCAGTTTCTCCAATTCCTTGCGATTCATAGACTCAGGATCTTTTTCAAAACGAACCTCTTCTTTGGCAATAACCTTGGAAATACTTATAAGATCGCGAACCGCCTTATGGATGGTCTGAGGCGTAATACCATGCTCCTCGTTATATTTCTGTTGGATCTCACGACGTCTGTTAGTCTCAGTGATAGCGTTTTTCATTGAATCAGTAACGGTATCCGCATACATGATCACATGCCCCTCAGAATTTCTGGCAGCGCGGCCTATAGTCTGTATAAGTGATGTCTCCGAACGGAGAAAACCTTCCTTATCCGCATCCAGGATCGCTACCAGGGAGATTTCCGGAATGTCTAAGCCTTCTCTCAGAAGATTGATCCCCACAAGTACGTCAAAGACGTCGAGACGCATATCCCTGATAATTTCCGCGCGTTCTAACGTATCAATATCTGAATGAAGGTATTTCACACGAATTCCGACATCATTCATGTAATCCGTCAGGTCTTCCGCCATACGCTTAGTTAATGTTGTTACAAGAACTTTATTTTTATTCTTAACCTCTTTATTGATCTCAGATATAAGATCATCTACCTGCCCCTCCACGGGCCGCACATCCACACTGGGATCCAACAGACCTGTAGGTCTTATTATCTGTTCCGTTCTAAGGAGTTCATGTTCCGCTTCATAATCGGACGGCGTTGCCGACACAAAAAGCATCTGATCTATATGCTGCTCAAATTCATCAAAATTAAGAGGTCTGTTATCCAACGCCGAAGGCAGCCGGAAGCCATAATCGACCAATGTTGTTTTACGTGAACGGTCACCCGCATACATGCCCCGTATCTGAGGCATGGTCATATGCGATTCATCGATTATTATAAGATATTCTCCTTTAAAATAATCCATAAGGGTAAAAGGCGTAGCCCCCGGGGGCATATTGTTAAGATGTCTGGAATAATTCTCAATCCCCGAGCAGAAACCCGTTTCACGCAGCATCTCAACATCAAAGTTTGTCCGCTCCGCAATTCTCTGGGCTTCCAGGAGTTTGTCCTCACCTTTAAAATATTTTACACGTTCCTCAAGCTCAATTTCTATATTCTTACAGGCGAGGTTTATCTTCTCCTGCGGCACGACATAATGCGACGCCGGGAAAATTGCAATATGCTCAAGCGTGGCGTGTACCTGCCCTGTCAAGGGATCGGTCTGCGCAATACGGTCTATCTCGTCACCGAAAAACTCTACCCTTATAAGATAATCACCGCCCTCGGCAGGATATATCTCCAACACATCTCCCCTTACCCGGAAACAGCCTCGTCCCAGATCCATATCGTTACGTGTATATTGTATATCTATAAGGCCTCTGATCACTTCATCTCTGTCCTTGATCATGCCGGGGCGCAAAGAAACTATCATTTCTTCATAATCATCAGGACTTCCAAGTCCATAGATACAGGATACGCTTGCCACAACCACAACGTCATTCCGCTCGGTAAGCGACGCAGTCGCAGATAGCCGCAGTTTATCTATTTCATCATTTATGGAAGAGTCTTTGGCTATATAGGTATCAGTTGAAGGCACATATGCCTCAGGCTGATAGTAATCATAATAACTGACAAAATATTCCACCGCATTCTCCGGGAAAAATTCTTTGAACTCTCCGTAGAGCTGTCCTGCAAGAGTTTTGTTATGGGCGATCACAAGCGTAGGCTTATTTAATGCCGCTATGATATTCGCCATGGTAAAAGTCTTGCCTGAGCCGGTCACGCCAAGCAATGTCTGAAACTGATTGCCAGCTTTAAATCCATTGACCAGAGCCTCTATGGCCTGAGGTTGGTCACCGGTAGGCTGATATTCGGAATGCAGTTTAAAATGATTCATAATAAAAACGCTCCCTTATTTTACATTAACTACATAGTCATTAGCATATCATATTTATTTTTAATTGTCCAGATATTTTACGAACATTTGTTCTTATTTTGGTGGTAAAATATGGGAGTGTCCGTATCATGAACACTCCCTTTCAATATGAATAAATTCTGCTGATTTTATAAATTTAACTGACGAGCTTTTACTTTATATGTAAGCGTTATTTTTTTATTAGAACCGTCTCTTGCCGCATATGTAATTTTTGACGTGCCGGGCTTGGTAAGCACCACTAACATACTGTTTAAATTAGAATCATAATATCTGTAAACAACATCTCTGTTGGAAATACTTATCAACACACCGCTGTTAATAACATTGGTATTATGCATAGTCTCTACGACTATTTTACCATCATCAAGCGGATCAATCTGTCCGGCTCCCACAGGCCCGGTAAAGGTCATTTTAGGATATCTTTTTCCACCATCCACATAATACATTTTTTCTATTTTATCCACTATTACAAAAGGTATGGAAAGATATGTTCCCCAACCGTCAGCCGCCGTAACAGTTATATTAACTACACTGCCAACCGTTGCATTCTTGTCACACTTTACCTTGCCGTTTTTGCTGACAGATATCATACCCGGATTATCGGAGGTCCACTGTAATTTCTTGTTATTCGGAATACAATACCAAGACTTTGAATTCCTGTTAATTATAGTTTTCATTGATATACTGCAGCCCGTACCGATTGGTATTGTAGAAGTCCTGCCATCGGACTGGACAACGCCGCCGGCATATCCGGTAGAACTTGACGCGCTAATTGAATAGACAGGCGTAACCACCGTTACTTTACAAACAGCTTTCAATCCGGAACCGTCATTTGCTGTAACCGTAATATTGGCCTTTCCTTTTCCATAAGCCGTTATATAACCGTCTTCGCTTACGACAGCAACATTTTTATTGGAAGATTTGTATAAGTACTGTTTGGTTTCTACCCCGCTATTCATAGTTTTTAACTGAAAACCGGTAACATATGAGGTTTGATCAGGCTCCCGCATATTAATTACATCCGCCCAATATGACATCTTCAATTCCTTAGCGTTCAATTCCAAAAACTCAATTTTTTCGTTGCGCGCCGTTACGGTAAATTTATATTCCAGATCAGAACCATCTTTGGTTTTGGCTGTAATCTCCGCGACCAATCCCGGAGACGCTCCTTTTTTACAAGTTACCTTCCCCGATTTGTTTACTTTGATCATTCCGGTTGCATCACTGCTAGTCCATTCAAGCTTCTTATTACTTGCATAGTCGGGAAATACATCCACATTTAACTGAATAGACTTTCCTATTGTAACGTTTATCCCATCTTTAAAATCATCGTATGGAGAGCTCAGACTTGTTGCTTTTACGTCAAACTTATATGTCTTGGAAAACACCTTAGATGTTTTGTTTCCAAGAACCGTAACAGCCTGAATTTTTATCTTACCGGAAGTATTCATTATGAGTCTGGTTCCCTTATAATAACGGTGTCCTGTTTTTGAAGTAGGTTTTTTGCCATTAATAGTGAAATAAATCTTACCATGGTCAGTAGTAGTATCAAATGTAATCATTTCATCTACTCCTGCCAATACCACGCCCTTGCTGTCAGGCTCTCCGGAACTGAAATGTACGGTCGGCATCTGTGGCACGCTGCTATCTACGGCGTATGCAGAGGCTTCAACGTCCACAAAAGGATAATAGTATCGTCCCCATGCGCCATATTGCTCTCCGCCATCTATCAACGCCTTGGTGATTTTAGTTACGCTTGCCTTTGTTCTTGTATTCCTTAACGTACTGTTATTTGAAAGCATAACAGCCGCTGTAGCCGATACGACAGGTGCAGCCATTGAGGTGCCGCTGGCTGAACCAAAGTTAAGTCCCACATTATTCTTGTATGTAGGCAGCGTAGACAATATATTATATCCGGGCGCCGCAATATCGACCCATGAACCGTAATTGCTGAAATCTGTCAGGTAATAGCTGTTATCATTATCATCCAAACTGGTACCGGTAGCTGCAACCGCAATAACATTATTGTACGCCGCCGGATAAGATTTCTGGTCAGTAGCATCGTTACCGGCAGCAGCTATCAGCAATATCCCCTGATTTACTGCTGAATTAATCTCTCTTTGGAACAGGGCATCATAGCAATAAGTTCCAAAACTCATATTTACAACATTCACTTTTCTGCTCACAGCCGCTCTCATACCTTTTACTATTGCCTCAGTGCTGCCTAAGCCATCCTGCAGGGCTTTAATTGAATATATCTTCGCCTCAGGCGCAATACCAACTCCATACAAATTATTTTCAAGCGCTGCGATAATGCCCGCGCAATGAGTCCCATGACCATAATCATCTTTACCGTCTTCGCCTTCATATACGGAAATATATCCGGAAATATTACTTTCCAAATCCGGATGGTTATAATCTATACCGCTATCTATTACCGCAACCTCAACATCCTTACCTTTAGCGCTAGAATCCCACGCGTCCACAGTATGTATAGCCTCATGATACCACTGTGTGGTATATTGAGGATCGGTAGGCGATAATGCATATACGTTTTCTTCACCTATAACTTCATAGGGCAGTTCTTCCTCATCTTCTGCCGTTTCAGCTTCCACGTCTTCCGTGTCAACAAATTGAAGCTCCTCATCGCCGGCCGTTAATTCCATATCCACATCAGAAGCTTCTGACGATGAGTGATCCGTTTCAACATCAGCGGTATCTAACTTATATATAATATTAGGATAAACCGCAGGTATGGAGATTGACATATCCGCAGCCACTCTCACTGCATCCTGTACATTCTGCTCAATGGAAGCAGTTGCCACGCCATAATCATATCGTAAAAGAGTTCCGCCATAACATTCCGCAATTTCCCTTGCTTCATTCTCACTGTCCGCTATGTATACTACTTCTTTATCAATATAATCTTCTCCCGCATCCATTGATTTTATGGCGGTAAGTACAGTGACCAAATCTTTCTTCTCATCTAACATCCGGGAAGTAAGAGTCATACTCTTGAAGCCAAGTTCATCCAATTCCTTATTATTTTCCAAGTCTATCGCGGCAGCTTCCACATCACCTTTTTCCTCAGCATTAACAGCTTCGGAATCTTCCGTATCTACGGTGTTTTCATCTTCAGCATCACTGACACTGTCACCTTGCGGTTCCTCAGTATCATCAGGTATATCTGTATCATCTGTCAAATCCGTATTACCCTCATCAGGAGTTCCCGGCAGATCGCCCTCTGATTGTTGTTCATCCTGATCACCTTCATTACCTGTACCATCATTCGGTGACTGACCGTCTTCCGATATTCCGTCATTTTCACCTGAAACCGCAGGATCTTCAATGTTGCTATCTCCATTTTCGGTTTCATCATTGGTTTCCGCATTGGTTTCAGGACTTATAACAGATTCATAATCGCCCCCCCCTGGCTGAGTTTCATCATCTGCTGTCACTTCACCGCTTACTTCCTCAGTTATGGTTTCATCAGAAATCTCCTCCGCATATATTGCTGCGGGCTGACCCATAATCATGGAAAAAGTCAATAAAAGTGAAATAAGAGCATTAAACTTCAGTTTTTGTTTTTTCATTTTTACCTTTCCTCTCTTAATATTTATCTGCTTATTGTTTTGTAGAAAAATAATACTTCCTGTATAACTTAAGATCACTTCCCTGTTGTTCAAGGCGCTCCAACAACGCATCCACAGATTCAGTGATCTGTATAACTGCTACTCCGTTATTACACGAAATTACATTACCTGATATCCGTAAAGCTATGTCTTCCGCTTCTTCCTCTGAGGCGGCATCACATATAACTTCATGTTCCTCATATCCGTCACTGTCTTTCAATTGAATAACGTTTTCTTCATCATCAGCGCTTTCATCGTTTCCCGTATTATCTGTTTCATTAGTTTTTGCAACCTGAAGATAAGCGCCCGAAGGATCTGCATCATCTGTATTATAAATATCTCCTTCATACATATTTTTTGATTCTTCTATTATTTCTTTCGGTGATTTAATTTCCGTTTCGTTTATCTCATTATCTTTTTCACCGCTGTTCAACGTATTCTCATCGTCTTCCTGCCCGGTATCCGCGAACTCATCATGACTTCCTCCGTAAAAGATACTTGGATTTCCTCTTGTATCTGCTTCACTTATTTCAATCTGTCTGTTATTCTTATCAAAAACAATAAATGATGTGATCGAGATCGCAATTACGGCCAATATAACTCCTCCGGATATAAACATTTTTTTTCTTCTTTTCACCCCAGTCCTCCCAATCATATAACAACTGAAATAACAACCAAAACATCACTTAATTATATTCATAAATACTAAATTTTGTCAATATCTTGTATAACCGTTGCACAGCCTTTCTCTGTATCACATTTTAAACGCTATATCTTATCGAATACATATATAGATCAAACTGTTACCCTACCCTGCCGTAAAAACCGTATCCTCATAGATCGGCAGACAATTCCGGTATATCCTTTTGGCATACGGAAAATACCAACCCGTATATCCTTCCTCCAAAACCGGGACATCCTCAATAACATCGCCGTCCATGACCAATCTTGTATCTGTCACTTCTCCGTCCTTTACAAACGTTACCTCATGATACTCACCATCAGACGGAACCGGCAGCGGTTCATATTCAATATCCCATCGCTCGTTTAAATAATTTATCCGCTTGGTTAAAAAACATTTCAAAAAATCCACATTACTGTCAAATTCGCCATAATATCCCCAATATCCGTATGCATCTTTTTTCAATGCATTCCGGCGCCACCTGAGTTCATCCATGGCGGCTGAGGCCCTTATATATTCGGCATATTCATCTATCCCGTTTGTTACAAGTTCTTCCAGATAAGGCAACAGACCGGTATACCGCTCCCTTACAGCCTCATAATACGGCTGATGACCATACAATAAACCAAACCAATTCAGCGCCCCTTCTCTCGGATAGTCGATCATAAGATAATCGAACTGCCCCTCTCCAAGCCCCATCGACAGATCATAATCCCACAGCGGTCCTGCATATAACAGATCATCATTATTGTCCTTATAAAAGTATGCGCTTGTATAATATGCATCATAATTCATGGATATCTCATCCACCAAAAATTTCCCGATAAAAGAGTCCCGGTCTATATAATCATAAGACTCCTCTATATGTTCATTAATTACGGTATCAATGTTCTGAATATATTGACTTATCCAGTCAATCTGTTCTTCAGATACATGCTCGGGCTCTCTTACGGTAAACTCATCGCCTCTATCCGTCACAAAACCGCTTCCGCTCTCACTATAGTAAGCGGCATCCTTTTCCAACAGATACCCCCCGGCAAGCGTTTTTACATTTTCAAGCTTGTAGCCCTTCTTATCCTCGCCAACATAAGGGGCGGCATTCTCCAAATCCGGATTAAGGGATTCATTTTCTTTTTCAAGATCATATATATCGACGCGGCCTTCACCTACGGACACAGACTCGCACAGCAGATACAGTCCCGCGTACTCATTATTAAGATATAAGTCAACAAAACTGCCCTGAGGCGTATATTCCAATCCAAGCGCCTCACCCATATCCATAACAAGCTTGGTCTGCAGCTTTGTACCTTCTCTTGCCAATGCAAGCAGTTTCCACTTCCTGCTTTTATCCATGCCAAAAAGCGGCGCCGCCTTATCCAGACTTAATGAAAAGGATTTTTTATTATAAGAGCTCCATGTAGTATTTCCCCTGCCGGATATTCTGTCAAGCGCACCTTCATATTCCGTATTTTCATCCGGCAGAATGATCTCCATATCACCGGGTTCCTCATTATCTTTATTCCGGAGTATATGATCCATATTACCGCTGTCGGTTTCAATAAACATGGCAGGAAGATTTTCAGATTTCAAAAAGACAACCTGATATTCACCGGCTGCCTTTTTACTATCTTCATTCAATTTTAAATCATATACCGTTCCGTCCGACCATTCAAAGCGGCTGCCCTTATCTATCCTTTTTTCCCCCTGATATACGCATACTCCGTCGTCTGCTATCTCAATCTTATTTCCTGTGACATAAGCAGGCAGGAAAAAATAATATATACCGCTTCCTTGTGACTCATCCTTATACGCATATATAAGTTTTTGACCGCGTCCGGCATAAGTCTGCATATATATTCTGTCACCATCTGTTTTTATCTGAGGCTCCCGCTTGGCCGTTCGGATGAAAAAAGCCGTCAGACACAGCATAATCAACAGAAGCGTCATCTGTATCTTTTTTTTCACTTACAATACCCCTGCCTTAATTAATCTATACCCTGAGTTCTCCGTCATGTTTTAAATAGCAGATCTTATCAAGTCCTTCAATGCTTTTGAGTTCATTCATCAGATCCTCTTCGTTACCGCACTTAAGCTCATAGATCACTTCCGTTTCGCCGCGTGTTATATTATGCGACTTTTCCTTGCAGTATTTTGAACTGCCTTTTACTATTTCATTAACTTTTTCCCAATCCAGATCCAAATCGCCTGACCTAAGCACTAATACAGCTGCAGCTTTTGTACCGGGCAACAGCTGCAGGACCAAAAGAAGCGCTGTCATTGCCGCGCTCGTGATCACGGCCAGCAAAACCATCTCCACTCCGCACAGGATACCCACTCCGACAGCCCAGAATAAAAACAAAAGGTCCAGAGGATTTTTAACCGCATTCCTGAAACGCACGATTGACAAAGCGCCCACCATACCAAGCGAAACAATAAGATTAGACTGCATGGCTATCATGATCGCGGCCACTATAAGCACTATCCCGGCAATCGTCATATTCAGATCTCTTGAATAAAAGGCGTCCTTACTGAGCAGTCTGTAGATCATGAATATGTATACCCCCATGATCGCAGCCATCACAAAAATCAAAAGTATATTAGGCAGCGAGATACCGCCTCCGGTCAGATTTTTATAAGATGAAAAAAGGGCTTCTCTCACCATATCTTTTGCAGACATTATATTATCTCCTTTTCTCTGCACAATCTGTATTTTGAACATGACGACTGATTCATTCTATTGCTTTCCAAAAGCTGTCCTATGAACTGCGGAAGAAATTCGTCATATTTTACTTCCAATACCCGATCATTTTCCATAAGGTTCTCAAAACTCATTCCGCCTTCGTCAAAACGATCTATATCAAAGCTTCTTCTTATGTTCCTGTCAAAAGTGATACGCACGTTGCCGGCTTCATAAATATAGGCATTCCTGTCATACTCGACAATAACCTTAGGCCGCAGCCCTCTTTCTCTGATCGCAAGATTAAAAAGAGTAACGGAGCTGTCCAAAGACGGCGCATTGTCTTCAATACGATCACCTGCCAACAAAGCACGCATCTGCTCTCTGTCGATCACCGCGCTTTTTTTCATAACTCTGTTATATTTTTTGATCTTAACTTCCAGTTTGATCATATCCAGACTGCCGTTGTAAATCCGTATGCGATACTTTTCTCTTCTTGGATTTCCGTCATATGTGTCCGCCAGATGGCTGTCAAACAGATCATCGAAATATACGCTCGTTATGCAATAACCCCGGACCGGAGCCTGGTTTTGATCAGGTTCCAAAACCGCCGCTATCCTGGCTTCCATAAGCGCCATGTCAGGTTCATCACAGATATATTTATCCTCTACACGATACATGTTTCCACCCTGTACTGTACAAATGCGTCAGCAGAAATTTATTTCTCCATAAGCTTCTTAAGTTCTTCTGCCGCACATTCCAACTGATTATCAATTCCATCATCATAATACTTATCCGAATCGAACTGACACTCAATATCTGGTTCGATGCCTATGTTATGAATATTGTTTCCCTTGGGTGTATAATAGGCGCTGACGGTAAGTTTAAGCGCAGTTCCGTCGGTCAGCGGCAATATGCGCTGCACGATACCTTTCCCGAATGTAGTGGTGCCTACCAACGTGCCTATGCCGTAATCCTTGATGGCTCCTGCAAGAATTTCCGACGCGCTAGCGGAATTCCCGTTCACCAACACCACAAGCGGCATCTTCAGTTCGTTATCACCGTCGCAGCTATATTCCACTCTTTCCCCATCGCGGTCTTCAGTATACACTATAAGACCTTCAGGCAGTATCTGTCTTGCAATGTCCACGACAACGGAGAGACTGCCGCCCGGATTACTGCGCAGGTCCAGGATCAGCCCCTTGGCAGAATTGCCTTTTATGACCGCAAGCGCTTCCACAAACTGATCATATGTCACATCGTCAAATTCCGTTATCTGAATATATCCTATATCATTATCCATCATCTCGTAATTCACGGTAGGCGCTTCTATCTGTCTTCTTACAACATCCATTTCCAGATAATCTTCCTGCCCTTCCCTGTAAATCGTCAGATGTACGTCTGTGCCTTCTTTGCCTTTTATCTTAGCTACGATCTCAGACAGTTCAAACCCCTGCATGTTCTCCCCGTCTATCATATATATTATATCATTTTCCCTAAGACCCGCTTCCTGTGCCGGAGTGCCTTCTATCACTCCGCTGATCTTACCGTAACCGGTCACGGGATCAAGACTTACGTACGCGCCTATTCCGTAATATATGCCTTCGGTATCTTCCATGAGTTCTTCCCACTCCTGAGCGGTATAATATACTGAATACGGATCTCCGAGGGAATCTACGACTCCTGCGTACATGCCTTCTATCATGTTTCCTATATTAATATCTTCTTCGTTATAGTAATACTCGTCTATAACCTTCTCAATAGACTCAAGTTTCTTGAGCGAATCGTCATTAACGATATCCTGCGCCGCGCTCTGACCGTCGCCGGCTGCTTCCTTCGCTTTGTTTTTCTGAAGAATATCAGCTGTCTTTACTCCCGCATAGATACCGCTTACCAAGAGCGAACATATTATAATGCCCGTAAGCAGCCCGGCCAAAAACATTTCTTTTGCCGGTTTCTGCGGTTGTTTTGATTCGTTAGGATACAAATTATTTTCAGCTCCCCGATCTGCCTCATTATTACTACTATATCCATAATTATCCAAAATCATTCATCTCCATCTTATAACAGCTTAACTTAAATAATTCCACGGACTTACATAACTGCCGTTAAGGCGCACGCCAAAATGCAAATGATTGCCTGTTGAACGTCCGGTACTTCCTACTGCGGCAATTGTCTCACCTTTTGTAACAGTCTGCCCTTTGGATACATACAGCGCGGAAGCATGCATGTATATTGTATACAAACCGTCGCCATGATCGATCATGATATAATTTCCCATGGAAGAACTGTAATCTGCCGCCACTACGTCTCCATCATAGGCTGCAAGAATTTTGGAACCGTACGGCGCCGCCATATCCAGACCGTTATGAAACTGTTCAACGCCCAAAATAGGGTGCATACGATACCCGTATTCATCTGAAATCCTTGTATAAGACGGGCAGGGCCATGAAAACATACCTCCGTCATAAGTCCTGGCCGCAACATTCTCCGCCGCAAGTCTTGCCTTTTCTTCCGCGACCGCTTTCTCCAATGCTGCTATCTCGGCATTCTGCGAAGCAATCATATCCTCGTATTCCTTGATTGCAGCTTCCTTATCGGAAATGTCATTTGCAAGAGACATCATCTGTGTTTCTTTTTCATTTATAAGTGTATTAATATTGCTTTCTTCCTCTTTTACCGCAACTCTTGCTTCTTCCAACACTTCTTTCTGAGCTTCCAGCTCATCCTTGCACAGAGCGATAATCTCCGCAGTCCTTACATATTCATCGAGCTGTTTTCTGTCATATGCGGATAATGCCTCTATATAGTCGGCTTTGTTCACCATATCGGCAAAGCCGTCCGCAGAAAAAAGAAGCTCCATGTAAAGAGAGTCCCCCTCTTCATACATGAACTGAATACGTACCTTCATTGCTTCGTACTGTTCTTCCTGCTCTTTTATGGCAGCGTTTAACTCTTCCGTGGTAACTTCTATTTCCAATTCCTTTTTATCGATCAGATCGTTATACTCTGTTATCCTTTCCTGGATATTATAAAGCTCCGAATCTAACTTGGTAACATATGTGGCAAGATCGTCCTTTGACTTTTCCAGATCTTTTTTTATCTTTTCCACATCACTTAAACCGGATTTCAGTTTGGCTACTTCACTTTTGGCTTCTGCAATTTCCGCTTCCTTTTCCCTGATACTGTCAGTTGTATCAGCAGCTGCGGCATTTCCGGAAAAGGCATACACAATACCGGCGCATATTAAAATGCATGTCGCTCTTTTAAAATATTTCATTCAGTCCTGCCGCCTTTCGTCCGATATAAGTCAACTATCCGGATCTATACCCTTAAGTGTTTTCTTACCGTAACTATACTTCCAAGGAAACCGATACCCACACCTATTCCGAGGGAAACAGGGGTAAGCACGTTAAAGATCTCATGCACCGTAAGGAAACTAAGAAGGTTTGTCAGCATAGGGAACCTGTCTATTATATATTCCATTACGATATTATATAGCACATAAATAATACCAAGGGGTATAACTGCGCCTATAAGTCCTATAAGCATACCTTCTATAACGAACGGAGATCTGACAAAGAAATCCGTCGCGCCGATATATTTCATTATGTTTATCTCTTCTTTTCTAACAGAGATACCGATAGTAACGGTATTGCTTATAAGAAATATTGAAACTGCCAGAAGTATTGCGATTATACCAACAGAAACATATGCTATCAGCGCATTTATGCCGGTAAGCGTCGTCGCCGTAAGCTCCGAACGGTTTATCTTCCTTACTCCCGGTATCGATTCTATATATGTCACCAATGCCGACTGCATTGAGACATCGCTCAGATTGACCCGGTAGTTGGCAGAATTCTCAAGAGGATTTTCCGTAAAACCGTCTGCATACTCATGAAGATAGTCCTCTTTAAAACTATCCCATGCTTCCTCTGCCGACACAAAATGTATTTCCGACACTTCAGGGCGCTTTGAAATTAACTGACCGATCTCTTCAATGCGCTTATCCTCCAGTCCTTCGTCAAAAAACACCGTAATGCCGACTTTTTGTTCGGCATTTTTTACTATATTCTGAAAATTGGTAACGATTGAAAAAAACAGCCCAAAAAGGAATAAACATGAGCTTATTGTCGCAATGGACGCCAACGTAAACGATTTATTCCTGAAAATGTTACGCAGGCCCTGACGGATCGTATAGAATAATGTATTAATCCTCATCTATATATCCTCCCTTTTCTTCATCGCTCACTATAACTCCTCTCTTAAGAGTCACAACCCTTTTCTGCATAGCATTTACGATCTCCCTGTTATGCGTTACAACCAGCACCGTCGTCCCGCTTTCATTGATCTGCTCAAGCAGTTTCATTATTTCCCACGAATTCTTGGGGTCAAGGTTACCCGTAGGTTCATCGGCAAGAAGGATAGCAGGCTTATTTACCAAAGCTCTTGCAAGAGCGACCCTCTGCTGCTCACCGCCGGAAAGCTGCTTGGGCTTCGCTTTATATTTACCTGCAAGGCCTACGATCCCAAGAATGCTCGGAACATTCTTTCTTATCTCCTTGCCGGATTTCTGTATTATCCTCTGCGCAAACGCAACGTTCTCGTATACATTTCTGTCCTTGAGCAAGCGGAAATCCTGAAAGACAATACCTATATTGCGCCTGAACTTAGGTATTCTGCGATGTTTTATCCTGGCAAGATCATAACCCATCACATTGATGTCTCCGCTTGTTATCACAAGTTCGCGCAGCAGCAGCTTGATAAGCGTAGATTTGCCCGAACCGCTGTCACCCACAATAAAGACAAACTCTCCTTTGTTAATATGCAGATTTACATCTTTTAAAGCCGGCGCGCCCGTAGAATATGCTTTGCTGACATTGGTAAGAGAGATGATCTCCTGAGTATCCTCCGCGTCTTTTCTTCCCTTTTTCTTTACAGCCGTATCCATTATAGCTGTGCTCCTTTCCGGTATATCATTTAATAATCAAAATCATAACTTTCCATATACTTCATGTATTTAACCACCATGAGCGCAATCTTGAAAGTGATCGCGTCTTCAAATACACGCAGATCCAAGCCGGTGCTTTTCTGCAGTTTATCCAGACGATATACAAGCGTATTCCTGTGTATAAAAAGCTGTCTGGAAGTCTCGGAAACATTCAGACTGTTTTCAAAAAATTTGTTTATGGTAGTGAGCGTCTCCTCGTCAAATTCATCCGGATTTTTACCGTCAAAGATTTCTTTGATGAACATCTTGCACAATGGTATCGGCAGCTGATATATCAGCCTTCCTATGCCAAGTTCGCTGTAAGCGATTATATTTCTTTCGTCAAAAAATATCTTGCCTACGTCCAATGCCATCTTCGCTTCTTTATATGACCGGCTCACCTCTTTGATCTCATTTACCACCGTTCCGTAGGCGATCCTCACATTATCAATATGCTCTTTTTCCAGATAAGCCGCTATACCGAACGCCGCTTTCTCAATCTCCTTGCGCCCGTCGCCATCTGTTAAATTTTTAACAATTATTGTGCTGTTCTCATCAACTGCCGTAACAAAATCCCTGCTGTTGCTGCCGAAATACGACCTTACAAGCTCCAGAACATTGCTTTCTTTGGCATTGCCTGTCTCAACTATCATGGCCACGCGCTTATCATTAGTCTGTATGTGCAGTTTCTTGGCGCGACTGTATATATCTACCAAAAGAAGGTTATCCAGAAGAAGGTTTTTAATAAAGTTATCTTTATCAAACCTCTCTTTGTATGCTACCATCAGATTTTGGATCTGAAATACCGACATCTTTCCAACCATGTAGATGTCTTCACCTATACCCTGCGCTATAAGAATATATTCAAGCTGCTGATCATCAAATATCTTAAAATACTGATAACCCTGTATCTCCTGCGCATCCGCCGGAGATTTGGCAAATTCGGCAGCCGGCTTTTCACACTTATCCATTCCGTCCAAAGTCATTGCGACTGGCTTACCGTCAATATCCATTACGCACAGTTCCACGCGGGTAATGGCTTTAAGACCGTCAATAGTGTTCTGTAAAATCTGATTAGAAATCATAATAACCCCACCTTTATAATGTATCCGAATACCTTTCTCAAATGATGCTTACGCAATTATAAATTTTGTACAAGACTTACAATTGCTTTTTTCTGCAAAATACAACATTCGCCTTATATTTTAATATATTTTAACAAAAAAATCTAGCTTAAATCGTATTTTTTTTGTATATTTTATAAATTTTCTGTCCGATTTTGCATAAAAATGTCTTGGACAAACTGTACAAAACCTGATATGGCAATTTATAAAAATTCCCTTAAGACAAAATAGAGAGTGCCGCGCCTCTCTATTTTTTATATTTATTGACTTTTCTGTTGAATAATACATTTAAAATGCGTTTGCCCATTTTTTCCACCGGCATCTCTGCCTTAGGCGCACAGCTTAAATCTTCGGGAATGCCTATCCATATCCCGGCATTTATATACTGCCTGCTCTGACTAAGCCATGCCTTCTGCATGGGAAAAGGCATCCTGACCATTATTACCGCGGGCGCTATCATATTAATTTCATTGATAAAACTGTCCTGACTCTCTTGAATATCCTGAACCACCATCGTTCCTGCTATTGTTATGCCGTTCTGTATCTCAATAATTTCTTCTTTAAGGCTCTGCGCATGTTCTTCCGTATCCGAAAGCACCAGAACGGATTTGTGATTTTTAGCTACTTTACGCAAAAAATTAGTAAAAAATTCTTTATTCTCTACTTCATGATACCTTCCCTTTGCAGTTATCTCAGCTGCCTTAAGTATCTCGGTATCCCCCCACAGCGTCGCGTCAGCCGCTTCTATCCATTCCTTCTCATCCTCGTCTCCCGAGGCTTCCAACAGCACAGACATATTCAGATATAAAATTATACGCAGCGCGCCTTTTTTCAGGAACTTATCCGTCAATATAAGGGATTCCCTTACATACCGGTCCTGAAGTTTCATTCCCAATAAATTAACCCTCTTCATACATCCTCACAGTATATATTTTTTGACTTCCACTTGTAAAAAGTGGAATAATATGTTATTATATATTCGGATATAGTTCATAAACCAAAAGGGGTGGTGTAATTATGGATATCGCAAAATTATCTATGTCAATGTCATCAATTCAGACAAATTCAGCATTTGGCGTGGCTATGTTAAGCAAGTCACTGGATGCCGCATCATCAACCGGGGATCAGATCGTTGAAATGATGGATGCCGCCGCTATGGAGCGTTCCGTCAATCCGGCTGTTGGTTCCAACTTCGATATGTACATCTGAACGCATAACTCTGCGATACAAACGTCACCGTGATAAACGGCGGCGTTTTTGTTTATGCCCTTTCCAAATACAAACCGTTCTCAGATATTACTTCAAGTCATTATTATATTTAATGATACACTTCTATATTAACATAATATACCAAAACTATGCAAGCATTCCCAAAATAAGCTCAAGACACATATATAACAGGCATAAGACTATCGCCGTTATAAGCGAAGCCGTAACCGTATGCGCGCCCTTCATTTTTCTCATGGGCCATATGCTTCTGAGAGCATTTTCCCTGCCCTCATTCTTAGCCAGCCACACAAGTACACAGACTGCCAGGGAAGTTCCTATGACAGCCACTATAAGATACGGTCCTATTGCCGCGATCAGATCGGTTTTGGCAAGCATATCCTCAGCATTTGAGCCGTTATATAAGTCCGGCATAAAATAATTCATAGCATACATAAGGCATACTTCCTGAGAATTGAAAAACATATGCGCAATCACGGATGACCACAAACTCCCGGTCGCTTCTACCAGAAGGGCAAACATTATACCTATGGCAACTGCATATGTCGCCTGATTAAAATTAAGATGCATCAGGCCAAATAAAAGCGCAGACCAGAATATTGACCAAAACACAGAGCCTGAATTTTTATATCCCCTGAAAATAACTCCCCTGAAAACAAACTCTTCACAAAACGGACCAAACATCCCTATCATGAACAACATTACCGGAAAAGGCACCTTTAACACGTCGCCGCTTATGGCATTTACCGCATTGTCAACAAACAACATCGAAATCGCATTAAGCGCGGTCGTCATCGGCATTATAAGTATGGTAAACAGCAATATCATAAAAAATGATGAAATCTTAATCTTACCAAAACCGAGCATGGCATTTATGGATATATTCCCTTTGCCGCGCACAGATAACAGAACCGCCACCCAGGCCGGAACAAATAATATCATCTCACTCATAAATAAATTAGATATTATCCCCAACCGGAATGCTCCGCGGGAATAAATCTGCAAAAACGTAATTATTCCGACGACGGCAAATTCTATGAGTATTATACTCAAAAAAAGTCGGTTTGCCTTTTTACTGTCCATAATAATCCCCCATTTCTGCCCGGACTGCTATATTCTGCGAATGCATTTCTCACCTATAGAGATCTTACCTTCTTTTAAAAGATGGCCTACCGCTCTTTTAAATTCGTTCTTACTCATATTAGTTTCTCTCTTAATGGTTTCGGGAGAGGCCTTGTCAGAAAACGGCAATACGCCGTCATAACTGTCTATTATCTTTAAGATTTTCTCTGCATCCTGACCTATCTGCATATATGCCTTTTCACGGACGCTGAGGCTAAGTTTTCCGTCTTCCTTTACCTCTGTGATCCTTGCCGAAACCACATCGCCTACACGGATATTTCCATATAATTCATGCTTGGGTATCAGCGCCGAATATATATCATCCACGGCCACAAAGGCTCCGAAATTATCACTTATCTCATATACGGTCCCGCTTACTCTGTCGTCTTTATTATAAGACGAATCCTGTTTAAGATAGGGATATATCTTCATAGTGGCGCAGAGTCTGTTACTCTTGTCTATATAAAGCGCCGCCAGGCACTCATCTCCCTCCTTCAGTCTCTTTGTCTGTTCTTTAAACGGCAGCAAAAGGTCTTTTTCCAGTCCCCAGTCCAAGAAGACTCCGATGGGCGCAGTCTGCGCTACTCTAAGCCTTGCCACCTCGCCGAGAGTAAGTTTAGGCGTATTGGTCGTCGCGATAAGACGGTCTTTGGAATCCCTGTAAATAAATACCTCTGTTTCATCGCCCATTTTTGCCCCTTTGGGCACCTGTTTAGAAGGCAGAAGCACTTTTTCAGATGATTGCATATCATCCGCCAGATAAACCCCAAATTCTACCTGTTTAACAATTTTCAACGTCTGTACTTTACCAAGTTCTATCATTTTTACTCCTAGTCCTTATGTTGTCTGCGCCATCGCGTCGAAACTCCATTTTTTATATTTATCAAATCTGTATTTCAGCCCAAATTATGACACTCGTGTCAGTTCCACTATGCAGTACGGCTTATTATCTTCTCCGTTTAACACAACAGTATACACAGAGCCGTCCTCATTTGTAATAACTGTAGGCATTATCTTATCATGCAGCATGGCAGGCTTCTTATACTCGGCTCTAAGCTGCCGCGCTTTAAAATCTTCGGAAATATGATCAAGCGCCATACGCACATACTGTCCGTTGTTTACGTGGCCGTTTGTATCCAGATGATGTGGCTTAACCTCTATTGTATCTTTGATCTCACCCCCGGAAGGCAGCGGGATTTTTCTGGGAGCATAATCCATATCCAGTTTCGGAGATAAGGTATAACCTTCAATCATTTCTACCGGAGGCTTCGCAGGCGCCATTACGTTGAGATCCATGAGGCTCCAGACCGAATTGGCGTATGCAAGTCTCTCACCGTCCTGCGTATCCATCCAAAAATTTCTGTATCCGATAAATCCTTTAAATTCATACGGAGAAGTGCCTATCAAAACATTTTCACACAGCTTCGGGTATCTGTCAACCAATATCTGCCATGATGATAATACCCATGCCATATTTTTTTCATTCAAGTAATCAATTCCAAGCCCCAACTCCTCCGAGTGGAATATGGAACTGTCCTGAAAATAATCTAACAGCGACTCAAGCGTCAGTCTACCGTCTTCTCCGATCTCACTATAACGTATTCTGCTCTGAAAAGTGTACATATGAAAACCCTTCTGTCATCAATTAAAATAAAAACCCCAGCGAATTCACTTCGCCGAGGTTCCTTAGCTGGGCTACAAGGATTCGAACCTTGAAATGACGGAGTCAGAGTCCGTTGCCTTACCGTTTGGCGATAGCCCATCAGCATTACAAGATAGAATTATACAGCATATTGTTAATATTTGCAAGCCCTATTTTTAAAATATTTTAAAACCAAATTTTAAAGCCAAATTTTAAAAGCAAATTTTAAAAATAAAAATTTCAAAAATTTCCGTCCGCCATTAAATATTATTGACGGACGGAAATATAATTATTACGTAATCCGCGGACAAAATCAGATTTCAAACATAAGTTCGCCGTATGTGGGAATAGGCCATATGTTCTTATCCACGATCATCTCAAGTTCATCTGCAGGTTTACGAAGTTCTCCCATTGCAACTTTAACGCTGTCTTTATAGAAGAATGCCTGAGCCTTTACATCATCCATCTTAGACGCCTGTGCTTCAAGTTCCTTAAGTTTATCAAGCGCTTTCTGCATTTCTGCAAGTTTTTCGCTTACAGTCTTAAGAAGCTCTGTCTGCATTACTGCGTCAGCTCCCGCCTCTTTTACCGAATTTACGGTATCGGCAAGGGCTTTGGTATATTTTACTACTGCAGGAATGATCTGCTTGCCTGCCATGTCGATCATGGTCAGGGCTTCAATATTGATCGTCTTGGCATATGTTTCATAAATGATCTCCTCACGGGATTCAAGCTCAACTTTAGTGAAGATGCCAAACTTCTCAAACAGTTTTACAGCCTTGTCGGTCGTAATGGTACTTGCCGCCTCTATCATTGATTTAATATTCGGAAGTCCTCTCTTCTCAGCTTCCGCAACCCATTCGTCAGCATAACCGTTACCGTTGAATATTATTCTTCTGTGCTCCGTCATATACTCTTTAATAAGATCATGGATAGCCATTTCAAGGTTATCGGCTTTTTCAAGTCTGTCAGCCGCTTCACAGAAAGCTTCCGCTACAATGGCATTGAGCGTCGTGTTAGGGCTTGCGATCGAGTCCGAAGAACCTACCATACGGAACTCAAATTTATTACCGGTAAATGCAAACGGTGAAGTTCTGTTTCTGTCGGTCGCATCCTTCTGGAAATCAGGTAAAGTGGAAACACCTGTAAGAAGTTTTCCGCCCTCCTTAACCGACGTAGCCGATCCGGTTTCAATAAGCTGGTTTACAACATCCTCAAGCTGCTCTCCAAGGAAGATGGAAATAATAGCCGGAGGCGCCTCGTTAGCTCCAAGTCTGTGATCATTACCTACGTCTGATGCGGACTGACGAAGCAGGTCTGCATGAGTATCGACAGCCTTCATAATACATGCGAGTACCAGAAGGAACTGAACGTTCTCATTCGGCGTATCGCCGGGATCCAACAGGTTTACGCCGTTATCGGTCGTAATGGACCAGTTATTGTGCTTACCTGAACCGTTTACGCCTGCATACGGTTTCTCATGTAAAAGACATCTCATGCCGTGATGAACAGCCACTCTTTTCATTGTCTCCATAACTATCTGGTTGTGATCGACCGCAATATTGGCAGTCTCATAAATCGGAGCCAACTCATGCTGCGCCGGAGCCACTTCATTATGCTGAGTCTTAGCTGTAACTCCAAGTTTCCAGAGTTCTTCATTCAGATCTTTCATGAATGCGCCTACACGCTCTCTTATAACGCCGAAGTAATGATCCTCCATCTCCTGACCCTTAGGCGCCGGCGCCCCGAAAAGTGTGCGGCCTGCAAACATTAAGTCTGTTCTTTTCATAAATAACTTTTCATCCACAAGAAAATATTCCTGCTCAGGCCCTACGCTTGCAACAACTTTGGTCGCTTCGGTATTTCCAAACAGACGCACGATTCTGAGCGCCTGCTGGCTGAGAGCCTCCATTGAACGCAAAAGCGGCGTTTTCTTATCAAGAGCCTCGCCCGTGTATGAACAGAAAGCTGTCGGAATACAAAGTATGGTCCCACACGCAGATTCTTTTAAGAAAGCAGGAGATGTAATATCCCAGGCCGTATAACCTCTTGCTTCGAATGTTGCGCGAAGTCCGCCTGAAGGAAATGACGAAGCATCAGGTTCACCCTTTATCAATTCTTTACCGGAAAACTCGGTAAGCATCTTACCCGACTCATCGGGATGCGCCACAAAGGAATCATGCTTCTCTGCGGTAATACCTGTCAACGGTTGGAACCAGTGAGTAAAATGAGTTGCGCCATGTTCAACGGCCCAGTCTTTCATTGCCTTAGCGACAACATTTGCGGCGTCCATGGAAAGCTCGCCGCCCTGATCCATAACCTTTACGACTTCTTTGTAAACATTCTTGGGCAGCCGCTCTTTCATCTTATCCAGAGTAAACAGATTCTGTCCAAAAATCTCCTCTACATTAAATACTTCGCTCATAAATTAATACTCCTTCCCTTTTTTAAAGCCATCCGAACAATGCCTATATAGCAAAAAAATGCCCCAAATAACTTTGGAACATCTTTGTTCGAAAAAACTTATATGCGGTCATTTTGACCTCTCTTTTATTAAAATACTATTAATTTGCAAAAAATGCAATACCCATATTTAATTTTTGTTAAAAAAAGATAAAATATTATGGTTTCCAAACATATATTCGGATCGGAGAGCAGATCGGAAACTTACGCCAAATCCCTGTTTTTCATGCGTAATATATCATTTTTTTCAGGCTGCCCGGAAAGCCGGACATCTATAATCTGTTTTGAATGGGGACAACTGTCAACCATAACGCCGTCTTCATCGTACATCGCCAATACCTTTACCGCCATATTGTTTCCGTCCGGCTTCATAATTTCAATTTCATCTCCCACGCAGAATTTATTTCTCTGCTCAAAACGCGCAGTTCCCTCCGGACTTACCGAGCTTATTATCCCAAGATAGATGTATTCGTTAATATATGTATTGTTGTCGTAAATTTGTGTATTTTCATTCGGTTTGCCGTAATAAAATCCGGTGGTAAACTGCCTGTAAGTGCACTTGCTTATCTCTTCTTTATACCATGACATATTATTCCGGTACTTCTCTTCCGACTCCATATAATCATCTATGGCCTTTCGGTAAGTACGGGCTACGGTTGCCACATATAGCGCGGTCTTCATCCTGCCCTCTATCTTGAAGCTGTCTATTCCTGCGTCTATAAGCTCCGGTATATGTTCTATCATACATAAATCTTTGGAATTAAAAATATAAGTTCCTCTCTCATTTTCATAGACCGGCAGATACTCCCCCGGTCTTTTTTCTTCCACAACCGCATACTTCCATCTGCAGGGATGCGTACATGCTCCCCGATTAGCGTCTCTCCCCGTAAAATAGCTGCTAAGCAGGCATCTGCCTGAATATGAAATACACATTGCTCCGTGTATGAAGCTTTCGATCTCCATATCCTGAGGAATGTTTTCCCGGATCTCCCGTATTTCTTTTAAAGAAAGCTCTCTTGCCGAAACAACCCTTTTAGCGCCCTGCTCATACCAGAAACGATAGGTCATATAATTGGTATTATTGGCCTGCGTGGATATGTGTATATCAATTTCAGGACATATTTCTTTCGCTAACATAAACATTCCGGGATCAGCTATAATAAGCGCATCCGGTTTCATTTCCTTAAGTTCGCGGAAATATTGCGCTGCGCCGTCCAGATCATAATTATGCGCAAGGATATTGGCCGTCACATGCACACGCACGCCATGCTCATGCGCATAAGCAATACCTTCCCGCATCTGTTCATTATCAAAATTTCTCGCTTTGGCGCGAAGCCCGAAAGCCTCACCGCCTATATATACGGCATCAGCGCCGAATATGACCGCTGTTTTTAATACTTCCGGGCTCCCGGCCGGAACTAGCAATTCAGGTTTTTTCATCCTAATATCATACCTCTCTTAAACTGCAAAAAGTCTGATCCTAACACATATTCTCCGTCCGGGATTTCTTTACGCTAAGGGTGACTCCGTCCCCTATGGGCAGGATCACTGTGGTAAGCAAAGGATCGTGCTTAAGCGCATATAAATAGTCCCTCATTCTGGTATGTATAGTGCGGTTCCGCCTTGTCACGGCATAGCGGGACTGTATTATCTCCCCGTCCTGAAGCACATTGTCCGACAGCAGCAGTCCGCCCTCAGACATAAGTCGCAAAACATCCGGCAGAAAATTAATATACTGCCCCTTGGCCGCATCCATAAAAATAAAATCGTACTCACCGCTAAGATCCTTTAAGATATCCAAAGCGTCGCCCTCGAGCAGAGTAATACGGTCTTCTTTTCCGGCGCGTCGGAAATTCTCCTTTGCCACAGGTATCCTTTTCTCATATTTTTCAATAGTAGTGATCTTACATTCCGCAGGCGCATATTCGCTCATCAGTAACGCAGAAAAACCAATGGCGCATCCTACCTCAAGCACGGACACAGGTTTTTTTAATGCAAACAGGAACTTGATCAGGCTCTGCGTCTCGGTTCTGATGATCGGTACATTGGTTTCCTTAGCTTCTCTTTCAATTATATTTAAAAAAGGTGTATTTCCGGTATCAAGGGAATTGATAAATGCTACCGTACGTTCGTCAATTACCATTCTCCGCCTCCGTATATCCATTCCCCCCGGCGTCTTCCGTATCGATATCCGCAGAGTCCTCACCGGACACATCCGTATCGATATCACCGTCAGAATCTCCGTCCCCATACACGCCTTCATTCGTCTCTTCGTCCGCGCCGGTATCCGTATCCTCCGCGCCGGCCGCCATGATCGAAAGCATTTCTTCTGCGCTCATGGAAGTATTCAGGTCATATATCCCCGGATTGATCTTACCGTGATACTCCGAAACAAGCTCCTGTACAACAAATAAATTTGCATCGCGGATCAGTCCTTTTTCCTCAAGGCTCTTTCCTATATCTTTAACGGAATCCTCTTCTTTTACATAAATACTTATTGTCCTTCCATCGCCTAATGTCACGGGCGTTTCCGCAAATACCCTGTATCCGTAATCATATGCTTTGACCGAAGCATCATACACAAACATAATAACAAAAACCGCTACCACTATTTTGAGAACAGTTTCCGATATCGATACTACCAACTGCCTTATGTCCATATAATTTCTCCTCCTTCAAAGCAATATTTTCCGGCATTCACTCAAAATCCAACTCCGACATTATCTTCCCGTTTATCTCCTGCATCATACGGCAGAACGCCAGTTCTGCCCCCAGGAAATCTTCAACCAATGGATTTTCACGAAATTTCTCATACTCTTTTTCAAAAGAGTCTATTTTATAAAACAGTTCATCCTCCCGTGTATTATTCTGAAGCGCAAAATTAATCTGCCTGTACTCTTTGACTCTTTCAAAAAGATCCGGATGTCTTTTCAGTTTTTCTTTCTGAAAATTATAATCCTTAAAAATATCTGACTTCTTTATCTCATCAACAAGCCTTTCCGTAGCTTCCAATACAACTGTGTCCATCATACCGCCCTGCTTTCTCCTTATCGCATTATACTTCCATAATGATCGGAAGTATCATGGGACGCCGCTGCGTCTTCTTCCATACAAATTCGCTAAGCACATCTTTAATGGTTGATTTAAGTTTTCCCCAGTCGGTCTGTCCTCTGCTGAGACAGCCCTCTATGGCTTCGTCCACCAATTGCCTTGCTTCATCCAGAAGCTCATCGGATTCCCTTACATAAACAAAACCTCTCGATACGATATCAGGACCCGATACAAGTTGGCTGCCGTACGAATCCAGAGCCATTACTACTATCATTATGCCATCTTCGGCCAGATGCTGCCTGTCTCTTAATACAACATTTCCGACGTCGCCTACGCCAAGACCGTCAACCAATATTGCCCCAACCGGAACTTTCCCCGTCACCTCGGCGCGGTCTTCGCTTATCTCAAGCACATCGCCCGAATGCAGGATAAAAATATTTTCTTTATCTATTCCAAGCTCTTTTGCTATTTTAGCCTGCGCCTTTAGATGCTTATACTCTCCATGCACCGGGATCGCATACTTAGGATGCAGCAGCGTATACAAAAGCTTGATCTCTTCCTGACAGGCATGTCCCGACACATGAACATCCTGGAAGATAACATCCGCGCCTTTCATAAGAAGTTCATTAATTACATTCGTTACCGCCTTTTCATTGCCGGGTATGGGATTAGATGAAAATATGACCGTATCTCCCGGCACTATGGATATCTTCCTGTGCATGCCGCCCGCCATACGGCTAAGCGCGGCCATACTCTCGCCCTGACTTCCCGTAGTGATTATGACCGTTTTTTCACTGGGATAATTTTTAAGCATTTCTATATCCACTAACGTCTGGTCGGGAATATTCAAATACCCCAATGTAGACGCAGTCTCTATTATATTAACCATACTGCGGCCTTCTACTACGACTTTTCGTCCAAATTTATACGCAGAATTGATGATCTGCTGCACTCTGTCCACATTGGACGCAAAAGTCGCTATAATGATCCTGGTATCTTTATGCTCTGCAAAAAGACTGTCAAAAGTTTTTCCTACGGTTTTCTCCGAAGGGGTAAAGCCCGGCCTCTCCGCATTGGTGCTGTCACACATAAGCGCAAGCACGCCCTTTTTACCTATTTCGGCAAAACGCTGCAGATCGATCGAATCGCCGAACACAGGCGTATAATCCACCTTAAAGTCTCCGGTATGCACCACAACTCCGGCTTTGGAATAAATCGCCAGCGCCGCTGCGTCCACTATACTGTGATTGGTTTTTATAAATTCGATCCTGAACTGCCCCAAATTGATCGATTGTCCGAATTTTACGACTTTACGTTTTGTGCTGTTCATAAGCTCATGCTCTTTAAGCTTATTTTCGATAATGCCCATAGTCAGTTTGGTTGCATATACGGGCACATTTATTTCTTTCAGCACATATGGCAGCGCGCCGATATGATCCTCATGCCCATGAGTAATTATAAAACCTTTAACTTTATTAATATTATCTTTCAGATAAGTAGTATCCGGAATGACCAGATCTATCCCAAGCATCTCGTCCTCCGGAAAAGACAAACCGCAATCCACCACAATAATACTGTCCTCGTACTCAAAGGCAGTAATATTAAGGCCAATCTGTTCCAAGCCGCCTAAAGGAATTATCTTAAGGCTTGAAACATTTCCCTGTTCATTTTTTTTCAAGTAATTTTCCTCCACATTCTATGTTATGTTTACAGTGGTCCGCCGCACTGTAATTAAGACAGATCAACATCCTCCAACATATTGCCAAACACTGCCGCTACCGCATCCAATTCCGCTTCGTCCTCTACGATCTCATACAGCGCCTCCGCATCTTCCGGATCTGACATGTCCTTTAAAATAAGCGCTTCTCCGTCGCCGTCCTGCGCATCCGTTACCAGAATATAATCGATACCCCCTATTCTTGTCTGTTCTAAAATATAAAATTCTACCGGTTCTCCGTCTTCCGGCGTAAAAATTATTTTCTCCAATTTACATTCTCCCAGATATAAACACTTGTTCCAAAAATAAATCACTTTTTACAGACTTTCCGCCCGCATATGCCCTTGATCAGCCTCCGGCATTATCCGACTTATGCGCGCGACGATCAAGATACCCCTGTAAAATAAATACCGCGGCAATTTTATCCACATAATCCTTACGTCTCTCACGCCTTATGCCGGCTTCCATCATGGCTTTATCCGCAGCTACCGTCGTGAGCCTTTCATCCCACATTGTCACGGGCAGCCCCGTCCTTCTCTCCAGTTTATCCCGAAATTCCAAAGACAGCTCCGCTCTTTCGCCTATTGTGTCGTTCATATTCTTGGGAAAGCCAAGTACAATTTCTTCCACTTCATATTCAACGATCAATTCTTCAATTCTCGCCAGTGTGCGCCGTAACTTATTCTCTTCCTGTCTCCTGATGATCTCAATCCCCTGCGCGGTTATCAAAAGCTCATCGCTTATAGCCACCCCAACGGTTTTAGATCCGAAATCCAACCCCATTATCCTCATGATTCTTACTTTCTACTTGTTTATGGAATTTTTTATATATTCTTTAAGCATTTCTTCCACCAGTTCGTCACGGTCCACTTTCATGATAAGGCTTCTTGCGCTCTTATGACTGGTAATGTAAGTAGGGTCTCCGGACATAATATAGCCCACGATCTGATTTACAGGATTATAGCCTTTTTCGGTCAGTGCTTCATATACCGTTGACAGAACAAGCTTAACCCCTGTCTCCGGCTCCGTCTCTACTTTAAAAAATTGTGTGTTTCCCAAATCGTTCATGTCTGCTCATACCCCTTTCTTAAAAGTTGAAAGAGTCTGTTCCTTCGCCCTTTTACCTTATCCGATGTTTTTAATATAGTTATGCTATTATAGCTATAATACTCTATCCTGAAATAAAATTCAAGAAATAAAAACTCAAATAAAAACCCAAACAAATCTCAAACAAGAACTCAGACAAAAGCTCAAACAAAAGCTCACACAAAAGTCCAAACAAAAGCTCAAACAAAAGTTCAGACAAAAGCTCAAACAATAGCTCAAACAAAAGTTCAGACAAAAGCTCACACAAAAGTCCAAACAAAAGCTCAAACAATCACGCATCTAAAACCGATCGGATACGTCAATCTTCATTATGTCGTCCATCAGAAAGCCGCCAAGCCTGCACTTTAAAACAGTGTTATTCAAATCCTCACCGCTTTCAACCGCTGCCTTTATATACTCTCTTGTATGTCCGACGCGATATTTACGTCCGTTTATTTCCTTAATATCTTCGAATAATATTTCTACATTTTCACCGAGCATGCTCTTCCTGTATTCCCCTGATAGCTTTTTGGAAAGCCCGATAAGTTCTCTGCTGCGTTCTGACTTGATATTTTCAGGTATCTGGTTCTCCATTCCGGCCGCTCTTGTTCCATGCCGTTTGGAATATTTGAATATATGCATCTCATAAAATTTAACTTCTTCAAGGAAACGCCTTGTACAGTTAAATTCTTCCTCACTTTCGCCCGGAAACCCCACAATCACATCCGTAGTTATGGCAGGCTTGTTAAAATATTTCCGTAACATTTCCACTTTTTCCAAGTATTCCCGTGTAGTGTAATGTCTATTCATACGACGAAGCGTATCATCACAGCCGCTTTGCAGCGATAGATGAAAGTGGGGGCAGATAGCCGAAAGTTTACTGATCTCACTTACAAAATCCTCAGTAATAATTCCCGCTTCCAATGAGCCCAGACGTATTCTCTCTATTCCCTCTGCCCTGTCAAGTTTTTTCAAAAGCTGTAACAGCTCCCGTCCGCCTCTGTCAATACCGTATGAACTTATATGTATCCCCGTAAGGACAATTTCTTTATATCCTTTAGCCGCAATTCCTGACACTTCTGTCATAATATCTTCTTCCCTGCGGCTCCTTGCCCTGCCCCTCGCATAAGGGATGATACAGTATGAACAAAACTGATTACAGCCGTCCTGTATCTTAATATAGGCTCTGGTATTTTCTCTTGTGGAAGTAAGCTGCATTTCCTCATACTCATTTGTATGATCGATATCTATGACCGTCCTATGCTGAAGAGTCTTATCTTTTATCTTAAAAGAATTGCTTTCTTTTGCAGCCATATACTCTTCCAAAATATCAACGATATCCTTTTTACGGTTATTCCCGATCATCAAATCCGCCGACTCATCATTCGATACAGCCGCTTCCCCGGTCTGGACATAACAGCCTACAGCCACCACAATCGCAGCCGGGTTCTGCTTTTTGGCGCGATGAAGCATCTGCCTGCTTTTCTGATCCGCAATATTGGTTACGGTGCAGGTATTTACAATATATATATCGGCGCATTCATCAAATTGAACAATTTCATAGCCCTTTTGTTTTAATTTTTGTTGCATTACGTCCATTTCATAACCGTTCACTTTACATCCAAGATTATGTAATGCTACTCTCTTCATTTTAATCTCCATTTTTTTTGTGTTTATTTATCATTGACTTTTATTCTGCCAACATTTAGTATTATAGCAGGAAGTATGTAGTAAGGAGGTAAATATTATGAAAACAGTTCAAATTTCTTTAAATTCAATCGATAAGGTAAAATCTTTCGTAAACGATATTTCAAAGTTTGACTATGATTTCGACCTGGTATCCGGCAGATATGTTATTGATGCCAAATCCATAATGGGTATATTCAGTCTGGATCTATCCAAACCTATCGATCTGAATATCCACACAGAGGATAATGCTGATGAAATAATGGCGGCTCTAAAACCATATATTATGTAATTGTAATTCCACGATCGGAATACGGGGACGCGGAAACAAAATACCCGCGTTCCCGTTTTTATCTTGCTATGACACTATTATCATTTCGTCTGTTTCCAACGCGGTCTTTACCAACTCATCTATTTTTTCTTCAAGATTTTCTTCATGATGCTTTATTATCTTCACATTCGGCTTAGTAACAGGATGCTTTGCAACAAATATCGTGCAGCAGTCCTCATATGGCAAAATCGATGTTTCATAGGTATCTATTTTTTCCGCAATGTCTACAATCTCCATTTTATCAAAGCCTATAAGCGGCCTGTATACAGGCAGTGTACATACTTCGTTGGTAGCCATAAGAGACTGCATGGTCTGAGAAGCAACCTGGCCTATGCTCTCACCGGTGATAAGTCCCAGGCACTCGTTTTCTTTGGCAATATGCTCCGCTATCCGCATCATATAACGCCGCATTATAATTGTCAGTTCGTCATGAGGACACTTATCGTAAATATATAACTGTATGTCCGTAAAATTGATAATATGCAGATATATGGGTCCTGTATATTTTGCGACCTTTTTCGCAAGATCGATGACTTTTTGTTTGGCACGTTCACTCGTATACGGCGGGGCGTGGAAATATACGGCGTCAATCTTAACGCCTCTTTTGGCTATCATATATCCCGCCACAGGCGAGTCTATGCCTCCGGATAATAACAACATTGCCTTACCGCCGGTACCGACGGGCATACCTCCGGAGCCTGGTATTATTTCAGAATAAATATATATCTTGTCCCTTATTTCGACATTTAACATAATGTCAGGCTTATGTACGTCAACGCTCATTTCAGGATACGCATCAAGGATAACTCCGCCCAGTTCCATATTTATCTCCATTGAATTGAGGGGATAATTCTTTCTGGCGCGCCTTGCCGCAACCTTAAATGTCTTATGCCTGTCCGGATAAACTTCGTCAATGTAACGCACAACACGCTCTTTAAGCTTGTCGAACCCTTCGTCTTCTTCATAGACTACCGGACATATTCCTGCAATGCCGAACACCCTGCGAAGCGCTTCCACCGCTTCTTCATAATCAAAATCCGAGACCGCATCCACATAAATGCGCCCGTCGGTTTTCCTTACGGTAAATTCACCGTCGCAGTTTTTAAGCGTATGCCTTATCTGCTTTACAAGCGCGTCCTCAAACATATACCTGTTTTTTCCTTTTACGCCGATCTCGGCATACTTTATCAAAAATGCCTTAAACATATACTTCCTCTCCAAATCCGTTTTGACTGACGCGCCGCAGCAGCACACAGGCACTGTCCGGCAGCGCGCCGCAATCATCTTATATATTTTAAATAAATCTAACGACGGGCATATTTTCTAAGACCGGGTATGGTATCACGCAAAACCTGAACAGTATACATTATCTCTTCTTCCGTTGTAAATACGGAAAAACTAAATCTTATAGTGGAACTCAACAGGTCTTTATCCACGCCGATCGCCTTAAGCGTCTCCGACGGCTGCGGTTTGTGAGCTGAACAGGCGCTGCCCGCGGATACATATATACCCCGCTCTTCCAATGCGTGAAGAAGCACTTCGCTTCTGACGCCTCTTATCGAAAGGCTGACGATATGAGCGGCGCTTTCCGCTCCCATGCAGCCGTTTACAATAACATTGTCTATTTGAGAAACTTCTCTTATAAACAATTCCCTGAGTCTGTAAAGATGCTCCATATCACGGTCAAGATGTGAATACATTATTTCGGCAGCCTTCGCGAGTCCTGCAATTCCCGGAACATTCTCAGTCCCCGAACGCATGCCGTTCTGCTGACCGCCTCCGTAAATTATTGGGTTTACTTTAGCCCTGCTATTGATATATAGGAAACCGACTCCCTTAGGACCATGAATCTTATGCGCGCTTACCGACAACAGGTCAATATTCATTCTGGAGGGATATATGCGGAACTTTCCAAATCCCTGTACCGCGTCAACATGAAAAAGAGTTCTTGGATTAATCCTTTTGACCAGAGCGCCTGCTTCGGCAATGGGTTCCAAAGTTCCGATTTCATTATTTGTATGCATGATCGAAACTAAAATAGTATCCCTGCTCATAGCATTTCCCAAATCTTCCAGGCTTATCCTGCCCTTCCTGTCCACAGGAAGATACGTTACCCTGAAGCCCTGTTCTTCCAAATATTTCATAGGCTGAATTACGGCAGGATGCTCAATCTTCGTAGTAATAAGATGCCGTCCGGCCCTGTGGTTAGCCATTGCCGTTCCTATTATGGCAATATTGTCGGATTCGGTCCCGCCCGAGGTGAAAAGTATTTCTTTTTCATTTACCTTAAGTATTCCGGCAAGCGTTTCTCTTGAATATCGTAAATATTGCTCCGCCTCCACGCCTTTATGATGTAAACTGGAAGGATTTCCATAATCCTCACACATTATTTTCGTCATAAGCTGCGTTACTTCGTCAAAGCATCTGGTTGTAGCCGAATTATCCAAATATACTTCCATAAACAGCTCCTATTTTTATCATATTTTGTTATATTTACTCATAATTTAATATATGACTGTTCCATATCCTTTGACAATTTATTCTTCAAAATGATACATAAGCCACGACAATACCGTAACGGCGGCAGTTTCCGTCCTTAAGATACGTTTTCCGAGCGTTATCGGGATTATTCCTTTTTCCATAGCGGCTTCAACTTCACTTCCTTCAAAACCGCCCTCAGGCCCTATAAAAATACCGACACTTTCACCGGCCTTAAGTCCGCCGATAATTTCCTTTGTTTTAAACATATCTTCGGCAAGCTCATAAGGTATAAGCTTAACGTCTAATTGACCTGAATAGTCAATAGCTTCTTTCATACTCATTACATGCTTTACTTCCGGTACTATACCTCTTTTGCTCTGTTTGGCCGCAGCCTCCGCTATACCCTGCCACCTTACGACTTTAGCCGCAGCTTTTTTTTCATCCAGTTTAACCACACAACGGCCTGCCGCTACCGGAATTATCTCATATATGCCAAGTTCTACCGCTTTTTGTATTATTAATTCCATCTTGTCAGCTTTGGGAAGAGCCTGAAAAAGATAAACTTTGGACGGAAGTTCCACATTGTCCTCTTTTATAAACCGTAAGCCGCATATAACTTCGTCTTCACCAAACCGCTCGATGCCGCAGCGGTATTCCTTTCCGTCAACCCCGTTGCTGACGGATATCTCCTCGCCTATCTTCATGCGAAGCACATTTTTGATATGATTTACGTCGCTGCCTGTTATGATGATCCTTCTTCCCTGTATCTGCGACTGCTGCACAAAAAACTGATACATTTCTTCACTCCCGCCAAAATCAGTATACCAAGCGCCGCGCCTATGCTGTCTATAATAACGTCGCGCAGGCTGCCTGTCCGTCCCTGCACAAACAACTGATGGATCTCATCACTTGCGGCATAAAGCATAGCCAAAAAAACCGCGATAATGCCCTTTTTCATAGCTTTAAGCTGCCATCTTTCCAACCAGACAAACAGCAATACCGCCAAAATCGCATATTCCGTCATATGCGCCGCTTTTCTGACATAGCCTTCAATCGCGTTGGATATCTGTCTTATCTGTCCATCATCAAGATGAAGCCCGAAAAAAGTTCCCGCGGAACTCACAACACGATAACTGAAAGCTATGCTTACTTCGCTCGATTCTTCTTTTACCTGCGCGGAAAAAGAAAAAATCACGCACATCCAGATAACTGCAAGCAGACCTGCAATCGTACTTTTTTTTATCATTATTCCATACGGGCCGTTACCGACGCCCACTCTCCCTGATGAGTGACCTCCAGAACACTAAGCCCCGCCTCTCTGACCGCATTTATAACAAGTTCCTCTTTGCCCTGAATTATTCCGGACGTTATATAAATGCCGCCTTTTTTAATGTGATTGGTAATAACGGGCGTAAGTTCCACCAAAACGTCGGCAAGAATATTCGCCACCACGATATCATAACACATATAGCCGACTTTGTCCTGTATTTCTTTATCATTAATTATATTTCCGATCATCATGGTAAAATCATCTTCCGGTATGCCGTTGTCCCTCATATTCTGACTTACCGCTTCTACCGCGCAGGGATCAAGATCCGTTCCCACAGCTTTTTTTGCGCCGTACATTAGGGATACTATAGCTAAGATGCCGCTTCCGCAGCCTACATCGAGCAATACAGTCTCCTGGGTTATAAATTTCTTAAGCTGGCGTATGCAAAGCTGCGTCGTCTCATGCATACCTGTCCCAAAAGCGGTTCCGGGATCGATATGCAGGGTCTTCTTCCCTTTATCCTCTTCTTTGACGGTTTCCCACGAAGGAATTACCAATAAATCGTCTATGTAGAACTGGTGGAAAAATTCTTTCCAGTTATTTATCCAGTCGATATCCTCTGTCTCTTCAACCGTTATCGTACCTGCGCCGATATCCATAAACATTCTAAGGTCTTCAAGCTCCGCGCGGATATTGTCCATAACAGTCTCTCTGTCAGTCGCTTCCCCATTCACTTCCAGAGAACCGTTCTCTTTCTCTTCCACAAAAAAGCTCAAATAAGCTACGCCGTCGTCCTCCTCGGCGGCAGGCGGTATGTCTACGAACATTTGTTCTTTTTCCCATGCGCTCAATGGCACCTTATCTTCTATCTGCGCCCCTTCCAGACCGATATCATACAACGTGCTTATTATAATATCCTCCGCCTCGGTCAATGTTTTTATTTTAAATTTTACCCATTTCATAATATTACCTTCCTCCAAGTATATCATCCCTGTTTCGCGCGCGGCTCCTAATAAAATCTATTTAAACTTCCGAGCCTGAGCCTCGTACACCATTTTCTCAAATGCGAATACAATACATCCTTCACATTCAGAATTGCGACGCAATTCCGGAAACTCAAACTTCCGAGCCTGAGCCTCGTACACCATATTCACAGATGCGAATACAATACATCCTTCACATGCAGAATTGCGATGCAACTCCGGAAACTCAAACTTCCGAGCCTGAGCCTCGTACACCATTTTCTCAAATGCGAATACAATAAAACATTTCCATGCAGAATTGCTTTGCAATTCTGGGGGCTCAGGCTGTCGAGCCTGAGCCTATTATATCATATTTCACCATTAAAAAAATAAAATTGTAAACATTTAATAAAATATTTCATGAAATATTTCCACTATTTATATGTATACAGAAACCCATTTTTCCTTTATAATAAAAATAGTATTATCAAATTTTCAGAGGGGAGAAGAATATGTACAGAAAAAAGATTGTTTTACTAATGACCTCCTTCCTGCTCGCTTTTTCATTTCTGGGCGGCTGCGGTGACAAACCGGAACCGGAAGTTACACAAGAGCCGGAAATCGAAGAACAGATCACACAGGAGGTTCCGGAAGAACCTGTTTCAGAAGAACCGGAAATAGTCAGAGCTTATCCGGTCATTGAAGAAAGAGAAGTTGTAAACGGTAAAATGCAGAGTTATTTAACCGGCGAATGGGTAGATTCCGATATCGCAACAAGAAGGCCCATAGCCGTAATGATACCTAACAACAAGCCTGCCATGCCTCAATACGGGCTTTCCAAGGCTTCCATAATTTACGAGGCGCCTGTCGAGGGCCGCATCACCAGACTTATGGCGGTGTTTGAAGATTTTGACGACTTAGACAGGATCGGACCTGTCAGAAGCAGCCGTGATTATTTTCTTTATGTCGCAATGGGTTATGAAGCCATTTACTGTAACTGGGGTCTTGCAAGACCATACGTCGAAGAACTTATAAACAGACCGGAAGTATATAATGTAAGCGCTGCGGTAGAGGGAATACATAATCCTGCTGACGAAGCTTACGGAAGGGTGTCTCGTCCGGGCTATGCTAAGGAATTTACCGGATATCTCAAAATCGACGGTCTTTTTGACGCAGTGGACAGGCTTGGGTATGACTGGAATTATGACGACGGTTATGTTCCTCAGTTCTTGTTTGCGGCCGACGAGACTGTAGCTAATTACGCGGATAATGATGACGCGGCATTGATTTATCCCGGCGGAAAATCCGGAGGCAATTCAGGCGGCTATGGTTCCTATCATCCTTATTTTGAATACAATGAAGATGATCATTTATATTACCGCTATCAGGACGGCTCCAAGCAGATCGACGAATACACGGGAGACCAGCTTGCCGTTTCCAACGTAGTCTTCCAATACTGTCACGGAGAAGTCAGAGATTCACATGATTATCTTGCTTTTGGCGTGCATGGCGAAGGCGACGCTATTATCTTTACCAACGGAAAAGTTATCAAAGGAACATGGTCGCGCTATGACGGCGACTTCACGCCTGCCAAATTCTTTGATGAAAACGGCGACGAGATTATAGTAAATCAGGGTAAGACATGGATCTGCAATATCTGGGAAGAATATGGTGAGTTTGTGGAATATGAATAAGTCGGAGACTCTGCCGTGGGTGGGCAGTTGACCTGATGAATGTAATATAAAATATCTGTTGTTATTTAATGTAATTAAAAGGAACTGCCACATACTGTCAAGCAGTATTTGTGGCGGTTCCTTTTTTAGTGTTGGGTGAAGCATCTATTTTCCCACTTTGATCTTAACCGTCTTATTGGTGATCTCGCCGGTAAAGTTGCCTTTTCCTTTGATCGTCAATTTTACTTTATTGCTTGTGAGCGGTTCTATACTCACTACCTCATAATCATCCTGTGGAGACAATTGCCTCTTGGCATAGGTCAGACCGACAGATAATTTACCGTCATTTTGGGTCACACTTACAGCCGCCTTGGATATCTTCTGCGGATTGATCGTAAATTTTACAGGACTATCCGCCTGACAACCATCATAGTTACCTATTCCGGTCACCTGAATAGTTGCTTCTCCCGCGTCAAAGTTTTTGAGATAAGTCACTACATAATCTCTATTTTTCTTAAGAGTCTTTTTGTCAACCTTGACTTTCACGGAAGGCGTTATCAGCTTTCCACTGTATGTATAAGTCTTCTTGGATATCGCAGCCGCATTAGTCACCACTAACTTAGTTGTGTCGGCTACAGGGGTTATCTCAAATGGCACTATGACTTTATTTTTCTTATAGGCACCCTTTCCGGTCACTATCGCATAGGCTATTCCGGCGTCTTTGTTGTTCTTATACTGCACCACATATTCTTTCCTAAGCTCCAGGGTCTTGCCGTCCTTTGTTACGGTTACCGTCGGCTTTATCGCTCTTCCCGTATAAGGTACCGCCAGGATATCGTCTTTATAATCAGCGCCCTCTATGCCATCTTTCTCCAACTTCACATCGGTTGAAACCAAGGCGTTAGCCGTATCTACATTGTTTCCTGATAAAAGTGTTACCTTGGCTTTCGTGATCGTATTGGCATCATAGTTGCCCTTTCCCTTTATTTTGACTGTTAAAGTCTTCCCTCTGACGTCGGGAATTTTTTCTGCATATTCATAATCCTTGTTCAGTGTAAGCAGCCTGGTGCCATCATACAGGACGATAGGCATAGCAGATGCAGTATTATAGTCTCCTGCAAGCGCCCCTGCAATCACTTTAGCTTTTTTGACGGACTTGGGCTTGATCTGAAATGTTCTGCTCACTGTGCCCGAATAACCGCTTTTATCACTATCATTGGTTATTCCCTGTATGTTCACTTTGGCTTCCCCTGCATCAGTATTATGCTCATATTCTACATAGAAATCTTTATTTTCCACAAGCGTTACCCAGGTCTTGCCCTTACGCACCAATACTTTGACGGCAGGTCGATATGCCGTGCCGTTATATACTACATTGGCCTTGATGCCTGTGATCTTGATATTGCTTTCTTCAAGTTCACTTAAATTTATGTTATCTGCGGCATCCATAATTATCTCCCGAACCAATACAGGGCACACCGCCTTTACATCGCTGTTTTCTACAGATGTGACGGTTATATCCGCCTCGCCAAAGCCCTTTATCGTAACAAGACCGTCTGCATTTACCGTAGCCACTTTCTCATCGCTTGAAGTATAATTTACTGCCGTATTTTGCGCGATATCGGGTTTGACCGTTGCGGTCAACTGTATTGTCTTACCAACCACATCTTCTTTTCTGCCCGATAAACTTATGTTAGCCGGCGTCACCGTGATTTCTTTGACCGAAGTATCCAACTCATTTATGTCTTTAAAAGTTATACCGTTATCCTTGGCATATGTTTCCGCAGGAGATCCCTTTACGCCGTATATGATCAGATTTTTATTATAAGGTATGGCCTCTTTGTCGAGCGTAGTCTTTTCGCCCGGAATATATACCGCTTCCAACGCAGTACATCTGTAAAATGTATTGAAAGGTATGTTCCCCAGTCTTTTAGGCAAAATGACTTTTTTAAGCGCGGAATCATATCCAAATGCCCCTATCACTGACGAACCTAACTCTAATACTGCCGCTTTTGACGGATCATTTTCAGCATTTTTAAAAATCACCGTTTCCAGATTCTCATTGTTTGCAAATGCATCGCTTTTTATGGATCGCACGTCATCGGGAATGGTAAGTGACTTTTCCTCGTCACTGAACGCTCCGTTAAACGCATCACTACCTATCGTTTGAAGAGTGTCCGGCAGCTTTATATTCTTAAGGCTTTTACAGTGAAAGAATGCATAATCTTCTATCGTTGTTACGTTATTCCCAAAAGTTACGCTCTCAAGCTTTGTACAGTTCTCAAAAGTGTTACAGCCTATCACGCTAAGCCGATTCGGAAGCACGACCGTCTTCAGATTTTCACAGCCTTTAAATACAGCTTTTGTACCTCGTCCTGAGTAAACAAATTCCAACGCATATGCTTCGTCATCCTTGGAAAAATTCACTTCCTCAAGATACTTGCAGTTTTCAAACGCATTACCATATATTTTCTGTACGCTTCCCGGTATATCAAGCGTTGCATATTTGGGTTCTCCGTTCGCTTGGGTTCCGCTGAACGTCCCTTTAAACGCGTTTACTCCTATTGTCTGCAACCCGACATTGAGTTTCAGATCGCTTAATTTCGCGCAATCCGCAAATGCAGACTCACCTATATCCGTAACAGTGTCAGGCAGGGTTACGCCATCCAGACTGCTGCAATTATTAAATGCAAATTTTTCTATTTCCTCTACTTTATTTCCGAAAGTTACGCTCTCAAGCTTTTTACAGTTTTCAAAAGCATTCCATCCTATCACGCTAAGCCGGTCCGGAAGCACGACCGTTCTCAGGTTTTCACAGCCTTTAAACACATCTTTTGTACCTTGTCCCGTGTCAGCAAATTCCAACTTAGATGCTTCGCCATCCTTGGAAAAATTCACTTCCTCAAGATATTTGCAGTTTTCAAACGCGCCACCATATATTTTCTCTACGCTTCCCGGTATATCAAGCGTTGCATATTGAGGTTCTCCGTTCGTTTTGACTCCGCTGAAGATCCCTTTAAACGCGCTTATTCCTATAGTCTTCAAACCGTCGTTTAACTCTAAGCTGCTTATACCGGTACAGTTGGCAAACGCGCTCTCTTCTATTGTTGTCACTGAAGATGATAGTATAACGCTTGTTATTTTATCATTGCCTTTAAATACATTGGCGGCAATCGTCACGACCCCTTCAGGAATAACTATATCCCCGCCTTCACCGCTATATGCAGTCAGCTTGCCGTTTTCTACCGTAAAACCGTCAGAATCTGCAGCCATAAGCGCATCTTCGCTTTCTCCCGGACTCTCCTCTTCCGCTTCAACTTCACTGTCGCCCTTCTCAGCATAGTCGTCGGTTTCTATTTCATTATCATTATCATTATTATCATCATCATTAACATTATTGCCGGTCTCATCGACGCTTCCCTGTTCATCTGTATCGCTGTTATCATTCAAACCGCTTTGTTCATCTTCAGCGTCGTTATCCTGCGCATCTGCGCTGTCTTCTGCTTCTGCCGGAGCATCTTCATCCAAGTTATCCTCCTGCTCCGTATTTGAACCATCCTGTTGCGCCTCCCCCGCAGCTCCCTGCTCACCTGCTTCTTCCTCTAATGATTCGAAATCAGCCATGTCAGTATCCTGCTCTTCAGCCGTGATCTCCTGCGCCGATACTGTCAGCCCGGTATACGGAGTCGCCGTAACTACCATTGCAGCAGCCAGAGCTATGCTCAGCCACCTTTTCGTCATCCCTGTAGATTTTTTGAACATGCTTTCTCCTTTCTCCAAATTGTCTTAGCTTTAACTTGTTTCACTATTATAATACATAATAAATCAATTTATTATATATCTTTTAACGGAAATTTGCAATAACCTAAGCGATGCGGCAGAAGATTTGCGGCAAAGGTAATTTTTTATGGCAGGCAAAATGAAAACTTCGTCTGCTTTATAATTGATTTTCCCACAAAAGAAGGAGCGCCGCTCCCATTTTTGAGTTTTTGCGACACTCCTCTATTTCTTATACTAACATTCATTATTTCCTAAACCTTTTCTTCCCCTTAGGTTCTTCGCTTCCCGACGACGTCTGCTGCTTAACGGCGTTCAAAGTATCTCCTGTCAGTTCGTCAAACTGCTTGAGCAGATCCTTAGCCTCGCGTGACAGTTTATCCGGCACCTGAACCACCAGAGTAACGTAATGGTCGCCGCGCACATCTTTATTTCTAAGAGACGGCACGCCTTTGCCTTTAAGCCTTACCTTAGTGTCAGTCTGCGTTCCCGGTTTGACATCATAGATAACTTTACCGTCCACCGTATCGATCATGACTTCACCGCCAAGCGCTGCTACCGCAAAGGAGAGCGGTACCGTTGAATATATATTGGTATCCTGTCTCTGGAAGATAGGGTGTCTTCCTACTATAACTTCTACGAGCAGATCGCCTCTGGGACCGCCGTTAGTACCCGGCTCGCCTTTATCTCTGATCCTTACGCTCTGTCCGTTATCGATACCCGCAGGAATGGAAACCTGGATCTTTTTCTTATTTGCGATATATCCTGTTCCGTGACAATCAGGACATTTGTCTTTAACAACCTTACCTGTTCCGTGACAGTCCGGACAGGTCTGGACATTCCTGACCGTACCGAAGAATGACTGTTGGGTAAACACAACCTGCCCTTTACCGCCGCACTTGGAACAGGTCTCAGGACTGGTTCCCGGTCTGGCTCCGCTTCCATGACAGGTAGTACATTCATCTTTAAGCGTCAGCTCTATTTCTTTATCTACGCCGAAAACAGCTTCTTCAAAGGTTATTCGAACGCTTGTTCGTATATTGGCGCCCTTCATCGGTCCGTTACTTCTGCCGCCACGTCGTCCGCCGCCAAAGAAATCTCCGAAAATATCTCCGAAAATGTCGCTAAAATCCATGCTGTTAAAGTCAAAACCGCCAAAACCGCCGCCGGCTCCGCCTTCGAATGCGGCATGACCATACTGATCATACTGTCTTCTCTTCTCAGGATCACTTAAAACCGCATATGCTTCGGACGCTTCCTTAAATTTTTTCTCGGCTTCCGCATCTCCGGGATTCATATCGGGATGATATTTTTTAGCCAGAACTCTGTATGCTTTTTTGAGCGCCGCTTCGTCGGCATTTTTATCTACGCCGAGAACCTCATAATAATCCCTTTTCTGTTCTGCCATTCTTACAATCCTCCAACCTTACGATCATGTACCCTTACAAACTTTCCTTCCTGTAAACGCACACGCATGTAACCTGCAATCATATAACCTTGCAAGCCTGAAATATCAGGCTCATAAACAAACCGGAAGAATGCCCTGTGGCAAGGACATTCTTCGGTTTGATACATAGAAGTTCTTCACGAAACAGCCCTCTGCCGCGGGTGATTGGAAATTCTTATCACACTAGACTTCTCTGTAATCTCCGTCTACGACATCATCAGCGCCGCCCATATCGGGACCTGCCTGTGATTCCGCGCTTCCCATATCTGGTCCTGCGCCCGCCGCCTGCTGTGCCTGCTGCATGTTCTCATACATCTTTGTAAACAAAGCCTGTGCCGAATTTGTCAGTTTTTCTTTGGCTGCTTTAAGTTCGTCAATCTGACTGTCAGTCATTTCCTGGTCTTTGGTCTTCTCCAGAATATCTTTAACCGCCTGTAAATCAGCTTCAACCGAAGCTTTTTCGGAAGCGTCTATCTTGTCGCCTACTTCCGTCAGAGCCTTTTCAGTCTGGAATACAAATGAGTCTGCATCGTTTCTTGTATCTATAGCTTCTTTTCTCTTCTTATCCTGTGCCTCATATTCGGCAGCTTCTTTAACAGCTCTGTCAATCTCGTCATCAGACATATTGGAACCTGCTGTGATGGTGATATGCTGCTCCTTTCCGGTTCCAAGATCCTTAGCGGATACGTTTACGATACCGTTGGCATCTATATCAAAAGTAACCTCGATCTGCGGAACGCCGCGCATTGCCGGAGGGATTCCGTCCAGTCTGAACTGGCCGAGTGATTTATTATCTTTCGCAAACTGTCTTTCACCCTGTACTACGTTGATATCAACTGCGGTCTGATTATCGGCTGCGGTTGAGAATATCTGGCTTTTCTTGGTAGGTATGGTGGTATTTCTTTCAATAAGTCTTGTAGCTACGCCGCCCATTGTTTCGATTGAAAGTGAAAGCGGAGTTACATCAAGCAGCAAAATCTCACCTGCGCCAGCGTCGCCTGCCAATTTACCGCCCTGAATGGAAGCGCCGAGCGCAACGCACTCATCAGGGTTAAGGCTCTTGTTAGGTTCGTGACCCGTAAGCTGCTTAACCTTTTCCTGTACTGCAGGTATACGTGTGGAACCGCCTACTAACAATACCTTTCCTAAATCAGCATTGGTAAGTCCCGCATCCTTCATTGCATTTTGAACCGGAATCGCTGTCTTTTCTACAAGATCATGAGTCAGCTCGTCAAACTTAGCTCTTGTTAAATTCATGTCAAAGTGTTTAGGTCCTTCTGCCGTTGCGGTAATGAAAGGCAGATTGATATTGGTGGTTGTTGCGGAAGATAATTCTTTCTTCGCTTTTTCTGCAGCTTCTTTTAATCTCTGAAGCGCCATCTTATCATTGGACAGATCTACGCCTTCCTGCGCTTTAAATTCAGATAACATCCAATCTATTATCTTCTGGTCAAAATCATCGCCGCCCAGATGCGTGTCGCCGTTGGTAGCAAGAACTTCGATTACGCCGTCTCCGATTTCAATAAGTGATACATCGAATGTACCGCCGCCCAGATCGTATACCATGATCTTCTGCTCTTTTTCATTGTCCAGACCATAAGCAAGCGCTGCCGCTGTGGGCTCGTTAATTATACGCTTAACGTCAAGTCCTGCAATTTTACCTGCGTCCTTGGTCGCCTGTCTCTGCGCGTCGTTAAAATATGCGGGAACGGTAATAACTGCTTCCGTTACTTTTTCTCCGAGATAATTCTCAGCGTCGGCTTTCAATTTCTGAAGTATCATAGCTGAGATCTGCTGAGGCGAATACTTTTTGCCGTCAATGGTACGGCCTCTGTCTGTACCCATATCCCTTTTAATGGATGCGATCGTTTTGTCGGCGTTGGTTACTGCCTGACGTTTTGCAGGCTCACCTACAAGCCTCTCGCCTGTTTTGGTAAATGCCACTACGGACGGTGTGGTCCGCGCTCCTTCAGTATTGGCGATAACTGTAGGTTTACCGCCTTCCATAACTGCTACACAGCTGTTTGTTGTTCCCAAGTCAATTCCAATAATCTTACTCATATCTAACTCCTCCTGTTATTTAATATACTTATTTATTATTCCGGTTTATTTATTCAACTACCGCTACCATGCTGTGTCTTACGACCGTATCGCGGTAAGTGTAACCCTTTTGAAGTTCCTGCGCTATAACGCCCGATTCATACTCTTCGCTCTGTACCTGCATCACCGCGTTATGAAATTCGGGATTAAATTCTTCCCCTACGGCAGCTATCGGTTTAACGTCAAGATTTTCAAGTTCCGTTAAAAGCTGCTTATATATCATTTCCATTCCCTGCGCAAAGGCTGTGTCCTTCTCTGCCTCAGGAACAGTTGCAAGCCCTCTTTCAAAATTATCGACTACCGGCAGAATTTTTTCTATAACGCTTCTTGCTCCGGTTTCAAACATTGCTGTTTTTTCTTTCTCGGTGCGCTTGCGGAAGTTATCAAATTCAGCCATCTGACGTTTTACCCTGTCTTCAAGCTCTTCGATCTTCTCTTTTAAAGCATCCTGTTTCTTATCGTTTTTTTCTTTTTTCTTACGTTCCTTTTTGGATTCTTTGGCAGACTCTTTATCGTTTGCCGCATCATCATCTTCTATGGGAACGCTGTCTTTTTCTTCACTTATTCCGCTTTGTCCGCTTTCATTATCAGTATTGCCGTCAGCGGACTCTGAATTGCCGCTTGCAGCATCTTCCGTTTCCTGCTGCCAGGTGTTTGTTTCTTTTTCTTCTTCATTTTCCATATTTATATTATTTTCATTATCTGCCAATATTACCATCCCTTTCTTATATAAAATAAAAAATAATTAAATAATTAATCAAATAATTTAACTATCGGCTGTCTTATTGAAACTTCTTTATTTTCAAATACAATAAATTACATATGTTATTTATTGTACATATCATCTAACTGATTTTTTAACATTTTCAGGTTATTTACAACTTTTTCATAATCCATTCTCTTGGGTCCGACTATTCCTATGGTACCTTTCATACCTTCCCCAAGTTCATATGTCGCGGTCACTATACTGCAATCCTTCATTCCCTGAACCGGATTTTCATCACCTATATAAATCTGTATGCCTGTATTTTCATCATCCAGTTTTTCCTGAACCAACTCTGTCAGGCTCTGCTTTTCCTCAAAAGTAGTTATAAGCTCACTTGCTCTTTTATTATCAGATAATTCCGGATATTTGAAAAAGTTCTTCGCGCCGCTGGTATATATTTCCAGATCTTCATCTGCCTTAATGGCATCCGCTACAGCGTCTATGACTCCTGCCACGATCTCACTGTGTATTCCCGCCTGCTCTTTCATTGCCGATATCATACCCAGATTTATTTCATCTATAGACAAACCATTTAAATGCGTGTTCAAAAGAATATTAAGTTTAAGCAATGTCTCATCATTTAATTCTTCCGAAAGATTTAAAATGGAATTTTTTATAACATTACCTTCAATTACTATAACAGCCAGAAGCTGACCTGCATCCATGCGGGAAAGTTGGATAAATTTAAGTTTATTTCTATGACAGCGCGGCGAAGATACCATTGCCGCATATTCAGTATTGTTAGCCAAAAGTCTTGCCGCCTGTTTAAGAAGCCTATCCATCTTCTCTTCTTTCTCAAGCAGCATCTCCTTCATCTCCGCTACTTCCCGTTCTTTTTCATCCATCATCCTGTCTACATATAATCTATACCCTTTATCTGATGGAATACGTCCGGCAGATGTATGAGGCTGCAGAATATATCCAAGTTCCTCAAGGTCTGCCATTTCATTACGGATAGTCGCTGAACTTAAATTAAGATCAGTATACTTGGAAATGGTTCTGCTTCCTACCGGTTCTCCTGTTTCTAAGTAGTTGCGAATGATAGCCTGCAATATCTTATATTTTCTATCGCTTAACTGCATACCATTTTCACTCCTTTGTTAGCACTCGACGTTATAGAGTGCTAACACCTTCTAGTGATAAGTTATCACTTCATTATTTAATTGTCAACATATATATGGAAAAAAATTTATGAAAAAAATATAAAAATATATTTTATTTATAAAATTAAGATATAAAACTGCCCGAACCGGTATTTTCTCCGATTCGGGCAGTTTTGATAAAGAGACTGAAATTTACTTATTGATCTTAACCGTCATTGTGATCGCGCGTCCTGTCGTATCCTGCGCCTGGCCTTTAAACCTGACATACATCTTGATCTTGTTGGTTGAATTTCCTGCATACCGGACACTGTCGCTTAAACTTAAAGTAACTTTTAAAGAGCCGTCCTTCTGAATTTCATTTTCTACTATAAATGACTCTTTCGCTTTTTCATCATTTTCTCCAAACTCTATCCCCTCTAACATTCCGGCGGCTCCGTCTTTAAGCGTTACGACAAATGATGCCGTATAATTTTTGTTAGACTGATAAAGATTGAGCGGAGTTTTGCTGTCAACCACAACCTTGGGCAATACCTGTGAGGTCTTGATATTAACCAAATTTTTAACCCACACGCCGCCGCCTATGGACTCCTCACCTGCATAATTTTCAAACTTAACCCATACCTTAAGTTTATAAGCGGTTTTATTTTTTAAAACAGCTTCGTCGGTATCTTCCTTAGGCGTAACATACAAAAGGCCGTCTATTACTTCTACATTAAAATATTTACTTTGCTCATCCTCGTATGTGGGATTCTTTCCATCTGCATCATATATCTGAGCTTCTGTTACGGTATCCTTAAGATTGGCAACTACCGGAGTAAATACGATACTGTTCTTCAACGTATGGTTATAATAATATTCAATCTTAGGCGCTGAAACCGTTACCGTAATATCCCGATAAACATTAGCCAGATCAAGTGTATATATAATAACACTGCGCGCGGCGCTCTCGCCGTCCACTATAACATTATACTCATCGGATGTAATGATCCCATTGTCTGCAGTTATACCGGATATCGTATGTTCCTCCGCAGGTTCCGCCATGAAATACACTTTATCGTTTTCCTCATAAGTTGTTCCTACCAATCCGGTTGACGGTACCGTTGAAGTTGTGATCTTAGACTTATCTTCGCTAAACGTTACGATCGAAACATGAGCTTTTTCCGTTACGCCGCCATCAACACCTATATCAGCGAGCCCTGCGAAACTTACGCTAAGGCCTGTCGCTTTGGGAGTCGCGCTTATATATACAGTAGTAACAGGCTCCGGAGTTTCAGGTAATGTAAACGTATACTTCCCGTTCTCATCCGGTCCGTTTATTATATCATTGCTTGGTACGATTAAATTTTCGTCCGTACCCACGTATCTTAATATGTTATTTTCCGTGGGAGTTACGGTAAAAGTAAAAGTCCTTGGCGTCTGACTCGTTTTGGCAAATTTTACCTCATCCGGCTTGTCTGTAGGCGCCGCTTCATTTACTCCTACCTTTGCGCCCTTAACATCGAATTCGATAATATAATTGTCTGCATCTATAGGCGCCGTTTTTACTACTATAGTCAGATCGTCGGTTATATTGGCTTTACTTATCGTATATTGATAATAACCGGCTGTCTCAGCTTCCGCCTGATTATCCGCCGTAAGTTTCTGTTCCGCAGCTGCCTCATTCCCCTTAAGCCTATAAGATACTTCGGTAACCTTATATCCATTTAACGGAGTAACTTTGAAAACCAGATCCTTATCATCTAAAACGGCTTTCCCGCCTTCAACCTCTACTATATTATCTTCATAACTTATCTTTGCCTTATTGATAATACTACTGTCTGTATCCAACACGATCTCTTCCGTGATTTTCTTTACTCCGGAAAGGGTAATTACCGTATTATCCGATATGGTATCAAGCGTATATACCGCTTCGTCCGCAGTAGTACCGGTAACCGGACTTAGTATGTGACCTTCCGCATCAAGCGCCGCCACATTTTTACTCTCTTTAGGTTTAACTTTGAATGAAAGACTCTGACCATGTTCAACGCTGATGCCGTTACCATGGACATAATCTGTATAAGTCTCGGCAGTTCCAATCTTATAACTCAGATTTTCAATACTGTCTGCAGGTGTTCCCGCCGCCGCATCATTAAGTTCAACCTTATATGTATTGGTAATAACAATTGTGATATCACCTTTTATCTTATCTGCCTCTATGGTATATGTCTTATTGTCACCGGTTGCGGTAATGTCCACATTTTCAGGCGACGTTGTACCATAGCTGTCTGTAGTATAGGCCTTCGGTTCTGTTACGCCATAACCTTCATCAGCCTCTACAGTAAATTTATAAGCCGTTTCTTTGGAAACCTTATCCGTATTTCCCGTTATTTCACTTGAAGTCTCCTGATCTATTGCGCTAACTTTAAAATGGCTTCCGTTCTTAACTAAGGTTATTACATATACTTCTTCAATATCTACGGACAATTCAATATCAGAAGTTACCTCTGCCATATCAATAAGGAAATAGTAATCCAATCCGTCAATTTTAACAGGCTTAAGTTCTTTTTCAATATCATTCAAAACAGTCATTGCTATCGACTGCGCCTGTTTATATTTAACCGATCTTACTACATAATTGGCACTCTCGACCGTAATCTTAAGCGCAAGCTTCTTATCTGCCCATGCGTCCATCCCCTTATCGGAATAATCGCTAAATTCCGCTTTGTCTATTCCTGTTTCGTCATCTACAACCGCATAAGCAAACTGTGAAACATGTTCCGGTTTATCCGCAGACGCTGCTCCCGGCAAAGTAACCGTATGCGCGGTTTCGACCGATATTTTTACGTTCACCGCATCGGTTATGTTTTCAACAGTATATGTATAGACGCCCTCAACAGGTTCGGAATCTGCCGCAATGACACTTGCTTTATCTTCCGTATTTATTTCTACAACAGGCTTTTGCTTATCGCTCAATTTACCTTCCGGTATCTTAAATTGAATCGACATACTGTTTCCATACTCAACTTCCGGTTTCTGCGCATCACTATATTCATTATAATCGCCGCCGTTTATACTGCACTTAAGCTCTGTTACGGTTTCTTCATCCGCGCTGCCATCCTTAACTACGGTAACGGTATATTTTTCCGTTACGACTACGATAATGTCTTCCGTGATCTTTTCCGCCGCAATGCTATATGTCGTCTTATTTCCGTCTACGGAAGGCGTTGTTTCTAAAGGTTGTGCTTTGCCGGGATCTGCATCATAATCAGCTTTGGCATATACTTTTACATCAGCGCCATATCCTTCAGCTGCTTCTACAACAAAGCTGTACCCGTCTTCATTGGTAATATCGGAATCTCCTACTTCAGTATCAGACTCTACAGTCTTAACGGATACATGTTTACCATTATGTACAAATGTTACCGCTTTACCTTCAAAGTCTGCGTCCGGACCATCGGCCATATAATTTTGATCCTCAAAATCTGCATTGAATGCCGCGGTATCGATATCTTCCGAAGAACCGCTGTTAGGGCTATAGTAAGTCTCATCATACCTTTCAAGCAGATTAAGCTTTCCCTTTTGTTTAAGGGATACGGATATTGTTCCGGAATATACTTTTACCTTAAACTTAGTCGTTGGAGCCCTTTCTTCATCTATGGTATATCCCGTATAAGCCGGCGTCATCTTAAAGCTATATGTTTTAGACGCTATACTTTCATCAGACAAAGAAATCTTAAGCTTATTATCTTCTATGCTCCAGTCAAAATAACTACTGAAATCTTCGGCATCTTCACCTCTTCCGACTGAAACTATGCTGCCTGTTGTTCCTTCGGCGTCAAGTTCGCAATTGGCGGGGAGATTTTTAATATTGATCGCCAATGCCGCCGTATCAGAACCGGCTGCCAGCTTATTCAAAGACGCAGAGCCTTTAAGTGATAATTTAGGAGATTTTCCTGTTATTTTGACCGTAAGTGTAACTTTATTGCCGTCTTCGCCAAGCGGATAGCATATAAACTTGTAGCTTCCGTTCCTAATATCGCTATCTGTCAGCCCTACCGATACCTTCTTTGCCGCGCTGTCATAGCCAACACTTATTTTGCCATATTGCTCTTCTTTAGCCTCACTTACATTTTCAGGCATTTCAAAATCTACCGATTCGGGCTCTATTCCATACTGACTGCTTTTAAGTGTAAGCGCCTCTGTCTGTTCTCCCGCAAAATATTTATTCATGGTAACAGAAGATCTGCTTAACTTAAACGTGGTTTTCTTATTGGAGATCTTTACAGTATAATTAAACTCTACCGCAGTATCCCAATTATCATGTTTAACCCCTAATACAGCCTTGCCGCCGCCCATATTGGGATTTACTTCCAATGACAGCGCTCCGCCTGCGGTAATATCCACATCCGTTACGGCATTAGTGGCGCTCGCTGCAAGTACCTCCACGCTCCATTCGGCGCTATCCAGGAAAACAGGCTTTTTGGTCTTACCATCAAGAAGCGCCAATTCCACGGTCTGCGTACCTGCTGCCGGATTGAATGTGTCAGACTTTCTTTCTAATTTATACGAAGGTTTAGTAGTTTTAACGGGAATGGTTATCTTAATCTTTTTCTCGTTATAGCTCTCTTTAAAATTATCAAATCTCAGGACAAGATTACCTGTAACTACAGGCTTATTCTTCTTATCATAAGCCATTTCATTATCAGAACGCGTAATAACGCCCGTGACCGGATCTATCTCAAAGTTCTCAGTAAACTTTGCATTATCACCGCTTTTTGAAATATTCTCCAACGCATAGGAGGTTACTTCCGCGTCTCCCAGATTGCTTATTATGGGAACAATCTGAGCGCCGCCATCGCGATAGAAGAGATTCATCTTAACTTTACTCGAAAACTTAACCTTAGGCTCCGGTATGGAGTGCTTAACCCTGATAGTAAGCGGCAACAGTTTGTAGTTATCGCCGACTCTTACATAAATCGAGGCATTATAATTACCGTCCTTAATATTGGCGTTCCTGGCGGTAAGATTAAATCTGAGCACAGAGCTGTTCACATCTCCCGAGTCAATGTAACTTAACGCAAAATCATTGTAAACGGACGCCTTATCGTCTCCTTTACGCAATTCAACATTTGCGCCGTTAATCTTAGTGTTATATGCGCTTATTAATTCCACAACTACGCCGTCCGTACGATACGGATTGAGCGTAACGTCTGAGCGCAGCAATCTTGGCGTTTCGTCCATTACACGCACCTTAAACTCACAGGTAACGGTTTTGTTATCTTCATCCAGAGGATCCGTATTGGTTGCCGTCACCTTAATGTTAGCTTCACCACTTGCGCCTTTAGGTATTGTAACGGTATTCCGGGAATCTCCGTCGTCGGTTTTGGACTTAGCTAATCTGGCAACACTTGAATCACTGCTGGACCACTTCAATGCCACAGACATGTTATCATCGGTTGAGTCATACGCAGTTGCCAAAAGTGTAAATTCAGTTCCTTTTACTTCCACATTTTTTGTTTTTAAGGTAACTCCATATATACTGTCATCTGCATTTTTATCTACTATGATGGCGTTGGTGTCATATGTGGAGGGTTTTAATCTCAACTTATAAACATCCGCATGCGCAACCGTTATATCAGCGCCTATATTGCGGATCAGTTCTCCGTTTCTGTCATATAATTCCGCAGATATATGAGCCGTGCCTTCTTTTAATGCCTTAATGGTTCCGTCCTTTGATACGGCAGCCACAGCTTTATTATTACTTGCAAATGTGATCTTAGAGGCTGGTATGACACTGTTATCAGCCTCCGCGCTCGTATCTGTCAGAAACATCTTTGTTGTCTGTCCGACTTTTAAGTCGCTGCCATTTGATAAATGTACCGCTACATCTTTTGCAGTACCCTGTATATTTTTATTTTCATCTTTCCCGGTACTCTCAAATTCGGCTGTAACATATGCGCCGCCTACAGGCATTTTAAATGAATAAAATCTCTCTTCATCCGGGCCGGACATAGGAATACCGTTATACCTGAGAGATCCTTCTACAAGTTTGACCGAAGCAGTAGTCTGAACGGTAACATATATCGTTTCTCCTGCCTTTACCTTTTTACCGCCGCTCTTGCCAACCTCGCTGACTTCGGTCTCTTTGTCGGAATGGTATAAAGTAACTTTTCCGGCTTTTTCTGTAAGACACTGATATTTATATGCAAACTCCTCTTTAGTTGACCCGTTATTTTCTATAAACTCTATTCCATCATGGTCATCAGCATATTGTTTCACCCATTGATATCCGGAAGGGCATACCTCGTCTAAATTACGCACATAACCTCTTACCCACAACGGCACTGCATTCTCATTTGGCAACGCTCCCTCAGACGCGATCTTTGCTTCAGGATTGTTAAACTCAGCATATCTTAATGCGGTACAATTACTAAACGCGTAATTCTCTATTGTTTTCACGGTATATGAAAACTTCACCTCTCCCAACCTCGAACAGTCAGAAAATGCATACTCATCAATAGTTTCATTACCGCTCGCAAAAGTTACCGAAAGCAGATTCACACAGCCCGCAAATGCATACTTTGTAATAGTCTTCGCGCCTGAAAGCACTACATCAGTCAGGCCGGTACAATTTCTGAACACGCTCTCCCCCAAGGCATACTGCGTAACCGTCGTTTCCGTCTTAGTTGCGGGATCCTGAGTGGTTATAACTTTATCCTTAACACTGTCAGGAAGAACTACCTTCTTTATCGCGCGACAACCTTCAAATGCAGACTCTCCTATTGTTTCCAGATAACCCGGCAGAACAAACTCTTCATCCGAACCGAATTTTTCAAGACGTCTGCACGCATAAAAAGCTTTCCTTCCTATGTTTAGCATCTTACTGTAAGCTACATCTTTAATATATACCATATATAAACTGCTGTCGCCGCTGAACGCATTGTCGCCTATAGACGTTACCGCTTTAGGAACTGACAGTTGTGTCAGATTTGTGCAGTTCTGAAACGCTCCCGCCTCAATTGAAGTAACCGTGGCAGGCATCGTTATTCCTTTTAATCCCGTATAATCAAAAAACGCTTTTTCGCCGATAGTGGTAACTCCGTCCGGCAGTATTACATATTCAATACCACTTGTATTGTTAAAAATATTTTCTCCGATCTTGGTATAGACATTTTCTCCTTCCTGCTGCTTTAATTCAACAGTGCCGGAAAGTGCGCTGCCGTCAGCTTTGGTCACCTTGGTAAGCACACCTGCCTCAACCGTATATACATATCCGGCTTCCGCATTAAGATCATATGTAACGGACATACCGGTTTCATCAATAAACGTATACATTTCAGGTTCCGCTTCGCCCACTGCCGTATCAACTGCCTGATCTGCATTACCCTGAATGCCTTCCGCATCATCATCTGATGCAACTTCATCTTCTCCGGTTTCCATATCCGCGCCTTCCGTTTCTCCTGATATGGTTTCGCCGTTTCCTGCTTCACTTTCTTCTTCGGATACGGTCTCTCCGCTTCCTGTTTCACCGTCTTCTCCGGATACGGTCTCTCCGCTTCCCGTTTCACTTTCTTCTCCGGATACGGCTTCTCCGCTTCCTGCTTCGCCGTCTTCCCCGGATGCGGTCTCTGTGCTTCCGCTTTCTGTTTTTACAGTGTCCCCTGACGCTGCATTATCTTCACTTTCCCCTTCTTCAGATACATTGCTTTCATTACTTCCGTTCTCTTCCGACTGTACCGTCTCTTCGGCTGCAGATATTCCTGTATCTTCCGCCGCCAATGTCATAATGCCATTGGAGCCAAGCGTCATGCTAAGCGCAAGCAATAATGCCAATACTCTTCTTTTTTTCATACCTACCTCCACCTTTTACTCATCTTGAACCAATATCTTTGCTATATATGCTATTTTTGCTTATAATTATTCATATTATAACAGCTTATTTTTTAACATACAAGATATTGTGCTAAAAATTAATAATTTATGGCATATATTGTTAAAATTTTCCTATTACATGTAATAAGAATTAAATTTTTATAAAATTTATATTAAAAAAGCAGCCGACCCGAAACTATTCCGGATCAACTGCCCTCTGGTTTTAACACATTTCAATATTCTCTATAATAAGCCGATATCAGATACCGAAGCTGCCTGATACATCACCGTTTACAACATAGTATGCAAGACGCTCCTCAGGTTTTACATAAATTGAAACAGACTTAAAATCTTTCAGATCACGGTTAAGATCATGCTGCCATACATTTTTTGCGATCTCAACCAACTCGTCGGTTGTATAACTCTTACCTGCGAACTGTACGGTAACTTCTGACTTAGGCGCCTTAGCTGATCTTGCAGCCGTTGTTTTAGCGGCCGTTGATTTTGAAGCCGCTGCCTTAGCGGTAGTTTTCTTTGCCGCAGGCTTTTTATCCGCTGATTTGGCTGTTGTCTTTTTTGCAGCAGTTTTCTTCTCGGCAGTTTTCTTTGTCTCTGTCTTAGGAGCTTCTTTTACTGCTGCCTCAGCCTTAACTGCTTCTGCTTTTACAGTTTCTTTTTTAACTGTTTCTGCTTTAACTTCTTCTTTTTTTACATCTGCAGCTTTAGCAACAACCGCTTTTGCTGCAGGTTTTGCTATTGCCGTTTTCTTTGTCTCTGCCATAAATCTTTTCCTCCCCTATACTACAATTAGCTTTATAGTAATGTCATCCGGTCACACAATATTATCCTAATCTCTCGATTATAGAAAGATTTTACCCCACATCACAAAACTTGTCAACCAACAAACTGTTACAAATATGTGTGGATTTACGGCAATTATATATGCGAAATGCTGTAAAAATTATCGTTTTTATATATTTTCACAGAATAAAATATAATAATACCAATACACCGAGAACGATTCTGTACCACCCGAATATCTTAAAGTCATGCTTTTTTATATACCCCATCAGGAACCGTATAACTATCAGGGAGACAATGAAAGCCGTAAGCATGCCTACAAATAAAATAGTAACTTCCATACTTGTAAAAGCAAATCCAAACTTAAGCAGTTTAAGAAGACTTGCGCCAAGCATTACAGGTATCGCCAGGAAAAAGGTAAACTCCGCAGCCACCGTTCTGTTTACTCCTATGAGCAGCGCGCCCACGATAGTCGCCCCCGAACGTGATGTTCCCGGGAAAATTGCCGCTATAAGCTGAAATACTCCGATAAGCAGCACGGTTTTATATGTAAGCTGATCCAGACTATGGATTTTGGGAGACAGTTTCTTATTTCGATTTTCTATCACTATGAACGCTATGCCAAATACAATAAGCGCTATGGCAACGCAGGGCGGATTGTAAAACAGCGCATCAAGTTCATCATCAAAAACAAGCCCTACGACCGCCGCCGGCACACAGGCAACTATTATCTTGATCCACAACTCAATAATATCTTTTTTGATAAAAGGTTTGCTTCTAAGATCAAAAGGAAAAATTTTATTCCAGAACAACACCACTACGGCCAGAATGGCGCCCAGTTGTATTACCACAAGAAACATTTCCCAGAAATCCGCAGACACATCCAGTGTCACAAACTCGTTAAGCAAGATCATATGCCCGGTGCTGCTTATGGGAAGCCACTCGGTAATACCTTCCACAATGCCAAACAGCACGGCCTTCAAAACCTCATACATATATTTTCCTCCAAAGTTATAATGGTTCATACAGACAGATTGTGCGCAATCTATCTGTATTCAGCTTTCACAAATTTTTCAAACGCCTCCAACGAACGTTCCACCTTGTCCGTATCAATACAATATGCAAGTCTGAAGTAACCTTTTACGCCGAAAGTATCGCTCGGCACCATAACCAGATCATACTTCCTGCCTTTTTCACAAAAGGCTGTCGCATCTTCTTCAAGCGCTTTGGGAAACATGTAAAAAGTTCCGCCCGGTTTCACGCACTCGAACCCAAGAGATGTAAGCTCTTTATATAATATGTTCATATTTTTTTCATATACCGATAAATCCGAAGTAAGCTCCAGGACTTTCGATACCGCGAGCTGTATTATGGACGGAGGACAGTTATGTCCCGTTCCTCTTGATATCTGTCCGCACATATTAGTTATATATTCCGCATCGGCACACTCCGGATTTACCGCCACATAACCGATACGTTCGCCCGGCAGCGACAGCGACTTGGAATAGGAATAACATGAAAGTGTGTTGGAATAAAATTTTGATATATAAGGCGCATCAGTCCCTTCAAATACGATCTCCCTGTAAGGCTCGTCTGAGATAAGGAAAATATCATGTCCGTACTCTTTGGACTTTTCGCTCATCAACGCCGCGAGCTTCTTAATTGTTTCTGTCGTATACACAATTCCCGACGGATTATTGGGAGTATTGATAAGGACCGCCATCACCTTATCCGTAAGCATTTCTTCAAATGCGTCAAAATTTATCTGAAAGTCCTCCACATTCGCCGGAACGACTTTTAAAACTGCGCCGCTTAAATTTACGTAAGGATTATACTCCGGGAAATAAGGCGCAAACGTAAGGATCTCATCTCCCTGCCGTGTAACGCATCTTATTGCATGAGCTATCGCCCCCGCGGCTCCCGTGGTCATAAAAATATGGTTTTCCGTATAATTCATTCCAAACCGCTTATTCAGCGACTGCGCAATCGCCCTGCGCACCGAAGGTATTCCAAGGCTCTGGCTGTATCCGTGCAGCTCCATGGGATCGCAATTTTGAAGCATATCTATCATTACATCCGTAAATTCCTGAGGAACAGGCACCGACGGATTCCCAAGGCTGTAATCGAATACATTTTCATAACCTATTTCTTCTCCTCTGGCTGTGGCAAATTCAGATAACTGTCTTATAACCGACTTGCCTTTTAACATATCTTTATACTTTTGTACTATCATTATTATTTCCTTTCCGCCCCATCGAGATATTTCATCAGCTCATCATAGCAATTCCGGGCATCATCATAACCTTCCTGATATAACGCTTTAAGCTTCTCTACATCTTTTTCCACTCTGCCCACGCTGCTCTTATGCTTAGGCCTTATCACAAAAACTTTGCTTCTTTTCTGAAGCTCCTGAATATATTGAACCGTGGAGTTATACATTATATGCCTTTCCTTCATAAGCTCATATATTCTGGGATATCTTATATATCTTGCCCTGATCGCGGCAAGCTGCGCCGCTCCCGCCGGAGGACGCACATAACCTTCCTCCTTCGTCATGATGATCACATTTTTGGCGTTTCCGTCTTTAATGGAACGCCTTATAGGTATGGGATCGGCAATGCCGCCGTCAAGATAAAGCTTATCTCCTATCCTGACATTTTTGGAGACCAACGGCATGGAACTTGAAGCCCGCACAGCCATGATATCCTTACGCATGTCAAGCAACGGCATATACTCCGCGCCGCCTGTTTTTATGTTGGTTACAACAGCATACGCCTTACCTTCATATTTTTTATAAGCTTCATAATCATAAGGATCAAGATAATCCGGAATAAGGCCATAGCACATATCAGCCCCGAACAGATCTCCTGTCTTCAATAAACTTTCCACACTACAGTACGATTTTTGACCGATGTAGTCAACGGATATCCTGTATGCTCTCTTTTTCTGCTTTGACAGATAGCTGCACATATGGCATGCCCCCGCCGAAACGCCGTAACAACTCGAAAATTCTATATCTTTATCCAGAAAAAACTCTAAAACTCCGGCAGTGTATATTCCCTTCATACCGCCGCCTTCCAAAATCAGACCTGCCTGATACATAATAATCCCCCATTCGATAAAGGCTATTGAGGAACCCTGATCTCCAACGCTCCTTTTTGGTTTTCAATACATACTTTTAAATGGCTCCCGCCATATTCACCGTCAAGTGTCCACGCAACTTCCTGTTCGGATTCTATAACTATTTTGGAAGTCTTAAAACTTTTTATAAATTCGGACTGAATTTTTTTATCGGTAAGCGCCGCCATAATATTATTCATTTCTTTTGCGATCGTTGGCATCCTTACCAACGTAACTTCAAACAGTCCATCGTTTAATTCCACGTATTTACCGGTAATTCCTTTGAAGCCGCCTATGGAATCCGAGTTGGTGATCATTCCGAAAATATAATCGTCTTCCAGACATTCATCTTCATAAAATACCTTCATATGGTATGGTTTTATGGAAGAAAGTCTTTTTACCCCCTCCAACAAATATGCGGTATGACCGAGTACATTCTTGATATCCTGTTTGGTTTCGTATGATACATCCGTAAAAAGCCCGAATGCCGCCACATAAATAAAACTGTCATCATTAAAAGTACCTATATCGCAGCTGAAATTTCTGCCGTTGACCACCACGTCCGCCGCCTTTATCATGCTTTTAGGTATTTTTAAGCTGTTGGCAAAGTCGTTCGTGCTTCCTGCCGGAACATAGCCTATAGGAAGACGGTTTTCGCACTGCATCATTCCGGTGACCACTTCGTCAAGTGTTCCGTCTCCGCCGCTGCACACTACTATATCATACCCGGTCCTGCGCTCTCTGACTGCTTTGACTGCGTCGCCCGGCTCCTGCGTCGGATACGCCGTCACCTCATATCCTGCCTTGACAAAAATATCGATTATATCAAGAAGATTACTTCGTATCTGCGCTTTACCCGCTCTTGGATTATATATAAAAAGCATGCTTTTATCCATACATACTCCTCCGCTTCAAAGTAACTCTTGCGAAAAAGAGACTTCCATATATCGGAAATCTCTTTTAACTTATGCCTTACTGCTTGCCGCCCAAAAAATTTTCAATTCCTTCAACTGCCGCGCTCTCATCATCACCGTCCGCCACGACAGTCACAGTCTCACCCTGATCAAGTCCAAGTCCCATCATGCCCATTATACTTTTGGCATTTACTTTCTTGTTGGCGGACTCAATATATACACTGCTTTCATACTGGCTCGCCACCTGTACGAGCATTGCTACCGGCCTCGCCTCCAAGCCGCCTTCCAATTTAATTTGGACAGATTTTTGAATCATAATAACTCCTCCTTTATAACCTCATATGTTCAGCAATTTCACTCAATTTCCGAAGTCGGTGATTAACTCCGGATTTACCCACCGCCGGTTCCAGATACCCGCCCAGTTCTTTTAAAGGCGCTTCCGGATATTCAAGACGAACCTCTGCCATCTGCCGAAGATTATCAGGCAGCCTTTCAAAACCGTATTGTTCTTTGATCAGTAAAATATCTTCTATCTGCTTAGATGCGGCATTAACGGTCTTGGTAATATTTGCAGCCTCACAGTTCACGCGCCTGTTAATGGAATTACGCATCTCCTTTACGATCCTGAGATTTTCCAGATTCATCAGTGATACATGCGCTCCCATTACATTAAGCAGATCCACGATCCCGGCTCCTTCTTTCAGATAGACAACGTAATATTTTTTACGCTTTATGATCTTGGCCTCTATCTGAAATTCCTGAATTATGTCCCTCAACTGCCGCGCCTGCGGCGCACTGCTGCATACAAACTCGAGATGATAACTTTTCTGCGGATCGCTCATAGAACCTATACATAAAAAAGCTCCACGCAAAAATGCTCTGGCACAACAGTTATTCTTAACTAACAGAGTGTTTACCGGCGTATCCGGTGAAATAATATGATGGTCGTCGTCATACAAATGCAAAGCTTTGAGAACTTTCTCTTCATCAGCATCATGCATAACATTATCTATATTAAATGTTTTTTTTAATAATGTAAAGCATTTTATGATAACTATTTCACTTTCAATCGTTTCAAGCTTTAAATGACAGCCATCATCCGACAAGCGCCCTGCAAAATGAATAAGCGCAGCCAGTTCCGCCAACTGACAATGCCTCGCGGAACTTATATAAGACGCCAGCTCTTCTTTTACATCTTTAGAAAACGACACATCTGTCACCTTCTTATCTTATATCTCTATGGTACAATTTAAGTCCGTAACTTCCGTGGTCCTTCATTCGGGCATACAGTTCATTGGCAAGCGTAACGCTGCGGTGTCTGCCGCCCGTACAGCCTATTCCCACAACCAGTTGATACTTTCCTTCTTTTATATAATTCGGTATGAGAAAATCAAGCATGTCCACCAGTTTATCCATAAAATCCGAAGCTTCCGGAAAGCTCATCACATAGTCCTGAACCTCTTTGTCATTTCCGGTCTTATGTTTTAATTCATCAAAATAAAACGGATTGGGAAGGAACCTGACGTCAAAAACCAGATCCGCATCCGACGGTATCCCATTCTTAAAACCGAATGACAGTATAGTTACCATCAATGAATTATAATCTTCATTATTTACAAATATGCGTTCCATCTCCTCTTTAAGTTCCCTTGTAAGAAGATTGGATGTATCAATAACATAGTCGGCATTCTTCTTTATGCCTTGCAGAACAGCTCTCTCTTTTTCAACGCCGTCCGCAACCCTTCCCTCCGGAGACAGAGGGTGCATTCTTCTGGTTTCCTTATAACGCTTGATAAGTACATTGTCGCTCGCGTCCATAAAAAGTATCTCAAAAGAATAACCATCATTTTTAAGTTTATGCAAGATCTTAAGTATATCGCCAATAGACTGGTCAGCCCTTACATCCAGTCCCAATGCCACTTTTGAAATCTCCGTGCCCGGCGTCATTATAAGCTCCATAAATTTTTCTATAAGCGGCACAGGAAGATTGTCAACACAATAATATCCCGAATCTTCCAACATCTTAAGCGCTGTACTTTTACCTCCGCCGCTCATTCCGGTCACAATCACAAATCTCATTTTAAAACCCGCTCCCTTTAAAAATCTCCAAGGAATATAACTTCCGGTTCCAACATAACTTGAAAGCGCTCCTTAACCCTTTCCTGAACTTCCTCGATTACTTCTCTAATATCCGCGGCCGTCGCAGTTCCGGTATTTATGATAAAACCGCAGTGTTTATCCGAAACCCTTGCCCCGCCTATGCTGTAGCCGCGCAGTCCCGCATCCATTATCAGCTTGCCTGCAAAATACCCTTCCGGACGCTTAAACGTACTGCCCGCGCTTGGATATTCTAACGGCTGCTTACTTCTTCTTTTTTCCATAAGTTCGTCCATTTTCTTCCGGATTTCCGCCTTATCGCCTTCATCAAGACGAAGCGCAACTTCCAGAACTATGAAAGGCCTGCTCTTAATTATGCTGGTACGATAACCAAACTCCATTGTATCGTTATCGAGTATAAGTATCTTACCTTCCTTATCCATTACCTTAACAGATTCCGTTATCTGTTTCATCTCTCCGTCATAGGCTCCCGCATTCATGACAATACCGCCGCCTATGCTGCCGGGAATACCCGAGGCAAACTCCATTCCCGTAAGTCCTGCATCCCTTGCGGCTACCGCAACCTGCGACAAAAGAGCGCCCGCCTGCGCAATGATCTGATTGTTCTCTATTTTGATTTTATTCATTCCCTCGCCGAGTTTTATTATTATTCCCCGGTAACCTTTATCCCCTACCAGAAGATTACTGCCGTTTCCCAGAATAAAATACTCCTGCCCTATATTATTTAAGTAGGGAACAAGTTTAATAAGCTCTTCTTCCTCTTCAATGCTGATCATACACTCAGCTTCTCCACCTACCCGGAAAGTGGTATGCCTGCTCATAGGTTCATTAAATACTATCCTGTCTTTAGGTATTATATTTTGAATATACGCATACATAGATGTTCCCAAGCTCAATTTTTTACCGTCTCATTTCTCAATTTTATTATTTTTATCTGATATTATTAAAATATGCATAAACCGCTAATCCAATACCATTTTGGCGGCGCCATAGATTCCCGCGTCATTTCCTAACAGCGCCAACGCAAATATTACATTCCTGCTGCCATGAAAAACATTTTTCTCATATGCAGGGCGGATGTAGTCAAAAAGCGCCTCTCCCGCTTTGGAAACGCCTCCTCCTATAACAAAGATCTCCGGATTGACAACAGCCGCAACAGCCCCAAGCCCTTTGCCGAGGTAATCGCCAAATTTCTCTGCAATTTCTATCGCCAGTTCGTCTCCTGCCTTCACCGCATCAAAAACAGCCTTGGCCGACAACTCGCCCTTACGAAGCACACTGTCTTTATCGCTTGCCTGAAGCGCCCTGCGGGCAAGTCTCGTGATCCCGGTAGCGGAACCATACTGCTCAAGGCAGCCGTGATTACCGCAGCCGCATTCTTCGGTTTCATCATCATCCACATGAATATGGCCGATCTCTCCGCCCGCTCCGGTCGCTCCCGAAAGTATCTCGCCGTTTATGATGATGCCGCCGCCTATACCGGTTCCCAAAGTCACCGCAACCATATTATTATATCCCTGTCCTCCGCCTTTCCAATACTCGCCCAGCGCAGCCACGTTTGCATCATTGCCTGCCTCTATCCTTATGCCCTCAAGCAAAGTTCCCAATTCCTTTTTTAAATCGAACCTGCCCCAGCCAAGATTGACCGCCTTATGTACGACGCCGCTGCCGTCCACAGGGCCCGGCACTCCGACGCCAACTCCCGCAAGGTCTTCCTTGGAAATATTTTTCTGCGCCATTTTTTCCAGAATACTTGCAGCTATATCCGGAAGGATATTTTTCCCGCCGTCTTCAGTCCTTGTGGGTATCTCCCATTTATCGAGAACATTTCCGTTTATGTCAAACAGTCCAAGCTTTACCGTCGTTCCTCCTACATCTACACCAAAAACATGACTTTTCATAATCTATACCATACCCTTTCGCACTTATTCTTCGTCTTCTTCCCTTCTTTTTGCAAGCGACTGTTGAACGCGATGATACAATTCCTGCGCCGCATTATAACCCATCTTCTTCTGGCGGTGGTTTACCGCTGCGGATTCGCAGATGACCGCAAGATTACGCCCCGGTCTGATCGGTATATTGTGGCATACGATCTTATTGCCTAAATATTCAGTATACTCTTCTTCCAGTCCCAATCGGTCATATTCCTTATCTTTATCCCACTCTTCCAACTTTATGACCAGATCTATCGACTGCGTATCCCTTACGCTTGACGCGCCAAAAAGCGCCTTTACATCTATGATGCCTATGCCGCGAAGCTCTATAAAATGCTTGGTCACATCAGGCGCCGAGCCTACCAATGTATCATCGCTTACTTTTCGTAACTCCACCACATCATCGGTCACAAGTCTGTGGCCTCTCTTAATAAGTTCAAGCGCCGCCTCCGATTTACCTATGCCGCTCTCGCCTGTAATAAGCACGCCTTCCCCATATACGTCCACAAGCACGCCGTGCACCGAAATACAGGGCGCAAGCTGTACATTCAGCCATCTTATGATCTCAGCCGTAAAAGCCGACGTCGCTTTCTTGTTCATTAAAAGCGGCACCCCATGTCTGACAGCGATCTCCCTGAAAAGATCATCCGGCTGCAATTCCCTGCAGAATATGATACCCGGAATAGGATTAGACAAAAAAGCTTCGTAATTCTCAAGCTGCACTTTTCTATCCAGACTATTCATATAGGAATGCTCTACAAACCCAATGACCTGTAACCGCGTAGCCTCAAAATGTTCAAAATACCCCGCGATCTGCAATGCCGGCCTGTTAATATCAGGCTGTGTGACCTTAATCTTGGAAATATCGATCTCCGGCGTAAGATTGACACAATTCATTTTTTCAATTACCTGAGATAAGCTGATACTTGACATAAAACCGTTCCCCCATACTCATAATATTATCTGTATCACGTTCTTTAATCTACGGAATATATTTTAACACAATAAACCTCCAATATCAATCAGTCACTTAAGCCCAAATGCCGCCCCAAAATGCCGTCCAAAAGCGCATATTACATACCCTTAAAAGATAAGCGCATCCGCCCGTCCGTTTATCTCATGACTATTCTACTCTTTACCCTCTATATTTTTATGAAAAAAATCATACACGCCCTTGGCTATATGCTCCGGGATCTCAGGCACTTCACAAAGCTGCTCAACCTGCGCATTTTTAATATCTTCTATGGATTTAAAATGTCTCATAAGCGCTTTTCTTCTTGCAGGCCCTATCCCTGGGATATCGTCAAGCACAGACTTAACCTGCGCCTTAGAACGCAGTGACCGATGATATTCTATCGCGAACCTGTGCGCCTCGTCCTGTATCCTTGTAATAAGCTTAAATCCCTCCGAATGCGTATCTATCGGAATCTCCACGTTATTATAATACAGGCCCCTTGTCCTGTGGTTATCGTCCTTAACCATTCCGCATACAGGTATATTTATATTTAACTCATTTAATACCTGCAAAGCCACATTGACCTGTCCTTTGCCTCCGTCCATCAACAGCAGGTCAGGAAACTTGGTAAAACTTCCAAATTCTTTATCTATTTCTTTTCTGTCAAGCTCCGCCTTTTCTTCCATACCATGTATAAAACGTCTGGTAAGAACCTCCTTCATACAGGCATAATCATCCGGCCCCGAAACCGACTGTATCTTAAATTTTCTGTAATCGCTCCGCTTAGGCCTGCCTCTTTCGTATACGACCATGGAACCCACATTGGCAAAACCGCTTATATTGGAAATATCAAAAGCCTCCATACGGCTGATGCTCTCAAGCCCAAGCAGCCCTGAAATCTCTTTTACTGCGCCTATGGTGCGCCCCTCTTCCCTTTTGATACGTTCCTTATCCTGACTTAAAACAAGCTGCGCATTCTGCGCCGCAAGTTCAACCAGCTTTTCCTTACTGCCTTTCTTTGGAACACGCAGGTATACCCTGCTGCCTTTTCTCATAGTCAGCCATTTCTCCAGAATATCTATATCCGCAATATCTTCCTGAAGCATAAGCTCTCTGGGTATAAATGGAGTCCCTGCGTAAAACTGTTTCACAAAATCCAGAAGTATCTGTGAAGCGTCATAACCTGACACATGTGTCATATAATAATGTTCCCGCCCGATAAGTTTCCCGCTTCTGACAAAGAAAACCTGCACCACCGCATCATGTTCGTCCTTTGCCAACGCTATTATATCCTTATCTTCTCCGTCACTGTCAGTAATCTTCTGTTTCTGCGCCACACTCTTTACACTGTTATATAAATCCCTGTACCGGATAGCTTCTTCAAAATCCAGATTCTCAGAAGCGGCCTGCATCTTCTGCTCCAGTTCCTGCAGAATAGGTCTGTAATTTCCGTTAAGAAAATCCAAAGCCTGCTCAACCTTTTCCCTATATTCCTCTTTGCTTATATAACCCTGACAGGGCGCCATGCATTGCTTTATATGATAATTAAGACAGGGCCTTTCAAGTCCTATATCTCTTGGCAGCTTACGATTACAGGTCTTTAGCTGATACAGTTTATTCATAAGATCTATCGTATCTTTTACCGCGGCGGCGCTAGTGTATGGCCCAAAATATTTTGATTTGTCGTACTTTTTCCTTTCCGTAAAATTGTTCATATCCCTTGAAAACAATATCCTCGGATAATCTTCCCCCATAGTGACTTTTATATACGGATAAGTCTTATCGTCCTTCAACATAGTATTGTACTTCGGACTGTGCTCTTTTATAAGATTATTTTCAAGAACAAGCGCCTCCAGTTCCGAATCCGTAACTATATATTCAAATCGGGCTATCTGCTCCACCATTCTGTCGATCTGCGGGCCGCGCCCCACAATCTTGCGAAAATATGAGCGGACTCTGTTGTGAAGGTTTATGGCTTTACCCACATATATAATTGTGTCATTTGCGTCGTGCATAATATAAACTCCCGGACTGTTCGGGAGTTTTTTCAACTCTTCCGCCACATCAAACATCATTTACTCCATTCCAAAAAGGCACAAGGCAAAGCCTGTTATTATGCTTTGCCTTTGCTTTAACCGTTTATTCTTCGTCCTTATTTGCCGTTTCGTCCGTATTTATCGTTTCGTCCTTATTTGTCGTTTCATCCTTATTTATCGTTTCGTCAGTATTTGTCGTTTCATACTTATTTATCGTTTCGTCCGTATCGGCGGCATTGTCCTGCGCCTCAATACTGTCCTTTTCTTCTTTAAGCGCCTGCGAGAAATCCCGGACCATATTCGCATGTGAAAAAATTCCCACGTCAGGCTGTCCGCTGATTCCCGGCTGATCATTTCTCCTCATATTATATACCGATTGAACATCATCCTTATTACCGGAAGCCGATTGGATATTATTATTAATATCATCTGCCAACCGCATACTATCCTTATTATCATCTGTTAATTGGACATTATCCTGCGCGATCTCGTGATTCTGATTTAGTCCCGTCTCGCTTTCTTCAGGCTTCTTATGCGGCTCCATCTTAAACCGTTCTTCCTTATCCGTCTTTTTTTCATCCTCCGCCGGTTCCGGAATACCTTTTTCCTTACGGTAAATTTTCATAAATTCCTTACCGGTAATAGTCTCTTTCTCGATAAGATAATCGGCGAGTTTATCCATAAGATCCCTGTTTGCTTTTAATAACTTTTTGGCCTGCTTGTAACTTTCATGCAGAAGTTTCATAACTTCCGTATCAATATCAGCCGCCGTCACATCCGAACAGGTCAGAGACGCCCTGCCGTCAAGATATTGACTTTCTACCGTTGCAAGCCCCATAAGTCCGAATTTTTTACTCATGCCAAAACGGGTTATCATATTGCGCGCGATACTTGTAGCCTGCTCTATATCATTTGCCGCGCCCGTCGTAACGGTATCAAAAACGATCTCCTCCGCCGCGCGTCCTCCAAGCAGACCTACTAGCCTGTCCCTAAGCTCGGCTTCCGTATCCAGATATTTTTCTTCTTCCGGAACATGCATAACATAACCAAGCGCGCCCATAGTTCTCGGCACTATCGTAATTTTCTGCACCGGCTCGGAATTTTTCTGCAAAGCGCTTACAAGAGCATGTCCTACCTCATGATACGAAACGATCTTACGTTCTTCCTTACTCATAATGCGGTCTTTTTTCTCTTTACCTACAAGCACCTGCTCCACCGCATCAAACAGATCCTTCTGGCTTACAAATTCCCTTCCCATCTTAACAGCGTTTATCGCGGCCTCGTTTATCATATTGGCAAGGTCGGAACCCACCGCGCCCGACGTCGCAAGCGCTATTTCATCCAAATCTACGCTTTCGTCCATAAGCACATCTTTGGAATGAACCTTAAGGATCTCCACACGTCCTTTTAAATCAGGTTTATCTACAATAATCCTTCTGTCAAACCGTCCGGGCCTCAGCAGGGCCTTATCCAATATCTCAGGTCGGTTAGTTGCCGCTAATATTATTATACCTTTCTTACCGTCAAAACCGTCCATTTCGGAAAGGAGCTGGTTAAGCGTCTGCTCGCGCTCCTCGTTTCCGCCGCCATACTTGGTATCACGGCTTCTTCCTATCGCATCGATCTCATCTATGAATACTATACAAGGCGCGTTTTTTTCCGCCTCCTTAAACAGATCCCTTACACGCGAGGCGCCGACACCGACATAAAGCTCGATGAAGTCTGAACCCGATAATGAAAAAAACGGGACATGCGCTTCGCCTGCAACAGCCTTGGCGAGCAAAGTCTTACCGGTTCCGGGAGGTCCTACCAACAGAGCGCCCTTAGGCAGTCTTGCGCCTATCTTGGAATACTTGCCGGGATTGTGCAAAAAGTCAACCACTTCCACAAGAGACTCCTTAGCCTCATCTTCTCCCGCGACATCCTGAAAAGTTATCCCCGTTTCTTTCTGTACATAGACCTTTGCATTGCTTTTGCCGACGCCCATAGGTCCGCCGCCGCCCATTCTCTTGAAAAGAAGACTTAACAGCCCCCACATGAGCAGGATAGGAAGCACATAATAAAGCAACACCGTGATTATTATACTGGAACTGTCAGAAACCTGCCGGTTCAGCTCAATATCATGCTCAAGCAGCCTTTGGGTAAGAGTGTCGTCATCCTCCATTATTCCCGTATAATAAGTAGGTTTTCCTCCGTATGCATACATAAAAGGATTTACGTTGTCTTTAGCTTTAGGATAAATCGTAATTTTATCGGAATCAACCAAAACACTCTCAATCTCATCATTCTCTATCATGTTCACAAACTCATTATAACTGATCTCCTGATTGGTCGAACCGGTCATAAATTTCATAAACATACTGATGCTGAACAATGTGATAAGCGCTGCAATAATGAGTATCACAAAGCTCTGTTTCTTGGGATCGTTTCCGTTTCCTCCCGGGCCGCCTGCGCCGCCCTTATTATCCTGTCCGCGGTTTGCATTGTTGTTACCGTTATTATAGTTACCGTCATACCGGTTTAAATTATTATCCATTAATGAGGTATCCTCACTTTCCGATTTATTAATAGGAGCTTGCCAAACTCTCTTTAATAACCTTGAATTAAGGCAAAATACATAAAATCAATAGAACCCGGCGATAAAAATAAGCGCCGTTTTTATATATTTTGTCTACTCCTATTATATTTAACAGAATTTTATAAATCAATAAGATAATTGTGAATTTCTGCACATACGTATTAAAAATTTATAAAGTTTTTTCATAAATTTTGCTTTTATAGTAGATTTTTCCCATATTTACATTGTATAATAAAAAAATAAGCAGGTTCTAACGAAAAAAATAATTACAAAAAATTTTGCGCTTATCTAAGCATCTAATGAAAAGAGGACAAAATGGCAGTTAAGTATGTATTCGTAACAGGCGGAGTTGTTTCCGGCCTTGGAAAAGGTATTACAGCAGCATCTTTGGGCAGATTGTTAAAAGCGCGCGGTTACAAAGTCACCATGCAGAAATTTGACCCTTATATTAATATTGACCCCGGTACTATGAATCCTATTCAGCACGGCGAAGTTTTCGTTACCGAAGACGGAACCGAAACCGACCTGGATCTGGGGCATTACGAACGTTTTATAGATGAAAATCTTGACAAAAACTCAAACGTTACAACAGGCAAAGTCTACTGGTCCGTTCTCCAGAAAGAAAGACGCGGAGATTACGGCGGCGGTACCGTACAGGTAATACCGCACATCACAAACGAAATTAAGAGCAGATTTTATCGCAATTTCACTGATGAGGAGACTAGGATTGCCATCATAGAAGTGGGCGGGACAGTCGGCGATATAGAAAGCCAACCTTTTCTTGAGTCCATACGTCAGTTTCAGCACGAAGTAGGCAGGGAGAATGCCATTTTAATACATGTTACGCTTATACCTTACCTAAGGGCTTCTCAGGAAATGAAGACCAAGCCCACACAGGCTAGCGTAAAAGAACTGCAGGGAATGGGTATACAACCCGACATAATCGTATGCCGCAGCGAGTATCCTCTTGAACAGGATCTGAAAGACAAGATTGCCCTGTTCTGTAACGTACCAAGCAATCGCGTACTGCAAAATCTCGATGTTGAATATTTATATGAAGCCCCGCTTACAATGGAAAAAGAACATCTGGCTCAGGTTGCCTGCGAATGCCTTAAACTGGACTGTCCCGAACCTGACCTTACGGACTGGATAGCAATGGTGGAATCACTGCGCACACCTACCGACGAAGTGACCATTGCTCTTGTCGGGAAATATACACAGCTTCACGACGCCTATATCAGCGTGGTCGAAGCGCTTAAACACGGCGGTATTTCCAATCACTGCATCGTAAATATCAAATGGGTGGATTCGGAAACCGTTACGGCTGACAATGTTACGTCAATTCTTTCGGACGTAAACGGCCTTTTGGTTCCGGGCGGTTTTGGCGACAGAGGCATAGAGGGTATGATACACGCCATACGCTATGCCCGGGAAAACAAACTCCCTTATCTGGGCTTATGTCTGGGAATGCAGTTATCCATCGTGGAATTTGCAAGAAATGTAATTGGATATAACGATGCGCACAGTGTCGAATTCGATCCAAATACGACACACCCTGTGATAGCTCTTATGCCGGATCAGAACGATGTAGAGGATATAGGCGGCACCTTAAGACTTGGCTCCTACCCGTGTATTTTGGACGAATGCTCCAAAGCCTATGAGTTATACGGTGAAAATACCATTCACGAAAGACACAGACACCGCTATGAAGTCAACAATGACTATCGCAGCGTTTTGACCGAAAACGGCATGAAACTTTCAGGTCTGTCTCCGGACAGCAGGATAGTTGAAATGTGCGAATTGCCCGAACATCCGTTCTTTGTCGCGACTCAGGCGCATCCGGAACTTAAATCCAGACCGAACAGACCTCATCCGCTTTTCAGAGGACTGATTGAGGCGGCGCTGAAATACAAAAATGGACAGAAATAGTATGATATTAACAAATTAATATTTTCAGAAATCGGCGGGATACTTCCCGCCGTTTCTTATTATTACACTATAGGCCTGATTACAAATTAAAGTTTTGCTTCCTCAAAATATTTTAGAGAGAACTTCTATACTTATATACCGTAAAATACCAATTGAATAAACACATTTTATTTGTGAAATATTTTTTATGAATAGATATTATTGTACTGATATTATCCGGTTTTCGATATTGCTTTTACATACTCTTCACTGTTTATGCAAATTGTATATGTGTTTTTTTACGCCCGAAAAGAGGCGAAAGTTTATTATGCCAAGAAATCAATTTCAAAAAGAGTGTACGCGTTTCTTTATTATCTGTAATATATGGGATTTCATGTTTTGACCTTACTTTCGAACTGGCTTAAGCTGATCTGTTTCAATTTTCATTTTGCGTTTTTTTCGCTGCTGTTTTCTGCTCGTATAAATTACATCGTTGTCCGAAGACGATGAGTCACAGTCGGAGATAAGAATATCTGGAAGAAGTATTCTTATCTTCCCTAGTTATACTGCAAGGAAGCAACAAAGGCGTTTTGAAATCGTTTTGCCAATGCTGCCTGTTGTTGTGCCCCTGCCCGTCTACGCGGCAATCATTGTAAAGCAATATAATCCGGGTAAGAGAAAGGGCGGCATAGTCCCTATTGTATTTTATAAAATTATATTGTTTTCAGAAAATGCAGCAAAGCATCGTATTGCTGAGGATTCAATTTAGAGGCATATTTAAGCAGGGTAAGTTCGCGTTCATTCAAAAGGATAGGCTGACTGTAATCTTCCAGAAAAAACTGTGATACGGATATACCAAAGGCATCACAGATTTTGGTCAGAGAAGGAATTGTAGGAAGCATATTCTTTCTATACCAAGATGAAATTGTGGACTGTGTAAGTCCTGATCTTTCGGCGAGTTGGTACTCTGTCCAATGACGTTCTTCTCGCAATTCCGTGATTCTTTGCAATACATTTATCATAATCATCACCATTCATATGCTTACACGTTAATTATACTAAAAATAATCGTTGCATTATAGTATGTAAAAGCGTATAATATATACGATAATATAAACTAACAGTGAACAACGGGAACAGGAGGAAGATAAAATATGTTTTGTCAAAAATGTGGAACACAGTTGGAAGAAGGGGCTAATTTTTGCAAAACTTGTGGAACAAGAGTGTCCTATGGAGATACGGCGACACAGCCTGTGCAAACGGTCTATACTGCCACAAAACAACAAAATATGGAGACAACAATACAGACTGATGCCGTCATTTTCAGAAATTTTGTTGACAATCATGTGCGGTCTAAAACGAAATTTTCTTCAGCGGAAGATCTTATCATGAACTCCAAACCATGGAAATTTGCATGGATCTGTGTGGGTATCTGCGCACTTATCGGCCTAATACTCGGTATCAACAGCGGGCTTGTGATACAGGGTATATTGATTTTCGGCGGCTTTTTCGGTTATGCGGCAGTGTATATTGCAGGCGGCATCATAAGGGCAAGCTACCGTGTGGATTTTTCCGGAGAATTTGAAGGGGAACTAAATACGGATGAATTTCTTGCTTTCCTGAATGTACATCTGAAACTGATATCACCTTATTTTCAGGAATGTGGTTATTTATCCCAACGCGGCGGTCTTCTTACCGCGATTGACAATGCAGCATTAAGAATTACTAAGCAGGTGATGTTATGCTGTACATGTGGTCCTAAAAGGAAAAATCTGGCAGTTATCGGAATCAGACCTGATGCCAGAGAAGAAAATTCCGGAAAGATGCAGTACTTTATCAGAGCGGAGCATCAGGGATTTATGGTTGATGGCCGTATATCCGGAATGCTTGCGCACAGTTGCCTGATCAGAACAGCGCCCATTATGCAGGCTGCGTTGCTATACTATCTGCAGACAATGACACAAAATACATAAATTATTAGTAAATGATAAAAAATACATGCACACGAGGAGGATATAATTATGTTCTGTCAAAACTGTGGGGCTAAACTAGAAGATGATGCCTGTTTTTGTACAATGTGCGGATCTAAAATAACGGCTGTAAACGAAGAAGTGGTGCAATCAGTACAGACACCTCCAACCGCAGGGCAAATACAGCAACAGATGCCCTATGTATGGACGGAACAGGCCGTGCAACAACCTAAGAAAAAGAAACGTGTAATGCCGTTTCTAATAGGAGGAACGGCAATTTTTCTGGTTGTTGTATTTCTGTGTATTATCACAGGCAACAACGAAATAGATTATATCCGAACCGTTCAGGAGTATACACCGTTTGCAGACAGTCAGGGGCTTCCCTACACACTGCAAGAAGTACTGGATGCTTATTTTGAAGATCTTGTATGGAAGGAAACGACAGGTTATGATGATAAGCATTGTGTAGACATTCAGGGCAGGATGAAAACGACAGGAGAAAATCTGCGACTGTCAGTTGATGTGGTGGATAATCCGGTCGATCCGGAGCTTTGCCATTTTTCTTTTCGTCTCATTGAACTTGGAGAAGAACATATTTCTGATGAAAACGAAATCGTGAATATTCTGGCAGGCCTGTATTACTATTATGACGAGGGATATGATATTGAAGGACTGTTAGATAAAATGAATTCGCCGGTTGCAGAAACGGATATGCAAAACGACAGTTTAACAAGGGCATATTCCGAATCTTATGCTGACATGGTACCGATTATGCAGACAAAATCTTTTTATTATGAAGGTTTTGGAAATTTGGAAGTAACATTGAACGAAGCAGGGTTCGTGGACAGTTATTTAAATGATTGGGGTATTCAAAATTATCCAGACGATGGGAATGTTTTTTTGTGGATTTCATTTACGGCAAATAATATCGGAACAACAAACGGAATGATGCCTGTTGGTTGGAATACGCTTGTTTATGATGGTACATATAAATATACGGATTGCGTTTCCGTAGGCAATGTAACAAATATTCCACCTTTGTCCGGGCCAAGAGAGGGGGCGTTCGTATTTACGCTGCCAATCTCCGTAATGGAATCCGACAAATCATTCGTCCTTAATCTTAATATATGGTCAGAACCCGTACTCTCCTATACATTTAACCTAAGCGGAGAATCTGCAGGTACATCGGAAAGTGAAACGGAATATGATACGGATCCGTTTTTCTATACAGGAAAGTATGTAGGATACGGAGGCTATGAGATATCTTTTAGTTCAGGTACAGAATTAGATGGTGACGGAGTTGGACATGCAACCATTTATTATAACGGCAAGCTGACCGCTGCGCAAACGGTATATGCTTGTTTTGACAGGGGTGATTGGAGCGATTGGGATTACGACGCATTCTATGTAATACATCGGGGGAATTATGATGAGTATTTGGGATTTTATGAGATTGACGGTAAGATGAGGCTTGACTATAATGGGGTTACAAAAAATATTGATACCTTAGAGATGACGGAGTATTATACGGCACCATAAAAGCCGTCTTGACATTAATCGCCTGAAATGTAGCTATCCTAAAGATTGTGTAAACCTCTAAACTGATGTAGGATAAAACTACTCGGTTTGGAGGTTTTAATATTGTAAGGAAAAATAATTACCACAGAAAGTTGCTCTCCGTGAAATGATGTCCATTATCTTTGAGCGTACCCTGTACGAATGATTGAATGAGGGACTCGGCTATTCTAAGTATTATTACCGCAACAATGATACGAACAACAGCCGGATGGCCATTCCTGAAAGACCACGCACACCGGCTATGGAGATATGGAACCGGTCACCAACAGAATTGGGGACAGATTCACTCCCAACCAAAGATTTATTTTGAAAAACGATTTTCCTAATTATACGCCAACAAAGGGTTGCAAGCAACAGTACTGCTTGACATACCCGAAACAGGCACTATAATACAAGCAGAAGGCGTAAGTTGGAAAAACACTCTGCCCTTATGGCAACTTATCACAAATCTTATATCAGTTTTTTGAGTTTACACAAACTTTGAAACGATACTGATGAAATGGTCAGTTTTATCAGTTTTCTGTCATTTCTATATTTGTTACCTCAACACCATAACTAATTATAGTAAAACAAAATATAGTAAAACAAAATATAGCGTTAAAATGTATAGAATAAATTTATGCGTTTTCATATTATAGAGATTTTCAGCATCAACGCCAAAAGATAATATATACTTTTCACGAGATAAGTAGAGACATTGCTAACATACAGTAGTGTCTGTTCAATCAGGCATGATTTTTAGTAATTCATTACACAATCGCATATTGATATCAATTCTACCGCGGCACATATTCTTGATAATAATAATGAAAAGTGAAAAAATAAATTCATTGAAAAAACAGCAATCAGCAAAAGCACAAAAGAATACCGCATATTAATTTTTTAATTATTATCAAAAAAATTTTTTTAAATTGGCGACATTAATAAATAATGGACTTATTTCATACCGAAATCTTCACTTATTAGCATAATACAATGTGTCAATTACTTCTATGCCTAATTAAAACTAATATAGACTATTGGAGATATTGATTGAAAGTTAAAATAGATGAATTGTATTTTTGACATGACTAGATAACCACTGGGAACGTCAATCAGGTTCGAATCCCCAGTTTTTACTTTTTTGACTTCATTCTAAATGAGCCACTGGGGATGTCAACAGGGGTTCGAATCCCCAGTTTTTACTTTTTTGACTTCGTTCTAAATGAGCCACTGGGGATTCGAACCCCAGACAACTTGATTAAAAGTCAAGTGCTCTACCACCTGAGCTAGTGGCCCATAAACTTATAAAATAAAATGCCCAGAACCGGAATCGAACCAGTGACACGAGGATTTTCAGTCCTCTGCTCTACCAACTGAGCTATCTGGG
>CANRMA010000014.1 GCA_947631625.1 uncultured Lachnospiraceae bacterium | reverse complement strand
TCCCTCAAAGAGCAGACTTTAGCTTTCACGCCAAAAGAAAGGACAAGCCAATTATGCCAGTATTTAGAGTAGCAAAAATCAAAGATTATACAATTATGCCAAACACGCACTTGCGCAACCGCCAATTATCCCTGCGGGCAAAAGGATTGCTCTGTCAAATGCTCTCATTGCCCCCAGAATGGAATTTTACCCTGCAAGGGTTAGCTTATATCAACAAAGAGGGTTTAGACGCCATTACAACGATTATACACGAACTGGAGCAGGCAGGATATATTAGCCGCAATAGAATACGGGACGAAAAGGGACTGCTTCGCGAAATGGAATATACGGTCTATTCTTCCCCAACGCTGAACGAAAACTATAGCAATAATCCAGTCGTGGAAAATCCTACATTGGGAAATCCAACATTGGAATTTCCAACACAGGGAAAACCAACGCAATAAAATATAGATATATAAAATACTAAAAGAATAAAATAAAGAGTAATAAATTATCTATTCCTTTCCTATCCGTTTCTTAACTGACAATCCGATTTTTCCTGCCAGTGAAAGGAACGGAATGGAAAGATTTTATCAACAAATCTAATGCCAATCAAAGACTGATACGGTGGCGGCAATGAACGCCGCCCTACCCTACATGGAAACAGAGATACGGGAGCTTGCAGAGCGCACAGCGGAAAAGCTGAAGAAACTGACCGAGGAAGAATTTGCCGAGCTTGTCTTTTTATTGACTGAAGATATAGTATGATAGAACGCCGGGGAATGACGATTGATATATTGCCATTCCCCTGTAGCTTATTCTCAACCATTTTTCTGTTTATATTCTGTTCCCCATTTTACCATAGCATCTAAAATCGGTTTTAGACTATATCCTGTTTCTGTCAAGGTATATTCTACCCGTGGCGGCACTTCGGGATATACCTTTCTAGTAAGTAAACCACTATCTTCCATTGAACGTAAATTTGCCGTTAAAACCTTTTGAGATACATTTCCAATAGATTTTCTGATTTCTCCAAACCTCTTTGTGCCGTCTAATAAATCACGAATAATCAACACTTTCCAACGGTCACTGATAAGCATTAGAGTTGTTTCTACCGGACAGGCGGGTAAATTTTTATTCATAGTAAAACCCCCGTTTCTTCATAATAGTTTCTTTTTGGTAACTATAGCACAATAAAGTGCCTACTTTACTTTTTTTCTTTACGGACATATTATAATCTTACAAGCGGAAAAATGCAAGCCGCAAAGAATAAAAATTAGGAGGTCAAACTATGAAAATCGCAGTTATTTGTGCAAATGGTAAAGAGGGAAAGTTAATTGTTGAGGAGGCTATCGCAAGAGGGGCAGATGTTACCGCTGTTGTACGCAGCGAAAACAAGTCGGCGGCAACAAATATCATTAAGAAAGACCTTTTTGAGCTGAACGCCACCGATTTGGAGAGCTTTGATGTTGTAATAGACGCTTTCGGAGCATGGACGCCGGAAACATTGCCGCAGCACAGCACTTCTCTGAAACATCTTTGCGACCTTGTAAGTGGTAAAGAAACAAGGCTTCTTGTTGTTGGCGGTGCAGGCAGTCTGTATGTAAACCCAGAACATACCGCACAGGTTATGGACGGTGCAGACTTTCCGGAAATGTTCAAGCCACTTGCTATCAATATGGGCAAGGCGCTTGACGAACTCCGCACAAGAACAGATGTAAAGTGGACATATATCAGTCCTGCCGGAGATTTCCAAGCGGACGGAGCCAAAACCGGCAAATATATTTTAGGCGGCGAAGAACTGACATTGAACTCTAAAGGTGAAAGCGTAATCAGTTATGCCGATTATGCGGTTGCAATGATTGACGAAGCATTAAACGGAAACCATATTCAGCAGAGAATTTCTGTTGTAGCAGAATAATCATAACAGACAATTATTCATTCAAATGTGAAACCCTCTGCCCCATAAAGGCAGGGGGATTTCGTTTAGGAGGAAATATGAGTGCAGAAAAGTATTTGCAAATGATACAACAGGATATTCATTCTGTTGTTTTTGCTACAACTGACAAAGAGCATTTTCCTGTTACTTGTGTGATTGATATTATGTTATCAGATAAATTCGGTCTTTATTTTCTAACCGCTAAGGGTAAAGCTTTTTATGAACGGCTTAAAAATCAGCCTATTATATCATTAACAGGAATGAAAGGGACTAACACTTTATCAAGTAAATCCGTTACCTTGCGTGGAGAAGTGCGGGAAATCGGGCAGGAACGGTTATCCGAAATATTTAATAAAAACCCATACATGAAAGCCATTTATCCGAACGAGGAAAGCCGTACAGCATTGACAGTATTTCAAATCTATAAAGGAAGCGGAGAATTTTTTGATTTAAGCTGCAAGCCTATTTTCCGTGAAACTTTTTCATTCGGTGGAATGGAAAATCATTCAGCATATTTTTTTGTTACAGATAAATGCAATGGCTGCAAACTCTGCTATAATGTCTGCCCGCAAAACTGCATTGATATTTCCGTCTGTCCCGTAAAGATAAAACAGGAACATTGTTTGCATTGTGGAAAATGTAAAGAGATATGTCCTTTACAGGCAATAGAAAGGAAGCGGCAATGACACAAAAAGAAAGACTTGCGTTTTTGATAAACTATTTGTTAAACGAAAACAGCGAACTGCAATCAATAGATATTCCTACACAGGACACAAAAAGAAAATGGCTGCTACGCGCCCTTATGAACATTCGTCTGCCTAAAACAGTTTCAGAAGAATTTTTAGAAGTGCAGGACGCATATTTACAGGAAGAATGTATCCGAAAAGGTATTGTTTCATTATCAGATATTTCAATGGTACAGCCGGGAATTTATTTATGGCAAGGTGATATTACCCGCCTGTCCATAGATGCTATTGTAAATGCGGCAAACAGTGCTATGTTAGGCTGTTTTGTTCCCTGCCACGGATGTATTGACAATGCAATTCATTCTGCCGCAGGAGTGGAACTTCGTTTAGAATGTCACCATATTATGGCAAAGCAAAAAACAGAAGAACCGACTGGAAAAGCAAAAATTACAAAAGCCTATAATCTTCCTTGCCGTTATTTTATCCATACGGTTGGTCCGATTATTTTTGGGAAAGTTACCGTAAAAGACTGCAATCTGTTATCAGAATGTTACCGTTCCTGTTTAGAACTTGCCGCAGCGTATCAGTTAAAAACTATTGCGTTTTGCTGTATTTCTACGGGTGAATTTCATTTCCCCAATGAGGAAGCCGCTGCAATAGCGATACAGACCGTGCAGAACTATCAAAGGGAAAATAAAAATGGTATGGAGGTGGTTTTTAATGTGTTCAAGGATAGCGACTATCAAATCTACAAGCAATTGTTGGGATAATATCCAAAAAGCGAAAAAGCGGATAGAAAACGCTGATGCTATTGTGATTGGCGCAGGTGCGGGCTTGTCTGCTTCCGCTGGATTTACCTATTCCGGGAAACGCTTTGAAGATAACTTCCCGGATTTCATTGAAAAATATGGTTTTAAGGATATGTATTCAGCAGGTTTTTACCCATATGATACGTTGGAAGAATATTGGGCGTATTGGAGCCGTTACATTTTTATCAACCGCTATCAAAATGCACCGAAAGACGTTTATGCCGATTTGCATAAGTTGGTAAAAGACAAAGACTATTTTGTTTTGACAACTAATGTAGATCACTGTTTCCAAAAGGCAGGTTTTGATAAACACAGGTTATTTTATACACAGGGCGATTATGGGTTATGGCAATGTTCAAAACCATGCCATAATAAAACTTATGATAATGAAAAACTTGTTAGTAAGATGGTTGCCGAACAGGAAAATATGCGTATTCCGTCTAAGTTAATTCCTTATTGTCCTGTTTGTGGTGCGCCAATGTCAATGAATTTACGGGCAGATAATAATTTTGTTGAAGATAGTGGTTGGCATATGGCAGCCAATAGGTATCAAGATTTTATACGTCGCCATAAGGAAATGAAAATTTTATATCTTGAATTAGGCGTTGGCGGTAATACGCCGGGAATTGTCAAATATCCATTCTGGCAAATGACATATGACAATCCTAATGCGTTTTATATATGTGTCAATCTATCAGGCGACTATATTCCGGCAGAAATCAGAAAACAGTCTATTTGCATCGGTAATGATATAGGAAATGTTTTGAAGCAACTTCTAGCAAATACATTTTAAGATAAAAAGGCTAAAGGGGGTGGTATCATAGGAAAAATGATACTGCTGACACTTAATGAACATGAAGAAACTGTTATTGACAAAATTATTTCGGCAATATCTGATTGCATACAGATTGAGCCTATGGAAATTACTCCAATTTCAGTGTTGTCTTTTCCGGGACTGGAAATAAGGCAGAGCCAACGTCGAGTGTTTAAAGACGAGGAGGAAGTAAATCTTACCCGCCTTGAATACAATACCCTTGTATTCCTTGCATCCAATCCGGGAATTGTATTCACACAGGCACAGATTTTTGAAGCCGTCTGGAACATGGACAGTGATAGTTGCCATTCAAGTGTTGTCAATGTAATTTACAATCTGCGGAAGAAAATAGAGCCGGACAGCAAAAAACCGACTTATATAAAAACCGTGTTAGGTGTCGGCTATAAATTTGACGGAGAAACACCGGGGAATGATGATTGATATATTGTCATTCACCGGTGTATTTTTCTGCTCTTGTGGACGCTCCCTTTCTGGTTTTTTTAGAGGGTTTGGGACACTTACCAACAAGCAAAATCCCACAAGTCCCGCAGGACAGGAAATGGGGATTTTACGGGATTGGGTACTCAATCCCTATGCTTGCTATTCTAAATTATTTATAAAATTTTCAAAAAATGTTGCCTGATTTTAACTTCTGCGCGTAGTAAGGAATAGAGGGGGAAATTTATGCTATTTCCGTATAGTGTACTTGCCGCTTCTCATAAAATTTAGGGAAACCGTCAAAGGAGAAAGTTTATGCCAAAAACTAATCACTCTCCTACACCCGATACTCAAATACGCAAAGATAAAATGAGGCTGACCGTTACCAACATCTACCCCGCCTTTCAAAAAAAATCAGAACTGGAAACACGACAGGAAATCGGAGCGCGGCTCTATCAGATTTTCAAAAAATATGCGTAAGTCCCTTGCAAAACAATCATGGAAACGATATGATCTGTTTGATGTCAAATTCCATAAGAATTTGACATTGGGTATTGCGTCTTACGTTTTAGGAGGTAGATAAAATGTACGACGCATTGTATGCAAGACAGTCAATCGAAAAAAAGGACAGCATATCCGTAGAAAGCCAGCTTGAGTATTGCAGATACGAAACCCACGGTGAGCCTTGCATTGAATATACGGACAGAGGTTTTTCGGGAAAGGACACCAATCGTCCCGGCTTTGAAAAAATGATGAATGATATTCGCGCAGGAAAAATCAAACGGGTTATTGTCTACAAGCTCGACCGTATCAGCCGTTCCATTTTGGATTTTGCAAATATGATGGAGATATTTCAGAAATATCATGTGGAATTTGTTTCTTCCACGGAAAAATTTGACACGTCCACACCGATCGGCAGGGCAATGTTAAATATCTGTATCGTGTTCGCACAACTGGAACGGGAAACCATACAAAAGCGGGTAACGGACGCCTATTATGCACGATGCAAGCGCGGTTTCTACATGGGCGGACGTATTCCCTACGGCTACCGTCTGAAGAACACAGTTATTGACAATATCCGTACTTCCATGTACGAGGAAGTCCCGGAGGAAAGCGAACAGCTAAAGCTGATTTACTCCATGTATGCGGACACGGACAATTCGCTTGGGGATATTGTGCGGTACTTAAATGAACATCAGATTAAAAATCTGCGTGGTGCAAACTGGAATACCGCCCGTATCAGCGAAATGCTCCGCAATCCTGTGTATGTGGAAGCGGATATTGACGTGTACCAGTTCTTCCAAAGTCAAGGCGCAAATATCTATAATCCGGCAAGTGATTTTACGGGTTACAATGCCTGCTATCTCTACAAAGGTACGGTTTCCACTTCAAGAAAGCAAAGCGACCTGTCCGACAAAGAGATTGTGCTTGCGCCGCATAAGGGTTTTATTCCCTCTAAGACATGGTTAGCCTGCCGCATACGGTGTCTGAACAACCGTCAGTCAACAAAGACCTGTAAACCTAAAAATTCATGGCTTGTTGGCAAGGTAAAATGCGGCAAATGCGGTTATGCGCTGACAATCCGTAAGGCAAAAACAAAGTGGGGACGTTACTTTGTTTGCAGCCAGTCGGGAAGTCTTGGAAGTAACTGTACCGGGGCAGGCTGTACGATTTATGCAGACGTTTTGGAAGAATATATGCTTGGTGCAATCAAGGAAAGACTGTCGGAATTTCAAAAACTCTCCTGCTTATCTGACACGGGAGAAGAACAAACCAATATGATGAAAAAAATCCGTCTGACACAGATTGAGGAAGAAATCGAAGAACTTCTCTCCAAAGTGTCTGGGGCAGGCAGCGTCCTGATGAAGTACATAGACGAAAAAATATCGGAACTGGACGCAGAGCGTAAAGTCTTACAAGAAGAAATCGTTACGGCAAATGTCACAGACACAGAGGGCAGACTTAAACAGATAACCAATCATGTGAAAACATGGGAAACGCTCTCTTTCGAGGACAGACAGGCGGTAGTCGATACGCTCATCAAGGTCATTCGGATTGCAGACGGAAACATTGAAATCACTTGGAACATTTAGCCATTAACCATGAAAGATTGAAGTACGGCACTTTGAGGGAAATATTTTATGAGATATTTTTACTTCAATCCTCCCGTTTCGGTGAAGCGCTGCGTATCGTACAGGATAAACTCAACGACAAGAATTTCTATGCGTTCAATCCGGGATTTGACTGTAACGAATGTTCGGGGAATAAATAAAGGGTGCCTATAACACACCTATATACAATGTTATTGCACTCTGTTGGAAGCAAAAGGGAGACGCCGTCACTATTGCGGTAGTGGCGGCACTCTTCTGTGCCCCGGAAATTTTCAGACCTAGAGAAGAATTTTACAAAAATCTATTGACAAATCAATACGAAATACCATACAAAAATAAACTGAATATCCCCTTCTGTCTAAAATAAATAACAGATCAAAATTACCAAATATTTATTAAATACACAGTTTATTTTTTCAATTCATCTTCCATTTTCTTTCGTATAGCTATAATATCTGGAAAAATCAAGTGAATCCCTTGTCCATACATTGCCAATACTTCCCGCAAATTGACAATTAAAGTCCGCTCTAATTTGCTATGCACCATAATAGGCTTATTTTCAATTTTATGTACATGATCAAGGTATTTGGATATAATAGGAAAAGCATTCTGAATCAAAAACGCATTTTCTTTTCCGGCAAATTTCCCAATAATAATTGTATTGCATTTTCCATATCGTTCCATTTTCTTTTCTATAATTTTCTTATATTTCTCAACTTGAGAACTAATCGGTATCATCCAATACAAATCCTTGTTCTTACTGTCTTGAATCGCCAGAAAATGAGGCCGATAATTTTCATTTTCTTTATTGCTCATAAGAAACTTATCATTTATCAAATCAAAAAATTCATTTTTGATATGGTAAGAATATCCCTGTATTACTTCCATACTTTCCCCTTATAAAAAATCCTCACCAAAACTGATGAGGATTTTTACAAACTATACTATTTATATCCCACCCATATAGCAAGTGGCAATCATTTACATACCGAATCATTTATACCCCACACCATCGGCAAGTGGCATTATTACCTGTCACGCTGTTTATACCCCGTCACATGACAAACGGCAAACATTTGCCTTTATTTACAGTATAGCAGAACTTTAGAAAAATGCAACAAACTTTTCATACATGATGCAGCCTTTCAGATTACCATACTATATTCTTAATTATATTCAAAATTTTTCAGATTACACAATGCATTTATGATTTATGGCACATTAATACAAATCTGACTTATATTTTATAATCTTATTAACTTCCCATTACCAAAATAATATATATCTTCCCTCTTATATCCATACTTGGAATTAGGAATACTGATATGCGGTTCAAAGGTGAACATTTTTACATCGGATAATTTTTCATGATTCCCTTTTTCGATATATATTCTGTCATTCTTATTTTTTACAATGGAATGTCCGAGGTTTCCGAGAAAATCCATGTTAAGGAATCCTTTTTCCACTATCAGCTCATTCATGTAATAATATAAATCTTCAAATGTCATATCCGGCGCTGCCACATCAATTAAAGTTCTATGAAGATATTCTTCCATATGAAGTCCATTCCGCCATTCGTCATTTTTTATGCTATCCGTTTTATGGCATATAACGCCGTCCTCTAATACAAGCGTTCTTGCATAATCTCCCCATATGTTGTTCTTCTGTGGACTTAGATCAATCGTAATAATGTCATTTTCCTGTATTTTTTTATCCGCTACTTCATAATCCTTACCGGATACGGAAATAGCAGTTTCGTCTCCGGAAAAAATAAATGCGCCGACATCCCAATACCAAAATGAATCCGCACCGTTTTTTTGCAGATAATTCTCGCACAGCTCTTTAATCTCCGACAGGTACATACCTGTCCGTATCAGGTCAGCGGCATAATTCATCGCTGCCCGATTTAGATTTTGCATTGCACAATACATATCAATGGTTTCTTTTTCAACACTATATCCATTGGACAAATGCGGTTTTGTCATCACTCTCATAACCTTCCTTTTTTATACATATTCTCAGCAACAACCACACTAATATAAAGATATTGCTCTGTCCGGATATTGCTCTGTCATCTTGGACCATCAACTGCTTGCGCAGCCTGATATAGTCTGCTATATTTAAAATATACAAAAATATTATCAGATTTTGGCAGCTTTAACAAGGCTTGGGGAAAGGAAATTGCATGAACGGATTAACACCTTTTGATATTTCAAAAGCAACGGAAATAAGATATTCCAAAATACAAAATATCATAAATATTCTTAAGGGCGATGTATACGGAGCAGCCGGTAATGCCGTATATAACGACTTTATTTCATCTGTTGACATTCATTCTTTTAATTTAGGAAAATCGATATCGATTGACGGTCAGACGATTAAAATAGGCAAAAAAAGTTATCAATCTTATGAAATTCAAAAAGTTACCGTAAACACAGAAGGTTCAATGTCAATATACGATCGTTCCGGGAAAAAGATATGCGGCTTTTTAAGATTGAATGTATCTTTAGAAAATATTGATTTGTTCTGCGTCTGGGTTCGGAAATATAATATTGCGGCGGAAATCATATCCGGAAAAACAGAACGGATTTTTCAATATGCAATACTGGCGATCACTGTTTTGTTAATCATATTATATAGAATACTGCGTATTGTTCTGTAATACTTCTATTACAGGCTTAAATTCCGGATATATTTCAAATATAGCGGTTATAAATCTCCACATGATCATAAATGCATCTCCAACTGCTTGTAGCGCCTGTTGTAACACAAATATACGGTGTACCGTTTATATATTTTTCGTAACTGACCGCACAGTTTCCGGACTGTACCACATATCCGGTTTTTCCGCCAACGACCAGTCCTCCCGTATCCTTATCCTCAATTCTTCTTAAAAACCAGTTGGAAATGGTTATGCCATCGGGATGTTCCGGTGTCGGAACGGTGGTATAAGTATGCGCGGATAAAACTTCTTTGCACCATTCGTTCTGCATTGCGGCTTTCATTATCACTGCCATATCGTAAACCGAGCAATAATGATCGGCATCATATATTCCTACGCAATTCGTAAAATGCGCGCTGTCCGCTATGCCGAGTTCTTTTAATTTTTCATTCATCATATCAACAAACGCTTCGTGAGATCCGGCTGTATAGACTGCAAGCCCTACCGCCGCATCACCGCCGGATTTAAGAACGGTTCCGTAAAACAAATCTTTTATCGTCACTGCCTCTCCGTCCAAAAAGCCTACGCTGCTGCAATCGTTTACGTAAGCATAATCCGTAATTTCAGTCGTCATGGTAAAAGTGTCTTCCAAATTTTGTTCATCAATCGTTTCGGCCGCGACCAAAACCGTAAGCACTTTTGTCATAGACGCGGGCGAAATTCTGTCGTATGCCCCTTTTGCGGCAATAATGGTATCTGAGTCTGCATCAACCAAAATAGCATTGGAGCTGATAACATCTTCGCTGTTTATGTTCATTGTATCGGAAGTTGATTCAAATTTGTATGACTGCGCATCTGCCGTTTTGTCTTTTCCTTCCGTTATATCCTGCTTTTTATCCGGTTCTTCTGCCGTTTTTATTTTTGCCGTTTCTGTTTCCGTCGATTCTTCCGTCGCTCCTTCTGTCCCATTTTCTTCCGCCATCTTGGATATTTCCGAACTTATTTCAGCCTGTCCCGCTTCCGTTTTTTGTATATGCGTTTTGGCCTCAATACTCTCCTGTTCTTCTTTTGAAACCGTATTTATTTTTTTATTTGATCTTATTATGCAAAATACACTCACAATGCAGAGCACACCCACGCATAAAGCGAACTTTATAAGCCGGAGTTTTCGCTCTCTCCGTATACGTTCCTGCATATGGCGCCTTCTTCTCTGTTCTCTGCGTTTAAGATATTCTAAATCTTCTTGAGCTTCATATTGTTCTATATCCTCGAATTGTTCTGTATCTATATCCTGCACTGTATCTACATCCTGCACCGTATCTGTATCCTGCTCTATATCCATATTCTGCTCCATATCTATATTTAGGAACCTGCATCCCGCCCCGTTGTCCCGAACTGTATATTTTATCTCATTAATAAACTTAATTAGAATCAGCAATGGAAAAACAACCGGGCTGGCTCTGCAATATTTCCGAGTTTATTCAAAGTTACGCAATCGTTTAACTATTATATCATTAAAAGGCAGAAAAATCTACGGCTGTCATAAAGCTTTTTATTAACAATGCCTTTTATTAACAATTCCGTAAAGTTTTTTATTAACAAAACTTGTTATTAATCAACCTTTTATTAATGTTTTCCCAAAAACTCTATTTCCCATGACTTTTATTTCCGTATCTCTGAAAAATAATACTTGTTATTTTTATACTAATGGATATAATTATACCTGACAGCATAGTTGTAAATATATTACAGGAAAGGGGTTTTGTTTATGAGAAAAAAATTGAATATCACCGAGGGTATTTTCCCTATGCCGGTGCTGATGGTCGCAACCTATAACGAGGACGGCAGCGTTAATGTCATGAACGCAGCCTGGGGAACAATGCAGGACCGCAGCATGGTTGCCCTCAATCTGACCGAGACGCATAAGACAGTCCAAAATATAAAGGAAAGAGGCGCGTTTACTGTCAGTATCGCAGATGCGGCCCATGTAACGGAGGCGGACTATTTTGGCGTCGCGTCCGGCAACATGATCGCAAACAAGCTTGAAAAAGCCGGTCTTACCGCCACCAAGGCAGAATGCGTTGATGCGCCTGTGATCAATGAATTCCCGCTTTGTCTGGAATGTGAGTATGTGGAATATCAAAACAATAAATACGGCTGCGGTGTTATCGGAAAAGTCGTAAACGTTACCGCAGACGAAAGCGTCATGGTTGACGGCAAACTTGATATGTCCTTAGTAAACGCTATTGCCTTCGATCCATATACACATGGCTATTACAAGGTATCTGAACGTGTCGGCGATGCATTCCGGGACGGAATGAAGTTAAACTAAACAGGTTTATATGATAAAATTTACGGCTTTAAATTTTACAACATTTATAAATTAAATTCGTTTAATCAAAAAAATTTTGTTCAAAAATACCTTTGACAATTTATAGACAAAATTAATAAAATAATTTCAAACGTGTAGCAAAACTGCGTAAATCCAGTTATGTGCTGCACGTTTATTTTTTATGGAAAGGATGAAAATTTAATGGAAACCAATCAGTTTTTAGGAACGGAACGCATCGAAACTTTAATGAAAAAATATGCGGTTCCCTGTATCATCTCACTTTTAGTAGGCGCGCTTTATAATATCGTAGACCAGATATTCATTGCAAACGCCTCATATCTCGGCTCATATGGCAACGCCGCAAACACGGTTGTATTCCCTCTTACGGTCATAGCTCTTGCAATAGCCGTAATGGTCGGAGACGGCTGCTGTGCTTTTGTAAGCCTAAGCCTTGGTAAAGATGAGCCTCAAAATGCCAAAAAAAGCGTCGGCAACTCGGTCATTATGATAATTGCCGCAAGCTTGATATTATGCGCCGTCTATCTGATCTTAAACGATCAGATCATAGCAATGTTTGGCGGCACAATAAATACTGAAACGTTTAAGTATTCCAGAGAATACTTCTTTTATATTACGCTCGGCATTCCTTTTTATATGTTTGGTCAGGCCATGAACCCTATAATAAGAGCTGACGGCAGCCCGAAGTTTGCAATGCTTTCCACGCTTGCCGGAGCGGTACTTAATATAATTCTTGATCCGGTTTTTATTTTTATCTTCAGATGGGGAATGATGGGCGCGGCAGTCGCTACCGTGATCGGACAGATTGCCACAGCCATTTTATCCGTCCTGTATCTGATAAATATGAAAACAGTAAAACCCATGAGATATGACTATATTATTGATCGGAATATTTCGGGCAGAACCATAATGCTTGGTATCTGCAGTTTTCTTTCGCAGATATCTTTGGTTGCCGCAATGGCTGCGATCAATAATATGATACGAAAATACGGCGCGTTAGACATTATCTTTTGTCAGGAACAATTTGCGCAGATACCAATGGCTGTAGTTGGGATAGTCATGAAATTCTTCCAGATCGTAATATCCATAGTCGTAGGTATGGCTGCAGGCTGTATTCCCATTGTAGGGTACAATATGGGGGCAGGTTTATATGTCAGGGTAAAAAAATTATTCACAAGATTATTGACCTCGGAAGCCGCTGTAGGTTTTATATCGCTTGTGATCGTAGAGCTTTTTCCCAAACAACTCATAGCGATTTTCGGCGCCGCCAATGAAAGCAGCTATTACACGGACTTTGCAATTAAAGCATTCCGCATATATTTATGCATGATAATCTTCGCCTGCATAAACAAGGCCTGCTTCATCTTCTTACAGGCTATGGGAAAAGCGCTTGCCTCCACTCTGCTCTCAATGGTCAGGGAGATAGTATTTGGCGTAGGTTTTGCATTATTACTGCCTGTATTCTTTGGTCTGGACGGCGTTTTATATTCTATGCCCGTCTCAGACATACTGACATTTGTGATTGCGGCATTCTTGATCCGCTATACCTGCAAGGAACTTAATTCCGGACAGAAAAGCTTATAAATCAAAATCATCATCATCCGCTACCTCAATATCGTACTTCATCTTATGTTCAGGTACGGCATACTGATAATCCAGTTCTCTTCTCTCATGCCTCTTGGGCAGAGGCAGCGGATTTTCTATAAATCCGGGTCTGGTCTGTGTCTGTTGAACCATGCCGTTGCCTGAACCGGCTGCCGACACTGCAGTATCGGCCGGATATGAAACATTACTGCCGGATAATGAGGGATTTTCACTATTGACCGGAACAGTCAAGTGCTGTTCTTCAGCGATTTCTTCCATCGCCGACCTGAGTTTCCGGTCCATAACCTTTTCCCTGTCGGCCTCACTAATCTCAAAGCTTTGCTGCAGGCCAAGCCCTGCCAGCACACTCCATATAAATACATAAAAGACCTGATACCGCAGGAAACTGACTCCCGATATCGGCATCGGAGCAAGAATTATCATCATAAGCATCCATAAACTGGAATTTTGAACTTCTTTGCGCTTCCAGAATGTTATGACAAGCAGTGACGCCAAGACCACCTGCGCTAAAAATTCAATCAGGGAATAATTATTTTTAGAAATAACGCTTACGAGCCATGGCTGTCCGGTATAAAGTCTGCTCCATGCATTATATACGACTTCAACCGCAGTATGGCTTATAACGGAATCCAGTACAAAAGAGACTGCCAATGCTGCGGCGGCGACTGCCAGTGTAAGGATAAATATCCATACTGAAAATACCCTGCGTCTTTTTGTTTTTACGTATATATCATGCGGATCACATAAATCATCGGCATTTATTTTGTTTTTTCCAATCAAAAGCCCTATGAATAAAATCAACAGGGTAAGTGAAACCGCATCAAGATACGTCAGCGCTCCAATGACAATTCCGGAAAATACAGCCCCCCTGATCTCTCCCGCCCTGCTCAGGCTGTCAATATAATACGAATAGATATAATTTACCGCTATAAAAAGACCTGATACATACAACATCAGAAACAGCGTATCCGGAACAAGCTCCAGAACCTGCCCTGAATATACGGCTGACACAGCCAAAAACAGTTCCACAACACAGGCTGAGATCCTTCCCGCTATTTTCCTTATCGCAAAGTAAGCAAGCAAAATAGTTATGAGCTGAAGCGCCACCTGTAACCACACTGCCGCCGTGGCTTTATTCCCAAAGAAAGTAAAAAAAAGCGAAAGCAGCCTTACATAAACATATGACGCTCCGTGAACCAACGGTTTTACGCCTGCTCCGGCGCGTACAACCGCCATTCGGCAATAGTTAGTCTCAACTATCTCATTACCCATAGTCACATGATTCAAAATCAAAAATATACGGTACAATAATCCTATAACAAAAATAACCGAAGCCGCGGATATTTCAAATATCATAGCAGCACGTTCGCTTATTTCCATCGTTATTATCGCAGGAACGCAGATTTTTCTGATAACCAGAAATAAACAGACAGCCAATGCAATAAACAGGATAATGAAGCCCGTCACATATGTATGATTGGTTATTTTTATATACTTATCCAATAATAATGTTACGTAGTTGGTCAGCATCACTCCTGTTATACATGTAAAGATAAACCACAGGAATTTACTGAACTTGGTTTTGGTATAGATCATATGCTGTTATCCTTCGTTTTGCTTACAATAAGACCACAAAACTCTTCTTTAAGATTAAACCATCGTTTCAATGACATATCGCTATACGGTCAGTTACATGTCAGATCTTCTCAAGAGCCTGCTCCAGATCTGCAATTATATCTTTCACATTTTCGATCCCGACGGAAAGCCGTATCATATCAGGCGCAACTCCCGCCTCAATAAGCTGTTCGTCATTCATCTGTCTGTGCGTATGGCTTGCCGGATGCAGAACGCATGTTCTGGCGTCGGCCACGTGAGTTACGATCGCTGCAAGTTCAAGTTTATCCATCATATCGGAGGCTGCTTGTCTTCCGCCCTTTAGGCCGAATGAAATTACGCCGCAGCTTCCGTTCGGCATATATTTTTTAGCAAGTTCATGGTATTTATTGCTCTTTAAGGCAGGATAATTAACCCATGCCACTTTTTCATGAGCCTCAAGATATTCGGCTACTTTTGTCGCATTATAACAGTGCCTCTCCACACGAAGCGGCAGCGTTTCAAGTCCCACGTTCAAAAGAAAAGCATTCTGCGGCGACTGTATCGAACCTAAGTCGCGCATAAGCTGACTTGTGGCCTTGGTAATATATGCCGCCTTACCGAACTTTTCCGTATAAGTAATTCCATGATATGACTCGTCAGGTGTGCAAAGTCCCGGGAATTTGTCAGGATACGCCGCCCAGTCAAAATTGCCCGAATCAACTATACAGCCACCGACCGACATGGCATGTCCGTCCATATATTTGGTGGTTGAGTGCGTGATTATATCCGCGCCCCACTTAAACGGATTACAGTTTATGGGCGTGGCAAAAGTATTGTCAACTATAAGCGGCACATTGTGGGAATGCGCTATCCTCGCAAACTTTTCTATATCCAAAACCACTAACGCGGGATTGGCTATGGTTTCGGCAAATACGCACTTGGTATTATCCTTAAAAGCCCTGTTAAGCTCCTCTTCCGGCGCGTCAGGGTCTACCACCGTACACTCTATGCCCATTTTTTTCATTGTGCAGGTCAAAAGATTGTACGTTCCGCCGTATACCGTTGAAGACAATACAACATGGTCTCCCGCTTCGCATATATTAAATACCGCATAATATGTAGCGGCCTGGCCGGAGGATGTCAGCATAGCGGCAACTCCGCCTTCAAGCTCGCATATTTTTGCCGCGACGCAGTCATTTGTCGGATTTTGAAGCCTTGTGTAAAAATAGCCGCTTTCCTCCAGATCAAATAACCTTCCCATCTGTTCCGAGGAATCGTATTTAAAAGTAGTGCTCTGGTATATGGGAAGCACGCGCGGCTCCCCGTTTTTCGGCTTCCAACCGGATTGTATGCATATTGTTTCTTTTTCGTAATTTTTACTCATATCAACCTCTTACAAATAAATTTAACAATATTTATTTTTAACAAAATTATTTTTGACAATATTTATTTTTAACAATATTTATTTTTAACGATATTTATTCATCCCAGTTGTGATATACCGCCTGCACGTCGTCGTCTTCATCCAGAAGATCCAGAGTCCTCTGCAGATTTTTAATGGCCGTTTCGTCGGTAAGTTCAACCCAGTTTTGCGGAATCATGGTAACTTCGGCCGAAACCATTGCTATTTTTGCCTCCTCCAAGGCTTTTGTCACCGTTGTAATATCATCGGGCGCGGTATAGATCTCATAGCTGTCCTCTTCGTCCGAAAAGTCCTCCGCTCCCGCATCCAGAGCCAACATCATCAGATCGTCGGCTTCCATATCGCAGTCTTCTTTATCCACTATGATAAGTCCCTTCTTATCGAACATAAACGATACGCAGCCGGGAGTTCCTACATTACCCTGTCCTTTGGTAAAAGCGCTCCTTACATTGGCGGCGGTCCTGTTGGCATTGTCGGTAAGAGCGTCAACAATTATCGCAATTCCGTTAGGCCCGTATCCTTCATATGTAATATACTTATAATTAACGCTGTCCTTGTCTCCGGCCGCTTTTTTAATACCGCGCTCTATGGTATCGTTAGGCATGTTGTTTGCCTTCGCCTTTGCGATCACCTGAGCCAGTTTAAAGTTATTGGCAGGATCGGGGCCGCCTTCCTTAACGGCAACCGCGATCTCTCTTCCGATTATGGTAAAAACCTTACCTTTGGCAGCATCGTTCTTTTCTTTTTTATGTTTGATATTTGCAAATTTTGAATGTCCTGACATTCTTATGATCCTCCATTCCTGCGCATAAATATATTACGCGCCTTTTTCCTTATTAATCATTTCAACAATCACTCAGTCATATCATATCATTTTTCCGTAATTTCTTCAACCGTCATATTTTTATCAGCCACACATATTTTTATCAGCTACACATATTTTTATCAGCTTATATAAATTGGATTACGTGTGTTATTTTATTTTGGTTATCCTTTACTTATTTTCTTCTACATTCTCAGCCGCATCGTCATCCCTTTTGTCGTCCTTTTTGTCGTCCTTTTTGTCATCCTTTTCCTCATCCTTCTCTTCAGGTATCTTGGAAGCCACGACGCTTTGAACCATTCTGTCTTTTACATTCAGTATCTTAAAACGATAACCCTGCGCGCAGAACTCAAACTCTTCCCCTTCTTCCGGTATATGTTCAAGATGCGATATCACAAAACCATTTACGGTATCGAAATTCTCCTCATTCAATTCTATATCAAGCTGTTCCTCAAGCTCATCAAGCGGCATCATACCGTCGATTATATACTCATCATGACCGTTTTTCTTAATATAACTCTCCTCCTCGTCATATTCGTCCTGAATATTTCCCACGATCTCTTCAAGTATATCCTCAAGCGCGATCAGTCCGGCAGTTTGTCCATACTCATCGATCACGATAACCATCTGAATTTTTTCTTTCTGCATGGTCTTAAGTATATCGTCTATTTTTCTGGTCTCGGTAATAAACAGCGGTTCTCTCAAAAGCCCTCTGATCTTTCCGATAGGCTTTGAGAGCATCTTTTCATTCATCTGCATATGCATTACATCTTTAAGATGCAGAATTCCTACTATATGGTCTATCGTTTCTTCATATACGGGAAAACGGCTGTTATGCTCGTTTATAATAAATGCAGCGGCGTCCGACAAGGTGGTATCACTGTCAATGGCTATCATATTATTACGGTTTACCATTATATCTTTTGCCTCTTTATCTCCGTATTCAAAAATATTGGTGAGCATTTCAGCTTCGCTTTCAAGAAGGATTCCCTGTTCATGCCCTGCATTTATCATGGAAAGTATCTCTTCCTCAGTCACATCCGAGGTGCTGCTTAAGCCCTTTATGCCAAAAAGCCTCAGTATGCCGCCCGCCGTAGCGGAAATCAAAGTTGTAAAAGGAGCGCTGATGCGTACATAATAATACATAGGCGTAGTAAATAAACCAAGCCAGACGTCCGGATACTTTGCAGCCAGCTTTCTGGGAATGAGCACTCCGAAGGTCAGGGTTATGTACAATATAAGGAAAATAAGCGCAACCGCCTCCGCCAGACATATCAGGGCGAACTGAACGGTATAAGGCGACGTTCTTACATATTTTTCAGCCAATCCGAATACGTAATATTGTATGTAATAATAAGACGGTAAAATCAAAATTGCGCCGATTATCATATTTATCGCGACAATTCCAAGTTGAACCGCATTTGTATACTTGGCCGGATTATCCAACATATACTGCAGCCTTTTCGTCTTTTTGTCAGGCTCCTTTTCCCCGTCTTCCGCCTCTTTATTATTGCGGTTTTGAAGCGCCGTATTAAAGCCAAACATTACCATTTCACACAACAGCATGAACAGACATATCAGTCCAAAACCGATATCAATCACTTCATCTTCCATGTTTATCACCATACCTTCCTCTTACCCGAAGTTTTATCGGATCCGCAAGCCTCTTATGTATTACCAAGTTCAAGGCTGACCATCAATCCCATATTGACCTCTTTCATTATTTCCTGATCCAAATGACACACTCTGTCCTTTAAACGCTTCTTATCTATTGTACGAAGCTGTTCAAGCAATATTACGGAATCCTTGACCATATCATATTTATTTGCATTTAATTCTATATGAGTAGGCAGTTTTGCCTTATTCATCTTGGATGTGATAGCTGCGCATATAACGGTCGGACTGTGTTTGTTCCCTATATCGTTCTGAATGATAAGCACAGGCCGCACACCTCCCTGTTCCGAACCGATCACCGGCCTTAAGTCAGCATAATAAATATCTCCTCGTCTCATATCTCACACTTCCTTCAATAATTCAGCAATTCTAACTGACAGCAATAGTATTGCCAATTTCTCTGAAGGTATACCAACTATCTATTTAAAATCATCAAAGTAATCTTTCATAGCCGCAATCTCACCGTTTTTTATATAAACCCTGGGTATTCTCTTAGAAAGATCGCAGGCAAGCTCATAATTAAACCGTCCCGATATATCACCAAGTTCCTCCATGGTGATGATCTCTCCTTTATCTTCGCCTATAAGGGTGACTTCATCTCCCTCTGCCGCTTCCGGAATATCATCTACGCTTACCATGAACTGATCCATGCACACTCTTCCCAAAATTGGAGCTTTCCTACCATGTATAAGCACATACCCCTTATTGGAAAGCCCTCTCGGATAACCGTCCCCATAGCCGATAGGGATAGTAGCTATTCTCATATCCGATCCGCTTACGTAAGTCCCCCCGTAGCTTACAGGAGTTCCTGCCTTGATCCGCTTAATATATACAATATGGCTCTTTAGGGACAATACGGGTTTAAGTGAAATTATATCCCGTTTCACTTCGGACGAGGGCCACAGACCATACAAAGATATTCCTGCGCGCACCATATCCATATTCGCTTCTTTAAGCTCTATAATGCCCGCGCTGTTCGAACAATGCTTAACAGGGATCTTATATCCTGCTTCATTTTCTATCCTGTCGAAAAATTGACTTATTCGGTCAATCTGTTCTTTCACAGAACCCTTATCTTTTTCATCCGCTCTGGCAAAATGCGTAAACACTCCCTCGACCTCAATATTTTCACAGGAAAGCGCCTCTTTTACAAAATCAAGCCCTGCATCGTCGGGAGTTATTCCGATCCTGCTCATTCCGGTATCTGCTTTTATATGGATTTTGGCCCTTTTTCCAAGCTTTTTCGCGCAGGCATCGATTTCTCTTAACATGTCATACTTAAATACCGCAGGTCTTATATCTTCTTTTATGAGCGACTCATAGCAGCTTGGAAAAGTATAGCCTAATATAAGTATAGGCTTAACGAGTCCGGCTTTGCGCAAAATTATAGCTTCCTCGGCAGTTGCCACGCCATAACCGAAAACATAATCCAGCTTTTCAAGCTCCCTGCCTATCATAACCGCGCCGTGACCATAGCCGTCTGCTTTGATAATTCCCATTATCTTGGCATCCGGTGAAATATTACTCTTCATCTGCTCCATATTGTACAAAACCGCATCAAGATCTATGCGGGCGTATACGCGTTCATAGTTCTCCATCTAAAACCTCCTGTTTGAGCATTCCTCAGTATGAAATTCAAAATTAAGAAGTTTTTTAATCTGATCTGTTATATCTCCTGCCATCATACTGCGTACGCCGCATTCTTTGGCTGCCATATCTCCAGCCCGGCCATGCAGATATACCCCCGCCGCCGCGGCTTCATGCGCGGCCATTCCCTGAGCCGCAAGCCCTGTTATAATACCCGCAAGCACATCGCCCGAACCGGCCGTCGCCATTCCCGAATTACCTGAAACATTCAGATAACACTGAGCATTATCATAAGAAGCCACAACGGTCCTTGCATCTTTGCATACTACAGTACATTTTAATCTGTCGGCAAGCAGCTTGGGGTATGTTGTTATATTATCGGCTGCTTCCTTAGTGTCACAGCCGTATAATCTTGCAAATTCAGCCATGTGCGGCGTTAATATGACCTTACGTTTTATATTGTCAGTGTCATTTATACCCATATTGCCGCTTATATCCTTTTTGCCGTTAAAAAAAGCAAAATCATTTGATCTGATCTTTTGTGCAAGAATATTCAGTCCGTCAGCGTCAATTATAAGCGGAAGCCCGCTATTGTATATACATTGATCAAGCATCCACTCAGCCTGCGCATCAACTCCAATACCCGGTCCTATCAATATAATGTCAGCCCAGCCTAGCGCCTCGATAAAACTTTTTTCAAAAGCCGCATTCGGACTTCCGTCCTGCCATAAATCAGTATCATACACAGTCAGCATAGCCTCCGGAAGCGATTGCTGTATGGTATCACGGTTTTTTACGGAAGTTACTATTCTGACCATGCCGACGCCGGTATAAAAAGCGCTCCTTGCCGTCATAAGCGCAGCTCCGCATATATTATCACTGCCCGCAATAACAAGCGCCTTGCCGAAAGTACCTTTATTGCCGTTTGGTTTTCTTACGGGAAGCTTCACATCTTCCAATGAAGCATAAGTATACCACTTCGGAATATCACCAAGAAAACTGTGCTCATCAATCCCCATTTTCCCGCATACGATTTTACCACAGTATTCGTAACCGGGATACAAGAGCTCTCCCAATTTATAAAAGCCATAGCTGACAGTGAGATCGGCAGACACGGCATTGCCTAACACTTTGCCTGTACCCGCATCAATGCCTGACGGTATGTCTACCGCGCATATATATGCGCCGGTCCTATTTATCTGATCTATCGCCTCTTTATAAATGCCTTCTGCATTTCGGGACAAACCGATGCCAAATATGGCGTCGATTACTATATCATATTCATTTCCGGGTATTCTGTCATAAGGCTCGTATCCGTATTTTTCAAGAATTTCAAGCTGCAGCGCCGTCTCACTGCTGCACTTATCCCTGCTCCCAAGCAATACAAAATCTACCTCACAGCCTTCAAGCATCAACAGCCTGCCGATCGCAAAACCGTCTCCCCCATTGTTTCCACAGCCCGAGACTACCAATACCCTTAACTTTGCGTTTCCCTTTTCTTTTCTAAGCTGTGCCGCTGTAACAAGCGCTGCCCGTTCCATTAATACAACAGAAGGTATTTTTAACTCCTCTATTGTACTATTATCATATTTCTTCATTTCAGATTGTGTTACAAGATATTCCATTTTTTTACAAATTTTCCTTTCAGGTACAAAAATGCGCCAAAATCTTATGATTCAGGCGCAACATTTCCTGCTTTTTTCTTTTTTCTGCCTTCTCCGGCTTTTTTATCATCCGCATCTTTCTCTTTCTTCATCTTTTCCGGATCATATTTCATATCAAAGACCTCTAAAACCTCTGCGCCAAATATATCATGCATATAAGAATACAGTTTGTAGTTCGCCTCTTCTTTTTCCTGTTTACGAACCATATTTTTCTTTAATTCCCTGCGGATATTTTTGATCCAATCATTTATATATGAAAGTTCCCTTTCGTTTTCCTGTATCTTTTTATAACACAACTCCATCGTTTCGATCATAAGCTGTCTGTTGACGCTGTCAATCTCCCTTGGCAGAAATATAAGGTCATCTTCATACTGTGTGAGTTTTGTGTTGCACTCTTCGATCAGACGTTTATGCTCCTCCCTGTCTTTTTGAAGCTTTTTGTTATCAGGATTCTGGACCAGTCCGTCAGCTATCAGCACAACTTCATCCATAAGCTTTCTTTTGATCTTCTTAACATCTTTGCTTTCGCTGCCTGCTTTTCCCTGACGTTTTACAAGCTCGTTAAGCTTACCCTCAAGTGACTTTATCCTTGCAGTGGCACCGATTTCATCAAATATTTTATGCCATTTATTATCGAGGGTCAGAATGGGTATCTTCTTTCCCGCCAATGCATTTTTAAATACTTCATCCTTTACTGACATTTATACCGTTTCCCCCAATTTATATCTCTGTCAGATTGCAGCTACTCCTCATGCAGAGCCAAATTATATGATAATTTCATAAGACTGTCCAACAGATGTACATTCTCAACCTTTATCCCTGAAGGTACGTTCAGATCAACATGCGCAAAATTCCATATCGCTTTAATGCCATAAGATACAAGTTCTTCCGCAAGTTCCACCGCGCTGTCTTTAGGAACCGTAAGGACTGCAATGTCAATATTGTTGTTTTTTATAAAATCCTTAACAGCCTCCATCGGCTTAACCTCTATGTTTCTGACTTTCATGCCGTAAATCTTCGGATCATTATCAAAAATACCTTTGAAAATAAAGCCTCTGCGCTCAAAATTCATATAATTAACCAAAGCCTGTCCCAAATTACCGGCGCCTATGATAATAAGATTATGCTCCTTGTCGATCCCCAGGATCTTACCTATTTCTTCATACAGATTTTCTACATTATACCCGTATCCCTGATGTCCGAAACCGCCGAAATGATTCAGATCCTGACGAATCTGTGAAGCCGTAAGGCGCATCATATCGCTCAGATCGCGGGAAGATACTCTCTCTACCCCCTCGTCCTTAAGCATCCCAAGATATCTGAAATATCTCGGAAGGCGGCCTATCACAGCCTGAGATATATCTTTTTCAACCAATTTACACTGCCCCCTGTTTAAATATTATCGTTCCTGATAAAATAACATCAGACAATAATTTTATATGATAAACCTCTATAAATATTAAAATTTAACATTTTATCTGTTTTATTATATTCCTTATGTTAAAAAATTGTCAATATCCACAGTCATACTTTACCTATAAAAAAGAAAAACCAACAGCCTCCCTGCCAAAAAGCTGTTGGTTTCCCGAATATCAAATTATTTTAGCACGGCGTCCTCTATTCCGTACTGCGCCGCTATATCGCTCATGGTTTTATCCGATACGCTCTCTTCCAAAAAATCATTCAGCAGTTCTGTCAGATCAGAGTCTTTTCTCAAGCCAACGCATATTTTTTCGTCGTTCAACTGTATCTGAAAACCCAGTCCGTCAAATTCATTACCGTCCTTTGTATAATAACCTGCCATGATGATATCGCACACCGCGGCATCGGCTTTCTTATCGGTCACGCTCTGCAGCGCCTCTTTCTGCGTATCATATGCAGCATACCTGTAATTTAAGTCCTTTAACAGTTCTTCTCCCGTAGATCCCGATTCCGCGGCAAACAGCATATGCTGACAGTCTTCAACCGTCTGAAACTGCTCCAGATCTTCTTTCCTGACAACAACGACCTGAGCGTTGGACAGATACGGCTTGGAACAATCGATCGTTTCCTGCAGTTCTTCTGTCAAAGTCATTCCGTTCCATATACAGTCGATCTCGCCGTCACGTAAAAGTTCAGCCTTCTTATCCCAGTCGATCTCTTCAAACTCCGGCGTCACGCCTATGCTCTGCGCAAAAGCCTCTGCAAGCTCTGCATCAAAACCTGTCCATTTATCATCTTCCATATAGTCCATCGGAGCAAAATCCGTAATGCCTATGACGAATGTTCCTTTCTCCTTCACATATGAAAGATCGGACTGTCCTTCTTCAAGCGCTGAAGCTGTCTTCTCCTGCGCCCCGCCGCAGCCGGACAATAACAGGCCCGCCGCGGCTGCAATGACAGTCAGCTTTTTGATCTTATTTTTCACAATACACTCCTCCATTTATATAAACTATATTCACTTTTCCAAAAAAAGCAGCCCGAAAGCGCCCGGTCCGCAGTTTGTAGATATCGCCGGAGACGCTTTCTGATATATCACGTTGTCAAACGATACCACTTCCCGTACCTGAGCCGCAATCTCGTCCAGTTCCGCAGGACGCAGGCCCGCATAGGTTATGAACAGAAGTCTTCGGTCTATCTTTGCAGACGATCTTAAAGCCAACCGTATATATTTTTTCCGGACAGTCTTGCGCATACCCATATGGATCGCCCCCACTGTCATGCTGCTTTTTCTCAGAACAATAACCGGATGAAGCATGCAGGTTTTACATATTGTATGAATTTTGGACGGTATTCTGCCCGATCTTGCCAAGTATTCGGTATTTTCGACAACGAAACTGGTTCTGGTCCGTTTCTTCATACTCTCGATCTCAAGCAGGACATCATCCGCCGACATTCCGGCCGCGGCGGCCTGCGCTGCGTAAAACACGATCAGCCCCATACCGCTTGATAAATGTCCTGAATCCACTACCGTAACATTATCAAAAGACCCCGACGCTTCCAGCGCATTTTGGTATCCTTTGCTGGCGTTCTTCGCCATGGTGATATGGATTATATGTTGAGCCTTAGTGAGCTGCTCAGCAAAAAAGGCCTCGTAGTCCTTCACTTCCGGCGCTTCCGAATGTACGCGTTTATCACTCTGAACCAGATATTCCAGTACGCCGTCCGTCTCGATCTCCTCACCGTCCAGGAACTCACCGCCCTCAGTCAGTACCTGATAAGGCTTTACCGCGATCTGATACTTCTCTACAAACTGCGCGGGCAGGTCGCTCACGCTGTCTGTAGTGATCATAAGAAGCTGTTTTTTCTCATGTCCGAGAACCAGACCGACTATCGCATCGTTATTTCCTGACACGTTTGTCATTTTTACGAGTTCCTGCGGCAAATGGCGCAGCAATTCCGTCTCAAGCTGATTTCCGCTTATCGGTTTTAACAGATAACCGTCAAAACCTTCCCGTTTGTACATAGCCTGATTTTCGCCGCCGGCGTTCGCAGTAAAAACTACCACAGGCGTCTCACTGTTTAGACCGCCGGTCTGACTTCTAAGCTGGTGCAGACATTCAATACCGTCCATAACAGGCATAAGATGATCCATAAAAATCACATCATATCTTGTCTGCAGCGTCAGTTTCAGACACTCCTGTCCGCCGGACGCCGTATCCACATGAACTTTCGTATCCTGAAGCAGTTTCTCCGCGACCATCAGGTTGGCGTCATTATCGTCCACGATAAGCACATGAGCTCTGGGAGCCTCAAACAATGATCTGTAATGCTCCCTTACCCTCAGTGTATGTTTTGTTTCAAAATCAAGTTCTCCAACCTGCTCTTCACTGACTACTTTCTGCGGCAGCGTCACCATAAAAGTCGAGCCTTTGGTATATACGCTGTTGACCTCAATGCTGCCGCCCATAAGCGTTACAAGCTGCTTCACTATGGAAAGCCCCAGTCCTGTACCCTCGATATATCGGTTTTTCTCTTCATCGACACGTTTAAAAGTGCTGAACAGATAAGGAATGCTCTCTTTCTTAATACCCATGCCGGTATCAGATACGGAATAAGTAATATACACAACGCCCGCTTCCTTTTTCTGACATTGTATCGAAAGAGTAATGGAGCCTTCCGGCGTATACTTGACGGCATTGTTCAACAGATTGATCAATATCTGTTTTATTCGTACCTCATCGCCGTAAAGCTGCGCGGGAATGCTTTCCTCCACATTGATATGGAACGCTATCCCTTTTTCCTTAGCCCGCACCCAGATCATATTGACTATATCGGACAACATGGCGCCCACATCATAAGATACCGGAACAATATCCATCTTGCCCGACTCGATCTTGGACATATCCAGAATATCGTTTATGAGCGATAAAAGCATTCTGCTGGCATTCTGTATGTTCTGCGCATCCATCGCCACCTCGTCCGACACTTCTTCGCGCAGTATCATCTCATTTAAACCGATAATCGTATTGATCGGCGTTCGTATCTCATGACTCATACTGGCAAAAAAACGGTTCTGGGCATGATTCAGTTCCTCTATCTCCTTCTGCTGTTGTTTGGCCATATTGTTTTCTCCGCGGTACACCGCGTTCTGAAACCACAGCATGACGCATATCACGAACGACACTATAGTCAGCGTGGCTATGGAATCGATATAGGCCATATCTAGCGTATGCTGAACCACCTTGGCAGGATAAAAATATGCAACGTAATAACACGCCAGAAATATGGCATAGCCTCCGATGAGCAGTATATATTTACACCGTCCCTCCACAACGATCGTGGCGAGAACAAAACCCAGAATAAACCAGATAGGAGCGCCGCCGTATATTCCGCCTGCCGTCAGGAAATTGACAGGCAGCACTACAAACATGACAAGCGTAGACAAAACTATGGCGCCTGCTTCTATCTTACCTGTGCGCAGAGTACAATAAACGATCGCGGCAAGCAGTATGATAACTACAAAAATCGCTATCTGATTCATAATGCTTTCATGATTGAGTATACCGACTATCAGGCCAAAGACAAGTCCGACAAGCCCTATCGTCGTGATAAGACGGAACAGTCTTTCCTGAAGGGAATGATTCTGATCGCCAAGCATTTTTCGGATCCATCTTCTGATACTCATTGAGCTTCACCGCCTTCCACGCGTTCGATAAACGCCAAAGTCTTATCGGCCGCCGCCTCAAACTCAAAATCCGCCACATCCCGTTCTATGTCTCTTACAAGTTCTTTGACAGGCTTCTCTCTATAAATCATTCCATAGAGCTTATCCAACACTTTCTGCGCCCTGTCCGCCTCATAAGTATCCAGACAGGCTTTGAGTTCCTTAAGGCAGTCCGTCAGTTCCGTTTCGTCCGTCTGTTTAAGATCCTGTCGCTCTTCACTGCCGCTCTCCGCTTCATTTACCGCAGCGTTTTGTCCGATACCCAACGTCTCTGATATCAACCGCACAGTCTCATGATATTCCTCCAAGAACTCCTTATGATGACTTTTGATATATGCGGCGTCACTTTCTTTGGCGGCATCTTCCATTTCCTTCGCAGTCTGTGAAAGTGAGTCTGCGCCGACCATCTTGGCGGAACTTTTGAGCGAATGTACCTGAATACGGTAATTTCCGTAATCTTTTTCACCATAAAGTCTGTCGATCTCTTCCGACTTATGCGGCGCATCTTCCGCAAATTTCGTCAGAAGCTGTATATAAAAATCCCTGTCATTTCTGCAATAATTAAGTCCGGAAGCAGTGTTTATGCCCTCATTTTTAAGCGCTGCCATTTCATCAAGCTTACCGTTTGCAGGCTCTTTGTCCGCTTCCCGCGCCTTGGCGTCGGAAATTATACCGTCCTGCTGCGTATCGTCCGCCGTTTCGCTTACTTCGGCCGTCTGCGGTGCAATAATGTTGTTTTCATCGATATACTGTATGCCGGCCTTAGGAAGCACTTTCTTAAGCACACGTTCAAGTTCAGTTGTTTCAACGGGTTTGGAAAGGAAATCATCAAAGCCTTCCCTCAAAAACATCTCTCTGGCTCCGCTTACCGCATTAGCAGTAAACGCAACGGCGGTAAACATATCCTCTTTTCCTCCCTCAAGCCTTTGAAGCTGTTTCAGCGTCTCAACGCCGTCCATCTCAGGCATCATATGATCGATAAACAGCAGGTCAAACTCTTCTTTCCGACATATCTCGATCGCTTCTCTGCCGCTTGAGACGGTTACCACATTCATTCTGTAATCCTTAAAAATACTTTCGGCAACCATTCTGTTCATGGGTTCGTCGTCCACTACCAGAGTCCGCACTCCCGGACATATCATACGCCTGCTTGCAACATTTCCCTTATCGTCGGCCGCTGACGAATTAAGCACACTGACGATCGGGAAGCAGTAAAAAGGCTTTGGCAGCAGTTTTACCCGGCTGCCTTCACGCGGCGCAAAATTCTGATCCGCCACTACGGTCACTACAATATCGCGGTCCAGATTTTCAAAGTAATCGGGATCTTTCTCATATTCTTCTCTTGCAAGGAACAGATGAGTCAGACGGTACTTGGAAACCAGATGTTCCAGTTCCTCCTGGTTAAACACTCTATGAGCCGTAACATCCAGGCCTACGGCTATGTGTGTTATCATCTCATCATAGAATCTGCGCACTTCGGGAACCTTGTATTTTTCCGGCATAAGATAACAGGCAAGACACAGCCCCGCCGGATCTTTTACCGACATGCCGGGAGATTCATCCACTATCTTCTGCGGAATGCTTACTGTAACCGTCGTGCCCTTATTCGGCTGGCTATCCACATGAACAAAGCCTTCCATGGCGGCCACCATGCCATATACGATAGGCAGTCCCAGACCCAGACCGCCCGCCTTGCGGTCACGCCCCCTGCTGGACTGATAAAATCTCTCAGTGACCTTGGACAGACTCTCCGCATCCATGCCGATACCTGTATCCGTCACTTGTATGCACAGATTGACCCCGTAGGACTTTGGAAGCGCATAGATACGCACATAGACGCCGCCTTCTTCAGTGAATTTCATAGCGTTGTTTACCAGATGCCTTATGATCTTTTTGATCTTCTTTCCGTCTCCGGACAATACGGCGGGTATCTTGGCTTCCACATCAAAGATAAGCTCCACCCCTGCCTTTTCCTCTATGGCATACTGCTCGGTTATGATATCGTTTACCAAAGACGAAACCATATATGTATCTTCGCTTGCTATGATCCTGCCCGCGTCTATCTCCGTATAGTCCAGAATATCTTCTATCTGTCCGAACAGCCTGTATCCCGCCTTCTGCATGGACAGCAGATTTTCTCTCTTGCCTTTGTCGGTCTCGCTTTTGAGCATCACGGCGGCAAGTCCCGTAACTGCATTGACAGGCGTACGCAGTTCATGAGACACATTGGTTAAAAAATCCTCGGTGCGGCGGTTAGCTTCCTCCATATCCGCTATCCGGTCTTTGGTATTCTTAATCTCTCCTATCCGTCTGTCGGACATAAATTTCGTCATATAAGCGGCCACACAGACAAGAACTCCATGCAGCATCAGTCTGGAAACGGAAAGAGATGTAAATTCAAACGAATCTCTGAAAGCATACAAAATACCATAAAAAAGAACCGCAAAATATACTATGACACAGAGACGGATCATATCATACTCTTCCGCGGCAAAATATACTATTATGAACAAAATTATGACAGGCGCCAAGTCGTACAGGCTGGTCGAATGACCGCCATAAAAGATGAAGCCCGCCATACCCAATGCAAAATGAAGCCACCTTTCCACCGATTCCGGCACCCTGCCTGCAATATGCAGTCCCCAACATATAAGCAAACCTGCCTCTACTTCAAAAACGACTTTCATATCCCAGCCCAATAATATGCTCTCCAACAAAAGGGCTGTTGAAAAAATGGTGTAGCTGATCAAAATAATAAGATGCGATACCTGTCTTTTTTCCTGTTCGTACATATCTCACCGCCTATTTCTCTCTCATCTGATAATCCGTGTCCGCATCGATCATAGACAACATTATATCCGCGAAGACAGGATCAAACTGCGTTCCCTTGCCTTCCTCAATCTCGGCGCGTATCTGCGCCTGCGGAAGCACGCCACGGTAACTTCTTCTGGAGCTCATTGCATCGTAAGCGTCTGCAACGGCTATAATTCGCGCCTCCACCGGAATGTCTTTTCCGATCAATCCGTCCGGATAACCTTTTCCGTCGTATCTTTCATGGTGATATCTCGCGCCCATCAATAATTTGGGAAACTCAGGTATTCTCTTCAATATCTTTTCACCCAAAACGGGATGGGATTTAATTATCTCATATTCTTCATCGGTCAGTCTGGACGTTTTATTGATAATGGCATTGGGTATTCCGATCTTTCCCACATCATGAAGCAGCCCTATCATATAGAGTTCTTCCTGCGCTTCATGGGTAAAACCTGCCAATTCCGCAATGGTTCTTGAATAATCCGCCACACGCGACGAATGTCCGTTAGTATAAGTATCCTTCGCATCGATAGCGCCGGCAAGCGCCATGACCGCCTGTGTTGACAGCCTTGACAGTTTTTGAGTCTGCGCCATAACTTCCTGCGTTTTCTTCTCCACTTCATGCGCCAGATCAGCCTGAAGGCGCGTCAGATCTATGGCATGATTGACTCGCAGAAGCAGTACGTCCGGCACAAACGGTTTTCTGATAAAATCCATGGCTCCGGCCCGAAGCCCTCTGGTTTCGGTATCGCTGTCATCATCCGCCGTGAGAAATATGACAGGTATGTCAGAAACTTCCGGGTCGGAAGAACGGTCAGTCTTTGATCCGCCCTTTCCCCTGATTGCGGACAGAGTCTCAAAACCGTCCATTCCCGGCATGTGTACATCCAGAAGGATCAGATCCGGTTTATTGGTCTGCAGAAACCTGACCGCCATCTCACCTGACTTCACGCAGCTTACACGCATTCCTGCCGCGCTTAGTATATTGTTTGCCATTGTGAGGTTCGCAGTGTCGTCATCAATGACCAGTATTCTTTTTTCAACCATAACAGAATGAGCCTCCCGTTTATATTAACGTCGCATATTTTATGATTTTTTCAATCTGAACTGCGCGACCGTGTCCATCAAAGACTGTGCGCACTCTCCAAGGCTGGCCGATATGGCTGCGTTTTCTTCGGCGTTGGCCGCATTATTCTCAACCATTCCGCTAACGGAACGTATACTTGCCAAAACCTCGTCTGCCGAATTTTTCTGCGTATCCACAAAACTTACTATCTCATCAACCATTGACATGCTGTCCGCCGAATGCTTAGCGCTGTCCGATATGGTCTTATCTACTTTTTCCACAAGATTTTTGCCGCGTTCCACGGACGCAAGAGACTTCGTAATAACATCGCTTATATTGGCGCTGGATTCCGAGCTGCTTGCCGACAGACTGGATATCTCGTCAGCCACTACGGCAAAACCTTTGCCGGCTTCTCCGGCTCTCGCCGCCTCGATCGAAGCGTTTAAGGCAAGCAGATTTGTCTGGCTTGCAATGGCATTTATCTCTGTCACGAAGCCCGCGATCTCATCATAACAAGCCGCGATCTCATCCATTGCCCCTACCAGTTCGTTCATTTCAGCATTTCCAACGGAAAGATGACTGTTCACATAATCAGTGTTCTCCCTTATGGATGCTGCAAATTCCGCAATCTTCTCCATATTGTCAGTCAGCGTTCCCATTTCATCCGACGCGCTCTGTACGGACGTATTCTGTGCAGTCGCCGCCATTGCAACATTCTCACTGGTCGCGGACAGATCCTTTGAAAAATGCAGAACCATCGCTGCCTGTTCGTTGATCTCCGCGAAGCTGTGATTTAGCGTTTCCATTATATCGACCAACGCATCCTTGATCTTCTTATAATCGCCTGCATACTCGCCGTCCACATCAAGATCCAGATTTTTCTCCGAAATGGCCGTCACGGTATTGGTTATCTCAGATATATAGTGCTCTAGTTTCTCCATTGTATCGTTTAAGGCAACCGACAGCGCATTTACCTCCTGCGACTGCTCATCCACCACGAAATGATAGTCTAACTGTCCCTCAGATATCTTGCTTACGTTCGCCGCCAGTTTCTCAAGCGGCATAAACATGGGACTTATACTGCTTATAAGCTGTTGTTTGACCACGCGGCTCAGCGCAAAACACAGCACTGCCGTCAGTATGACCGTAAAAATTATCACGACAAACACGCCTGAAAGTGATATTACGGCTACGGCGTTCCAACCCGTCACATCGATCGGATTACCGGTGGCGAATTTCAGCCCGCCCTTATAATCCATGATAAGTTTGGTTGACAGGGCTTTCTCACACACCTTTTCATATTGGCCGCCCAACGCTTCCGCCGTCGTCGTACTTTTACTCGTACTTAACGCAAACTCCTCATCCGGATGCGTCAGTATGACGCCTTCTTTCGTCGTTAAAAACACATAGCTGCCGCCGGAATATGAACCTTCTATCAAAGCAACCAGATCGTCCATGTACATATCCAATCCCGCAACGCCCACTACTTCTCCGTTATGTATTATCGCCTTGGAAAGAGTGACGCAGATGTTGCCGGTCTGCTCATCCACATACGGCTCAGACACATACACATCATCCATAGCCGCCGCTCCGGAATACCATGCTCTCTCGGTTACCAAAAAATCCTCATCCGGCGTCCAACCGCCTGACATATATGTCATAATTCCGTCCTGATAGATCACGCCGTCCTGCTCCACACAGACATAGACCGCCGATACGTCGTCATAAAGCGCCGCAAGCGAATCCACATATGTATAGTATTCTTCCGTATCCGCCCCTACCGGAGCTCCCGCCGCAACCGAATCTATCAGTGCCGCTTTCTGAGACATCTTAGCGCCTATCTGTGAACTGTATAGCTGCACCTTGGCGCTGTTGTTCCTGACCGTATAAAAAAGAATGATCCCCAAAACGATCAGACCCGCCAAAGTACACAGCCCTGTGATAATTCTGCGCACCGATCTGTTTGCTTTCCTGTTGACATTGAAACTCAGCTTCTGTAATTGCATTTTCAGATCTCCTTATCCTATTAATAAAGTATTTTTTGTTTTGATATCTTATGATTTCTTATGATGTCTAAAACGTCTCAGCGTTTTACCCCCCCCCGATACACATTATTTATTATAAATTAATTATTGCTTTATTCAATATAATTTTGTCATTCACTTGTTTTCTTTGTTAAATCACTTGTGCTTAAGTATTTTGTAATGTATAATGTAGAAAGTTGGGTATTTACCTTAAAATATTTCGTTTGAAAACGCAGCGGTTTGAAAAAGCAGCGTATTGCAGCAAAGGCCCTGCGATGCTTGTTAATAGAGGTATTATGAAAAAAGACGATATCATCAGACTCTCCATCTATATAATAAAAGAATATTACAAAAACAATCTGACGCCATTCTTTGAGCATATAAGCGACGATGTGTTGTGGATAGGTCCGGCCACGCGCCAGCAGATACAGGGCAAGGAAAATCTTATGCAGGCTTATGCGTTGGAAGATCACTCTCTGACTTTTACCATGGGCGACATCAAAGCTTTGTGTGTTTCCCCTCACATTCACGTGAAGGAGGTTCTGCTCCATTATGACATTTATACGCATTATCCCAATGGCAATACAGATGTGCACGACCAACGTCTGCACTATACATGGTGCGATAAAAAAGTACAGACCGCCGACGGGCCAAAATATCAGCCTATGATAGTAAGTCTGCACATCAGCAACTCATGGCCGTATGACAACCGCGACACTATCTATCCCATCCACTCAGAAAGCATACTTGCGTCGATGCATGCCCATACGGAACCGGAGCAACATATTACCGTAAAGTCATCTGATGGATATATCAACCGGATCGCGGCGGCGCACATTTTGTATATCGAAACCATAAAACATTCCGCCAAACTCCAGATACATACGGGAAACGACGTTATCACCGTAAATGAGACTCTGTCAAAATTTGAAAAAAAATACCCGGATCTTTTTGTGCGCATACACTCCGGCTACCTGATAAATCCCGCTCATGTAACAAATATCCGCCGCTTTGCGGTAACTTTGTCCGACGGAACGCAGCTTCCTCTTCCCGAAAAGAAGTATACGCGGATCAAAAAGCTGCTTCTTTATGAAAATACGGAAAAATGATCTGCATTGAATAAACATATATCCGGAAAGGCACAGGTTCTATCATATGATACTTTCAGTCAACAAAATAGATAAATCATTCGCAGAAACCACTGTTTTAAGCGAAGTTTCTTTTCATATAGAAGATTACGAAAAAGCGGCCATTGTAGGAATAAACGGCGCAGGCAAGACCACGCTTCTTAAGATCATAGTCGGCGAACTGGAAACCGACAACGGCAGCGTTATCCTTGCCAAAGACAAAAGCATCGGATATCTTGCCCAACATCAGACCGTATCGGGAGAAAATACCATTTATGATGAACTGCTGTCCGTCAAGCAGGGGTTGATTGACTTAGAGAGTCAATTACGTGACGTGGAAATTAAGATGAAGACCGCCGACGAAAACGAACTTTCCATGCTCATGGAAACTTATTCAAGACTAACTCATGCTTTTGAGTCCGGAGGCGGCTATGCATATAAAAGCGAACTGACAGGCGTTTTAAAAGGCCTCGGATTTGAAGAAAGCGAGTTCTCCAAATCCATCTCCACCCTCTCGGGAGGGCAGAAAACCCGTGTGGCCTTAGGGAAACTGCTATTGCAAAAACCTGACCTAATCATTCTTGACGAGCCCACAAACCATCTTGACATGTCTTCCATTACATGGCTTGAGACTTATCTGTTAAATTATAAGGGCGCTGTTATCGTCGTATCCCACGACCGCTATTTTCTTGATAAGATAGCCGGCAAAGTGATCGAACTTGATAACACAAAGGCCTGTTCATTTACGGGCAATTATTCCGAATATGCCGCCAAAAAAGAAATCCTGCGCATTGCGCAGTACAATGCATATATAAATCAGCAAAAAGAGATAAAGCGACAGGAAGAGGTCATTGAAAAGCTCAAATCCTTTAATCGTGAAAAATCCATTAAACGCGCAGAAAGCCGCGAAAAAATGTTGAACAGGATCGAAGCTTTGGATAAGCCGTCACAGATAAGGTCCGACATGAACCTTAAATTGGAACCTGGGATCATCAGCGGCAACGACGTTCTCCATGTTGAAAATATAGCCAAATCTTTTGACGGCGTTACTCTCTTCGAAAACCTTTCATTTGACATTAAACGAGGTGAGCATGTAGCCATAATAGGCGATAACGGAACCGGAAAGACTACCATATTAAAGATCATCAACGAACTGCTCACGCCCGATAAGGGCCTGCTGAAATTAGGCGCAAACGTCGAAACAGGCTATTATGATCAGGAACATCATGTGCTTCATACCGAAAAGACACTGTTTGACGAAATCTCAGACGAATATCCTACGTTAAACAATACGCAGATCCGTAATACTTTGGCCGCTTTTTTGTTTACGGGCGACGACGTGTTCAAAAAAATAGAGTCCTTAAGCGGCGGTGAACGCGGCCGCCTTTCACTCGCCAAGCTCATGCTCTCCGGAGCTAACTTCCTGATCCTGGACGAACCTACCAACCATCTGGATATTATATCCAAGGAAATACTTGAGTCTGCGATAAACGGATATACGGGAACCATACTATATGTTTCGCACGACCGCTATTTTATTAATAAAACCGCAAGCCGGATATTGGAACTTGAGAACGGAACCCTTACAGGCTATCTTGGCAATTATGAATATTATCTTGAAAAAAAAGCCCGGAACGCCGCTCTCCCACAGCCCGGATCAGACAATGCCGCGTCGTCTGATAAAACAGCTTTTCCACGCAATTTTGCAGCATGCGCAAAAAGCGGCGCAAAAGCCCCGGATTTCAATACGTCCGCAGCGGCAGATCCTTCCGGCAGGCAGGCATGGCAGACCCGTAAAGAAGAACAGGCCGCGATCCGAAAGAAGGAAAATGCGCTGAAAAAATGTGAAGATACAATAGAAGCTCTCGAAACGCGCAATAAAGAAATAGACGAAACCATGACTCTTCCGGATGTATGTACGGATGTTGCAAAATTACAGGAACTCACAAAAGAAAAGTCCCAAAATGAAGCCGAACTCAAAATACTATATGAGCAGTGGGAAAGTTTATCCGAATAGTTAAGAAAAACGTCGCATTTTACCAGATAAAATATAAACCAATATAAAGACCGGGACAGATAAAGCGCAGTTTCATGCCTGCGCTCTATCCCATATCATGACCTATGTCACATTACATACCATAAACTGTCAAAGGTCTCTCTTACAGCCTTTATGAAGTTCTCACTGTTAAGCACGGTAACATTTTTAAGAGATGTGATAAGCGCCAGATCTTTGGTCATCTTGCCGCTCTCTATAGTCTGTACCGTAGCTTTTTCAAGCTTATCTGAAAACTGCATAAGTTCTTTATTTCCGTCAAGCTCCCCTCTTTTCCTAAGCGCGCCCGTCCATGCAAAGATCGTAGCGACCGAATTGGTAGAAGTTTCTTCGCCCTTCAAGTGCTTATAATAATGTCTCTGTACAGTACCGTGCGCAGCCTCATACTCATATACGCCTGAAGGCGATACCAATACTGAGGTCATCATTGCAAGCGAACCAAACGCAGAAGATACCATATCGCTCATTACATCACCGTCATAGTTTTTGCAAGCCCAGATAAAGCCGCCCTTAGCCTTCATGACACGCGCCACTGCATCATCTATTAAGGTATAGAAGTATTCAATTCCCGCAGCCTTAAACTTATCTTCATATTCTTTTTCATAAATATCCTGGAAGATATCCTTAAAATTATGGTCATATTTCTTAGATATGGTATCCTTGGTCGCAAACCACAGATCCTGTTTGGTATCAAGCGCATAGTTGAAGCAGGCTTTGGCAAAACTTGTTATGGATCTGTCCGTATTATGGATACCCTGAATGATTCCCGGACCATCAAAATTATGTATGGTCTCACGTATCTGCGTACCATCCTGCGCAGTAAACACAAGCTCAGCTTTTCCTGCGCCCGGTACTTTGATCTCTGTGTTCTTGTATACATCACCATAGGCATGACGCGCGAGTGTTATGGGCTTTTCCCAATTTTTAACGCACGGCTCTATCCCTTTTACGATAATGGGCGCGCGAAATACCGTGCCGTCCAACGCCGCCCTGATCGTGCCATTGGGGCTTTTCCACATTTCCTTAAGATTATATTCCGTCATTCTTGCCGCATTGGGCGTTATAGTCGCGCATTTTACCGCCACACCGTATTTCTTTGTTGCTTCCGCGCTGTCCATAGTGACCTTGTCATCGGTTTCATTACGATGTTCCAGTCCCAGATCATAATATTCCGTCTTCAGATCTATGTACGGAAGCAATAATTCATCCTTGATCATCTTCCAGAGAATTCTTGTCATTTCGTCTCCGTCCATCTCAACTAAGGGCGTCGTCATTTTAATTCTTTCCATTTATTGTTGTCCTCCTCATTAAGCTCGTCTCCGTATATTTCATACAGACCGTTTTTTACCATATTGTCATAAGCATTTATCATATGCCTGTTGGCAAGTTCTTCTGCTTTGGCGGCGTCTTTGGCCTTAATCGCTTCCATTATCTGTCTGTGCTCGTTATTGGAGGCCCGTCCGCGCGAATTATTTGAAAGCGTCTTCTGTCTGACCCTGAGCACATACTGATGGAAGTCCTTAAGCAGATGTTCAAGCATTTTGGAATCACAGGCTTCATATAAAATATCATGAAAACGATTATCCAACTCCGCCATCTGATCCATATGCCCCTTATCTGCATGAAACTGCGCAAGATAAATATTCTCTTCCATTTCCTCAAGCTGTTCTTTGGTAATCTTATCGGTTGCCATCCGCGCGCACAACCCTTCCAAAAGCGAACGGATCATATATATGTCTTTGACATCCTTAGCGGTAATTCCCGTCACATAAGCTCCCTTATTAGGAATGATCTGAATAAGGCCTTCCAGTTCAAGCTGTCTGAAAGCCTCCCTCACAGGAGTCCGGCTAACTCCCAACTCTTCTCCAATGGCAACTTCCTTAAGTTCCTCATGCTCCTTGTACTTACCGCTCAGAATGTCTTCCCTGATCTTCCGGAATACTCTGCCGCGCAGCGAATACTGATCGCTTGTCGCAAATCTATTATCATAATTAGTCATTTTCACCACATCCTGTAAAATATAACAACCATCGGTATAATTGTATACAATCCTTCTATTTATGTCAATATGATTGGAAAAATTTTTATGGTCGCATTTAGAATGTGTCATCGCATAGAATATACATAAACGTTATTCCGTCAACAGTCTTCTTATATCCAACATTCCCCAACCCTGTTTATTCCAATCATCACCCATATCCCTTGCAGTATATATCAACTTTCTTTTTACCTGCTCATTATTAAGGTACGGATATTTCTGTAAAAGCAATGCTACCGCCCCTGAAACGATAGGCGTCGCCATGGAAGTGCCGCTTTTTATAACATAGTTATTCGCCCTGCTGTTACAGGATCTGATATCTGTTCCCGGCGCAACTATATCGGGTTTGCGGACATACACAGACCTGTCGCCTCTTCCTGAAAAATTTTCACACAAATCTTTTCGATTTCCAAAATACCCGCCTTCATGGCAGCCGACAGTGATAACTTTGGCACTGCTTCCAAGCGGCGATATTGTAGCATCCTGCGGTCCTGAGTTTCCTGCCGCGCACACGACGACAATGCCTGAGTCCCATATGGCTTCTATAAGTCCGATCAATTCATTAAATTTTTTCTTTTCTCCGGATTCACCTATACCGACTGATATATTTAAGATTCTGATATGATAATGCAGACGATTATTAATAACCCACAACAGACCTTTGCTCATGGCCTCGATCGATCCGTCACCGTTATTATCCAGTATTTTACCTACGCATAACAGGCATCTTGGCGCTATGCCTTTGTATTTACCTCTAGACATATAACCATTGCCGCCTATACAGCCGGCGACATGCGTTCCATGTCCGCTGTCATCATAAATCCGGTCTCTATAATTAACAAAATCCTGAAATGCGATTATACGCCCCGACAAGTCCGGATGTGGGGAAATCCCTGTATCCAACACTGCGACAGTTACAGGCTCACCCATACAGGACTGTTGAAGCGCATCGCTGCAGCCCAACTGATTTCTGACGCGATACATTAAAAACTCCCGGCTTTTTACTTAATCTTATGCCGGGAGTTTTATTTTGTGCTATTTATTCTATAATTTAATACGTCTTCTGCCCCGATAGAAAAACAATGCAAGACCTGTAAACAAAAGTCCGGCTCCCAAAAACCACTTAGGATGGATACTGTTATCACCGGTATCCGGAGAATCGTCTTTATCGGACGACAGACTCGTAAATACTGCCTTGCCGTTTGAAACCGTAACCGAATTGCCTCCTGCAGCTCCCGACCCATAATTATATACACCGTATGGCGAAAAATGACTTGCTTTAAATGTAAGACAGTCAAAACCGTCCACGGTCGCGATCCGGGCATCAACTTCCTCAAGCTGCCCGTCCTTATCCAGACATACCACATGCAGATCATCCTGTGTTATGCCGTCCGGTATCGGAATACTGATCTCCATACTCTGCTTGCCTAAAGATGTTATCGGTATCATTGTATCTGCCTCATATAAAGTTATATCATACGCTTTTATATTTGCAGGAGTATTGTTTCCATACAGTTTCCTATACGCATTTAAAATAAGACTCCCTGCCTCGTCGCTATCCGCGATATTAAGCATATAACCTTTTTCCGCTCCGTCTATATTGGCATATGCAGCGCCATCAGATATCGAATCACTACTGATATTCACGGCTACGCCGCTTATATTTCCTGAATCATCCGTATCCGATACGGTCGCTATATGACTTCCGTCCGCAGATTCCACATTGCCTCTGAAACCATACAACTTATCATCCAAAACAGTCCCGTCCATGCTGCCTGTATTCTTTGGCACAACGGCAGTGCTTACGCCGTTAAAAACAAGCCCCCTGTATCCATCATTATACAATTTCCCCGAAGAAGCACAGTATGATATCTCCGGGAGAGAACTGCCTTCAAAAACCACTTTTCCGGTTAATGAATTTTTAACGGAATCAGATTCGTCAAACGCCCTTAAGCCTATTTTTTCTACAGAAGCTGGAATCTTTATATCGCTTAAGGCGCAGCCTGCAAAAGCCCTGTCCCTTATCTCCTTAATACCATCTCCGCCTTCAATTTCCGCAAGCGAAGAACAATCTTCAAACGCGCCTTCTCCTATTATTTCTACAGAAGCCGGAATCACAACCTTAACAATATCGCCATGCCCCGAAAATGCGCCGGCGCCTATGGACCTGACTCCATCAGGAATCGCAACCGTACCACCCATGCCGGTTACGCCATCATCCGCGCCGCTTCCACCGCCCGCGCCGCGATAAGCCAGTAAGATACCGTCTCCCACGATCAGGAAATCTTCCGTGCCGCTCTGCTTCCAGTCAGAAAGCCAGGGAGTCTTATCAAACGCATATGGACCGATCTCTTTAACGGAAGCCGGAATGACTACATTAGTCAATGAATTGCAGTGATAAAAGGCCGCATAACCAATCTCTTCAAGCCCTTCCGGAAGTATCGCAGACTCCACTGCCGACCTTGCAAACGCAAAATCAGAGATTTCCGTTATAGTACCGGGTATCTCAATATCGGTACGTTCATCATTATAATACGCCTGTTGCGCAATTATCTTATCATCTACGATGGTATACTTAGGGAAAGAGCCTCCCTTAACGTCATTATTTCCCGAAATGCTTGCGATCGTCTCTCCGGTCTCACCATAAGTAACGCCATCTATGACATTAGGCGTATCTGCCCCGGAATTAACGGTTGCGCTCGCGTTATCCACGAATACAAATGCCTGACTGCCTATTATCTTAGACCTGCCCTTTACCGTTTCATCATCATCATCTTCCAATGGGCTCATATGAGTAACTTCATTATAATAATTATCTATGCCGTCTACGGTATCTTCGTTTTTGGCGTCATTCACCTCTTCAATAACATCTGTTATTGTATCTATCGACGTATCCTCATACTCCGATACATTTATATCCTCAAGCACAAGACTGTCCGCGAATTCCTTCGCCGTACTGCCGTCAACCGCATCAATCGTCAATCTGGTGCAGCCGTCAAAAGCCGTACTGTGGATCGAGCTTACGGATATAGGGATCGTGATCTTACGAAGGCTAACGCAATTTTCAAAAGCTTTGAGATTTATCTTAGTTACCGAATAGGGTATATTAACATATCTCAGGCTGCGGCAGTTGGAAAAGGCATAAGCCGATATTTCCCCTGCATTGCCGCTTATATTCACTTCTTTAAGAAGCCTGTCACCCCAGAATGCATACGGTCTTATCTCTTTTACTGACATAGGCATGTCATATACCGTGGAATTTCTTCCGGAAAGCACGGCATAAAGGACATCATTGTCCTCTTTACTGTATATTGCCCCGTCTATGCAGGTCAGTTCAGGATTACCGCTGCTTATTTTTACCGTCTGCAAATTAATATCTCCGGCAAAAACACCGTTTCCAAGCGATTCAAGACCTGTGCCTATCCTCACATCGGTAAGCGACGGACAATCCGCAAATGCAGCATTATCTATATATTCAACCGAATCAGGCATACTTACCGTGGTAAGATTATTGCAGCCTTTAAAAGCGCCCTCGCCTATGCCGATAAGCTCTTTGCCAAAAGATATCCTTTTAATATTATCATTGTCCGCAAAAGCTTCCGCTTCTATATATTTTACGGAATCACCAATAGACACGTCCGAAGACGTGCCTTTATATTTTACCAATGTAGTTCCATCCATCTGGAAATCAGATCCGGAAGCGGTATCAACCGCCTCCACATCTGATACAGGAATCTGTGTAATCGCGATCGCAAGAGCCATTAAGACCGCGCCGACCGCTTTTCTGATCTTCTTTCCCATAGGCATCTCCCAAGGAAGTATAAAAAACTATGCCGCCTTTACTTTAACCGGTTTCTTGTCTTTCTTCATGAAAAGAATGACAGATAAACATGCAAGACCGATCGACAAAAACCACTTCGGATGTATCGGATCTCCCGTCTTAGGAGTCACATCCAACATACCTTCCGACAGGTTCTGAGTATCCACATAAACCGTATACGGTGAAAAATGCGTAGCCGTAAAGCTTATACACGGCACACCGTTAATTGTTGTAAATCTCTCGTTCAAGTCTTCCAACTGATCACCTGCAACTACTGCTCCGGCCATATTATTACCGCCAAAGACTGTCAGCGCATCAGGGATCGGAATAGTTATGTCAACCGACAGGCCGGTAGTATCCGTGATCTTTACGGTACCCGTTGAATCATACAGGCTTATATCCATGGCATAATATAAAATACTTCCCATATCGCCGTATTTATTGGTCAATGCATTTATTACCGCCTGCGTAGCTTCGTTCGTTTCGGATATCTTAACTACAAAGTTATCCGGAGAACCGTTTACATTGGCTGTGGCAAGATCTTTATTGGAAATACCGGGTTTAGTTATGTCAACTCTTGTATTACCGTCATTATTACTTGCGGTAGTTCCGGTCGTTCTGTTACCGGTAATGGTATTATTTACGGTGCCGCCGACTGTGTTTACGCCCGTTCCGTCTATATAATTAGCTGTTACGGTCACATTACTTGCAGGCATCACAAACGTAGTCGCACTCATGCTGACACTTGCCAATGTTACACCTGCAGAATCAGTGGTCCACTTACTGAATACCTTGCCTGAGGCCGGAGTGTTTGCAGCGATTATTACGGTCGAACCCACATCATAAGTACCGCTTCCGCTTCCGTTTATAACCGTTACCGTATACTTTCCGGTAGCAGTCGAAGAAGAAGTTACGGATGTTGTGGTTGAAGAAGCTGAAACTGTTGTCGAGCCCGCGCTTCCGTTACCATTGCCACTGCCATTGCCACTGCCGTTGCCATTTCCGTTGCCATTACCGTTGCCGTTTCCATTGCCATTACCGCCGCCGTCTCCGTTGCCGTTACCTGTGCCGGAACCGCTATACATAGCCAAAATCGTTAAGTTTCTCTGAACATTTAAGTATTCCTCACTGCTCCACTGAACAAATGTATATCCGTCATGAGCAGGAGCCTGAGGAGCTATAGCCGCATCACCCGGTAATACATACTGCGTATTTCCTATCAGAGTACCGTCCAACTGATCATAGAAATCAACCGTATAATGAACTCCGTCCACCATTCCGTTAGATGAATATCCCTGAGCTATAAATACTACATCTGAAGTGATGGGCTGCGTTACTTCAGCCTGATTTGTTCCAAGCCACTTCTGGAATACCCAACCTTCCTTTTCAGGCGCGGCAGGGATCTCATCCTGCTGCAGGTAACTTCCGTCTTCCTTATATATAGTATCGCCCAACTGAGCTCCGTCAGGATCAAGGAAAACTACAGTCCATTCTGCAGGTATCTCCGCATACTCAAGAAGATAATCATTTCCATATTTGTCAGCATATCTTCTGGCTGAAGAATCTTCATATGTATATACGGTAGTATTTACTGTTTTGCCTGAATCCTTAGCATTTACAAATGCCCTTGCGGAAATAAATACCTCTTTGCCGGGAATCCTGAGCTCAGTCAGATTATTATCATATGCAAAAGCGCCTTCTTCGATATTATTTACCGTTCTCGGCAGCCATATCCTGTTAAGGCTGCTGCAGTTCCTGAAGCAGTCTAACGGAATCTCCGTAAGATTAAGAGCATCATTTAAGTATATATTATTAACGTTAGCACATTCCTCAAATGCGCTTTCTCTGATCGCATGCACTTTACCTATGGTGACGGACTCGGATCCTCCGTTATATGATGCGTCCGGCACGGTCGTAGTGCCTACGCCGCCGCTCTTGCCCCTTGCATACAGGCATTCTTCAATAGTATAGGTACCATCATAATTGCTCTCATCACCTACATTGGAAGCCGTATCTCTGGAATAAATAATTCCGTTTTCAGCCATATACTTAGGATTGCCGTTAAAGTTCACATTCGTTAAATTAGCGCAGCCTCTAAAGGGAACTGTTCCGATATCATCACAATCCGCCCCTATTATAACCGTATTCAGTTTCTCGCAGCTGTCAAAAGCATGATCCGGCAGGGATTTAACGCTGTTTAACGTAACAGACTCTATTCTGTCATTACCTCTGGTATATTCCTCATAATCAGACCCCGACGCATAATCCTTATATGCCCCGCTGAAAAGTCCGGGAACTACGTCTGCTTTATCATCAGAATCTGCCGAAGCGGTACTGGTATACATACGGTATACATCTTCGTCTATTTTTGTAGTCAAATACGTACTTGCATTCAGCCGATTGGCATCCGAACCGTTAATATAACCGTAAACATCAATAGAATCTACGCCATCGGGAACAACTATATTTCTGACTGCATTGATAAGACCTCTTTCCTCTTCCGTCAAAGTTAAATATACATTGTCTGAATCGGCATTCTTCTCCGCGCTATAAGGGAAGTGCGTATAAAATGCTTCCGGACGCGCACCGGCGTAAGCCTCTGCTATAAGAGGTTTGAAGAAAAAGTCTGCGGTTTTTGCAAGAATTCCGTCCCGGTTGCTTACGTCAATGACATCAGCGCTTGCAGTAAAACTGCTACTGTCTCTCACAAAATCCGGATTTACCCAAGGTCCATAAAGTTCAGAATCATACAAGGCCTCTGCCTCTGTCTTATCAGGCGCATTTTTCCATGCTTCCGCAAATGCATTTCTGTATGAATCATAATCCGCGCTGCTGTACAAATTATAATAATTTTGAGCCATCCATTCGCCGTATGTCATATCACCAATATCTAATGAATGAGTTTCATTTAAAATCTCATCGATCTGATCATACTTGGGATAATCAAGTAATGTGACCATCTGTGTATTAGCGTCATACATCACAGTTAAATAAGTAGGAGTAAGGCTCTTATAGCAAACTCTCATACCGGTCGTGGCATCGATCATATTATTAGGCGCCATGGCCCAATCAAAAGGCGCATAACCTTTTACTATATCGCCATGGAAAGTAAGTTCACTGCTTCCGGTCCTAAATGCATTTTCACCAATAGTAAAATTCTCATATCCATTTGCAGGTGTATTAAAAGTTACATCTATAAGTTTCTTGCAATCCGCAAACGCATTGCTGCCTATTGCAGTTACAGAATTACCGATAATAACTTTCTTGAGTTCCGGAAGGCCCTGGAATACTCCGTCTGCAATAGTTGATATTGAATTATCCTCTATTTTGATTGTTATAATTGAGTCTCTAAGTTTCTGAGCCTCATCAGTATATGGTTCCGTTCCAAAACATCCCGGAACTATGCTCTTAATATCATACTGTCCGACTTTACTAGGTATAATAAGTTCTCCGGTTGGGTTATCTTTCACAAGCACACACGATGTAAGTTCATTATTGGCATTGGCCTGATATCGGTAACCACCTATGGCAACTTCATAACAGTCCACTCCAACCGAATTTTTAAATACATACGGAACATAATCATTTACCCATGTGACAGCAGACCAAGTATCCTCACGCGGGTCAGCCACATCTGTAAGATTTTTAAGCTCAGGCCCTCTTACATAAAAATCAGGATTTACCACATCTGTAAATAAACTAACTTTTTCTTCTCTCGTTTCTTCGTCTTCATATGTTGGGAAATTTACATAACCTCCTACATAAAGGTTGTTGCTGTCAACCGGAAATTCAACATATTCCAGATTAGAGCAACCATGGAACATATTCTCCGGAAGCGTCACATCCGCGCCTGTTCCATATTGTTTGGGAAATGTAACCGACTTTAGTGTTGCACGGCCTGCAAACATATAATCGCCAATTGTTTTTACATTATCAGGCAGTTTAATATCAATGGGATTACCACCTGAAGATACTGCAAAAGCACCTTCTCCTATCGAAACGATCATCTCGGTAGGACTGGTCATTTTAACCTCATTTAAAGCAGTACAGTTATAAAAAGCAAATTTTCTTATATCACAACCTGCATTAAGACCGTTGCAGGCACTTATATCAACTGTAGTCAACTGACGGCATCCCGCAAATGCACCGGCTCCGATAATCGCTACTGTATCAGGAAGTACAATTGAACTTAGCGCAGTATTCTTAAAGCACTCCGCGCCTATCTCCTTAAGCCCGATACCAAATGTTACGGACTCAAGATGGCTGCAACCATTGAATGCCCTATTTCCAAGATGCTCAACATTACCAATATTTATGGTAGTTACCAATGTAGCATTCTCAAATGCTTCATCTCCTATATAACTTATAGCGCTCGGAATAACCAACGTTCTGACTCTGCTTGCACCTTTAAATGCTTTATCTCCGATGGCACAGATATTTACAGCCCTTCCGCCTTCAGCTATCATAAAACCGTTTTTATCACACTCACCCGGTATTTCAGCCTGATTCTCATGCTGCGCTACAAAAACAGTCTGTCGGTTTCCTTCTTCTCCTGTTGGGGGAGCCGGTTTATCCAGACGATCATCCGTCACTTCAACCCATTTATATCCCGGATGTGTTATAAATGTATTGTCAAAATGACTATAACAATCAATCATATTCTGGCTTACTATGCCTTTAATAGTATACAGCACTTCGGAAGGTTTGACCTTATATTCCCCGGGTTCTACCGCTCCGGCAGCTGTATCTTCGTCTTCCAATGCCTGTTTATATGCCTCAAACTCCGTTATTTTATTTTGATAATTATTAGAATCATAATTATCTATGAACCATTGTTCACTGTCATCCAATTTCTGGTTTAAATTATACATATTATATGTATATACAATCTCCTTTGTCGGATCCCATGACATATTGCTTGCCATCGTACCCTCATACCATTCTATCACTTTATCCTTTTCCAACGTATAATATTTAGTAATTGGAGACATATTAAGCTCAACTTCATCAGCCATATATTCATTATTGTATTTACATATTACTGCTCTGGTCGCCGCACTCTGAGCATGTTTAGTAGTATAATACAGAAACTGCCATGACAGGTCATAAGAACCGTCAACATTAGTTACTGTATAAGAAGCATAAGCTTTTTTGTTAGGATTAGGATCATTCAAAGCTTCTATCAGTTCTTCAGTAGTTTTATCAACATATCTGTCTAATTCGATTGAATCCGTCAGCTTCACATCATCAGCAGGTTTTATTGTATTATTTTCCGGATCATCTTGACCATCCACAAATACCAAATCTTCATGCACATCTTTCTTGCCGCCGGATATGTCATATTCCATATCCGCCTCCATGCCCAGATCCTCTGCATAGTTCTCAGGCACCGGTATGGCGGCAACACCTATAGCAGTTATCATTAAAACAGCCGCAAGACTCCGCCTCACGCTCCTTTTTAATCTCCTGTTGGATTTTTTAGGTCTGTTTACAGATGCTTTTTTAGACATATCACTCTCTCCTTCTGCAGCAATATACATTTATCTTATAGCCGGGATCATGCCGGATCACTTTAAGCCGCATAATAAGCCGTATATACGGCCGAATAAAACACGCCAAAAATAATATAAATTATTAATATGTAAAAAAATAAAATAATTTATATTATTATATCGTCATTTTGATCCGGTATTATTAGTATTTTATTCATATTATAATTAAATTCCATACAATTTTATTTTACTATATCTGAAAAAATATGCAAGTTTTTTATCCAACTCTTTTGGCAACAACAACAAAACGCCCGTCTTCTTCAGAATTATCACATGTGGATAAAGTAAGAAGTTCATCCCCGTAGGAAGCAGTGACGCCTGTATCATACAGGGATATAGCCGCCATTTCCTGCATATTGGAATTAAATTCCTGTTCGGAGGCCGCATCCAAAAACTGATAATATTTAAACACTATTTCGTCTTCGTTGTATATTTTTGACCTGAATACGTACATAACCTGATATGTGCCTTTTTCATAAATCGTATCGAATTGAATAGTGGAATGTTCTTCGCAATAACTCTGGCTGCTGTATTTATTCAGGTTTCCGAACATCTTTCCGGATTTCATATGATGTCCGTATATTATAAGGTTAGTATTCCTGTGAACCACGTCACAATCCGCATCAAGAAAAAGACTGCCGTTTTTATCGTATTCCTGCTCATAGTTGTGATCAAGAAAATATTCGTTATCCGTTGTCTGCATGACCGGATAGTCTATATTGGTATCATCGATCTTGAGCCAGCCAATCAGTCTTTTATTTTTATTGTAAAGAGTCTCATACTCTTCAAGCACCTCAAGTTCAACGTCATCTTCGTCATCATAATGTATCGTAACACCCGGGGAAGTCAATGTCTTGCTTCCTTTGAGATCAGCAAGTTTATTGTAATCGGACTGGGTTCTTTCCGCAAAATAATAATATACTCCATAATATCCGAAGCACCCTGCCGCAATAACCGTGCATAAAGCTATGAGCAGTTTTCTCTTACGCTCATTTTGCTTGAGCGCCGCCCTTATCTCATTCTGCATGTCTTCGTCATAGTCTTCTATGGATATCGGGTGTTCTTTATTGTTTTTGGCGGCTTTGCCGGACTTTTTTTCCTTTTTGCTTATCTTTTTAGCGTTCCCGGCAGCAGCTTTACGCCCGGCAGTTTTTATTCTGCTGCTTTTGGTATAACCCTGCTTCTTATATTTCTCGGCAAGATCGCTTATCTCGTCTTTAAAATCATTTCCGAGTATGGACTTAAACACATATTTCCCGGCGGCAAGTTCCCCCCAAAGAGTCAGGACTTCCCCCGGCTGCTGCATGTTCACTTTACTTTTAATAGCATCTATCTGTTCTTTGTCCTTAAGCGCCGCTCTGTAATCTGCCTGTGTGCGGAACTGCCTGCCATCAACGCTATAGCCGGTCATTCTTACAGATGCTCCTTTATCTTTCTGATCATTTCTTCATATTCATCATCGCTTAAATATATTTTATCCGGATTCATCTGAAAGGTTGAGCCCCACTCATCTTTATCCTTATACTTCGGAACCAGATGCATATGTAAATGGCAGCCTGTATCGCCATAAGCTCCGTAATTAAGTTTATCCGGAGAAAAAGCCGCATGTATGGCTTTGGCAGCCCTGTTTACATCTGCGAAGAATTTATTCCGTTCCTCATCGCTTATATCCACGATCTCACTTACGTGATCTTTATAAGCAACAATACACCTTCCGGGTTTGCTCTGCTCCTTGAACAATATAAGCTGGCTCACGTCCAGATCGCATATTTTAATACCAAATTTAGCTAAAAGCTCTCCGCCCTGACAATATCCGCAATTACTATCTTTCATCACATATACCTCCCATAGTTTATTTCCCGACCGCCGAGCCTGAGCTTATTATATCACATTCTCAGAAGCGAACACACTATATCATCCATTGCAGAATTGCATAGCAATTTTGATAACTCCGACCGCCGAGCCTGAGCTCATTATATCACATTCTCAGAAGCGAACACACTATATCATCCATTGCAGAATTGCATAGCAATTTTGATAACTCCGACCGCCGAGCCTGAGCTCATTATATCACATTCTCAGAAGCGAACACACTATATCATCCGTTGCAGAATTGCTACGCAATTCTGATAGCTCAGGCTGCCGAGCCTGAGCTTATTATATCACATTCTGCAGGCAGACGCAATTATCTGCATGTCGCCATCCAGTTTTATATCACCGTAACCATGCGGCAGAATAAAATGATCTCCCTTACTGATCTGTGTTCCGTTTATGCAGCCGTTTCCTCTTGTTACGCTCATTATCATAAAAGGCTGATCCTGCACGGTCTCAAAAGAACCTGAAATATCAAGTTTCCATACCCTGTAATATTCGCACTCAATAAGCAGATTCATTGTATTTTCAGGCATATTGCCGGTTTTTATTATACAGTCTTCCAGAGGCTTGGGCGGAACGGTGATAACTTCAAGAGCCTTATCCAGATGAAGCTCTCTGGGCTTACCGTTGGTAAGACGGTCAAAATCATACACCCTGTATGTTATATCACTGTTCTGCTGTATTTCCAGTATCATCAGCCCGCCGCCGAATGTATGTATGGTTCCCGGCTCTATCTGGATAAAATCATCCTTTTCCACATGGACTTCCCTTATCAGTTCTTTCCATTCGCCTTTATGAACCATGTCTTTAAGTTCGTCTCTGGTCTTTGCGTTATGTCCCACCACAAGACTTGACTCTTCTGTACTGTCCAATATATACCAACACTCCATTTTGCCGTAGGAACCGTTTTCATGAAGTCTGGCATATTCATCATGGGGATGTACCTGAATGCTCGAATATCCCTGTGCATCAATTATCTTAACCAAAAGCGGGAAACGCTCCATATCTATATTGCCAAATAACTCCGGCTCTTCTTTCCAAAGCTTCGAAAGAGCGCGTCCATCATATTTCCCGCCTTTTACAGTGCAGTCACCGTTAGGATGCGCGCTTACCGCCCAACACTCCCCGGTGTCTTTTCCGGGAATCTCATAAGGCCAGTCCTTTCCAAGCCGCTCCCCTCCCCACAGCATCTGCTTAAAAACGGGATTTATAAATAAAATGGGACTTTCCGGACAATTCATTACTTTTAGTTTCCTCCTAATGTTCATCAAAACACTAATGCACCTATTTTATCTTTAATTGCCTATCTTTATTGCATTAATGCCCTTATTGTACTATTTATTCGATAAAATAACAATCCTTAATTTTAAGAATTCGCTAAGAATTTTAAATAACCATAATTTTAAATAACAAAGGTTGGTCCTTAATAAAGGCTGTTCCTTAATAAAGGCTAGTCCTTAATAAAAGCTGTTCCTTAATAAAAGCTAGTCCTTGGCTTCCGGCAGTCTCAGCCTCAGAAATCTTTTGGCCATCTGCCTTAAATTAAACGGCAGGATAGGGTAAATATAGCTCTTATTGGATAAAGTCTTGTTAAAGACTATAGACAGCACCAATATAATAACAGCTGTTATATATCCATATATGCCGAATAATTGCGTCAATATGAGATTTATAATACGCATGAACTTAAGCGCATATCCAAGCTCATAACTGGACTGCGTATAATTGGCAATGGCAACAAAGGCCATGTATAACATAACCTCTGAGTTGAACCAGCCGCTGTTGACCGAAAACTCACCAAGCACCAGAGCGGCCATCACACTAAGCGGCGTACTTAGCATATTGGGGGTATTTATAGCCGCAAGCTTAAGGCCGTCGATAGCAAGTTCCAGTATAAGGAACTGGTATATTAGCGGTATGTTGCTTGGTTCCTTTACCATAATGAATTTAAAGGATTCCGGAATCCATTCCGGTCTCTGCATCAGCAAAAGAAAAGTCGGTGTTATAAAATAGGTCAGAACCCCGATCAAAAACCTCGACAGTCTTAAATAAGTTCCGGTAACAGGCGGAAAATAATAGTCATCCGCCTCTTCCATAATATCAAATATTGAGGTTGGAACTATCATGGCCGACGGAGAATTGTCAACAAGTATGATCACATCGCCCTCAAGCACCTGCGCCGCTGCGGTATCCGGTCTTTCGGTATACTTAAACTTTGGAAAAGGATTGAACCAGTTTCTCTGATAAAGGCATTCCGCAAGGCTTTCCTGATTCATGGTCAATGCGTCAACTTTGATGTTCTCTATCCTTTTCTTGATCTTATTTAAGAATTCGTGGTCTACGCGATTGTCCATATAACAAAGCACGATATCCGTCCTGGAACTCTTGCCTGCATTCAGCATTTCCATTCTGAGTTCAGTGCTTCTTATCCTTCGCCTGATTAGCGCCGTATTAAACACTACGGTTTCCACAAAACCGTCTTTGGAGCCTCTTAAAGTCTTGTCTTTTTCAGGTTCCGATACGCTTCTTGCAGGATAGGTTCTTGAATCGATAAGGACGCACCTGTCATATCCTTCGATAAAAAGCGCAAAAACTCCTGACAGGATATTATAAAAAATATCGTCCCACCTGTCTTTTAAATCAATTTCCACATACGGCGTCGCCTTTTTTGCCATTCCGTAAGCATCTTCCGGCATATCTTCCGGCTTCATATCAATAAAATACTGCAATAGCTTCTGCATAAGCTCATCTTTACAGAAACCGTCGATAAAGTATATGCAGGCTCTCCTGCCGCCCACTTCGATCACCCTGTATACAATATCGAAACTTGTATCAGGTTTCAGGCGCTCAGATAAATAACGCATGTTATCTTCCAGTGACGGATACATTACGTCAGCCGCCTGCCCGTCCATCGCATACACTGTGTCCGCTGCCCGTTCATCAGCTTTATTACTGCTGTTTACATTGCTTTTATTATTATTTTTATTATTACTTTTACTATTACTTTGCACAGACAAAAACTCCTTTACGAAACATTTTTCTTATTATGTACGTGAAGAAGTTTTTTTATTCCATGACTGTTTTAAATTATATTTACTGAACTCCGGTGCTTCCGTGTCCGCCTCTGTCGGCATTATCAAGATGATCTGTCTCTTCAAAAACGATCTTCGGCTGATTTTCCATGATACGGAACTGGCATATCCTGTCGTTGACATGTATCTGCGTATCCCTTACTGCGTAAACCGGCATGAACCACTGATCATTATTGCCGCAATATGTACTGTCTATGACGCCCTGATGATTGGTCTGGATTATCCCGAAGTTTTTGAAAGTTGAGCTTCTGGGAACCACATGCGCTTCATAGCCTTCCGGAAGTTCCATTGCAACTCCCAAAGGTATAAGCTTAAATTCGCCCTTTTTCAAAGACACGTCTTCGGCTGCACGAAGATCGATCCAGTCAGATTTTCCGTCTATATAGGCCAGTTTATCTATTTTATCCGTAAAATACTTTATTTTAATGGTCTTCATATATGACAACTTATCATCCTTTCCGGCAGTCCGTATTTTCACTAAATATCGTTCATAACTATTCGCAGTACAGAACAGGTCCTTTGGTATCCTCTTTTGCAAGACTTGCCTGCACATCTATAACACGCTGATTTGCGCTGCCCTTCCAGTGAAGGGTCGCATCCTTACCGGCTTCCTCAAATTCTCCGTCTACCAACACATCAACATACTGCATTATCCCGTCGTCTTTGACATTTTCCCAAAGATCGCCCGTATAAAGCCAAATAGTCTTATCCGGATAGGCTTCCTTTATCTGCGCCGCCAACTTCCTGACATCGGCTCTGTTGGCAGCATGCATGGGATCGCCCCCGGAAAAGGTAACTCCCGAAATATAATCTTTATCAAGCTGTTCGAAAATCTCTGACCGCGCAGCTTCATCAAACAAAAGTCCGCCCTCAGGGTCCCACGTAACGGGATTATGGCAGCCCTTACAGCAATGTGAACAGCCGGCCACCCATAAAACTACTCTCAGACCGTCTCCGTTGAGCATGTCGTCTTTGGTTATATTATGATATCTCATAGCAACAGCAAATACCTTTCTACATTTACATACTCTTACGCTCTGCGATCTCCGCCATCTTCGCGTCACTTAATCTTGTGTCGCCATGTACGCGGGAATAAGCCAGATAGCCGTTCATACGGTCTATTTTGGTCAGATTACGGCTTCCGCATACCGGACATACATCCATTTCAAGCTCCTGATGCCCACAGTCGTCACAGTAAGCCAAAGACAGATTTACGCCCTCATAAAAGCCCATGTCCATCGCCCGCCTTATAAGCGTCTTAATGGCCTCGATATTGTAATCTATAGGATACTTGACATACTGGATCTTTCCGCCGTTTGCAAGCTCCCAGAAACGATATTCAAGATCCTGTTTTTCAATGGGAGTTATATCCTCCGTAACATGACAGTGAAAACTGTTGGAAACATACTCTCTGTCCGATACGCCCTCAACTATGCCGTATTTCGCGCGGAACTGCTTAACCTGCAGACCGCATAAATTCTCGGCGGGAGTTCCGTATATAGCATAAAGATGACCGTCTTCTTCTTTAAATTCGTTTATCTTGTCATTGATATGTTCAAGAACTTCCAGAGCAAATTTGCCGTCCTCAACCAGAGATTTGCCGTTGTACAGTTCCTGAAGCTCATTAAAGGCAGTAATGCCGAAACTTGCCGTTGCAGTCTTTAATATAGGTTTGATCTTATCATGAAGCTGCAGCCTTCCGCCCAAGAAGCCGCCTTCGCAGTATGCGAGCGGATTGGTGGAAGCCCTCATTTCTCCCAGATATGCATATGTACGTATATGAAGTTGTCTTATCAGATTCAGGTAATAATCAAGCACCTCGTAAAAATCCTTGTTTTCCTGACGCGACTTGGCAAGAATCATGGGAAGATGCAGCGAAACCACACCTATGTTAAACCTTCCCACAAAAACAGGCGCATCATTATCGTCAGCAGGGTGCATGCCTCCCCTCTCATACCACGGAGATAAAAAGGCCCTGCAGCCCATAGGAGATATGACCTTTCCATACTGCTTGTACATACTTGCTATATATCCCTTACCGGTAAGACTCAGCCAGTCCGGATACATGGTCTTGGCGGAGCAACGCACACCCGCCTCAAACACATCCTCAAGCTCTTTGCCCGGGCCGTGAAGATTTTCATCATATAAAAAGACTATCTTAGGGAAAAGCACCGGTTTCTTGCACTCAGCCTTGCCCTGTCCCTTTCTTCTCACATTCAGCATTATGATCGTCGCCATCTTGGCAAATCTTCCCGTACCTATACCTGCGGTCACCGTAATAAAAGGATAATCACCACGGCTGCTCGCCACGGTATTAAACTTATATTCCCAACCCTGAAAGCCCTGCTCAAATTCCCTCTCAACATCAGCAAGCGCTTCTTTCTCGGCAGTATCTCTATTTACACCCAGTCCGGCATACTTTTTCAGACTTTTCCTATAGGTTTTCTCGGCATAGGGCTCAAGTATCTTATCAACCTCAGGCACGGTAAAACCGCCGTACTGCTGACTCGCCGCGCTAAGCACTATATCCCCGATGACATCAAAAGCAACATCCAGAGTCTTGGGCTCATTGTACCAGATATTGCCCATCTCAAATCCGCCGTGCAAAACCTCTGCGACGTTGAAAAGGCAGCAATTCATGGTATCTCTTCTCGCCGACATGTCATGGACGTAAATATAACCGTCCCTGCACGCCTGGATCTCCTCCGTGGTCATAAAGAATTTCTGATATAATTCTTTGTTGAACTGATTAAAAATGAGACTTCTCTTGGTTGACACAAGGGCGCTGTCCGTATTAGCGTTCTCCTTGTCGCCTATATACATAATGGACTGGCTCTTCTTATAAACGTCGTCCATCATTCTTACAAAATCCTGCTTGTAATTACGATAATCACGATAACTCTTGGCAACTATGGGCTTGACATCCTCAAGCGCGCTCTCCACGACATTGTGCATGATCTGTATCGGTATCTTATCATCGCCCAGTTCATTCACCCTGTCGATCACCGTCTGGCAGATATGCCGCTTTTCTTCTTCCGTAAATTTTGTCAGCGCCCGATATGCGCTTTTTCCAACGGCGTCTATTACCTTCTGTACGTTAAAAGCCTCTAAGCTGCCGTCTTTTTTGATGACTTTGACTTCTCTGGCAGGCTTATACTCGTCACCGTAATTCTCATCCGTCTCATTTTCATTTAATGCTTCCAACAGACTGCTCATACACCTTTCCCCTTACTCATTCAGCAGGCGATCACGAAACAGTCGTCAAAGAAACTAAGTTTCGCAATTACCCATGCTCACCAACAATGATTCTTATTACATTCTACAAAATGTTGTTTTTGTTTACATAATATTACTATATTTTGTGGTTTAAGGATAGTATATGATATATCTTGCGATGTGTCAATCTGAATATGGCAGAAAACCGAAATAAAAATATACAAAAATTAGGACCTGTTTTATTGCATAAAGCATAAAATGCGGACAGTATGCAGGGCTCTATATTTTGTAAAAGCAGGTAATTGCGAAACTCCGATTTACGTATTTGAAATTGTGGGAACGTTTCGCAATCGTCTATTTTTTACAATGCGCAAGAGGTGTATATATGTTTTAAAAGACCCTATGCAGGCGTCGGTCCTTAGGCTGCGTACTTTGCAGCCTTAGTACCGCTACGCCGGAGTCGGAGCGCAAGCGTGTCTTTTAAAACATATATACACCTCTTGCGCCTTCTTCAATTAACAGTTCTTGTTTATTATTTTTTAAGCATTCCGGACGCATCAATGGACGCTACCGCCTCTTTGATCGTTTCGGGCGGCAGTACGAGCGCGAAACGCACATGGCCTTTGCCAAGAGCCCCGAAGCTGCTTCCGGGCGTGCAGACTACTCCGGTCTTCTCCATTAACTCCATAACGAATTCAACGTCATCGTCATAACCTTTCGGAATTTTAGCCCATGCAAACATCGTTCCCTCGCTGTCCTCAATCGGCCAGCCTATATCGCGCAGACCGCCGCAGAGGGCGTCGCGTCTTTCCTGATATTTTGCGCGCTGTTCCTTTACTATATTGTCCGGACCAGTCAATGCGGCAATGGCTCCATACTGCACCGGCAGGAATATACCATAATCGATCTGTGAACGCAGTCTTTTAAATGCTTCCACGATACGGGAATTGCCGACCAAAAAGCTCATTCTGGCTCCGGTATAGTTATAGGACTTGGACAGGGAATAAAATTCCACCGCTGTTTCCTTTGCGCGGGGATGCGCCAGAATGGACCTGCCTTCCCTGCCGTCATATATGATGTCTGAATACGCGTTATCATGGATTATTATAATTTCATTTTCTATTGCCCACGGAATGAGTTTTTCATAAAACTCCCACGGAGCGGTCTTGCATATGGGGTTGAGCGGATATGACACGATCATGCATTTTACCTTTTTTAAAAGCGCCCTGTCCATATTCTCAAGATCCGGAAGATAGTTATTTTCTTCGGTAAGTTCATAGGTTCTGACATCCGCTCCCGCTAATGACGGACCTATACTGAATATCGGATACCCCGGATCGGGCACAAGCACTATGTCGCCCGGATCGCAAAGAGACATGCAGATATGCGCGATCCCTTCCTGTGAACCGTATACCGACATTATCTCATCTTTTAAAAGTTCTACGCCGTAACGGTTTTTATACCTTGACTGTACCGCCTCTATAAGCTCCGGGAGCTCGGTAAGCGAATATTTATAATTCTCAGGCTTTGACGCCGCATCGCTTACAGCTTTCATAATATGTTCCGCAGGCTTAAAATCCGGCGTCCCGACCGAAAGATTATAGACCTTTTCTCCGCTTTGTTCCCGCTTAAGCTTCTTTTCATTTAAAAGTTGGAAAATCCCCTCTTCAAAATCCTTCATTCTGGAAGCAAGTTGTATATCCATAAAGCAATTACCCCTTTTAATATTTTTGCAGGATTTCCTGCATATACTTTTTGTATTCCTGCACGGTCTCTTCCGGTCCTATTAACGCCGCTCCGTTCCCAAGTCCGGTCAGCCAGCCGAAGAACTGTCCGCTTACCGCCACAGGCACACGCACCGAAAAATGTCCGTCATCCCTTTGACGTATCGAAACTTCTTTGCCAAATCTGTCCATAACCACCCCTATAAGGTTATTTTCAAGCAAAAGCGTTACCGTTTCTTCTTTACCGCCATACATACTGAAAGTCTTGTTGGCGTAGTCGGCAATATCGAAACTCTTAAACCGGTCCAGGCCTTCTCGTTCCACGCCGGATAATACCTTTATGCCGCCCATCTTATCAACCCTGAAATGCTTGATCTTATCATCTTCCTTATCATAGGCAATAAGATAGTAATTATCGTCTTTGCAGGTCAGCGCCCACGGACTGGCAGTATATATCTTACCTGAATGTCTGGGCACAAGCTCCTTATTGAGATTCCACTCCAGATACCGGAAAGATATCTGTTCGTTGTTCTGTATGGCCTTATGTATATCGTCAACAATGTAGTAAATACTTTCATTAGCGGTTTTGATACGATTGGCGACATAGACCTGCCGCTGAAGCTGCTTAGCTTCCGATCTGGAAGCAAGCTTTTCTATCTTGGCTATGAGTTCTCTGGATTTCTTAAGCGTAATGAACTTGGAGGACTGAACTACTTCGACAAGAAGTTTAAGCTCCGCTAACTCAAATTCCCTGCTTGCAAGATAATAACCGCCGTTTACCCTGGATTTTATCAATATGATATCGCAGCCAAAATCGATAAGCTGATTAATATCGTCATAGATACTCTTACGCTCCGCTCTGACATCATACTTCTCCAGTTCCTCGATAAGACGCGGCACCCCCATCGGATGTTCTTCATCAGTCTGCTCGGAAAGTATTTTCAATATGTAAAGCAATTTAAGTTTCTGATTTGATGATTTAGGCATATATTCCTTTCCGCTTAAACACTTAAATATGTTATATCTGACATTGAAAAGAGTTGGTCTCCCGACCAACTCCGGATAATTCAATAACTACTGTTCTGATACACTGCCGTCTGTCTCAGACTCAAGCTGTGAATTTTTTAAATCTTTGTTCTTACGAAGCTTAGCGCCGATAACACATGCTATTATTACCAGAGCAACAATTAAAACAAACAATAACAAATAAGATAAAAATGAATTTAAAAATAATATAAGATTATTCATGCCGCTTTCGTCCTTTCCGTAATATCGGTAATATAAATAAAATCCAAAAAATACGATATTTAAGATTATTTGTTATATTATACCACTTCTCCTCCCGCGTCGTCAAGTAAGTCCTCGCCGTCAGCGGCGGCTGTTGCAAGCTTATCGCAGCGTTCGTTTCCGGGGTGTCCGTCATGCCCTTTTACCCATATAAATTCAAGCTTATGCGGTTCCTTGGCCTTTAAAAGCCGCTGCCATAAATCTATGTTCTTTACCGGCTTGCCTCCGGCCGTTTTCCAGTTTTTCTTAAGCCAGCCGTCTATCCAGTTCTGATTAAAGGCGTCCGTTACATATTTGGAATCCGAAATAAGCGTAACTTCGCAGGGTTTGGTAAGCGCTTCCAATCCGACTATTACCGCCATAAGCTCCATACGGTTGTTGGTGGTTTTCTTATATCCTGCCGAATACTCACGCTCATGCAGCGTTCCTTTTGAATCTATGTACTGTAATATGGTCCCGTATCCGCCGGGGCCTTCAGGATTTCCTCTTGCCGCGCCGTCGGTGTATATTGTTACCTTCATAGTGTGTGAATTTACTCCTTATTTTATAAATTATTTGAATTATATTATTAAAATAAATTTTTTATCAGCCGTTTTTATCACTTGTCCACTTCTGCAGTACTTTTTCCAATTTTTTAAAGTCACAGCACCGTTTTTTCAAAAAGCCGCTGACCTTTTCAGACTGCACAAGCCGATATAGCTTATTCGCCTTTTTTATGATAGTATCCTGATTACGTTGGCACCAACTAAGCTGCTTTGCCGCCATTATCTTATAACTTTTTGTCCGGGCATCATCCTTAAGACTGATTTTCAGATCAAGCGGTGAAATACAGCTTTCGTCTACCGGGATCATATTGTTGAAATTCAAAACCCCGATCAGTCTTTCTTTGTCCATAATTTTTGTAAAATCCACATCATTCTTCATGGATATGTGTTTCGGCTTCGGCGAACTTAACGGAATGCAATATTTCTCTGTTCCGCATATGACCACAACCCCAACAAACGGTCTGGTTTCTTTTCCCGCTTGCGGTGATACCGACATCACATGGTCATCCGCTTTTGCAAGATTTCGTACATATTTCATATCTATGAGATATAAATTCAGTCTGTTCTGTTTCATATTCATAACTGCTTCCTCTGTATTTCCGCATCCAGCCTGCAGGTAAAACTTAAGGCCGCGCTGATGCGCAGCCTTAAATTGATCGTTTCCACTTACGGTAGGACTCACCGCTTTTATCGTTTCCACTCCCAGTAGGACTCACTGCTTTTATCGTTTCCACTCTCAGTAGGACTCACTGCTTTTTACGGGAACCATAGTTCCCATACGATAAGCATCGCTTATCTCTAATTATTTTATACCGAAAATCTGAAAATCTGTCAAGAAATTTTTAATGATTTGATATGCTATATTAAATCCACTGTCCGCTTTTTGTAAACCGTTCCGCCATGGTCTCTGCATTGTTTACAATGTCTTTATCATATCCCAGCATTTTAAGCAGCGCTATGGCGTTTTTGGAAACAGCAGGACCTTTTTCTATCTTATATGGGAAGTGTATATCGTCCTTTGCCATTTCTTCTTCAAAGTGGTAGTTGTCGTATATATCCTCCAAAAGCTTTGTAAGCTCCAAATCATGCGTTGCCGCAAAGCAGAGTGAATTATTCCGGGCAAGCGCCTTAAGTATCTGCGTTGACGCGGCTATCCGCTCTACCGTATTGGTTCCCCGCAGCACCTCGTCCACGAAACATAACACCTGTTCTTTATTTTTCCCCGCCTCTTTGACTTCATTTAATATCCTGCGTATGGACTTGACCTCAGCCATATAATAGCTGTCGCCGCTCATAAGATCGTCCTTAAGCGACATGGAAGAATATACCAGAAACATATCCGCTTTATAATATGAGGCCGCACAGGTATGAACGGTCTGCGCCAATATCGCATTTATGGCTACTGCACGAAGAAAAGTTGATTTCCCCGATGCGTTAGATCCGGTCAGCAATACGCCCCTGCTTACCTTAATATCATTTTTTACGGGTTCATTTAATAACGGGTGATATATTTGTTTGGCCTCCAGTATGTGACTGAAGCTTTTCTCTCCTGTCTGCGCTTTATTCTGAACCAAATCCGCTTCCTGTGTCTGCTCCTTACGGTCAACAAATTCAGGTATACAGTATTCTCCTTTAAGAAATTCCCGGTATTCCCCTACTGATATTGCTGTCTCTATCTTTCCGATAACAGTCACTATTTTATCTATTTCAGCTATATGCCCTCGCACCGTCTCCAACATTCGGTTAAATTTTATCAGGTCCAGATAGAAAATCATCCTTATATAATCCAAGATAATATCAAGCGGATTGCTGCTTAGGCTCACACCGCCTGCCGCAAGTCCCGAAAAAACGATAAATGAACCATGTCTGAAACTTCCCATGGAATCATAAGCGGCTTTTAATTCTTCCCTCTCCCCGGATATAATGTCTATGGGCTGCGCCGCTATCACAGAGGCGGCCTCCAAAAGTCTCGATATATAACGAAAACTTGTTATATACGGTTCGACTTCCTTTTGCTCCTTATAATAATTTATCATATTCCTGCTAAGAACGATAAGAAGCGCCACGACGCCGGTACTCACCGAATAAAACATTAAAATAACACTTGCTACGATAAGAAGGATCGAAATATAATATTTCAGGCTGCTCCGCTTACCCAGTGTATCCAGATAGTCAAGGTACTCGTATAAAGAATACTTGCTCATTCTGCCAAGTCTGATAAGGCTGTGCTGCAGCTTAACTCTTTCTTTTTCGTGCCGGGCAAAAAATAACACGCGTTCTTCAAATTCTTCCAGTTCTTCCTCGCTCCGGACGGGCGTTCTCAAGCGGTAATAAAGATACTCGTCTCCCGCCATACTGTGTGAATAATTCATGCGGCGGTACAATTCATCCATGTTAAGGTCATTCCATGTTATATCGTCTATCTGATGTTCCTGCACATGCTTTTTATAATACATGGCTATGCTGCGTTCAAGTTCGTCCGCCTTATATTCTCTGTCTACAGGCGCTCCGTACTGTGTCCGCAGCTTATTTATAACCTTTTTCTGCGCCTTTTTATCATCCAGCAGTCCTTTTATCATAACAAGCGTTATTATAAATACTATTGCTCCCGCAAAAATCAAGTGCTCCATCTTTAACAGATACTCTCCTTAATCTCGTTTGCCTTTGAATATATTGCCTGCTCGTCGATAAAATCCGCAAATCTGCCGTTCTCATATAAGATACGACCGTTTATCATGGTCATTTTGACATTCTGACTGCCTGCGCTGTAAACAATATTTTTCGGTATGTTATTAACAGGCTGCATATTGGGCTTTTGTAAGTCTATCATTATAATATCCGCAAGTTTGCCTGCCTCAAGCACATCGGTATCAGGAAGATACATAGCCCTTGAGCCGTTTACCGTCGCCATTTTTAATGCTTCCCACGCATCTACCGCCGAAGCGTCGTTTTCCCTTATTTTGGCAAGCGCGGTCACCAAAAACATCTCCTTAAACATGTCCAGACAGTTATTGCTCGCCGGCCCGTCAGTTCCGATTGCAACGTTTATCTCCCTTTTAAGATACTGTGATATGGGCGCAATACCGCTTGCAAGTTTCATATTGGAAGCCGGATTGGTTACCACGTTAAGTCTTTTGCGTTGGAACAGATCAATATCCGCCTCTTCCATATGGACGCAGTGGTACCCTCCTCCGCCAAAAGTAAACATTCCAAGTGAATCCAGAAAAACAGGCGGAGTCATTCCGTATCTTTTCTTACACTCTTCCACTTCTTTGGCAGTTTCCGAAATATGCGCATATACAGGCGCCTTATATTTACGGGACAGGCCCGCTATCTCCTGCAAAAGTTCCTTGGAGCAGGTATATTCGGCATGGAAACCGAGTATGTAGCTAATTAAATTATGGCTGTTATTTAATTTCTTAAACATTTCTTCGACCATATCGACAGACTGGCTGAAATTATTCACGGCCCCTACCTGCACACAACGCATACCCATGTCTATACAGGCTTGGGCTATAGTCTCAGGCGTCAGATACATATCGAATATCGCAGTTATCCCACCGGTAAGATACTCTAAGATTGCCAGTTTCGTTAAATGGTAGATCATCTCCCCGTCCAGTTTTGCTTCGACCGGGAAGACCTGTTTATTAAGCCAGTCGTCCAACGGCAGATCGTCGGCATATGAACGCAAAAGCGTCATTCCCGAATGCGTATGCGCGTCTTTAAAGCCCGGCATTAAAAGATTTCCGCAACAGTCTATCTCCCTGTCCCATAAGATACTTGAAAGTTTAAGGCTGCGGTAAACCTTATCAGTGTCGGTACCGTCGCCTACATAGATAATGCGCTCACCACAGACCCATATTTCTCCTTTTATGATATTGTCATCCTTCATAGTAAGTATCAGGGCATTGTACAGTCTTATGTTCATTTATTATTTCCTTTCCAATGTAATGTGTAATGGCAAAATAGGTAATTGCGAAACTATGATTTACGTTATTGGGATTGTACAAATTTAGTCAAAACTCCCGTTCATAGATTATCCGCTCCGAATCCGACAGGCAAAAGAGCTTCAAGCGCCTTTATTTTATAATCGTCCACGGATCTTGCGCTTATAATGTAAAAGGCCTCAGGGCTGCAGAATTCCGCCATTACCTGCCTGCATACTCCACAGGGCCAGGCATATTTTTCTATTGCCTTATCTTTCGTTCCTCCCGCGATCGCAATGGCGTCAAACTGTCTTACGCCTTCGCTCACAGCCTTGAAAAACGCTGTTCTTTCTGCGCAGTTAGTAGGTGAAAACGCCGCGTTCTCAATATTGCAGCCTGTATAGATGTCTCCGCTTTTCGCCAAAAGCGCTGCTCCTACCTGATAACCGGAGTAAGGCGAATATGAAAACTGCCTTGCCGACAAAGCGGCCTCTATCAAAGTCCTTATAACGCTATCTTCGGGCATTTACATTATCCTCCTGTTTATCGGCAAAGGTTGACAAACTTCTTAATCGACTCTTTTAACAGCAGTTCAAATTTAGGTGCCACGGCATTGGCCGCCTCCTGAACTTCTTCATGTGTGAGCGGCGCGCTGTTCATTCCTGCCGCAAGATTGCTGACACAGGAAACTCCGCAGATCTTCATTCCCATATGATTGGCCGCGATCGCTTCCACCACGGTACTCATGCCGACTGCATTGGCGCCTAAGGTCTGCAGCATCTTAATCTCCGCAGGCGACTCAAACGACGGTCCCGTAAGCTGCGCATATACTCCCTCAAAAAGCTCAATATCGTTTTCTTTGGCAGTATTTCTGATAACATCCTGCAAGCCCTCATCATAAACATGGCTCATATCCGGAAATCTTGTTCCGAGTTCGTCAATATTGGGACCGATAAGCGGATTGGGCGCAAAACATGAAATATGGTCTTTTATAAGCATGAGACTTCCCGCATGAAACCTCGGGTCAATGCCGCCGGAGGCATTAGTTAAAAATAATATTTCAGCTCCCATCATTTTCATAAGTCTGGCCGGAAGAATAACATCTGTTATTGGATATCCTTCATAATAATGTACCCTGCCCTGCATGAGCACAACCGGAACTTTATCTATATAACCGAAAATAAATTTACCGGCATGTCCGGGAACAGTGGACACAGGAAAGCCCTCTATCTCGGAATAAGGAAGTTCCGATACCACATCTACGGTCTTCGCAAAATTTCCAAGTCCGGAACCCAACACAACCGCAACATCAGGTTTAAAATCAATCTTATTCTTAAAACAATCATAACACTTCAGAAGCTTTTCATATACTTCATTCATCGCGGATACCCCCTTATGATACTTACAGAATTAATTTGTGCAGCCACAGATATAGTATAACATTTTCTCCAACAATAAAAAAGAGATATCTTACAAGATATCCCTTTAATACATTATATTATTATATAATAATGCTTTATCTTACTAAATAATAATACATACCATTCCGCCGTTACTGTCATTGACAATTTTTTGCATAGTTTCCTGCAATTTTAGCTGACTTTCCTCATTTATCATGGAAATTTTGCCGGAAATTCCGTCATTTACCAACTGTTCTATTGTTTTTCCGAATATATTTGTCTCCCAGATCCCGTTATCGTTGGTTCCGGTGTCCGAAATGTACTCTATGAGATCCTTAGCCTGCTGTTCGGTTCCGACAATAGGCGATATTTCCGTCTCAATACTCGCTTTTATCATATGGATACTCGGGCTCTCGGCCTTTATCTTTACGCCATATTTATTTCCCTGCTTGATAACTTCGGGTTTTTCAAGCACAATCTCCTCTTTATCCGGCATAACGACGCCATATCCTTTATAGCGCACGGACTCTAATGCATGAAGGACTTTGGTATATTCTCTTTTCATCTTTGCCATCTCTTTTAAGATCGAAAGCATCTGGTACTCGCTTGTAATGGATTCTCCAACCAAGTCACTTATCATTTCATAATAATAGCTGTCGTCAGGTTCAAGTATTATCTTAACACTGCCTTCCGACATATTTATGCCATCGAGCTTGCATTTTTTGATATATTCGCTCTCCAGATTAAAATCGGCTCTTGTTATATCCCTTACATTGGTAAGCTCCGCCATGAGTTTCTTTATCCGGGAGATTATATCCTGCTTCATCTTGTGATCATATGCAAGCATTTCCACCCACTTAGGCATATAAAATTCAATCATGGTAAGCGGAAATTCATACAATACGTTTTCCATTATACGGTTAATGTCTTCCTGCTTTAACTGTTCGCAGTTTACAGGCATAACCGTAACCTGATATTTCTCATGTATCTCATCGGCAAGCTGTCTGGTCTCCTCGGAATAAGGCTTTGATGAGTTAAGCAGTACCAGGAAGGGCTTATGTATCTCCTTAAGCTCCTTTATAGTCCGCTCCTCAGCCTCTAAGAAAGCATTACGCGGCAGTTCCCCGAAACTTCCGTCACAGGTTACGACAACGCCAATAGTGGAATGATCCTTTATGACCTTACGGGTTCCGATCTCGGCAGCCTTTGTAAAAGGAATTTCTTCCGCCGACCACGGCGTCTTCACCATACGCTCCGCATCTTCTTCCATATGGCCCGACGCGCCGTCCACCATATAGCCCACACAGTCTATGAGTCTTACTTTTACGTTAATGTCAGAACTCAGCTGAATCTGCGCCGCCTCTTTGGGAATAAATTTAGGTTCGGTAGTGGTTATCGTTTTTCCTCCGGCGCTCTGCGGAAGCTCATCTTTGGCGCGCTCTTTCTCATGCTCATTTTCCATGTAAGGCAGCACAAGCGTATCCATAAACCGTTTAATAAAAGTCGATTTACCGGTCCTTACGGGGCCTACCACCCCTATGTATATCTCTCCGCCCGTTCTATCCTGTATGTCTTTGTATACTGCATATTCATTTCTGTTATTAATATCCATAAAAAAACCCCTTCCATACTTATTAAAATGTATGTGAAGAGGTTGTTTTTTATGACATATATAGGAAATTTAACTCTGAATACAGTTTATATTTTGAATACAGTTTATATTTTCAATCCGACAGCTTATGAAAGATTATGCAGTTTGGCTGAGGCACTTCTATTTCTTTACCGTTCATTACCAACAGACCTTTTTCCAGATCCACCGTAAAAAACGTCATTGTATTGGTTTCATGATTAAGCGATACCAGATGCCTGTTGTCTGGGAAAAGATTCGCGTCCTTAGGATAGTCTCCGCTTATCGGCAGACACAGAACCTTTGTAAGCAGCCCCGTCTTTTGGTCTATCTTATAAATTATCGTACTGTTATCCCCTGCATTGGAGCTGACAAGATAATTAAAATCCACGGAAATATTGAGCGCGCTCGCTGCGGACCCGCCGGCATGGTAATCGTTTAAGGTGGATATAGTCTGAATTTTCTCAAATTCTGGATTGCCGTTTATTTCCTTATAAGTGTAAACGTCTATGTAATTTTTAAGTTCATGAACTATATACAGATAATCGCCGTTTTTGGAAAATTTCATATGTCTCGGAGCGGACTCCTGCTCACTTCTGATAATGTCTATCTGACGCAGTTTACCGTTCGCATGATCCAGACGGTATACATTGACATGATCCATACCCAGATCGGCAGCGCACAGATACTTATTATCCCTTGTCATCTTAACACAGTTGATATGCGGTCTGAAATTACGCTCCGCTATGCTTCCCAGACCTTTATGATAAATTTCATCCGTTATCTCACCCACTCCGCCGTCTTCTCGTAAACGTAAAACCGTTATTTTTCCGTCATGATAACCGCCTACAAATAAAAATTTATCTTCATAATCGGTTGACAGATAACAGCCTCTCATTCCGTTAATACTGCCTTCATTGATAACTTCCAGATCGCCCGACGGCAGTATTCGGTATGCTTCGGCGCCAAAATCCGTTATTGAATAAAGGAATTTCTGATTGTGCGATATGGTGATATATGAAGAATTGGTTATTTCAACCTGATTTTTTTCCTTCATACGTCCGTTTTTTATATCCACATCATAAATCCTGATCCCGTATTTATCCTTATTTCCATTAGTATAGGTAGAAACGTACGCTACATATTTGTCCTGTGCCATGAATCTTCCTCCCGTCGGTTTTCAGCTTGATTTTACCATAAAACAGGAAATTTGTTAATTGATTTTTAAAAGATTTATTAAGATTTATCAAATAATTTCCTGCCGCCTTCATGTTGACTACGATATATTTTATTTTGCCCGCGCGACGACGCCTATTATTTAACTCTGTTATTTAAGTCTGTTAAATGCGCCGACCACCGCATCGGCGCCTTCCTTATCGCACATCACAGCCAAAACCAGGTCTCCTGTATTTTCAACCTCGATCGTTTCTGCGCTGACGCATATCCACTTGTTTAAATCCGCGTTATCCTTAAGCTTCTGTTTAATATCTTCCACATCCTCAGGATTCACGCGAAGAAGCACGCACTGATATGCAATGGAGGACATCATCGGTACGGAATATATGCCTTCGGTATAATCAATATCGGCTGTTCCAAGCATCGCCTGTTCATTTTCCTCTGTCAGCGTATCTATAACATAATTCTGCATAGTTTCTTTACGCTCGTCATCTATTCCCTCTAAATCCGCATAGATCCGAGTCATTATATCAGAAAGCTCACCTTCTATGTTTTCTTCCGCAGCCGCCCCGCCATCGCCAGAGCCTTGTCCGTTTCCGCAGGCCACACAAGTCAACATAAGCGACACAGCCGTCAAAACCGCTGCAGCCATCTTAAATTTTAAACCTTTTACCCCAAACGGACTTTTGCGACCTTTTTCTACCGTCTGTACTGAATTTGCTTGTTCTCTTACAATAGTTTTCATTTTATCCCCCCTCTTTATTTTATAACCGATAAAAAGTTTTTGCGCCTCTCCTCAAATTGTGTGAAAAAATCCTCCAAAGTATACTGAGCTTCATAAAATATGCGCAGGAACTTCATATTTATATCTTTAACATATTCATCACTGCTTTGGGCTATTTTAGTTTGCAAATCCTTTCTTAAACCGTGCCATTTCGTTAAAAATTCTTCGTAATTTCGTATATCTTCGATGCCAAGCTGTTTTTTTATCTTGAGTTTGGTATGTATCCGCCCTTTACAGGCATCTTCCAATACAAAATAATAAAGCTTTTCATTTTCATATTTTCTTCCCAGCGGGAAAAGCCTGCAAAGTCCGGGGCGGAAATCATGTATGCCGCATCTTCCTTTTTCGTTAAGAAAAGCGCAGGCTCCGGTTTTTTCCTGCATTTTTAAATTGGGCAGTATAAGACCGTTTTCTACGTGCAGTTCAATCTCTTTCTGCATAAGCCCCGCAAATGACGCGCCGGTATTTTTTTCAAGCTGCCAGATATCGTATGGATCTAATACAATAGAATCCCCCATGCCCTGACAGCAGCTAAAACAGCCCTGACAATCGTTGCAGCCTGCCTTTGCCATATCATTTACAGTATATAACCTTGTTTCCATATTTGCCACCGTTATTTACAATTTTCGCTTTCTTTTGCTTTCTTTTGCAGTTTCTACCGAAAATCAATTAAATTTTACCCATTCAACATCTCCGTTACTATATTCCAGTTGTTCCTCAGCCAATATACATTCTCCGGTCGCAGCATCGAAATCTACATGAGCAAAATTACCGTTTGGAGAAATTCCAATTACTTCAAGAAATATTCTTATATCATCAGGCGCCTCCGCCAAAGAACCATATGACAGCTTAAAATTGTATCCTGAAACCCAATCTCTCCCATTATCCGGATTTCCACCTGCCAATCCCATTTCTTTAGCCTTTTTAACTGCTTCCTCAGCAGTTAAATTTATCTCAGATAAATCTAATAATCCGGTATTAGCATTATCATCAAAGTGTTCTACATTAACAATCTCTCCATCGCTAATTAAAATGCTTACATAATTTTTATTTTCATTTGCAAAATTAACATACCACCATTGTCTTTTCCCATCATCTCCAGACGAATTATCCAAGCTATCATCATTATCATAACTATGAATTTCCGTCAACTGAAGGTCATTATAATATTTTACCGCTTCTTCCCTTCCCACAGAAATTGCATCTTCCATTGATATCTCTATCTTATTATTTTCACTTTCATTTAAACTCTCATTATCATTGCTTTCAGTTGAATTCTCATTATCATTGCTTTCAACTGAATTCTCATTATCATTACTTTCATTTGAATTCTCATTATCATTGCTTTCAGTTGAATTCTCATTATCATTGCTTTCAGTTGAATTCTCATTATCATTGCTTTCAGTTGAATTCTCATTATCATTGCTTTCAGTTGAAACTTCTGACGTTTCCATATCTATTGAGTTTCCTTGTGAACATGCTGTCAAAGTTATAACAGCTAAAATAACACCTGTAATTGTTGTTCTGATACGTCTTCCTTTTCTCATAACATTTTTTCTTCTCATACTTATTATCTTCCCCTCATTAATAATTTGTTTACTCTTTATTTGCCATCTCCATAAATCCAATTTCTCTTTGAGTATATCAAAAACACCCCCGGCTTTCAAGAACGTATGCTATCTTATTATTGCATTAGATTATATAATATTCCAAAAAAGCAGGTCAACCGTCTTCCGCTGGGGAATCAGGCCGCCTGCTTTTACAAGTTTATACTTCTTTTATGCCATTGTACGTTAAATCAAAACATTGATCGGTTTATATTTCTTTTTAAGTTCTTTTAAAGAATTTTCTTCTATATAAACATTATCGATATTCTTAGCCGAAGTCTCTTTGATATTCTCAATATTCTTGATATTCTCAATATTATCAATATTCTCAATATTATTAACATTCTCAATATCATCCGTATCTTCAATGGCTTCGTCCAAGTTTTGCTCTGGTTCGTCCGTGGTTTCTTCAACTATTTCATCCTGAACCTGCTCCAGTTCTTCCGTAAGTTCATCCAGAGCTTCGTCCATTGCGCCTTCATTCTCATCAAGGCCAAGAGCTTCTTCAACCATTTCCTCTTTTCTTTCTTCCTCGGTCTTGGGAGCATTCTTTTCGGCGGCTTCTGCGATTTTCTCGCCAAGTTCCATTGCCTCGTCAAGTATATGGAACATTTGTTCGCCGTTATACTGTTTTTTTACCGCAGCTATCTGATCTTCATATGAATGCAGCATTTTCAATTTCCCGGCTATCTCTTCGACGGAAAAACACTCCATATCTTTGAGTTTTTCTTTTTGCGCGCCAAAAAAATCTATCTGTTTCTGTGTCTTTTGCTGACGCTCCAGCTTATCTTGTGTGCTTTTGAGCGCAGTTCCACGACCCATTAACAGATTTCCGGCATATACGGTTCCGGACCTGCTTGTTCCACTATATGTACCTTTGGCAAATGATGAAATATTCATAAAGCTTACCTCTTTTTATAAACGGATATCAACCGTCTTATACAGCGGCCCGTAGTATTCCTCTACGGCTTCATTACTGCTATTATTTCCCGAAGTTTCGATGTCCGCGCCTTTATCAGACATAGCTTTGGCACTGCCGTCTTTATCCTTATCTTTAACGGAAGCGGTCTTGTCTTCTTCGTCATTATCTTTACCGGCAACAGTCTTGCTTTCTCCGTCCTTATCTTTATCGGAAGCTGCTGTATTATCTTTGGCGCTGTTTTCAGCTTTGGCAGCTTCGTTAAGTTTTTTACCTGCTTCAGCAAGCGTTTCAAGCTGTGAAGCCGTTGCCTGTTCTGCTTTTTTGTTCACCTCGTCAAGTTCCGCCTGCTTGTTTCCGGAAGATCCGTTACGGGCGCTGTCCAACTTCATCTCAGCTTCGATCACTCCGGCTCTTCCTTCCATTTTATTTGCAACGCTGCCCTGTACAGAAGCCTGTTTTCCGGCAGTATCGGCCGAGATCAGCGCTTCCATGCCTGCCTGTGAAAAACCGGTCATGTTTTTTGAGGCGGCATTTGTGGAAGAATTTGATTGACCATTTGGGTCAAAAATGTCATCGGAAGAAGCTTTTTCCTGCTGTTCTCTCTGTTTTTCCTGACGCTTTTCTATCTGATGCTGCCTCAACTGCATATTCAGATCGTTGATCTGCTGCTGCAGTTCCTGACGTTTTTTCATCTTATCTTCACCGCTCAGTTCTTTGTTTGCTGCAAGTTCCTGAAGCTGTTTCTGCGTTTCCGCTATCTGGCGTTCGATATTTTTGGCTACAGGGTCATTTGACTGCTGCATGCCTAAAGTTCCCATCTGCGCATTTGTTCCGCTCACTCCATTGATTGTCATGATAATTCCTCCTTGAATCGTAAATTGGTTAATCAGGGTAATTTAAAATAGCAATCTTAACTTTTTACCTGCCCTACACTTTATATTTCGGTATCGGATCTTTAAACTTAACCTCAATGTTGTGAAACGGCTTTTTTCGGTTGTAAAGTAAGCAAAAGAAGCCTTATATATCCTGTATATCCTGAATTGACTTATTTGCCGTAATGTTTTGAAACAGACTTAAGATGTTCTATTATCTGCAGATGCTGCGGGCAAACGCGCTCGCACTGTCCGCAAGCTATACAGTCGCCTGCTTTTCCGAATTTAGCGGCCAGTATGTCATAATTTGTAAAGTTGACCGTCCAGCCTTTTTCCTCCAGATGCTCGCGCATATCTTCATTATATAATGAAAAATACTGCGGAATGGCAATCTTCTTCGGACAGCCCTCGGTACAGTAGGAACAGCCCGTACAGGGTATCGCTATCTGTGAATTTATAATATCCGCGACCTTATGGCACAGAGATTTTTCATCCTCAGTCAGAGGTATAAAATCGTCCATAAAACTCAGATTATCCTCCATCTGCGCTATATCGGACATACCCGAAAGTACGACCATTACATTGTCGAGCGACGCCGCAAATCTGAGCGCCCAACTTGGAACCGACATCTCAGGCTCTCTCTCCTTAAATAAATCCTCGGCCTCTTTCGGCACTCTGGCGAGCGTCCCGCCTTTTACGGGCTCCATAACTATAACCGGAACCTTGTGTTTAGTCGCGACTTCGTAACAGTCATGCGCCTGAACCCATTGACTATTCCAGTCAAGATAATTGATCTGGAGTTGGACAAATTCCATTTCGGGGTGCTTTGTCAGTATCTCATCAAGCAGTTTGGCCGAATCATGAAAAGAAAAGCCCGCGTGTTTGACAAGGCCTTTTTTCTTTTTATCCAAAAGCCAGTTAAAACAGTCGAACTCCTCATATTTGGCAAGCATGGCCTGCTCTACTCCGTGAAGCAGGTAATAATCGAAATAGCTTACGCCCGTATTTTCAAGCTGCGCATTGAAGATTTTATCGCGCTCTTCGAGCGAATTAAAGAAGCCTGCGTGAAGTTTGGTCGCCAGAGTAAAACTGTCTCTGGGATAACGGTCAACAAGCACTTTTTTGGCGGCCTTTTCACTCGAAAAAGCCTGATACATCCATGCCGTATCAAAGTACGTAAAGCCTTTTTCAATGAACATATCCACCATCTTCTTAAGCTGTTCTTCATCTACGCTAGCCGGATCGGTCTTATCCAAGACCGGAAGACGCATAAGACCAAAACCAAGTTTTTTCATCATTCTACCTCCTTATTTTCAAAATATCCCGGGTGATTGCGAAACTATCCCTCAACTTATATTGATTGTACAGATTTAACAAACACCATTGCAGGCGCTCTGAGCGCGTCGGCACTTAGCGAGGTATTTTCGAGCTTAGTGCCGCTACTGCGCTCAACGCAGCGAAAGCGGCCTGCAAGGGTTTTGTTAAATCTGTACAATTTCAAAGACGTAAATCAGAGTTTCGCAATTACCTATTCAAAATATCCTTCAATGGTTTTTAATATATCTTAAATATTGCTTTACAAAATCCGAATATTTCTTTCTGGCTATGAGCGCCTGACCTTTTTCCAGACATATTACGGAAGAATCGTATTTTACCACATATTTAAAATTGATAAGGTACGCCCTGTGCGGTCTGTAAAAATCTTTTCCTGCCGCCTTCTCAAGTTCCGAAAGCCTTCCATAATATTTAATATCCCCATTGAGCGTATGTATTACGATGATCCGATTAAAAATCTCCGCAAAAACGATATCTTCTATCAATACCCTTATGCTGCTTTTGCCGGAGCGAACCATAATATATTCCTGTTCTCTGCCTTTTGTCACATTGCCCGATTCCTCATACTGCTTTGCCGCATTTTCCATTACCTTTTCAAACTTTTCATCATCAAAAGGCTTTAGCAGGTAATTAAAGGCCCCTACGTCAAAGGCTTCAAACACGTAATCATTATACGCCGTCACAAAAATAAGGACCGCCTTTTTATTGATCTTCCTTATCTCCCTTGCGGTTTCCATTCCGTTTTTGCCATTCATACGGATATCCAGAAGGCAGATATCCATACGCCTGTCATCATTAAGCAGCTCATCTCCGGATGTATACAGACTGACCTCATCTTCGGGATACATTTTTTTCACCTTTACAGACAGCATATCCCTTATTTCTTTTTCATCATCACATATCGCGATCCGCATCTTAATCACTCCGTTATATGTATAAAAAGCCTTATTATAATAAATATAACATATACTCAACGCCAAAACAATATTTGTCTGTATGGTATTTGTGAAAACTTTTTATCGGCTCATATCTTTATAGGATAACATTTTTGCCGACTTAATAGAAATATAAGAACAATTATGGTATTATATCAATAAAACAAACTAACAATTTATTCGGTAATATGCGCTTTAATTACAGGCATGGAAACGGAGATGCAAATGTATAATTTTAACATACCAATATCAAAAAAAATCAGAGTGATTCTTGACACTGATTTAAAAAATGAAGTAGATGATCAGTTCGCAATGGTTCATGCTATCTTAACACAATCTTTTGATTTAAAAGGCATCATTCCGGCTCACTTTGGAGATGAGAAATCCGCCACCAGTCAGCAGGACAGTTACAGGGAAGGAATGCTTATTCTTAAAAAAATGGGTATGGAGGGAAAGGTACGAATTGAAAACGGTGCAGAAAAAGCAATTCCGAACGAAAAAACACCAATGGATTCTCCGGGTGCAAGATTTATCATCGAAGAAGCTATGAAAGAAGACAAAAGGCCTTTATATATAGCGTCATTGGGAACATTGACTGATATAGCGTCGGCGATTCTTTTAAAACCGGAAATATGCAGGACCAATACAACTATCGTATGGATTGGCGGAAGGGATTATCCGGCAGGCGGTTGGGAATATAACTTAAAAAATGATATATGCGCCGCGAATGTATTATTCAAGTCGGATATGAATGTCTGGCAGATACCAAGAAATGTATATCGCATGATGCCGGTTACATTTGCGGAATTATATGATAGAGTAAGACCATATGGAGAAATCGGAAAATACCTTGCGGAACATGTTGTCGCATTTAACAATGAGTGGGAATCAAGGCCTGCGGAATACAGAATCTTAGGGGATTCACCGTCTATTGGAGTTATGATGTTTCCGGACTGCGGAAAATGGTCTTATATGCCTGCGCCGGAATTTGATGATAATATGTATTATATTCATAACGGATTACATAGACCGATCAGAGTGTATGAAAATATAGATGCAAGATTCATACTGGAAGATTTTTATGCTAAAATCAAATCCTTTTCCGGAGAAAAAGATTAGGTTTTCATTTATAAATTAATTTTCGTCTTGACTCTCCAGTAACTGGAGGGTTTATCCTATCTGAAAACTTATATTGATAATATACAATATTAACAGAAAGGATAATCCCCGCTTATGTCCGATAATTCCACCAAAAACAACTTAACCAAAGGCGGCATATTAAAAACTCTGATACGCTTCTCTATCCCGCTTCTGCTCGCCAACATAATACAGGCTCTCTATGGCGCGGTAGACCTTATGGTCATAGGAAAATACTGCCCGCCCGAAAGCGTTGCCGCAGTTTCAACAGGGACTCAGGTAACTCAGATAATCACCAGTATCATCACCGGCATGACGCTTGGCGGAACTATTCTGGTCGGCAAATACATAGGAATGGAAAGACCTGAAGACGCCAAAAGATCCATTGGCACTACCCTTAGCATATTCACTATATTTTCGCTTGTTTTAACCGCAATAATGCTTGCTTCATCAGGCGCTATACTTAAACTTCTGAATACGCCTGCGCAATCTTACAATCTGTCGCTTAAATATGTCACTATCTGCAACGCAGGCATATTTTTTATCTGCGGCTACAACGCCATAAGCTCTATACTAAGAGGCTACGGCGATTCGGTAAGACCTATGATGTTTGCGGCCATTGCCTGCGTTATGAATATCGCCCTTGATATAATACTTGTAAAATACTTTCATATGGATGTCGCAGGAACAGCACTTGCAACAATTTTATCACAGGGCTTTAGTATGCTGTTTTCCATCATATATCTGAACAGACATAACTTTCTGTTTACTTTCAGTTTGAAAAATCTGCGTATAGATAAGGCAAAAGCGGTGGAACTTGCCGGACTCAGCATTCCTATCTCTTTGCAGGAATGTATGATAAGACTTTCTTTCTTATATTTGACCGCTATGGTCAATACGTTTGGAATATATGCGGTATCAGCAGTTGGCATAGCCGGAAAATATGACGTTCTTGCGATGCTGCCCGCTACTTCCATTGCAAGCGCGCTCTCAGCAATAACCGCCCAGAATCTTGGCGCCAACAAACCCGATCGCATACGTAAATCCGTTGCGGCGGGCATAGGTATAGCGCTTGCCATGTCGGCCTGCTTTTTTGCCTGGGCGCAGCTGTCACCGTCTAGTATGATTAAAATTTTTGCAGATGATGAGAAAATAATCGAAGCGGGAATACCCTTCTTCCGCGCCTGCAGCTATGACTATCTGGCGGTTGTGTTCGTATTCTGTCTAAACGGCTTTTTAAACGGATATTCCAAAACCATCTTTACAATGATAAGCAGCTGCTTCGGCGCGCTTGCGCTGAGAATGCCGTTACTCTATCTGGTCTCGCATTTTTTCCCGGACTCTCTATCCATGTTGGGCTGCGTCGCTCCCACAGTCTCCGGGATCATGGCCGTATACACTATCATCTATTCGCTAAAATTACCGGCAGTTGGAGTTCGGTGACATAAGAGGAGGTATCATTCGTAAGACCGGCATCAATCAACGTGATCTCAACGGAATCCCCGCAGATTTCGTAATTATTTTGGTTAGCGTAGACTAACAGTTTTTCATAATATTCCGGCGCCTGAGTATGCGTTCCCTGAAAATATATGGAAAGATAGGCGCCCGCCTCAAGATAACTGTCGGTATACAGACCGCTCCCGCCGCCTTCAAGCTCATCCGAAGGCTCGACCAACACAAAAATTGAGGAAAAAGAGCCAAACTCCTTATTCAAAAGTCTGTCCAGATCAATAGATACGCCGACTTTACCCAGAAATATAACGGAATCCAAATGATGCAGGCTTTCCAGCTCGCGTATAGGCAGCTCCAGATCGTCAGTCACAGCTATTTCTTTTCGCAAAATGGCAACTCTGCGCTTTTCAAGCTCTTTAACGGTAATCTGTTCTTTTTGGGCGCATTCTGCCTCCGTAAGCTGTATAAGCCTGCTGTCAATCTTGGTTCTGATTCTGCACAACTCCTCAATATTCTTTTTGATCTGCTCTTTCTGTGTTTTAAGGAGCTCCTCCATTACGGAAATATCCTTATTCTCAAAAAACAGGGCAATATTATCAAGCGACATATTAAGAGCGCGCAGGTACTTTATTGTATTAAGACGCTCGAAATCCTTCGTGGAATAATAACGATATCCGGTCTTTTCATCTACCCTGGTCGGCTTCAAAAGCCCGATGCCGTCATAATATCTGAGCGTCCTGATATTTATATTAAATAATTTAGAAACTTCGCCTATGCTGAATAAATCCTTCATCGCCTAAAGTTTCCTCTCGGATCAAAATTAATAGTTTTCCGCGCTTACTTCAAAATAACTCTGAGGATGCGCGCATACCGGACATTCTTCGGGCGCTTTGGTTCCCACTACGATATGACCGCAGTTACGGCACTCCCACACCTTGACTTCGCTCTTGGCAAATACCGCAGCAGTTTCAATATTCTTAAGAAGCGCGCGGTAACGCTCTTCATGATGTTTCTCGATCGCGCCTACCTTACGGAATTTCTCGGCAAGTTCGGGAAAACCTTCTTCCTCAGCTGTTTTGGCAAAACCTTCATACATATCGGTCCATTCAAAATTTTCGCCGCCCGCGGCCGCGGCAAGATTATCCGCAGTATTTCCTATTCCCTTTAACTCCTTTAACCACATCTTGGCGTGTTCTTTCTCATTATCGGCCGTCTTTAAGAAAATCGAAGAAATCTGCTCATAACCTTCCTTTTTTGCAACTGATGCAAAGTATGTATATTTATTCCTTGCACCTGACTCTCCTGCAAACGCCGCCTCCAGGTTTTTCTCAGTCTGCGTACCAACATACTTATTTTGTGAATTTGATGCCATAATAAGTTCCTCCTTTATATATTTTATAAAATTAATATTTTATCTATTGTAATTTCTTATTACATATAGGATTTTGCAACAGCAGATACCTTATACTTGTGTCTCAATTCCTGCATCCTCCAATCATCAAAATTTATTATTCCATCATTTTGTAATCTTCCAAGTACAATCCCCGGATCACGATCGATCTGATCAGCAAAGGATCTGATAGCTCGTATGTTAAATTGCTTTTTCATTAAAAATTCCTGATATTGTTCCGGCGGTATCAAACTATCTTCAGCATATTTGTTTGCTACATCTTCTTGCTCACCTTTTTCTTTTTCAAAAGAAATGCCGTAATCTCCATTAATTATATGTCCTATCTCATGAAAAAGAGTAAACCAAAAAGAATCCGCATTCAATCTTCTGTCATTTACCATCAACATGATATTATTACCCACTTTTTTCGTAGCGCCATTAGTTTTAGACCCGGACAGATTGGGTAATATAACAAATATTACTCCCGCATCATAAAAGGCTTTTTTTATCATAGGATAAAAGTCCTCATGATTTTTCGTTAATGATAATGCATAATTAACAGCTTTTTCAAATTTTTTCTTATCAAATTTAGGCGCATTTGATTTTAATGCCGCATTTGTAGCTATCTGAACCATAGCATTAGCTTTTATTGTATTCGCTTCTGTCAGTTCTTTTGTAGAATTTCTAAAACTTACAGCCATATCCCTTTTAGAAAGAACAGAAAGGGTTGCCACATTAAGAAATCTTCTAACCTGTATGATCTGCTCATCTGTCTTCCTTGGCAAATCCGGTAAACCATAATTTTCTCTAAAATACTTATAATCAAGATTATGAAAAACAATCCGTTCCTCTGCCAGTTCCTTTTCTGATTTAAATTCAGCGATCAATGCATCATATGTATTTTGCAGATTAAGCCAATAATTGATACTTGTTCCAACCATTCTGGACAATTTCATGGCAATATCAATTGAAAGACTTTGTCCTCCTCTGATCAATAAACTTAAATTTTTGGGTGTAGTGTCCAGTCTTTTTGCAAAATCTTCCTGTGTAAGTCCACTTTCATCAACAATTTCTTTAATATAATATCCCGGATGAAAAGCAATCTTATCATTATATTCAATATAGTTATTCATAATGCTTGCTCACCTCCGTAATCTCCACAATCCTTACATTCCCGGCTATCTCGTCAATATTACATGGCACATATGGTTCATTATTTTCATTCAATGGCTGCAAAATAATTCGCCAAGGTTCCCTGATTGATTTAACATCAATTGCAAAATATCCTTCTAAATCTCTTCTTTTTTTATTTTTTAAATCATGGAATCGAAAAGTTGGTTGTACAATTACATCCTTAATATTTTCCGCACTTTCAAGCGCATTTATTCTAGACAATAAACTTCTTGCCAATATTGCATCACCTGCAAAAAGTTTCTTGGCAGCTTTAACGCTCGTACATTGTTCTTTAACTTTATCAGACGAATACTCAAGTTTCAAACTCTATCCCCTTTTATCTAATTACCTGTCAGGTAATTAGATTATACTACCGCACAATATATTCGTCAATATGAAATATGTAATGACTTAATTACAAATATATAAATAACTTAATTACAAAATATTTGCATTACTTAATTACAAAATATGTACATTACTTAATTACATGACCCAATTACATTTAGAAAAAAGAACGAGAAATACGTAATTACATAATTTACGGCATTTCTCGTTCCTTTAATCATTCACTCATTCCTATATCATTATCTCATATTGTAAAACCTTAGAACTTCCCAGCCTTAGCCGCTTCCTCTATCGAGACAGCAACGCCGAGTTTTAAGCCATTTTTCAGCCGTTTTGTTGCCTCTGTGTTTCCTATTCAGCAAATTTTCACACTTGCGAGGGCTTCTCACGACTTCTTTTTCGGCAAAAACAGGGGCCTTCTGTGTCTTACTGGCTTTGTTACATTCCGGTTTTTTACCTGCCAGAACCCTGTTGCGTTATTCTTCTGCTCCATCATATACATAACCGGTTTCCTGCCAGAACTTCATAGGCGATATGTAATAGTCGTACTGAGAACTACCATCTTTCTTAAAGGCAACGCCAAATTTCAGTATTCCCTGGATAATTCCCTGCCGGATAAACTGTTGATCTTTTTTCATTACCCTTGCGGCAACGGCTACTGGTACATTCTCTCCGGAAAATTCTGGTACTTCTAAATATACCTTATTATTATACATCTGTCAATACGCCCCTTCCGTTCTGCGCCGCTTTCAACGCCAACACAATGTCCTCAGCCTTCTTTTCTCCTATTCCCTTTACTTCCAAGATAATTCTGCGGATATCGTCTTCCGATAATCCTTCTGCAGCCTTTTTCCCTGCCTCATACCCGCTTTGGTAAATCCCTCTGCAGAAATCGCTCATTTGCCCATGATCCATCTTTTTGACATCTTTATATGTTTTTCTGTTCAGCTCATATATCTTCACCCTTTTTGCCTCCTTAATCCTTCCGGGAACTCCTGAATTAACGGCTCTCCCCATATCGATGCAAGACTGGACTTCATAAAAACCGGCACATCGTACTTTTTGCATTGGTCCACAATATTCTTGATCCATTCGCACCTAGGTATCACTCTGTCTTTGCGCCGCCCTGTTTCTGCGCCTATGATGATCCACTCAGGCAAAGGGTTCTGTACGTCCATATTCTTCAAATCTTCCAGTAACGGCTCGATTGATAAGAACCAGTGAAACTTCTTGTCTTTGAACCATGTGTAATTATCTGATTGCTTTGTGACGCTCGTGCCAAACCAGAAATTATCACTCCACGGCAGCTTTCTATCGTTCTCCAGTTCTATGTATCTCGCCGGATTTTTGGTAAGGAAAAGGTAATTGTGTTGCGGCGCTGCCTTGCAAGCCTTAAACACTTCCTCGATCCATTCATCAGGAACCCACTCCCCGAACAGATCGGCCATCGAACAGACAAAAATGTTTCTGCCACTTTTGTTCTTGTATTCGTCCAGTTTGTATCGGTGGAATGTCGGCGCAAAACCAAATGGATATGCAGCTTTTCTGTCGCCTATAATAAATGCGTCATTTATATCTGCGATGATAACACCGTTCTGAATTTCTACGGCCTTCCCATAGTAATCTTCCATAGGGTAGATATAGGTTTTATCCTCCGCAATGTTCGCTCTCAGCATACCAGGCGCATAGTCCCAACCACCGAACCGTTTTGCAATATCTCTTGCATAGCAGTATTTGCAGCCATGCAGACAACCTGTAACCGGATTCCATGAACTATCGCACCAGTCTATCTTTGTTTTATCCATTTCTTTTTCTCCCTCTACATTACTTCACGAGATCATACCCCACCAATCGGTTGACATCTCCGGCTTTCATGGCAAAAAATCTTCCTCGCCTCGTCATTCCTTTGCCGGTATGTATCTTGCTTCCGTACACCATTCTCTGCGCTGCGCTGTAATGAAGCTGGTATATACTTCCGTATGTCACAATGTACCGTTCCTCTTGGTAATACTGCAGCGCTTCCTCCGGCGTAAGCTCAACGTTTCCTATTCTTACTATCTGCATATCATCTCTTTTCTCCTATGCCCCATCAGATCTTCCCCAATGCTCTTTCGCCATAGATGCCTTGTCCATTACCTTTTCCCTTCGCCCATACGATCCCTTGCTGCTGACCGAAACATCATCAGCAGCATTTCTGATACCGGTCTTTGCCGATCCTTCCTGCGAGCTTTTTTAACAGACCTCAGATCGTACCAGTCTCCCCGGTAATTCTTTTCTCCAGGAACCAACACACCAACATCATACGGTATCTCATTCTTTACTTTCTCATACACTTCCTCCGGCATCACATAATAATTGTAATCCCCTAAGAAATTGTGCCCGTTCTTTGAATGGAAGTCCTCGACTGAGGATTTGAT
>CANRMA010000013.1 GCA_947631625.1 uncultured Lachnospiraceae bacterium | reverse complement strand
TTTGGGAATTATTGGCATTTTGGGAATTATTGGCATTTTGGGAATTATTGGCATTTTGGGAATTATTGGCATTTTGGGAATTATTGGCATTTTTCATATAAGATATAACTGCTCCTTATTTTAAAATAAAAATATTCAGGCATTTGCTCAACTCTGTCTACAAGCTTACAAAATCCCGGACAGCGTTTCGCAATTATTTATCTAAATCCGCCCTCAGCGTTTCCAGTTCCGTCTCGCTAAGCTCTCTGTATTCCCCGGCCTTTAGATCGCCAAGGCGTATATTCATAACACGTGTTCTTTTTAGAAATCTTACGTTGTAACCCACAGCCCTGCACATTCTTCTTATCTGCCTGTTAAGCCCCTGTGTGAGCACCATTTTCATTACGCAGGCCTGCGTCTTAACAATTTTACACGGTCTTGTGGTTTCATCCAGTTCTTTTATATATATTCCGTTTCTCATTTTGTTAAGCGCTTCTTCGGTAAGCGGTTTGTCCACTCTTACAAGATACTCTTTTTCATGCCTGTTGGCCCCCCTCATCATAGCGTCGATAAGGTCGCCGTCGTCCGTCATGATAAGCAGCCCTTCCGACTCTTTATCAAGCCTTCCTGCATAGGTCAGGCGTTTCGGATAGTTAAGCGCATCAATAACAGTAACTTCTGCATGTCTGTCCTTTGCGGTACATACAACCCCCATAGGTTTATAATACGCCAAAACTGTTTTTTTATCAGGCAGATTTATGGATTTTCCGTTTATTTTTATATCATCTTTATCCGTTACTTTCATTCCCGCCTCAGCCGGTCTGCCGTTTACGATAACAAGCGTTTTTTTAATTAGCTCATCGGCCTCCCTGCGGGAACAATATCCGCTCTGCGCTATATATTTATTTATTCTTACGCCGTCGTTTTCCATATCGTTTTCCATAACGTTTTCCACATCGTTTTCCATATCGTTTTTCACATCGTTTTCCATAAATGACTCCTCTGTACGGTACATAAACCCGCAGGCGGTCCCTGCGCCCGGTACGCAGGAACGATCTAATTATACATAAATATTCTCTCTATCTGACTACTCCATGCTCCATAAGAAATTCTTTCCATTTCATGTAGCCGTCAGCGTATAAATGCACTCCGTCAAAAGTTAATTCATCTTTTAAATAACCATCGTTATCTGTGAAAAGCGGGTTTATATCGAGATAAATAACATCTGTTCCGTTTGCGAGTGTCGCTGAAGCAGCATTTTTGTCATTGATATTTATATTGTTAAATTCAGTGGTCGGATCATCCTTTGAACGACTCACATGAAGATTTGACATAACATATATTATTGAATCGGGCTGCCACAATCTCAACTGTGCCAGGACTTTGGAATACTGCTCGAGATACTGAGCGGTATTTCCGTAACCCAATTCGTTCATTCCGAGCATTATATATATCTTACCGTACTTTTTCTCCTGCAATACCCGGTTCAGATCAGCCTTTTCCCCGGTTTTCCGGTACACCACGCCCTTTTCATCCAAAAGCTTATATATCGTCATGCCATTCTCACAAAAGAAATCTGCATTCAAACCTGAATAATCAGAAATACCAAGTGTTCTTGAATCACCAAAAAAGACTGCATCGTCAAAATAATCTTCTCCTACCGTCACATAAGGGTAATCCGTCGTTAATGCAACTTTTCCTGCATCGGAGTAATATATCGAATCCGTCTCCACCGGTTCATATTCCGTAAAAAGTGTCTGACCGGGCTTTCCTTCCCCTTCGTCCGCGGCTTCGGCAGGTTCAGTCATCATTCCCTCCCAACTGCTTTTGGCCGCCGCGAATCTCCGGATGAAATTCAGTCTGTATCTTATTTTTTTCGGCACAATATCAGGGATAACGCTCGTTATTTCATTATTTTTCAAGCTTTCTTCCGTAACATCTGTTATTTTATTGTTGCTTGTATTTTCCGAAATTTCCGTATCTGCGGCGGTTTTACCACTATTTACACTGCCGCTTTCCGATCCGGCATAAGATACAGATCCCAAATTGGCCATTACAGCCTTTGCAATGCGCGGTTTTTCGCTTTCTCCGTGTGCCATACCGTCTATTTCATCTTCCATGACCGCTGCGAAAAACGGCTCCGAAAAAAATGAATCCCATTCAAAGCTGTAATAATCCCTATAGAAAATAAGCGCAACGCCCCCTATTGTCATAAACAGCCAAGTAATCAGCAATACGACAATATAAGGGCATTTTCTCAATATATTTTTAAAACGCTTCATCTAAAAATCGTCACTCCTAAAATCTGAAATACAAAAACGGATTATTGCTTCCTATCATAATTTCATATACCGAAAACCAGAACACTGCCGCTATTATCAGTATAATATACCACTTGTTCTTATAAGCGCGGTAAAATCTCATAGGATAAGGGGTAGAGAACAAAAAACAAAAAATAAATAACACCCAATATTCTTTAATATAACGGATAAAATGCTCATTCCCGACAATAGCGCCCGTCATATGTATGCCGAACATATTTTGCAGATAAAGTATTAACCTGTCAATATTATTAACCGCGAAGATTATCCACGTTACAGGTATTATGGCTATGACATAGAGATGGCCTATAACTCTGCTCTTCTCAAGCCACTTCCCTATCCCGCTTTTTTCAATGGAAATGATAACAAAAAATGACAGGCCCCAAAGCGCGAAGTTCCAGTCCGCCCCATGCCACAGTCCGGTAAGCGTCCAGACTATCAGCAGATTGAGCGCGGTACGCCAAAAGCCCTTACGGTTACCGCCAAGCGGAATATAGAGGTATTCTTTAAACCACCGCCCAAGAGTAATGTGCCATCGTCTCCAGAATTCCGATACCGACTTTGCGGCATAGGGATTATAAAAGTTCTTAGGCAGTCTGAACCCAAGCATTTCTCCAAGCCCCACTGCCATTAGCGAATAACCCCAAAAATCAAAATAAATCTGAAGAGAATAGGCAAACGCCCCAAGCCATGCTACGGTTACTGACAAATTTCCCGCACCCGCAGTCATTATGGTATTCCACAGCGTACCGATCTGATTGGCCAGCAGCACCTTAAAGCCAAGCCCTATACTGAAAAGCTTAAGACCGTTTTCCGCCGCTCCTGCGGTAATACGCCTTGCCCTTAACCTGTCAGCCACCTCATCATATTTTACGATAGGCCCCGCTATAAGCTGAGGAAACATACTTATGTAAACCGCAAACTCAGTCAAAGACGGGGCTGCTTTTATTTTCCCTCTGTAACAGTCTATTATAAAGGATACCGTCTGGAAAGTATAAAAACTTATGCCAAGAGGCAGCGTAAGCGACCAAACAGGCAGCGGACCTTCTGCCGCAGCCTGCCCCGGAATAAAACCACCCGATATAAGTTTATTTATATTTTCCGCCGCAAAGTCCCAGTATTTAAAAACAAATAACTGTCCAAAGTCCCAGAATAAGGCAAGACATAAAACGGCCTTTTTATTTTTTATCGATTTATCGTTTAAAATCAAACGTCCAAGCCCATAGTTGACTAATATGGAAAAAATAAGAAGAAGAACATAATAAGGCTCCCCTGCTCCATAAAACACAAGGCTTCCCAAAAGAAGAACCAAATTTCTGAATCTTTCGGGAACCAACAGATATATAAGCATAAATACGGGCAAGAACCTGAACAAAAATACTATACCGGAAAACAGCATATATATAGGCTCCCTGTAAAAAATACTCTAAATTTAGTATATTCCGCGAAAGAATAATTTACAAGCGTTACAAATGTTATTTATAAATTTATATTATAAAAAAACAAAAATAAATTACACACTTTGAGGCATTACATAATTTTCTTCCCATACCTCCCACCTCACTTTGCAACCTGAGGCAAGGATTCCAAAACACCGGTATCTTCCAATACGATGAAGCTAATCCCGTCCACAACCTCTTCTGCTATACCTAAGCAATTGTCCACCACTCTATAAAATCCATAAAAGATATCTGTAAAATCCTAATTCTATACGTTAATCTTATGAATTCTGTCTGCAAGTTCTATGGTCTGTGGCCTGTGAGCTATCATCACTATCGTTTTTGAATTTTTCATAGATTTAAGAGCATCATTCACAAGCTGTTCAGATTCATTATCAAGCGCTGATGTCGCCTCATCCAGCAGAAGCAGAGGCGCATCCTTTAAAATCGCTCTTGCTATTGCTATCCTTTGCTTCTGCCCTCCGGAAAGGCGGTTTCCGCGTTCACCGACACGCGTGTCATATTTTTCCGGAAGCTGCATAATAAAATCATGAGCGTTGGCAAGCTTTGCCGCCTTTATTATTTCTTCGTCTGAAGCATCGGTTCTGCCAATCCTAATATTTTCTTTGACAGACTCGTTAAAAAGATAGGGTTCCTGAGGAACATACGCGATCCTTGAACGGATCTGTTCATTGGTAAGCTCCGGATAAGAATCTCCACAAAGGTTTATATCGCCTGATTTATACGGGTAAAGACTTAAAAGTAATTTGGCAAGCGTAGTTTTTCCACAGCCCGAAGGTCCCGTAACAGCAACGCTCTCGCCTTCATTCACATAAAAATTATACTTATCCATAAGCGGCTTATCATCACTGTAATTAAACGTGATATCCCGCATCGACAATATAGCCGTTTCTTTTTCCAAAGCCTCTTTTTGGCAGCGAGATTCGGTTTCTTTAACGCGCTCCTCATCTTCACCCGTCAGCTTTGTTTTATCAACGCTCTCCAAATTTCCATACCATGACTCTGGCTCTCTTGCTTCGTCCATAAAATCAAATATATTCTGCGCGTTTGCAAGACAGCCTATAAGCTCCGGAAGATACATTCCAAGCATCAAAAACTGCGCCGAAAAGTTCCCGTACAGTGTATAGATAGCCGCAAGCGAGCCAAGTGTTGTATAGCCCCCCTGCACAAAATATATCCCAATCATTAAAAATACCAACGCGCAAAGCAGGTCAAAACCGTTATTACAGCTCTCAAGGCAGGCCGTATACAAAATCTTTTTATTATTCTTCTTTTCATAAGAGGCATTCGCTTCTTCAAACTCGGCTATCGTATTCCGTCCCGCGGCGTACATTCTTGCCTGTTCCATCCCTTGTAAAAGGTTGGAAAGCTTTTCTGTCATCTTTATATTTATAACCGAAAGTTCTTTAGCGTTTTTACGCATAGGATTTATCAGTATGGCGTTTATCGCAAGCATTATAATGTTGACTGATATAAGGCATAAGGTTATCTGCCAACTCAACATAAACATAGGTACCAGAAATACCATAACCTGCAAAAGAGGCGACACAGTCCTTCGAAACCTTGAACCGTATATCTGGGAAGTTTTTTCCATATCATAAGAAAGCTTTGATAAAAAGTCTCCGCTGTGATGCTCTTCATAATAGGTGTAGGGCAGCCTTACTTCGTGATAAAAAATCTGCTTTGCAAGAACGGAGTATGCCCTTTTTGCTTCGACATTATAGACAATCGCCGCTTTTCTGTATATCAGCAGCGATATAAAGCCCCCTGCCACATTTCCCGCTATCACTATGAACATACGTTTTGAATCGCCGCTTTGCGCCGCATCCACTACATTTTTCATAAGAAGGGACGACATAACCGAAAACATGGCAAAGCTTGCGCTCATGAAGAAAATCGCCAGCATATATATGATGCATCTGTTTCCCATAACTTTCATAGTACGCGCGAACAATTTCCATAGTTTCATTCGGTTTTCCCCCTTCCGTACATATCCGCATACAGACCTTTCTTTGCCATTAATTCTTCATGCGTTCCGCTTTCTTTTATACAGCCGTCTTTTAAGACCATGATCTTATCAACACCCATTACGGTAGAAAGACGGTGTGCGATAACGATACAGGTCCTGTCTTTAGAAAGTTTATCTATCGCCTCTTGAATGTGCTTCTCAGTTCCTACATCTATCGCCGAGGTAGGCTCATCCAACAATAATATGGGCGCATTTTTCAGAAAAGCCCTCGCAATGGAAATACGCTGACACTCGCCGCCCGAAAGAAGGATTCCCCGCTCTCCGACAAGCGTATCATAGCCATTGGGAAGCTTCGTGATAAAATCATGTATGCCCGCATTTTTGCAGGCTTCAATTATCTCTTCCCTTGATGCGTCCATACGGCCATATCTTACGTTCTCATAGATGGTATCCGGGAACAAAAAGACATTCTGCGAAACTAACGCCATTTTTTCCCTTGCAGCCTTTATATCCCACTCCGATATATCCCTTCCAAAAAGACTGTATGTTCCGGAAGACGCTCTATAAAATCCACAGATAATGCGGAATATGGTGCTTTTTCCTCCGCCGGAATCGCCTACAAACGCCGCACTGCTCCCTGCCGGTATATTAAAAGATAAATTGTTTAGAACATATGTTCCCTTATCATATTCAAAACTAACATTGTCAAAATTAACCGCATTTGTATTGTCTGCCCCTTCTTTAATGCTGCCGCAGGGCTCATCATCTTCGTTTAAAATCTTCTCTATACGGTTCACGCATACAATATGCTCTTTTGCCTCCACCATATCAAACGGAAGCGATATAAAGACCTCTACAAACCTCCCAAGCACGACCACAAACGAAAGCAGTTCTCCCACGCTTAAGCTTCCTTTTAACACAAGTATGTAAGCATATACCGCACAGATAATATTGGGCAGCCATTGAAGCATTTTCCTCACGATCATGGCTGTATTGGATATGCGCACACGTTTTTCTTCATATGAAACCAGTTCATCTGCTGTATTGTCCATTTTTTTCTGAAAATAATCCTCCGCCCCAAATGCCCGAAGCACCAGAATGCCGCTTAACGCATCCTGAGCGATCGCTACGATCTCATCGGATATCTGCCTGTGTATATTCTTCAGTTTTACTATTTTCTGAGCAAATTTTCTGGAAATATACAATATAACAGGATAGCATATAAGCATAAGGATAAGAAGGCTTAGATTAAGCCTTCCCACATAAACCGCGTAAACTACCGCAGTTACAATATTGGCGCTCATGGTAGGGATATTCTCGTTTAGTAAAAGCGCCGCTTCCGCAATATCCGAATTCATCTTATTGATGAGCGCCGCAGAACCGTTTTTGTCAAAATAGGCATATTCAAGCTTGTACAGCTTCCTCGCGGTAATATTTTTGTATAAAGTCTGTACCTTAATGCTGAACTTGGAAGCCGCTGCGCTTTTAAACGCGCCTGCCACAAAGCCCACTGCGGTAAGAATCGCAAAATATCCGATAAAAGAAGTAAAATCCACTCCGCCGCCCGCAAGCATGGTATCTACCGCATCGGCAATGATCGAATTACCTTTAACAATTACCGACGATAATAAATATGTAAGCGCAAGTTCTATGAACAGATATCCTATATTCCTGCTCATGCACCTTATAAAATAATTCCGTTTAATAAATTTCATAAAAACCTTCCGTTTCTGCTTTTATCCAGCAAAATGCCAAAGGATTGCGCGCCCAATACATATTCGTTATTCCGATAATATATGTCGTTTATACCGTATATAATCTTATATGGCTTTGACAGCCTTTCGCAAATATCCACAACCTCCTCTTTATCCGAAGGATTGCACAACATCAAAATATTCCCGCGCCTGTATGCGAACGCCCTTTTATCCCTGAGCGCATATATTAGTTCAAGATTGGCATTGTCTTTAAGGTCATCATATTCTCTGCGTATCGCAAGCAAGGCCTTTACAGTATTCAATAACGAATTTTCGTCTTTTTTTTGTCTTTCAACCGTCGGTGCGTCTTCGGAGCCGTCCACAGGCAGATACAGCTTATCGGCCTCCGCTTCGGAAAAGCCATGATTAATGCTGTCATCCCACTGCATCGGAGTGCGCGAACCTGTTCTGGTATAACCTCCCTCTTTGGATTCCAGCTCAAGATACCGCAGGCCTATCTCGTCGCCATAATATATAAAAGGATTTCCCGGCATCGTAAGTAAAAACGCATAAGCAAGCTTAAGCTCCGTCTCGTCCAAAAAATATGACACTCGTGTCGTATCATGGTTTCCCGTTATAAGACTGTAACTTCCAAGATTCTTGATCTTTTCATACTTTTCCATATATTCATCAAAAAAATCCAGAATACTTCTGTTACTGTTTTTGCAAAAAAAGCTGTTATTTTTGCCGTTTTCCAGATTACGCAGCAGTAAGTTATAGCCGCTTCCCGCCCAATCCAGACAAAAATCCATATGAAAGCCTGCCAAAATCGCATACTGCGGCATATTCCACTCCGATACAAGCGCGGCTTCCGGATATGAATCGTCAAGCATCTTTCTTATATCCTTCCATACTGCCGAAGTTCCGCTCTTTTTTTCATCATCCTTTTTGACAAGCGAATCCGCCATATCCACCCGAAAACCGTCGCAGCCTGCATCAAGCCAGAAACACATAATATCCTTGAGCGCCTCCCTTGTAGCTATGCAGGCCTCGTCGTTTATACCCTTCTGCCAGCTTTCGGCAGGGTTTAAGAAGCCGTAATTGAGTGCAGGCTGGCTTTTAAAAAAATTAAGTATATAGACGCCGTTCCTTGCACTTTCACCCGCCACATAATTAAGCCCCTGCGGAGCATGAAACCAGTCGTCGGTCCAGATATAACGGTCCGAATACTCGTTTCTGCGAGGCTCGGCGCTTTCTTTAAACCACTCATGCTCCTCCGACGTGTGTCCCGGAACCAGATCAAGCAGTATATGCATATCCCTTTTATGCACTTCATCAAATAAATGTATCAGATCTTCGTTACTCCCGTACCTTGCGGCAGTCTTTTTATAATCCCTTACATCATAACCCGCATCTTTAAAAGGCGAGTCAAAGCAGGGGTTGAGCCATATCGCATTACAGCCCAGCTCCTTAATATAATCTAACTTCTCTACAATACCTTTAAAATCGCCTATTCCGTCCCCGTCAGAATCTTTAAAGGACTGGGGATAAATTTCATAAAATACCGCATCTTTTAACCATTTTGGCATAAGCTCACCTGATTAAGTTCCTTTCTTAACCCCTTAGGGTAATGATTTTTCATGATACCACCTCCGGCTTTTCCAAAACCGATCGAATAGCCGTCAATGCAAAGCAGCGTCCAGCCCTTCAGATCAGGGCTGCAGGCAAAAGTTTCTCCTTTTATATACTTTATAGCCTCGTCGTCAGTCATATCATAACACCTTCCGACATCGTCTTTTGATAAATACAACGCAAGCGCATGTGCAGGCTCAAAACGGTTCTTTTTATCCGTTCCAAGCTGCAGCCCCGCCCGGACTATCTTAAGCCCCTTCAACGTCGTAAGCTCCTTAGGCGCCAGATAAATCCGGTCGCCGAACATAGTATAGTTTCCTGAGCTTTCCAACTTATCCAAAGTGTGGTTAGTCATTCCTAACTCTTTTTTTAAGAACTCCCTGCATCTGTTAATACTTATTTCTTCGGCGGCAGATCTTTTAATATTATTTTTTCCTGCGGAATTTGCCGCATTCTTATGCTTAACCTCCGCTGTTATTTTCGCTGACTGTCTGCTTTCGGATACTGTCTCATTTTGAATTATGCCACTATCGATTTCCGTTTCTCCGCACTGCGGTCTTCCGCCGACACATTCTCCGGTCTTCCTAAGTCTGGCTATGAAATGCCCCTCGCCCTTTAATTTATGAGGCCAAAGCCGCATCGTATCTTCTATTCCCGCCACCGGCGCTTCCGTAAATCTGCCTTCTCCCGGTGAAAAAAAACGCGCGTACTCCGATCTTTCTATATAAAAATCTTCATGAGTCTTTATAAACTCACTTATGACACCCTCATCTTCTTTTGGCGAAAACGTACAGGTGGAGTATACCAAAACGCCGCCCTCTTTAAGCATATCCGCCGCCTGATCTAAGATATCAAGCTGTCTTTGAGCGCACATTTCCACATTCTCAGGACTCCACATTTCCACTGCAACATCTTCCTTACGGAACATTCCTTCGCCCGAACATGGCGCATCCACCAATATCCTGTCAAAAAACTCCGGAAAAAACTCCGCAAGCCTCTGCGGGCTTTCATTACAGACCACAGTATTGGCTATACCCATTCTCTCAACATTCTGCGCTAATATTTTGGCTCGGTCAGATACTATTTCATTAGAGACAAGAAGTCCCTTTCCCTTCATTTTTCCCGCTATATGGGTAGTCTTTCCTCCAGGCGCCGCGCACAGATCCAAAATACACTCCCCCGCCTTCGGCTCAAGCACTTGCGCCGCCGCCATAGCGCTTGGCTCCTGTATATAATACACGCCCGCTTCGTGAAAAACATGCTTTCCCGGCTGCAGGACTGTTTTTTTATCATAATAAAACCCTTCTTCGCACCAATCCACCAAAGACAGCGCAAACGGCATCTTTTCCAAAAATTCTTCTTTTGAGGTCTTAAGGGGATTATATCTAAGCCCGTAAACACGCTCTTTTTCATAGCCTGCAATAAAATCTTCAAACTCAGCCCCAAGCATTTTTTTCATCCGCTCAACAAAAGCTACGGGAAGCCTCGCTTTATCCATAAACTCTTACACCTGCCATTTAATTTTTTTCAAACGCAAACTTCATATTCCATGAGCTGCGTATTTCATCCATAAGCCTTAAAACCGCAACGCTGTCTTTGGGTTTAAAAATATCGCTGTGCGTCTTACTGCCTCTTACACAGGCGGTTACTTCCCTTATCTCATATTCAAATCCGTTTACCTCAAAAGGACACTCGACAGTGTAAGGCTCCCCTTCCACGGGTTTTACAGTCATAGAAGCCGCGGCCTGAAAATCCGGAAGATAAATCGTCGCCTTATCAAAATATATCGCTGCCTGTCGCTCCATTTGCAAGCCTATGCTCTGAACGGAATGCGCGCTCCGCCCTCCCGGATATTTAAGCTGCAATACACTGAAATCGTCCGTCCCGTATTCGTTAAAATGCACATCCGAAGCTATGTTTTTTGGAGCTTCTCCCATAAGCATATGCAAAAAGCCAAGATTATAAATTCCTATGTCAAGCAGCGCGCCGCCGCCCAATTCGGAGCGGAACTTACGTTCACGCCTGCCGCCTTTTGCAATAAAACCATAATCACAGCGTACATGACGCAATTCTCCAAACTCTTTCGTTTCAATGAACCGCAAAAGCTTTTCATATAACGGCAGGAAGCGTATCCAGAATGCTTCCATTACAAACAACCCTCTTACATCCGCCTCACTATATAGACGTTCCGCCTCTTTCGCATTGGTCGTAAACGGCTTTTCACACAAAACATGCTTTCCGTTCTCAAGGCACAGCATTGTATTATCAAAATGCAGGCTGTTTGGCGTAGCAATATACACAGCCTCCACCTCCGGCGCCCTCACCAGTTCCTCGTAGGAGCCGTACGCCTTACCGATACCATATGTATCCGCAAATTCCTGCGCTTTTTTTATATCTCTTGAACCGACTGCGACTATCTTTTCATCATCCGACTGCATTTTTTCCACAGTTTTTGCAAACTTTGCCGCAATCGTTCCTGTTGCCATAATACCCCATTTCATTTTCTATAAACCTCCGCTTTTTGAAATTATAACATATTATAGGCATGGATATTTATGCTTTATCTGATACACTCAACGAAACCATTCTCCTCAGTGTTGGTTATATAATCAAATTTCTTATTCAAAAACAGAAGAAAAATAGTCTTCATTTTTTAGCATCATTGGAACATACATTTTATTATACAATACCAATATTATTAAGTACAACAACAAAAACAAAAAAGCAGCCCCGGCAAAACAATAAATTTATAAACATCACTAAATGCTCCGTGTAAAAGCATTACTCCGGTAAAGGAAAATTCATAAGGAACTATAAGGCGTATGGCAGAAAACAAATACATAAACAGTCAATATGTTATTTCAAATCAAAATTTTCAGAAATTTTCAGAAATTTTCAGAATAAGTCTACATAATATTTTATTTCTGCCGATATATATTATGGAACCAAAAAAGTAATCCAAGGAGGGATTAGAAGCAGTATATGGAAATGATGCGCTTTATAAAGTTCACGCGGTCGCAGTGATACCGCCTCTTAAGAAGATCTCTTCCGATGAGAAAAATCACCGGTCCAAACAGAATCAGCCGGATACTCAGAAAAAGGTTTTTGCCAAAGTATTCGACGAAGCTTGTGAAAAGGAGCAGCAGAAAAAGGATATCCACATCTGTACCAGCGGATATACCAGAAATGCGCTTCCGTATTTCAATTTTATCAATATGCGCGAATATTGCTGATAAAAAGAGGATGTTATGTCAACATCCTCTTTTCAGTATCACTCATTATCATACATTCCAATTACAAACCAAATCCCTCAGTCCGTTTGATACACTAAACTTCTTCCCCTTTTTCTTCTGCAGCAGGTATCTTCTCTGCCACAAATATAACTACGGTTCTTGGCGGTATTTCGAGATGATTATTGCTAAATTCCGTATACTCTTCCATGTTTTTTCCGTCTTCATATTCGGCAAAGGTATTTACGCACACTTTCCAACGCAATCCGCCGTTAAGTTCCGGAAGCTGCATATGAAGCGCTTCCCAATATGCGTTCATTGCATAAAATACTATGTCATCTTCCGTATTATCATCATTTCTTCCCGCATACATTATGCCTATGAGCCTGCAGGCGTTGTCGGTTCTTGCGTTCCACGGATAACCGTTGTGTATGCTGATCTCAGGAAATCCAATCTCCGAGATCATTGTATTTTTTCGTAAAACCGTATGCTTTTTCCTGAACGCTATCATATACCGGAAAAAGTCGTGTATCTCTTTGTATTCATAAAGCCTGTTCCAGTCCAGCCATGAGATCGGATTATCCTGACAATATGCATTATTGTTTCCATACTGTGTATTGCAGAACTCATCTCCCGCATAAAACATCGCAGGACCTCTGCTGCACATCAGCGTAGCAAACGCATTTTTGACCATACGTCTTCTCAGGTCTTCTATCTCCTTATCGTCTGTCTCGCCTTCCGCGCCGCAGTTCCAACTGTTTCCGTTATTGTCTCCGTCGGTGTTTCCCCAACCGTTCTTTTCATTGTGTTTGGTATTATACGAATAAAGATCGTATAAGGTGAAGCCGTCATGACAGGTCAGAAAATTAACCGGCGCGCACTGAACCTGACCGGAAAGATCATATATATCCGTCGAACCTGTGATCCTGGTGATTGCAATGCCCGCCATGCCCGCATCGCCTTTAAGGAAACGCCGCATATCATCACGATATCTTCCGTTCCACTCAGACCATCTTCCGAATGTCGGAAAATTACCAACCTGATAAAGTCCGCCCGCATCCCAGGCTTCCGCAATAAGTTTGACTTTTCCCAGTATGGGGTCATTGGCTATCGCCTGTATTATAGGCGGTTCCGCCATAGGCGCGCCTTTCTGGTCACGGGTAAGTATGGAAGCCAGATCGAAGCGGAAACCGTCCACACGATACTCAACAACCCAGAAACGCAGGCAGTCCAATATAAAACGGCGAGTCATCGGATGGTTACTGTTAAGCACGTTGCCACACCCGCTGAAGTTATAATATTTCCCGTCCGGAGTAAGAATGTAGTATATATTGTTGTCTATGCCTTTAAATGAAAAGCAGGGACCTTTTTCATTGCCTTCCGCAGTATGGTTAAAGACCACATCCAGGATAACTTCGATCCCGTTTTCCTTCAATTCGTATATTAACTGCTTAAGCTCGTCGCCCTCATGATTATGCTCTACCACCGACGAATAACCGGTATTGGGCGCAAAGAAACAGACCGTATTGTATCCCCAGTAGTTATAAAGCTGCTCTCCGTCCACAACCCTTGCGTTTTCCATCTCATCAAATTCAAAAATAGGCATAAGTTCAACCGTATTTATCCCTAAGTCCTTAAGATACGGAATTTTCTGACGAAGGCCCTCATATGTTCCCTTGGCGCTTACTCCCGAAGAAGAATCTTTAGTAAATCCTCTTACATGCATTTCATATATTATCATGTCTTCAAGAGGATTTTCCAATTGCCTTATATTGCCCCAGTCGAAATTGTTTTCCACAACCCTGGCATGATATACGAAACCGTTTCCGCCTTCAGGGCGCTCGCCCCACTCGCGCTGTCCCGTCACAGCCCTCGCATATGGATCAAGCAGGATATTATCTTTATTAAAAAGCAGTCCTTTGCTTTCATCATAAGGTCCGTCCAATTGGAACGCATACTCAAATTCTTCTATATTTAAACCGAAAACCAACATTGAATATGTATTTCCAATGTGATATGACTCCGGAAATTTAAGCCTTGCATACGGTTCGCTCTCCCTGGGTTTAAATAATAACAGCGTACAGCTCGTAGCTCCCGCCGAATGGATAGTAAAACTGACTCCGTTCGCTGAGGCCGCCGCCCCATCCCTGTTGTAAAATCCCGGCCTTACTTCAAACCCGTCTATCACATCAAGCGGTTTAAGTTTATCGCCACGCTTAGGCATATGATTTGCAACATCCATGTCTGTTCCTCCCTGCAAGCGGTCATTATCTGTTTCTTTTAACAACTTCTTATTATTCAGTTTCTTATTTTTTAAATCCGTCAAAAATTTAATCGGCATCACTATATTCTGCTATTGCAGCCTCTATTCTACGCTTTACTTCCTCTGCTATCTCATTCGTCCTCATAGACGCATATTCCTCATAATACATAGGCTTTAAATAAATAAGCTTTACCTTAACAGGCGCTATTGATTTTTCATCAAAAGGCTTAAATGAATCAATAAGGGCACAGGGAACTATAGGGCACTTGGCTTTCATCGCGCTCTTAAAAGTCCCGCCCTTAAAATCCAACAGTTTATTTCCCATTTTACTGCGCGTGCCTTCTGCAAAGATCAAAAAGTTTCTGCCCTTTTTAACTTCCTGCGCCACTTTATTTATGACTTCAAGAGACTGCTTTATATCGCTTCTGTCAATGGTTATCGCATCAAGCGCGGCTATTATCTGTTTTAACAGTATAACATTTGCAGCCTCTTGTTTGATCACAAAAGAAAACGGCGCCGGACAGGAATCCAGAAATACCAACACATCAAACATGCCCTGATGATTCGGGAAAAATATAAATCCGTTTTCTTCAGGTATATTCTCAAGTCCATGTGCTTCAATACTCACCCTGCCCGCGCGGTTTGCGGCCTTTGTTACTTTTTTTACGCATGCATAAGCTTCTTCCAATGTTATATCAGGCTTTTTGCCGCATCTCCATATACAGAAAAAATAATACGGCGTCTTTAAAAAAAGCCTGAAAACCATCAATAATATACGTCTCATACTTCCTCTAAATCATACTCTCTCTCACCCAATCCAAGCTCCGCTGCGGCCTCGATAGTATGAACTCCGTTTCTTGATTCAACCCTCTCCAAAAAGTGCGCCTGCCCCGGATCGTCTTTAGCGGCATAAACAAGGTCCACGCAGGCCTGATCGATCGCAACCGGATCAAGCGAAGCAAGTATGCCTATATCCTTCATACATGGATTTTCCGCTACCGCGCAGCAGTCGCAGTCAACCGAAAGATTTTTCATTACATTAATATATGCAATTTTTCCGTCAAAATATTTCACCACCGAAGAGGCCGCATCTGCCATAGCCTCAAGGAAGCGGTCCTGAGGCGCGGTATTCTCCCATACTATAGCCTGATCGTCGGTAAATCCGCCTGAATGGATATAGCTTTTGCCTGCGCTTGAAGCACAGCCTATTGAAAGCTGCTTGATCGCTCCGCCGTAACCGCCCATGGGATGGCCTTTAAAATGTGACAACACCAACATTGAATCATAATTTTCCATGTTTTTTCCCACATAATTTTGTTTGATGACTTTGCCATCCGGAACAGACAACACCATATCCGGTCCTTCGGCGTCCATCAGATCCACATCAAAATACTGCTCCCAACCATGTTTTTTCAAAAGCTTCATATGTCTCGGAGTTGTGTTCCGCTCCCCGTCATAGGCAGTATTACACTCTACCACGGTGCCTTTTACACATTCGATCATGGGCTTCCAGAACTCGGGTTTTAAGAAATTCTGATTTCCCGCCTCTCCTGAATGAAGCTTAACTGCTACTTTTCCCGACAGATCGGCATTCAACAACTTAAACATCTCCACTACCTTTTCAGGTGTTATTTCTTTTGAAAAGAATACTTTTGCTGCCATACAACGGCCTCCTTTTTTATTAAATATTTTTGGGAACAAAACTCAGATTTATGCAAATCACGCCCGGCCATATCCCTTTTTATTATGATATTTTTTCAGGAATGAAACTGTCAAATATAAACAGATCGAAATCTTCTTTTATACTCTCTAACTGTTCATTACTCTTTACGGTCCACGCCACTGCGATATTTTTGAACAAACGGCGGCAGATCCTGCGTCCCCATTCCTCTTTAAAATTACAGTTGTATGCGATAAAATCCGGTTTGGTCAAAAAGTTGGTAAGAAGGTGGGTCAGCAAAAAATATAAAGGCGTCTTAAAATTACCGTCGCGGCGGAAATCCGTAGACAGTTGTCCGCGCATTATCCTGCTGCGGTTTCTCCGATACCAGATAAGGGCAAGCGGATTGAAAGACTCAATACAGTACACTCCTTTATATCTGTCCAGCTGCCGTTGGATAACCGGACAAAGCTCCAGACCAAACTTCTCTATCTTAAGTTCCACAATTAGAGGAACACGTCCCGCCGCCATCTTTAAAAATTCTTCCAGCGACGGTATTTTTTCATTAGTATCAAGAAGATCAAGCGCTCTAAGCTGCTCAAATGTAAGATTTTCCACTTTATCCGGAATTCCACACATACGTTCCAACGTAAAGTCATGGAAAATGACCGGTATCCCGTCCTTACTAAGCTGAACATCCAGTTCTATCCCATACCCTTCTTCTATCGCCCTTTCAAATGCCTTCATGGAATTCTCGGGTATGCCCGCGTTATTGTCAAACAGCCCCCGATGAGCATACAATACGCCCATATGCGGCGTTCCGGAGGGTTTTTTATACATACGCGGCATTATCATCAATAAATATATGACCGCACCGGCCGCAACGGTTTTAATTAAATCAACCACAGCTTTATACATAGTCAGTCTCTTCTTTTCATTAAGTATATCGGCTTTTTAAGTTTAGTTAAAAAACTCACTGTTATAATTATATATTATCAGGAACGTAAACTGCAAGTACATATATAATTTATCCTGCATAAGCGCATATATTATCATCCATATGCAGCTTACTTATATAATAATTTACCATTTATACGGATTATTTGCAACTGCGCGCGTCAAAAGCAAATTCCACCTTCTCCATTGCGTCCTTCTTAAAATCCGGCAGCACATGAGAATACAGGTCCATTGTCATTCCAAGCGTGGCATGTCCGAGTATTGATTTTAATACCTGCGGCTGCATGCCTGCCTCTATGCATCGTGTGGCAAACGTATGCCGCGTGGCATGAAGGGTAAAATACGGGAAATCCACACCGTCCGCTTTCATACGGGCAAGCATAAGCTCTATCTCATGCGTTATGCGTTTTCTATTGACCGGCTTATTCATAACGGAAAATACAAAATTTTCCCCTTCCGTCCCTTCTCTTTTAATCCGACAGTATTCTCTCTCCTGACATTTAAGTATCTCATATGCTTTCCCTATCATGGGGATATCCCTTACGCTGGTCCTTGTTTTGGGCGAGTCTATCATATATGTGCCGTCATCTTTATAGATCAGGGTATGTCTCACATGCACTACTCTTTTTTCAAAATCCACATCCGACCACAGTAAGCCGGTAAGTTCACCGCTGCGCATACCGGTACATATCGCCAGTTGGAACAGATTGCACAGATGTGAATATTTTGCATAATGCATATATAAATCCTGCTGTTTTTTCGTAAATGCCACTCTTTCCTTTGCCTTAATGCCTCTTGGCCTGTTTACCCTGCTGCATGGATCTTTAGGTATAAGATCATTTTTATATGCCTGCTTAAAGACGCCCGATAAAATGCAGTAAGTAAGCTTAACAGTATTGTCAGAGTAACCTTCAATAACCATCCGGTTCAACATTTCCTGTATGTCCTCCGCCTGTATATCAGCTAAGACCTTATCTCCCAGAGGTTTTTTCAGATAAACCGAATAATGTTTATTATATACTTCGATCGTTCCGGCCTTTACCGTATTCTTTTTGTATTTCTCGATCCATTCGGCATACCATTCCGAAAAGAGCATGCCGCTGCCGTTATTTTCATAAGAAATATTATCAAAAAGATACCTGAGATAAACCATCTGCTTTTTTAATTCTGACATAATTCTCCCGTTATCATCAGCCATTTCCGTAACTGATTTAATACCTTGTTCATTTTTCATACCCTGATTTCTCCTTTCAAATCGTACATTTTGGATAATTGCAGCCTTAGTACCGCTGTGAGGCTCAATGCAGCGCAAGCGCGCCTGTAAAGGTTTTGTTAAAGCTGCGCAACCTCAATACCGTATATATCAGATAATCTTACAATACCGTCAAAAAATCAATTAAAACATTGATCATACGCGTCGTTTTTATTTTAGATCCTATCAGCACACTCTTACTTTTCCTTGAAAAAAACGCAGTCTTGTGTATAATATAAAGAGCGGCTCAAAATGCGGCGCGTTAAATGCGCCTGAAGCGCAGAATCATGGGAATGTATAAGCCATACCCGCAGACACACTATGGAAATATGATGGAAAGGCAGGTTTATTATATGATCAGTGCAAACAACGTTACTTACAGGGTAGGTAAAAAAGCTTTGTTTGAAGACGTAAATATTAAATTCACGGAAGGTAACTGTTATGGTCTTATCGGGGCCAACGGCGCGGGAAAATCCACCTTTTTAAAAATACTTTCCGGTTCTCTCGAAACAACTAACGGCGACATTTCAATAACTCCGGGGCAGCGTCTTTCGGTGCTTGAACAGGATCATTTCAAATATGACTCCTATCCCGTAACGGATGTTGTTATAATGGGAAATAAACGTCTTTATGAAGTCATGAAAGAGAAAGACGAGATTTATGCCAAAGAGGATTTTTCTGATGAGGACGGCATACGGGCAAGCGAACTTGAAGCGGAATTTGCCGAAATGGACGGTTGGGATGCGGAATCGAACGCCGCCATGCTTTTAAACGGACTTGGAGTAGATACCTCTCTTCATTACAGCATGATGAACGAACTGAACGGCAACGAAAAGGTAAAGGTACTGCTTGCCAAAGCTCTGTTCGGCAATCCTGATATACTGCTTTTGGACGAACCTACCAACCATCTTGACCTTGACGCTATTGCATGGCTTGAAGAATTTCTGATAAATTTTGAAAATACCATTATCGTGGTCTCCCATGATCGTTATTTTCTTAACAAAGTCTGTACGCATATAGCCGATATAGATTACGGCAAAATACAGCTGTTTGCCGGAAACTATGATTTCTGGTACGAATCCAGCCAGCTTATAATCAAACAGCGCAAAGAAGCCAATAAAAAGAAGGAAGAACAGATTAAGGAACTCCAGGAGTTCATCTCCCGCTTTTCCGCCAACGCTTCCAAATCCAAACAGGCTACTTCCAGAAAACGCGCGCTTGAGAAGATAGAACTTGACGATATCAAACCTTCAAGCAGGAAATATCCTTATATAGATTTCAGACCTGAAAGGGAGATCGGCAACGAAGTGCTTACCGTTGAAGGTATCAGTAAAACAATAAACGGTGAAAAAGTTCTGGATAACATCTCGTTTATTGTAGGACATGATGATAAAATAGCGTTTGTCGGCGGAAATGAACTTGCCAAGACCACACTTTTTAAGATACTTACGGGAGAGCTTGAACCGGACGCGGGAACTTATAAGTGGGGCGTCACTACTTCACAGGCTTATTTTCCCAAGGATAATACAGAAGAATTTAACAATGATTACACCATAACCGATTGGCTTATGGGCTACTCACCCGTGAAGGATATCACCTATGTACGTGGTTTCCTTGGACGCATGCTCTTCGCCGGAGACGACGGCGTCAAAAAAGTTAAGGTTTTATCCGGTGGTGAAAAAGTCCGCTGCCTGCTCTCAAAGATGATGATAAGCGGCGCAAACTGCCTGATCTTCGACGAACCTACCAACCATCTGGATATGGAAGCAATAACTGCGCTTAACGAAGGCATGATCAGATTTAAAGGCGTAGAACTCTTCTCCTGTCACGATCATCAGGTAGTACAGACTACCGCAAACCGTATTATAGAAATACTTCCCGACGGCAGCATGATCGATAAGATCACTACCTATGACGAATATCTGGAAAGTGATGAAATGGCAAGAAAACGTACCGTTTATACGAACAATGCTACTGACGACGAGGATTAGCGCATTCATGCTTCCAGTAAACTTATTAACGAAATTCATTTTGTATAGAGGTAAAAATGAAACCGGTAGATTTACACGTACATTCCAATAAATCAGACGGGACTTATACTCCCGAAGAACTTGTAGATTACGCCATCGAAAAAGGCCTTAAGGCTTTTGCGCTGACCGATCATGATACTACGGACGGTCTTGACGAGGCGATAACTTATGCCAAAGATAAGCCCGTAGAAGTGATTCCCGGAATTGAATTCTCCACGGAATATGAGGGCAGGGATATACATGTGCTCGGCCTCTTCATAGACTATAAGGATGAAAAGTTTAAATCAAGGCTCAAAACCTTTGTGGACTCACGTATCAATCGCAATATCAAAATGTGCGGCAACTTAAACGAAGCCGGCATAGACATAACTTATGAAAAACTATGCGGCGAAAATCCGGGGGCAGTTATCACAAGAGCGCATTTTGCCTCTTATCTTCTTAACCACGGTTATGTTTCAAGCCGCGCAGATGCGTTTTCACGGTATGTCGGCGACCATTGCAGATATTATGTGCCAAGGGAAAAGATAACGCCTTCACAGGCCGTCAAACTCATACTTGAAGTGGGCGGAGCCCCGATACTGGCCCATCCCACACTCTATCATCTGGGAAAAGACAGACTGGATACGCTTGTCTTTTCATTAAAAGAAGCCGGTCTTATGGGTATAGAGACTCTCTACCCGACTTATACAAATCAGGACGAGCGCAATATTTTTGCCCTTGCAAAAAAATATGATCTTCTGCCAAGCGGCGGCTCTGATTTCCACGGCGGCAACAAACCGGGACTGGATCTGGCTGTGGGTTACGGCAAACTGTATATACCCGAAGAGATATTGATAAACATACAAAACGCGCTCTCTAACCCAAAAAGTTAAAAGATGATTTAATTAATATAAAAGTTACATACCTAAAGTTTTATATTGTCAGTTCCAATTCAAAAGTCGCACATTAAATAAAAATAATCGGCAAGAGGTCATATAATGAAAATACTGTTCACTGATTTAGACGGGACTCTTTTAAATAAAGAAAGCAAGGTTTCCGCAAAAACCAAAATATTTCTTGATGAATTCACAAGCTCAGGCAATAAGCTTGTGTTCTCTTCCGGCAGGCCCCTTTACAGCATCCTGGAAGTTAAGGAAAACGCAGGGCTTAATTACCCCGGAGCGCTTGTTATCGCAAGCAACGGAAGTCAGATATATGACTGTGACTCAGATAAGACAATATTGGAAAAAAGGCTGCCGCTTACATATGTTGCCTATCTTCAGGCTGCAGCCGTAAAAAATAAGCTGCATATTCATACTTATACCGATGATTCAATAATCTGCGACTCAGAAGACGAAGAAATAATTTACTACCGCAGACGCATACATCTTCCTCTTATCATAACGCCCGACTATGCCTCTTATTTAACCAAAGGTCCGCTTAAAATGTTGGCAATAGACCTTCATGACCACGACAGGCTTACCGGATTTCGCGCTTCTTTGGAAGACTGGGCTGCCGATAAGATCACCTGTATTTTTTCCAATGATAATTATCTTGAAATGTTTGATAAATCTGCCGGAAAGGGCAATGCCGTCCGATATGTATATGAACATTTCGGAGTGGACAGGAAAGATACATTTGCCGCAGGAGATGCGCAGAACGATATCTCCATGATACAGGCCGCAGGCGTCGGTATAGCAATGCTGAATGCAGATGAGGCAGTTAAAAAGGCCGCCGATGTCGTTACCCCTAAAGATAATCACAACGACGGTCTTGCCGAATATTTATGGTCGGTACTTTGATCACAATCTTCTGTCATGTCATGATCAACACTCTACTATGAGATATCTTCCGTCACCGATATCGAAGACTTCATCCGCTTCCAGGATATCTTCTTCATCGGCTCCCTCTATATCTATCCCGGCCGCATCAAAATAGTCCCATACTTCCTGTACGGAATCTGCCACAACCGCCATACATTCTTCCAGAAAATTCTCCGCCTCCTCCATAGTCTCCACCACATCCTTCGGAAACAACTGTCCCTGCTTTTCCAAAAAGCACTTTAACACAGCATCATCATACATACTCTTATCCCCCCATCTTTTTATATCAAATTCCGCTGCTTCAATTCCTGGCACACCCTTCCTATGGGAAGGCCAACAACATTATAGTAATCGCCGCAGATACCCTGTATATATGCGGCAAATCTCCCCTGTATCGCATAGGCGCCCGCTTTATCCATAGGTTCCATTGAGTTTACATAACTATCTATCTCTTCGTCTGTCATTGGAAATACCGTAACATCAGTACACTCATTAAAAGTATAAAACATTGCCGGCGTATCTTTGTACTTCCACGCAAGAGTAACTCCTGTATACACCTGATGGCTTTTCCCCTGCAGATCCTTAAGCATACGCCCGGCCTCTTCCTTATCTTTAGGTTTACCCATAATGTTTCCCCATGCGGAAACCACCGTATCGGCGCCGATCACCACAAAATCTTCTTCCATTTTCTGCTCTAACTGTCCGCAGACGTCTACCGCCTTCTGATAGGAAAGCTCTTCCACAACCTCTTCGGGCCGCTGCTTGGTAATCTTTTCTTCCCTGGCGCTTGGCATGGTCTTAAAAGACAGGCCTGCCTGTTTTAAAAGCTCTTTTCTTCTGGGTGACGCGGACGCCAGTATAATTTTCATATATAATCCTACCTCACTTATGGTGCATTTCCGGTGTAAAGATCCGTTTATTTATTATGTCTTCCTGTTTTTTGGCAACTATTCTTGAATGCTCACAAAACGCAAGCTGTGAATTGAAAGCCTCTTCATTATGCCTTTTTACTTTCCGATACGTCCCGTCCGGAAAAAGAATGTGCGCTTTTACGTTATCTTTTAGTTGGGATTCCAATATATACATGATTTTTTCCTGCAATGCAGGTTTCTCTATGGGGAACATTATCTCAACCCGCTTTTCGAGATTTCTCGGCATCCAGTCCGCGCTCGCGCAGTAATATTCAGGCTTGCCGCCATTTTCAAAGTAAAATATCCTTGCATGTTCCAGATAATTGCCTACTATCGAACGGACGCTTATATTATCGTCAATTCCCGGCAGACCTGTTTTAAGGCAGCATATCCCTCTTATTATCAGATCGATCTTTACTCCTGCCGCGCCGGCCTCATAAAGCGCTTCGATCACATCTTTGTCGCACAGGGCGTTCATCTTGGCGATGATGTGCGCAGGGTGCCCTTTTAGGGCATATTCTTTCTCCCTGCCTATCAGGTAAAGAAATCTGTCCTTAAGCCACAGCGGCGCAAGCGAAAGTTTATTCCATGAACGCGGCTCGGAATATCCCGAAAGCATATTAAACACTGCGGTCGCATCCTCACCGATGGCTTCCGAACAGGTTAAAAGCCCTATATCCGTATACAGCTTGGCCGTATTATCATTATAATTACCTGTGCCCAGATGCACATAACGCCGTATTCCGTTCTCTTCCCGCCTTACCACAAGCGTGATCTTACTGTGTGTTTTAAGTCCGAGAAGGCCATATATAACATGACAGCCCGCCTTTTCAAGCTTTCTGGCCCATACAATATTGTTCTCTTCGTCAAATCTTGCCTTAAGTTCTACCAGAACCGATACCTGCTTACCGTTATCCGCAGCCTGTTCCAGAGCCGCTATTATAGGCGAATTGCCGCTGACCCTGTAAAGAGTCTGCTTTATGGCAAGCACGTCAGGATCTTTGGCTGCCTGCCTGATAAAACGCACAACGGGCTCAAAGCTCTGATACGGGTGGAACATAAGGATATCGTCTTCCCTGATCTTTTCAAAAATATCCGCATCCTCAGGCAGCGCGGGCACCGGCTGAGGCCCGCTGTAACTATGCTCTTTAAGATCATCAAAGCCTTCCAGATCATACATCTTCATAAGGAACGTAATGTCCAAAGGCCCCTCTATGGGATAGATATCCTCGTTTCCGATCTTTAGATCATCCTGTATCATCTTAAGCAGCTTCTTATCCATTCCTTTCTCCACTTCAAGACGTATGGCCTGCCCCCACTGCCTTTTTTTCAGTTGTTTTTCGATTTCTTTAAGAAGATCTTCCGTATCGTCTTCATCTATAAGCAGATCGGCATTACGCATAATTCTGAACGGATAAGCGCATATTATGTCATAATTCAGAAAAAGTTTGTGAATATTCCTTTCTATGACTTCTTCCAAAAGAATAACGCTTCTTTTCTCTTTTGAAGGTATGTTCACTATCCTTGACAGAACGCTCGGTACCTGAACCGTTGCGAAATCCGGCTCTCCTTCTCCGTTCTTCTTTCTGACAATTGCGCCTATATTCAGCGATCTGTTGCGTATAAGCGGAAAAGGCCTTGAAGAATCCACTGCCATAGGCGTAAGCACCGGATATACATTATCTTCAAAATATTTATCAACATACTCTCTTTCCTCACTGTCCAGATCTTCATGCCGCTCTATGACACGGAGTCCGTTTTTCAGAAGCTCGGGCAGAAGCGAGTTGTTATATGTAGCATACTGCTGACGCACAAGCTCGTGAGTTTCTTTATTGACTTTTTCAAGCTGCTCCACGGGGGTAAGTCCCGCAATATCTTTTTTGTTATAACCGGCGTTTACCATATCCTTTAAAGACGCTACCCTGACCATAAAAAATTCATCAAGGTTTGAGGCGGTTATGCTTAAAAATTTCAATCGCTCAAATAAGGGAATGGTTTTATCCATAGCTTCGCTAAGCACTCTTTTTTCAAAAAGGAGCCAGCTCAGTTCCCTGTTAGAATAATTTACAGCATCGGAAAATCCTTTTGTATCAGCCATTTTTACATCTTCCTCTTCTTACTTATTCAACATCATTTAATCCTGTTTAAACTTATTTAAAGTCGTTACTTTTCTGCCTGATAACAGGCTTTACGCTGAACACTTCTTCGAAGAAATCGGCCCTTTTATGAAAAAGTCCCTTTTCAAGAGTAATATCCACCGGAGTGTCTATAGTTATAATAAGCTGTTCATCTTTAAGCGTCGCTTTTATATCTTTGAATTTCTGTTTATGGCTCCTGTCAAGCCCGTTTGAAACCTTAAGTATCGCAGTAAGCTTGGCAATCTTTAAATACGCCTCTTTGTCGAGGTTTACATCCTGACCGATAACATCATAATAATTGAAATCCATGTGATTATATTTTACCACATTGGCAACGATTTCTCTTTCCATATGGGAAAGCCCTATTATTTCCGTGGACATGATAATGTTATATGAACATTCGCCCAGATTCATAAGGCTTATATATTTACCGCAGTCATGCAAAAGAGTGGCGATCTGCAAAAGCAGTCTCTCCCTCTTTCCAAGCCCGTGTATCTTTTTCATACTGTCAAAGATCGTCAGAGCAATCTTCTCAAGCGTCTCCCCTCTTCTCTTGCTTCCCATATAACGCTTGGAGATATTCTGCGCGCAGGCGATTATATCCTGCTCAAAGTCATGTTCGGCTTTGATCAGTTTTTTCTTTTCGCCATATTCATATGCTATACCGTCGCATAAGGTAACTCCGGGGGTCCAGATACGCTTCGCGTCCATTATATTGGCCACGCGGTTTAAAAGCACTCCCGAAATATACAGAAGCGGTATGCTCTCCTGCGGCATATCAAGAATATGAGCGGCCTCCGTCACTGATTTCTCAAGTATGTTCACAAGATAATCATTCATCTCCCCAACATCCGCGCAAAATTCTGACACATCTGTCATTTTTTTATTCATCACAGCGGATATATAATCATCCACAACTATTATATTTTCGATCTTACGTTCGCCCAGATACAATTTTTTGAACACCGCAAGCTGCGAGCTTATAAATTCATCGATTATATTTTCGTATTGACTGGGCCTTAAGTCGAGAATACTCATTTTATCCTGAAGCCTCAGGACGCCAAGCCTCATATTCTGAGTAGTTACAAGCGAGTCCTTGATAAATAGTGAAAGCTGTATGCTGCCGCCTCCTATATCCAGAATTGCCGTATCTTTTTCGATTATTTTGTTAAAAACCTTTCCTTTGGAGGCTATGGACTTATAGTCCAGAAATCTCTGCTCGGAATTGCTTAACACCTCTATCTTTATTCCCGTGCGCTGTTCGATCTGATCCAAAACTATCGTGGTATTATCCGTTTCCCTTATGGCGCTGGTTCCGTAAGCCTTATAATCGTCAGCCTTATAGCCTTCCATTATATGCTTATATTCACGCAGCACCCTGCAAAGCTCGTCAACTCTTTCATAACTTATCTTGCCTGTAGCATAAGTATCGCTGCCAAGATCTATCCTGTGCCTTACATAGTCTATCTCTTTAATACCGTTTTGTTTGGAAATCTCAAAAATCTTCATAGACAGCTCATATGAGCCTACGTCTATCGCCGCAAACGTTTTCATTGCACTTCCCCGCCTTTATACTGTCCGAGTAAATAATCTATGAACTGCTGCGCAGTCCTTCCCGATAAACCGCCATGCGCAAGCTCCCACTTATTGGCCTGCGCGATAAGTTCTTCTTCCGGCATTTCAACATTGTAACGGGCCGCAAGAACCTTTACTATCTGGTCAAACTGCTTTTTGTCAGGTGAAGAGAAAAATATCGTCACGCCAAAGCGCGCGGCAAGGGACAGCTTCTCCTGCACCGTATCGCCTGAATGAAGATCGTCGCGCCTGTCTTCCTTATCGCTGAACTTCTCACGCACCAGATGCCTTCTGTTGGAAGTCGCATATATCAGGACATTCTTCGGCTTCTTTTCCAGACCGCCTTCAATGACGGCCTTAAGATACTTATATTCTATCTCAAAATCCTCAAAACTCAAATCGTCCATATATATGATAAACTTATAATTTCGGTTTTTTATCTGCGCAATGACATCGTTCAGCGCCTGAAACTGATGCTTATATATCTCAATGATACGCAGGCCTCTGTCATAATATTCATTGGCAATGGCTTTAATGCTTGAAGACTTACCCGTACCGGCGTCTCCGAACAAAAGACAGTTATTCGCCTTTCTACCGCTTACAAACGCTTCCGTATTGTCCGTAAGCTTCTTCTTGGCTATCTCGTAACCTACCAGATCGTCCAGATGCACATGCGCAATATTGAGTATCGGCTCAATGACAGCGCTGTCTCCCTGCGTTTTCACCCTGAACGCTTTATGTAAACCAAATTTCCCGACGCCGTAATCTTTATAAAATTCCGTCAGCGTATCTTTCATTGCCTCAGGGGTAGCGTCAGAGTTAAAACGCTCGGCCAGATGACATATTCTGTCCCGTATCCTTAGATTATATACTTTGCTTTCCTTAAACGCTCCGGTATAATCAAGCAGCATGCCAAACTCAGGCGCTTTAAGATACTCCATCATGCCGCCAAAATCATAATCGTATAATTCCTTAAAAATCCTTATATCATGCAGTACAAGTTCATTTATGGTTCCTTCAACACTGCCTCTTATCTCACAGGCCATACTGTAACTGTTCTCGTTGTTCACCAAAAGATTGGCCAGATAACAGTGCCAGAGATTGCCGTAAAAACCATGCGTTCCCGCAATCTCAAGCAGCCTGTGCATACAATCATAAAGTATCTGCGCTCCGTCATTTATCTCACGGTAATTCTCCATAAGGCCGACCATATCATGCAGCAATATTTCATCTTCAAAATCCCTGTATATTATCAATTTCCCATCAAGCACAGCCATAACCTCCGTATCTGTTTAATAATTCCCCAAAATCTTCATATTTCTCGCTTCCTCGCGCAGTCCTCTCAGAGCATTTTTTACCGCGCTGTCTGCAAGATTTCCGTCAAAATCAATAAAAAAGCGGTATTCCCAGTTACGGTCTTCAAGCGGCCTGCTCTCGATCTTAGTCATATTCAGATTATTATATATAAAATGCGAAAGCATATGATATAACGAACCGCTTTCATTGGGCACCTCAAAACATATGCTGACCTTGCCCGCATTTTTTAGAAAAATCTTCTGATTGGTCACGATAATGAATCTGGTGGAGTTGGTGTGGGAATGATTTACGCCCCTCTCAAGCACGTCAAGCCCGTAAATCTCAGCCGCCTGCTCGCTTGCTATCGCCGCCTGCGTTATGTCGCCGTCTTCTTTTACCTTCATGGCCGCGAACGCATTATTCTGCATACTCACCTGCCGCCACGACGCATGGTCGTTCAGATACCTGGAGCTTTGCATAAGCGACTGGGGATGCGAATATACTGTCTTTATATCCTCCAACTTGGTACCCGGCAGCCCCATCAGACAATGCTCGATCTTAATTATCTGCTCTCCCACTATGTAATTTTCAAACTCTACCATAAGGTCATAGATTTCGTTCACTATGCCGGCAGTCGAATTTTCTATCGGCAGCACCGCAAAATCCGCGCTGCCCTCCTCAATGGCGGACATTGCGTCGCGGAATGTGTCCACATGGAAACCGTTTACGTTTTCACCGAAAAATTTAAGCATCGCCATCTGCGAGTAAGCTCCCTCGGCTCCCTGAAATACTACCCTTGCATTTTTTACATCCAGCTCGTCCACACCTATAAACGGCAGTCTGCCAAGGCTTCCTTTTTCGGAAAGCTTCCTGTACTGCAGCTTCCTGCTCATCGATATGATCTGCTCAAACAATTCCTGAATGCCGCGGGCGTTAAATTCGTTATGCGCAAGACTTTTAAGTGTGCGGAGTTTGTCCTGTTCACGCTCCCTGTCAAAAACCTTTTTACCGGTTTCTATCTTATAATCCGCGACTTGGGATGAAATATCCATGCGCCTTTCATAAAGATCCACTATCTGTGTATCGATCTCATCAATCTGCTTCCTAAGTTCCAACAAATCCATATGGCGTTATTTTCCTTTCGTAATTACGTTTATTGCAAGTGATTGCGAAACGCTGATTTACGTTTTCGAGATCGTGCAGATTTAACAAAACCCTTGCAGGCACGCTTTCGCTGCATTGAGCGCAGTAGCGGCACTAAAGCTGCAAAATACGCAGCTTAAATGCCGACGCGCTCAGAGCGCCTGCAATGGTGTTTGTTAAATCTGTACAATCTATATACGTTGAATGAGAGTTTCACAACTACCTATTACGTTTACTATATTAAAACAGTCGGCTTACCATAATTATCTGCATTTTTCGATCATTGAAAAATGCTTCCGAAAATTTATAAAATGATCAGATAAAATATACTAAATTATACTAAATGTTTCTTTATAAATTATCTTATACCAAAAATTATACAATATCAAGCGAATATGAACCATACACTTCCAAACTTACAAACTGCTTTATCTTTTAATACAAACTCTGCGTATCTTTACGCCGGCATGGACTTTACACTGTCAAAACCACTTGATACAATAACCCGTATATATTATAATATAATAATCAATGGATCCGCAAAAAACAAGTGGCGGCGGGCTATCCGATCAGGGATGGAAGGAGCGCTATGACGATAACGATAACAGAATACGGTCCTATGGACATACCTGAAATGATAAAAATATGGAATGAAGTAGTTGATGAGGGAATGGCGTTCCCACAGGAAGAGTTTTTAGACACTGCTTCCGGCAAAGACTTTTTTGCTTCACAGTCTTACTGCGGCGTCGCAAAAAATGACACCAGCGTCATTTTGGGATTGTACATACTGCACCCCAATAACGTAGGCAGATGCGGACATATCTGCAACGCAAGCTATGCTGTATCAAAAGAGTACAGAGGTTTGCATATCGGAGAAAGTCTGGTTAAGGACTGCATTAAAAAAGGTGGAGAACTTGGCTTTAAAATACTTCAGTTTAACGCTGTAGTGGCCTCAAATATCCACGCTAGACATCTCTATGAAAGATCAGGCTTCATACAGCTTGGAACGATTCCAAAGGGTTTCAGGATGAAGGACGGACACTATGAAGATATCTGTCCGTATTATATTGAGCTTTAAATACATACAAGCAGGAGGATTTTAATATGAGCGCTTCCAAGAAAAATACAATAATAATCTGCAGTGTTTTGTGCATTGTAGTGTTGTGTTTCGTTCTTATAGCTTTATTTGTAGGCAAGATACCCATGAACGACGAAAACACGGTTGGAAATACCGCCGGAAACCTTAATAACGGCGGATTGTTCTGTGAATCGGACGGCGTAGTATACTTTTCCAACGCCTATGACAACAACTCTCTCTACTCCATGAATCCTGACGAGAGCGATATTAAAAAGCTCGGAGTAAATTCCGTATCATATATTAACGCAGGCGGAGATTACCTGTATTACTATATGGAAAGCGGCACCAACGCAGGCAACAGCGGTACCGGTCTTGGCTATATGGGGCGTACCGCAGGCATATACCGCAGCAACAAAAATGGAAAACATACTTCATGTCTGGACAGAACATACTCAAATATAGCGCAGTTATGCGGTAACTACATATACTATCAGGCTTATAATACCAAGACGGGAAGCAAACTTAACAAAGTAAAGATCGACAAGTCCGAAAAAGCCGTTACAATAGCGGATTATATAATCAATCCCGCTTCTTACTACAACGGGAATATATATTTTAACGGAACGGAAGATGATCACTATCTGCGCACTTTAAATATCTCCAATGACAGCATATCCACAGTATGGGAAGGCAATATCTGGAATCCGGTATATATGGACAACTATGTATATTATATGGATTTGGACAGCAATTACCATTTATGCCGTTATTCCTTATCGGACAATGTCGTTGAGGCGCTTACCAAAGACCGTGTGGATTTCTTTAACGTATATGATTATTATATATACTACCAGACAAATTCGGAAACCGAACCTGCCCTGAAGAGAATGTACATAGACGGCAGCAATCCCGAAACGGTTGCCGAAGGAGTTTTTGAAAATATCAATATTACGTCAGAATATGTTTATTTTAACGAATACGATATCCCGACCCCCGTATACAGGACTGCAACCTTCGGAAACGTATCCGTCGGTACTTTTGACGCGGCGAACGCGGCTGCAGCGCAGAATGCTAAAAATAAATAATTATAAAAAATGATAATAAAATATGTTATCTGATCCTGAACTCCCTGTCAAAGACAGGCTTGGGAAGCATGATACGATATATATGGGAGAGCTTTTCATCAAGGCTCTCCTTTGCATTCCCGACGCCCAGATCCATCACCATCAGCTTATAATCCACACCGAAGGCATAACTTCTTACAGCCGTCATCTCCACGCCATTCTTCTCATAAAAAGCTATCCTTCTTTGCCTTATATGCCTCTCTTTTTGCGACTTGCTGCACTCATCATCTTCCACTTCAAAAATGATCCCTGCCCGTGACTCACATTCCTCTTTAAACAAGGCAAGCGCCGCCGAGCCGTAACCTTTTCCCCTATCGTTCTCACAGACTGCAAAATAGTCCAAAAGAAGCATATTATAAACCGTATCCGCCGCCATAAATGCATAGGCGCGCAAAACAGACTCAAAGGCCGGATCATCTCCGGCCTCATAAAATCCATATCCATAATAACACCCGTTATTCCATAATTTTTCTATCATGGAAAAGGGCTTAAGTTCATCAGAAGGGAAATCCCTGTGCGCATGTCCGATGTAAACGGCTCTCGCCTCTTCCAGTTCAAGCCTCTTAATCAATAAATTCCGTTTCCTGTTCGATAACATGTTTTTCTCCTGACTTGCATACCTCTTCGTACAACTGCAGCACCGTCTTGTTAAATACCGGATGTACAACATACGGTACAAGGCTTACCATAGGCTTTAACACAAAATCTCTGTTCTGCATATCTATGTGCGGGATCTGCAGGGTATCCGTATTCATGACAACATCATCATAAAATATAATATCAAGATCAAGCGTTCTCGGTCCCCAACGAAGTGTTCTTTGCCTGCCCGCATCATCTTCTGTCTCATGTATTTTGTCAAGCAGTTCTTCAGGAGTATACAATGTCTTTATCAAAACGGCGCCGTTTAAGAACTCATCCTGTTCCACATCTCCGTAAGGCGTGGTACGCACATAATCCGACTTCTTTATGATCCTGCACTTACTGTCATTTTCAAACGCCGCTATACCATCCTCTATGTACTTTTGCCTGTCTCCGATATTTGAACCTGTTGCGATACAGGCCATGTGCCATCTCCGGGTTATCCTCACCGATACCGATTCATATTCAAGCCCTATGGGCGCCTCAGGCTTTCGTATCTCAATCGTTATGCCTTCTATCAACGGAAACTCTGCCAATACAGCTTCCGCAGTCATCTCCGCCACTGTCTCGATCAGTTTAAACAGCGTCCTGCTTATATACTCATGTATGAACTGGCATACCTGCCCATAACTTGTCGTATATTCAAAATTGTCTTCCTGCCCCGCTTTTCTGGTATCCGTATAAAGCACGGCGTTTACATAAAAATTCTGTCCCTTTTCGTTTTCTTCCTTATAAACCCCGTGATAGGCATACACTTTTAAATTCTCAATAATAATTTCGTCCATCTTAAACGCTGCTCCTTTATAAATATTAGTGTCCGTTAAGAATCGCCCCGGTCATCTTAATGGCTCTTACATTTTCTTTTATATCATGAACACGCAGGAACATAGCTCCTTTTTTAACCGCAAATACGGTAGTGACAAGGGTGCCTTCCACACGCTCGTCAACAGGCAGGTCAAGCGCCTGTCCTATTACGGATTTCCTGCTTGCCCCCATCATTATAGGATAACCGAAACTGTGTAAAACTTCAAGCCTTCTTATGATTTCCAGATTATTTTCATACGTTTTACCGAAACCTATGCCGGGATCAAGTATTATCTTTCCGTCGTCAATTCCGGCCTTACGGGCGATCTCTATGGTCTCTTCAAAATCAAATGTCATTTCCTGCATGTAATCTTTGTAATCGGCGTCCTTCCTGTTATGCGTCAGACAACACGCCACGCCTTTGTCCGCTATCACCTGCGCCAGCTTATCGTCATATTTAAGCCCCCAGATATCGTTTATCATATCCGCTCCGGCCTCGATACCCGCCAAAGCGACTTTACTCTTATATGTATCCAACGATATCGGAATATCGAATTCAGCTTTTACCCGCTCTATAACGGGAACTACCCTGCTTATCTCTTCCTCGTCAGGTATCACCGTATATCCGGGTCTTGTGGATTCTCCGCCTATATCGACTATATCCATGCCCTCTTTTAACATCTCATCCACATGCGCAAGGGCGGCGTCCATATTATTGTACTTTCCCCCGTCCGACAAAGAATCCGGCGTTACATTCAAAATCCCCATCACATAAGTATGTCCCGATGTCTCAAAATCCCTGTTTCCTATCCTCATAATCTGTCACCATACCTTTCTTACTGCTTTTTATTTATTTTAGATAACCGTGAAAACGTTATCTGAGCTTTTTACTTATTTTAGATAACTTCGAAAACGTTATCTGAACTTTTATTCATTTTATACAACTTCGAAAGAGCTATCTGAGCTTTTGAATTTCATGAACGCAATATCATTAATCTTTTATCATTCTGAAAAAATTATCCTGAAGCAGAGTATCCTTTTCAAAACAGCCTTTTTTGGCGATAGTAACGGTCTTGCTGCCCGGTTTCTTAACACCCCGCATCGTCATGCACATATGCTCGGCTTCAAGCATGACCATCACCCCCTTGGGCTTCAGATATTCCATTATCGCCTCCGCGATCTGCGCCGTCATCTGTTCCTGTATCTGCGGTCTTTTCGCATAAACTTCCACAGTGCGCGCAAGTTTGCTTATACCTGCCACCTTTCCGTCCGGCACATATGCGATATGGGCTTTGCCGTAAAAAGGCAGCAGATGATGCTCGCAGAACGAATAAAACGTGATGTCTTTTTCCAAAACTATATCGTTATTGTCAGACGAAAACGTTTTCGTAAGATGTGTCTTTGCGCTCTCGTCCATACCGGCAAAAAGTTCCGTACACATGCGCGCGATCCGCTCGGGAGTTTCAACAAGACCCTCTCTGGCCGCATCTTCGCCTATCCCTTCCAAAAATAACTTTACCGCTTCCTCAATTTTCTTCTGATTTACCATGAGAATCTCTCCTGATCCTGTCCCTGTGTTCTACTATATCGGTAAGCGCGCCCAGAAACGACAGTGAACCGAACGCTATTATCACCGCGTCTTTATCTTTGCCGGCAAGAAGATAAGCCGACTCGACCGCCTCCATAAGACTGTCGGCCGCAGTTACGCTGTCATGATACTCTTTTACCGCCTTGGCCAGCTCATAACCGTCAAGCGCCCTCTTATTGCCCGGCGGGGTCACTGTAATTATCTGTTTTGCCAACATATGTGTCGCGCTTATAACTTTATCGTAGTCTTTATCCCTAAGCGCTCCCATTATATAAATTATTTTTTTATCCGGAAAATAAAATCTTATCGACTCCGCCAACTTAAGCGCCGCATCCTCATTGTGTGCCCCGTCCGCAATAAAAAGCGGATCTTTCCCTATTATTTCAAAGCGCCCTCTCCACCTTGTCCCGGACAGGCCGCGCTTAAGCTGCTGTTCCGATATCTTAAATCCCGCGTCCTTAAGCGCCTCAACCGCTTCTATGGCAACTATGGCGTTTTGCGTCTGATATTTTCCCAAAAGAGATATCTCCAGATCCTTATGGCTGCCATAGCTGAAACGCTGCCCGGGCAAAGCTTCGCCTGACGGAACGCGTTTGGTCAGAGCGCTTTTAAAAAATTTCAGGTTAAAAATTTTACCCTCGTCGGCTATCCTAAGATCACAATGCAAAAGCTCCGCCCTCTGTTTTATGACCTCTGCGGCTTCAGGGTCCTGCCTTGCAGATACCACGCATACGCCCTCTTTTATGATACCCGCTTTTTGCGACGCTATCTCTTTTAACGAATTCCCAAGCTGCGCCATATGATCCATACTGATTGACGTAAGTACCGCGCATAACGGCGTTTTTATTATGTTAGTTGCGTCTAACTCTCCGCCCATCCCGGTTTCAAGCGCCACAATATCGCACTTTTTATCCTGAAAATATAAAAAAGCCGTCGCAGTCTCAATCTCAAACGGCGTCGGGTGCGGTCTGCCATCCGAAACCATACGCTCAGCCGCCTCTTTCACAGGCTCTAAATATTTGCAGAAAGCCTGCTTGGATATCATTCTGCCGTCTATCTGGAAATGCTCCCTGTAATCGCTTACGGCCGGTGAGATGTAACGTCCCACCCTATAACCCGCAGCGGTAAGTATCGTCGAAATATAAGCAAGTACGGAACCTTTGCCGTTGGTACCCGCAATATGCACAAATTTAAGTTTATCCTGAGGGTTCCCCAGATGAGCGCACAGACAGCTTATACTGTCAAGCCCCGGCACACAGCCGTAGGGCTGCAAGGATTCCACATATTCCGTCGCTTCTTTATAGTTCATCATGTTCTCCTTTTGCCGCTGCCATGTATATTAGGCAATTGCGAAACACCGATTTATGTCTTTGAGATTGTGCAGATTTAACAAAACCCTTGCAGGCCGCTTTCGCTGCGTTGAGCGCAGTAGCGGCACTAAGCTCGAAAATACCTCGCTAAGTGCCGACGCGCTCATAGCACCTGCAATGGTGTTTGTTAAATCTGTACAATCAATATACGTTAAGAACGAGTTTCACAATTGTCTACTTCCATTTATAAGATTATCGCGAAACTCCGCCGTTATGTATAAATCCGGCCAATTCGGGCAAACTGTTATTATGAAAAAGTTTATTCAGAATTTTATCAGCTGCGGCCTGCTTGGCTGGTGCATGGAAATACTATTTACATCGTTTGATTCCTACCGCCGAAGGGATCTGAGTCTGTCCGGCAGAACTTCCGTCTGGATGTTCCCAATATACGGAACGGCCGCCGCTCTCGCGCCGATAAGCCGTATGCTAAAAGGCAGAAACTTCATATTCCGCGGTCTTGTATACACAGGCATAATATTCACCTGCGAATTTTTCTCCGGAAGCTTGCTGTGCAAAAAAGGCATATGTCCCTGGAATTACGAAAGTTCCAGATGGAATGTCAAAAATGTCATCCGCCTTGACTATGCTCCATGCTGGTTCATAATGGGGCTTTTATTTGAACGCCTTTTAACGCAAAATGATGAAATTTAACTCAGAACAAAACAAGCTTTACAATGTGCCGATATTATGATAAATCCGCATCGTCCAGAGACGCCGAGCCGATATCAAGGGTATTCAGGGTGCGGCGTTTACGTCTCTGTTCCTCGGACTCCTTTAATATAAAATTCTTTATCTCTTTGGCATTCTTAATATGCTCCAGGCGCAGAGTCGGATGCGTTGTATCTCCCGTATAGCATACTACCGTGCCCAGTCCGAACATACGTTCTATGAGACTTGTCTCTAACTCAACATCCTGTACTTTATACATATAACAGTCATTTTCAATCGTATTTAAAAGCCCGCTTTGCATCGTTATCACTTCTTCGCCAACGATATAATTTGTAAATGATAACGGCAGACCGAAAAACAGCCACCTTTTTTTCTCTTTATATTCCATAACGGAAACACCTGCTTTCTTTTGAATAAAAATACTTTTAATAATAATATAGCATATTAATGCTTTTTCCACAACTTCATATAATAAAACACCTCAATATTTTTATCAATATTTTTAGAATTTTTTTCATTGAAACCTATCTGACTTTATGGTATTATATACACAATATGTTGGCAGTTACCGGAAATCAGACACAATACGCTGATTTCACCATGTAAAAAAGGAGGCGGCATAAGCATATGACAGCAGACGAATGTATCAAAGGACGCAGAAGCATCCGCAGATTCAAAACAGACAAAGTTGACCATGAGCTTCTTTCACGGATCGTTGAAGCAGCTTCTTTTGCTCCAAGTTGGAAAAACACCCAGATCACCCGCTATATAGCCATAGAGGGCGATTTAAAAGAAAAGATCGCGAAAGAAGGCACCACACCCTATCCGCCCAACGGTAATATCATTTCCGGCGCTCCCGCGCTGATCGCCGTTACCGTCATCAAGAACAGATGCGGCTATGAAAGGGACGGATCTTTTACCACTTCCCGCAAAGATACATGGCAGATGTACGACGCGGGCGTTGCGTCACAGACTTTTTGTCTGTCGGCCTATGAGCATGGAATCGGCTCAGTCATTTTGGGTATATTTGACAGGGATAAGATCGAAGAGCTCATCGGTTTATCCGATGACCGCGAGCTTGTCGCTTTAATTCCGATCGGGTATCCTGACGAAGCACCGACAGCGCCCAAACGTAAAACCGTAGACGAATTATTGTCATTTATGTCATGACCATTAAATAGAAGGGATCACATCTCTTCTATTTTTTTGAGTGAGCAGATAAGTGCGAATACTTTTATTAGGCAATTGCGAAACGCTGATTTACATCTTTGACATTGTGCAGATTTAACAAAACCCTTGCAGTCCGCTTTCGCTGCGTTGAGCGCAGTAGCGGCACTAAGCTCGAAAATACCTCGCTAAGTGCCGACGCGCTCATAGCGCCTGCAATGGTGTTTGTTAAATCTGTACAATCAATATACGTTGAGAGAGTTTCGCAATTATCTAATACTTATCATAAACGAAAGGAGCATTCTTTATATGAGACACTTAATGAATCCTCTTGACTTCACGGTAGATGAGCTTGACAGGCTCTTTGATCTCGCAAACGATATCGAAAAAAATCCCTCAAAGTATGCGCATGCCTGTGAAGGCAAAAAACTGGCTACCTGTTTTTATGAGCCAAGCACACGTACCAGACTGAGCTTTGAATCCGCAATGTTAAATCTGGGCGGACAGGTTATCGGCTTTTCCGACGCCGCCTCCTCTTCCGCCTCAAAAGGCGAGAGCGTTTCCGACACTATCAGAGTCATCTCCTGCTTTGCGGATATCTGCGCTATGCGCCATCCCAAAGAAGGCGCTCCTATGGTAGCGGCTGAAAAATCCGGCATTCCCGTCATAAACGCAGGCGACGGAGGTCATCAGCATCCCACGCAGACTCTTACCGACCTGCTGACCATACGCTCCCTGAAAGGACGCTTAGGCGGATTTACCATAGGTCTGTGCGGCGACTTAAAATTTGGCAGAACGGTACATTCCCTCATAAATGCCCTGGTACGCTATCCCGATATAAACTTCATCTTCATCTCACCGCCGGAACTTAAAGTTCCCGACTATATTATCGAAATGTTGAATGAAAAACACATAAATTATGAAGAAGTTATCGGGCTTGAAGAATGCATGTCCAAACTGGATCTGCTCTATATGACCCGCGTTCAGCGCGAACGTTTCTTCAATGAAGAAGATTATGTCCGTCTTAAAGATTTCTATATCCTTAATAAGGCCAAAATGGCAATGGCCAAAGAGGACATGCTGGTACTGCACCCCCTGCCGCGTGTAAATGAAATCTCGGTTGAGGTGGATGACGATCCCAGGGCAGTTTACTTTAAACAGGTTCAATACGGCGTCTACGTCAGAATGGCGTTGATCTTAACTTTGTTGGAAATAAATATATAGCAGCAGAATGGAGGTTCATTATGTTAAACGTAGGAAAAATCGAAGAAGGTTTTGTTCTTGACCATATAGAAGCGGGCAAAAGCCTGTCCATTTATCATCATTTGCAGTTGGATAAACTCGACTGCATGGTCGCGATCATCAAAAACGCCAGAAGTAATAAGATGGGAAAAAAGGATATACTCAAAGTGGAATGCGATATAGATACGCTTAATCTCGACGTACTGGCTTTCATAGACCATAACATTACCGTCAATGTGATAAAAGACGGTGAGCTTGTAGATAAAAAAGATCTGGTTCTTCCCAAAGAGATCAAAAATATCATAAAATGCAAAAACCCAAGGTGCATTACCTCAATAGAACAGGAACTTCCCCACATATTTGTCCTTGCCGATGAAAAAAATGAAGTTTACCGCTGTAAATATTGTGAAGAAAAATACAACCGCAGGGATTTTGAGTGATCTTTTGTATTCGGGCTGTCGCTTTAAGGCTTGTTTCTTATTGCTACAGCCCCTTTTCACTATGCTTAAACATTCCCGACTCTATACTCATAAGCTCATCGGCGTAGGCCTTTAACGTTTCTCTGGTCTGTTCCTCCACGTCCCGATCATGCCCGTTTTTATAACATATTCTGTGTTCCATACTTGCCCAGAAATCCATTGATATTGTCCTTATCTGCACTTCAACAGGATAATATTGAGTTTCTTCAAGCGTATAGATTGGAACTCCCAAAACTATGTGATAGCTTCTGTATCCGTTATTTTTAGGAGTTTTTACATAATCTCTTTCTTTTATGATCAGAACATCAGTTTGCTTCCGTATTGCGCTGACCACGCTGTAAATATCATCCTCAAAATAGCAGATGACCCTTATTCCCGCAATATCCGTAAGCGTATCCCTCGCCATATCTGACGAAACTTCCAGATTCTTTTTTTCAAGCTTCTTGGCTATACTGCGCTTACTCTTGATCCTATGCTGAATATTATGTATCGGATATTCAAGACTTCTTCTGCGATACTCGGCATTCAGACTCTCCAACCGTATCTGTATGATCGTAAGCGCCTCTGAATAAGGCTTGATCAGGCTGTCATACTCCTCCTGAGTGATACTTCCCTGTTCCTCATCATTACGTCTCAATTCCTTCTCTGTTCCCAACTCCATTTTTCCATTCCTGTTATCATTAAATTATTTATTGCTTTCTGAAAGTATATTTTATGCGTATAATATTTCGATTCTCTTAAGCTATTATTTATATTTACTAATATTTTGGGTCTATCAAACTGTATTTTATATTTATTACTATCTTGGTTTTATCAAACTATATTTTATATTTATTACTATCTTGGTTTTACTGAACTACATTTTATATGTACTACCATTTTGGTTTACCAAAAACCTTATTTATACCTTACTGTTTTTCACTATTTAAAAGCTAAATTTTAATATCTAATTAACATCTAATCTTAAGATACTCCCACTCTGCTTACATGTCAATGAATGCGGCTGTTATTTAACATAATTTTAAGACTTACACCCAACATTTTATTATATTAACAAAAATTTAATTTTATGACAGTTTTATTGATAAAAAGATTTTTCCAAAAAATTTATTTTATAAATACCTTTTTAATAATAAATTTTTTGGAAAATTTTTAATAAAATGTATAGACATAATTTAAAATTATGATATAATAATATCAATAACAGTAATGATTACTACTTTTAAAAACAAATTTTTAAAACAAATATAGGAGGACAATATTATGGCACAGAGTAATGCAGCACAGGTAAACAATCTGGTAACTTTATTGGACGGATATGCAACAAAGGGTGGACATCACCTCAATGTAAACGTATTAAACCGCGATACTCTTTTAGACGCGCAGAAACACCCTGAGAATTATCCTCAACTTACTATCCGTGTATCGGGATATGCGGTTAATTTCATCAAACTTACGCCTGAACAGCAGGCAGATGTCATAAGCCGTACTTTCCATGAAAGTATTTAATATGGCTTAAATACGGTCAGACGGATCGGGTATTATTTTTCAATGATCTCCGTTCTCTTGTCGGAAGGTTCACCGTATGCTTAACATTTGCATTTAAAATCTTCTAATTTTAAATTTTTGTATTTTAAATCTTTGTATTTAAATCTTAATAAAAAGCCGACGTAATTTTCTGCGTCGGCTTTTTATTTATGATGCTATGTTTCTATTCTTTTCAATTGTTTTTCCTATATAAAAATAAGACACATAGATATTTAAACTACACGTTAATACCGTTTTCATTCAAAAGAAACAAGGCATTCTCCAATTAAGCAGTCTTCTTCTTACCGCCAAACAATGTCTGTATTCCTTCGATAACAAGCACTACCGCAAGCACGATAAGCAAAACTGCCAGTATTACCTGCGCATATGCGCCCCAGTCTGCGCTTCCGGCTGAAATTATGCCGACCTGATTTTTTACGGTGATGGCAAGCGAGCATATGGTCACGACCATCATAAACGCCATGGGCAAAAGGAACATCTTGTTGTTTTTGCCTGCATTGCCAAGCCATGTGGCAACAGCCAAAAGTCCAAGTCCCGCAAGAAGCTGATTGGCAGCTCCGAACAGTCCCCATATCTTGCCGTAACCGTTCATTCCAAGCAAAATGCCAAGTACAACGGTTATTATCGTTGCAAAATAAGGATTAACTGCGACCTTTTTCCAACCTGAGGTAATGTCTTTGGCGGTCTGTCCCGGCTCAAGCCAGAATTCCTGGAACATAAAACGCGCAAGTCTGGTTGCGGTATCGAGCGAGGTAAGGCAGAATGCCGAATATGTCAATACCAAAAGCGTATACAAAACATTTTCAAGTCCTGCAAATCCAGGAATAGCGGCTACCATACCTGCAATACCGCCTGCGAAAATATCCGTTGCTCCCGCAGTATGGCCGATCTGTCTCGCATATGCGATCGCGCACAGAGTAAGTACTGCAAGTACGCACTCAAGAAGCATTCCGCCGTATGCAATGGGCTTTGCTTCTTTTTCATGGTCAAGCTGCTTGGACGTCGTGCCGGAAGATACCAGTGAATGGAAACCGGAAATCGCGCCGCAGGCAACCGTTGTAAACAGGATCGGGAACAGATACTGCGTACCGTTTTCGCTTGCAACAGCAAATCCCGTAAATGCCGGGAACAGATTGGGATCGATATTGGGATGGCAGCCTATTACTCCGAGGAAAGCCACTATTAACATTGCATATAATAAGAATGAACTTAAATAGTCACGCGGCTGAAGCAGTATCCACACAGGCGTTACGGACGCAATCGCAATATATATCCCTACTATTATCATCCATGCTGAATTGGAAAGATATATCGGGTGGAAATTCATACCGACAGCCATACATATAACTATAGCGACAATGCCCAAAATTGTTGAAACAAGCATGGGCGCATTTCTGCGGTATACGCAGAAGCCGAAAATTATCGCAATTGCGATAAAAAGTAAAGAAACCATCGCAACTGACGCATTGGCCGCGCTTGCAGTCTTATCCAAGACTCCGTCAACATATGTAGCGCCGAAAGTAGAAGCAACTATCGAAGCGAACGCCGCTACGACAAGGATCAGGGTAAGGTAAGCAAATATTATAAAAAGTCTCTTTGCTCTCCTGCTCATGTTAATGGAAATGATTTCGCCTATGGACTGTCCTTTGTGGCGAATTGAGGCAAACAGAGCGCCAAAGTCATGCACGCCTCCGAAAAAGATACCGCCCACTAATACCCAGAGCGTTACCGGCAGCCATCCGAAAATAGCCGCACTGATAGGACCGGTTATAGGTCCTGCGCCCGCTATTGAGGAAAAATGATGTCCCATAAGCACAGGCGCTTTGGCAGGAACGTAATCTACACCGTCCTCCATAGTATGCGCGGGAGTGGGTATGTCGCCTTCTCCTACGCCCCACTGCTTGCAGAGCCATCTTCCGTAAAAGATATACCCGCAGATCAGGACTGCAACACAGATAAGTAAAAGCACTAATGTGTTCATGTTAAAAAAACCTTCCTTTCTTTTTGGTAGAAAATAATATTTTTTTCATAACTTTCGCCGCATAGCGTCCGCTTTTGTTTGCAATGATGCAGTCCTCATCATTTGCAAGCGCAAGCGCAGCCGCATTTATCTGCGCCCAGCCATGCAGTGAAAAATGAAAACTTTTGTAAAAACGATATTTTTTTAACGCTTTAACAGCAATGTCCTCATAAGTATCACAGATAAAAATCGGGGTTATATATGTATACATATGCCCCTGTTTAATATCCGCCTTTTTCAGCCCGTCCTCTTTGACGTAGTCTATACACTTCTCAAAAAGTTCTTTTGTAAGCACCTCCATATCAAATACGTAAATAAATTCCTCGCAGTCGGCAGACCAAAGCTCCGCCTTTCTGGAGAGGACATATTTCTCCGAATGTTCAAAAAACTCACAGAGGGCTGTGAGCGGTTTTTCCTCCTTCGGAAATCTTGTTATATTATAATATGCTGCATAACCATCCAATAATTTCTCTATTGCGCTTTGTCTGGTATATTTACTCTCCACTTTTACAGCTATGCCTTTCTGAACCCGATATATTTATTACGACAGAATAATACAATAATACCCCTTTTCCGCTAAAAATACAATAGGGAAAAGGGGCGTGATATTACATCTGAGCAACATCCTTCATTGAGAAGCTTAAGCGTCCCATTTTATCTTTACCCAGGCAGACTACCGTAACTTTGTCGCCAAGAGTAAGCACATCTTCAACTCGGTTGATCCTCTCCTTGGCGATCTTGGAAATATGGACCATGCCTTCTTTGCCGGGCGCAAATTCTATGAATGCGCCAAATTCTTTTATGCTTACTACCGTACCCTTGAAGATCTGGCCTTCCTCAAAATCCGTAGTGATGATCTTAATCATCTCGACAGCCTTGTCCATCATATCTTTTTCGGTGCCGCATACAGACACCTGACCGTCGTCGGTAATGTCGATCTTAACTCCGGTGCGGGCAATTATCTCATTTATAGTCTTTCCGCGCTGTCCGACTACATCGCCGATCTTTTCGGGATCGATATTAATGGATATGATCTTAGGCGCATATTTTCCGACTTCTTTTCTGGGCTCTGCGATCGCAGGAACCATACAGTTAGCCATAATGTATTCCCTTGCGTCACGGCATCTTGCGATAGCGCCTTCTACGATAGGTCTGGTAAGGCCGTGAATCTTGATATCCATCTGGATAGCCGTAATACCGTCATGCGTACCCGTAACTTTAAAGTCCATATCGCCGAAGAAATCTTCAAGGCCCTGAATATCCGTAAGAAGTACGAAATCATCATCCGTATCTCCGGTTACAAGACCGCATGAAATACCTGCCACCATTTTCTTGATCGGCACGCCTGCAGCCATAAGCGACATACAGGAAGCGCAGGTAGACGCCATTGAGGTAGAGCCGTTGGACTCAAAAGTCTCCGATACGGTACGTATCGCATAAGGGAACTCCTCTTCCGAAGGAAGCACCGGCAAAAGCGCCCTCTCGGCAAGCGCTCCATGACCTATCTCCCTGCGTCCGGGACCGCGGCTTACCTTAGTCTCTCCTACCGAATATGAAGGGAAATTATAATGGTGCATATATCGTTTGGTTGTTATGTTCTCGTCTAAGCCGTCCACCTTCTGAACCTCGGATAAAGGCGCGAGCGTACATACGTTGCATATCTGCGTCTGTCCGCGGGTGAACATTGCGGAGCCATGCACTCTGGGAATGATATCCACTTCCGCCGCAAGCGGACGGATCTGCGTCAATTCACGACCGTCAGGACGTTTATGGTCTTTTAATATCATCTTGCGGACCGTCTTTTTCTGATACTGATAAATGGCTTCGCCCAATACCGCAAGATAATCTTCATTCTCCGCAAAAGCCTCTTCCAACTTCTCGGTTATCTTTCTTATATTATCTTCACGAACCTGTTTCTCGTCCGTAAATACTGCTTCTTCCATCTCAGCGGGCGGAACTATCTTCTTAATCTCTTCAAAAAGTTCTTCGGGAACCGCACAGCTTTCATAACTGTGCTTGGGCTTGCCCACCTCCGCCACTATCTGATTAATAAAAGCGATTATGGTCTGGTTTATTTCATGAGCCTTATAAATGGCCTCAATCATCTTCTCTTCCGGGATCTCATTGGCGCCTGCCTCGATCATAATGACCTTCTGCGCAGTCGAGGCAACAGTCAGTCTCAAATCACCCTTGTCCCATTTTTCCTGTGAAGGGTTTACGATAAATTCACCGTCAACCATGCCGATCTGTGTCATTGCGCAGGGACCGTCAAAAGGAATATCCGAAATGCAGGTTGCAATGGCCGTTCCAAGCATCGCAACAAGTTCGGGACGGCATTCGGGATCCACGCTCATTACCATATTATTTAAAGTTACATCATTTCTGTAATCCTTCGGAAATAAAGGTCTCATAGGACGGTCAATGACTCTACTGGTCAATATCGCGTTCTCAGACGCTTTACCTTCTCTTTTGTTAAAACCACCGGGTATCTTACCTACCGCATATAATTTCTCTTCGTACTCAACACTGCAGGGGAAAAAGTCAATTCCTTCTCTGGGTTTCTCCGACGCAGTTGCCGTAGATAATACCGTAGTATCACCGTACTGCATAAAGGCGCAGCCGTTTGCCTGTTTTCCTACTCTGCCGATATCTACGCGAAGCGTACGTCCGGCAAGCTCCATTGTGTAACTCTTATACATAATTTTCTCTCCTTAATGATATTGCAAAAATAAAAGGCAAAGACGGAAAAGCCGGTATTAACCGGCTCTGCGCCCGCCTTTCGCCTTTTATTTTCTAAGTCCTAATTTCTCTATCAGAGCACGATATCTCTCGATATCTTTATTTTTAAGATAGGTAAGCAATCCACGTCTCTGACCTACCATTTTAAGAAGACCTCTTCTGGAATGATGGTCTTTGGGATTAACTTTTAAATGCTCTGTCAACTCCTGAATCCTTGCTGTCAGAATTGCGATCTGAACCTCCGGTGAACCTGTGTCGCCTTCCGTTCTTGCATAATCTTTGATGATTGCTGCTTTCTTTTCTTTGGAAATCATATTTTTTCTCCTCTCTTTTCAAACCGCCTGATACTAAGATTAAGGTTGGAGTCTCCGCAATCTGGGCATCGGCTGAACTCATACTCTAGTATTTTACCACTTAGGATAACATTTGACAAGAGGGAATTTTTAATTATAACATTTGCCATAATCACGTATATAAATCAACGCAATTACATGGACAGCAATTTTTTCTTGAATCCCGCAAATTCGTTTTCGTTGATAACGCCGGCCTTGTTAAGCTCCATCAAAGTCTGCGCCCGCCGTTTCAGTTCATTGATATCGCTGTAATTTGAGAATATCTTATCGATCATGTTCTGTTTGTACTTATCATAAACGTCCGGCGTAATAAATTTGACGTCAACAAGCAGTCCGTACATCTGTAATTTCCTGACCGCATCACTTTCCTTATCAATAGTCTGCAATATTTCCTTCGTCTTATCCTGGTATTCCGCCTCTTTCAGCCAACCGCACCGATATAAAGTCATAAGATGCTCGATCTGCCTCTTGAATTTTGCATCGGAAGCATAATCTATCTCGGACATGTCGGCAATAAAGTCTTTCTTTTTCTGCTCAAACTCTTTCGGCGTAAAAATGAAAGTATTGGAAAGCGTAGTCAGGCGCTTAAGCTTATGCTCCAACTCGGAAACGCTGTCCGCAGCCTTGATCTTGGTATCCTCCGCCACCTCATTTATAAAACTGTCGCACTGCTCCTTTGAGATAAACTCATACTCCTTTAAGATGGGCCATCTTTCCACTTTCGATACGACCACATCTTCCGGATCGTCGGCTTCATATTGCACATCTTTGATAATCTTATCACGTATACTGTCATACTCGGCGTCCGTTACTATATCAGTGAGATTTAGAAGCACTATCTTCTTCAGATTACGTGTATAAACGTCATTGGATACATTGGTAAAATCAGAACAGGAGTCGATCGTTTCTTTCTTAAAATCAACAAACTCTTCTTTGGAAAGGAAACCGATCTCCTGATACTGAAGATTGACTTTAAGCTTATCGTAAAATTCATTTAATCCGTATATATCGCTGACACACTCCGCTTTTTTGCTCTTATATTCCTCTTTGGAGATCATTCCGGTCTGATAAATGGCTTCAAGCTTTTTAAGCTCTTCCTCCGCATTCTTTCCGCTGCCGGACTTTGACGGCGACGTCTCCGTTGCAGGCTGTGCTTTAACGGTCGGCGCGGGCTGCGGCTGCGCAGGAGCATTTACGGGACGCTGCGCTTCATGCGATGCCGCAGGTTGGCGCTCCGGTACCTGTTTCTGTGCCCGGGCAATATCCCGATTCGGTTCCTCCATCGGTTTTGCTACCCTTTCCGGAAGCGGCGTTACCATGATCGGTTTTACAGGCGTCTGGGAAACATAGCCCCTTACGTCTCCCTTACTGGCAATCGTATATTCATCCAACATGGATATGGCCTTATCAATATCTTTCATCACGGGAAATATCAATTTAAACTTTTCCATCCCGTAAAGAGTTCCGCTGCGCACACTTACAGCAAAGGCATTCATTTTCTTATACATGGTCCTCTCATATCTTGTAACCGCGTTTATCTGATAATTAACATCACCCACATACTCCATCTGGGCGCTCTCCTGATATATTATCGCTTTTCCGGTTATCGTCGTAGGGGATATCGAAAGAAAAAGGCTCTTTTCTCTACTGTGTACTTTTTTTAAAAATCCCTTTGGAAGTTCACATTCAAACATTTGTGCCACATCTATCACCCCAATTAAAAATTATGTCGAAACTCGACAATATAATTCTTTTCTATATAATTGTATCATAGCAGAACAGTTTATGCAAACACTTTCAGTTACCATAAAATATAAAAAATCATAACCACCGTCTTTACGGATCGGTGGTCATGATTTTTATAAACAATACTGTTTTATAGTTTCCTGGCAACTATGCTGAAAGTGGCCGTCTTGCTGCCTACATAGGCTGTCTGACCTTCGGCGCCCTTGATTATCACTGTCGCCTTGCCTTTGTTTACGTTGTTGACAAATTCTACCGTGTAATCTTTATTCTCTTCCAATACTTTGTTCTGACCGTTTACCTTACAGGTCACTTCCACTTTGATGTTGTCGCCGTCTATAGGATTTCCGGTGTACTCTGTCTTCTTTATGGCTGTTCCCTTACTGTCCTTAAAGCTTATCTTGGCTTTGGACAGGTCAATTCCTGTGTCCGGTTTAGCGCAGACCTTATATGAACCTACTGCATAACAGGTGTTATCATCACTCTTGTAATTGCCTTTCCCGACTACTTTCACCCATACGGTGGTGTCTCCTGCTGTCACCTTATTATGACTATCCATCACCCTGGGACTCGGGTTATCCCGCGGATCGTCAAGGTAGTAGCTGACCGTATAGTCAGATCTCTTGAGCGTCACTCCGTCAAGATCCACATATGGCGCAGATTTATAGACGCCCGCTTTTTTAAATACCATGTCTTTGGAGATTATCTTAAGCCCTTCTGTCGATCCGCTGTTCTTATTATTGTTCAGTACCACTGCATTTATTGTAAATTTGTTATTGGCTGCTTTGCTGCCTTTGTAGTTTCCGATGCCCGTTACGGTGAATTTGGCCTTGCTTCCTACATTCTTGTTGCCGCTGTACGTTACCTTGTAGTCTTTTCCTTCCGTTAATACGGTATTTCCAACTTTTACTACAAGGTCGTCTACTTTCGTTCCCGTCCTTACATAAGCATAACCTTTGTTATCTTTATCATATTCAACCGTAAGAACGGCTTTATTGGGAGTGATCTTGTAGGACTTGGTGACGCTTCCCATGCATCTTTCGCTTATTCCCGTAATGATTATCTTCTTGGTTCCCGCACTTGTGATATCCGAAGGATAGGATATGACATAATCAGTGTCTTTTTTAAGCTGTTCTGCCTGTCCTGCCTGAGTCTGCGCCGTATATACGCTTAAGTTTTTCTCAAGATACTTGGGCGTTCCGTCATATGTATAGCCTTTGAAGCCTTTGGTTATGTCGGCTTTGATCTTGACATTCTTCTGCTGCGCTTTGGATATCACGACAACCTTAAGCGTTGTGGTTCCTTCAAAATTCCCCTTGCCTGTGACTGTTATGGTCGGATTGCTTTCATTAAGAGACCACTTATGGTTCTTATCGTTATCGGAAAGGGTAAAGTCCTTGTTATTTTTAAGCTGTACTCCGTTATATGTGATGACCGGAGAGGCTTTGGCGCCCTCTGCCACCGTTACGGTATCGACTTCAACCGCGGGCGCGGTTTTATCATCTGTTGATATATCGGAGTTATCGAGCTTCTTTGCCTTAATTGTAAATGTAAGAGACCGGTTTTTGCCGGACAGGTTGCCTTTGCCGCTTATGGTGACTTGTGCGCTCTCAGTCACTTTGATATTGTTTGAATATTTGACCGTATAATCGGTACCTTCCACAAGGGTTTCGCCGTTGTTGGTCACCGATACGGCAGGGGTTATGGCGTTTCCGGTGTAGATATAAGTTACCTTATCCGTAAGGCTGCCGTCGCTGCTTACAAAACCGAACTTGAGGCCTTCCGTATTTTCGGGTTTATCCGTTTCACCGCTGCCTCCCGAACCGCCGCCGGGGGTGTCTGTTTCACCGCTGTCTCCCGAACCGCCGCCGGGATTGTCCGTACCGCCGCTGTCTCCGGTTCCGCCGCCGGGATTATCTGTACTGCCGCCTCCGGTTCCGCCGCTGCCGCTGTCTTTCCTGGTTATCGTTATACTTTCGCTATTGTTCATCGGAAGTTCATTAATCTCTTTACCGTCGGGCATAAGCCACGTTCCTTCGGGCAGTTCAACCGATTCTTTAACATTCTTTGGAGTATTGATTACTTTAAGGTTGTTACTGTACATAAATATATGTCCCATTCTTGCATTAGACGCATCAAAGCTGCTCAGATCCAGACTGCTTAGATTGTAGCAATAACCAAACATGCCTTGCATAGTAGTTACATTCGAGGTATCAAAGCCGCTTACATCCAGACTGACAAGGTTTTCGCACTGAGAAAACATATCATTCATGTTTGTTACCTTCGATGTTTTAAAGCCGCTTACATCCAGACTGGCAAAGTTTTTGCATCCATCAAACATATAACTCATGTCTGTTACATTCGACGTATCAAAATGGCTTACATCAAGTTCCTTAAGGTTTCTACAAGACTCGAACATATGATTCATATCCGTTACTTTCGAGGTATCAAAGCCGCTTACGTCCAGACCGGCAAGGTTTTCGCACCCAGAAAACATTCCGGACATATTCGTTACATTAGATGTTTTAAAGCCGCTTACATCCAGATTGGCAAGGTTTTCGCAACTATTAAACATGTTTTGCATAGTAATTACATTCGAGGTATCAAAGCCGCTTACATCCAGACCGGCAAGGTTTTTGCACCCAGAAAACATGCCGCTCATACTCGTTACTTTTGATGTATTAAAGCCGCTTACATCCAGACTGGCAAGGTTTTCGCAACCAGCAAACATTCTGCTCATACCAGTTACATTCGAGGTATCAAAGTCGCCTAATTTAATCTCTGTAAGAGCTGTGCATCCATTGAACATACCCCACATAATTTCCACTTTCGACACATCAAAGCTGCTTAGATCCAGACTTTTTAAGCTGCTGCACCCGGCGAACATATACCTAATATCCTTTACGTTTGATTTACCAAAACTGCTTAAATCAATATCTGTAAGAGCAGCACAACAATAGAACATCATCTGCATATTTTCCACTTTCGACACATCAAAGCTGCTCAGATCCAGACTTTCCAAGCTGCTGCACTTTTCGAACATACCGTTCATGTTTTCTACTTTTGATGTGTTAAAGCTGCCGCTCAAATCAATATCCGTAAGACTGGTACAGCCTGAAAACATACCGCCCATCCAGGTTACTTCAGATGTATCAAAACCGCTTAGATCCAAACTTTTCAGGTTGCTGTAAGAATTAAACATTCCACCTGCATTTTTCAAACCGCTAAGATTAATTTCTGCGGATATGATAGAATCTCTCTTAGAAACCCACGGCATATTCGTATTAGTAGGATTTGGCCACGTGCCATTAACCGTCAGCTTACCGGAAGCATCAATAACCCACGCAACATCACCATAAGTCCCGCTGGCGATTTCATCATCCGAACTCATTTGCGCAAGCCTGTCCTCAACCGGCAGCGCCATGAGCTCATCAACGGTCATATCCTGTTCTTCCGCGCTGATCTCGAAAACATCGTTATCCGTAGTTTCGGCAGGATCAGCTTCTTCAGCTCCCGGGATATTATCTTCTTCATTATTTGAAATCTCTCCCTCTACAACGTTCGAAGCATTATCTTCTTCCGTATCGGGAGCGCTTTCTTCTACAGCATCAAAAGAGCCGTCTTCTTCCGCACCTGCTTCCTCTGCGTCGGTTTCTTCCGTATCGCTTTTCCTTACGCCGTCTTCTTCAAGCGTTGTGTCGCTGTCGTCAGCATTAGCCTTAGTTTCGCTTTCCGCGTTTTCAGCTCTGCCCCCCCCCGCTTTCGACACCGCTTTCCGAAGCAGGCTCATCCGCTTCCTGCACATACCCTGCGCTGTTCTCGGCCGCCAATACATTAAAGGCGCCTCCGTCCACAACAAGGCAGGCCGCAAGCATCAGCGCCGTCCACCTTTTCATCTGTTTCATAATAATATTCTCCTTCCTGTTTTTTAATAAAATGAATGATTGTATATTTATATATGATACTACTATTTGTGGTTCAATACAATATTTATCGTTTAAGATATTTAATTTGGATATTTAGTTTGGATATTTAGTTCGGATATTTAATTCGGATTTTCAATTTGGATCTTCAATTTGGATCTTCAATTCATATATTTTATTGTGAGCTGATATTAAAATCACCCTTAAGCAGAATATGAGAACATTACTTCTTCTGCGCTTCTGCCTGTTGCCATTATAACGGGCTTTTATATGGGCTTTTGTACGGTATTTTAACGATAAGACAGGCCGTATTCCTTATATAAAAGTTTTCTGGCCTGTTCGTCGTTTACTGCAAGCAATACATCTTCTGTCCTGCCGTCGGCAAACAGGCGTTTTATTAAGGTTGACATAAGCTGCTCGCCGAGTCTGTGGCCTTCTCTGCGACCTTTTTCAAGTCCGGCTTTACGTCCTTTTTTAATGCCCAGTTCTTCTACATAATCACTGTAATCGCACATTTTTCGCATCTCCTCTCTTAGTTCTTCGGTCATTGGTATATTAAATTCTTTTTCCAGTATCTCTTTCTTTTCTTCTGCATTCTTCTTTTGAGAAAACAGTACCGACAGCAGCCGTATCAGGCTGCTGCAGTCCGGGCTGTCTTCGTCGCCAAGGCATATCATTATCACTGTGATAAGATCGTAGTTTTCCTTTTTCTCTTTTACATTACCTATCAGCCTTTTTTCGCAGAATGAATATTGATTTATGCTGTTTCTTCGGTATTTTGGAGGATTTAAGCATATCCATATGCTGTATACTTTCCTCAGCTTTTCATAATGGCTTTCGGCAAATACGCTTCCGTATTGTGAGGATATCATTCTTCCCCCGTAATATATTCCGCGTTTGGTAAGCGGATAGCCTGCGTAAAATTTCGTCTGCGCTTCTATGTTTACTATCATTCCCAGTGAACCGTATGGTTTCGGAGATCTGGCGGCATTAAATATAACATCATAAGTCACCGTTCCCTCAAGCATTGATGAATTTTCATTGCGTAAGCCTTCTATCATTTCCGAAAAATCTTCCGGGTCTTCAATGCCTTCATCCATGTGCAGCGCTGCCTTCGATATTTCGGGATTTCCCTCTATATACGTTTCTTCGATCTCTTTTATGCTGCAGGCCGAATATTCTTCCGCGCAGTATTTCAGTATCCATGCCAGGATGCTTTTATTTGAAAGCAGCTTCTTACACGAACTGTCCAGTGATACTTTATTTTGGTCAAAAGTGTCAATGTGTTTTGACAAAATATTTTGCACCCTGCGGTCTTTCCCCGGCAGATCTTTCTTTAATTCAGTTTTTTCATTCAAGTTATCTTTTCGTCCTCCTTTGCATTATGGATATGTTATTTTAGCGCGCAGGAGTGGCGAACTTGAAAAAGACCGGGCATATCATATGCCCCAAGCCGCGCAATCCTGCCAAACAAAAAGTGGATTCCTGGCAGAACTGCCGGATTATGTAGCTGTATATTCAATTAACAGTTATCATAATTTAGAACCAAGATTTGTTTTATTTCGATTATAATATCATAATGTGTATATTTTTTCAAGGGATAATTATTAATTTATAGGTTCTCTTTTTGAATAACGCCTGTAATTTTTTCTTCTATAATTTTTATAAATTATATTGATATAAATACGCACACCCTTAATAAACAATAGACAACACGCTTGCGAGTTAACGTATATTTATCAAGGTAATTACCGGTATCAGAAGATGCAGCAAATCAAGCTTCATGCAGACCATTTCTGACGAACTGCTCTATTTTATGAAAGACGGACGGCTGTTTTAATAAATCAGTTTTTCAAGCAGCCGATAGGAACTATATATACGCCGTCCTCAATTAATTTGTCGCCGCCAAGTTTAATTTCTATAAGACCGTACCGACCGTTTCTCAAATGAATGACCGCGTCACACTCCTGTCCGTCTTTATCCCGATAGTGGTAAACCTCCCCATTCAGAGCGTCTGCAAAAACACGAAGATCTCTGATACAGAGCGTTTCAAAGATAAAGCCGACGATTGGCGAATTATTTTTCCGACGATTGGCGGCGAATAAATGCGACAGTTGCATTTCTGAAATTATACGATCAGAATCATATAAATATGAATAATTTATAGCAAGCTCCGGTAAGACTACTATTATTATTAAGTAATCAGTAAAAAGTAGTGTCAAAACGGTGTCAAGAAACTAAAGCCTGATGAACTTTGTCGTTTATTAAAGTGGTTTATTATTATAAGTTGGCATTAAGATAGAATCGTTTGTAAAGTTAAAATATAGGGATTGAAAGCATGGAAGTTAAAGATTATACTAAGGATAGCATATGAAAAGAAAAAAGAGACAGGTAAAGAAAGGCGGGCATTGCCTCATACAATTCTAAACGAGTCTCTTCTATATATAGATTTATCTACAATATAACTATATAATAGTCTGACATATATGTCAAGAAAATTGAGGCCAAATATGAAAAATAATACAAACGATGATGAATTATTACGGAGAGGTATAGATGAGAAATATTTAGTGCTCTATCAGGTGTGGAAAGAATTGACAGATTTTCGGACACTTGATTCGTATCAATACAAGATTATGAATTCTCTGTCAGCAATCAGTGAATTAGTTGATGTTCTAAACAACCGATTACGTGGAGTTCATACAAGTAATCATAATATCAATGAATGTAAGTCTGAAGCGATGAGCATCATAAAAGATGATCCGGTGTTGAAAAAATATTATTTTACATATTGGAATGTATTGATAAACCATTTGGCAGCACCAGTGGAAACTGATGCACAACAAAGGGCAATGAGATATCAACTTGAATATATATATAATCAAATTGCAGTAGACTATTTTGAAAAACTTGTGAATGAGTTAGAAAGTAGTCTTAATAATGGAGACATAAGGGAGATTATTGAAAATGCCAATCGTGTAGTTAGTAATTGTGTTATGCGTGGATGGTCAACAACTGCATTATATGATTTTGTTGATATTTTGATTGATTCTAAAAGTGATATTTCCAAGTGGGATATATTTAAAGAAAAGATATTAAAAAGTCAACCAGATGAGTATCATGTTTTAATTCCATTGAAGGTAAGAATAATTGCAAATAAGTCTACACATGAAAGCGTTGAAGAAAAACTTATTGAAAATATCAAATCTATGGGAATAAACGTATCAAGCATTGAAGAATTAAGTTCTACATATAGCTATATTAGTGGTTTTTCTACCGATGTGAAATATTTAGATGTATCTGTTTTAGCGTTTGATTATTATTCTGCATCACACATTGCTCTTTCAAAATATGCAAACCTTCTGAATATGTTTAGTTTTTATAACGTAATAGAGGCATGGAATATTAAAGATATAAGTTGGACTGCAATAAATATAAGTTTGCAACAATGGAAGAAAATAAGTTCAAAAGATTTGTATGGAACTTATGCATATTTAGAAGGAGCAGCTAAAACACTTAGAGAGTCACTTTCTATTATACATGGCGAAGGTACATTGAAAGTAAGATTAAATGCTACATATAGTTATGCCAATATGAGTAAGGCATCATATGCCATTGAAGAAAAGTATATGAATATGTGGGTAGCCTTGGAATCGTTATGTAGATCAGACGTGTATGATAATATTATTAGCAATGTATTGGAAACTGTACCAGCTGCTTTATGCAATAGATATGTATATAGGAAATATCGAAACTTTGCGGAAGACTGTATTAGGTGTGGAGTTGATTTAAAATTTTCATCTCAAACGTATCCGATTAAGAATCCTGATAAATATCAATTAGTAAAAAATATTTTATCAATATTTAAAAATGAACAGTTATATTCAGAGTTACTTAATAAATGTAAAGTTAATTCGTTGTTGGCGTACAGATGTATGGAATTGCAAAAGCAAGCTGTGGATGGTGAGAGAATGGTTAGTTCTATTATGAAACACTACAAGAATGTTAGACAACAGCTGAGTAGATTATATAGAATCAGAAATGCAATTGCGCATACAGCGGCATTAGAAGATGTTAAGATGATAAGGTACATTGAGCATTTAGAAGATTACTTGTCGGAATTTGTAGCTGAAATTATCAGAACTACAGAGGAAAAGAATGTTGATCAAATTGAAATAATTTTTGAAATCATTAAAGATAATTATCAACAATTTGTTGATTTAGCGAATGGTAAAAAGAAGACTGGAAAATATCTAGTATTAGAAGTTGGATTGTTTTGTACTGGTATATTAAATTTAATATAGGAGAGAATTGTGAAAGCTATATTTAATAGAAACTGTGTACTTGTTGGGTGGTATGAATCTCAAAAGAAGAATGTATTTAGCAAAGAAATGCAATGGATTGGATTTATAAATAATGGGTATTTTTTCTCAAAATCTGCTCGTTGGCTAGGTGGTTTTATAAATGGAACATACGTTGATAAAAAAGGAAGACCTGTAGCATGGATTGAAGGAAGCATTCCGTTTGGTGTAAATGTTTTAATGGCACCAACAATACCAATGGTGCCATTGTGTCCGTTAACACCATTACATCCACTGACACCATTAACACCATTGCGTCCATTAACACCAATTGGTGGTTGGTCTACATTAGATTGGAACGAATATATAAAATCATAAAAAGCTATTGTAGAGCAGTTTCCCTCAACAAATCCTCTTTTTTGTCTTGATTAATCCCATAATTTCAAATGTAAATACTGCATCTCTCATGTTATTGTTCCCTCTTTCTATTAACAGGAACGACAAAACATAAGCGGGCCCGATTCTGCCCGCTTATATTTTGTCTGCTGTGCGCTAATCCTATCACGATATGCGATATCCAACCCCCGCTTTCTTACTTCCCGGAGGGCCCGCCTTTTATAATCTCTTAAGCAGTTCTTCTCTCTGTGCCTCATATCCCGGCTTGCCAAGGAGCGCGAACATGTTCTTCTTATAGCTCTCAACTCCGGGCTGATTGAACGGATTAACTCCAAGTAAATATCCGCTTACGCCGCAGGCAAACTCAAAGAAGTAGAAAAGTTCGCCAAGATAAAACTCATTGACTTCGGGAACATTTACGATAAAGTTCGGCACCTGTCCGTCGGTATGCGCCAGAATAGTACCGTTCATCGCGCTCTTATTTACGAAATCCACGTTCTTTCCCGCCAGATAGTTAAGTCCGTCAAGGTCGACCGGTTCCTCGCCGATAAGTATTTCTTCCGAACTCTTTTCGATATTTATAACGGTTTCAAACATTATTCTTGCGCCGTCCTGAATAAACTGTCCCATAGAATGAAGGTCTGTGGTCAGATCTACGCTCGCCGGGAAAATACCTTTTTTGTCTTTGCCTTCAGACTCGCCGTATAACTGTTTCCACCATTCGGAAACATAGTGGACTCTCGGCTCATAATTGGCAAGGATCTCAACGCCTTTGCCTTTGCGGAGCATAATGTTACGCAGTGCGGCATATTTGAGCGCGTCATTATCTTCAAAAGCGTTCTCAAGCGCCATTTTTCTCCCTTCCGCCGCGCCTTCCATAAGCTTGTCTATATCCGCGCCCGATACGGCTATCGGAAGAAGTCCTACTGCGGTAAGCACTGAAAAACGTCCGCCTACGTCATCGGGAACTACGAAGCTTTCGTAACCTTCTTCGTTTGCAAGGTTTTTAAGCGAGCCTCTTGCCTTGTCAGTCGTCGCGTAAATTCTCTTAGCCGCGCCTTCCTTGCCGTATTTTTTCTCGGCCATTTCTTTAAATACGCGGAATGCGATAGCAGGCTCGGTCGTCGTGCCTGACTTGGATATCATATTTATAGAGAAATCTCTGTCTCCTATAACGTCGATCAGGTGTTTGATATAAGTAGAGCTTATGGAATTTCCTACGAAATAAATTTCAGGTGTTTTTCTTATGGATTTATCCACGATATTATAAAAACTGTGTCTTAAAAATTCAATCGCCGCTCTTGCGCCAAGATAAGAACCGCCGATACCGATTACAAGCAGAACCTCCGAATCACTCTGTATCTTCGCGGCCGCTTTCTTGATCCTCGCAAACTCTTCCTTATCATAATCCACCGGAAGATCTATCCACCCCAAAAAATCGTTTCCTGCGCCTGTCTTTTTTACCAGTACCTCTTTTGCGTCCAGTGTCAGCTTCTTCATAGATTCAATCTCTGTCTCTCCGACAAAGGAAGCCGCCTTGGAATAGTCAAATGTAACTTTGCTCATCGTTTTCCCTCTCCTTCTCATAGAGTCAATGCTTTTATCTTAGTTTAGCATTGCTTATACGCTTTTTCAAGATGTCATCTGACTAAATTTACCAAAACGCTTATAAAAATCTGTACAAATCCGCAGTATTTTATAACAATTCCCATATTATCCGTATATATGTCAAAATTCTCGGTTTTGAATGACTCTCTCGCTTATAAGATAAGAAATTCCCCAGCATATGAGCCATAAGATAAAAAACGATATCAGCTTCGACGGCTGATTTTCAAGCTCATTAAGCCATTTTGCAAAACCGGACATCCCCGTCTTAAATACAGACAGATGCAGACGTTCAACTATAAGGCTGTTATTCGCATTAGAAATGGTTACTCCCGCTATTATCAAAACAGCCAATATTATAAACAAAATATTTCTGGCTCTGTCATTATATTTAAACTGAAGGGGCAGCATTATCATATTATATGTGCCGATTATAATGTAGCATAGAAAAATCTCTACCAGATATGTTCCAAATTTATCCACGCTTGAAATTTTTATCAGGGAAAAAATCAACATTACCGCAAACGCGCTCAAGAAGGAGCTGAGCATATATAAAATATATTTTTCGGCCACATAAGTTTTCCTGGTGACGGGCAGCGTCATAATATAGGGCAGGCATTGGCCGTTATAGTCCATTGAGATCGTATTGGTTACAAAGATCCCCACAATCATTATAGTATAGCCTGCGATAAAAGCCACATTATCAGTATTGTTTAAACGTATCATCATAGCCGCTATAACAAGCAGATAAATAACATATGTTTTTTTATATTTGGACAATAGGCGCATATCCTTTATTAATAATCCTCTCATAATTTACGTTTCCTCCATTTTTACTATATTGCCTCGTAAGTCAGCCGCAAAACGGGCTTCCACGATACAAATTAAATTCAATAACACTTTTCTCCTTTTACCATCATAAGCTCCACATCATCTATACTGCCGCGTTCGACAGCTATTCCCCTATAATTGTCCGCATAATACTGCCTTTCCTTTGTTAAAAGGCTGTAGCCGAAGGGTTCTTTTTTACGATATAAAATGTGCGTTTTGTCGATATCGGCGTATTGTTCTTCGCTCACCTTCAAAACCGCATAATCGGCTAAGATAACGTCGGTATCTTCATGAAAAAATATTTTACCGTCTTTTATAAAATATAAGTCGTCACAAAGGCCCTCCAAATCTGAGGAAATATGCGAACTTATCAGTATCGCGCGGTCCTCTTTATCCATAAATGCGCGAATCTCGTCCAAAAGCTCGCTCCTTACCACAGAATCAAGTCCTATCATGGGTTCGTCCAACACCAGTACTTTCGCGCCGTAGCTCATAGCCGTAAGAAGCTTGAATTTAGCTTTCATTCCCGTTGAAAAATCGTTGATTTTTTTATTCCTTTCCAAGCCGAAGCTTTCACACTTTTCAAGATATGTTTTCTTATCAAAAGTTTTATACATAGATTCCATAACAGTCGTTATGTCATTTATTGTGAGCATTCCGTTGAAACCGCTTTCCGCCAATACAACTCCTATTTGGCTTCTGTCTGCGGCTACAAGCTTACGGCTGTCTTTTCCTAAGATCTTTGCGCTCCCGCCGTCCGTCTTTATCAGACCGAGAGCGGCTTTAAATATCGTACTTTTACCGGCTCCGTTAGGCCCTACTATACCTGTTATCCTGCCTTCATTCAGTTCAATGGAACAATCGAGATTAAAATTTCCATAGCATTTACGCATATTGTCAAGTTGTACGAGCATAGTTTATTCCTCCATTATCAAATCAAACAATTCCTTTATCTCCGCATCTTTCATGCCTATGCTGCGGCATCCGCGGATTGCTTCTTCAAGTTTATCCTCAGCTCTTTTTCTCTGTTCTTCCCGCACCAGATTCCGGTTGTTGGCAACCACAAAACTTCCTTTACCATGTACGGTAACTATAAAACCCTCATCTTCAAGAGCGTCATACGCCTTCTTGACCGTAAGGGCGCTTATCTTTAAATCCTTAGATAACGACCTCACTGACGGAAGCATCGTGTCTTCCTTAATACTCCCGTCTATTATCATTCCCTTGATCTGCCCTATTATCTGCTCATAGATCGGTTCCATAGATGAATTGCTGATTATTATTTTCATGTTACAGTTATGCCTTTCTTTTAATTCTTTAAAATAATTAGACAATTGCGAAATTCGGAAGCTTTGAAAAATATTTCGCAATTGCATATAAATATATCAAAGCGCCTTGCAATAAACAGTATATAACAGTGCATATCAGTTGTCAATATATTATTTACCGAATATTTATTTTTAGATCATAATACTTCGATTTCCTGTTTTGATACGCACATTTTAAAGCCGTTTTAAAGCCATAAGCTATGTAAATATTGACTTTGCTTAGCCAAACTGCTAGTATAGTAAAGAATTATGGTATATATTTTAGGAGGAGGAATCATTATGAAAAAACTTATTGCAATGACACTTGCGCTTACGCTGTCAATGTCTCTTATGGCCTGCGGCGGTTCAGACAGTGCAGCAACTTCCGCCGATACACAAAACGGTGCAGAATCATCGGATGCTTCTGCAGGCGACACAACGGCGGACGCCACGACAGATACAACTCAGGCTGAAAACGAACAGTCCGGCGAAACAACTGCCGAGACGACCGGCGACAGCGACAGCGATCTGGCTTACGTTCAGGGAAAAGGCACTCTTGTAGTAGGCATTACGGATTTTGAGCCTATGGATTACAAAGACGAAAACGGCGAATGGATCGGTTTTGATGCGGATATGGCTAAGGCGTTCGGCGCAAGTTTAGGCGTAGACGTTGAATTTGTAGAAATCGACTGGGACAACAAAATTATGGAATTGGACGGTAAGACCATAGACTGTGTATGGAACGGCATGACGCTTAATTCGGAAGTTACAAGTTCTATGGAATGTTCCAATGCTTACTGTAATAATGCGCAGGTCGTAATCGTTCCCGCAGACGTGGCGGACAAGTATCAGGATACGGAAAGCTTAAGCGATCTGACTTTTGCGGTAGAGGCAGGCAGCGCGGGCGAGGAGCAGGCCACAGAGCTTGGTCTTAACTTCACACCCGTCAAGGCTCAGTCAGACGCCTTAATGGAAGTTGCCGCCGGAACTTCAGACGCCGCTATAATCGACATTCTTATGGCTTCGGCTATGGTAGGCGAAGGCACCGGTTATGCTGATCTTACTTATACGATAAGCTTAAATGATGAAGAATACGGCGTCGGTTTCAGAAAAGGCTCAGACCTTGCCGCCGCTTTGAATGACTTTTTCGTAACAAGCTACGAAGACGGTTCAATGATGGAATGTGCCGAAACTTACGGCGTTGCAGCTGCTATCGTAGAGCAGTGATAAATGCTTGCGGCAATGAGCCAAACGCCTGCGCGGTCACGGCGTTCGGTTCGTTGCCCGCAAAAATAAATATCAAAGGCGGGAAAATATAGATGGATTTGATTCTGGAGCAGATGCCTATAGTAATACGTTCTTTAAATGTCGGCTTTCTGCAGACCCTGAAACTCTTTTTCGTAACACTTATAGGCGCGTTTCCTCTCGGGCTTATCATTGCCTTTGGCTCAATGTCCAATTTTAAACCGCTCAGTTACTTCACCAAATTAATTGTATGGATAGTGCGCGGGACTCCGCTAATGATCCAGCTTTTGATAATCTATTATTTCCCCGGTCTTGTATTACATAAGCCTATATGGGGCGGCGGAGAAACAGGACGGTTTTTGGCTGCTTCCGTCTCCTTTATAATAAATTACGCGTGTTATTTTTCTGAGATCTACCGCGGCGGTATTCAGGGCATCCCCATAGGGCAGACTGAAGCCGGTCTGGTTCTCGGTATGACCAAAATCCAGATATTCTTTAAAGTTACTCTGCTTCAGATGATCAAGCGCATTGTTCCGCCTATGTCCAACGAAATAATAACTCTGGTAAAAGATACTTCTTTGGCGCGTATAATAGCGCTGCAGGAGATCATATGGGCGGGCCAGTCCTTTATGAAAGGCTCGCAGGGTATTTCCGGCGCGATCTGGCCGTTGTTTTTTACAGCGGTATATTATCTGGTCTGCAACGGAATTTTGACGGTCATTTTAGGGCGGCTTGAAAAAAAACTGGAATATTTCAGGTAATGTTATGAACAGGCGATTGCAAATTTAGAAAGGAATTAAAATAAATGCCAATTTTAGAGGTCGGACATATCCGTAAAACTTTTGAAAATACGCAGGTTTTGGAAGATATCAGTTTTTCGCTTGAAAAGGGGCAGGTGGTTTCTATTATAGGCTCATCGGGAAGCGGGAAAACGACTCTGCTCCGGTGTCTTAATTTTCTGGAGCGTCCCGACCGGGGCGTCATCCGCGTAAACGGTGAGACTTTGTTTGATTCCGACGATCCTGCGACACAAAGAGAAGCCGAGATCCGCAAAAAGAGACTGCACTTTGGTTTGGTCTTCCAGTCATTTAATCTGTTTCCGCAGTATACGGCCATTCAGAATGTAATGCTTGCCAGGCAGCTTCTTGCCAAGGAGCTTCCGGAATACAAGGCAAAGAAAAAAGAGTTATATGGCGAAATAGAAAAACAGGCGAAAGAACTTCTGGATCAAATGGGGCTTGCAGACAGAATGAATCATTACCCCCATCAGCTCTCCGGTGGACAGTGCCAACGTGTTGCGATTGCGCGCGCGCTTGCGCTCACTCCGGATATACTCTGTTTCGACGAACCTACCTCGGCTCTGGATCCGGAACTGACTGGGGAGGTATTAAAAGTTATAAGGGAGTTGGCCGATAAAAACACGACTATGATCATAGTTACGCATGAGATGGCATTTGCAAGAGATGTGGCAAATCATGTGATATTTATGGACGACGGGCGCATACTTGAACAGGGCGATCCCAAACAGGTATTCGGCAACCCGCGTGAAGAACGCACGCGACAGTTTTTATCCCGATTTAATCAGGAATAAAAGCGGAAATAAAATCTTTGACATTACCAAATCAGGCGCCCTTCCTCAGATAGAAAAGGCGCCGTCTTCTTTGGCTTTAAGCCAGTTTAAATTCCTTGCTTCAGTGACCTTATCCGGGAAATCCACTTCTTTCCACGGCGACCGCGTACACATAGCCTTATAATCACAATTCTTACAGGCCATTTTATTTGCATATCTTACATCTCCGTTTTTTCTTACGGATTTTCTGCGCAGCACCTCGCCTGCCGGGCAATATACGCGATCCTTTTCCAGATCTCTCACGAACATGCCCTCAGACGCTCTTTTTATCATTTGTTCTTCTGTTAAAACACCGTTCTTTTTCTCCATACGGCTGTCCTCTTATCTTTTTATTGCAGTTTTTACTTTGATTTAAACTTAATTCTTCATCAGGTTCTTTTACAATTATTGTTATTTCAATTATCGTTATTGCGATTATCGTTATTGCGATTATCGTTATTGCAATTATCGTTATTGCAATTTACCTATTCTAATTTAAACTTATTTACTTCCTCATCAAGCTTTTTTGCGATATTCATGTTACTGTCTGCTTCATTTCCTATATCGCTCATTTGACCGGTCAAGTCAACGGCGACCTCCGTTACGTTTGTCACGCCTTTGGCGCTTTCCGATACCGCTATATTAATTGCCGATATCGCATCTTTTATCTGATCTACGCTCTCCTTGACTGAATCACTTTCATTCGCAAAATTACTCATCATACTGCTCATATTACCGACGTCATTACGATAATTTTCACTGGTTTCAAGCAGTTTATTATATCCGCTCATGGCGGTTTCATCCATAAACTCTATCATCATTTCCGCATTCTTGGCAAGTTCATCTACTGCCAGTATTACGGCTTCGCTTACCTGTTGGATCTTGACCGCCGCATCCGCGGAGCTTGCCGCAAGTTTCCCTATCTCATCTGCAACAACCGCAAAACCCCGTCCGGCTTCCCCTGCGCGGGCAGCTTCAATACTTGCATTTAAGGCAAGCAGATTGGTTTCTTCCGTAATGCTTATGATATTTTCGGTAAGCAGGCTGATCTCCTCGACCGCTTTTGATTTCTCTATCTTTTCATTGACGGAAACAGCCATCTCACGAGCCTGCTCCTTGGCTTCTCCCTGCGCCACCACGGCATCCTCATAAATCTCGGAGGCCTTCTTCATGATGTCGTCGGAAGAAATTTTTCCCTTGTTGGCGTCATGAGAAATACTATCTATCGTATCGTATATATTCCCCACATTTTCATCAACCTGATTTAACGTCGCGCTAGTCTCCTCCATGGAAGCGCTCATTTCCTGCATGGTAGCCGACACATCGGTTATGCTCATTTCTACTTTTGAAAGACTTTCTACAATATTCTTGGAAGAATCGCTCAACTGTGAAGAATTCTTTGCGATCCCAAGCATAATGGTTTTGATATAACCCAAAAGCTCATTAACATTTTCGGCAATAAGCTCCATCTCATCACCGGTTGCAATATCAAGCGTTTTGGTAAGATCTCCTTCACTATGCACAAGATCATATATCTTGGTATCCACAACCCGCAGATTTTTCATGATGCGTCTTACTATTATGCTGAGTACGACAATGGCAGCTATCATGCACAGTAATGTTATAATTATGATTTGTACGGTCGTATTGTTAAGCCTTTTTACAATATCAGCCGCATCATAATCACAACCAAGCACTCCAACGACTTTTCCCGTACTGTCCGCTATGGGCATATATACGGAAATAAGATCTCCGAATTCCGTTCTGTCTATATAATTCTCTACATACTCTTCTCCCTCAAAAGTATCTTCGAGGTCCTCATAAGCAGTTTCAAAAACATCCCCGACTTTATACTGTCCCTTGCTCTTATCGGTATCCACTCCGTAATAGACCTGTTTGCCGTCCGTATATATTGTATACAGATAAGCTATACCAAGACGTTCCTGCGCATCCCGCATGACCGTAAGCAAGGTCTGATATCCTTCGGTATCCTCACACCCCGGAACGAGCGCGGCAACTAAGTCGCCGTCTATTGAATCCGCCACGATCTGTGCCGCCATCTGCGCCTCTTCAACGCCTATCCCAACCATTCCGTCATTGATCCTTTTATATGCGGCAACGCCCATAACGACGCAGACTATCAGAATAAGCAAACTGACCGGCAACAATATCTTAACATTAATGCTAAGTTTTCTGGTTTTCTGTTTCATATATCCGCCACTCCCTTCAAGGGTTCCGATGCCCCTGAATACATTGTAGCAAATAATTTGGTATTTTCCAAGCTTTTTATCCTTTTTTTGATGACAACTCTTCTATAATATCGATAATTGTTCCGATGGCGTCTCTCTGGGTGCTTTTACTCATGGTTTCGATGTAAGTCAGCCTTGTAAAATACAATTCCTGCACCTTCTCAACCAACAGTCTGGCAGTCAGATCGTCTTCGTCTACCACCATGCTGAAACCCTGTGATTCAAAAGACGCGGCATTCAATATCTGGTCTCCGCGGCTGCTTGCGGACGGCAGCGGGATCAAAAGATTGGGTTTTTTAAGCGCAAGAAGCTCGTTTATCGCATTTGCCCCGGCCCTTGAGATCACAATATCGGCCATTGCAAAGATATCTTTCAGCTCGGATTTGATATATTCAAACTGCTTATACCCTTTTGTAGTCAAAAGCAGGTTATCCATCTTTTCTTTTCCGCATAAATGCACTACCTGAAAATCCTTAAGAAGCTCCGATAACGCGTCCCTGACAGCCTGATTGATCGCAGCCGAGCCCTGACTTCCTCCTATCACCATTATCACGGGCTTGGAAGAATCAAAACCGCATAATTTATATGCCGCTTCCTTATTTCCTTTAAGAAGTTCCTCTCTTATAGGCGAACCTGTTAAAACGGCCTTATCGCCCGGAAGCTGTTTTAATGTTTCCGGGAAATTACAGCACACCTTTGCCGCCACGGGAATACAAAGTTTATTGGCCAGTCCCGGCGTCATATCGGATTCATGCACGATACAGGGTATTTTTAACGACGCCGCCGCCCTGACAACAGGCACGCTTACGAAACCGCCCTTTGAAAACACTATATCAGGCTTTATTTCTTTTAAATATTTCCTGGCTTCCGCCATTCCTTTTATTACACGAAAAGGGTCTGAAAAATTCTTAGGATCAAAATATCTGCGGAACTTACCGGTTGCTATCCCATAATAGGGAATGTCAAAATCCTCGATCAATTTTTTCTCTATGCCATCGTAAGAACCCATATAATAAATTTCATATCCAAGTTCCTTCAGCCTGGGAATAAGCGCTATATTAGGCGTCACATGTCCGGCCGTGCCGCCTCCGGTTAATACGATCTTCTTATCCATTAAGAGAAGCCTCCTGACCATATGTCTGTTTTATTTGCTTATGTATTTTCCCCACTATATCACAAATTTCGGTTACTTTCCAGTCCTTACCGTCATATTCGTCCAAAACTTACTCTGTTTTTACATATTAAAAACGCGAAACCTGTCGATGCTTTAAATCCCCTTAATTATTGAGATTATTTTGCGCAGTCCTTATAATATGATTTAAGAACTTGTACCCGTGGAAAGGCAGGGAAAAATATGTTTAAAATTTTGTTTTCACATCCTGAATTTATGATTCCGATCTTAATTTTACTGTCTCTAAGTATAATATGCCAGATAATTATGGGTGTTCTATGCCACAGATTAATAAGGGAAACCGAAAATATGTCTGCGGCCAAAAATAAATCCTTACAACAATTGAAACTGAAATTTTCAAGCTGCTGTAAAATGCATGAGGGCATATCCAACGTTCCGATTTTTGTGGACAAGTATATAAGCAGCATAAAAGTATGCGGCATTTCACTGTCTACTTTTAAACACATATCCGGGCAGTTAGTCTTATTATCCATACTGGTCGCGGGAATAGGCGCATGTATTGGAATTGTCGCCGGAGATTCCATAATATTTATCGTTCCTTATTATGCTGTGAGTTTTTTGGGATTATACTGCTATTTTGCAATTTCTTCTTTAATTGACATCGCGGACAAAACCGGAAAACTCCGTACCAATCTGATAGATTATCTGGAAAATCATCTCGCGGGAAGACTGGAACAGGCCAAACTGGATTTAAAGATCGTAAATGGTGAAAATGAGGACACGTCTGAAACAGATACTTCAAAGGAAAATGAAAAAGACAACATACTCTCTGCCGCAGAAACCGAAGAATTGGGCAGCCTGCTTAAAGAATTTCTGGCGTAGTCTTAATTAAATATACTTTTCTCCAGAATATCGATAGCCCTTTCATTATCTTCCTGACAAAAGGCTATGATATCATTTTCTCCCTTGTCGGCAACCGCGGATGTATCCGCGCCTAATTGTACAAAGCATACATAATTCTCAATCGTCTCCATGCGTGAAGCTTTGGCTTTCCCCAAATTCCGAAGATGATCAAGATTAGCTTCTATTACGCCATCCCTGTATTCCTCAAGCTTCTGCTCGATGGTTCCCACGTAATCTTCTTTGGCATGTATCAGGATCATCATATCTATATTTGAACCCGCCTCCTGCTTTTGCGCCAAAAAATCCTCATACATATCTTTTGTAATTCCTGTTTTTTCTTCAAGTTCTTCTTCCGATAATGAAATATCGGGCAGATATTTTTCTTTAAGCGCTCCTTTTACATTTTCCTGCAACTGCTCAAGCGATATTTTTTTATCGTTAAACCATAGACCCTTATCATTTTCCACATAAGAACTGCCGGCCTGAAGATCGCTCTCCTGCGATTTACTGCCGGCACCTTTATCCACCATTTCACCTGATGGGGAATCGGTTCCGCAGCCGGTAAGTATGTTCAACAGCGCTCCGCATATCAAAATTTTTAAGGCAGCTTTTTTGATCATAAAACAACCCCCTTTAATAAAAAATTATTTATCAGACTATTATCCATTGTAACCCTTTTGCGTATTTGGTATACTATTCCATATCAAATTTTTAATTTGATAACTTTTAATTTGATAACTTTTTAATTTAATAAATTTTAAATTCATAATTTTTTATTTATATTATCAATATAAGATTTATATCGTTTGCTCTGATTTAGGATATATTAACTGATTTACGATTATGGAGTAGCTATGCTGTTTAATTCTTATTTATTTATATTCATATTTCTGCCGCTTACATTGTTTGGCTGGTATATTTTGATACATTACGGCCATATTAAAACTGCCAAAGTTTTTCTGGCCGGTATGTCTCTGTGGTTTTACGGGTATTTTAATGTTTATTATCTGGCGATCATCATAGCAAGTATCATGGTCAATTATCTGCTTAGCTTTGCGCTTACCTTTGCCGAAAATAAGCCGCATGAGCGCATCTTGCGCCGTATCGGTTTATCTGTGGGTATATTCTTTAATCTGGGACTGCTTTTTTATTTTAAATACTACGATTTTTTTATTGAAAACATAAATTTGGTTTTTAATGCCGACTTTAATTTAAAACATATACTGCTGCCTCTGGGCATAAGCTTTTTTACTTTTCAACAGCTCTCTTTTGTAATTGACCGCGCTCTTGGCAGGGCAGAGCATTATTCTTTTATTAATTACATAACATTTGTTACTTTTTTCCCGCAGTTAATAGCGGGGCCCATTGTTCTTTATAACGAAATAATCCCTCAGTTTGAAGACGCCAAAAACCGCCGTTTCAATGCGAAAAATTTTTCCGAGGGCATTATTTTGTTTGTTCTGGGACTTGGAAAAAAGGTGCTATTGGCGGATGTACTTGGACTTGCCGTCAATTACGGCTTTGCGCAGACTTACAGCCTGGACTCGGTTTCCACGGTATTTGTCATTCTGGCTTATACCTTTGAGATATATTTCGATTTCAGCGGTTACTCCGATATGGCGATGGGGCTTGGCAGAATGTTCAACATCATAATACCCGTCAATTTCAACTCGCCTTACCGCGCCTGCACGGTAAAAGAACTCTGGCAGAGGTGGCACATAACCCTGTCGCGCTTTTTTATAACCTACGTTTATATTCCGCTCGGCGGCAGCAAAAAGGGAAAGCTGCGCACTGCGGTAAATACCATAATAGTATTCTTTTTAAGCGGGCTCTGGCACGGCGCCGCATGGACTTACATCGCGTGGGGAACAATGCAGGGCCTTCTGGTAGTCTGGGATAATCTTGGGATCGTCGGCATAAAAGGCAGGGAAGAAAAACGTCCGGCCAAATTCCATATTCCCGCATGGTGCGGCCGTATCCTGACTTTCGGCTTTTTTAACCTTTCTTTATTCTTCTTTAGAAGCGAGGATATGGGCGATGCTCTGCAGATGTTCAAAAATCTGCTAAGCTTCGATCATACAGGTAAAATATTTGAAGTCGCCAATGCAATGAATGTTCCGGAATTTTATATGATAAAAGAAGCCGTGGGTCTCGCCGCGCCTTCCGTTGTAAAATATGTGAGCTTACTTGTTTTTGTTGTATATCTGCTGTTTTCGTTCTTCCTTATATCCGGCAAAAATGCCTTGCAGATCGCCACGGACGGCAAACTTACTTCAAAGAAATGTTGGGCTGTCTCAATCATTTTTATATGGTGCATTATTTCATTATCGCAGGTGAGTACGTTTTTGTATTTTAACTTTTAAAACGATTTAGAATAAAAAAGGAAAGGAACCCAAAAATGGCTGCGGAAAAAAAGTTCGTCAAAAATTTTTTCTTAAGGGGCATTGCGCTGTTGCTGTTGGTGATTGCGGCAGTGGTTTTTTTCGATCCCTTTTATCAGTATCATAAACCGCTTGCCGGCCTAAAAAGCGTCCTTACGGACAAGGAATATCAATGTGTCGGCACTCTGCGCACATTTGACTATGACTCTCTTATCGTGGGTTCTTCAGTTTGTGAAAATTATAACGATCACTGGTTCGACGAAGGTTTTGGCTGCAAAACCATAAAGGCGATCCGCTCCTACGGCGCTACCGCCGATCTGTGCTATCTGTTGGACGAAGCGTATGAAAACCGTAAGCTGAGATACGTGTTTTACAATATAGATCCGTCGTCGCTGTATGCGGATACGAAGACCACTTATGAATCTACCGGCTGCCCTATGTATCTGTATGATAACAATTACTTAAACGATATATCTTATGTGCTCAACAAAGACGTCCTAATGGAGAAAATACCGTATATGCTGGCTTTTTCCCTTAAAAGTGACTATGACGAGGGCAATTCCTACAACTGGGCGCAGTGGAAAAGCTTTAACTCGGAACTGGCGATCGGAATGTATAACAGGCGTTCATCCGTCCTGCCAATGTATTCGGAAACTTATTATGAAAAAAACCTTGCGGGAAATATAGAACTGCTCACAACTATGGTAAAGTCACACCCCGAAACCACTTTTAAATTCTTCTTTTCCCCATATTCAATGCTCTGGTGGGATAACGCATACCGCACAGGCGAGCGTGACGCCATAATCTATAATGAAAAAGCGGCCGTCAAAGCTCTGCTTGATTATGACAATGTAGAGATTTATTATTATCAGGATATGGAAGAAGTTATTACAAATCTTGAAAATTATATGGATATGATTCACTTTTCCAAAGACATTAATAAGCTTATCTGCGATGATCTGATCGCGGGTAAGGACAGACTAACTAAGGAAAACTATGAGGCTCGGCTCGATCATATGTATGAATTATCGGACAGGATCGTCAATAAAGATATTTTATTATACTATTCAAAGTAAAAAACGTAAGCAGGGCGGCTTGCGTTAAAAGAATTTATTATGCGGAAAAGAGGGAAAATATGAAATTAATATCATGGAACGTAAACGGCCTTCGGGCTTGTATGGGTAAAGGCTTTATGGAATTTTTCGAGGCGCAGGACGCAGATATTTTCTGTCTCCAGGAGACGAAACTGCAGGCGGGCCAGATAAACCTTGAGCTTCCCGGCTATCACCAGTATTGGAATTATGCGGAGAAAAAAGGCTATTCGGGCACGGCTGTCTTTACGAAAGAAGAACCGCTTTCGGTTTCCTATGGCATGGGCATAGAAGAACATGACCACGAAGGCCGTGTTATCACTTTGGAATTTCCCGAATTTTATATTATCACAGTCTACACCCCCAACTCCAAAGACGGGCTTCTCAGACTCGATTACCGCATGCAGTGGGAAGATGATTTCCTGGCTTATATCAAAAAACTTGAAGAAAATAAACCCGTCATATTCTGCGGCGACTTAAACGTGGCGCACAACGACATAGACCTGAAAAATCCAAAAAACAATCACAGAAATCCCGGTTTTACCGATGAAGAGCGCGGAAAATTTACGGCTGTCACACAGGCGGGGCTTATAGATACCTTCCGTTATTTTTATCCTGATAAGGAGGGCGCTTATTCATGGTGGTCATACCGTTTCCACGCCAGAGAAAAGGATATAGGGTGGCGTATAGATTACTTCGTTGTTTCACAGCTATTGAAAGAGCGGCTTGAAGACGCCGTTATATATAAGGACGTTTTAGGTTCTGATCACTGTCCGGTAGGGCTTATTTTAAAATAACGCGTCCGTACTTCAGGCAGGCGGCGCAGGCAAATATGACAAAAACCGCTGCCGAGATCAGAGAAAGCTGCCCTAAAATATTGTAACCCTTGAAAATGATCATGTACAATATTATAAAAACAGGCGCTGCATAAATATACTCAAGTATGCCGGTCAGCTCGCCGGAAATCGCTAATACAAGTACCGGCAGGCCAAAGTATGCAAGCGCTATCGTTACAGAGTTAAAATTATTTTTACAGCAGGCGGAAATAAACAGTGTGACCGCGCACAGCGAATGCAGGCTCAAAAACGATAACGCAGACTGTATCAAAATAAATTTGTACATAGGTATAATACGGCTTGGCTCCGGCCAAAGATGACTAAGCGCCAACCCGTCATAGCAGTTAAGTCCGTCAAGTCCGTAAACGCTGCCGCACATAAGCAGCGCAAAAAGCATTATAAAAAGCCACAGACTTATGACGATCGTAAACGCCGCCGCAAGCTTGGCATAGACATCTTTTTTCGCGCCTTCCGCGGAAGTAAACAGCAGCGGCAGCATTTTGCTCTGTTTCTCCCCCGAAAACATTGACGATATGTCAAATATAAGCAGTATGCTTCCCATAAGCAGTCCTACCATTGATACGTTAACAAATACCTGCCAACCCTTATAGTATTCAAAAACTATGCCTTTGCCGGTCATAGCCGTAACTTTTCCCAAATCAGACTCGTCAAGCGATTTCGTAACATATGTTATTTTACCTTTTTCCAAATCCTTTTCGCTGACGACTGCCAGATAATCCAGAATAAACTCGCTTAAAAAATTGGTTTCTCCATAAAGTTTTCCATATAAAAACTGTTCATAACCGTACTTTTCAACTATCCTTTGCACTTTTTCATCGGTCATGACGCCTTTAAACTCCTCGGTTATCCGTCTGTCGGCCTGCACCGCGCTATATCCTGTATATCCAAGTCCGTCTATCCACGAAGCTTCATTCATAAGCTGCATATAAAAAATATAAAGCATGGCTGCTGCCATAACGGCAAATCCCCATATGAAAAATTTTTTATGACAAAGCTTATACAATTCCATTTTATACAGCCGCATAACTTATTCTCCGTTTTCCCATATCCCTACGTTTTGGAATATAATAATAGTCGCACAAATATCCGGACATTTCGCAATCACCTCTGCTCATTCTGCACACAGTACAGATAAAAGTCTTCCAGCACCGCCTCCGCGCTTACCGCGTCATCCACAGGTTTTTCCTTAGACACTATCCTGAGCTCCACCTTATCATTTTTGTTTTTAAGATTGCTGACTATATATTTTTTACTAAGCTCATCAGCTTCTTTTTCCGTAACCGCGCATTTCCAGACATAACGCTCCGCTTCTTTTAAAAGCTCCGCCTCCCTGCCCATTTTTATTAGTTTTCCGTCTTTCATTATCATTATGTTATCCGCGATATATTCCACATCAGACACGATATGCGTCGAAAGAATGACTGTGCGGTTTTTACCAAGCGAACTTATGATATTTCTGAAACGCACTCTCTCCTTGGGATCAAGACCGGACGTCGGCTCGTCCATTATAAGCAGCTCCGGATTATTTAAAAGCGCTTGCGCTATTCCTACCCTTCTAAGCATACCGCCGGAAAAAGTCTTAAGCTTCTTATTTTTGACATTGCTAAGCTCCACAAGCTCAAGCAGCTCTTCAATCTTTTCTCTGGCATAATTTTCAGGCACAGCTTTCAGCGCGGCCATATAATGCAAAAAACGGTATGCGCTGAAGTCTTCATAATATCCGAAATCCTGCGGCAGATAACCCAGAATGTTCCGATAGTCCCCCCCCAACAGCCCTATTTCCGTATTATCATACAAAACCTGCCCGCAGGTCGGCTCTAAAATCCCGCAGATTATCCTAAGCAGCGTGGTCTTGCCCGCCCCGTTTTCTCCAAGCAGGCCATAGACACCGTTTTTTATCGTAACATTAATATCTTTTACCGCCGTCTTATCCTTATAGCTTTTTCCTATATCCACAAGCCTCAGTTCATGCATATTATTTCCCCCTTCTTAATGCCGTTAAACAAAACGCCTATCTGCGCCGCAAGCAGCGTAAGACCGAATACAAACGCCGCTCCCCATACCGCCAGCGCCGCGGCTGAGTATACCCTTGAGTCCGATACAAGGATAATATAAAATAAGATTATCATAAACGCGCCCACTATTACCTGAATATACGGATTTTTTCTTCCGACCTCCATAAGAAGCGCTCCCAGACAGCCGCACTCCACAAACACGAAAGGCACAAGTACATACAGTCCGATACGCAATATCTCTATTTTCCACCTGAAACTTACGAAAAAAATCCCCACAGACAAAAGCGTCAGATTGATCACTCCCGAAATAAACATATTAAACGCTACTATCTGACGCACATTAAAATAACCGGTCTCGCTGATCTCGGCTATGCCCGAAGAAAAAATCCGACCTATTTCGGCGATTGAAATAACACCTGCTATTCCAGATAAAATAACGCTTGTTATTACAATTTCTTTCTCCGCGACTCCGTTTCTGCTCATAGCTTCCAACACAGGCAGCATTATAACGCATATGACCAGATGATATATAAATATAGTCTTATCCATATATTTTAGCTGATTTAACAAAAGCTTTCTTTTATTACAAATCAGGCTCGGCTGCTTTTCTTCGATCTTATTTTTTAAAAAAAGCAGTGTTTCGCTTTTCTTTTTTTCATCTATTTCAATGGCAGCATCAGCATTGTTAAATTTTTCACGAAGTTTTTCTTCCATTTTCAAGCTCCTTTCCCATATTTTTAATGCCAAGAGTATACCTCGATTTTACGGTGGAAATGCTTATGCCGAGCATTTTGGCTATCTCCCTGAATTTATACCCTTCATAGATACGCAGTATTATGACTTCTCTTTGCTTTGGGGCTATGCTTTTTAACGCCCTTTCAAGAAACAGCTTGTCCTCTTTATTGGTTATCCGCGTATCTTCCCCTCCCAACTCCGATATCTCTTCGAGCGCGGCGGTATCTTTTCTGCTGCGAAAATAATCATAGCACAAATTGCGCGCAATTATTAAAAGGTATCCTTTCAGATTTTTATACCGAAAAGAATCGCTATATCTGATAAATTTGACAAATACCTCCTGCGTGATGTCATATGAATCCGTCTCCTGTCCCGTAAGATAAAAACAGAAACGATAAATATCATCATAATATTTACTTATAATAATACTAAAAGCTTCATTATCCCCATTGTGAAGCATACGGATCAAATCCTTATCGGTCATAAGGGGCCTCTTTTCATTATGTAATAACATGTAATAACGATAGATAATTGCAAACCACAGATTGTTAAATTTTTCACAACCCATAACCCTTACGGTCTTATTGAGTCTTGCGGCCGTCTATATTAATATTACAATAAACGCCTACATTAAAATAACGTATAACGAACAGAAAAAGTTTAATATATTGAAAAAATAATATATTTAAAGAATTAATACATTTAAAAAATTAGTATATTGAAAAAATTAATACATCGAAAAAATTAGTATATTAAAAAAATTAATACATCAAAAAAATTAGTATATTAAAAAAATTAATACATCAAATAAATAATAAAATAGTAAATTGAAAAATTAATTCATTTAAAAATTAGTATACTAAAAAAGTTGTATTGCAAAATGAAACTTTTTAAATTGATATTACCCTATATCAGTGAAAAGTAAAATACCGACATCCTTATTTGCAGCTTTAAAATAATAAACTGCATATTTAAGCGGCGTCGGGGACATTTTACTTACGGGATATCCCATGTACGGCCGTCATCATGAGGGCGGTTGTAAAACCGGAGGTAATTAATGAGTTTTGAAGAACTTGAAAACATTATTCACACTTATGGCCGGGATTTATATTCCTTTTGCCGTTTTATCACGCATAACCGCTATGAGGCAGACGACTTATATCAGGATACCTTTCTTAAACTGTATGAAATACGTGAAAAAACAGTTATAGAAAAGAATCCTAAAAGTTACATAATGACCATATCAGTCAATCTGTACAGAAATTATAAACGCAAACACGCCGTCAGAATGGCCATTACGGGAGGCGAGGCTTCCGTCGAAGATTATATGGACGTTATTGCGTCAAAAGATGCGCAGCCTGACACGCAGATTGTGATACAGGAAGAATACAGGCTTTTACGGGCTGAAATAAATAAACTTCCCGATAAGTACAAACTTCCGATCCTGCTCTTTTATATGGAGGAGCTGCCGCTTACGGAGATCTCAAAAATATTGAAACTGCCCGTAGGAACAGTCAAAACAAGGCTTCACAGAGCTAAAAATATTTTAAAACGGAAACTGGAGCAGGACTTCGCAGTTTAATTGATCGGCCGCCGTACTTTTTATTATAAAAGCTTCGGCCAAATATATAAAATAGGGAGATGATCATTATGGATAAAAACATAGACGAATTGTTAAAAGCTGCCCTCACTCCGGACGCTGCGCCGCAAGCTTCGCTGAATATTCAGGTTCTTATGAAAGCAAAGGAGAGAACGAACATGATAAACAGAAAAAGATTTCGCGCCGCGGCGGTCACAGCCGCAGCCACACTTTTACTGGGCTCGCTTACCGCATTTGCAGCCTACAAATATTTAAACCCCTCACAGGTGGCTTCGGAATTGGAGGACACAGCTTTGCAAAACGCATTTACGGGTGAAGACGCCGTTTTTGTAAATGAAAACCAAGAGATGAACGGCTACCGCATAACGCTTTTGGGAAGTGTCGCAGGCACCGATATCAGCGACTTTGTGGCATATGGCAATGGCATCGCTTTAGATGACAGAATTTATACAGTCGTCGCCATTGAACACACCGACGGTACCCCCATGCCCAATACAAGCTCTGACGAATACGGAAACGAACCCTTTTATGTATCCTGCTATGTTAAGGGTTTGGACCCGAAAGTTTACAGTATTGCGAGCATGCATGGCAACTACTCGGCTTTTGTAAAAGACGGGATCGAATACAGGCTTATGGAAATGGATAACATAGAAATGTTTGCGGACAAAGGCATATACGTAGGCGCCAACTCCGGCAACTTCTATGATGTAAACGCATATATCTATAATGAAGATACCGGAGAAATGACACGCAACGCCGACTATGACGGAGTAAACGCGCTCTTTACGCTTCCGATTGATCCTGCGAAAGCAGATCCGGCCGCAGCGGCTGCCTATCTGGAAGAATTTGAGAAAGAGATGAACGGCTCAGATGAAGAAAATGTTTCGGAAGAAGACCTTGCCAAAACCGAGGCAGATATTTTCATGGAGAAACTGACGCCCGAAAATCTTGATGAATATGCCGCTCCGGTAGAATATACCAAAATGGTGTGTACGCCTGATGCGGACGGCATGATATCTTACAACTGGAAGCTGGAAGACGGCGCAGGCTCCGAAGGCGCAAAAATACGGGTTGACTGGATCTTTCCGGACATGAAGCCGGCTACCGTGATCGGCGGTTGGAGCTCCAGTGGAAGCCTTGATACTCTCAATATAGAAGTGTTTAAGTTAAAAGAAGACGGAACAGTAGAGTTTGCGGTCTATCAGCCAATAATTCAGCCGACAACCCAACCAATAACCCAATAAAAGACCGCAGCAATAAAATCGCTCGTTCTTAATATACTATAAAGGCTGCCGTAATAAGAAAGACACATACAAGATATGGTTTGAAAAAATTCAGAAACAATGCCATATCTTGTATGTTTATTCTTATATTTATACGTTATACCGAACCTCCAAGATCCTGCGCAAGCGTAAATATGCTCTCCAGAATTTCCTTGGTACTCTTCATATTGGATACCGTAGTTTCAAATGTGCTCAGACTCTCGGTAGATGACGCCGCAACCTCCTCGCTTGTAGCGGAAAGCTGTGATATATTGTCGGAGATTGTGCTCGTCGATTCCAATATGCTTGATATGATCTCCTCGGTGTCTTTGATATTGCTCGTAAGCTCTGTAACTTCATCATTAACTCTTTCAAATTTCTGTCTGGTATTTTCGATGAGTTCATTCTGCTTCTTAACCGACGCCGCTGAATTTCCAATCGTCTCGTTGGCGCGCTTCGTGTCTTCATTGAGCTCGCCTATGATATGCGTGATATTATTGGAAGCCTCTTTGGTCTGCTCGGAAAGATGTCTTATCTCCTCAGCAACTACCGCAAAACCTTTACCCGCTTCACCTGCGCGCGCAGCTTCGATAGACGCGTTAAGCGCAAGCAGATTGGTCTGATTGGAGATATCCAGAATAGCGCCTACAAAAGTCTGTACTTCTTCAACTTTGGTAGTAAGCCTTTCTATAACTTCTACCGTAATATTACTTGCTTCTTCAACATTGTGAGCCTGCTCCTTAAGCTCTCTTACCATATCGGAGCCTTCCGCAACTGTCTCGTCCGTACTGTGCGATACTTCAAGCATTCTTTTGGTCCCGACTTCCGCCTTGTCCATGCTGTCCTGTATGGCGGCGCACATAGCAGCCTGATTTTGGATAGCCTCCGCCGTACTTTCCGTGGAATCAACTATATTTCCCATTGCAAAACTGCTGGTTTCGATGCTTGATTCCAGACCGCTGATCATCTCCATGGCGCTTTCAAAATGTTTTGAGATATTTTCAGCGACCAACACCATCTTTTTATTGCTTTCTTCCTGCTTCCTGGCGCCCTCGCTGATGCTTGCCATATTCTCTTCATTAAATCTGATCAAAAGCGTTACGGCGCGAATCGCCGAAAAAGCTATGAGCACAAGTATCACCAACGCAATAACAAGATCCGAAGTATCTGAACTGTTCTTTTTTATCACAGACATTACAAGCCTTATTCCCGTCACTATTATCGAAACTATACTTCCGCACTTTACAAGATTAATATTAAGATATGCAACAGTTGCAAACAGAACCGGTATTGAATATACCCAGGTGCTTACCGTAGTCCCAAACAGACTTACTACGGCATAAACCACCGCCATGCTTGCCATCATAATAACGCCGCACTTCTTGCTTTTATTATACATAACATAAGAAACTATTGAAACAACAAGGCATATAAGCGCCGCCACAAACTGCAGCCAAGTCCTCCACGTCGCTCCGCTTGACGCCGCAAACAACAGCATGGAAATCGCGATATAACCTATAATTACCAAAACCACCGGAAATACCGCATTATTCGCTCTTTTGTATTGTTCTTCAGTCATAATTTTCATACCCCCTGTTTCATAAAAAATTATCTATAATTTATTATAATATTTATTAAAAATTATCTCAATACAATTTGCGTTTTTTACAATTTTTATTCTGTTATTTTTACGATTTTTATTCCTTGTATTTTTTCGTTTCTCTTGGTTTTTATTTTGCCTGCCGTCAATATCTTCCGTTGATCTGTTAAATTTTTATCTGTTAGTATGTTAAATTTTTACTCGTTAGTCCGTTAAATTTTTATCTGTTAGTCTGTTAAATTTTTACTCGTTAGTCCGTTAAATTTTTATCCCTTAGTACGTTAAATTTTTACCTACTGTTGGACTTCGGAATCTCTCTGCATTTCTTTTATGACGCTGAAACCGATTGGAATTGAAATAACAAGTGTTATTATGTCTGAACACATCTGGCTCATTTCAACACCCGTAAGCCCTATAAACTTAGGCAGTATGAATATAAACGGAATAAAGCAAAGCCCCTGTCTGGCCGATGCGACAATGGAAGCCTTTAACCCTTTTCCTATTGACTGCAGCATCATATTACACATCACTATCCATGCGTTTAAGGGGAACGTTACCGCCTGAAATCTAAGCGCCGCGGTTCCTACCTCTATTACATCCATATCTCCTTTACGGAACAAAGATATAAGTCCCGGCGCGGAAACATAGCCTGCCGCCGCAATGACCAGCAGAAATACAAACGAATATTTGACACAGAACCAAAATGAATCCAAAACCCTTTTATATTTTCCTGCGCCATAGTTAAAACCGCATACCGGCTGGAAGCCCTGCCCGAAACCTACAAGCGCCGAATTGGCAAACATGGATATCCTGGTTACTATGGACATACCCGCGATAGCCGCATCTCCATAGAAGCCCGCGCCGTGATTAAGACATATGGTCGCCAGACTCGCCAGACCCTGCCTGCACAGCGACGGCGTACCGCCTCTTATGATCTCCTTATAATAATGAAGGCTCGGTTTAAAATTGGAAAATCTGATCCTTACGTTTCCGCCCTGCCTTGACATGAAAATAAGAAAAACAAAGCTCACATACTGGCTTATAGTCGTTGCAATCGCCGCTCCCGCTATGCCAAAGCCGAATTTGAATATAAGAAGCGGGTCCAGAACTATATTAAGCACCGCTCCCGAAACAATTCCTATCATGGCATAAAACGCGCTCCCCTGAAAACGCATCTGATTATTTAAAACCAGCGAAGACGTCATGGCCGGCGCTCCAAGCAGTATTATCCTCATATAGCTGACCGTATACGGAAGTATAGTCTCGGTTGAGCCCAAAAGATACGCAAGCGGTCTTACGAAGATCGTACATACTACCAATATCACCACGCCCGCCATAAGCGCGGTAAAAAAACCTATTGACGACATTTTTTCCGCTTCCTTGGTATCTCCCGCGCCAAGTTTTCTGGATATGTAATTCCCCGAACCGTGCCCGAAAAAGAAGCCCGTCGCCTGTATTATCGCCATAACGGAAAATACAACGCCTACCGCGGCCGTAGCCTGAGTATTGATCCTTCCCACGAAAAAAGTATCCGCCATATTATAAAAAGAAGTAACAAGCATACTTAAAATAGTAGGACCCGCCAGCGTACACACCAGTTTTTTAACCGGAGTCTCCAACATATAAGTCCTTTTTTCTTCCGCATTCTGATATTTCATAAAAAGCCTCCGTTCTGATTATTTATACTTCCATTTTTTCTCATAAGATTGTATACTTAATATACAGCCTGATATACTGATTATGGATATTATACCGATATATGGCAAAAACTAATGATATAAACAATAGAAAACACGCTCTGCGGGCTTTCTATTGTCATTAATAAAATGATACTCTCTTTTTAATATAAAATCAAATATTAGATAAAAAATTGCGAAACACCACCACAACGTACATTGATTGTACAGATTTAACAAACACCGTTGCAGGCGCTCTGAGCCCGCCGGTTCTTAGGCTGCGTATTTTGCAGCCTTAGCACCGTTGCGAGGCTCAACGCAGCGAAAGCGACCTGCAAGGGTTTTGTTAAATCTGCACAATCTCAAAGACGTAAATCGGATTTTCGCAATCACCTGAATAATCATATTATTATAAGGAGGAACATCCTATGAATCAAAAAGCATTGTTTCAGTTATCCTACGGCCTGTACGTGGCGGCAGCCAAATATGATACAAAAATGAACGGCTGCATCGTAAACACAGTAACTCAGGTTGCGGATAACCCCAAACGCGTTATCGTTGCAATCAATAAACAGAATCTTACAAGTGAACTTGTCGAAAAAGCGGGCATTTTTTCTATTTCCGTACTTTCAGAATCGGCGCCGTTTTCTCTTTTTAAGCAGTTCGGTTTCCAGAGCGGACGCGATACGGATAAATTTGTCGGCGTACCCTTTGCGATCACTCCTCAGGAACTGCCTTATCTGACAGAGCATACGACCGCATGGCTGGATTGTAAAGTCATCAGTTCATATGACCTGGATACTCACAGAATGTTCCTCGCCGAAGTGGTGGACGCGGACGTGATATCTTCCGAAAAGGCAATGACCTATGCATATTATCACGAAAACGTAAAACCCAAGCCGGAAGCTACGCCCTCCGAGACCAAAAAAGGCTGGCGCTGCACCGTATGCGGCTATGTCTATGAAGGAGAGGAACTGCCGCCCGATTTTATATGTCCATGGTGCAAGCATGGCGCGGATGATTTTGAAAAAATAGTATAAACTTCGGTATGGCAAATTTAAAGCTTAACAAGTTTAAAATTTTGCAAGTTTAAGGTTTGACAGGTTTGGTTTTGGCAAATTTGGTTTCAGCAAATGTGGTTTCAGCAATTTTAAAAATATGATTGACAATTCAAATATATAGAGTTATTATATAAAAAATTTCATATCATCTAAACCGTTGACGCGGAAGTAAAGGTGATTATGCTCTTACAGAGAGTCCCGATTGCTGAGAAGGGGCAGAAAACAAGTCATCAAATGGGCCGCCGAGGGTGCAGTGAAAAGCGGAGTTATTTTTTACCGCCCAGTATCCTGCAACGTGAAGACATACGTCAGTTGTCGTGGATATGTCAGTATCCTGTTAAGAGTACAGTCATTACTGTAAATCAAGGTGGCACCGCGGATTAAATATTCGTCCTTGGCAAAAGTTATTTTTGTCAGGGACTTTTTTGTTCCCGAACGAAAGGAATGGATACAGCTATGATACAACCTGAATTAAATGCGTTAAAAAAACTTAAAAAACAAAATATTTACAAAACCGCTCCGGTAAGCATGGAAATTTTGTCAGATATCAGAACGCCGATAGAAGTTCTGCGTATACTTAAAAATGTCTCCGGACACTGCTATCTTCTGGAGTCGGTCGCCGACCATGAAAAGTGGGGGCGCTATACCTTCTTAGGCTATGATCCTAAATTGGAAATTACCTGTCAAAACGGACATATGAGGGCCGGTTCGCTTTCTTTTGAAACAGACGATCCCAACAAATATATCCGTCAGGTGATCGGGGAGCACAAAAGTCCTCGTTTCTCGTATCTTCCTTCATTTACGGGCGGTCTGGTAGGTTATTTTTCATATGATTATCTTAAATACGCCGAACCGACGTTAAATCTCGACGCCGTTGATACCGAAGGTTTTAAGGATGTGGATCTTATGCTTTTTGATAAGGTGATCGCTTTCGATAATTTCAGGCAAAAGATCATCTTAATAGTTAACATAAATCTTGATGACCTTGAGACAGAATATAACAGAGCAGTTTTCGAACTTGAAAATATGGCAAATCTTATTAAAAACGGAGCGCCCGCTAAAGATAAGCCCGGAAAATGTATGACCGATTTTAAACCTCTTTTTAATAAGGAAGAATACTGTGCAATGGTAGAAAAAGCCAAGCGCCATATAAAAGAAGGCGATATATTCCAGATCGTACTTTCTAATCGACTGGAAGCGGAATTTGACGGCAGCTTATTAAACGCTTACCGAATACTGCGGACACTCAACCCTTCGCCTTATATGTTCTATTTCTCCAGCAGCGATATAGAAGTGGCCGGGGCTTCTCCGGAAACGCTTGTGAAACTGGAAGACGGAATCCTTCATACTTTTCCGCTTGCGGGGACGCGCAGACGGGGCGCGACCGAGGAGGAAGACCAAGCTCTGGAAGCCGAACTTCTTGCAGACCCGAAGGAGCTTGCGGAGCACAATATGCTTGTCGATCTGGGCAGAAACGATATAGGCAAGATAAGCAGATTCGGTACGGTAGAAGTGGAAAAATACATGAGTATAGAAAGATATTCACACGTAATGCATATCGGCTCCACCGTTAAAGGCGAAATTCGGGAAAATGAAGACGCGCTTTCTGCGATAGATGCAGTGCTTCCCGCCGGCACCCTTTCCGGCGCGCCTAAGATCAAAGCCTGCCAACTTATCAATGATCTTGAGAACAATAAGCGCGGCATATACGGCGGCGCAATCGGATATCTTGATTTTACGGGCAATCTTGATACCTGTATAGCGATCAGGATCGCTTATAAGAAAAATGACAAGGTTTTCGTCCGCAGCGGCGCGGGAATAGTAGCGGATTCCGTTCCCGAAAACGAATTTCAGGAATGTCTGAATAAAGCTGCAGCCGTAGTAAAAGCATTAAAAATGGCAGAGGAGACAGACTAATGATCCTATTGATCGATAATTACGACAGTTTTTCATACAACCTTTTTCAGTTAGTCGGCTCACTTGATCCCGATATCAAAGTTATACGAAACGATGCTTATACGGTTAAAGAAATAGAAGATATGAAACCCGACGCCATAATCTTATCTCCCGGTCCGGGAAGGCCGGAAGATGCGGGGATCTGTATTCCTGTGGTAAAAGAACTTGGCGGCAAAATACCGCTTCTTGGCGTATGTCTCGGACATCAGGCTATCTGCACAGCTTACGGCGGCACTATCTCCTATGCCAAAAAGCTTATGCATGGAAAACAATCCGATACCAGACTTGACAAAGATTGTTATTTATTTAACAATCTTCCCGATATAATACCGGTTGCAAGATATCACTCTCTTGCACTTTTAGAAGAAACCTTACCGGAATGTCTTGAAATAACCGCAAGGACTACCGACGGCGAGATAATGGCTGTTATGCACAAAGAGTACCCCGTATACGGACTGCAGTTTCACCCGGAGTCAATACTTACTCCGGACGGTAAGACCATACTTAGTAATTTTATCAACTTAATAAAATAAATATAAGAAAGGCGGAAAAAGAAATGATCAAAGAGGCAATAATTAAAATCGTAGACAAACAGGACTTAACTTATGACGAGGCATATGCGGTCATAAACGAAATTATGAGCGGCGAAACCTCACCTACACAGAACGCTGCTTTTCTTGCAGCTCTTTCTACCAAAAGCACCAAAGCCGAAACAATAGATGAGATCGCGGGCTGCGCTGCTGCCATGCGTGATCATGCCATGAAAGTAAATTGTGACATGGACGTTATGGAAATCGTCGGGACCGGCGGCGACGGCGCTAACAGCTTCAACATCTCAACTACCTCCGCGCTGGTTGCTGCCTGCGGCGGCGTAAAAATCGCCAAACATGGAAACCGCGCAGCTTCTTCCAAATGCGGAACCGCCGACTGCCTTGAAGCCTTAGGCGTAAACATCGACCTTTCCCCCGAAAAATGTTTGGAACTGCTTGAAAAAGTCGGCATATGCTTCTTTTTTGCGCAGAAATACCATACATCAATGAAATATGTAGGTCCTATCCGTAAAGAACTCGGTATTCGTACCGTATTCAATATCTTAGGCCCCCTCACCAATCCGGCTTCACCTAAGATGCAGCTTCTTGGCGTATATGACGAATCTTTGGTTGAACCGCTTGCAAAAGTCCTTACAAATCTGGGCGTAAAACGAGGCATGGTCGTTTACGGAATGGATAAAATGGATGAAATCTCCGCAAGCGCTCCTACCCGTATCTGCGAATTTGATAACGGCGAATATAAAACCTACACCATTAAACCTGAAGATTTCGGACTTACAACATGTAAAAAAGAAGACCTTGTAGGCGGCGCTCCCGCTGAAAACGCAAAAATAACACTTGATATTTTAAGAGGTGAAAAAGGACCTAAGCGCAACGCAGTTTTATTAAATGCGGGCGCCGCCCTTTATATCGCAAAAAAAGCGGCGACTTTTGAAGACGGAGTAAAACTTGCGGGAGAAATTATTGATTCCGGAAAGGTACTTGAAACTTTGGAAGCATTTAAGGCTGAAAGCAATAAATAAATTAATTGGAAACTTTTGACGCGGAAAGCAATAAGTAAGTTATATTGAAAACTTTTAAGTCCAAAAGTAATAAATAGATTATATTGAAAACTTTTTAAGTCAAAAATAATAAATAAATTAAAACGGAAGGTATAATATGTCAACTATTCTGGACACGATCGCTGATTATGCAAGAATAAGGGTCGCCGAGGCGAAAAAACTAAAACCCCTTGAAGATATAAAGCAGGCTGCTTTTTCCATGAAAAATAACGAACATGATAAGGATTTTCTGTTTGAAAAGGCACTGGCGGCCGAGGGTATGAGCTTTATATGCGAATGTAAGAAAGCCTCGCCGTCTAAGGGACTGATCGCAGAGGATTTTCCATATATTGAAATTGCCAAAGAATACGAAACAGCCGGGGCGGCCTGTATTTCTGTTCTGACAGAGCCTAAGTGGTTTCTGGGAAAAGACGATTATCTTAAAGAAATTTCCTATACCGTATCCATTCCCTGTCTGCGTAAGGATTTTACGGTGGACGAATATATGATTTATGAGGCGAAGCTGTTGGGCGCAGGCGCGGTACTCTTAATCTGCTCCCTTCTGTCCGAAAAAGAATTAAGCTATTATATTGAAATCTGCGACAAACTGGGACTTTCCGCTCTGGTAGAGGCCCATGATGAAACGGAAATTAAAAAGGCGGCAGTCGCGGGCGCGCGCATTATCGGTGTGAATAACCGTAATCTTAAAGACTTTAGCGTAGATATAAACAACAGCGGCCGACTTCGCAGTCTCGTTCCAAAAAACGTGCTTTTTGTCGCAGAAAGCGGAATAAGCACAAGGGAAGATGTCAAGGCCTTAGAGGACGCCAATGTTGACGCAGTACTTATAGGCGAAAAACTTATGCGCGCCGCTGATAAAAAAGCAATGTTAGACGAACTTCGCGGACACTGCAGTTAAGTAAGAATGGGGAGCAATATGATTAAGATAAAAATATGCGGGCTAAAATCCGAAAACGACATTTCGTATGTAAATGAACTTAATCCCGATTATATTGGTTTCGTCTTTTTAAAAGGCAGAAAACGCTACGTTACCCCCGAATGGGCGGCCGAACTTCGTAAACTGCTGAAGCCTTCCATACAAAGCGTCGGCGTATTCGTAGACGAACCGATAGAAAATGTAGCGGCTCTGCTTGATAACGGAACTATTCAGACAGCGCAGCTTCACGGACACGAAGACATAACTTATGCCCGTAAATTAAAAGAACTGTGCGGCAAACCAATAATCAAAGCCTTTATAATCAAAGAAAAAGCCGATGTGGAAAAAGCTTTATCATACGACTGCGATTATCTTTTACTGGATAACGGTCTCGGTACCGGAGAAAGTTTCGACTGGTCTTTGATACAAAACATTGACAGACCTTTTTTCCTCGCCGGCGGCCTTACTCCAAAAAACGTGCAAGATGCGATTATTCGCACAAAGCCATATGCAGTAGATACCAGCTCCGGAGTGGAAACCGACGGATGCAAGGATTTTAATAAGATTAAAGCGTTTATTGACGCTGTGCGTTATACTGATAAATAATATAGCTAATTTATCAAATAAAAAAGGAGGCAGATCATGTCAAATTCTAAAGGACGTTTCGGCGTACATGGAGGACAGTACATTCCGGAAACTCTCATGAATGCGGTGATCGAGCTGGAAGATGCTTACAACCGCTATAAAAACGACGCCGAATTTAATAAGGAGCTTACCACCCTTTTTAACGAATATGCAGGCAGACCCAGCCGCCTGTACTATGCGGAAAAGATGACCAAAGATTTAGGCGGAGCGAAAATCTACCTGAAAAGGGAAGATTTAAACCACACAGGCTCTCACAAAATAAATAACGTACTGGGGCAGGCGCTTCTCGCCAAAAAAATGGGAAAAACAAGGCTTATCGCTGAAACAGGCGCCGGCCAGCATGGAGTTGCTACGGCGACTGCCGCCGCACTGCTTGGCATGGAATGTGTCGTCTTTATGGGCGAGGAAGATACGAAAAGACAGGCTTTGAACGTATATCGTATGAAGCTTTTAGGCTCAAAAGTGATTCCCGTTAAAAGCGGCACCGCCACATTAAAAGATGCGGTTTCAGAAGCTATGCGCGAATGGACCAACAGGATTGACGACACCCACTACTGCTTAGGCTCCGTTATGGGCCCTCATCCTTTTCCTACGATAGTAAGGGATTTTCAGTCCGTTATCTCTCGTGAGACCAAACAGCAGATAATGGAAAAAGAAGGCCGCCTGCCGGATGTCGTTATGGCCTGTGTCGGCGGAGGGAGCAACGCTATTGGAAGTTTCTATCATTTTATAGAAGATAAAAATGTAAAACTAATCGGCTGCGAAGCTGCAGGCCGCGGAATAGATACCTTTGAAACTGCCGCTACTGTCAATACCGGACGTCTTGGCATTTTCCATGGAATGAAATCTTATTTCTGTCAGGACGAATATGGCCAGATCGCTCCCGTTTATTCCATATCGGCGGGCCTTGATTATCCCGGCATAGGCCCCGAACATGCATGGCTGCATGACATAGACAGAGCACAGTATGTTCCGGTTACGGATGACGAAGCAGTCAACGCTTTTGAATATCTTTCACGCACAGAAGGCATCATTCCGGCAATCGAAAGCGCCCACGCAGTTGCCTATGCCATGAAGATCGCGCCCACTTATCCGAAAGATAAAATAATAGTAATCACAATTTCAGGCCGCGGCGACAAAGACTGCGCAGCCATTGCGCGTTACAGAGGGGAGGATATCAATGAGTAAAATAGCAGACGCCTTTGCAAACGGCAAAGCCTTCATACCTTTTATAACCTGCGGAGATCCTGACCTTGACACTACTAAGGAAATAGTTAAAAGCATGGCCGCAAACGGAGCAGACTTAATAGAACTTGGAATCCCTTTTTCTGATCCGACCGCAGAAGGCCCCGTTATACAGGCCGCTAACCTGCGTGCGTTGACCGGAGGAGTCACTACCGATAAAATCTTTGAAATGGTAAAAGACTTAAGACGCGAAGTAACTATACCTATGGTATTTATGACCTACGCAAACGTAGTTTTTTCATATGATGCAGAAAAATTCATTAAGACCTGCGCGGATATCGGAATAGACGGCCTCATTCTTCCGGATCTTCCTTTTGAAGAAAAAGGAGAATTTGATAACATATGTTATGAATATGGCGTAGACCTCATTTCCCTTATCGCGCCTACATCCGAAAACCGTATATCCATGATAGCCAAAGAGGCTCAGGGATTTATTTATATCGTATCAAGCCTCGGAGTTACCGGCGTAAGAAACGAGATCAAAACCGATATAGCCTCCATGGTCAGACTTATACGCGAGAACTCCTCCATTCCCTGCGCTGTCGGCTTCGGTATATCTACTCCCGAACAGGCTGCAAAAATGGCCGGAATTTCTGACGGCGCAATAGTCGGCTCAGCGATCATAAAACTGGTCGCACAATATGGCAAAGATGCCGCCGCTCCAATCGGCGAATACGTTAAAAGTATGAAAAATGCGATACTTGCAACCGCAAATTGACATCAAAAAACTTTAAAGCAACATAAAATTGGTAGAGTTTACATCCTGTATTTTATAAAATATACCTGACTTCATCGTACGAGGAAAGCAAATTATTATTTATGAAAGGAATAAAAAGATGAGTTTAGGAGAAAATTTACAGTTTCTTAGGAAAAGAAACAATATCACGCAGGAGCAGCTTGCCGAAAAATTAAATATTTCAAGACAGTCCATATCTAAATGGGAGTCTGATACAGCTTACCCCGAAATGGATAAGCTGCTGCAGTTGAGCGAACTGTACAAGTGTTCTATGGACGATTTGCTAAAAAAAGATATAAGCACACTTTATGTTGAAGATAAAACCGACTATGACAGCCACATAAACACATTCAGCAGAATGATAGCTCTTGGAGTGGGACTTATATTGTTCGGGCTTTCCGTAAATAATTTCCTGTATGGAATAAATATTAATACGAATATTGCGGATGCAGTATTTTTTGCTTTCATTATTATAGCAGTGGCCATTTTCGTTGTAATGGGAATGAGGCATGACCAATTTAAGGAAAAAAATAAAATAATTGAAGATTTTTATACGGAAGAAGAAAAAGATGCCTTTAACAAAAAATTTTCTGTTTTTATTGCAACAGGCATTGTTCTTATACTTATCGGAGTACTTATAATAATGTGCTCAGACTCCGTTCTATCAGAAAATACATTTAACACTGCCTATGATATTGACGCCCTTGTGTCAGGCGTATTTTTCCTTTTTATAACCGCTGCCGTTTATATATTCGTATATTTCGGTCTGCAAAAGGGAAAATATAACATTAAAGAATATAATGATATGAACGATAAGAAATCAGAAGCATATAAAAAGGCCAACCTTACCGGTACCATATGCGGCTGTCTGATGATGATTGCCACCATTATCTACTTAATATGCGGTTTTGTGTTTGGCGAATGGGGTATGCCGTCCGTCGTCGTCTTCCCCGTATTCGGAATAGGCTGCGGAATTGTCTCGATTATAATAGACGCCAAAAATAAATAAGTCTCTATATAATATAGTATATATTTGTAAGAGACCGCCCAAAAAATAATATTTCATAAAATACTGACTGCTTTAATATAAAATGCAAACGAAAATATAAATGTAAAATAATAAACAAAAATATAGACTAAAGATAATATTTCTTGACAAAGTGATAAGCCTTGAATATAATTTAATTGTGAACAATTTAATTTGTGTCGATTTAATTATTCGGAGGTGGAAAAATGTCAGTATATGATTTTAAAGTAAAAGCTCAGGACGGAAGCGAAGTTGCTCTGTCGGATTATAAAGGTAAAGTTCTTCTTATCGTAAATACCGCTACCGGCTGCGGTTTTACCCCGCAATACGATGAATTACAGGACCTTTATGACGCCCACAAAAAAGACGGTTTGGAAATACTTGATTTTCCTTGTAACCAATTTAACGAGCAGGCTCCCGGAAGCGATGAGGAAATACATTCCTTCTGCACCGGCCGCTACGGAATCACTTTTCCCCAGTTCTCCAAAATCGAGGTACGAGGAGAAAACGCCGATCCTTTATTTAAATACTTGTCGGAAAATACTTCCTTTGAAGGCTTCGGCAAAGGCGCTATGTCGCTTGTTATGAAAGGCGTCGCCAAAAAAATGGATAAAGATTATAAAAACAACGGAAGTATAAAATGGAATTTCACTAAATTTTTAATCGACAGAGACGGAAATATCGTAACCCGTTTTGAACCTACCGAATCCATGGACTCAGTAAAAGCGAAGGTGGAAGAAGCGCTTTAAAGGCGCTTCAATCCACCATATCTCTAATCTCCGGAAACCTTATCACCTCAGGCTGATTCGCCTTATGCTCACCTATTATCTTTTCCATCCAGATCATATTGTACCATCTGCCGAATTTATAACCGCACTTATGAAACTCTCCAACCATTTTAAATCCCATATGCTCATGAAATTTGGCGCTGTTTTTATTAAGATATTCGTCGTCTTCGTCCGGATACCCTATACACGCATTCATATTAAGGATATTCTGCTTCTTTAATATGCTTTCCAAAGCCTCATAGAGCTTCCTGCCAATCCCCAGCTTCTTCTTATCTTCCTTAAGATATATGGTTGTTTCGATACCCCATTCATATGCCGCTCTCCCCACAAAAGGCCCTGCATATGTATACCCTAGAATTTCACCGTTACACTCTGCAATAAGATATGGATATTTTTGAAGCGTTCTTTCTATACGTTTTCTAAATTCATCAACCGTAGGGACTTCATACTCAAAAGATATAGCGGTTTTTTCTACATAAGGTCTGTATATACCAAGCAATTCTTCAGCATCGGACAGATCGGCAATTCTTATTTTAATGTCCATACTCCCAATATTCTTAATATTTTCCATTTATTTTAATAAATTTCCTTTTTATACGCTATTATGCTTTATTTCTGTATTTTATTGTAACATATCATTTTTTCTTGTCAAAAATCTTTTTAATGATATGGATAAAATACCCACATTAAGAAATTTTTAACTAAGATTCTTCTTTGCTCTTTGATACTTTTCAACGCTTATTCCAATACTTTCACAAGCTTTGGGCAAATCCCAGTTCAAATTTTTCATAAGCGCGTCTATACTGCTTATTATACCTTTTTCAAGTCCTGATCTTTCGCCTTTCTTTATGCCCTTTTCCATACCTTCTTCCTTCCCACGCTCTATCCCCATTTCATAAATGTTCATACTGGCATCCTCCCATTCTTCTGACTGCTTGACCTCTTCCACTATCCTGTCCAGATCAAGTATGCGTTTGTCCAGGACTTTTATATCCGGATTATTAATCGTAGTATTTTTCATATACTGTAACAGGCTCACGAGCTCAGGCCTTCCGTTTCGGCTGCTCATATTTAAAAATATCTTTTTCGTTCCGTCGTTAAGCGGCAGGTCCGGTACTTCCTCGCATCTTTCACTGAATGTATATCGTGCAAGGTCTTTTTCGAAAATGTCGTCCTGCGTTATAAATATTATCACTGTTGAAGGCAGGTTTTTATAGCGTGTCTTCCTTCCGGATTTTAGGATTGGGGTATCAAGCATTCCCTGATAAAAGCGTGAGCGCTTGCGGATATCGTCCGAATCGGTGTCGTTCTGCATCTCCATATCGAACTGACGTTCTTTCATATCCTGCGCCCAGGCATCCAGACGGATTGCCCGCTTTCCGGATTTATTTAGTATGACCTGCTCTACCTTGACTTCTTTGAGTTTTAAGCTGTCTTCGTTGAGTATTATGCTAAGCACATCCTCGTATGCGGCTTTTACTTTCATTACTGATAAAAACAGGGCGAAATCACTTAGGTTGGTATGTGTGAATTCTGTTATGTTATTTAGTGTTTCCGGGGTTGTTTCTAGTCCTGTTTTTCTTTCATTGTCTTTTATATTATCTTTATTTTTTAGCTTTTCTCTTTCGTCTGCTTTGCTTATTACTTCATCTTTTCCGTATGATTTATTTCCCGTTTCTTCTTTTTCGTTTTCCCTCTCTTTTATCTTTTCCGTTTCGTTCTTCTGCATTACTGCCCTCTCTTTCATAATCAAAAATATTATGCCAGGGAGAACTCTAACTCTTAGTCTCCTCTTTCTCCCTGCCTTATTATGTTGTAAGCAAGGAGTTTTCCAGAGATATTTCTGTTTGAGACAGCTTCGATTTTATATAAAATATAAAAACTGATTAAGATATATAAGACTCTTAGAATTTCTTTGCCTGAGGTTATTTTAACATACCGATATTTTTAGTACAAGCTGTAAACACTTATTCAGTACTGCGTTATGTTAATTATCCTCTGAACGGCAAAAATTTTGCACAATACAACATATAGTATTAAATTTTATTATCACTTTACTATTTTTCTATATATTGTATATGTATTTATAATTGACGTTATTCCGTGTATTTTTTTCTACATATATGACAGACAAAATGTTTGCATCATCGGAATATATCGTTTATTATAGGCCTATAAGATTACGTAAAAACATATTTTTAAACAATTCTATCAACAAATAAATATCTGTTATTCTATTATTTAATAAAAAAGGGCACGGTATATACGGGTGAAATACATAAATAATCGTCCTCTGATAATTAACCCTATTCAAACGTAATCTCTTCCTCAGATTTAACATAAACATCAATCTGTGTATGCACATCAAGTCTGGAAACAACCCATCCTCTCATCATGCACAGCTTTATGAAATCATTTATTCTATTTTCACCATTCATTTCTCGTAAAGTGACAACAACACCAAACCGCAAACCTCTACTAGCTTTCGAATCAAGTCTCTCCTTGGTTTTAATACTCAATCCCCACATACCAGATTGATATGCTTTGCGAGGGCGCCCTTTTTCTTTCAACGCCTCACTAATATGCTTGACATTATCCCACTTACGATACAACTTTCGTGCATCTTCCTCATAGATTGTATTGAGACCTTCTTCTGCTTGTTTGTTATAATCTATAGCTTTAATTACTGCTTTTCCTTTCAGCTCCGCAATTCTTCCAAAGTGAATATCCATCTCAGTTGATGTATAGTCAACACCTTGATTACGGTCACTTTGCGGAAAATACGCAAGCGTGGCCTTTGCAAAGAAAGGGTGCGCATTCATATACTGCGGAACCGGAATATTATAAGTATATACTTCATACTCATCAATGCTTCCAGACATAATAAATTTAATTTCGTCTTCTCTAGAATATAAAATATCCTCAATCCTTTTTGGTACAATACCATACCCTTTTTCATACTTTATGGTATCTTGTCGATCCCATCCTGCTGCAGAATCGATTATTAACGCTTTTGCCACTTCACGGCTTAATCCCATAATATGTATGAGATATGCCATTTTACGAGTTATCCAAGGCGCTGCAAAAGATGTGCCTGTTACAGTTGCTTTACCTAAAGGTTCACAAACCACTATTTTATCCGGTCCATCTCCACCATAGTAACACACATCCGGCTTATAAAAAAAAGATAATACCGGCCCTCTTCGAGTATAGGATGTCGGTTTTCCACTAAAATCCACTGCATTCACCACCAATGAATTCAACGAATCCGCCGGTGCGCCTATTTTATCAACATTTGAATTTTTCTTCTTGTTTGTACCTGCAACTACAAAAATAACATCATATTCATACTGAATTTTGTCCAATTCAGCTGCTTCAGGAGATATGAAATTTGCGTCAATTTCCATTGCAGAACCCAATGACAAATTCCACACTTTTATATCTCTATTATTCCGAACAATTTCACGAATCTGCTTCAATATCGCAAACGAACTAAATCCACCTGCCATAGCCACTCCAAAATGGCGAACTCTAAAATTACCGCAATTATCTTGTAATCTTGGATTAAACGTTGGACCATCGACAATAATTGATGTTACGGCAGTCCCGTGAAAAAAATCCTCAGTATGTAAGTCAATATCATCACTTATACATTTTTGATATTCTACCCAATCACTAAAATATACCCTCTTATCAAATTGCGTATCAATAACACCTACAACGGGTTCATTCTCAGGCTTTTTTATCAAGACCTGCTCTTCATATTCCTCGCAGCCAGTAATGTCATAGTCAATTTCAGCAAAATCCTTAACACTCATAGAAACCAAATATGGTGCTTTATCATACAAAATGTCTATCTCGTCTTTTTCCATCCTCAAAGTTGTTTCATCTATCATTTTGACATTAAACATATTTATACCTAATCTACTTAACAACTCGATTGTATCAACACCTGTTTTATATATGGTCACAATAGACTGCCCGTTCACAGTTTTAGGCGTGCAATCCATGCGAAAATTCTCTACATAAAAACAATCTACAAGTGTTTTTAGAAAAGAACTTTTACTCATAGTATTATCATTGTATACACCCGCATTAATCAGTTCTGTATCATTACTTGAAATATTTCCATCATAAAAATTCTGGATAGTGGCAGCACACTTATCCAAAAGCACTATTGATTTCTGTAACGAATCTGTAGCAAGAAAATAAGTAATTACATGTTTTTGAACCAATTCATTTTTTTCATTATATCCCTCTATGAACTTTGCGCCTCGTACGGATTGGTTTGGGTGTCTCCCACCATCCGACAATAAAAGCTGAATTCTGTTACTCTTTGCTACAACCTTTCTGTAATATACACTGACCAGAGCTCCATTGATTATTTTTTCTTGGTTCCAAAAAGCAATAATATCTTGTAACTGACTTTTCAATTTCAAAACATGCTCTGCGCTGACAGCTTTCTCTTTTGGCAAATTTGTGGGACCAAAACTGCCAGGAGCTTTCCGTTTTTGAAATTGACCTTTTAATTGCAAAATATTATTCATCTTCACTCATCTCCTTTAATTCTCTGGCGACACTACTCTTCGGTATTTTACTTAAAATCTCAATTTCTCTTATTGTAAACTTCTGTTCTTGCAACTTTTTAATATCTTCTGGTTTTTCACCTGTAATCGTATAATACAATCTCCGAAAATAGTCCAATTCATCATCCGGTTTACTAAATGCTACTGCTGTTTTTATCAAATTCTTCAAATCTCCCGGATACGGTAATGGAGAAAGCAACATCATTATTTTTCTAAATAATCTTATATCCTTCTTCGCCAAGTTAAATTTGGTTAAAAACTTATTCAAATATTCTTCTGAAATATCTAGCAAATCGCTTTGAGAATATCTATTGAAATCAATAACTGAATCAAAACGTCTAATCAATGCCTTATCAAAATGTTCATACAGATTTGTAGTTGCCACCAACACTATTCTTTCATCCATACGATCCATGTTCTTAAGCAATGAAGAGGTTACTCGTCCCATCTCACGCAAATCATTGGCATTTGTTCTGTCTAAGGCAACGGCATCTATCTCGTCAAATAATACTATGACTTTTTCCGGATGAACAAAACTATTTATCTCCTTAAATAGTTCCGACATATTTTTCTGTGTCTGACCCATTTTGCTGTCAACAATGGCTGAAAAATCAACCATATATATTTCTCTTTCCAAAATTCGCGCCAACTGTTTAACAGCTTCTGTTTTACCGGTTCCCGGCGCTCCCTGAAACAAAAATTTATTTATTCCTGCATTATGCGCTACCGCGTGCACAATTCCTAATAAATCTTGAGTGATATCATCCGGTAACCATAAAGGATCACTCATCTTTTCAACTTTTTCAAACATAGCTGATTCGTTCTCGCTCATTTGAGGAATAAATGTATTGGCATTTGACATCAAAGCCATAATATATTCCGCAAGCTGATAGTCCCCCACTTGATCAAAATATCTTGCTATTTCATAAGCTTCACTTCGAAAACCAACATCATTATTCTCCGCATGATATTTAATTAAATTAATAACGCTCTTTTTTTTCATATGATCCACTCCTCTTTCATATATATAACTTAACACTATGGGACATTTTTGTCAATATTGGGACAAGTACTGTATTAGCATTTGTTTTGGATAGTGATTTATTAAGTATGGGAAAAAAAATTCCAATAAAAAAGAAACCAACATCTAACGAATAGAATACTGGTCTCATGCGCACATATGTGCTTTTACAAAAGCATTGTATCACAAATTAGAGTACTCCTGATGAGGCATTTGAGAACTATAAGCTATTAAAACAGACTGCTTTTTGATTATGACTGCATATATAAAAATAAAGTACCAAAACTTGTATATGCAATATTACTTAAAGTTGAAATGAAAACACGTTTGAAAGAGATTAAGATATATAAATATAAGGGCATATTGGGTTTATTGGATAGATCAGATATACCCGATATGCCAATTTCCTTTTATTTTTGACTTTTTTTGCACATACAATTTATATAGTGTATTAAAATGCTATAATAAAAGAAATATATGAAGTCAATATAAATATACGATTATTTATTGAAAGGAATAAAAGAGAATGGACGAAAGCAAAAAAATTAATACAAGTAACTTTAAAATTGAAAACAATATAATTTCCTTTAATAAAACGTTATTGCAAATAAGTAATATTTCACATGTTAGTGCTGAACCTGCTCCCAAAAAAAAATTTAATTATTGGGCTATTGTATTAATGATAATAGGAATATTTTTTATAGGGATAGATATTAGTAGATTTTTGAAAAATATTGGTATATTTTTTATTATAGCAGTAATTGTATATGTTGTTCTTTTAATTAAATTTAATTATGAGAATAATGACATGTATTTGAATATATTTTTAAACTCTGGTAAAGTTTATTGTATTTATTGTCATAGTATGGAGTTTTTAGAACAAGTTATGGAAGTAATTGAATATTGTATAAATAATCACTATATTCAAGAAATTAATGTAGATTTTTATCGATGTAAATTATCTAATGCGCCAATTATTATAGGAAATGAAAATTAGGTAAAGCAATGAATATAAATATCACTGATAGCCAATTAGAAAATAATGCAATAGTTATAGGTAACAATAATTCAGTAAATATGAATTCAGTTAATAATATAGATTGGGAAATGTTACAGGATGAATTTATAAAGGTATTAGGTAAACTATCTAAAAAATCAAAAGAGTACGATGCTTCTAAAAATGCGCTCAATTGTGCAATGAAAGAAGATAAATATGGTTTTATAGATGTCTTAAAAAAGAATTCTAAGATTTTTTTGTCAGATATTTTTAAAGGTGTGGCAAGTGGTACATTGATAGAAATTATAAAATATATGATGAAGTAAATTTCATAGGCATTCTTTTTTGACAAGTTAAATATTCCCAATCTGCTCACGGATCGCAAGTATCTTGCACACTGTGGAGCCCTCTGCAATGCTTCTATGCAGCACTTCTGCATATTTCATGACTTCCCTCTGTGCCGCTGTATACCGTCTCAACTGCAGGTGTAAGCCTTTCCCTATCAGGAAGCCGGATCAGTTCATCTAGCAGGCATCTGGTTTTCCCACTTCCCCGTATCAGGGTGTCCACGTTTGTCAATACCAACACAAGGAAGTCTGCCGACATCCGGTCTGTCAGTCCATGCACGCTCTCCTCAAATGCTGAGAAAGTTTCCAGATGTTTCAGAAATTTCTCCTCCGCATCCAACAATACGGTGACAAGCTCCTTGATCAGTGTTATAATATCCACGTGTATTGGTAATCCTTTCGGTTTTTGTTTTTGGTTGAAATTATTATACATCAAGGAACCAATACTCTTTTTATTTATTTTCTATCAACTGACAATATCTTTACTCCAACCCGGCTATTTCATTCCGTATAAATGCTTATGATTTTTAGATGATAAAAATATTGCACAATACAACATATGGTATGGAATCTGATTATTTATTTCTTATTTTTCTATATATTGTACAGCTGTTTGAAGTTATCGTAATTCCGTATATTTTTTTCTACATATAC
>CANRMA010000012.1 GCA_947631625.1 uncultured Lachnospiraceae bacterium | reverse complement strand
TTTCTAATTGAACACTCAAAAAGTGACGGATAACTAAAAATTATCCTTTAAAGACAAACTCCACAGATAACATTTTATTATCCATTATCAAAAAGATAGCAGCTCTCCCACATCAGTCCCACAGAGCTGCTATCCCCAACTTCCTATATATGGAAATCCTTCCGTGGATGTTTCGTCATCAATATATCCCGCTGTTTCGCCATCGCAACATGTGTATATATCTGCGTGATGCTAATTGAGCTATGCCCCAACATTTCCTGAATGTAGCGAATATCTACATCTGATTCCAAAAGGCAGGTGGCAAAAGTATGCCTGAACATGTGCGGTGTGATATGCAGCTCTATTCCGGCAAGAGCGGCGTATTTGTTGATCATTCTGCGAATTGCTTGGTCAGATAAGTTGCTTCCGTTTTGGTTGACAAAGAAATGTCGGCATTCATTGATCTGTTTGTAAAAAACATCGTGATATTTTGTCAGGATATTTATCACATCTTCATTTCCTATCTGGATAATGCGTTCTTTGGAGCCTTTTCCATGTATTAAAATAGTGTATTCATTCAAATCTATGTCCCGGGGCTGCAAAGTGCACAGTTCTGAAATGCGCATCCCGGTAGCAAAAAGCGTTTCAATGACGGCAGCATCCCTTATTGCATTTTTTCTTTGATAGCTTGTGCCTGCTTCGCGCTGCTGTTTATATATGGTACTTAAAAAATGCTCTACTGTCGAAAGGGATATGGTTTTAGGCAAAGTTACCGGTTCACGGAATTTAACCTGTAATTTGTTAAAGGGATTTTTTTCTAATATGTCTCTGTATTCAAGATAGTGAAAAAATGCTTTTAAAGATGCAATCTTTCTTTTTGCGGTTTTAGGTTTGCAGGTCTGGTGCAGTACCGCGATAAATTGTTCTAATATATCAGGGGTTATTGCTCCGATATCAGTTACAGGAAGCTGATCAAAAAATTGCGTCAGATCGATTCGGTATGCCTTTAGTGTTTTGGGATCCAGTCTTTTTTGAAATTGGCAGAATTGTAAATAATTGTTGAGCTGAATTTTAAAATCATCCATAACAATATTCTCCTTTGCATTTTTATAAAGATATACAGCAAGAAGAACTTTTAAGCAAACCAAATTTTAAATCCTGATTTAATATACAGAAAAATTTTGAAGTTTCCCGGACTCATTTCATATATTCAGTAGTAGTTTTTACATTCTCCGCGTAATATTAAAGAGTGTTATGATTTTAGTCGGAGAAAGAAATGAATGAGAATGTAAGGATATTATTCGGATTGTTTGGCGGTCTTTCGATTTTTCTGTATGGAATGAATATGATGAGCGACGGACTGCAGAAGGCGGCGGGGCAGCGGCTTAAAAGCATTATTTCACTTATAACGCAAAACCCCGTGCAAGGGGTTCTGGCGGGGGCAGTAACTTGCGCGGTTTTGCAAAGCAGCAGCGCCGCTACAGTTATGGTCATAGGTTTTGTAAGTTCGGGGGTGATGGAGCTGCCGCAGGCGATTCCCATTATACTGGGCACTAATATCGGAACAACGATGACGGCTCAGATAATTGCTTTCAAAATAACGGATTACATATATTTATTGATCTTCATTGGCTTTTTGCTCTCTTTTATAAGTAAAAAAGAAAAAATCATAAATATCGGTCACACTATTTTTGCATTTGGGCTTTTATTTGAAGGAATGGAGATTGTGGGCGGGGTTATGGAACCGCTCGCGGAAAATCCGTTTTTTATTGATTTAATGGAAAGGGTAGCCGAAATGCCTGTTCTTGGTGTGGCTGTAGGGGTGTTTATGACTATGGTGGTGCAAAGCAGCAGCGCTACGATCGCAGTTTTACAGAATTTTGCGTCCCGGGCGGGGGCCGACGGTGTAAGCAGTATCATTGGGCTTAGCGGCGCGCTGCCTGTTCTGTTTGGCGACAATATCGGGACTACCGTAACGGCGCTTTTTGCAAGTATCGGTCAGAGCAGGGAGGCAAAGCGGGCGGCGCTTGCGCACTGCATATTTAATATATCGGGCGCATTTCTTTTTATATGGTTTATCGGGCCTTATTCAGCCTTTATTAGGTTTATTTCGCCAAAGGGAAACGAAACAGACGTTATTTCAAGGCAGATCGCTAACGCGCATACCGGTTTTAACCTGATCATGACGATATTGTGGCTTCCGTTTACTGCGGCGCTTGTTAAAATTGTAACAATCCTTGTGCCGGGATCGTCATCGGGATCGGCGTCGGGATCGTCTTCAGATACTAATACTTTTCAAAAGCGATTGAAAACCGGGCGGTTTTATGATAGACTATGAGAAGTACAAAGGGTTGAAAATTTAATAGGGAGGTCAGTAGAATGGAAGCATACAAACAGGAATTTATTGAGTTCATGTTAGATTGTCAGGTCCTTAAATTCGGTGATTTTACTTTAAAAAGTGGCAGGAAATCACCCTTTTTTATGAATGCGGGTAACTATGTGACGGGAGCGCAGTTACGTAAGCTGGGTGAATATTATGCAAAGGCTATCCACGACCACTACGGGCTTGATTTTGATGTATTGTTTGGGCCTGCATACAAAGGAATACCTCTTAGTGTGGCGGCAACTATGGCAATCAGCGAGCTTTACGGAAAGGAGATCCGCTACTGTTCCAATCGCAAAGAGGTAAAAGACCACGGAGATACCGGGATCTTACTTGGAAGCAAGCTTAAAGACGGGGATAAAGTAGTAATTATCGAGGATGTTACGACTTCCGGCAAATCCATAGAAGAGACTTTTCCTATTATAAAAGCACAAGCGGATGTGGAGATAAAGGGACTTATGGTGTCCCTAAACCGCATGGAGCGCGGACTGGAATCCGAAAAGAGCGCGCTTGAAGAGATTAAGGCAAAATACGGTTTTGAGGCGAATGCCATTGTTACGATGGAAGATGTGGTAATCGGTTTACATAACAAACCATATAAAGGTACGGTATATATAGACGACGCTTTGAAAGCAAAGATTGATGCATATTATGAGCAGTACGGAGCAAAATAATATTACGTTCATAGGCAGTATGAAGCGGGATAATATTGCACACATAGGTATATGGATTAAAATAATGTTGCGCACGCGAGGTTTGTGCGGAAAGGAATGATATAAGCATGGAAGAAAGAACATACAGAACGATGGGCGGCACAGGCGCGCTGAATATAGCTGTAGGAGTGATATCCGTGGTGGTGGGAGTTGCAAGCGGAGTCTTGCTTATCATCGGAGGCGCTAGGCTTCTGGCGGGCAGAAACAAGATATTATTCTGATATAAAATACCCATTACAAGTCAGGCAGTGAGCCTGACTTTTTTCCTATAAGATGAAAGTTATTGAAAATAATTTCGATATATAAAGGAGATTATGATGAGCCGCAAAAGCAACTATATTTTTACCAATAAAAGTCACACATTGAAAGGGATAATGGCGACGATACTCGGTGTGATCTCTCTGGCCAGTCTTGCCTATGCGCTTATTATGAGCTATTTAAAGGCCGGGGATGTGCCGCAGGGGTATGGAGCGGCAGTTATGCTTGTTACGATTTTTGCGCTTGCCGGAGTGACTCTGGGAGTCATTTCCAAGACCGAGAAAGACAAATATTACTTTTTTTCATACCTTGGCATAGGTCTGAATGTCATAGCGCTCGGAATCGTGAGCCTGATCCTGTACGCGGGAGCGTATGTAGTGAGGTAGCGCCCTGCTTATATAAATTAAAATGTGAAAGGATTAGAAAATGCAAAAATTTATTGATGACTACGATAGAGATTTATTACAGGAGCGTTATGAGTTGGCGCTTATGCGGACAGGGCAGATAGCGGATGAGGATATCTGTGATGGCGCATTTAAAGACTATTTTACGGCAATGGCCGCGTTTGTCGCGCTTATGGCCCAAACCTGGGATTTCGTGGCTGACGGCAGGCTCTATGAGGCAGACCTGGATGAACTTCAAAATAAAAATCATAAGCTGTATGAAGACATTCTTCCGGAGAACTATGATAAAAGTTATGCCAATCCGGACTATGCGGTTGATCGACTTGGCGAGTCAATAGGACAGATTTTATGCTTTGTTTATGCGGAACTGAGAGGAATGATACCTGCGGCATACGAACAGTCATTGACTGATATGGTCATTAGGATGGAGCTTCTGCTCGAGGTCTATCAGGCTTTTGCGGAAGGAGTCCCTGAAAAAGAAAGCCTTAAGCAGATAATATACTGGTATGTCAGCGATTATTATGAGATTCAGGCCCGTGAAAGAGTGGCGCAGCAGTTGCTGCCTGAGAAGGATTTTGCCTCTAAGATCGTCATGGAGAGCAATCTGTCGGATGTGAGGTATTTATATTATTATGGTGAATATGTGACAGAGAGTGAGATAAGGACTGCCAGGCACCTGACACGAGTGTCGGAAAGTACGATAAGGCTGATGGCTGACACATATACGGAAGGTTACCGCATTGGTTTTGAAGTAGGAAACAAAGATATAAAGATAAAGAAAACGGTCAATATAAGATATTGCTTAGGGTTTGAGAGAATGATAAGACAGGCGGTCATAAATTTTGACCGAATGGGTCTTAAACCTACGATATACCGCGCCGGCTCTAATATATTTCAGGGAAGGAATGTCAACAAAACAGGATATTTCGGGGCTGATCCCAACAAACAGTTTGACTATGACCATAAGGACGATCAGGCGCTTTTTATGGACGGGGCAATGGTCGAGCGTAAACTTGAGTGTATGAGACAGGCGTATGAAGAGTTTAAGAACGAGGCGGCGGTTTTTGGCGGACCGGCGGTAGTGGAGATATTTGGCGAACGCCCTTTTGTACCGCAAAGTAAGAAGAAGGCCTGCAAACTGAACGATAAGCAGCAGAAACTTGCCGTGGAATATGTATCCAAGTCCGGAGCCATGCAGAATGAATATATAAAAGGCGAAGAGCGGAGTTTTACGATAATTGCCTTTCCCGTACCGGATATAGGAGAAAAGTATGAGGAAATTTTTGACGAGATAATAAAGATAAACACTCTGGATTATAAACTGTATCAGAGAATTCAGCAGACCATAATTGATACGCTTGATAAAGGCGAGTATGTGCATGTAAGGGGAATGGGCAAAAACCGCACTGATATAAAGGTTATGCTGCATGAACTTAAAAGCCTGGAAAAAGAAACAAATTTTGAAAACTGTGTTGCCGATGTGAACATCCCGGTCGGGGAGGTCTTTACTTCGCCGCTGCTTAAGGGCACGGACGGCATACTGCATGTGACGAGGGTATTTTTGGGAGAGCTTGAGTACAGGGATCTATCCGTTGAATTTAAGGACGGTATGGTTAAGGAATATAACTGTGCCAATTTTGCAAAAGAGGAAGAAAACAAAAAATATATAAAGGACAATGTACTGTATCATCATGATACGCTGCCGCTTGGAGAATTTGCAATAGGCACCAATACTACGGCTTATGTTGCCGCAAGAAAGTACGGCATTGAGGATAAACTGCCGATACTGATTGCGGAAAAGACAGGGCCGCACTTTGCCGTGGGCGATACCTGCTATTCCCATGCCGAAGATGTGACGGTATATAATCCTGATGGAAAAGAAATCATAGCCAGAGATAACGAGGTGTCGCTGCTTCGTAAAAAAAATAGCGAAGAAGCGTATTTTAACTGCCACACGGATATAACCATTCCGTATGATGAGTTGGGCGAGCTTTCCGTTTTCACCAAAGAAGGAGAGAGTATTCCTATTATTCTTGAAGGGAAATTTGTGCTTAAAGGCTGTGAAACTCTTAATGAAGCTTTTTGAAAACGCTTAAAGAAGATTTTTGAATTTTTATAATTATTATCATTATCATTATTTAAGATACTTTTTTCTGTTATAATAATTTTATTTAATTTTAATTAAATAATATTGCTTCTTAACAGAAAATTTAGTACACTGTAAATGGAGTAGACTGCTTTCTACCACAAGATATTGTACGGTGAAAACAGTTACAACCACTACGATAAGGCGGCGTTTTTTGACCGGGGAAGGATGGGATCAGTTATGGCACAGGTAGGCATAGTAATGGGCAGCGATTCGGATATGCCCGTAATGGCGAAAGCCGCGGATATTTTGGAAGAACTTGGAATTTCATATGAAATGACTATAATATCGGCTCACAGAGAGCCCGATGTATTTTTTGAGTACGCCAAGAGCGCAGAGAGCAAAGGTTTTAAAGTAATAATAGCGGGCGCGGGCAAGGCGGCGCATCTGCCGGGCATGTGCGCGGCGATCTTTCCGATGCCGGTAATAGGCATACCGATGAAGACCTCGGATTTAGGAGGAGTCGATTCACTGTATTCGATCGTGCAGATGCCGTCAGGCATACCGGTCGCAACGGTTGCGATAAACGGAGGACAGAATGCGGGCATACTGGCCGCCAAGATCCTTGCGACGTCGGACGAGGCTCTGCTTAAACGGCTCAAAGACTATTCCCTTAAGCTTAAAGAGAGCGTTCAGGAGAAAGACGCAAGGCTTCAAGAGGTAGGATATAAGAATTATTAGGAACATAATAAATAAACGGAAAGGAACGGTCATCGAAATGGATTATAAATCAGCGGGAGTAAACATCGAAGCGGGCTATAAGTCGGTGGAGCTTATGAAAAAACACGTAAAGGAGACGCTCAGACCGGAAGTTTTGGGCGGACTGGGAGGTTTTTCGGGGGCCTTTTCACTGGCTAAGATGAAAGACATGGAAAAACCGACACTTGTGTCAGGTACGGACGGAGTAGGAACCAAACTTAAGCTTGCGTTTATAATGGATAAGCATGATTCCGTCGGTATCGACTGCGTGGCAATGTGCGTGAACGATATTGCCTGCGCCGGCGGTGAACCGCTGTTTTTCCTTGATTACATAGCCTGCGGTAAGAATTATCCTGAGAAGATCGCTTCCATAGTAAAAGGCGTGGCGGAAGGCTGCAAGCAGTCGGGAGCGGCGCTTATTGGCGGCGAGACCGCTGAAATGCCGGGCTTTTATCCGGAAGATGAGTACGACCTTGCCGGTTTTGCCGTTGGAATAGTTGATGAAAAGGATCTGATAACCGGAGAAAACATCAGACCGGGTGATACGCTGATAGGAATAGCTTCTTCGGGCGTGCACAGTAACGGTTTTTCCCTTGTCAGAAAGGTTTTTGATATGTCTAAAGAAAGTCTTGGCACATATTATGACGAACTGGGCGGGACTCTTGGAGAAGCTCTGCTTAAGCCTACGAAGATATATGTTAAGGCTCTTAAGTCGATAAAAGATGCGGGAGTTACAATTAAGGGCTGCAGCCATATCACAGGCGGAGGTTTTTATGAGAATATTCCCAGAATGTTCCCTGAAGGCATAAATGCCGAGATAAAGAAAGATTCATATCCCGTGCCTGCGATCTTTAAACTGTTGCAAAAGACGGGAAATCTTGAAGAAAAAATGATGTATAATACCTATAATATGGGGCTTGGAATGGTGCTTGCAGTAGACGGAGCTGACGTCGATAAGACCATAAAGGCCATTGAAGAAGCGGGCGAGCGCGCTTATGAAGTAGGCAGGACGATTGCCGGAGAAAAAGGCGTGACGCTTATTTAGTCTTTTTCGGAAAGGATAAGATATGTTAAAAGTACTTGTGTGTGTATCGGGCGGGGGAACCAATTTACAGGCCATCATTGATTCGATCGGCAACAGGAAGATCAAAAACGCAAAGATAGTCCGCGTAATAAGCAACAATCATAATGCCTTTGCGCTGAAACGGGCGGAAAATGCGGGTATTGATGCGGTATGCGTATCGCCGAAGGATTATCCGGACAGAGAAGCGTTTAATGATGCTTTACTTAGCGCGATCAATGAAAAAGAACCTGATCTTATAGTGTTGGCAGGTTTTCTCGTGGTGCTGCCTGAGAAGATAATTAATGAATACAAAAACCGCATTATAAATATACACCCTTCGCTCATACCTTCTTTTTGCGGAAAAGGCTTTTACGGGCTGAAAGTGCATGAAGAGGCTCTGAAAAAGGGCGTAAAAGTTACGGGCGCTACCGTGCATTATGTTGACGAGGGCACGGACACCGGAAAGATCATTCTTCAGAAGGCAGTAAATGTAGAGGAAGACGATACTCCCGAAACCCTGCAGAGAAGGGTGATGGAGCAGGCAGAGTGGGAACTTCTCCCGCAGGCCATAAATATGATAGCTAATAAATAACAGATTATTGACAGGTAATTGCAAAACTCATTCTTACAAAATCGGAAGCTTCAGACAGCGTTTCGTAATTGCCTGACTGTTTATTATCGTTTATTATCTTAGAAAGGCAAGGATATACATATGAGAGTTATGATCGTAGGAAGCGGCGGCAGGGAACATGCCATTGCTTCAAGTGTTGCAAAGAGCGGCAAGGTGGATAAAATATACTGCGCGCCCGGTAACGCGGGCATAGGCCGGCTTGCCGAATGCGTTCCGATAGGGGCAATGGAGTTTGATAAACTTACTGCTTTCGCAAAAGAAAAGTCCATTGATCTTGTAATAGTGGGAATGGATGATCCGTTAGTCGGCGGCCTTGTGGATGTGATGGAAGCGGAAGGGATCAAGGTATTCGGACCGAGGAAAAATGCGGCGATCCTTGAGGGAAGCAAGGCTTTTTCCAAGGAACTTATGAAGAAGTATAACATTCCTACCGCCGCGTATGAAACATTTGACGATCCCAATGCGGCCGTTGAATATTTAAAGAGCGCCAAAATGCCGATAGTGCTTAAGGCTGACGGCCTTGCGCTCGGAAAAGGTGTTCTTATCTGCAATGATCTGAAAGAGGCTTTGGACGGCGTTAAGACCATCATGGAAGATAAAAAATTCGGCGACGCCGGAAGCCGTATGGTAGTTGAAGAATTTATGACGGGCCGTGAAGTTTCGGTTTTGTCTTTCGTTGACGGCAAAACGATTAAGATCATGTCGTCCGCGCAGGACCATAAGCGCGCAAATGACGGCGATAAAGGCCCTAATACCGGCGGAATGGGAACTTTTTCACCCAGTCCTTTCTATACGCGGGAAGTAGATGAGTTTTGTAAAAAATATATATATCAGGCTACAGTTGACGCTATGGCGGCGGAGGGCAGACCTTTTAAGGGCGTGATCTTCTTCGGGCTTATGCTGACGCAGGACGGCCCCAAGGTGCTTGAATACAATGCGCGTTTCGGAGATCCCGAGGCGCAGGTGGTCCTGCCGCGTATGAAAAACGATATTATAGATGTGGTCATGGCCTGCATAGACGGTACTTTGGATAAGGTGGATCTGCAGTTTGAAGACAATGCCGCAGTCTGCGTGGTGTTGGCGTCCAAGGGTTATCCCGTTTCTTATGAAAAGGGCTTTCCGATAAAAGGTCTTGAGGCTTTTGATAACAAGGACGGTTATTACTGTTTCCATGCGGGAACTAAGCTTGATAACGGAAAGATCGTAACAAACGGCGGAAGGGTGCTTGGCGTTACGGCCAAAGGACCTACGCTCAAAGAGGCAAGGGCAAATGCGTATGAGGCCGCAGGTTGGGTGGATTTTGAAAATAAATACATGCGCGGCGATATAGGAAAGGCAATCGATGAAATAGATTAAATAGGTAATTGCGAAACTATGACATACGTTATCGAAATTGTACAATATAACTTATATTAGGAGATGATGAAAGTGGCAAGATTATCACTTTTTGATGATTTTGATGTATACAACAGACCGCAGGAATGTCCTATGTGCGGCGGAGTTATGATATTTAAAGGCTGCGGAGAGTACAAGTGCGAGCAATGCAAGCATATCGAGTACGATGATTATGGAAAAGTCCGTAACTATATTGAGAAAAATAAAGGAGTTACCGCCGCGCAGGCCGCGCAGGCTACGGGAGTCAACCAGAAGACGATACGTACAATGCTTAAGGAAGGCCGCCTGGAGATCGCTCCGGGTTCCAATGCATATCTTAAGTGCGAGATCTGCGGCGTCAGCCTGCGTTCGGGAAGAGTATGTCCCAGATGCGAAGTCGAATTTAACAGAAGAATGGAAGCCAAGCTGCATGAGCGTCACAGCAAGATGATGTCGGGCTTTGGCTTAGGCGCAGGCGGAGAAGAGGGAGCTAAGCGTTTTATACGTGAAAAGGAGATCTAAGGACACATATAATAAAATGTAATTCAGGAACAAAAGAAAGATTGGGGTATCGCGATGAAAAAAAGATTAAAATACGGTAATATCAAGGCGCTTAGGGGAATAGTGATAATGATGTGCGCTGTTTTGTTCCTGTGTGCGCCAAAGAGTACGGTTTTGGCTGACGCAACGGGAACGGTTACGGCGCCTTCAGCCAAGATCAGGGCGGCGGCGGATATAGGCAGTGAAGTCATAGCAAGTTCCTCAAGCGGCAAGAACGTAAGCATTACCGCTAAAGTCACGGATTCGTCAGGAACCTTGTGGTATGAAGTTTATGTAGATGCCAATACTAAAGGATATATACGTTCCGATCTTGTTAAAGTGGATGAATCTTCCGGCGCGGTTCCTTCAAAAACCGCAGAAAGCGATGCCACGCAAAGTACGGAAACACAAAGCACAACAACACAGAGTACAACGACCCAAGATACAACAAGCGAAGGCGGACAGAGCAATGCTTCGGGAGAAGGCACTGCTTCGGGCGCCGAAACTCCGGCGCAGACGCCTATGGAGGCACAGTATGCTTCCGTGAAGGTTCCTGCAGCGAAGGTAAGAAGCGATGCGTCAACTTCAAGCGCAATCGTTGACACTATCCCACAGAACACGCAGCTTGTGATAAGTGGCAGCACTGCGGGCAGTGATTCCAAGACATGGTATTATGTCACATTTACGGGAACCGGCAATGCGGAAAAGACAGGCTATGTACGCGAGGATCTGATAGAGCTTGGAGATATGCTTCCGGCGCAAGAGAGCGGAGAGCCTTCGGGGGAAGAGGAACAATCCGGGGACGTGCCCGAAGAAGAACCTGAGAATAAGGACTATGAAGTGGTTTACGAAGAAGGAGAAGACGGCGGAGAGTGGTATCTTTACAACAATATCGAAAATAAAAAGCAGAAGCTTGCGGACCTGCTTGAAGCGGCGCAGGCACAGGCGGATAATGAAGCCGTGGATGCTAAGACTATAACCAAACAGCGCGTGGCTATCGTTATCATGTTGTTTATCATCGTAATTATGGCGCTTGCGGTCACCCTTCTTTTCTTTAAAATTAAAGACGCATATTATGAATCATACGAGGATGAGGAAGACGAGGACGAGCCCGTAGTCCAAAAGGCGCGTGAAAAGACTGCCGAAAAGGCGAAAGAGAAAGAAAGAGCGCGTACCCGTGAGCAGCGTCAGGCGCGTGAAGCGGATATGCCGCCTAAGAAAAAAACCGCGCAAAGCGATAAGAAAATGCCGGTTAAGGAAGTTACGTATGAAGAGGAGCCGGAAGCCGTAATAAAGCCGACGCCTAAGAAAAAACCAAAGAATTTTATGCTTGATGATGAAGATTTTGAATTTGAGTTTTTAAACATGAAGAATAAGGACAATGATTAACATAAGGGTATCGGAACAGATATCATTAATGACCGGTGTAAGGAAGGATAAATAGGTTTATAACGAGGATTGACGGAGGAACCTATGATAATTGAAATAGATTTTAACAGCGATGAAGCTTTATATCTGCAGCTGCGCAATCAGATCATTCTCGGGATCGCGACGTCGAGGTTCAGAGAGGGCGACGTGCTTCCGTCCGTAAGGCAGTTGGCGGATGCGATAGGGATAAACATGCATACCGTCAATAAGGCGTATTCCGTATTAAAACAGGAGGGCTTTGTCAAGGTTGACAGAAGAAAGGGCGCGATAATTGCAATAGATGTGGATAAGATTCAGGCTGTGGAAGAAATGCGTGATACCTTAAGGGTCATCATCGCAGAGGCTATGTGCAAGAATATATCCAGAGAAGAAGTACATGCCCTTATTGATGAAATTTATAACGATTATGGAGGAATATAGATCATGCAGCCACAATTTACTGATAAGGCGAAGATGGCGCTTAGTCTGGCTGAACGCGCGGCCAGGAGCTTAAAACAGGGATATATAGGAACCGAACATATCCTGCTTGGTCTTTTGAAGGAGAATACAGGGGTTGCCGCTACGGTTCTTTTGGAAAACGGTCTGGACGAACAGCAGTTGAAAGAAATGATAAGGGATCTGCTTGCGCCGGACAGCAGCGTTATGCTTGCAGAACGGGAAGGCTATTCTCCAAGGGCTGAAAAGGTATTGGAAGAAGCCCATAAGCAGGCGGAGCGTTTCCGCAGCGATAAGATAGGGACAGAGCATATCCTGCTCGCATTATTAAAAGAAGGGGAAAATGTAGCAGTCAGGATACTCGGGACTCTGGGCATAAATATACAGAAGCTTTATGTGGAAGTGCTTGCGGCAATGGGCGAGGACAAATCTCTGTATAAAGAAGATCTTGGTAAGAAAGCGGGCAGAAAAAAAGGCTCCGTTTCAACGCTTGAGCAGTACAGCAGGGATCTTACGGCGCTTGCAAGGGAAGGAAAGTTAGATCCGGTTATAGGAAGGGAAGACGAAATAAGGCGTGTGGTTCAGATCCTTAGCAGAAGGACGAAGAACAATCCCTGTCTTATCGGTGAACCCGGAGTAGGCAAGACCGCCGTTGTGGAAGGCCTTGCAATGAAGATCGTAATGGGAGACGTTCCTTTTACGGTACAGGATAAGCGTGTTATGACACTGGATCTGTCCGGAATGGTTGCGGGAAGTAAGTACCGCGGCGAATTTGAGGAGAGGATCAAGAAAGTAATAAAAGAAGTCATAGAAGACGGAAATATCATCCTTTTTCTGGATGAAATGCATACCATAATCGGCGCCGGCGGAGCAGAAGGAGCGATAGACGCTTCGAATATATTAAAGCCTTCTCTTGCAAGAGGGGAGATACAGCTTATTGGCGCTACAACGATAGCGGAATATCGAAAATACGTTGAAAGGGACGCGGCTCTTGAGAGACGTTTTCAGCCTGTCACGGTAGAAGAAGCCACTGTGGAAGAGGCGGAGAACATTTTAAGAGGAATAGCGTACAAATATGAAGACCACCACAGAGTCGTTATCACAGATGAGGCGATCAAGGCGGCGGTGGCCCTTTCTTCACGCTATATAAATGACAGAAATCTGCCTGACAAAGCAATTGACCTGATCGATGAAGCTGCGGCGGCGGTAAGACTTAAAACTTCGGGACAGCCCGATAAACTCAAAGAACTTGTTGAAGAGATACAGAAAATAGATCTTCAGATAGAACGTTCCATAAAAATAGAAGCTTTTACGCAGGCAGGAGAGCTTAAAAAGCAGCAGGATGCGCTTATAAAGAAGTACGATCGCCTGTTAAAGAAAATGGAACGGGACGACGAAAGAAAAGAATATGTTGTCGGAGAAAATGAGATCGCCGAGGTGGTTGCGCTCTGGACTAAGATTCCGGTCAAGAAACTTGCGGAAAAAGAGAGCGAAAGACTGCTTAAGTTAGAGTCAATTCTCCACAAGCGCGTTATAGGGCAGGAAGAGGCTGTTACTGCGGTGGCTAAGGCCATGAGGCGGGGCAGGGTAGGGCTGCAGGATCCTAACAGACCCATAGGTTCTTTCCTTTTTCTGGGACCTACGGGCGTAGGTAAGACAGAACTCAGCAAAGCTTTGGCAGAGGCCATGTTCGGTTCCGAGAACGCTCTTATCCGCGTTGATATGTCAGAGTATATGGAAGGCCATTCGGTATCTAAGATGATAGGATCTCCTCCGGGATATGTCGGCTTTGAAGAGGGCGGACAGCTGAGTGAGAAAGTAAGAAGAAATCCGTATTCGGTAGTTCTTTTTGATGAAATAGAAAAGGCTCATCCGGATGTTTTCAATGTGCTGCTGCAGGTACTTGACGACGGTCATATAACTGATTCCAAAGGCCGCAAGGTCAGCTTTAAGAATACCATACTTATCATGACTTCAAATGCCGGAGCCCAGAGGATCATGGAACCTAAGAATCTCGGCTTTGCTTCGGGCGGCAGTGAAAAGCAGGATTATGAAAAAATGAAGTCAAACGTTATGGAAGAGGTTAAAAAGATCTTCAAACCTGAATTTATAAACAGGATCGATGAAATTATGGTTTTCCATCCGCTTAATAAAGATAACATGAAAGAAATCGTCACTATGCTTTCAAAGATCCTTATCAAAAGATGTAAGGAGCAGATGGATATCGATCTGACCGTAACGCCTGCGCTTAAAGATTATATCGTGGAAAAATATACTGATACAAAGATGGGCGCAAGACCCATGAAGAGAGCCATCCAGACGGAAATAGAGGATACGCTCGCGCAGGAGATCCTTGCGGGCAGGGTAAAAGCGGGAGATAAGGTCTCCGCCGCAATAAAGAATAAAAAAGTAGTATATAAAATACATGAGCATGCATAAAAAGACTTAGGAGGAATAACACAATGGCTGTAGTAGAAGAGCTGCTTCGAAAAGAGGAGCATGGGGCGATAAGTTTTGGCAATCATAAACTGGATTCCAAGGCAAAGGTAGAAGACTTTGAGCATGACGGAGATCTGTTAAAGGTTAAAACTTACAAAAGCATAACAAAGCTTGAAAAGAACGGAATGTTCGCATATGAATCGGTGCCGGGAACAAGCGTCAATAACTTTGTTGAAAGTGAGAACGGCGTAAGTTTTGTCGTTGAGGGCGACGAAGACGCGCAGATAACGGTAGGCTTAGAGGATGATACTCAGTACAATGTATTTGTAGATGATGTAAAGATCGGAAGGATGAAAACAAATCTCGGCGGCAAACTCAATATAAGCATAGAGCTTGCGGGAGCCGGAGAAGTTAAGGTAAGAATAGAAAAATAATTAAGGGGTTTTATGGCTAAAGCAAAAATAACAACTGTTTTTTATTGCCAAAACTGCGGACACGAGTCTTCCAAGTGGATGGGACAGTGTCCCGCCTGCCGGGAATGGAATACTTTTGTTGAAGAGAAAGTAAATACCAAAGTGTCGGCGCCTTTGGCGTCAAAGCCGGGACAGGGCAGAGAAAAGCCCCTGAGACTTTCCGAGATAACTTTGAATGAAGAGGAAAGAATGTCCACGCACATAAAGGAGCTTGACAGAGTATTGGGAGGCGGAATCGTATCCGGCTCCCTCATTTTGGTCGGGGGAGATCCGGGTATAGGCAAGTCCACGCTGCTTCTGCAGGTATGTCAGAAAATGGTAAAAGACGGAAGAAAGATATTATACATATCGGGCGAGGAATCCTTAAGACAGATTAAGCTGCGGGCCAACCGTATAGGTGAATTCGGTGAAAACCTCCTGCTTTTATGTGAGACTAATCTTGGCATGATCGAGGAAACGATCAGGCGGACTGCTCCCGATGTAACTATAATCGACTCTGTCCAGACCGTGTATAACGATGAGATTTCATCGTCGCCCGGAAGTGTGTCACAGGTAAGGGAAGCGACGAATGTTTTTCTGCAGCTTGCCAAAAGTACGGGCATATCTGTTTTCATTGTAGGTCATGTGACCAAAGAAGGAACCGTGGCGGGGCCGCGGGTGCTTGAACATATGGTGGACACCGTGCTTTATTTCGAGGGAGACAGGCATGCTTCTTACCGCATACTCCGCGGCGTAAAAAACAGGTTTGGCTCAACTAACGAGATCGGCGTATTTGAAATGCAGGACAAGGGGCTTGTGGAAGTGGCAAATCCTTCGGAATTCATGCTTGACGGCAGACCTGAGGGGGCGAGCGGTTCAATAGTTTCCTGCGCCGTGGAGGGCAGCAGGCCGATATTATTGGAGATACAGGCCTTAGTCTGCCATACCAGCTTCGGACTTCCCAGAAGACAGGCTATAGGTACGGATTATAACAGAGTTAATCTTCTTATGGCTGTTTTGGAAAAAAGAGTGGGTTTAAAACTGGCGGATTGTGACGCCTATGTCAACCTTGCCGGCGGCATGAAGATCACGGAACCGGCGATAGATCTGGCTATCGCGATGGCTATAGCTTCGAGTCTGAAGAACCGTCCTATAGATGATAATATGGCGGCTTTTGGGGAGATAGGCCTAAGCGGGGAGGTAAGGAGCGTCAGTATGATAGAGCAGCGTATCCGTGAAGCGGCAAAGTTAGGATTGACTAACTGCGTGATACCGCAAAGCTGCATAAAGCAGGTCAAAAATATCGAAGGGATAAAGCTTACGGGAGTGTCTTCCGTGCAGGATGCGATAGATCTGATATAGCATAAATATGACGGAATTGTAATAATTTTTAACAAAATGTTAAAAATATGATTTTTTATATATCCAAAACAGGCTTTATATGGTACAATTTATTCTGTGACGTTTCACAAGGCATGCATGAAAGACTATGCAGATATTGTGTTTGCGCTGTATACATCAAAAGGCCTGTATTTTTTATGTCAGGATTTCGCAGGCTGAGAAAGAATGGGAGATTCTAATGGACGAACAGACACAAAATTCCCGGGAAGAGAATGCACGGTCTTCTGAGAATACTGATGCGGCAGGTTTGGAGAATTCTGAAAATAAAAAACATAAGTTAGGTTATAATATTCCGCTGTTCATTCTGGAGATATTTATATTATGTATAGCAATAGGGGCTTTATATATTGTAACTGTCGCGACCAAAGATTTTAAGAGGACTGATATAGATAATGATACTCTTATCATAAATGAAGAAGTGGCTGAGACGATAGAAGAACAGGAACAGGAAGAGGAAGCAAAGGGCTACAGAAACATTGCTTTGTTCGGGGTGGACGACAGGGACGGCAATCTCGGAAGAGGGACCAGAAGCGATACTATAATAATCGCGAGTATCAATCAGGATACCAACGAAATAAAACTGGTTTCCGTCTACAGGGATACCTATCTTAATCTGGGCAATGACAGCTATAATAAATGTAACGCCGCATATGCGCAGGGCGGACCCGAACAGGCGATCACAATGTTAAATACAAATCTGGATCTGGACATTACGGATTACGTGACGGTCGGTTTTGGCGGACTTATTGATGCGATTGACGCGCTTGGCGGTATCGAGATAGAAGTTACGGATTCGGAGATCACTCATCTTAACAACTATCAGCTTTGTATGTCGCAGGAGATGGGAGTCGGTTATACGCCGGTCATAAAGAGCGGGAAACAGATTCTGAACGGTATGCAGGCAACCGCCTACTGCCGTATAAGATACACCAAAGGCGACGACTTCAGGCGCGCCGAACGGCAAAGAGATGTTCTCGGCGCAATGATGATAAAAGCCCAGAGCGCGTCGCTGCCTGCGCTCAATAACGTCGTGACGGCAGTGCTGCCCTCGATAAGCACTTCCCTGAATGTGAGCGAGATAGTCAGCGTTCTTGGCACGGTGGTGGATTATAACCTCATAGCGAGCGAAGGGCTTCCGTTTGAAGACGAAAGGACTTTGGCAAGGATAGGAAGCGCAGGAGAATGTATAATTCCCGCGGACCTTGAAGAAAATGTAAAGAGGCTGCATGAACTTTTATTTGACGATAAAGACTATGAACCTTCCAAAGAGGTTGTGAACATAAGCAGTGAAATTAAAGAATTTACCAAGGAATACTTAAAATAAAATTAACGGCAGTTTAATGAAAATTAGGCTGCTGTTTTATTGTCCGCCGGTGAAATGGAACCGGAAGAAAGGATAACATCTGTTATGAAAAGCCTTTTGGTTTATTTAAAGGATTATAAAAAAGAAACGATACTTGCGCCGCTTTTTAAAATGCTCGAAGCAGGTTTTGAACTGTTTGTGCCGCTTGTAATAGCTGCGATAATAGATAACGGGATTGGCAGATCACAGACAGGCTATGTCCTTAAAATGGGGCTTGTGCTTGTGCTTCTGGGGATAATAGGTCTGGCCTCTTCAATTACCGCACAGTATTTTGCGGCAAAGGCGGCAGTCGGCTTTTCTGCTGAACTGAAGCATGCGCTTTTTAAGCACATACAGAGCTTCTCGTTTACGGAAACCGACAGGTTGGGAACTTCCACGATGATCACCCGCATGACTTCGGATGTAAACCAGGCGCAAAACGGAGTGAACATGGCGCTGCGCCTTTTCCTGCGCTCGCCCTTCATAGTATTTGGAGCCATGATAATGGCATTTACCATTGACCTTAAGGCGGCGCTTGTTTTTGTTGTAACCATCCCGCTGCTTTCAGTGGTTATCTTTGGAATCATGATCATAACCATTCCGTTATATAAAAAAGTACAGCAGGGCCTTGACACCATACTTGGCGAAACCAGAGAAAACCTTACGGGCGTAAGAGTCATCAGGGCTTTTCATAAAGAAGAAGAGGAAAAAGAGAAGTTTAGGCAAAGCAACGCCGAGCTTACGGCAATACAGCTAATGGTCGGAAAGATATCTGCGTTGACTAATCCGGTCACTTATGTGATAGTCAATGCGGCTACTTTGGTTTTAATATATACCGGGGCCGTGAGGGTTGAAGGCGGCGCCATTACGCAGGGCGAAGTCGTGGCGCTTGTGAACTATATGTCGCAGATACTTATCGAACTTGTAAAACTTGCCAATCTTATAATAACCATCACCAAAGCGTTAGCCTGCGCTAACCGCATACAGAGCGTGTTTGAACTAAGTTCAAGTATGGAATGGAAGGAAGATGACAAGGCCGGTACGGACAGACCTGAAATTCAGCCTGCGTATGCGGTTGAGTTTGACAATGTTTCGCTTACTTATGACGGTGCGGGCGATGCGTCCTTAAGCAATATCGATTTTAAGGTAAAGGCCGGAGAAACCGTAGGCATAATAGGCGGAACAGGTTCCGGAAAAACCTCCCTCGTGCATCTTATTCCGCGATTTTACGACGCTGCCGCAGGAAGCGTCAGGGTGGACGGCAAAGATGTCAAAGACTATTCAATGGAAGAGCTTAGGGAAAAAGTCGGCATAGTAATGCAGAAGGCCGTGCTTTTTAAAGGAACGATAAAAGATAATCTGCGTTGGGGCAAGGCCGACGCAACAGATGAAGAAATGGAAAGAGCCCTGGAGATCTCGCAGGCTAAAGAGTTTGTGGATCTAAAGCCCAAGAGGCTCGACGAATATATATCCCAAGGGGGCAAAAACCTTTCAGGCGGGCAGCGTCAGAGACTTACGATAGCCAGAGCGATCGTGAGACAGCCCGATATACTGATCCTGGACGACAGCGCTTCCGCTCTTGACTATGCGACAGACGCCAAACTTCGTAAATCATTAAAAGAAATGGGAAAAGAGAATAATAAAATAACAACTGTTTTTATTGTATCACAGCGTACCTCGTCAATACAGCATGCGGATAAAATAGTGGTGTTGGATGACGGAGAGATAGTCGGTATCGGGAAGCATGATGAACTTCTTAAGAACTGCGCGGTATACCGGGAGATTTACTATTCGCAGATGTAACTATATTAAAAAGTATGGCGGAATGCATAAGAAGAGCCCGGGAAAGTAGCTGAACGCAGGCAGAAAGTAAAGACGGAAGGTAAGCGCTGAACGCAGGCAAAAGCACAGGCAAGATTCGGATCGTGTAAATATGAAAGGAAGCATCGTATCATGAAAGACTCAAAAGTAAGCCGGAAAGAGACCGTTGGAAAGGTCCTTGTTTATATAAAAAAATATTGGTTTTACCTGGCGGTTTCGATAGTGGCGGCGAGCGTGACCGTGGCGCTTACGCTTTATCTGCCGGTGCTGATAGGAGCGGCTGTAGATCTGATAGTGGGAAAAGGACAGGTGGACTTTGAGGGGATATTTGCCCTTATTAAAAAAATGACAGTTGTTATTTTAATTACTGCCTTGTCTCAATGGCTTATGAATATCTGTAACAATAAACTGACTTATAATATCGTGAGGGACGTAAGGAACGAAGCGTTTAAAAAAATAGAGATCCTGCCGCTTAAGTATATAGACTCACATCCATATGGAGAGATAGTCAGCCGCGTTATCGCTGATGCGGATCAGTTTGCGGACGGACTTTTAATGGGATTTACACAGTTTTTTACCGGAGTTATCACTATTATAGGAACACTGGGCTTTATGCTGAGCGTCAACGTGGGAATAACGGGAGTTGTGGTTTTGATCACGCCGCTTTCCTTTCTGGTGGCGGGTTTTATTGCCAAAAAGACGTTTACGATGTTTAAGCTGCAGTCCGAGACCAGAGGAGAGCAGACGGCGTTTATAGATGAAATGATAGGGAACAGTAAAGTTGTCCGGGCCTTTTCACATGAGGACGAGGCGCTTGAGACTTTTGATGAGATAAACGACAGGCTTAAGGATGCGTCGCTTAAGGCCATTTTCTTTTCTTCCATAACCAATCCGGCTACAAGGTTTGTCAATAACCTTGTCTATGCGGGAGTTGCAATAACAGGCGCCATTCTTGCGATAAGAGGCGGCATAAGCGTAGGCCGGCTCACCTGTTTCTTGAGTTACGCCAATCAGTACACCAAACCTTTTAACGAAATATCGGGTGTGGTGACGGAACTGCAGAATGCTTTGGCCTGTGCCGCGAGGATTTTTGAATTGATAGAGGAAGAGGCACGGACGCCCGAGCCTGACAATGCTTATGTGCTTAAGGATGTGGACGGAAGTGTGGAACTTAGGAACGTATGCTTTTCATATGTGCCTGATAAAAAACTCATACAGAACTTTAACCTGGCAGTTAAACCGGGGCAGAGGATAGCGATAGTCGGCCCGACCGGCTGTGGAAAAACAACTGTTATTAATTTATTGATGCGTTTCTATGACGTGGATTCGGGCGCCATATGCGTAAGCGGCCATGATATAAGAGAGGTTACGAGGGAGAGCCTGCGCAAGAGTTACGGAATGGTGCTTCAGGAAACATGGCTGAAAACCGGCACTATCCGCGAGAATATTGTTATGGGTAAACCTGATGCGACGAACGAAGAGATAATAGCCGCGGCCAAAGCGTCGCATGCGCACAGTTTTATAAAAAGACTGCCCGACGGCTACGATACCATGATAACAGAGGACGGAGAAAATCTTTCTCAGGGACAGAAGCAGCTTCTATGTATCACAAGGGTCATGCTGTGCCTGCCGCCGATGCTGATACTGGATGAGGCTACTTCTTCGATCGATACAAGAACAGAGGTTAAGATCCAGAATGCCTTTGCCGCCATGATGAAAGGCAGAACAAGCTTTATAGTTGCGCACAGACTTTCAACAATTAAGGAAGCCGACGTGATTCTTGTTATGAAAGACGGAAATATTGTCGAACAGGGAGACCATGAGAGCCTGTTGGCCAAGGGCGGGTTTTATGCCGATCTTTATAACAGCCAGTTTGCAAGAGTGTAAAGGTTGGATAAATACAGATAATTTTTATGAACAGGGGCAGTAGGAATCGAACCCACATCGATGGTTTTGGAGACCACTGTTCTACCTTTGAACTATGCCCCTATGAGTATGATAAAACCACCGAGGACTATTATAGCATAGATGTGGGTGGTTTAGCAAGAGGTTTTTTTGAGAGGTTGTTTTGGTTTTTTTTGGCGAGGTTTTTTTGTTGTAATTCCATCTGTTTCAAGGAAGAATATTAAAAATTAAATATATAGTTCACTGAATTACTGGATTATGGAAGGAAAATATGATATGAAAACAGACAAAATTTTATTCGGAGCTGCTTATTATGATGAGTATTTGCCTTATGACCGTATAGAAACCGATATGGAAATGATGGAAAGGGCGAAAATAAATGTGATCCGTATTGCAGAGTCAACATGGAGTACTTGGGAGCCGCAGGAGGGAGTATTTGATTTTACCCATCTGCACCGTATGCTCAAAGCCGCTAAGAAGCATGGCATAAGTGTTATTGTCGGGACTCCGTCATACGCGATACCGACATGGCTTGCAGCCAAGTATCCGGATATTATAACCGAAACCCATGCCGGTAAAGGTCGGTACGGTCACAGGCAGAATATGGATATAACCCACCCTATGTATCTTAAGCATGTGGAGATCATTATACGTAAACTTATGGAAGAAGTGTCGGATTATGATAATGTTATCGGTTTTCAGCTTGATAATGAGACCAAGGCTTATGATACCTGCAGTAAGTATGCTCAGGCGGGCTTTGTGCAATACCTTAAAGATGTTTTTGATAACGATCTTGATAAGCTGAATGATGAATTTGGGCTCGATTATTGGAGCAACCGCATAAATGCGTGGGAGGATTTTCCGGATATCCGCGGTACTATCAACGGAAGTCTTGGCGCTGAGTATCAGAAATATCAGAGGAAACTGGTTACGGATTTTCTTGCATGGCAGAGTAAAATAGTAGGGGAATATGCGCGTCCAAGTCAGTTTATTACGCAAAACTTTGATTATGAATGGAGAGATATTTCTTACGGACTGCAGCCGGAGGTAAATCAGTGGGAAGCGGGGCGCGCTCTGGATGTTGCAGGCTTTGATATCTATCATCCTTCGGCGCAGGATCTTACCGGAGTGGAAATCTCACTTGGAGGGACGATCGCCCGCTCTGTAAAAAAGGAAAATTATCTGATACTGGAAACCGAGGCACAGGGTAACTTCGGTTGGCTGCCATATCCCGGTCAGTTGAGGCTTCAGGCTTTCAGTCATCTTGCGTCCGGTTCCAATTCGGTCATGTATTGGCACTGGCATTCAATACATAATGCGATAGAGTCTTATTGGAAAGGAATTTTGAGCCATAATCTCAGAGAAAATACTGTTTACCATGAAATCTGTCGTATAGGAAATGATTTTGACTTATATGGTCAACATCTTAAAAACCTTAAAAAATCGCCTCAGGTTGCAATAGTATTGTCACACGAGTCGCTTAACGGGCTGCAGTGGTTTCCCATACATAATGAATTAAATTATAACGATATTTTGCGTTGGATACATGATGCGCTTTACCAACTTAATATAGAATGTGATATTTTGAATGCGGAGGATGTTGACTTATTTAGTCGATACAAGGTTTTGATAACTCCCGCCCTTTACAGTGTTTCTGACACCACTGTCAGCGCACTGGACACATACGTCAGAAACGGAGGACACCTGATTTCAACATTTAAAACGGCAGTTTCGGATAGTATGTTAAAAATTTATTCAGATGATCTTCCACATAAGATGACACACGTGTTTGGGATGACATATGATCAATTTACCAATCCGGTCAATGTGGGGCTGAAAGATGAAATCTCTCCACAATCGACCGGGTCGAACAATTTTGTGAGTGATAAAACTGCTAAAAACAGCATAAATACTGTAAATTATTGGATGGAGCTGCTTATACCTTCCACTGCGGAGACTTTAGCTTATTACGATCATCCTTACCGGGGTGAATATTCGGCTGTAACCTGTAACAGATACGGAAGCGGCAGGGCTTTCTATATAGGCTGTTATTTTGAACAGTCTCTTCTTAAAGACCTGCTTCGTCATGTATGTATTGGTGCGGGTATTGAAATGCCGGAATCGGAATATCCGGTTATCATTAAACGCGGAATTAATGATTTTGGCAGAGAGATAGTATATTATTTTAATTATTCCGATGATGTCAGAGAGGCTGTATATCGTGGGAAAAATGCGGCGGTTTTAATAAACGGAAGCAGAATGGAACAAAGTGAAATGAACCAAAGTGAAACGCCCCAAACTGAAAAAATAACGGAATTAAAAGACGGAGATATCATTAAACTGGAAGGTTGGAGTTTTATGGTTATGGAAAGCAGGGATTGCATTACCGGTTAGCCGCGCTTTAGTTAGAAACGGCTAACCGTCTGGGTCAATAATCAGCAGTTAAGCCTGTCAACCAATTCCTTCATCTGACAGATACCGCGTTTCTGTGAAGTTATAATGGAATTAAGAATGGATTTAAGTTCCGGACATATGCAGTATTCCAGAGTAGTCTCGCTAAATGCCACGGCGCCTTCGTGGTGGGGAAGCATTTCGAATAAGAAGTTGCAGTTTACCGAATTAACGGTCTTAGCCTCTTTCATTCTGCAGAACATACGATCGAATATCTTTGAGACTCTGTCCTGATATTCATTCAGATTCTGTGCAGAGTCGGTCTGCGCAGAGCAGCACGATAATATGCTTTCCATATCCGCGATACTTTGAGTCTGCTCTTTGATTATATTGCATGCGATGTTCTGCAATGTAATATTGGTAGTGTATTTTAAAATATTTTCAGACATTTTAATTGCCGCTTTATGATGCGGTATCATCTGTACTATAAAATTGTGTGAAATACTGTTATTCAGATCAGCGCAGGTCATTCCTTTTATCATTCTGTCCAGAATACAGGAAAAATCCTTAAGATAGGTCTGAGTATTGTTGCTGAATTCACAACAGGCGTTATTTTCGCGCATATTTGGCCTCCGATTATTTTATTTGCCAATATCTTTAAAATATATTATGCTGATAATGTGAATTTGTCATTATTTGATACTCGCGAAAGTCTTTTTCAAAACATATTATTTAGGCAAAATATATAATAGACAATTGCGAAACCCTCTCTCAACATATATTGATTGTACAGATTTAACAAACACCATTGCAGGAGCTCTGAGCGCATAGCGCAAAGAATTTGCGCTTATACTTTTGCGAGGTATTTTCGAGCTTAGTGCCGCTACTGCGCTCAACGCAGCGAAAGCGGCCTGCAAGGGTTTTGTTAAATCTGCACAATCTCAAAAATGTAAATCAGCATTTCGCAATTGCCTAAACAATATATAAAAAAATAAGGAGCAATTATGGAGGACCAATATGGAATTTCTTAAAGGTGTGGATTTATCTACATTAAAGGAAGTAGAGGGCTTGGGCGGCAGATTTTATGATAAGGGCGTGGAAAAAGATGTTCTTGGCATACTTAAGGACTATGGTGTGAACGCTGTGAGGCTGAGGCTCTGGAATGACCCTTATACTGAGGATGGGAAGCCTTACGGGGCCGGCACCAACGACCTTCCTACCACAATAGAGCTTGCCAAAAGAGTTCTTGATAACGGGATGAAAGTTCTGCTTGACTTTCATTATAGCGATTTCTGGGCGGATCCGGGCAAACAGAGAGTTCCCAAAGCATGGAAAGGCATGGGGCTTTGCGAGCTTGAGACTGCCGTTTTTGAATACACAAGGGAAACTTTGGAAACCATGAAAAAAGAAGGCGCTTTTCCGACGCTTGTTCAGGTGGGAAACGAGATAACGAACGGTATGCTCTGGCCTTACGGTAAGGTGCCTGACTACGACGGGCTTATCCGCCTTATCAATGCCGGAATAAAGGGTGTGCGCGCGGCAGATAACGATATCCCGATAGTGCTTCATCTCGATAACGGCGGAAACAATGCTCTTTATCGTGAATGGTTTGACCATTATATGGAAAAAGGCGAGGACTTCCAGATAATAGGTCTATCCTACTATCCCTTCTGGCATGGCAGTCTTGCCGATTTAAAGAATAATATGAACGATATTTCGTTAAGATATGGTAAGGAACTTATGGTGGTCGAAGTGTCTATGGGCTATACTATGGAGGATTATGCCGATTATGAAAAGCTGCCGCCCGATAAGCGCAAAGGAATGGCCACCAAAAAAGAGCTTGTGGATAAGATAGACTATCCTATGACAAAAGACGGTCAGAAACGGTTCCTTACGGATTTTTTGAATGTGATAAAACAGGTTCCCGACAATAAGGGCGCAGGCTTTTTTTACTGGGAGGCGGCATGGATACCGGTAGCAGGCTCCGGTTGGGCCTCCGATGAGGCCATAGCTTATATGGAGGAAAAGGGGCCGGGAGGCAACGAATGGGCCAATCAGGCGCTATTTGACTATGACGGGAATGCGCTTCCCGCGCTTGAAGCGATACGTGATTTCGCATGAGGTAATAAGAACTAAGATGAAATAAGCAACAAGACATGGCTACAATAAATAATAATAAGTTATAGAGTTATGGACATGGATATTGTTGACAAATATATGCAAATAATGGTAAATTTAATAATAAAGAATTCATAAATATTTAATAAAAAGTACCGGTTTGTTTTACGATTCTATTGATATAAGATGTTTATGCATTTTATATAAAAGCAATAAAAAACCAAGTATTAAGAAAGAGAGAGGAAAATTTATGAAAAAGAAGGTTTTAGCAACATTACTTGCAACATCAATGGTTGCTGCAACTCTTGCCGGATGCGGAAACTCCGGAAGCGAGGCGGGGGGGGATACTTCAGCGCCTGCGGCTGACAATTCTGCGGATACTGCAGCCGATACTCAGACGGAAGCTCCGGCTGATGCATCGGGAGACAGCGCTGCAGCTGACAGTACGGCATCGGATGATGCGGTTGCGACTCTTATCGCAAACACTACGGGTCCGGTAGCGCTTACCGTATGGGCGTCTGAGGAGGATCAGGAGCTTACTACGACACTGCTTGACAACTTCAAGGCACAGTATTCTGACGTCGAGTTTGATATAACCCTCGGTTCGGAATCAGAGTCTACCGCCAAAGATACTATCTTAACGGATGTAGAAGCTGCGGCGGACGTTTTTGCGTTTGCTGATGATCAGATCAATGAACTTGTTAAGGCGGGAGCTTTGCAGGAGGTTGTAGCTGATTACACTTATGACGTTGCCGGTGAAAACGTAGCTGGTTCGGTTGAAGCCGCTTCAATAGACGGCAAATTGTATGCTTATCCTATGACGGCTGATAACGGATATTTCATGTTCTACGACGCTTCGGTATTTACGGAGGATGATGTACAGTCTCTTGAGAAAATGATCGAAGTAGCGAAGGCGGCTGATAAAAAGATAGCTATGGATATCGCTAACGGTTGGTATCTTTACTCATTCTTCCAGGGCGCAGGCTATGAGCTTTCACTCAATGAAGACGGAAGCAATACCTGTACATGGAATGCAGACGGCGCAACGGATGTGGCGCAGGCGATAATGGATGCCTGCGAAACGGGAGTTCTTGTACAGATGACTGATGAACAGCAGGCTACGGCGATAGCCGAAGGCACTGTTGCGGCAGCGGTAAACGGTACATGGAGAGCAGAGACGGCAGAAGAAGCATGGGGTGAGAACTATGCGGCTGCCAAACTTCCTACGATCAATGTCGGCGGCAAAGACTGCCAGATGTCTTCTTATTCAGGCTGCAAGCTGATAGGCGTTAATCCTCATTCAGCTAACGTAGGCTGGGCGATGCTGCTTGCTGAGTATCTTACAAACGAAGAATCTCAGGTAGCAAGATTTGAAGCAAGAGGTCTTGGTCCTTCCAATATAGCTGCTTCAGAATCGGAAGCTGTTCAGGCTAATCCCGCTATTGCAGCTCTTGGCGAGCAGGCGGCTTATGCAACTCCTCAGCGTGTAGGCAATAACTTCTGGGCTCCGGCTGAGACTTTAGGACAGATATTGGCTTCAGGAAATCCTGACGGAACGGATTTACAGACATTGCTTGATACTGCAGTGGAAGGTATTACGGCTCCTGTGGAATAATGGCTTGTATACAAGTTCCGGTCGGTATTGTGCGTATGCCAAAGCCTGCCGGTTAAGTAAAAATTGTTGATCAAAATAAAATTAATACCCCGCGTCGCATCTAAGAGGCGGGGTATTTTTAAAAAGGTATTTCAAAAACAACTCTTATGAAGGTTTAGTGTGAAAGCCGTTTTCATACTTATGCCGGGGAATGGAGGATTGATATGAAAAATTTTTTTAAATCAATTGGAAATTATTTTAAAGAGTTTGCAACGGCAATAGCCAAAGGTGATATCGGGGTAAAATTATCCCTTGTTATTATGGGGGCAGGTTATGCCGCAAGAAAACAGATCATCAACGGTATCATTATGACCCTGCTCGAAGCGGTTTTTGTGGTTATGTGTGTTTTTTATGCCGCGCCTAACCTTGCCAAATTCGGAACATTGGGCACCGTTCAGTTTGAGCAGAAATTTGATCCGCTTACTATGACAAGTACAGTTAATGATTATGATAACTCGTTCCTCATTTTGTTAAATTCCATTATTGCGTTATTTATAATCTTAGCTTTTATTTTAGTATACATCGGTAACATTAAAACGGTTTACCGTTTACAGCTTCGCAAAGAAGCGGGAAAACACATCAATACATTTGCGGAAGATGTTAAATCTCTTTTTAACCAGAAATTCAATATCACGCTTTTAACGCTGCCCTGTCTGGGAATAATACTTATGAACATAATTCCTATACTGGTTCTCATAGCGGTGGCGTTTACCAATTATGACCAGCAGCATATGCCGCCCAACGCGCTTTTTACATGGGTGGGCTTTAAAAACTTCAAACAGCTTTTCACTAACTCCACGACCGTAACATTCGGTTACGCCTTTGGCAAAGTTTTGGTCTGGACCCTTGTGTGGGCGTTCTTTGCGACATTTACCACCTTTATCGGCGGTATCTTAATGGCACAGTTTGTAAACAGCAAAAACACGAAACTTCCCAAACTGTGGAGGACTTTATTTATGGTAGCGATTGCGGTGCCTCAGTTCGTTACCCTTTTGCTCGTAAGAAACTTTTTCGGTGATTCCGGTATCGTGAATACTATATGTTCCAATATCGGGCTTACGGATTTCTTAAAAAGCATAGGTCTTGTGGGTTCGCATCTGACTTATATACCGTTCCTGACAAACCCTAACTGGACCAAAGTTATGATAATACTTATAAATATATGGGTAGGCGTACCATATCAGATGCTCATAGCTACCGGTGTGCTTATGAACATTCCGGTTGACCAGTTGGAAAGCGCGAGGATTGACGGAGCCAACAAGTTCCAGATATTCTGGAAGATCACGATGCCCTATATTCTGTTTATCATGGGGCCCAGCCTTATAACGGATTTTGTTAAAAATATAAACAACTTCAACGTTATATATCTGCTTACTCAGGATGTATATGTTACCTCCGACCAGCTGCTTGCCAATTCCAATGCAAAAGAAGTGGATCTGTTGGTAACATGGCTGTTTAGATTGACTAATGAATATTATAATTATAAAATAGCATCTGTTATTGGTATTTTGGTATTCATAATCTGCGCGGCGTTTACGCTTGTTACCTTTACGCAGATGATCAAGGGCAATAGAGAGGAGGATTTCCAGTAATGAAAAAGACGGTGGATTTTATCATAAGACATGCGGTTTTGTTGATACTTGCGGTTATCTGGCTGATACCGATAGTCTGGTTGGTCGTTACCTCTTTCAGCGGATACAGGGGAATCAATACCTCACACTTTTTCCCTGAAACATGGTCGTTAAACAATTACAGGGCGCTGTTCCTTGAGCCTGATTCCGTGGTACAGTATTCGGCATGGTTTAAAAATACTTTTATCATAGCGATTTTTACCTGTATCATCTCGACGATCTTTGTACTAATGGTCAGCTATACCATGAGCTGTATGAGATTTAAAGGCAGAAAAGCGCTGATGAGCTTTGGAATTATCTTAAATATGTTTCCCGGCGTTTTGTCCATGATAGCGGTATACTTCGTTATGAAGTCGATAGGACTTACGAACAGCCACCTTGGAATGATTATCGTATATTCCGCGGCGTCGGGTCTGGGCTACCTTATAACCAAGGGCTTTATGGATACGATTTCCGTGTCTTTGCGTGAAGCGGCGAGGCTTGAAGGAGCTTCGGAGGCTACTATTTTTATGAGGATTATCATTCCGCTTTCTAAGCCTATCATTGTATACACGGTAATAAACTCATTCCTTGTGCCGTGGGGCGATTTCGTGCTTGCGAAGCTGATGCTTAATTCCGGTATATCTACTGACTGGACGATCGCGATAGGCCTTTACAATATGCTCAATAAGTCCCTTGTAAACAAGTATTTCTCGATCTTCTGCGCGGGCGGCGTCATTGTGTCGATACCTATATCGATCCTGTTCGTGCTTATGCAGAAATTCTATGTTGAAGGCGTTACGGGCGGTTCCGTAAAGGGTTAGTGATATTTTGATAAATTGGTTTAGTTAAAATTGGTTTAGATATGATTGATTTAGATATGATTGATTTAGATATGATTGGTTTATATTAAATTTTCGGAAGCAGTAGATTTTTGACTTGATTTTTTCTTCAAGAATATGCTATTCTGATGAATGGAAAATTTAATATTCGCATAATGACACATGTGGTGCCCGGCACGTAAATCTGATCACAGAGTATGTTACCTGACCGGCTGCCACATGTGTTTTTTTGCGCTGAAATGGAGGAAAAATTATGCCAAGAAATCAATTTCAAAGAATGGTCTTTGCCTTTATCACAGTAATTATCACCGTACACGCCTATGTGTTTTACAGTCTGTATGTTATAAACGGCAATACCCTTATGGAACTCAATCAGACTACAGGCGTCATTGCGGCGCTCAACAAACAGGGCGGAATTTATATGTGCGGCACATATCTGCCAATCTGGGCCTGTGTATTGATCGAATTTTGTTTTGCTTATCTGTTGGAAAATCTGGTCGGAAGTCCCGCGTCATTCAGGCTTGCCAGTCGTGTTTTCAATCCTGCCAAAAATCATCCGATGATATTCGAAACAGTCATAATCTGTGCCACAGTCGGAATTATGTGCCCGGCAATGAGCTTTATTGCAGCGTTTCTTTATTATCCGTATTATATGGGATTTAATATTTTTACCTTGTTGGCAAACTGGCTTAAATTAGTATGCCTGAATTTCCCTTTTGCATTCTTTACACAGCTTTTCTTTATTCAGCCGCTTGTAAGAGTGATATTCAAAACAATATTCCGTAAGGATATAGAAAAGAGAGAGAAAGAAAACGAATCCGCGCAGCCCGAAAACGAGCAGGAGGTAATCGTAAGCATTTTCAAGCGTATCGATGAGATACAGGAAGAAATAGCGCATGAACACCGCCGCAGGAAAGCGTTGGAAGAAGATGTACATAAGATTGCGGTTAAGTAGAATGTTTTGGTGAGCAGCGACTTAACAATTTCATAATATAAAATATAGTTGAAAGTCTTTACCATAACCAATATAATATAATTAAATTAAATGAACCGGAATATAGGATTGTTCGGGTTTATATCGGAAAATTGAATATTATAAATAAATGGGGAGTTATGTACTGAACCTGAGATGAAAATTTGTAGATCCTAAAGAAAATTATCATGTTAAAAACAGAAAATGTAGATAAATGTTTTATTAGTAAATCATGAAAGGAAAGCGGGCAGGAAATATGCCGGAACATCAGACTATAGAGTGGAAAGAATCATGGAGAGATGAATATCTGAAATGGATATGTGGATTCGCAAATGCTCAGGGTGGAAAAATATATATTGGAAAAAATGATGCCGGCATAGTTACGGGTGTTGCCGATGTAAAGAAATTACTGGAAGATATTCCGAATAAGATCAGTAATTACTTAGGGATCATAGCGGATGTAAATCTTTATACAGAGAATGGGAAGGATTATATAGAAATCGTGGTATATCCCAATTCCTATCCGGTATCCTATAAAGGAGAGTATCATTACAGGACCGGCAGTACCAGACAGCGGCTTACAGGAGCGGCGCTCAATCAATTTTTATTGAAAAAAACTGGAATTACATGGGACAGCGTGCCGATCGATTATATTACGGCGGACGATCTTAGAAATGACAGCTTTGATATTTTCAAAGAGCAAGCCGTTCGCAGCAGGCGGATGAACAAGCAGGATCTTAATCTGGATAAGAAAGAATTATTAAATAATCTGAATCTTATGGAGCATGGAACGATTAACAGGGCAGGAGTCTTGCTTTTTCATCATAACCCGGAGCGGTGGGTGGTTGGTTCTTATATCAAGATAGGATATTTTGAAACGGATGCGGATCTGCGCTATCAGGATGAAGTGCACGGATCATTGATTTCTCAGGCTGATAAGGTTGTGGATCTGCTTTTTACAAAGTATCTGAAAGCCGATATTTCATATGAGGGAGTTACCAGAGTAGAAACGTATCCTTATCCCAAAGAGGCTCTCAGGGAGGCAATTTATAATGCGATCGTACACAAAAATTATGCTACGCTGATTCCGATACAGATCAGAGTATATAAGGATAAAATGTACATCGGCAATGAATGTGTATTTCCGGAAGATTGGACGGTTGAAAATTTACTTGGCAAGCATAATTCCAGACCGTATAATCCGTTGATTGCCAATACATTTTTCCGTGCGGGGTATATAGAGTCATGGGGACGCGGAATACAAAAAATCAGGGAAAGTTGTAAGGAAAATGGGAATGAAATGGCAGAATATAAGGTGAGTTCCAGCGAAATAACGGTAATCTTTAATTCGCTGCATACCCAAGATAATACCCAAGATAATACCCAAGATAATACCCAAGATGATATTATTACCGAAAAGGAAAAAAGAATACTTGCGATCTGCAAAACCCCTAAAAGCAGACAAGAGATTGTAGAATTTTTAGGATATAAGTCAGTTAAAAGTATCAAAATGGAAATGGAACATTTATTGAGTACAAATAGGTTGGCGATGAAAATTCCGGATAAGCCTACAAGCAAGAATCAAAAATATGTTGTGATGAAGCATAGAAATAAATAGGCATTATTAAATTCTATATTGAATTAAGCATAATTATATGGTAAACTAAAAAAAGTGAGGGAGTAGCAAGCGCTTCTTGTGTAGCAAGTCAACATACTGACCGTCAGGTCTGGCTTGTTTTAAATTGCGAGACTCATGTAAGCTGAGGCTGTACATGGCGTCCGTATATATTTTGAAAAGGAACCAAGTATGGCTCAGGCTGTGCTTGGTTTTTATTTATGGCAATGGAAAATCCGTAAAACGTGTTTTCTATTGTTTGATATAAGGGCGGCTTGCAGAGTGCATAATATGCAGGTCGTAAATTTACCGTACGGAGGAAAAAATGAATCTTACTAATTTGACATTTACCTTTTTCTTTAACAGTATTTTGCTTGGAATAGGACTTGCTATGGACGCTTTTTCGGTTTCGCTTGCGAACGGTCTGAACGAGCCGCGTATGAAAAGGACAAAAATGGTCGGCGTGGCGGGCACTTTTGCGGCGTTTCAGTTTGCGATGCCGATGATAGGCTGGGTCTGCGTATCTACGATCGCCCGGTATTTCAGAATGTTTCAAAAATTTATCCCGTGGATAGTGCTTGCATTATTGGGCTATATAGGCGGGAAAATGCTGTTAGAGGGTATTAGTGGCAAAAAGCCGGAAGAGGAAACCGCAGCGGTCGGTTATTATGCCCTTTTTGTGCAGGGAGTAGCCACTTCCATAGACGCATTATCGGTCGGGTTTACGATCGCCGATTACACTTTTGTAAAAGCGCTTCTTGCCTGCCTGCTGATCGGGGCAGTAACGTTTTTTATATGTTTTGCAGGTCTTGTTATAGGTAAGAAAGCAGGAACCCGGCTTGCAGGAAAAGCCGGTATATTAGGTGGCGTGATCCTTATAGTCATCGGTGTTGAGATCTTTATTACGGGACGTTATTAAAATTTGCGTATTAAAGTTTTTTATTATGGTTGCGTTATTAAAGTTTGGTTATTAAAGTTTGGTTATTAAAGTTTCCGGATTATTAAAGTTTTTTATTAAATATTGACAGATAACGGTAAAAGGTTTATCATAGTAGATAGTATAAAATTTAATTTTGTAAAATCAATTATTAAAAAGAAGTTGCTGTTTATTTAACGTAAAATAATTAGAAAAAATAAAATAATTTTTGCAAATTCTATTATCCGGGAGGTTATTTAAGATGAAAGTTGCGATTCGCTATTTTACCAGAGGAGGAAATACCAAAAAACTGGCTGACGCAATATCGGAAGCTGTAGGAGTTGAGGCTAAGACTACGGCCGAGCCGCTATCGGAAGATGTTGATATTCTGTTCCTCGGCAGTTCGGTCTATGCCTATGGAGTGGACGATCAGGTCAGGCAGTTTATTGAAGGGATAAATGTCAAAGTGGGCAAGGTTGTAAATTTCAGTACCGCGGCGCTTATTAAATCCACCTATAAGCAGGTGTCAAAGCTGCTTGAGAAAAAGGGAATACCGCTGGAAAAGGAAGAATTTGCCTGCAAGGGTTCATTCGCGATGATGCACAAGGGAAGGCCCAATGCCGACGATTGCAGGGCTGCGGCCGCTTTTGCCAAAAAAATGTGTTCATAAAAAAGATGACATATAGCTATCTAAAAGCAGGTGTACGTCGATCTGTCATGGTGGTGGAAATATAATATGATTATTGCATTTATTATCTGGACTATTGCGGCGTTATTGTTCATGGGAATAGGCGTCAGTGCGCGAAAATCCAAAGAAGCGGTGGGTTTTTTCACATTTGGAAAACCTCCGGCGGTGACTGACATATGCGGATATAATCGCGCAGTATCGTTGCTTTGGTTCGTTGCCGCCGCAGTTTTTGAGATACTGGGAGCGCCGTTTCTGTTTCTTGAGCAAAACTCTCCCGCTTTTGTCGTTATAATATTGGGGGTGCCTGTTTGGGTTATAGGAATTATTATCGTATATTTGAAAATTGAAGCAAAATTTGTTTGCAGGCATTAGTTGCGCGTTTTATCATATAAAGTCTCCATTTACTGCAGCTGATTTTAGCATATAGATATGTCAAAAACCGGTTCCAATTTGCGCAAAGTAATGGTAAAATATGTGATATTATAGATTTCGGAGGAAATATCATGACTGAAAAGGAAAAAATGAATGCGCAGAAACTATATGACGCAAATTATGACAAAGAGCTGGAAAATGAGAGGCTTGAATGTAAAGCACTGTGTCAGGAATATAATAAGCTGCCTGTAAAGGAACTTGAGAAAAGAAGCGAATTGATTAAAAAAATTCTTGGAAAGACCGGTGAACAGGTTCATATTGAGCCGGATTTCTGGTGTGATTATGGATACAAGATATCGGTCGGCGAGAACTTTTATGCCAATCATGGCCTTATCATTCTTGACGGTGGCGGCGTGACGTTTGGAGATGATGTGTTTATCGCTCCGTCGTGCGGTTTCCATACTGCCGGACATCCTATCGATTTTGAAAGAAGAAATCAAGGCTTGGAATATGCCTATCCGATAAAAGTCGGCAGCAATGTCTGGATAGGGGCCGGAGTACAGGTTATGCCCGGAGTTACCATAGGCGATAACGTAGTGATAGGCGGCGGAAGCGTTGTGGTTAAAGACATTCCTTCCAACAGCGTCGCGGTGGGTAATCCCTGTAGAGTGATACGTGAGATCACTAAAGAGGACAGGGAAAAATGCTGGGACAGATAGAAATGCTTATCCGTTCTTTTTAATAACTTAATTATATGATTTTTAAAGTTTTCCCCCGGCCTGCCGGGGGATTATGATTTTCATTTAATATCCTGTCTTAATTTTTGGACATGCCAAGCAGTTCATAAATATCGACTTTGAGCGCTTCGGAAAACGCAAGCAGTTCATAATCCGTCACAAGTCTTTCCTGCTTTTCTATACGGCTTATCCCTTTCTGAGACATTTCAATGCTTTTTAACTGCATCTTGGCCGCAAGCGCTTCCTGTGAGAGTTTGAGATTGATGCGGGCCTTTTTAATACGTTTGCCTACAATATAGGCTTTTCCTTCATAAGTGTATATTTTCATTAATACATCCTCCTAAATTCAATGTGTTTCATAACGGTTTTATCTTGACGGTAACATAGTAAAGATGTATAATTTACCCTAATAATGACTAAAATTAATAAAGAACAAAACACACGAAATATTGGTAGATCAGCCATTATTACAACAACGTATGGCCGTATATAGTAAAATCATATATTTTGTTGTATATGGCAGGAAAGGAGAGAATTTTTATGAAAAAGATGTTGGCCAAAACCAAAAGAGCATTGGCAGTATTGCTCTCGTCTGCGGTTATTCTGACTTCTGTTCCGCAAAGCAGTATTGCGGTCTATGCAGCTATGCCTGATGAAACCATAGCCGCGGAGAACGAAGCCGCTGCAGATGAGAATGTCACCGGCGTTTCTCTGCCGGATGAAAATGCTGCCGAAGACATTGACCGGTCGGAAAATACTCAGGAAAATGAGGAAATTTCCGATATCGTCGGTTCAGATACCGACAATACGTCTCCGGATACTGATGAGGAAGACGCTTACAATAGCGAAGCCGGCCTCACAAAAGAAGCGTCCGAGAACGCAGATGATAACGAAGCCGGTTTGAACGAGGAAACGGCGGATTCTGAGCCGGAGGAAGCTCCCAAGACAGAGGATGAATCCTTAGTGGAAGATTCCGAGTCGGAAGCGGAAGCTTCGGAAGAACTTTCCTCCGACGAAGCAACCTTAGACGAAGCGGCAAATACTGTTGACGTGCAGTTCCGTTTTTCTCTTTCCGTCGCACCGGGCGGCTTGAGTACGGAGAAGTTCGTAAGCAAACTTGAATATGCTTCAAACGACGGCGAGCTTACGGCATATGAAGGCGAGATAGATCATGAGAACGGAATTACTGTTCCGGTTACGCTTGATGAAAACGGAGAGGGTAAACTGCGTTTTAAACTGACTATTTCGGATGATTATAAATTGGAGGAAGTAGAAAAGTCATACGGAACAACAATTAACCCCGACGACAGCGGAGTTTATGAAATCTCAGTAAATGAATACGATAGTATCAGTGTAGATATATACGCATCCAAATATTATACGTTCAAATTTAACGTTGATGATAATATCACATTGAGGCAGGTAAATGATGATGTTTTAACCGAAATCCCGGATAATACGATAAAGAAGACTTATAATGATATAGAATATAACGAGTTCACATTTAATGTAACGCCTGCGGACGGATACCGCATTGGCAGCGTACAGGCCAACAGTGCCGGTATATCGGTAAAAAGTCGTGGGTCGAGCAATTCGAGAAACTATAGTATTGGGATTACTAACAAGAAAGGAACAGTCAGGGAAGTAACTACCATTTTCATTTCGGCGGAGCCGATTTTGGAGCATACGCTTACCTTTAATTATCCTGAAGACAAAATCGATTTAACGGTTAAGTCGGGTAGTGAAACCATTGCTCTTAATAATAAGCAGGCAGTAGTAAAAGACGACCAGTCAATTTCCTGTACGGCGGAAGTTAAAGACATTACCAAAGCGCTTTCGATCAAGTACGAAAATGACGATATCTCATATACAATGACGACTGAGGATGTTTCCGTCGAAGAAATTGACTCTGACGAAGACGGTACGTCTGATACAGTGCGCTATGAGTTTGATTTTGATTCTTTGGAAATGGAGAGTGACACTACCGTAACACTTTCTCTTATAGATTACGTTGATGTTACTTTTCAGCTTTCCAAAGAGACTTATGAGCTTTTCCGCGTAGCAGGCAGCGACGCTGCTTCTTACGACCTTAATATGAACTTACAAACTGAAAGACCTTATTGGAATGAATATACTTTTACAGCGCCTGAAGGTACGGAAACGCTTCCTTCTTTAACTATACAGATTCCTCAAGGTGAGAAATTATTGTTTTTATATTGGACGGATAAGTATTCAAATTATATAAAATCGGCTGTTGTCGGAGATAAAGAGCTTCCTTACACATATGATCCTGAATTGGGTGAGTATTATTATTCACTGACACCAACGGAAGATACAACTGTCTTGCTTAGTATGCAGCTTAAGAAATTCCGTTTTGTATATGACAAAAGTGAAGTGGAAGACATACTGATATATAATGAAGACAACATGGAAACGCCGCTTACACTTTCCGAAGATAACGAGATAAACTGTGGTGATGATAAGTATCTTACATTAAAAATAAAACCTAAAGAGGGATACAGGCTGACGGCGTCATATATTGAGGCTTACGACCATGAAGATGAGTATGAGACTGGCCATACCGAATTCGTCGAGTGGAGCGATGAGCCTGACGAAGAGGGATATTATCAAGGTTATCTTGAAACAGCGAATGTTGACGACTATACTCTGACCATTAAATGTTACGAGAGATGCCCTCTTACATTTAATTTTACCAATGAGGATTCTAAGGCTATATCCGTTACAGAGTTATATAAATGTTATAATGATGATAATGAAGTGTACTGGGACTATTCGGATAATATTGTTTCATCTGAATATGAAGATAAGACATTAACGGTTGACAAGAATAAAGATTTTTATTTTACGATTGATACATATGATTCAGATGTTTATAAACAGTCCTGTACAATTACTGCAGACGGTACCGTTGAACAGCCTGAGGTCTGTGGCTATACGGACGAGAATGAACCTATATATCATATTATTCCTACCGAAAATATGGTAATAAATGTATCAAGGGAGACACTTAAGACTTTCACTGTAACCATAGTAAAAGATGAACATATTAAAGACTATGGAGCTTCATTGAGCAATGGAGCTGCAGCGGTGGGAAGCGATACCGGTCAATATTCGGTAAGAGAAAACCTTTCATTTATCCTTAGCAGTATTGATAAGGATTCGGGATACAGACCTGTCGTTACTTATACGGTAAATGGTAAGGCCGATCAATTGGTTGGCGCCGAATATGATAGTGCCGGTGATATCTGTTATCCTGTAAAAATAATCGGCGATACGACTATCAATATTAAAGCCGAAGCGGTCAAACAGTGCAAAGTAACCGTAGCTAATGCGGATAAACTTAATAATATCAAAATATGGGAGGTCGGAAAATACAGTGAAGCTTCTGATTATCAGCTTCAAAACGGCAGTATTACACTGGATAACAGTAAAAAATACTGTATCAGCTTTGAGACTAATGATGATGTGATACTTGACAGCCTTGTATGTACCGACGCCACAGGCGCTGAGACCGTTATAGAGCCAATATATGACTATGATAATGATATATCATATTATCCGGTAGGCGCAGGGTATGAGCTGTCCGGTGATCTTACTATTGAAGCCAGACTTGTAGACGGTTATACATTATGTTTTGATATAGACGAATCGACAGGTACGTACGTTTATTCATATTCGGAAAAGAATGAAGACGGTGATAATCTTAATATTACGGGCCGTACGCTGAAAATTCCGGCGGATGAAAGTTACTCTTTTTATATTGAAGACAGCGATAGTGTTGATTTAGAATTGGATAATGAATCCTTTACGCTTACCGATGCCATTACATTAAGATATGATGAGGAGATTCGTGTATATACTGTTACGCCAAAGAGCGGAGCGGATCTGTCCAAAAGAGCAACGGTCAGGATTAAGGAGATAGAAAATGCGTCACATATTATAAGCCTTGATTATCCTGAAACCGTACGTTCGGCATATATAGGTTATTGTGATTACGCAAATACGATAACTTATCTGCGTGCAACTGATAATACGGTTAAAGCAATTCAAAAACCGCTTATACTTGATGTTACTCCTATCAACGGATATGATGCTGTGGTAACGATCAATACAAAAGACGGCGATGCCGCAAATGCTAAGACGCTTACTCCATTTAGAAATGAATCCGGAACTTATCAATATTATCTTGGAGTTATTGATGAGGATAAGAGTATCGTCATAACGACGGAAAAATCAGGTGCCAAGGCATCTTATTATATGGTAGGTTTCGTGACGCAACGTGCTAGCGTATTTGAAAGTGAGCATGGAACACCGTATACAGAAGAGGATATAGAATATTTTTACGACAGTTATGATCCTGACGGCTATCATGAAACCGTCGATACGGAATATTTGTATTATGTTAAAAGAGGCGACAGCGTTTCCTTCTATGCTGAGCCGTATTTCGGATATAAAATAAGCGCCGTTTATGCAGGAACCACCTTACTATCTCCTACATACGACGAAAGTCTTGGCAAAGATGTATATACTTATACGCCTGCCAAACGTACATTGTTTATAATACAGACAGTTCCGGATGAGCCCGACGAGCCAGACACACCGGACGATCCGACTGAAAAATATAATGTTACCTTTAACTATGACGAGACTGTTAAATCTTTAACATTCAAGGATGCTTCATATACGCTTGAAGATAAAAAACTCACAGTAGCTAAAGACAGCAGCATTTTATTCAAAGTCGAGCCCGCCGACGGATATAAACTGGTTTCTGTAAAGGCCGGAGACAATACTTTGACCGCGGATGCGGACGGTTACTATTCCTTGACGGTATCTGCAGATATCCAGATAACCGTTACTACCGAAAAAACGACCACAGACCCGGACGATCCCGACACACCGGACGATCCGACTGAAAAATATAATGTTACATTTAACTATGACGAGACTGTTAAATCTTTAACATTTAAGGATGCTTCATATACGCTTGAAGATAAAAAACTCACAGTGGCTAAAGATAGCAGCATTTTATTCAAAGTCGAGCCCGCCGACGGATATAAACTGGTTTCGGTAACGGCCGGAGACAATACTCTGACCGCAGATGCGGACGGTTACTATTCCTTTACGGTATCTGCAGACATCCAGATAACCGTTACTACCGAAAAAACGACCACAGACCCCGACGATCCGAGTAATCCGGACGATCCGGACGATCCGACTGATCCGGACGATCCCGATACCCCGGACGTTCCTATTGATCCTAAGGCAACTTATGTGGAAAAGATCACACTGCAGAAGAAAACCACTAAGGTTTATACAGGGCAGCAGAATGTTTGCGCAGCGGATGTAGCGTATTCTCCGAGTAACGCCGAAAAAGGCACAGGCCTTACTATAGTCGATAACAGCGCAAGCGAAGACGCCGCCGTAACATGTACCGAGGAGAATGGAAAACTCTACATTTCCGCGGGTAAAAATACACTGCCCGGCAAGCATACTTTACAGATAACCGCATTTGCGCCCTCTGAATTACAGCCTGCCTCAACAACATTGACAGTAACTGTATTAAAGGGAATCGAGGATCTGTCCGTAGATGTTCCCGCGACGCGGATCTACAAGCAGAACGGCAAAGCTGCATCTATGAAAGCGGTCATAACATACAACAAAGGCACTGACGCCCCTAAAGTCAGGAAGATAAAGGAAGAAGTGGTAAAAGCCAACGATAACGTAACTTTCCCCAATGTCACTGTTAAAAACGGAAAGATTACGGTAAATAAAAACTTTACGGTTTCTTCTGACGAGAGCGGCAACCAATTCAAGATACATGTCACCGCCGCTGACTATGAGGGCAATACTACCGAAGCATACAGTGACGTAATTACGATAACTAATGAACCTTTAGACATTAACGGCATTTATATCATGCAGAAAAATCCTGAAGGCAGGTATGCGGTTACGGTTAAAGATGCGTCGGAGGTAACAAGCGATAAACTTAAGGATGCCATTGTTGTTGCTGTCATGAAAAAAGGTTCCGCAGAAGGTTCCGAAACAGCGGCGTTTGATCCGGAGTCAGCTTACAGCGAAGAGGAACTGAAAGAATATGTAATAGATCCTTCGCTTTTGACATATAAGTCATCTAACAAAGCGCTGAGTGTTGGAGAAGACGGAACGCTCAAGCTTACAAAATATGCCAATAAGATCAAATTAACGCTCCAGACGGACGACGGCGGCAAAAAGAAAAAGACTATGCAGTTCAAGGTCAAATATGCCGCGCCTGCAGAACTTCAGCTTGCAATAAGAGATGAAAACGGAGAGCAGATAAACGGGACTGCTTCGGAAGCCTCTGTTAAAACAGCTTCGTTTGCAGGTACGGAAAACACTGTCATAACCTTAAATGTTCAGGAAAAAGGTACGGATGACAAATGGCAGGATCTTATGGCCTGCGCGAAACATACCGTTAAAGTAAAAGGCGGCAAAATACTTAAATCAGATACCGCAGCAGGCATATATGAGATATCCGTAACGTCCGGCAAAGCAACCGTTACACTGACTGACAAGACTAAGAGCGGAATTGCTCCTAAGGTATATGAGATCACAAATACCGCATATAACGGAGACAAGGCGCCTTCCGCAAAAGCCGCGTACTATAATAACAGCGCTCTGGCTGCTTCGAGCCTTGCCGCAGGATCCCTTGAGAACCGTAAGGTAATTATTACCTTAAAGGGCAGCAGCGCAGGCAATTTCAAATCCGCCAGACTGGAAATCGATAGAAGCGCCTCAGCTAAACTTAAAGAAGGCAGCGCGCAGTATAACGCATATACGGCATTGGAGGCTTCAATGCTCGGGGCCGCGGCTTCATCGGACAATGTTATACCGGTTGAAAACAGCAAAATAAGCGTAAGTTTTGACAACGGAAACATACCTGCCGGAAGCTATAAATTAAAGCTTACCCTTTCAAAGAGCGCTGCCGGAAGCGGATTTAAACCTGATGCAAAACAGGTAAAGATTACGTTAAAGGTAGCTAAGCCTAAGGCCATAAAGGGTTCGTTTAAAGTTAAAACATCTTATTCGCTTAAAGCGGGCAACGGTTATAAAGCGGATATTTCCTATACTGCCAAGAACCTGTTAAAAGACTCTGAAGGCAGGGACAGGTATACCGTTAAATTAGTCAATGCCAATGTAGGCGGCAAAGCCAACGCTTTTCTGGATTACTTTGAGTTAGATGAAACTAACGGTCAATATACCGTGAAATTAAAAGATGATAAGAAAGATAAGATCTCTGAACTTAAAACGTCCGGCGGTAAGAAAAATCTTACAGGCTATATCGTTTATACCGCCGAATATGGCGACGACGGTTACGGCAGACCGTATGAAGCAAGCGGCGTCGTTAAAGTCAAGATTTCGGTTAAATAACAGTTGGAAGAACCGTTAAGATAACCGCAGAGTCAAAAGCGGGCATGATACAGGATGTCATGTCCGCTTTGGCTTTGGATTAATTTATATATATTATAGGCAATTGCGAAACGCTGATTTACATCTTTGAGATTGTGCAGATTTAACAAAACCCTTGCAGGCCGCTTTCGCTGCATTGAGCGCAGTAGCGGCACTAAGCTCGAAAATACCTCGCTAACTGCCGACGCGCTCAGAGCGCCTGCAATGGTGTTTGTTAAATCTGTACAATCAATATACGTTGAGAGAGAGTTTCGCAATTACTTATTTATATATATTATATAGAGAAGAATATATTTTGAATGAGGATTATATTTGAATGAGGATTATATTTGAATGAGGATTATATTTGAATGAGAATTATATTTCGATGAGGATATATTTTGATAAGATTATATTTTTTAAAAAATATTGAAAATTACGATTATTTGGTGTAAAGTATATATTAGCATTTTATGGCAGAAAGTATGCGGAGTTGATCGTTTTACTCTGTATTTGTACGAAATTTCCGCATGTTTTTTGATGTAAATATGCAAAAATCGAAAAGACGTAAAGGAAGATGAATTATGGAAAAGAATTCAAACAACACGGGGGGCTAGCGCAATAACAAGTGGATACGCGCGGCAGTTCCGGCATTGCTGCTTCACTGCAGTATAGGTACAGTTTACTGTTGGTCGATTTTCAGCCAGGAAATAGCAGATTACATCGGACATACCAAAGGAGCTACCGAATGGGCGTTCAGCTTCGCTATTTTCTTCCTCGGAATGTCGGCGGCATTTCTGGGAAATGTAGTTGAGAAGGATATTCATAAATCTTCTCTTATTGCAGCCATATGTTTTGCATTAGGTATGGCGGGAACGGGTTTCTTCATCTGGTATGGCGGAAACAATCCCTCAAGTACGCTCTCACTTGTAGGAATATATGTATGCTACGGTTTTATCATGGGTATCGGCCTTGGAACCGGTTACTTATCGCCTGTTAAAACCCTGATGCTCTGGTTTCAGGACAGAAAAGGTCTTGCAACAGGTCTTGCGGTAGCTGGTTTTGGCGCAGCCAAGGCTATTGCCAGCCCTATCATGCAGAGTATGCTTGACAATCTTGGAGACGGCGGTATCTACAAAATGTTCTGGATACTGGCGGTTGTATATTTTGTAATGATGTTCGTGGGACATCTGCTTCTTAAAAAACCCGACGACTGGCATGAACCTCAGTCCAAGGAGGAGAGACAGAGCATCATGTCGGTTATCAAAACCAAACCCATTACCAACTATGTTGGTATCTGGCTTATGTTCTACATAAACATCACCTGCGGACTTGCGCTTATCTCGCAGGAGAAGATGATAGTAAAATGTATCGGCCTTGCAAGCTTTGTAGGAATCATTTCAACAGTCACCGCTATCTTCAATGCAGGCGGACGTCTTGGTTTCTCAGCATGGGCTGATACCATGAAAGACAGAAACACTATCTATAAACTTATATTTATCCTCTCAATAGTATTTACCGGCGCGGTAATGCTCACAAGAGGTATCGAAAACGGCGAAGGAAACACTTTGTTGATGATCCTTGTGCTCTGTCTGCTTTTCGTAGTAAATGCAGGTTACGGCGGCGGCTTCTCCAATGTGCCGACACTTCTGTCCGACCACTACGGTATGGGCAACATCAGCGCGATACATGGTCTGACCCTTTCGGCATGGGCTTTTGCAGGTCTTACCGGAAACCAGATGGCGACATGGATAGTAAACCATTTTGGCACTCCCGTAGAAATCGAACATGCGCTTGCCGACGGAACGACAGAGCTGATCACGGTAAACCCCACAGGCTACCAGACGGTTCTCTATGCTACAATAGTTCTGTACATACTGGCGCTTGTGATCTGCCTTGTATTGGTGAAACCTACTAATAAAGAAAAAGCATAAAATAAAGAGCATAAAAAAAGAGCTTTCAGAGATTGCATCTTCTCTGAAGGCTCTTTTTTTAGTTTATGCACTTTAGTGCAAAAAGTTGATTTTTTTATAAGTTTATGCTATCCTATATGCAACAGGAGGAATACGCTATGATAGAATCGCACAAACTGAAAAAAAGAGATCGTTACCTCAATAAGCTTGTGGGCTTTCAGGACACTGAACCTGTAAAGGTTATCACCGGCATAAGGCGCTGTGGTAAATCAAGCCTTTTGAAACTTATGGTCGCTCATTTGACGGAAACAGGTGTCCGGTCGGAGCAGATCGTTGAGATGAACTTTGAGTCTAATGATTTTCGTAAAATGACTTCTGACGATATCTACGACTATGTCAAAAAACGAATAGTGTCGGGAAAGCGGATGTATTTATTTTTCGATGAGATACAAAGGATTGACGCATGGGAGGATTCGATAAATGCTTTGCGTGTGGACGTGGACTGTGATATCTATGTAACCGGTTCCAATGCTTACCTGCTTTCCTCCGAATATTCTACCTATCTTTCCGGCAGATGTGTTGAGATCAAGATGCTGCCGCTTTCTTTCAGTGAGTTCCTTTATTTTCATAATTTTGAAGTGAGGGAAATAGAGAGCGCTTTTGGCGGCGTCCGTAAACAGATGTTTGATAAAAACGGTGAACGCTACGAACTGCGGGAGGCCTTTGAAGCATTTATGCGTTTCGGCGGGATGCCCGGTATTGCCGACGTCGGTCTTAATCAGGAAAAAGCTTTTTCTCTGCTTGACGGTATCTATTCTACTGTCATAGTTCGTGATATTCTGGAACGTGAAAAGCGCCGGGGGCAGAAACGGATTACCGATCCAATACTGCTTCGCAAGATCATAATGTTCCTTGCAGACAACATCGGTTCGAGTGTTTCCATTGCGTCCATAGGCAATACTTTAGTGAATGAAGGTCTTCTTGATGATGGAAGGAGAAAAGGCACACCGAGCGCGCACACTGTTCAGGCATATGTCAACGCGCTGCTTGAAAGCTACTTTTTCTATGAGATCAAGCGGTTCGACATCAAAGGGAAAGAGTACCTTCGCACACTGGGTAAATACTATATTGTTGACATAGCAATGAGAAATTATTTGTTGGGCTTCCGAGATCGCGACAGCGGCCATGCAATTGAGAATGTCGTTTATTTTGAACTGATTCGCAGGGGATATGATGTTGCGATTGGTAAGATCGATAACGCAGAGGTTGATTTCATTGCAACTACCGTTAATGAGAAGAAATACATTCAGGTGACAGAATCCATGAACAGTGAGGATGTAAGAAAGCGCGAACTTGCTCCGCTGCAAAAAATACGGGACAACTATGAAAAGATTGTGTTGTCGCTTGATTCCGGACCGGATAACTCATATGAGGGGATTAAGTCTGAAAACCTGATTGAGTGGCTGCTTGAAGAATGACAGACAAATAAAAAGGGGGTACAAAAGCTCGTCTTCCGCATTTATGATACCCCCTTTTAACTAAATTCATCGCATCATTACTTTATTATCGCATCATTATATCATAGCATCATTACATTATTACATCATCACATCAGCAGATACTCCCTCTGCTTCACCAGTTCCTCAGGGATCTCAGCGCCGTTTTGCTTAACTTTGTTGCACAGATTATCCATATGCCGTACTCTCTGTGACAGCTTGATATCGTATCTGTCCATCATTTCTTTATAGAGCGGATTTATCTTAAGCTTGGTACGTATTTCCTTGGAAAACGGACAGTGCGTGAACAAAATGGTGCGCGCGACTTTGTTGAGTCTGGGCGAGCCTGCGCCTTCGTAGAGTATCCATGCTTCGTAATCACGCACGAACATTTCTTTAAAGCTGTTTTTGGCTTTCTGCATGCTGAGCTTGATCTTGTCTTTGGCGTCAGCGGACAGTTCTCTGTTTTTCTTATAGAACTGAATATAGTCGAAGTATTCGCTAGTAAGCGAAGGTTCGGATACGTCGTTCCACCTTGCGCCCTGGATACGTTTGCACATTTCCCAACGGTATTCGCCGGTCAGGCGTACCAGAATATTGTTTAAGTCTTCCATTTCGAAAATCGAGACCATCATACGAGCGGGCGAGGTACGTTTGCGGCCTTCGATCTCCTGCCACATAACGCCGCGGACGCCGACGTTGGGCATAAGTATGACGTCCGGCAGGATCTCCACGTCGATATTTTCCTTGCCTACGCCGATAGAGGGGTTGGTATAGAGTGTTTCCCTGTAATACGCGCCGTAGTCGGTAGAACATATATTTTTAAACGATTTTTCAACTGTATCCGCGGAAACCAGAGTGTTTTCCAGATCTTTTAAGATGTTGCTCTCCAAAAAGATAGGGCTGAATATGCTTATGCGCCCGAACGTCATTTTATTAACGCTTGTTACCATATTGTGAAGTTCGAAAAGCACCTGTTCTTTTTTATCGCTCAACATCTTTGCTTCGTCGGCTGCTGCGATCTTGCCTGTGATCTTTAACTCGCGCACATACGCCGGATAGTCGTTGTCAAATTCGTTGCGGCTTGGAACTTTGCGGCCCTCGTATACCGCGGTAAGCCATTCATAGACCGTATACACGCCGCGGGAAGGATCGCTTGGCAGCGAATCGACTATTGTATAGAGGTAAGCCGCGTTTTCGAGTCCGGCAAGGTCTTCGTCAACATAGCCGAAATTGAAGAACATTTTTACTATTCTTGGCACTTTGGTGTCCGTAAGGCTCTTCATAAAAGCGGCCGAATATATCTTGTAGAAATTTTTGGTGATGGCCATGCGCAGCTTCCTTGCATGGTCGTCTGTAGCGTTTTTGTCGGAAAGCTTGCGGAACTTGTCTATGCTTTCCCTGAAGCCGTCGGTCGTTTCCTTATCGCATTCGGCGTATGCAAGTATTATATTCAGCGAATCTTTGAGTTCCTGCTTAACGGATTCCGAAGACTGGTCCGCCGTAGGAGCTTCCGTTGATTCTTCAAGGTCGTTTAGTTTTGCCTTATATTCCGCCACGCGGCTGTTATACATTTCCCTGTTTATGGAATCCTGACTTTCAAGCTGTATCATCATAGTGCCGAGCGCGGCGGTGATGGCAGTGGAGTCTTCGTCGTGAGCGCCGATCTTATACAGAACGCTTGCATACAGATCAAAAAAGTCCAGACGGTTTTCGTTCATTAAAAATTTAAGTATCTCCGATTTGTAGTCATAAATTTCACGGCATATCGATAATACGCGGTGTACGTCAGAGCTTGCCTTTAAGATCATTCCGTATATAAAGTCTGCGATCTGCGACTTGGAGGAAATGCTTTTGGCTATTCTGTAAAGCTGTTCGTAATATTTGGCCACCCAGTCGGGTATGTCTTCTTCCAGAACAAGTTCGGTCACTGAATCAAGCTCGGGAAGTATCCTGGCTGCCAGAGAGTGTTTGGAAGTAAACCTGCAGTATTCCTCATAGCTTTTCATCAGATATTGATAAAAAGTATCGCAGTCGAATTTTGACATTTCGTACTGGTCGAGTATTTCATGCAGCTGTTTAAACAGCGAATTGACGATAATATTACAAAGATCCGGCTTGGTGCGGATGATCTGGGTAAGCTGTTTCTCCGTGCAGGGATAAGCGGCCAGGGCAGTGTCTTCAACCGCCTGATAGTTGATGAAATGTGTATCGTAGTTTAATTCGCATATTCCCATTACGTCGCCCTTATGTAAATAAAGTTCGCCTCCGGGATATGAGGCGCGCACGGAACCTTTTACTATAACATGCAGAGCGTTCAGCGTATGTTCGCTCTGGATCATTACGGTTCCTGCCGGATATTCTTTTACTGCCATATTAATACCATGCCTTTCTCATTTTTTTGGACATCGCTTTTGTATAGTCTGACTAAATACGGAACATTCGATAACGGTTCCCTGTTTGATTAAATTATATTATAAGCCGTTTTGATAATAATTACAAGAATTTGAACATTTTATACTGTACTTTTCTAAGAAATATGATAAAATAAATTCAGGCTCCGGCCGTAAATTGATCGAAGGGCGCGGTTTTTATATGAAAATGGAATTGGAAGATATTGAATACAGAAAGCAGGTCGTAGAAGAATACAGGCCCGATGTGGAGCGGCTCATACGTTATCTCCCGTGGCTTGAAGAGAAGGCCGGCTCAAGCGTATCCAAGAATTTTACCGACTCAGGCATAGGCGAGAATTCCATTCCGTTTCCGGTCTATGACTCCACTCTTCTTGGTTTTATCAAGGAAGTGCAGCGTACGACTCTTTTGGACCGTAATTATCAATATATCTATTCCAGACACAAGATCAGGACTCTTGCGGATGAGATGAGAGCGATATCGCAGGCAGACATTATGCATATGGACGTGATAAAAGGCATTCTTTCCAGGTATGTAATGGGCGGCATGACCAAAGGAAAGCTATGGTCAGATGCGGTAAAAGACCGGGTATTTCTGGAATGTATACGGAAGATGAAAGAAAATCTGGAATTTTGGGATAAACCAATGTTACAAGGCAGGTAAGTTATGGGAGAGAAATCTTTACAGAAGAAACAGCATATACTGGAAGCGGCGCGCAGGATTTTTTCGGAAAAAGGTTATACGGGCGTTACCATGAAAGATATCGTGGAGGCTTGCGATATCAGCCGCGGGGGCCTGTATTTATATTTCAATAACAAAGAAGAACTGCTGCTTGAACTTTTAAAGCAGGACAATGATGAGACGGACGACGCTGTCGCCAGAAAGATTGCCGAGGAAGCTTCGGCCGCCAATATACTGACTTTATTTTTTAAAGAACAGAAGAAGGAACTTTTACTCAAAAAGAACAATCTCACAATGGCCGTGTACGAGTATTCTTTTTCCGAAAAAGAAAAGAAAAACGCAATGCTGCGCAAGCAGTTTGACGCCGGAGTGAAAGTAATAGAGAAACTTATAGAGACAGGCATCGCGTCGGGTGAATTTTACTGTGAAAATCCAAAGGGCGCGGCGCAGAATATCATGTACGTTTTGGAAGGCATGAAGATCAATTCGCAGACAATAGGGATCACGGAGTCGATGGTGGATGAACAGTTGTTTTACATAATGCAGGGACTTATTATAGAGTAATTTGAATAGAGGATGCTTCCAAAGAAGGGGGCATCTTTTAATATATTTTGACTGAACTTGACGGTAAGCAGTAAGAATAACGATTTTACATCGTTTGTTTCATAAAAAAATGGAGGGCTTGGCTTAATATGGGAAAAGTAAGACGGATTTATGTGGAAAAGAAGGCACCTTATGCGGTAAAGGCGAAGGAACTTAAAGAAGAGATCGGAAGTTATCTGGGCATTGCGGGAGTAAAGGACGTGCGCGTATTTATCCGCTACGACGTGGAGAATATATCGGACGCTGTTTTTGACAAGGCCTGCAGGAGCGTATTTTCCGAGCCGCCTGTGGATATCCTGTATGAAGAAAATATTGAAGTTAAAGAGAAAAGCCGCGTATTCAGCGTGGAATTCCTGCCGGGACAGTTTGACCAGAGGGCGGACTCGGCGATACAGTGCGTACAGTTTTTGAAGGAAGATGAAAACCCTATTATCAAAACGGCGACGACTTATTTAATAACAGGTGATATTTCTGATGAAGAGTTTGCCAAAATTAAGGCGTACTGCATAAACCCTGTGGATTCAAGGGAAACCGACATGGTAAAACCTGACACGCTTGTCACAATTTATGACGAGCCTGCGGACGTCGCGGTATTTGAAAATATGGAAGGCCATAAGGATTTTATACAAATGCAGGAGGATGAGCTTAAAGGGCTTTATGACTCTCTGGGACTTGCGATGACTTTTAAGGATTTTATGCATATTCAGAATTATTTTGCAAATGACGAAAAAAGAAATCCGACCATGACTGAGATCCGCGTGCTCGACACATACTGGTCGGATCACTGCCGTCATACTACTTTTTCCACCGAGTTAAAGAAGGTGGACTTTGAAGACGGTTATTATAAGAAACCGATAAAAGAAAGCTACGACTCTTATCTGGCTGCAAGGGATGAGATGTTCGCGGGAAGGGACGATAAATTCGTCTGTCTTATGGACCTTGCGCTCATGGGAATGCGTAAGCTTAAAAAAGAAGGAAAACTGGACGATATGGAAGAGTCCGATGAAATAAATGCCTGCTCCGTGGTAGTGCCGGTGGAGATCGACTATGAAGACGGAAAAGGCCCCGTTACCGAAGAATGGCTTGTATTCTTTAAGAACGAGACGCACAATCACCCGACGGAGATCGAACCTTTCGGCGGCGCGGCCACCTGTCTTGGCGGAGCGATAAGAGATCCGCTTTCGGGCCGCGGTTACGTTTATCAGGCTATGCGCGTCACGGGCGCGGCGGACCCGACGGTTCCGGTATCGGAGACCCTGAAGGGCAAACTTTCACAGAAGAAGTTGGTGCGCGGCGCGGCGAGCGGCTATTCTTCATACGGAAACCAGATCGGCTTGGCGACCGGACTGGTCAAAGAAATATATCACCCCGCCTATGTTGCCAAGAGAATGGAGATAGGCGCGGTCATGGGCGCGGCGCCGAGAAAAAACGTTATCCGCGAGACTTCGGACCCGGGCGATATCATAATCCTTCTTGGCGGCAGAACGGGAAGAGACGGCTGCGGCGGCGCGACCGGTTCATCCAAAGTGCATACCGAAAGCTCCATTGAGACCTGCGGCGCTGAGGTGCAGAAGGGTAATGCGCCCACCGAACGTAAGATACAGAGACTTTTCAGGCGCGGCGAGGTCAGCAGGCTCATTAAAAAGTGCAACGACTTTGGCGCGGGCGGCGTATCGGTAGCGATAGGGGAGTTGGCGGACGGTCTTGTCGTGGATCTGGACAAGGTTCCGAAGAAATATGCAGGTCTGGACGGTACCGAGCTTGCTATTTCAGAGTCTCAGGAGAGAATGGCGGTAGTCGTTTCTCCAAAAGACGCTGACGAGTTCTTGGGTTATGCAAACGAAGAAAATCTTGAGGCGGTCGCGGTTGCGACGGTTACTAAGGAGCCGAGGCTTATACTTAAATGGCGCGGCAAAGAGATAGTGAATATAAAGAGAGCTTTTCTTGATACCAACGGAGCGCATCAGGAGACGGCCGTCTATGTGGAAATGCCTGATAAAGAGGCGGATTATTTAAAGAAAATATCCGTTCCGGCGGTAGAAGCCGCGCTTAAAGACAATGATGTGAAAAAGGCGTGGTTGGAGCTTTTAAGTGACCTGAACGTATGTTCGCAGAAAGGGCTTGTGGAAATGTTCGACGCCTCTATCGGCGCAGGCAGCGTATACATGCCTTACGGCGGTAAGTATCAGCTTACCGAGACTCAGGCTATGGCAGCCAAACTTCCGGTGCTTAAGGGCAAAACCGATACAGTCACCATGATGAGTTATGGTTTCGATCCGTATCTTTCAAGCTGGAGCCCTTATCATGGCGCGATATATGCGGTAACCGAGTCGATTGCCAAAATCGTTGCCAACGGCGGCGACTATAAGAAGATACGCTTTACTTTCCAGGAATATTTCAGACGCATGAGCGAGGAGGCTAAACGTTGGAGTCAGCCTTTTGCGGCGCTGCTTGGAGCTTATGCGGCTCAGATCGGTTACGGGCTGCCGTCCATAGGCGGTAAGGATTCGATGTCCGGAACCTTTAACGATATAGACGTTCCGCCTACGTTAGTTTCCTTTGCGGTTGACATAACTAAGAAACAGAACATGATAAGTCCAGAACTTAAGGCGGCAGGGAATAAACTGGTTAAGTTCAGTATTGAAAAAGATGAGTACGATCTGCCTGTTTATGCAAATGTAATGGCTGTTTATGATAAAATACTGACACTCATGTCAGAAAAGAAGATTGTATCCGCCTATGCGCTTGATGCAAAAGGTATAGCAGCGGCGGTCTCCAAAATGGCGTTCGGTAATAAACTTGGCGTGAAGATTTCGGAATACCTGCCGAAAGAGGAGCTTTTCGGAAACGGTCTGGGTGAGATCATTGCTGAAATGCCTGCGGATGCGGCCAAAGAGCTTTTAAAGGAAGAAGAAGGCTGCGCTATGATAGGTACTGTAACGGACGAGGCGGCTTTCGTATACGGCGATGTGAAGATAAGTATGGATGAAGCGCTTAAGGCGTGGACCAAGCGGCTTGACAAAGTCTTCCCTTATACAGCGGACGGCAAAGCTGCGGACGAGGGCAGCGTTTATAAGGCTTCACCTTACGACGCAAAAGAAATCTATGTATGCAGACATAAAACGGCGCGTCCTACCGTATTTATTCCGGTTTTCCCCGGAACCAACTGCGAGTACGACAGCGCGAAGGCCTTTGAAAGAGCGGGAGCAGATGTGATAACTAAGGTATTTAAAAACCTTACCCCGCAGGATATAGTTGACAGTGTGGAAATATTTGAAAAAGCCATAGAGGCTTCCCAGATAATAATGTTCCCCGGCGGTTTTTCGGCGGGCGACGAACCGGACGGTTCCGCGAAGTTTTTTGCGACCGCTTTTCAGAATGAAAAAATAAAAGATGCGGTAATGAAGCTTCTTAATGAAAGAGACGGTCTGGCGCTGGGCATATGTAACGGCTTTCAGGCGCTCATCAAACTGGGGCTTGTGCCTTATGGCGAGATAGTAGGGCAGAAAGAAGATTCGCCTACTCTGACCTTTAATACGGTAAATCGCCACATCTCCAAAATGGCTTATATAAAAGTGGTGTCCAATAAATCCCCTTGGCTTGCCAAAGCTAAGCTTGGCGGAACTTATGTAAACCCGGCTTCACATGGAGAGGGCCGCTTCGTTGCGCCTAAAGAGTGGATAGACAAGCTTTTTGCAAACGGACAGGTGGCTACCAGATACTGCGACGCCGACGGAAACATAAGCGCAGCCGAAGAGTGGAATATCAACGGTTCATACGCCCAGATAGAAGGTATCACCTCCCCCGACGGCCGCTGCCTTGGCAAAATGGCTCATTCCGAGAGAATAGGCGACTCAGTGGCAGTCAACATATACGGCGAACAGGATCTCAGGATATTCGAGTCCGGCGTTGAATATTTTAACTAAATTCGTACCATTCAATTCGCCCCAAAAACTTTACAACAGACTATACATACAGAAAGCAGGTAACGAAATGAAAGCATTTTTAATTTTGGAAGACGGTACCGTATTTTCCGGCGTCAGCATCGGCGCGGACAAAGAGATCATAAGTGAGATCGTTTTTAATACTTCTATGGCCGGTTATCTTGAGGTATTGACCGATCCTTCTTATGCGGGACAGGCTGTGTGCATGACATATCCGCTCATAGGCAATTACGGCGTATGCAGGGAAGATATGGAGTCGGTGAGGGCGTGGCCGGACGGCTTCATAGTCAGAGAGCTCAGCAGACTGCCAAGTAATTTCAGATGCGACGTCACCATTCAGGATTTTCTGTGTGAAAATGAAGTGGCGGGCATTGCGGGAATAGATACGAGGGCGCTTACCAAGATACTTCGTGAAAAAGGCACTATGAACGGAATGATAACCACCAATGAGAATTATAATATAGAGGAGATAATTCCGAAATTAAAAGAGTATAGAACAGGACACGTCGTAGAAATCGTAACCTGCAAAGAGAAATATGAATTAAAAGGAAGCCGTACATTGCAGGACAATGGGCCCATAAGCGGCTCGTCGCGTTTCAACGCGGCTGATTATGCGGCGGGCAAGCGTGAGAAAAAACCGAGCATGGTGCGTAAAATAGACGGAGCAGGTCTTAGGGTGGCGCTGCTTGATCTTGGAGCCAAAGACAATATTGCAAGATCTCTTGCGGCAAGAGGCTGTGATGTGACGGTTTATCCGGCAGGAACAAAGGCCGAAGAAATAATAGCGGATAAACCCGACGGCATAATGTTAAGCAACGGGCCGGGCGATCCGAAGGACTGCGGCGGTATAATTGATGAGGTGAAGAAACTTTACGATACCGATATACCGATCTTTGCTATCTGTCTGGGGCATCAGCTTATGGCGCTTGCTACCGGAGCCGATACTTTTAAGATGAAGTACGGACACCGCGGCGGAAATCATCCGGTCAAAGATCTGGAAACCGGCCGCGTGTATATATCCTCACAGAACCATGGCTACGTAGTGGATATGGACAGACTAGATCCGAGTGTGGCGGTGCCAGCTTTTATAAACGTAAACGACGGTACTAACGAGGGACTTAATTATACGGGTAAAAATATTTTTACGGTACAGTTTCATCCTGAAGCCTGTCCGGGGCCGCAGGATTCATCCGAGCTGTTTGATAAATTTTTAACAATGATGAGGAGGGTGTGAGATGCCAAAGAATCCGAATGTAAAAAGAGTGTTGGTAATTGGTTCGGGGCCGATAGTTATCGGTCAGGCAGCGGAGTTTGACTACGCGGGTACTCAGGCATGTCGTTCCCTTAAGGAAGAAGGCGTAGAGGTTATTCTGGTCAACTCCAATCCGGCGACCATTATGACGGACGGAGATATAGCGGATAAAGTATACATTGAGCCGTTGACCGCCAAAGTCATTGAACAGATAATAATAAAAGAAAAACCGGACAGCCTTTTGCCTAACATGGGCGGACAGGCGGGCTTAAACTTAGGTATGGAGCTCGACGAGTCGGGCTTTCTGGCCGCGCATGGCGTGACTTTGCTCGGAACCACTGCGAAGACCATTAAAAAGGCCGAAGACCGTCTGGAATTTAAAGAAACTATGGAAAAAATAGGAGAGCCCTGCGCGCCCTCGCTGGTGGTGGAAAACATAGAGGACGGCGTTGTTTTTGCCGAAAAGATAGGTTATCCCGTAGTGCTGCGTCCGGCTTATACACTTGGCGGTTCCGGCGGCGGTATAGCGAATGACCGTAAAGAGTTAGAGGAAATCCTTGCCAACGGTCTGCGTCTTTCAAGAGTGGGACAGGTTTTGGTGGAACGCTGCATAGCCGGCTGGAAAGAGATAGAATATGAAGTTATGCGCGACGGAGCGGGAAACTGTATAACCGTCTGCAATATGGAAAATATCGATCCCGTAGGAGTTCATACGGGCGACAGTATAGTCGTTGCGCCTTCCCAGACGCTTTCCGATAAAGAATATCAGATGTTGAGAAGCGCAGCTTTGAATATCATAAATGAGTTGGAGATCACAGGCGGCTGTAACGTGCAGTTTGCACTGCATCCTACCAGCTTTGAATACTGTGTGATCGAGGTCAATCCGCGTGTGAGCCGTTCTTCGGCGCTCGCCTCCAAAGCGACGGGCTATCCCATAGCGAAGGTCGCGGCCAAAATCGCACTCGGCTATAATCTTGACGAGATCAAAAATGCCATTACAGGCAAGACCTACGCCAGCTTTGAGCCGACGCTCGATTACTGCGTCGTCAAGATACCCAGACTGCCTTTCGATAAATTTATAACGGCTAAACGTACACTTACAACACAGATGAAAGCGACCGGAGAAGTCATGAGCATCTGTGATAACTTCGAGGGCGCGCTTATGAAGGCGATACGTTCCCTTGAGCAGCATGTTGACTGCCTGCGCAGCTATGACTTTACCGCACTCTCCAAAGAAGAACTGCTTGAGCGCCTGAAAATAGTTGACGATCAGCGCATCTATGTAATTGCCGAGGCCATACGGAAAGGTATAGATTATAAGAGTATTCACGATATAACGATGATAGATGCGTGGTTTATTGATAAAATCGCAATATTGACCGAAATGGAAGCCGCACTTGAAAAAGGTCCGCTTACCGTTGACTTATTAAAAGAGGCAAAGCGTATTGAATTTCCGGATAATGTAATCGCTAGACTTACTGGAAAGAGCGAAGATGAGATAAAGAAAATGCGCTATGACAACGGTATTACGGCCGCATTTAAAATGGTTGATACCTGTGCGGCGGAGTTTGCCGCGACGACGCCCTATTATTATTCGGTATTCGGTTCCGAAACGGAAGTTGACGCTTTGGATGCCGCAGACGTCGGAAAAAAGAAAAAAGTCATGGTCTTAGGCTCCGGCCCTATCCGCATAGGTCAGGGTATAGAGTTTGACTACTGTAGTGTGCATGCGACTTGGGCTTTTGCCAAAGAAGGCTATGAGACTATTATAGTCAATAATAATCCGGAGACGGTCAGCACTGACTTTGATATAGCCGACAAACTCTATTTCGAGCCTTTGACCGCCGAAGATGTGGAAAATATAGTAAATATTGAAAAACCTGACGGCGCTGTGGTACAGTTTGGCGGACAGACCGCTATCAAACTTACCGAAAGCCTTATGAAAATGGGCGTTCCGATTCTGGGAACCAAAGCTGAAGACGTGGACGCCGCCGAAGACAGGGAATTATTTGATAAAATACTGGAAGAGACGCAGATACCCAGAGCGGCCGGAGGAACCGTCTATACGGCCGAGGAAGCCAAAGAGGTAGCTAACAGACTGGGCTACCCGGTGCTTGTAAGACCTTCCTACGTACTTGGCGGGCAGGGTATGCAGATTGCCATATCCGATCGTGAAATCGAAGAATTTATGGCGGTAATTAACAGATATGAACAGGACCACCCTATTCTTGTAGATAAATACTTACAGGGAAAAGAGCTTGAAGTAGACGCAGTCTGCGACGGCACCGATATATTGATACCCGGTATAATGGAGCATATAGAGAGAACAGGTGTTCACTCAGGAGACAGTATTTCAGTATATCCGGCGCCTACCGTAACTGAAAAAGTCAAAGACACGATCGCCGAATATTCCAAGCGGCTGGCTAAGGCCCTGCATGTTATAGGGTTAATAAATATACAGTTTATCGCAGTGGGAGACGAGGTATTCGTAATAGAGGTAAATCCCCGTTCGTCGCGTACCGTACCATATATAAGCAAGGTTACGGGAATACCCATAGTGGATCTGGCAACGGAAGTCATAATAGGCAAAAAGATTAAAGACCTCGGCTATGAACCGGGCTTACAGCCCCCCGCAGACTATTTTGCGATCAAAATGCCCGTCTTTTCATTTGAAAAGATCTATGGCGCGGAAATAAGCTTAGGGCCGGAAATGAAGTCCACAGGAGAATGTCTGGGCATCTCAAAGACTTTTAACGAGGCATTGTACAAGGCCTTTCTTGGCGCGGGCGTCAACCTGCCCAAGTATAAACGTATGATAATCACCGTAAAGGATGCCGACAAGGGCGAGGCGATAGAAGTCGCCAGACGTTTTGAAAAACTTGGCTATAAAATCTATGCCACCAGAAGTACGGCTGCCGCTCTTAACGACGCCGGTGTTAAGGCAAGAAAAGTAAATAAGATACATCAGGAGTCCCCGACGGTCATGGATCTTATCTTAGGACATGAGATCGATCTTGTTATAGACACGCCTACACAGGGCCGCGACAAGAGCAGAGACGGCTTCTTAATAAGAAGAACCGCAATCGAGACCGGCGTATACTGCATAACCGCTATGGACACTGCGTCGGCCCTTGTTTCTAGCTTGGAGAATGCAGCGTCGCAGGGAGAACTGGATCTTATCGATATTTCGACCATATCCAGACGTTAGGACGGGCAGTGAAAGCAGGATTTAGAACCGGGCATGATATGGAACCGGGCAGAATATAGAAACGGGCAGGATATGGAAACAGGCTGAATATAGAACCGGACGGGATATATAAAATGGACAGAGTCAGAAATTATCAGAAAGAATTGGAGAAAATAATAGAAGGGCTTTATGAGGACGATGCTGTCCGGTCGGATATTAAGCCCAATGTGAAGCCCGTAAATCCGCCAAGCCTTTTGCTTCATAGCTGCTGCGCGCCCTGCAGCAGTTATGTGCTTGAGTATCTGCGGAAATATTTTAAGATAACGGTATTCTATTATAATCCTAACATTTCTCCCGATATCGAATACCGTAAACGTGTCGAAGAACAGAAGCGGCTGATAGCGGCGTACAATGAGGAACTTTCATTGACCGAAACGGTCGCTTACCCGATAGACGTAATAGAGGGAGACTATGAGCCTGACTGTTTCTTTACGGCGGTAAAAGGACTGGAGAGCTGCCCTGAAGGCGGTGAACGCTGCTTTGTCTGCTATGAACTACGCCTTAGAAAAACGTCGCAGATTGCGGCCGAAGGCGGTTATGATTATTTCACAACCACCTTAACGATCAGTCCGCTTAAAAATGCCGCCAAATTAAACGAAATAGGCGAAGCCCTTTCCGCGCGGTGCGGCGTAAGTTGGCTGCCTTCCGATTTTAAAAAAAAGGACGGGTATAAACGCTCGATAGAATTGTCTGAAAAGTATGGACTGTACAGACAGAATTACTGCGGGTGCGTGTATTCTGTACGTGGCGTTTAGGGAACGGGGGCGACAACTGGGGCGGCGACTGGGGCAACAATGGGGGCGAAGCAAATATAATGTTGTGCGGGGCGCGCTTGCGCTCCAACTCCGGCGCAGCGTTACTAAGGCTGCAAAGTACGCAGCCTAAGGACCGGCGCCTGCATAGGGCCCCGCGCAACATTATATTTGCTTCTTACGATGTTGGAAGCAGGGATTTTAGGCGAAACGCTTTGGACAGGGTTTTGCATTGTCTAAATATCTGAATTTAGTGATTTCGAAACTATCTTTCAACGTATATTGATTGTACAGATTTAACAAACACCATTGCAGGCGCTCTGAGGCCGCAACGCAAAGAATTTGCGTTTGTACTTAAGCTGCGTATTTTGCAGCTTTAGTACCGTTGCGAGACTCAATGCAGCGCAAGCGTGCCTGCAAGGGTTTTGTTAAATCTGCACAATCTTAAAGACGTAAATCAGAGTTTCGCAATTACCTATAAATACCTGAATTTATGAAAGGATATAAATATAATGGAAAAATTTTTGGAGCTTATATCAAAGGAAATGCAAAGCGCATTTGAAGATGCAGGATATGATGCGGCGCTTGGAAAGGTAACGCTTTCTAACCGCCCCGATTTGTGTGAGTTTCAGTGCAACGGAGCAATGGCGGGCGCGAAAAAGTACCATAAGGCGCCGCTTGTGATAGCAAACGAGGCGGCGGACAAATTAAAGGAGAGCGCGGTATTTTCTCAGGTTGACGTGGCGCCTCCGGGCTTTCTTAATTTAAAGGTGTCGGATAAATTTTTGCAGGATTTCCTGCAAAAAATGAGTGAAAGCGACAAATTCGGACTGCAGATGCCGGAAAAACCTAAGAAGATCATTGTTGACTACGGCGGTCCAAATGTTGCCAAACCCCTGCATGTAGGGCATCTTCGTCCTGCGATAATAGGGGAGAGCGTCAAAAGGATATGCCGTTATGCAGGACATGATGTGCTTGGCGACATACATCTGGGCGACTGGGGGCTTCAGATGGGGCTTATCATTACCGAGCTTAAGTTAAGAGAGCCAGATCTGGTTTATTTTGATGAAAATTACGAAGGAGAATATCCCAAAGAAGCTCCTTTTACCATATCGGAACTGGAGGAGATCTATCCCACGGCCAGCGCCAAGTCCAAGTCAGATGCGGATTATAAGGCAAAAGCGATGGAGGATACATTTAAGCTCCAGAACGGAGTCCGCGGGTACAGGGCGCTCTGGAAACATATTTTAAACGTTTCGGTCGCCGATCTTAAGAAAAATTACGACAACCTGAAAGTCGATTTTGATTTATGGAAAGGCGAATCCGACGTTCACGACATAATTCCCGTTATGGTTGAGAATATGAAAAAGGGCGGCTATGCTTATGAGAGCGACGGCGCGCTTGTCGTAGATGTCAAAGAAGAGAGCGATGCCAAAGAAATACCGCCCTGCATAATCCTTAAATCAGACGGCGCGGCGCTGTATAATACGACGGATCTGGCAACCATTATGGATCGCATGGATAAATATGCGCCTGATAAACTTATTTATGTTACGGATAAAAGGCAGGACTTATACTTTGAGCAGATTTTCCGCTGCGCAAGAAAGACAGGCCTGGTAAAGCCTGAGACGGAGCTTATGCACATAGGCTTCGGCACCATGAACGGCAAGGACGGCAAACCGTTTAAGACCAGGGACGGCGGCGTTATGCGCCTTGAAATGCTTTTAAATGACATTAACGAAGAAATGTATAAAAAGATTGCCGAAAATAAAACTATGGATGACAAAGAGGCCAAAAAGACCGCCGAGGTCGTGGCGCTTTCCGCGGTAAAATACGGCGATCTGTCCAATCAGGCCTCCAAAGACTATATTTTCGATGTGGAAAGATTTACGTCATTTGAAGGCGATACCGGGCCGTATATACTTTATACTATTGTAAGGATAAAATCTATTTTAAATAAATATAATGAGCAGAAAAACGTCGCAAATCCTGAGATTGAGATCAGACCTGCCGAAAATGAAGCGCAGAAAGCCCTTATGCTCCAGATCGCTCAGTTCAATGCCATGCTTGAAGCGGCGTATGAAGAAGCTGCGCCGCACAGGATATGTGCGTACATTTACGATCTGGCCAATGCTTTTAACAGCTTTTATCATGAGACAAGGATACTCACGGAGCAGGACGAGGATAAAAAGGCAGGATGGATATCACTGCTTATGCTGACTAAAGAAGTTCTTGAGACCTGCATCGACCTACTGGGATTTAGCGCGCCGGAGCGGATGTAGATGCCGAACGCTTCCATCCGCATAAAATCCGTGTATTGCTTTTAGGCGTCAAAATCCTCTCCGGGGATGTATTTTTGAGGTTTAGAGGTAAATTTGGGGTAAATTAATAAATCGTTTGATAAATTCGTTTGACAAATTTAACAAAATTCGTTTGACAAATTTAATAAATCGCTTGACAAAAGTATTGTATAAATTGTATACTAACAAAGCGGGCTGTGATTTGGACAGCCTCATCAATGATGAAATGGGATCTTAGCTCAGCTGGGAGAGCATCTGCCTTACAAGCAGAGGGTCATAGGTTCGAGCCCTATAGGTCCCATTTATATGGCGAGATAGCTCAGTTGGCTAGAGCATACGGTTCATACCCGTAGTGTCGAGGGTTCAAATCCCCCTCTCGCTATTGCCTAAAAAGATAGCTGAAAGCCTTTGATTTAGCGGTTTTCAGCTCTTTTTTATTTCCCGTTCCTGCATTTAACGCCCTTATCCGGTCAACAACTCTCGGTCAACAGCTCTCGGACAATTAGCTTCGGTAAACAGCTCTCGGTCAACAACCCTCATTCCTATCTAAATTAAAGTCTCCCAAAGGACAATATTTGATGAAAATTCGTTGTATGGCAGCTTCCTTTTCTTTAGTCTTATAAATTTTTTATAAAATTTTATAAATTTTTTGAGTATGGTATTGACATTAATATTTATTTGGTCAATGCTAAAAGATAACGGTAAATTAAGGTAAAAGAAAATAAGAGAGCAGGGATGAATATGATCAAAGTTTTGGCGGCGCAGATCAGGGAATTCAAGAAGGAATCCATTCTGACGCCGGTATTTATGATTTTGGAAGTTATTTTCGAGACGCTGATTCCGTTTCTGATGGCCTCCATTATCGACGACGGTGTGGAAGCGGGAAATATGAGGCATATCTATATGGTTGGCGGCCTGATGATAGTAATGGCGCTGGCGGGCCTTTACTGCGGCATAATGGGCGGTAAGTACGGCGCAAGGGCGTCCACCGGATTTGCAAGAAATCTCAGGCAGGCGATGTTTGAGAACATACAGACTTTTTCATTTTCCAATCTGGATAAGTTCAGTACGGCCGGACTGGTGACGAGGCTTACCACGGATGTCACAAACATACAGATGGCATATCAGATGCTGCTGCGTATGTGTTTCCGCGCGCCTATCAGCATGATATGCGCTATGGCTATGGCGTTCTTTATCAACGCAAGGCTGGCGTCCGTGTATCTGATTGCGGTGCTGCTGCTCGCTATAGTGCTTGCTTTTCTTATCAGGCGGGCTATGAAATATTTTCAGATGGCGTTCCCCAAGTACGATGAGCTGAACGCTTCCGTTCAGGAGAACGTCAGCGCGATCCGTGTTGTAAAGGCCTATGTGCGCGAGGATTATGAGACCGGCAAGTTTAAGAAGGCGAGTCAGGGCATTTATGACATTTTCCTGAAAGCGGAGAAGAATGTCGTCCTTAATATGCCTGTCATGCAGTTTACGGTATACAGCTGTATCCTTTTGATAAGCTGGATCGGAGCGAAGCTTATCGTGCAGGATATGCTTAAGACGGGCGAGTTGATGAGTCTGCTGACATATTGTATGAATATTCTGATGAATCTGATGATGATCTCCATGATCTTCGTTATGATGAGCATGAGCATGGCGAGCGCGAAGCGTGTAAGCGAGGTGCTGTGTGAGAAAAGCGATCTGACCAATCCGGATAACCCTGTCTGCGAGGTGGCAAACGGCGATATTGAGTTTAGAGACGTGGATTTTTCCTATTACGGCGATAAGGATAAGGCTGTGCTGCATGATATCAATCTTAAGATTAAGTCCGGTGAGACGATAGGCATAATCGGCGGTACGGGAAGCGCGAAGACTAGTCTGGTCAATCTTATAAGCAGGCTGTATGATGTGACGTCAGGCTCCGTTCTGGTGGGCGGCAGGGACGTGCGCGAGTATGATATGGAGAGTCTGCGCAATCAGGTGTCTGTGGCGCTGCAGAAGAATGTGCTTTTCTCCGGCACGATACTTGATAACCTCAGATGGGGCAACGAGAACGCCGACGAGGAGGAGTGCAGGAGAGCCTGCCGTCTTGCGTGCGCGGATGAATTTATAGAGAAACTTCCCCAGGGCTATAATACATATATCGAGCAGGGCGGCGCTAATGTGTCGGGCGGACAGAAACAGAGGCTGTGTATCGCCAGAGCGCTTTTAAAGAAGCCTAAGATACTTGTTCTGGACGACAGCACGAGCGCCGTGGATACGGCTACGGACGCCCGCATAAGAAAAGCTTTTGCGCAGGAGATACCCGATACGACCAAGCTTATAATCGCTCAGCGTATCTCTAGCGTGGAACATGCGGACCGTATCATAGTCATGGACGACGGGTGTATCAACGGTTTCGGAACGCATGAGGAATTGCTTGAGAATAATGAGATCTATCGTGAAGTGTATGAATCCCAGACCGGCGGCGGTGGGGATTTCGATGAAAAGGCAGGTGAAGAGTAATGCCGGGACCAATGGGAAGAAGAATGCCAAGAGGCAAAAGAATAGAAAATCCGGGAAAAGTTTTTAAGAGACTGATAAAGTATGTGGCGAAAAATTACGGCGTGCATCTTATCATCGTTGCGGCGCTTATCTTAGTGAGTGTTCTTGCAAATGTGCAGGGAACCATGTTCATACAGCGTCTGATAGATGATTATATCGCGCCTCTGCTTTTGTCGGATACGCCTGATTTTAAACCTCTTGCGGGAGCCATATTCAGGGTTGCATGTTTTTATGCGATCGGCGTGGTATCCGCATATACCTATAACCGCATAATGATAAACGTGACGCAGGGAACGCTCAGAAATGTCAGAGACGATCTGTTCTCTCATATGCAGACGCTTCCGGTCAAATATTTTGATACGCACTCACACGGCGATATTATGTCAACCTATACCAATGATACGGATACTCTGCGTCAGATGATAAGCCAGAGTCTGCCGCAGGTGTTCAACAGCGCCATAACGGTAGTAAGCGTGTTTATCAGTATGCTCGTGCTTAGCATTCCGCTTACGCTCGTGACGCTTGTAATGGTGGCGGTCATGCTGTTGGCTACCAGAAAGGTGGCGGGTTTAAGCAGCCGGTACTTTTTGCAACAGCAGAAAGATCTGGGGCAGGTCAACGGATTTATCGAAGAAATGATGGGCGGACAGAAGGTCGTCAAGGTATTCTGCCACGAGGAAGCGAATATCAGGCGGTTTAAAGAATTGAATGATAATCTGTATCACAGCGCGGATAAGGCGAATTATCTGGTAAATATCGTGGGGCCGGTCAATGCGCAGCTGGGTAATGTCAGCTATGTGGTGTGCGCTATTGTGGGCGGCGTGTTGGCGCTGTCCGGCATTTCAGGGCTTACGCTTGGCGAGTTGGCGAGTTTCCTGACTTTTAACAAGAGCTTTAATATGCCCATTAACCAAGTGAGTCAACAGTTCAACTCCATTGTAATGGCGATGGCCGGCGCAGAACGTATCTTTAAGATGATGGACGAAGTGCCCGAGACGGACAACGGCTATGTTACATTGGTAAATGTGAAAGAAGTAAACGGTGAGCTTATGGAAAGCCCGGAACGTACAGGCCGATGGGCATGGCGTCATGAACATCAGGCGGATCACTCCGTGGATTATGTGGAGTTAAAGGGCGATGTGGTGTTTGACGGCGTGGACTTTGGTTATAACGATGAAAAGATAGTGCTGCACGATGTGAAGCTTTATGCGGAGCCGGGGCAGAAGATTGCTTTTGTCGGATCTACCGGAGCGGGTAAGACGACCATTACGAATCTTATCAATCGTTTCTATGATATACAGGACGGCAAGATACGCTATGACGGTATTAATGTCAACAAGATAAGAAAAGCGGACTTAAGGCGGTCTCTTGGGATCGTATTGCAGGATACGCACCTTTTCACGGGTACGGTAATGGACAATATAAGATACGGCAAGCTGAATGCCACCGACGAGGAAGTGGTCGCGGCGGCTAAACTGGCGAATGCGGACGGTTTTATCAGACTTTTGCCGCAAGGCTATGATACGGTGCTGACCGGAGACGGCGCGAACTTAAGCCAGGGGCAGAGACAGCTTCTTGCAATAGCGCGCGCGGCGATAGCAGATCCGCCGGTGCTGATACTGGACGAAGCGACCAGTTCCATAGATACCCGTACAGAGCGCATCGTGCAGGACGGTATGGATAAGCTGATGAAGGGCAGGACTACTTTTGTGATCGCCCACAGACTCTCCACCGTCAAAAATTCCGACTGTATCATGGTTCTGGAGCAGGGACGTATCATTGAACGCGGCACGCACGATCAGCTTCTGGAGGAGAAGGGCAGGTACTATCAGTTGTATACGGGAAATGCGATAGCTACGTAAAAGATCATTCACTGAAACATCAGGGCTTTAGTTGAGACCAGAACCGGTTGAGACCAAACCCGGTAAACCAAACCTAAAACTTTTTATTGACAAATGTATAAAACTGTCCTAATATACTTGTATACAATTATAAGGTCAAAGATGACTTTCTCATTAATTTAATTAGAGGGAAGGTCATTTTTTGTAAAAATATTTTTTAATAATGGAGGAGATTATTATGAAAAGAAAGTTACTTGCAGTTCTTTTGTCGGCGGCAATGATCTGCTCGCTGACAGCCTGCGGCGGTTCTGCTGATTCATCAAGCGCAGATACGGCAGACACCACAACAGATACTGCGACAGATGCCGCAACAGATACTACGACAGACGCCGCGGCAGACACCACAACAGATGCTGCGACAGACGCCGCAGCAGATACAAATGCGGATGCGTCAGGAGAAGGCGGTTCTCTTACGGGAACACTTAAGCTTGGCGTTGTAGGTCCTCTTACGGGCGCGGCTGCTCTTTACGGTAATGCGGTAGACAACGGTTCTCAGATCGCGGTAGAAGAGATCAATGCAGAAAGCGCAGATTTCCAGATCGAGTTAAATGCGCAGGATGACGAGCATGACGCTGAGAAATCAGTTAATGCTTACAATAATCTTAAAGACTGGGGCGCTCAGGCTATCATAGGCTGTGTTACCACAACTCCCTGTGTCGCAGTTGCAGCGGAAGCATATGCAGACCGTATGTTCATGCTTACGCCTTCAGCTTCGGCGACTTCCGTAACAGAGGGAAATGACAATGTATTCCAGCTTTGCTTCTCTGATCCTAACCAGGGTTCAGCGTCGGCGCAGTATATCTTCGATAACAAGCTTGCTGAGAAAGTAGCAGTTATCTACAATAACGCAGATGCATACTCAACAGGTATCTATCAGACTTTCCAGGCGCAGGCTGATACGCTTGGTCTTGAAGTTGTTTCAACAACAACATTTACTGATGATACTGCAAACGATTTCTCGGTTCAGCTTACTGAAGCTCAGAATGCAGGCGCGGAACTTATCTTCCTGCCTATTTACTATACGCCCGCTTCTCTGATCATGAAACAGGCGGCGGATATGAGCTATGATGTCAAGCTGTTCGGCGTAGACGGTATGGACGGTATCCTTTCTCTTGAGGGCTTTGATACCTCTCTTGCAGAAGGCGTTATGCTGCTTACTCCTTTCTCTGCCGATGCAACTGATGAGCTTACATCTTCATTTGTATCCAAGTATGAGTCAGCTAACAGTGAAACACCTTCACAGTTCGCAGCAGACGGTTATGACTGCCCTTATGCGATCTATGAAGCTCTTAAATACTATGCAGCCAACAACGGCGGACTTAACGTAGACGGAATGGGCTATGAAGAACTTTGCGATATCCTTATATCGGTATTTACCGATCCTGCTTTCACGGTAGACGGTGTTACAGGTTCAGGAATGACCTGGACGGCGGCAGGCGAAGTCAATAAGGCTCCCAAAGCTGTTGTTATTGAAAACGGTGTATATGTAGGTCTGTAAACTTTATGAAGTTAAAGGGGCTGTCTCGTGATGGCAGTCCCTTTTGTAAATTTATGCTTACTCTGCATACATCAAAAAGCATGGATCTTTTTGATAATGAGTCTGCAGGCTGGGTAAGAACGGGGGATAAATATGTTAAATTATCTGATAAACGGTATAAGTCTTGGAAGCGTATATGCGATAATAGCGCTTGGTTATACAATGGTATACGGTATAGCGAAAATGCTTAACTTCGCGCATGGAGATGTCATTATGATAGGCGGTTATGTGGCTTATTGCGCCACGAGTTATCTTGGCTGGCCTGTGCTTTTCTGTGTGCTTGCTTCGGTGGTTGTATGTATAGTGCTTGGAATAGTCATAGAAAGACTGGCGTATAAGCCGCTCAGGAATGCCAGTTCCCTTGCGGTTTTGATCACTGCGATCGGCGTTTCATACTTTTTGCAGAATATCGCGCTTATCATCTGGACTTCCAATCCCAAGTCATTCCCTAATATGGTCACGCTTCCGCCGCTTGTGATAGGCGGGCTTCAGATTTCGTCGGTGGCTCTTGTTACGATTGCGGCCTGTATCGTTATCATGATAGCGCTTACTTTATTCACCGGTAAAACGAAAATGGGAAAGGCAATGCGCGCGGTGTCTGAGGATAAGGATGCTGCAAGACTTATGGGTATAAATGTTGACGCGACCATTTCCTTAACTTTTGCGATAGGTTCCGGCCTTGCTGCTATTGCAGGTGTATTGCTTTGTTCGGCCTATCCCACTCTTATGCCTACAACGGGCGCCATGCCCGGTATCAAGGCGTTTACCGCTGCGGTATTCGGCGGTATCGGTTCAATTCCGGGCGCCATGCTCGGCGGTATCCTGCTCGGCATAATAGAAATATTCGGTAAAGCGTATATTTCCACACAATTATCCGATGCTATCGTGTTTTCGGTTCTGATTCTTATATTGCTTGTGAAACCTACGGGACTTATGGGCAAAAAAGTCAATGAGAAAGTGTAGGTGCATGGTTATGAAAAAAATGTCAAAAAGTGCACGAAGCAGTTTTATAAATTACGGAATAGTCATAGTGTTTTTTGTTATTTTTCAGGTATTGTCTTCTGCGGGTAAACTGAGCAGTTCGTTATCGGGTCAGTTGATCCCTATTTGTACTTATGTTGTTATGGCGCTTGCGCTTAATCTGGTAGTCGGCATATCCGGCGAATTGAGCCTCGGACATGCGGGCTTTATGAGCGTGGGGGCTTTCAGCGGCGTGGTGGCGGCGGTCTCGCTTCAAAATTCAGTCACGGCCGCTCCTTTAAGACTTATGATTGCAATAATCACAGGAGCTCTGCTCGCAGCTGTGACAGGCGTTATCATCGGTTTTCCGGTGCTTCGTCTTCAAGGAGACTATCTTGCAATAGTAACGCTTGCTTTTGGCGAGATAATCAAAAATATATTGAACTGTCTTTATATAGGCGCGGACTCTAACGGCCTGCATTTCAGCATGAAAGACGGTAATTCTCTTAATATGGAACCCGGAGGAACGGTAATAATCAACGGGCCTATGGGCGCGCTTGGGATTCAGAAGATATCCACCTTTTTAAGCGCGGTCATTCTGGTGCTTATCGTTCTTTTTATAATACAAAATCTTGTAAACAGCCGCGCGGGACGCGCTATCAAAGCTATCCGCGACAACAGGATAGCGGCCGAATCCTGTGGACTTAATATAATGAAATATAAAATGATGGCCTTCGTGGTATCTGCGGCCATGGCAGGGGCGGCGGGAGCGTTATACGCGCTTAATTATTCAACCGTAGTTCCCAAGAAGTTTGATTTTAATACATCTATACTTATTTTGGTATTTGTAGTTCTCGGAGGTATAGGCAATCTGCGCGGTTCGATAATAGCGGCGGCCATACTTACCGTACTTCCGGAGCTTTTGAGACAGTTCCAGGATTATCGTATGTTAGTGTACGCAATAGTGTTGATTCTTGTTATGATCATTACCAATAACAGCAAGGCCAAAGCCTTTATCGGCAGTATTACGGGCAGATTTACCAAAAAAGCGGCTGTTAAGGAGTAGCGGGCTTGAAAGGAGCAGGGTGTATGAGTAACGAAAAAGATAACAGACCTGTACTTGAGGTTTCACATTTAGGAATAGATTTCGGCGGTCTGACCGCCGTGGACGATTTCAGCATATCCATAGCCAAAACCGAGATAGCGGGGCTTATCGGGCCTAACGGCGCCGGAAAGACCACTATTTTCAACCTTCTTACGAAGGTCTATCAGCCCGGAAGGGGCAGGATAATTCTGGACGGGAAAGATACCGAGGGTATGAACACCATTCAGGTGAACCGCGCCGGAATAGCGCGTACTTTCCAGAATATAAGGCTTTTTGACAAGCTGAGCGTGGAAGACAATGTCAAGATAGGATTGCACAATCATACCGATTACAATATGTGGAGCGGTATTTTCAGGCTGCCGAAATATTGGAGCGAGGAAAAGAAAAGCCATGAAAAAGCGCTTGAACTTCTGTCCATATTTGATATGCAGGATCTGGCCGACGTAACCGCAGGTTCGCTTCCCTACGGCGCGCAGAGAAGGCTGGAGATCGTTCGCGCGCTTGCAACGCAGCCCAAGATACTTCTGCTTGATGAACCGGCGGCCGGAATGAATCCATCGGAAACCGCGGAGCTTATGGAGAATATCCGTAAGATAAGGGATCAGTTCCATATCGCAGTACTTCTTATAGAGCATGATATGAGTCTGGTAATGGGCATCTGCGAAGGCATAGCGGTGCTTAATTTCGGCAGGATAATAGCCAAGGGAAATCCGTCGCAGATACAGAACAACCCTCAGGTCATCGAGGCTTATCTGGGTAAGAAAAAGGAGGTTAAGCCATGAGTATGTTAAAGGTTGAGGATATCAATGTATATTACGGTAACATTCATGCTATAAAAGGCATCTCCTTTGAGGTAAACGAAGGGGAGATAGTGACCCTTATCGGCGCAAACGGCGCGGGTAAATCGACGACTTTAAATACCGTGGCAGGACTGCTCAAGCCTGCGACCGGCAGCGTTGAGTTTGAAGGAAGCTCCCTGCTTGGAGTTCCTGCGCATAAAATAGTAAACCGCGGCATGGCGCTGTGTCCGGAAGGCAGAAGGATCTTTTTGCAGCTTTCGGTACAGGAAAACCTGGAAATGGGCGCCTACACACGCTCCTCGGCGGAAATCGCGGATCTTATAGCGGATGTTTACGACCGTTTTCCGAGACTTAAAGAAAGATATAAGCAGATTGCGGGTACGCTTTCGGGCGGCGAGCAGCAGATGCTTGCCATGGGCAGGGCGCTTATGTCCAAGCCCAAGCTTATGATGTTGGATGAGCCTTCTATGGGCCTTGCGCCTATTCTGGTAGAAAAGATATTCCAGATAATAGAGGAGCTTAACAAGGCGGGCACCACCATACTTCTTGTAGAGCAGAACGCGCAGATGGCGCTTTCCATAGCGCACAGAAGCTATGTGCTTGAAACCGGGCGTATCGTCAATATGGGAACGGGAGACGAGCTTCTTAAGGACGATACGGTACGCAAAGCGTATCTGGGCGGCTGATCGGTGTATTTTTGGGCGGGTGTATTTTTTGCCGCTAATCTTGTAAATAAATTATATGTATGGTATTATTTAACTGTATTGTATCTCGATTTAGAGAATAATAACAGGAGGAAACGTACCATGAAAAATGAAAAGACTTATGAACTTGTGCTGACGGCACTCTTCACCGCCATTATAATAATAATGGCCTTCACGCCACTGGGGTATATCCCTTTGGTTGTCATCAATGCAACTATAATCCACATTCCGGTAATCCTGGGAGCGCTATTTCTCGGACCGAAGAAAGGCGCATTCTTAGGTTTCGTATTCGGATTGACAAGTTTTATCAACAACACCTTTAAAGCGGCCACGCCGTCGGCGTTTGTATTTTCGCCGGTGCTTGCCGCCAATATAGTAGGCGTATCCGGTATTTTTAAGAGCCTTTATATATGCTTTGTGCCAAGAATACTGGTTGGAATAGTTCCGTACTATGTGTATCTTCTGATCCGCAGCCTTTTAAAAGGCGGACAGAAAGTGTGGAATGTTGTTGTTAATCTTGCGGCGTCCCTCATTTTATTTATATCCGTATATTTATTTTTAAATCGAATGTTGGCCTCGGACGGCGGCTCCGGCGCATTAAGTATCATAATAGGATTGATAACGGGCGTTATTTTATTTGCGCTGCTTACTTTATACGGGCGTAAAAAGTCCACAGCCAATATAGCGCTTGCTTACGCAGGACTTTTCGGCGCGTTCACCAATACCCTTTTTGTAATGAGCGGTATCTTTATCTTATATAAAGATGCGTACGCGCAGGCTCTCGGTATCGCGGGCGAGGCCGTTTTTGACACCATTATGGGCGTTGTGAGTTTTAACGGCGTCATAGAGGCCGTAGTCGCCGCGATCATCGTGGCGGGCGTGGGACTGGCGCTTATCAGGGTAAAACCCGTGAAAGAACCGGTAAAAAATAAATAACAGAGCGGAGGCTGCGGCGATGATACTTGCGATCGATATAGGCAATACAAACATAGTAATAGGCTGCATAGAGCAGGAAAAAATATATTTTGTGGAAAGAGTCTCCACAGATATTTCCAATACGGAACTCGAATATGTAGTGAAGTTTAAGACTCTTTTGGATCTTTATAATATTAAAATCGAGGATATCAGTGGCTGTATCATCGCCTCCGTAGTGCCTCCTCTCAATAATATCGTCAAAGCTTCAATGGAGAAGCTTTTGCGCATTACGCCGCTTTTGGTGGGGCCGGGAGTCAGGACCGGACTCAACATACTTATGGACAATCCGGCGCAGGTAGGCTCCGACTTGATAGTCAATGCTGTGGCGGGGCTTAAATACTACGGCGCGCCGATCATAATGATAGATATGGGAACCGCTACTACCATAAGCGTGGTGGACGATAAGAAAAATTATATCGGCGGACAGATAATCCCCGGCGTCAAGGTATCGCTGGAATCTCTGGTAAACCGTACCTCACAGCTTCCGAGGATAAGTCTGGAAGCGCCCAAGAAAGTAATAGGCAGAAACACCATCGACTGCATGAAAAGCGGCATCATAATAGCTCAGGCCGCAAGCATAGACGGAATGCTTGAGCGCATCTGGGAAGAGCTTGGCTATGAAACCAAAGTCGTAGCCACAGGCGGACTTGCAGGCTGCATAGTTCCGCACTGCAAAAAAGAGATAATACACGACAACGAGCTGACTCTTAAAGGGCTGTATGTAATATACAATAAGAATGTTGAGCCATGAGCCGCACACTTATCATATACGCAAATTAATAAAATTAATGATTAAATAATGTTCAAATTAAGTCTTAACCGTAAGCCGCCGCCGCGAGGGTTTAACATACCAAACGCAGGCACTTTGAACCCGCCGGCACTTAGCGAGGTATTTTCGAGCTTAGCGCCGCTGCAGGTGAGACGTAGCGAAAGCGGGCCTGCATTGGTCTGTTAAACCCTCGCGGCGGCTTCAGATAAATACAGAAAGGCGTTAATAATGCTGAAAGGAAAGAATATAGTATTGGGTGTGAGCGCCGGAATAGCGGCGTACAAGACCGCGTATCTTGCAAGCATGTTAAAAAAGCAGGGTGCGGATATTACTGTTATAATGACTAAAAATTCACTGAATTTTATAAATCCGATAACATTTGAAACATTAACCGGAAACAAATGTCTTGTCGATACTTTTGACAGGAATTTTAAATATAACGTGGAGCATGTCGAGCTTGCCAAAAAAGCCGATGTATTTATGACGGCTCCTGCCTCTGCGGACATAATAGCCAAGGCGGCGCATGGGCTTGCGGACGATATGCTTACGACTACGCTGCTTGCCTGCGAATGTTCCAAGATTTTTGCGCCTGCCATGAATACGAGGATGTATAATAATCCCATAGTGCAGGATAACCTGAAACGTCTTGAAGACTACGGTATGGAAGTCATAAAGCCTGCAACGGGCTATCTGGCCTGCGGAGATGTAGGCGAGGGTAAAATGCCTGAGCCTGAGATTTTGGCGGAATATATAATAAAGGCTCTTAAGCCGAAAGATATGGCGGGCCTGAATGTGCTTGTAACGGCAGGCCCGACTATGGAAAAGATAGATCCGGTAAGGTATATAAGCAATCATTCCACAGGTAAAATGGGCTATGCCATAGCAAGGGCCGCGATGATGCGCGGAGCAAAAGTGACACTTGTGTCAGGTAAAACGGAACTTACGCCCCCTATCGGGGTCAATGTCATAGATATAGTATCCGCGGCGGATATGGCGGCGGCGGTCAAGGATAAGGCCGAAAATCAGGATATAATAATAAAGGCGGCGGCGGTAGCCGACTATCGGCCTAAAGCTGCGGCGGATGAGAAGATTAAGAAAAAAGACGGCGATATGTCAATAGAGCTAGAGCGCACAGAGGATATTCTGGGTCATCTTGGCGCCCACAAAAAAGAAGGACAGTTTTTGTGCGGTTTTTCCATGGAGACCGAGAACCTTCTGGAGAATTCGAGAAAGAAACTGGAGAAGAAAAATCTGGATATGATCGTTGCCAACAGTATCAGACAGTCGGGAGCGGGCTTTGGCGCGGATACAAACATTGTTACTTTTTTAACAAAGAATGATACCATACAGCTTCCTATCATGAGCAAAGACGAAGTGGCGGATAAGCTGCTTGACTATATAATTGAGCATAGAAATTAACGGAGGACGTAAAAATAACGGAGACCGTAAAAATAACGGAGTCCGTAAAACTGGCGGAGTCCGTAAAATTAACGGAGGCCGTAAAGCGGCAGAGCGGTAATCGTGAAAAAGCACAACAGGCAAGGAGGTATCAGTATGAAAAATTATGTCATTACCATTTCCAGAGGTTACGGAAGCGGCGGCAGTCATGTTGCAAGAAAGATCGCGCAGCAGTTAGGCATAGCTTACTATGATGAAGAGATTTTGCAGATGTCTGCGGATTTAAGCGGTATTAACGAAAGATACTTTTTTGAAGCCAATGAAAAGATAAGGAAGAATATCATAGCGATCAATTCGTCCAAAGGCGCATATGACGACGGCAAAGTATATCAGGCGGGCGATAAGAGATATCTTACCGCGGAAAACTTTTTTAATTTTCAGGCGCAGGTGATAAAAGATCTGGCGGCCGCAGACAAGGAACCCTGCATAATCATAGGCAAGGCGGCCAACCATGTGCTGCGCGGCTATGAGAACGCCATACGTATAAATATTCAGGCTCCAATGGATCTTTGCATCAAAAATATCATGGAAAGAGTGCTTAAATCCAAAGACGAGGCCGAAGAACTCATATTAAAGACCAATAAATACCGTTCCAATTATTATAAATATTTTACGGGACATAACTGGCTTGATCCTGCGCAGTACGATCTGTCCATCAATACCAAAGCTCTCGGAGAGGATTATGCGGTTAAGCTCATCATACAGCTTGTAAAAGACAGGGGGCTTATTGACTGATGCGCATAGGAATGGGATATGACGTTCACCGTCTTGTAAACGACAGAAAACTCATACTCGGAGGGGTTGAGATCCCTTATGAAAAAGGACTGTTGGGACATTCAGACGCGGATGTGCTGCTCCATGCTATTATGGACGCTTTGCTTGGCGCGGCGGCGCTTGGCGATATAGGCAAGCATTTCCCGGACAGCGACGATAAGTATAAGGGTATTTCTTCAATAAAATTGCTTGACCAAGTTGGTCAACTGCTTGAGGAGCATATGTTTTTTATAGAAAATATTGACGCGACGATCATAGCCCAAAATCCCAAAATGCGTCCGTATATCGACGATATGAGGCAGAATATCGCGTCATCGCTTAAAATAGACGTTTCACAAATAAACGTCAAGGCGACGACGGAGGAAGGCCTTGGTTTTACGGGAAGCGGAGAAGGTATCGCGGCGCAGGCCATATGTATGCTCACAACTCCCATGGAACCGCATAGGGACGCCGAAACGTCGTTTGGAGGCGCTGACTGCGCAGGCTGCAGGGGCTGTTGTAATAACACTGACCGTTAATAACTGACACGTAATAACTGACCGGCAGTGTTTGTGTTGCAAAATATTGATCGATATGTTACTATTTTTTATAAAAGAGAATAAAACGGCCGGGTGATTGCGTCTCGCAGACGCCCGATGGGATTTACGGTTATAAAGAGAGGTATGGTTTTTAATGAAATATAAGATCCTTGTTCTTGGAAACAATAAGCCTGTAATAGACGATTTTTTTATACATATGGACGATGTGTTCGAAGCAGTGTCATGTTCCGTCCGTTATACGGATATTATGCGGCATATAAAATATTTTGTGCCCGACGCGTTGGTGTACTGCGCGCATAACGAACATTTGGACTCCATTAAGCAGATGGTAAATATCAAGCCTGTTATACAGAAATCGAGAACTCCCATAATCCTGATCGGAACCGCGGAAGAGTGCAATGAATTTCAAAAGACCGCCGTAAACGTTGTCAATCTGGAGATCGTCAAGCCTTTTACCGCACATTCCATTACAGAAAAAATAGTAAAATTTATGGACGAAAGACAGGAGTATGTTGAGACATATCGGGAAAAACAGGCTGCCGAAGAAAATATATCTCCGATAAACGAAAGTTACAAACCATTCGGAGGGGGGGGCCATTCAAAAGTGGACGATCTGGATCTGGATTCGTTAAGGAACGCCCTTTCTTCGTTGGATGCCGCGCTTAATGACTCCGGTTCGTCAGACGTAACGGGAAATGCGCTTTTTGAAAAAAGCAGATCTGCGGGCAATCCTGATATGAGCCGTAAGCCTGCCGCCAATACGGAAGAGCGTAAACATATCTTGGTCGTGGACGACGATCCCATTATGCTTAAGACTGTTAAGGAGCAGCTGCATAACGATTATGATATAGCGACCGCCATCAACGGCAAGATAGCAATGAAGTTTTTGGAACGTAAAAAGACTGACCTGATATTGTTGGACTATGAGATGCCGGGTGAAAACGGACCCGATGTTCTGGAAAAGATACGTCAGAATCAGTTTACCAAAGATATTCCGGTAGTATTTCTGACAGGCGTGTCAGATCGCGAGAAGATTCAGGAAGCCATTGCGCTGAAACCGCAGGGCTATTTGCTTAAGCCCATAGATCACGATAAACTTATAGATACGATCAATCATAACATAAAATAGCAGGTTTACATAACTCAAGCAGCGGGCGGCTGCGAAATTCCTGTTGCCATGTACCGCTAAAGAATTTTTCGGATGCCTGTAACCTGAATATTAAAAAGAGGAATGTTGATGGGTATGGATTATGATTTATATTTGACTGATCTGATAGACAGAGACACACTGCAGAAAATACAGGATGCGTTCTCAAATCATACGGGTATTGCGGCTTTAACGACAGACAGAAACGGAGTGCCCGTTACGGAAGGCTCCAATTTTTCCGAATTTTGCATGAAATATACCAGAAACTCGCCGCTTGGCTGTTTAAGATGCACGCAGTGCGATAAATACGGCGCGGAGCTTGCGTTGGAAAAAGGCATGTCAACCTCTTATATATGTCATGCCGGCCTTATTGATTTTGCCGCTCCGATCATGGCAAACAATAAGATCGTAGGCTGCTTTATAGGCGGCCAGGTCTTGACGGCGCCGCCCGACGAAGCCGAGATAAAGAAGATCGCGCAGGAGATAGACGTAGATCCGGATAAATATTATGAAGCGGTACGCAAGGTTAATATAGTGGATAAAGACAGTGTTGAGAAAGCTGCCAAATTTTTGTCCACTATCGCTGAGATACTTTCCGATATGGCGTACAATAAATTTCTTGCATATCAGGCGCGGCAGGATCTGGAAAAAACGTCAAATATGAAGTCGGACTTTCTTGCCAATATGAGCCATGAGATAAGGACTCCCATGAACGCCGTTATAGGCATGGCGGAAATGGCCCTGCGCGAACAGCTCCCGCCTGCGGCGAGAGATTATATCATGCAGATAAAAGAATCCGGTAAGGCGTTACTGACTATCATTAACGATATTTTGGATTTTTCCAAGATCGAATCCGGCAAAATGGATATCAACGTCATGGATTACGAGCCCATGTCGGTTATAAGCGACGTCACCAACATAGTGATGACAAGGCTTAAAGGCAAGGACGTAGAGCTTATACTGGATATAAGCCCCAATATGCCGAACAAGCTTTTGGGCGACAATATAAGGATCAAGCAGATCCTGCTCAATATTGCCAACAATGCCGCTAAATTTACCAACAGGGGAAGAATTCTCATAAAGATGGATTATGTAAACGAATCCCCTGATGAGATCATGCTCCAGGTGTCCGTCGAGGATACAGGTATAGGTATCAAAAAGGAAGATATGGATAAATTATTCAAATCTTTCCAACAGGTAGACAGTAAGAGAAACCGTAATATCGAAGGCACGGGGCTTGGCCTTGCGATCTCACAGCAGCTTTTGGGGCTGATGAAAGGAAATATATGGGTAGAGAGCGAGTATGAAAAAGGAAGCAAGTTTTCATTTGTGCTTCCGCAGAAGGTTGTTGACGATACGCCCGCCATCACCGTAAAAGATCCGGAAGATATACTGGTTGCGGGACTTATATCCAATCAGTATGTCAAAGAACGTTTGTGCGAGGACGTGGAAAGGCTTGGAGTGGAGTACAGGGATCTGGACTCGGACGCCGATTTTAAGAGCCTGATAGGGCAGAAGGAGCTTTATATATTTTTTGAAAAGGATATGTTTTTCTCGGCGTTTGAAGACCTGATAAGGAACAATCCCAAGATAACGGCCATTATGTTGGTTGATTTTTTTGATGAGATACAATCATACGACGGGATCAAAAACCTGTTTATCGTGCGTAAGCCGCTGTCCATATTGACTATAGCGATGATACTCAACGGTGAGAGCACCAAACTTGAAAATAATGCGGATGCGGCCATGAATGAATTTGAATTTGTGGCTCCGGACGCCAATATACTTATAGTTGATGATAACGATGTCAATTTAAAAGTTGCGGAAGGGCTGTTAAAACCTCTTAATATGAAGATAGATACTGCGATAAGCGGTATGGAGGCGATAGACAAGATCAGCAAAGTACATTACGATATAGTATTCATGGATCATATGATGCCCGAGTTGGACGGAGTGGAGACCACCCATATAATAAGGCGTCTGCACCCTGAATATAATGATGTGCCCATCATCGCGTTTACTGCTAATGCGGTAGAGGGGACCAAGGAAATGTTCTGTCAGGAAGGAATGAACGATTTTGTCGCCAAACCTATAGAGCTTCGTATGCTGATATCCAAGCTCAGGCAGTGGCTTCCTATAGAAAAGATACAGAAGATATACTCTGCCCAGAGCGGTAAGCCCAAAGAAGAGCCGGCGTCGGATATAAAGGTCGGAGATCTGGATGTGAACTTCGCGCTTAAGTTTTTGGGAAGCGAAGAGCTTTTTTGGACTATTTTGAAAGCTTATTATCGGACTATCGATAAAAAATCCACGCTTATCAAAGAACTTGAGACAAAAGAGGACTGGCCCGCGTTCACAATAGAGGTTCATTCCCTGAAAAGCTCGTCCAAACAGATAGGGGCGGTCTCGCTTTCAGAAAAAGCGGCGGCGCTTGAAAAAGCGGGAAATGCAAGGGATTCCGAATTCATACATCAAAACACGGACGCTCTTGTTGAGCAATACAGAAATTACATAAAAGTGTTGGAGCCTTACTGTCCGGAGGAAGAGACCGACGCGTCCGAGAAGAAGAACATTTCTTTTTCGGATCTGTTGGAATATTTTTCAAGCATGAGGGATGCGCTTGAAAATCTGGATATTGACCAGATGGAGTCTGTGGTTAAAGAAATGGGCCAATACCGGTATGAGGGTTGGCAGCAGGAGATGTTCGAAAACCTGAAGGCTGCGGTGGAAGAGATCGACGTGGACAGCTGTGAAGATATTCTCAGGGATTGGGGTAACAGATTATTATAGGGTTTCGTGCTTGACAAAAACTAACGTTTTGCATATTCTGATACTAAAGGCGGATAATTTCGTCTCTCATACGGAAGGAGACAGGTTATCCGCTTTTTTGGATTATATATGGACAGACGGACTTAAACGATTAAGTAAAGGGGCGTAATAAAATGGGGCTTATAAGTCGCATACGCGAGGAGATAAAGGTCATAAAAGAGCGCGACCCCGCCATTCATTCCGATATGGAGGCATTTCTTTACCCTAGTTTTAAGATAATGATATATTACCGCATCGCACACAGGCTCTATGAGAAAAAGCATTATTTTCTGGCCAGATGGATATCCCAGAAAGGTGTGCGCAAGACCGGAATTGAGATCCATCCGGGAGCAAAGATAGGCAGGGGCTTTTTTATAGATCACGGAAACGGTGTTATAATAGGAGAGACTACGATAATCGGCGATAATGTAACGCTTTATCAGGGCGTAACGCTTGGCGGTACGGGTAAAGAGCAGGGCAAAAGACATCCCACTGTAGGTAATAACGTTATGATAAGTACGGGAGCCAAGGTGCTTGGATCTTTTACGATAGGCGATAACAGCAAGATCGGCGCGGGAAGCGTGGTGCTTAAGGAAGTGCCGCCCAATTCTACGGTAGTCGGCGTTCCGGGCCGTGTGGTCAAGCGTGGGAATATCAGTCTGCCGCAGGAAGAGATGGACCAGATCGACCTGCCGGATCCCGTTATGGAAGATCTGGCGGTTTTGCAGCATGAGAACGAAGAGCTTACCAACAGACTGCTGGATCTTGAGCGGCAGGTGAGGGAACTTAAACGTATAAATGACGCTGAGTGATAATGGAGGCTTATGATATGAAGATTTATAATACAATGTCGGGGAAAAAAGAGGAGTTCGAGCCTGTTAAAGAAGGAAAGGTAAGCATGTATGTCTGCGGACCCACCGTCTATAACCTGATCCATATAGGCAATGCAAGGCCGATGATAGTTTTTGACACGGTCAGACGATATATGGAATATAAAGGCTATGACGTAAATTATGTATCCAATTTTACCGATGTGGATGACAAGATCATTAAGAAAGCGAATGAAGAAGGCGTGGAGCCTTCGGTAATTTCCAACAGATATATAGACGAGTGCAAAAAGGATATGAAGGCGTTAAATGTAAAGCCTGCCACGACGCACCCGCTTGCTACCAATGAAATAGACGGCATGCTTGATATGATAGAGACTCTTATGGAAAAAGGCCATGCTTATAAGGCTGCGGACGGCACTGTGTATTTCAGGACAAGGAGTTTTAAGGATTACGGTAAGCTGTCGCATAAAAATCTGGATGATCTGCGCGGCGGCAACCGTTCTCTTCTGGTATCGGGAGAGGACCAGAAAGAAGATCCGCTCGACTTTGTATTGTGGAAACCCAAGAAAGAAGGAGAGCCATACTGGGAGTCTCCCTGGTGCAAAGGACGCCCGGGTTGGCATATAGAGTGCTCCGTCATGAGTAAGAAATACCTTGGGGACGAAATTGACATACATGCAGGCGGAGAGGATCTGATCTTCCCGCATCATGAGAATGAGATAGCGCAGTCCGAGGCGGCAAACGGGAAAACATTTGCAAAGTATTGGATGCATAACGGCTTTTTGAATATAGACAATAAAAAGATGTCCAAATCCGAGGGAAACTTCTTTACGGTGAGGGACATAAGCGAAAGGTACGATCTTCAGATACTGCGTTTCTTCATGCTTTCGGCGCATTACAGAAGCCCGTTGAATTTCAGCGCAGAGCTTATGGAAGCCGCCAAAAACGGATATGATAGGATCGTAACCTGCGTATCCAACCTGGATTTCCTTATTGAAAATGCCAAAGCCGATAAAATGGAAGATACGGATAAAGCAGATTCGGAGCGAAACGCGCTTGAAAAGGCGAAGGGTTTTATCGCCAAGTTTGAAGAGGCTATGGACGACGACTTTAATACCGCTGACGCAATTTCGTCAATTTTTGAACTGGTAAAATTTGCAAACACCGAAGCGGGAGAGCAAAGCAGCAGGGAATTCCTGAAAGCCCTTAAGGACGAAATAGTAATGCTTTCCGATATCTGCGGGCTTATTGTGGAAAAAGAGTCCGATATCCTCGATGATGAGATAGAGGTGCTCATTAAAGAAAGACAGGAAGCAAGGAAAGCCAAAAATTTTGCAAGGGCTGACGAGATACGTGATGACCTGCTTAAGCAGGGAATAATCCTGGAAGATACAAGAGAAGGCGTAAAATGGAAGAGAGCATAAAAGATACGCTGCAAGCATCGATCCTTTGGAAGATTCGGGACGGTTTTAATTGTAAAAAGACGGACATACGGACATATTCGCCTCTGACTCTGGCGTATATCGGCGACGCCGTGTACGACCTTATCATCCGCAGTATAGTTGTGGAAAGGGCTAACAGGCCGCCCGACAAGCTTCATAAGACCGTGATACGTTATGTAAACGCCAAAACGCAGGCAAGGATGGCAGAGGCGCTTGAGACGGAATTAAATGCCGAAGAAGCCTCGGTGTTTCGCCGCGGCCGCAATGCCAGGCCCCATACCACGGCCAAGAACGCTTCCACTGCGGATTATCATAAGGCGACCGGTCTGGAGGCTTTGTTCGGATATCTTTATCTGAGTGATGATATGGACAGGCTCACAGACCTGATAAAGATTGCGTTTGGGAAGCTAGGGCTTGAGATTTAAGGACGTTGAGATTTAGGGACGTTGAGATTTAGAGGGATTGAGATTTAGAGGCGGTTTGGAAACATCTGAGACGGAATATGTAAAGAGGAGATAAAAATGGGATATACGGAGTCGCAGATCGAAGGCAGAAATGCAGTGTTAGAGGCGTTTCGCGCGGGCAGGACCATAGACAAATTATATATACTTGATAACTGTCAGGATGGTCCGATAATGAGCATAAAGCGTGAGGCTAAGAAACGTGACTGCATTGTTAAATATTTAACAAGGGAAAAACTGGATCTTTTATCCGAAACAGGCAGGCATCAGGGCGTGATCGCTTCTGTTGCGGCGTATGAGTACGCCACTGTGGAGGACATACTTAATAAGGCTAAGGAGAAAGGCGAGGCGCCTTTTATTTTTCTTCTGGATAATATAGAAGACCCCCATAATCTGGGCGCGATAATAAGGACTGCTAATCTTGCGGGCGCGCATGGCGTCATAATCCCCAAGAACCGGGCGGCAGGGCTTACGGCGGCGGTTGCAAGAACGTCGGCGGGGGCGGTTAATTATACGCCGGTGGCAAAGGTGACTAATCTCGGCAAAACAATAGATGAACTTAAGAAAGAAGGACTGTGGTTCGTCTGCGCCGATATTGACGGAACTGTTATGTATGATCTTGATCTGAAAGGCGCGATCGGGGTCGTTATCGGCAGCGAAGGCGAAGGAGTGGGAAGACTGGTTAAGGAAAAGTGCGATCTTACCGCGGCCATTCCCATGAAGGGCGATATTGATTCCCTTAATGCTTCGGTTGCGGCAGGAGTCATTGCATATGAAATAGTAAGGCAGAGACTGGGAAAATGAAAGAAGATTACGACAGTTACAGCGACGAAGAGCTTGTGATACAACTTCATGACGGCGATACCAAGATCATGGATTTTCTGATGAACAAGTACAAAGATCTTGTGAAAAGCAAAGCAAAGTCCATGTATATCCTCGGCGCGGACAGCGACGACCTTATCCAAGAAGGCATGATAGGGCTTTTTAAGGCTATAAGAGATTTTGACAGCGGCAGGGACGCGAGCTTTTCCACATTTGCCGACCTGTGCATATCAAGGCAGATATACACTGCCGTTCAGGCTTCAAGGAGACAGAAGCATATCCCTCTGAATACATATGTTTCCCTATATGGAACGGGCGAAGACGGTTCGGGAATAAACGGAGAAAATACCGCGCTTGTGGATATGATGATCGGGAACTCGGATTTAAGCCCTGAGGAAATGGTAATTGATAAAGAAAATGTAAAGCAGCTTGAAAAGATCATTGAAAAGGAACTCAGCGGATTTGAAAAGCAGGTTCTTGATCTGTATCTTACGGGAATGAAGTATACGCAGATAGCCGGGGTACTCGGACGTGACGTGAAATCCACGGACAACGCGCTGCAGAGGATAAAGAATAAGCTTAGAAAAGTTATATACAAATGAACGGTGACAGGACATTTCTCCATGATAAATTTTACATTAGATAGATTACACATTAGATAGATTACACATTCATATAAGTTGTTGCCGAATAACCAATAAAATGTTACAATAAAATATGTAATAAAATCTGAGATAATATACGAAATAAAATTCGAAATAATATCAAAATAAAATTTTAAATATAATCTGTAGTTATGTACATATTGGAGAAGAATATGTATGGGAGGGGGTACTGTTAAATGAGATTTAATAAAAAGCTGTCCTTACTGGTAGTCACGGGACTTATGGCAGGCATATTATGCAGCTGCGGCAGTAACGGTCAGAGAAGGACCATTGGCTCTATTGAGGGCGCCGGCGCAGAACAGACCGGGGCTGCGGAGCCTGAGATCACGCTGACTATAGCGTCCAACCAGACCTCTGCTGACAATCCGTATCACTTTGGACTGGAAACTTTTAAAGAGATTGCGGAGGAGCTTTCCGGCGGCGCCATTAAGGTAGTGTGCAGCGACGGGGATCTGAGTGAAGACGAAGCTGAGCTGTTGACTATGTTAGACAACGGTCAGATCCAGATGGCAGTATGTTCTCCGGGACATATGACTTCTGCCGGCGCGGCGGAAGTTGATATGCTTTCGCTTTTATATCTTTTTGACGGTTTCAGCCATTGGGAGGCGGCAATGGATGGAGAGTTCGGCTCTGCAATGACTGATATAATTTTGGACAAAACCAACAATAAATACCGTATCATGGGCTACTGGTCGGCAGGAGTGCGTGATTATTACGGTAAGGCGCCCATTACAAAGCCTGAGGATGTGGCAGGTTTTACCATAAGGACTCAGACTTCGGGAGTGGTATATGATTACTGGACGTCTCTTGGAGCGGAACCCGTAAATATAGGCTGGGGAGAGCTGTATGACGTACTTAACAGCGGCGGAGTGGATTCTGCGGAGAACGATTATACCAATCTTATGTTAAAAGAGCATCATAAGACTGTAAATGGCAAATATATATGCGAGACACATCATGATTATACGACCCGTCTTTTTATAATGAACGGAGATTTTTATGACAGCCTGACCGGCGAACAGAAGAGTTGGATAGATACGGCCTCTTTGGCTGCGACCTTGCAGGAACGCGCCGTAACCTATGAGATGATGGACAGTTCCAAAGCGCAGTGTATCGCTGAGGGCGCTATTGTAACGGATTATGAAGATATGGATATAGAAGCATTTAAACAGCCCGCAATTGCGATCCAGGACAGCTATGCGGAGCAAAACGGTCTTACCGAGTACCTTGATATGATCAGAAGGGCGAAGTAAGAACATATGGCAGGCGATTGCGAAAGGAGAGAAAAACGTGGCTGATAATGAAATGAATATAAATGATCAGAACATAAATGATAAAGAACGGCAAGTGAGCGCTGTAAAAGATGCTTCTTCCCGGACCGATGGCGCAGAGGGGAAAAGTTTCAGTAATGCCAAAAGAACCATGAAGGACAGACAAAGCAGGATCGGTATCAGGACCAAACTGGTCATCGGCTTTGCGATACCGCTTGTATGCACTGTTATTATAGGAATAGTTGCATATTCGCTCGCGGCCTCGGGCATGTCCTCAAATTATGAAGACTCCATGTCCAAAGCCATGTCAATGGCCGTGGAATATCTTGATTTCGGTTTTCAGTCGGCAATATCGGAGTCTGAACAGCTGTATTATGATACGGACCTTGTAAGGCTTGCCACAGGGTCCATATACAACGAATGGAGTAAGAAGGAAATAATAGAAAATGTTTCCGTCGATCTGGAAGTAAAGCAGACGGGAAATGAATTTATTAAAAACATATATATTATTCCGGGCAGCGGTCTTTCCGTAATTTCCACATATGATGGGGAAGCGGATGTGCCGGGTTTCTATAATGAACTGGAGGATAAACCTGAGGCGGCGTGTTTTGAGTCGCTGCACGGAAGCTGGGTCGGTTCCCATGACTATATTGATGAGGTATTTTCCCAATATTATCCGGACTATTCCGCAGATGATTATATCTGCTCTTACATAAGACCCATGACGACCAGAAGGGCATGCATCGTCGTGGACTACAGCGCGGCTGCCATGGCGGATATAATGGGAGCGTTGGATCTTGGAAAAGGAAGTAAATCGGCTTTTATTACCGCTGACGGCAGAGAACTCATGCTTGAGGGAAATGAAATAGTAAATAATTCAGATTTTTCTTTCCTTGACCAGCCTTATTATACCGAGGCAATGGCGGATAACGCGGCTACCATAATAGATTATGTGAAATATAATAACACCGATTATTTATTTATGATAAGCAAGAGCTATGTGAACGGTTCCGCCATCTGCGCAATGGTTCCTTTAAGCATGGTAAACGCGGGAGCCGATTCCATTAAGAATATTACGTTTTTAATGGTGCTTATCACCTGTATAATAGCGATCGCTGCCACGGTCCTTATCATAATCGGAATTACGTCTTCGATCAGACAGATAAGCGATAAACTCCGGATAGTATCCGGGGGCGACCTTACCGTGAGCATCAATACTGACAGAAAAGATGAATTTAAGCTGTTGGTAAAGAGTATAGCCGATATGGTCAACAATACGAGAAATCTTATCGTGCAGGTGCTTAAGACTACGGAGAATGTTTCCGTGTCTACGGAGAAACTTGCCGAAGTATCGGAAGTTATCACAAGTTCCGGAGACCAGATCGCGACTGCGGTCGATGAGATGGGAGAAGGGCTGAACAATCAGGCTGATGATGCGCAAAACTGTGTGGCTCAGATGGATGAACTGTCAGATAGGATCACAAGAGCTGTTGAAACGGTTAAGAACATGGGATCGATCACCGAAAATACCAGGGAGATAATAGCGCGAGGCATATCGACAATGGACGATCTGTCATCCAAGTCTCAGGATACGACCAATATTACCAAAAATGTTACGACCAATATCAGAAATCTGGAAGAGAGCCTTTCCGCAATAGAAGGTTTTGTTGAGGTTATCAACGGTATAGCCGAGGAGACCAACCTTTTATCTTTAAATGCATCTATTGAGGCTGCAAGGGCAGGAGAAGCGGGAAGAGGCTTTGCGGTAGTCGCCCAGTCGGTAAGCTCGCTTTCAGACGGAACCATCGGCGCCGCCAAGCAGATCCAGGATGTTATGCAGGAGATAAAGGGTTATGCGGAAGATACCGTAAAAGTCGCCGCGCAGGCTGAACAGATAGTATCCGTACAGACCGTGACCGTTAATGATACGATAAGTGTATTCGGCAATATGAACGATTATCTCGAGAGCCTGATAAATGAGATAGCCTCTCTGAGACATACCATAGAGAGTATGGAAAGACACAGAAACGATACTCTGGAGGCTATTGATAATATTTCTTCCGTATCGGAAGAAACCACTGCCTCAGTATCTACCGTAAATGATTCGCTGAAGAACCAGATGACGATGATAGATAATCTTCACAGCTCCACTGTTGAACTTGAAAACAGGGCAAAAGAGCTTACGGAAGCGGTTAATGCATTCAGGATTTAGAAATTTAGATAAATAACATGCGTTATTTTTAAAGTAATCTGTCGGACAGCCATAATAAACGTAAGAAGGTAAAAGTTATGAGGATCATTAAAAAAATTTTATATGGAATTCTTATATTGTTTGCACTTTTATGCGCGCTTATTATGGTATGCGCAGTTAAACCTGAGCTGTCGGGAAAGATTGCGGAAGCGCTGAAACTTGACGAAGAGAAAAAGCCGCTGTATGATGCGGGTAACGCGCTTGGCGTACAGGATGGCGGGGCAGTGCCTTCCGTAAGCATTTCCACGCAGTCCGAACAGACGGAAACGACGCCGTCAGCCGATACGCAGGCTGCAGGGTATTCGGCTCCGCAGTATGAGACACGGCCGAGCGGAGTGGTCTGGGCGGACGAGAGAGAAGATGAAGACGATCAAAAGATCGATCCGTCTGTCTTTGGCCTTGAAGTGCCGGATGAAGTTGCGGATAAAAACGGTTATGAACCTGTGCATGCCGAAAACAGTGAAATAGATGATGAAGAGGCGGCCGAACTGCTTAGCGAGCTTAGTGTCGGTGAAACCGGGGATATGCTCAGCTTTGATCCGCGCTTTTATCCTTATTACTATATGTTGGACGGTAAAGGACAGCATCTTTACCGACAGATTTACGCCAATGCCAATGCGCTTAACGAAAGATTTGCCCCGGTCGAGAGTGTGTCTACAGGAGCGCTTAAAGATGCGTTTGCGGCCGTTTATAACGATCATCCGGAGCTTTTCTGGGTAGATACGGCTTACTCCTGCAAATATAAGCGCGACGGGAACTGCGCTGAGATCGATCTGCAGTTTAACTATACGGCGGACAATCTGACTGCGGAAAAGAAGACTTTCAATGAAAAAGCAAATGAGATAACCTCAGGCGCCGAAGACCTTGACAGCGATTATGAAAAAGAAAAGCACGTGCATGATGAACTTATAGCCAATACCGAATATGTTACGTTTGCTAATATAAACCAGAGCGCATACAGCGCGCTTGTAAACGGAAGGACGGTATGCGCGGGATATGCGAGGGCTTTCCAGTATATGATGCAGCAGCTTGGAATACCGTGTTATTACTGTACCGGATATGCAGGCGAAAGCCATGCGTGGGATATAGTTGCGTTAGACGACGGATACTATAATGTGGATGCTACCTGGGACGATACGGGAGAGGGTACATATGATTACTTTAATAAGTCGGATGCCGATTTCGCCTGGAACCATTTAAGGCAGGAACTTTCTGTTTATCTGCCGCCCTGCAACGGTATAGCTTACCGCAATTTGGAAGAAGACGATGAAGAAGATACCGATGACGGAAATGACAATGGTAATGGGAATGATAATGGCAATGGAGACGATGGAAGCAGTAATGAAGAGGACTACGACAGTCGAAGAAGCATTGAAGAGCTTGGCTATTCAGAAAATAACGCGCTGACGTATCTGGATGAATATTATAACGACTGTTATCGTAATCTTCTTTCAAGAGGCGCGGGTAATTACAAATTCAGCAACCTTATCAAAGGAAGAGATCTTTTTGAAGCCGTATACGGCTCGTTGCAGAATAACGGTTACAGGCAGGGATATATGGACAAAGTCATATCACAGCTTGGAGCTTCCGTATACAGGATCAACTGGCAGATCGAAGCTTTGCAGGACGATTTTTATCTTGTCACATATGACGTGGCGATACAGTAGATACACGATATACAGGGATCTTATACAAGGGTTGGATGCAGACCGGGCAGGAATGGAGGATCATAATGAATGTTTTGGTAATAAACGGAAGTCCTAAAGGGCGGGACAGCGTGACCTATCAGACGATACGTTTTTTACAAAAGAAGTTTCCCAAAGATGCATTTGAGGTCATTCATGCAGGGGAAGACATAGAAGTGTTGGAGCAGGATATGAGCGGTGTGTGTGAAGCTGTGGAAAGGGCTGATATGCTGCTCTTTGCTTATCCGGTATATACTTTTATGGCGCCTGCAGGCCTACATCGTTTTATATCTGCCTTAAAAGCGCAGGATATTGACATGAAAGGCAAATATGCCACTCAGATAACTGCGTCAAGTCATTTTTATGACGTGACGGCGCAGCGATACATAGAAGATAACTGCAGGGACATGGGCTTGAAGGCGCTTGGAGGTTTTTATGAAGAAACCAAGGATCTTCTGGATAAGGTAGGACGGCTGCAGATAATTACTTATTGGAATTATATTAAGCATATAATAGATAAAGAGACTTTGACCTGCAGGGAGATAAGACCGGAAGCTGCCGATCAATATACGGATAATTATAATGATAATGATGAAGGCGATGATAAGTTAAGTTATGATAAGCTAAGCGATGATAAGTTAAATAATGATAAGCTAAGCGATGATAAGTTAAATAATGATAAGCTAAGCGATGATAAGTTAAATAATGATAAGCTAAGTAATGATAAAAAGGGCGGCGTTAGGAGGAATAAAAACAGTAAGTATAGCGTAGTGATCGTAACGGATTGCAGCAGGGACAATATCAGACTGCGCCGCATGATAATTGATTTTAGAAGATTGCTGCCTTATGAAAGTCATGTGATCAATCTGCAGAATTATGATCTGGGCGAGGGGTGCGCGAACTGCCATGCGTGTATGCCTGATGCTTATGAAGAAGATGCGGACGATTTCGAAGCTTTTATTTACAGGAAACTGGAGAGGGCGGACAGCATTGTGTATGCATTTACGATTAAAGACCACTCAATGGGCGTTCCGTTCAAGAGCTTTGATGAGAGACGGTTTTGTGACAGATACATCGACGCTCTTTCAGGCAAGCCTACGGCTTATATAGTTGACGGTGAACTTTCACGTGAGGAAAATCTTAAGTTCATTCTGGAAGCAAGAAGCCAGATCGGGAAAAGCTTTACCGCAGGCGTTGCGACAAACGAAGGCGTCGGGGCAGATACGATGGAAGGTTGCGCCGATAAACTCGCTTATGCGCTTGAACACAGGATAAGGTTCAATGAGAATTTTTACGGAGCGGGCGCGAAAGCGCTTCTTAGAAGCTCGGATACCGTTATTATGATGAAACTGTTTAACCGTTTAATGAGACAGCCCTTTGTAAGCGAGAAGGTCGAATATAAAATAACAGATGCTATTAATGAGCTGTATGAAAAAGTAATAGACGGAAAATCGCTGTAATATAAATAAAAGGAGGTAGTTTTATGGAAACAAATTTTGACGGAAGAAAGTTTGTAAACAAGCTTAGCGAAACCATATCGCAAAAAGGAAAAGAGGTAAGTGATAAGGCGAAGGAGCTTGCCGAAGTTACCAACCTTAAGAGTCAGATCAGGACCTGTGAAGATGTTATCAAAAAGAATTATGCCGAGATAGGAAAGCTGTATTATGAACAGCGCGGACAGGAACCGGATGATATCTATGAAGAATGCTGCAGGGCGATAACCAATGCAAAGACAGCAGTTGAAGAGTTGGAAGAGAAGATCAATAATATAAAAGGAGTCTGAATTATCAGGCTCCTTTTATATTTGTCATATGATTGTTATTGCGTCTGCGCGCCTTCCGGCGCGGGAGACGTTTCCTGGGGCGGCGCAGCCGCTCCCTCTGCAGGTTGGGCCGCCGCCGCGGCCGCTGCTGCCGCGGCAGCAGCGTTTCTTTGCTCAATTTCGCTGCGCTGTTGATTGATTATCGCTTCGTGATTCGGATCAGCAAAGAATTCGGCATTGTGAGGGCAGACGTTCGTGGTCTGAGGCACGGTTACTGTGGTGGTCGTTCCGTCCGGGTTTACGACTTCTTTAATTGTTGCGGACGGATTGCCGCTCTGTAGCGAAGCGTCTTCCATAAGCGGCAGCTCTGCCACTCCGTCAACCCTGAAAGGACAGAATTCAGTAGCGGGGAGACCGCTGTACTGGCAGATGGGGCCTGCATAGTGAACGTCACAGGTTGTGGTGGGAACCGTGCCCTCCGCAAAGTATTCTGTTTTCAAAGTGCCGTTGCATAAGCCGTCTATAGGCAGTTTACCCGAACGTGAACATACCGTAGCTGTTACGATCCCGCTTGGCACGTTAAATGAAGCGCTTGGCAGATCCTCATGTATTTTGGACATTACGGCCCGCCACAGCTTCTTGGCGAGGTTGGTTTCCTCTGATGACTTCATTTTGATGTTATTGTCATAACCTGCCCAGGTTGTGGCTGTGTAGTACGGCGTAAAACCTGCAAACCATACGTCAACGCTGCTGGAAGTAGTGCCTGTCTTACCGGCAATGGCCATATTACCAAAATTTACGGCGCCTCCGGTACCGCCTGCTGCCGATACAACGTCCACCATGGCGTCAGTCAGCAGGAAAGCTGTGGTCTCTTTTATAACCTGTTTTGACTGCGGCGGCGTATTGTCCAATATTACGTTGCCGTCATGATCGATAACCTTTGTATACAGCTTCGGTCTGATATAAGTTCCGCCATTGGCTATGCAGGCGTAGGCGGCATTTAATTCTTTATTGGTCACACCGTTAGTTATACCGCCAAGCGCAAGCGGCTGCCGGATATCTGAGTAGATATTTCCGTCTATTTCTTTGCTTTCCACCAGAGTAGTAAAGCCAAAGTTTATCAGGTAGTCATATCCAAGCCTTGGAGTTATCCATGTCAAAGCTTTTACCGCGATAATGTTCAGCGATTCGCGTATACCGTCCCGGAATGAACATATTCCCTTATAACCGGTCTTATACCAGTTACTTACGGGTTTGCCTCCTTCGTAGTTAAAAGGCGCGTCATTTAAGACGGTGGCAAGCGTCAGGCCTGCGCTGTCGAGCGCGGGAGCATAAGTGGAAACTACCTTAAATGTCGATCCCGGCTGTCTTACGGCGTCAGTGGCGCGGTTTAAGGTACGGCTTCCGGATTTGGCGCCGCGGCCGCCTTCCATCGCCACAATGTGGCCCGTGCTCTGATCCTCTACAACAAGCGAGACCTGGGGCTGCGGCGTAAGCGAAATGTTTTCGCTGAATACTTCGTCGCCGTAGCCAAGCACCGCCTCCTTATAAAGCTCTATATCGGCATAGGCCTCTTCCTGAGTTGAATAAATAAGATTATAACCCGTTCTGCTTTCTTCAAAGAACTTTTTAAGCATTTCGGTACTGTAATTTACCCTGTCGCCGTTTTCCTTTACGATAGTCAGCTCATAGTTCAGATACCATTTGGTATTTGACGGGAAATTGTTTTCATCTGCAAAAACTTCATCACAGATAGCCTGAATATCAGGGTCCTGCGTTGAATATATCTTCAGGCCGCCGCTGTATAAAAGGGTATAGGCCTGAGTTTCGTTGTAACCTGCCGCAATAAGATCTTCCAATACATCATCCGTAAGGGCGTCTACGAAATATGTATTTACAGTGTCCTCATTGGTTTCCGAATTTACGACCTGAATGCGGGAATATACGTCGTCAGCCAATGCCGTGTCATGTTCCGCCTGAGTTATATAACCCTGTTCCAACATGTTGTTCAGGACTTTTTCACGACGCTCCGCATTATTATCGGGATGTGTTATAGGATTGTATTTACTCGGATTTTGAGTAATGCCTGCGATCACAGCGCATTCCGAAAGAGTCAGATCGCTGACGGATTTGTTGAAATAACGTTGTGAAGCCGCCTGAACCCCAAGTGTGTTCTGACCTAGGTTTATGGTATTCATATAGTTGATAAGGATGTCGTCCTTATCCATTACCTTTTCAAGCTCCAACGCAAGATATTGCTCCTGAATCTTACGTTTAACCTTATCCGTAAGAGAATCTTCACTTGTCCAGTCGGTAAAAACATTGTTCTTAAGAAGCTGCTGTGTGATAGTGCTGGCGCCTTCCTTGAAATGAAATTTATTCCGTATGCCGTTGACTCCCGCGCGGATAATACCCTTGATATCTATTCCGTTGTGATCGTAAAAACGTTCATCTTCGATCGCCACAAAAGCGTGTGCCAGATTTTCGGGAACCATATCCATACTTACAGGTATGCGGTTTGAATCAGTTGACACCAACTTGGCGGTCTGATTTCCTTCAATGTCGTACACAAAGGTTGAAAAACCTGACGGAGTCACGTCAATGTTCCCTATGTCGGGAGCCGTTGCCAGAACGCCCTTAAATATGCCTATCCCGGCGGACGCGCCTACTATGGCGATTGATATTATAAGGATCAGAAATACCTGTATAAACGTAAAACCAAGCTTCTTCCCCCATTTTCCGGATTTAGAGTTAAGCGCCTTCTGTTTCTGACGGACACTTTTTTTACCATAATTCATATATAATGCCTCCCGTGATAAATAGCAGGATTTATATAATACCGCTTTATTATAGCAAAAATTGGTAATTAAATAAAGGTTTTGGGAAATATTTAATTAAAACTTAACCAAAACTTAATTAATTTAATTTATGGACAATCATAAAAATTGTTTACAAATATGTATGATTATATACACTTTTGCGGCGCGTTAAGATCATGCCTGAGTTTGGCGCAGACAAAGCAGCATGGAAGTGTACAAACCGAACAAATTTCACACCAAAAATCCGGTAGTTCACACCATATTATTCCGATATGTCATAAAATCTGCTAATATATGATAAAGGGGCAAAATGCGCATAAGTAAGGAAGTAGGAGTTTATGAAAATTGCAGTCTGCGACGATGATAAAGCGGCAAGGGAGCATATCGTTTCACTCATAAAAGAGCAGGAAGGCAGTGCCGAAATCGTAACCTTTACAAGCGGGGAGGAAATGTTAAAGGCAGAGGAAGATTTTGATATTACTTTCCTTGATGTGGAAATGGAGAAAGTGTCAGGTCTTGACGCAGCGCGGCAGATCAGGCGGAAGCAGGAGAAAGAAGGACGGGCAAAGAGCATTATCATCTTTGTGACAGGTTATGAAAAGTATGTGTATGATGCGTTTGACGTGTCGGCGTTTCAATATCTGGTAAAACCACTGAAGAAAGAGAAGTTTGCCACTGTTTTTGGGCGGGCATGGAAAGAAGCGTTTGCCATGCAGGAACAGGAAAAACAATATCTTTTTGTCAAAAATGCGGGCGTACAGAAAAAAGTGTACCTTAGAGATATTTTTTACATTGAAAGCGCAAACAAAAAGGTCATTATCCACACAAAAACGGGGGTTTTGGAAACCTATGGGAAAATGGACGAATGGGAGCAGGCGGCGGGCGGCAGCTTTTACCGCTGCCACAGGTGCTACCTTGTGAATATGGAAAAAATCGCTTCCTATGGCACGGATATGATTGAAGTTGTTAATGGGGATAAACTGCTCCTTGCGCAGAAGAAATATACCGACTTCATTAAGCGGTATATGAACTATGCTAAAAACGGAGGAATCGTTAATGTTTGAATGGGTTCTTCCTTTTGGCATTGATTTTATCAACAGTATCATGGGAAGTATTTATGCGGATAAATTTCTGAAAGCGAAAACATCAAGAAAAACAGCTTTGTTTGCGTGGGCGTTTCTTTCTTTTATTTTTGAAAGCCTGATAGGAGAGCGAATCAACACCGAATCTTCATTCAGCATTATTTTGAAAGCGGCTGCCGATATGGGGATTGTTCTGTTTCTTTCAATGCTGTTATATCAAAAGGATTTATCCAAACAGTTTTTTGTTACCGTCAGTTTTATCGGCGGGAAAAAGATCATCGTCTATATTGTCGTAGTGATAATGACCGGTTTATATTATGCGGACCGGAAAATTTCTGCTGTTTTTTTGACAAAAGGATGGATTGACAGTATAGAGAAAGCAAAGAAGTGGACGGCAGCTTCTAATGGGATAATTGGGGCAATCACTATTTTGATGTATTTGCTGCTGCTTGCAACATACCTTTCCGTCATAGCGGTTAAATTTGTAAAAAAAGACTATCAGCTGCAGAAACATGAAAATGCGTTTTTGACACTTCCGAGTTTGGTATCCTTGTGTATCGCAATAACGTTGCGAATGATGATACTGTCCACAGAAAACGGAGTGACAGAAACAATATTTAAAAGAGTTCCCGCTACCCTGTTTTGGGTGCCGTTTATCTGTATTTTATTGCTGGGCGTAAATGTATCTTCTATGATCCTTTTCCAAAAGCTGGCGCAGCTAAATGAAGAAGAACGGAAACGCTCCATATTAGAAAACCAGATAAAACAGGTGCAGCGGGAGATTACTGAAATACAGGATATTTATGCTGATATGCGGGGGCTTAAGCATGATATGAGAAGCCACTTGGAGAGCATAGCGGCAGTGATCGGCAGGACGGACGGGAAAGAACGGGAAGAACTGGACAGCTATATCGGGCAAATGGAAGAAACAGTGGGCAGGTTGGATTTTGCCTACCGGACGGGAAATGCGATTACGGATGTGATCCTGCATCAGAAAAAGCAGGAAGCGGAGAAACAAAACATTGCCTTTACGGCGGATTTTACATATCCCGATAAAAAGCAGATTGATGTTTACGATATAGGAATTGTGTTGAATAATGCATTGGAAAATGCAGTAGAAGCCGCGGGAAAAGCGGAGGGAGAGAAAAAAATCAATGTACGCTCCTACCGGAAGGGAAGCCTGTTTTTTATTGAGGTTGAGAATGGTTTTTCCGGCAGCCTTACGATGGACAGGGAAACAGGTCTGCCGGTCAGCAGCAAAGAGGACAGACGGCTTCATGGTCTGGGAATGGAAAATATCAAAAGGTGCGCCGGAAAATATAAGGGAGATATTGATATTACCATAAAAGAAATGGAGGGAGGAAAGACATTTATTCTTACTGTTATGATGTATGAAAAGACGTTCACACCCAAAATGCCGTAGTTCACGCCATATCTATGAAGTTTATGGTTGAAAAGCACGATATGAAAAGCAGAAGGCAGAGAGTGAAGCCCTGAAATCTTATGAGTTTAAAGTTGGGGGAAAAGATATGCGGGATTTGACGGAGAAAATGGTTGAAGCAATGGCAAATCCGAACATTGCCGCAATATCGGAAACGGCAGGGCTTGATTTTAAGATTTAATGTAGTTTTAGAAACGGATTTCAAGTTGTTAAACACAAGGAGGTAAAACTATGAGGACCAATGGAAATTTCTTTAATTTTATGAACAGCAGCTTATTTAACCATTCTTCTATGGTTTCAAGGCTGTTTGGAAGCAGAAATGTCGGGAGTATGAATATGCCGGATTGGAACCGTGTCAATAAGTATTCCCAAACTTATATGAAGAACGGCGTTCTTTACCACAAAGGAAACCGTACAGCATCGAAACTTTATACAAGACAGGGAACTTTGGCGGGCGCAAGACCGAGACGGCATCCGAGCCAGAGAAGGCCGTTTTATTCGGGACAGGAAATACTGGATGCAATCAAAAAATATGACGGCTATATGCTCGGCTATGATGGAAAAATGGCTTATTTTCGGGGCACTGAGAACGTATATAGCAAAACCAGCAGATACCCGGTAGAAAGCCGTCCCGTGAGTGAAAGGATGTATTTTAATCCGGCTGACGTCAATGATGCGTTGGGAATCCACAATCCCAAACAGATGTCCGTGAAGGACAACGAGGTGCGTTTTGACAGCTACTCGTATTATCAATTTACGGGAAAGGACGGTAGAAACCATAGGGTGCTTTCGATGGGCTCCTCATTAAGTCAGGGCGCCTTTGCCAACTTTGGAAAAGAAAGCTTTGACAAGGAAGCGGCGGATTATGCTGATTTTTGGAATAGGTTGTCAAAGAACAGCACTTATGGGTTGGAACAAGATTACAGTCAGAAAGAAATCAGAAGCAAGTTGGAAGAAGCGGGTATACAGAACGGATTTTTCACGGTGACGGTCGGCGGCAATTCCCAGACATATTTTATGTCCCAAAACGAAAAAGTGGGCGCGCTTTTTACAAAGGAAGCATATGACAGGCGGTACAATATGTTGGTAAGCGGACAGACATTTCATCTTGATAAATTCCAGCCGGGGCAGACGGTGACAGTCGGCGGAAAGGATTATGTCCTGAACGAACATAAAGGGATTGACATTGAGTATGGGGCAGAAGTCTATTTAGGTGTAAAATAAAAGTCAAAGCAGTAGGTGATGCTATGTCAATGACGATAAACAGCGTTTACAATGCTTATGCCGACAGCGGTTTATACCCATGTAAGTGTGCGATTATAAAGGAGGAATGAGTTATGTCAGAAATAAACAGTTTCAGTGAATATGCAAGCAGATACAATACCAATATGGATTATTCTTCATTGTTTGGAGGCGGCGCCCCTTATATTGACAATGGCATGAGCGATATCAATGTGTCAGACTATGCCATGATCAAAAACGGGAGCTATGGGAAGCTGATGAAGTCTTATTATGCGAAGCAGGACGCAGATAAGCTGTCACAGTTTGGTGATTCTTCCAAAACGCTGATGCTGATGCGTTCCGGCGCAGACTCACTGAAAAAGTCTGTGGATGCGTTGGGCGATGCCTCGCTTTATGAAAAAAAGAAATTTACAAGAAAAGATGAAGAAACCGGAGAAGAAACGGAAGTCTGGGATTATGACTGGGATGCCATCACAAAGGCGGTCAAGACCTTTGTTGACGATTACAATTTCGTGGTGGAACAGGCGGGCAATTCGGAAACGAAGAATGTGCTGCGCAATGCGGCATGGATGACCGGCACAACGGGGAAAAACGGTAATCTGCTTTCGAAATTAGGCATTACGATCGGCAAAGGCAATAAGCTTAAGTTTGATGAGGAAGATTTGAAGAAGAAAACAGTTCTGGGGAAAACCGGCATTGAGCTTGACAATATCTCTACCTTAAAAACTATGTTCACAGGATACGCTTCTTTTGGAGACCAAATCTCTCAGAAAGCATCCGCTATTTCCAACGCTGCGGCGAGAACGAAAGGCGTGGATAAGACCTATAATAAGAAAGGAACTTATTCCAATACGGTTTCCAATCTGTTTGAGAGTACAATCGACGAAAAAGTAGGCGACAAAGACAAGTATAAATCGTGGTGGGAAAAGGAACTGGAGAAAAAGGAACAGGAGAAAAGAGAAGAAGCTTTTAAACCGATAACCGATACAAAAAAAGACGAGGATGACGAACCCTGACAGCCGGTGTGCAAAGGATGAGGTTTTGCAAAGGCGGTAAAAGACGCAGCCCAAGCGAACCCCGTCCTTTGAAAAATGATTTTTATGAACACTTTTAAAATCGGCGATACAGAATTTGGAATAGGAGATATTCAGTTTTCTGTTACAGATAATTTACTGAATCTTGAGATTACCGGAGATGAGAACATTTTGGATGAGCTGATGGAGAAGGAAGATTGTGAATGAGATTGGGCCTTAGAGCCTCCGAGGTTGTATTTTCATGATGTAATCAATGCTTAAAAAAATTAAAATTGAAGAGATTGAAATTGCAGAAATTGAAATAAATACAGGCAGTCTGTCAGGCGGCATTTTCCATAAATCGGAGATGCCGCTTTTTGTCTGTGACACAGGATAAGCGGTGTCCGTAAGCGCGAGAAGGCAGAAGGCGTAAATAAAAGCGGTAAAATGTATCATAATCAACTGCAGAAACGGCAGTAATTTGAAAAGTAAGCTAAACAGATATGCAAAACTGTGATATAATAGGCTCAGGCTCGGCAGCCTGAGCCAACAGAATTGCTTTGCAATTCTGAATTAGAACGATTAGGGTATTCGCTTTTGAGAATGTGATATAATAGGCTCAGGCTCGGCAGCCTGAGCC
>CANRMA010000011.1 GCA_947631625.1 uncultured Lachnospiraceae bacterium | reverse complement strand
ATACCAGTCTATACCTTCTTCCTCTGCCTTCTGCTGCATTTCAGCGTCAATGTTTAGCTTTCTTATTCCTTCTATTCCTGTATAAATTGATGGGTCATGAAAGAAATTGTTAGGGGCAGCGAATATTTCCCGAATGTATAGCGAATATAATCCGTCATAATCCGCCTTTTCCAATTCTCTGTCAGAAAAGTTTTGTAAATAAAATATTTGATTTAAACCACCGGGAGCCTCTACGAATACTATTACTGTTATTTTTTCCTGCTCAGCATTTAAATAATCATTTATGGCATTGACAAATTCCGTAATTGCATCAGCTTCCATTCTTTTAATTTGATATTCATACAATATTTCTCCGTAAATTCCTTCTTCTTTTCCAACATAATAATAATCGTCAGCCATTGCATCATGTACAGCGCGGGACAAATCATCATCCGGTTTCAGATTATGCTCCCTGTATCTTCCACAACCACAAAAAAGTATAGAAATCACGGCAATTAAACCAACTATTTTAGATACTTTTTTCATTACTTAATCTCCCTACTCCAAATTTATAGTTTGGACTTTTCTGATTTCCTCTTTAACTTACTCGCAATTTTATATACTCATTTTCTGCTCTGATTTTATAAAATACAGGATGATTCTAATTCAAAATTGCAACGCAATTACGCTGACTCAGGCTGCCGAGCTTAAGCCTATTATACCATACAGCAGGCGATTGTACAATTAACTGGTAAACGCATGATTATTTGACATATGTGGAATATGACATATAATGAGAGTAGAAGGATTAAGTTCTATATGTACCCAACAGAAAACATATTTCAAAGTAAAGTAAAATGGAAAACATATTATTTTTCCCGTTTGCAATAGTATTATTTTTTATTTTTCGCATGATATTTAAACGAGCTGTATTTTATCATGCAGGTAGAAAAGAATGGATCACCAATATAAAATGGTATCATTATGCCATGTATTATGCTTTAATGGCTTTCTTTACAGGGTGTTTATTGATACCGTTTTTCCCGGAAACGGTTATGCAGATTGGCAGATTCTATGATTTACACCATGGCAGGTCCTTTGTATCAGTACAGGGCAGTAATGATACAGAACTAAGTGAACTCAGAAAAGGACTTCCGGATGGAGAATCGATATTCAAATATGAAGTTTTAAGCAATGTTACGCCGGCAGAACTGGTTGATGAAATCATTCCCGAAACGATAGAATACCAGCGCAATCTTAAACAAATGTGGGTTGATATAGGCGTATACAGTGCCGTCCAATACGATTTTGATAAAGAATTCGAAGTTTGCTATGATATAGACAATAAAAACTATTACATACTGGCAGACGGTAAAAAGTTTGCCGACATTGAAGTGAAGCGGACGACGTTCTTTAAAATCATATACGCTCACTATTATTGGAATGTATTATCTCCTGAAGATGTTAAAAAATAACGAAACGAAAGAGCTCATTATAAACAGAGCCGACTGAGACGTTGAATTGCATAAAAACATAAAAAGGGCATGCCCAAATCCGAGCATACCCTTTATTATTGCCAATATATCGGTACGACTTACCTTTAATCATCCAAAAAGTTCTTCATCACGTTGATTCCCGCGGCCATCTTTTTAAGCTGCGGCAGTTCTCTGCTCATGTAATTTTCCAACTGTGATACTTCGTCTTCATCAAAGCCCTCGTTTTTGGTAATAATGCAGTCGGGAATCCTGCCTTCGGCAGTTCTGACTCCATCCGTAAAAGATACGAATGCATATTTATCACCATTCTTAGTACAGACCGGAGACACGGACATTTTTAATTCATCATCCATAATCAAGCCCTATTCCTTATGCCGCAATAGCAGACACAAAGTCGTACATTTAAGCGAACCGATATTAAATGTTAAAGAATGAAATGTCATCGCCGAGTTTATCCGAAATATCTTTCAGATCTCTTGCAGCCTCGGCAAGCTGGCTGATGGTGGAATTAAGTTCCTGCATAGAAGAATTGGTCTCCTCTGTAGAAGCAGCGTTCTCCTCAGATACTGCAGAAAGGTTTTCAATAACATCTGTTACCTTAATTCTTGCCTCATCACATTCTTTGGTCTGTTCGTAAATCTTATTGGTCTCAGCCATAGACAGTTCAATGCCTTTGCTTACATCGGCAAATTTCTCTCTGGTCTCAGTCAGCTTATTCTGCTGTTCCGCAATAATATCGCTGACTTCCGCCATGATCTTAACCGACGCTTCGGAATCTATTGAAAGCTGATTGATAATATCTTCAATAGTCTTGGCGGAATTGTTCGAATCTTCGGAAAGCTTCGAAATCTGAGACGCAACAACCGCAAAACCGCGTCCCGCCTCTCCCGCTCTTGCAGCTTCAATACTTGCATTTAATGCAAGAAGGCTGGTCTCACTGGCGATCGATGTAATAAGATTGACTGCTTCCTGAATCTTTCCTACGGATTCATTGGTCGTATGTACGGATTCATCGATCTTCTTAATTGCATTTATAGTCTTGTCGTTAGATTCTCCAAGTTCTTTGATGATGATCTCAGAAGCATCGTCAGCCTGTTTGATGCTCAAAGACACTTCATCAAGTTCTTTAACGCTTGACACTATGCTCTCTATCATACTTCCTATATTGGATACCTGCATGGTAGCGGATTCTATCTCCTCGGCCTGTATTACGGCGCCTTTTGAAACCTCTTCTACCGCGCGGCTTATCTCATCGGCGGTGGTTCCTGTCTGAGACGCCATAACTTCAAGTGAATCGCTTGCCTGAAGCAAGTTTTCCGTACTTGACTTAACCTCTCCCATGATCTCCATAAGTTTTCTGACTAAGCCAAACATGGAATTGACCATATTTCCGATCTCATCCGTCCTGTTTCTCGCTTTTTCGGTTATCTTGGCGGCTTTTTCATCCAACTCCTTACGCAGCTCGCCGTTTGAAATATTCTTAAGCAGAGTTTCTGCAAGAATAATGGTATTTACTATAGCCCTGACCATAACGGTTACGATGGACATTGATATTATCAGAACGACCAACGCGACTACGCTCACCCTTATGGTTTTGGTTTTAATTATTTTATCGACGTCGGAACTCGGCTCACCGGCAAATATCATTCCGACGATCTGTCCGTCGCTGTTTGTCAAAGGCTTATAATATGCATAATAATTCTGATCGTTAATTTTAATGTTTGTAGACGTATAATCCTCACCTTTGTTAAGCACCGCTTCGATAACCGCTTCGGACGCCTGCGTTCCTACTATGCGTTCCCCTGAATCTTTATTCTTTAAAGAAGTCGCGCGCCTTGTGTCACCATAGAAGATCGTCACATCGGCATTTGTATCCTTTGTATAACTGTCAATGATATCTTCATTGTCCGTGACCGGATAGCTGCCTTTAAAAAGCTTATCGCCTTCCATATAATAATCTCCGGGGTCCAAAGCGTCATATGATGCCGAAACGCTCTGACATAAATAACTTAATGACGTAAGAGCTTCACTCTGCATTCCTTTCGTAAGCGCGTCAACTGAATAAATCGTGATCACAGCTCCCAATATGATCATTGGCAGCAGACACATAAGTATTATTTTTGCTAAAACACTTAAACCTTTTTTCTTCTTGTTCACTGTTAGGCCCTCTCTTCATTGTATTATTAAATATTAACATATATACAGCGAAAAATGCTAAGTACGTTATTATTGTATCATAAGATTTCACAAAATAAAATATCTTTTTGAGAATTTTTTATATAAAATTTATAATTAATCAGATTTATTTTATTAAAAATGCCAATATTACTTATCTAACACACCGATAATCTTAATATCATTGTCTGATCTGACCCGTTCCCACTATATTATATTTATACGTTGTAAGTTCTTTTAAGCCCATAGGCCCCCTTGCATGAAGTTTCCGGGTGCTTATGCCTATTTCCGCGCCAAAACCGAATTCAAAGCCGTCCGTAAATCTTGTGGAGGCATTTACATATACACAGGCTGAATCGATTTTATGCAAAAACATCTGCGCATGTTCGTCATTTTCGGTAATGATGGCTTCGGAGTGGCCCGTAGAATAATGATTTATGTGATTGATGGCCTCTTCTATGGATGATACGGTCTTTATCGAAATAATATAATCCAGATATTCACAGCCATAGTCTTCTTCCGTTACCTTTACGCTTTCAGGCAGCACCTTTCTGACGCTTTCATCGCCCCTTATCTCCACTCCTTTTTCAATAAGAGCTTTTCCAAGCGCAGGCAGTACCCTGTCCACTATATTTTCATGAATAACAAGCGACTCGCAGGCATTGCATACGCCGATACGTTGTGTTTTGGCGTTAATTACAATAGGAATTACTTTCATTATATCCGCATCTTCGTCTATGTAGATATGACAGTTACCGGTCCCGGTTTCGATAACAGGTATTGTACTGTTCTCAACAACGGTACGTATAAGTCCCGCGCCGCCTCTTGGAATGAGCACATCCATATACTGATTCATCTTCATGAATTCGAGCGTGGTATTTCTGTCCGTATCGGTAATAAGCTGTACCGCATCTTCAATTATACCCTTTGAGGCAAGCGTATCCCTGATTATGTTTATTATGGCTATATTGGAATTCAGGGCATCGCTGCCGCCCTTTAAAATAACCGCGTTTCCTGTCTTAAAACACAGCCCGAAAGCATCGGCGGTCACGTTAGGCCTGGATTCATATATGATCCCGATCACGCCAAACGGCACTCTGAGTTTAGTGATCTGAAGCCCGTTAGGTCTTACGGTTCTGTCAAGCACTTCTCCCAACGGATCATCTAAATCCGCAACCTGCATCAGCCCCTCGGACATAGCCGCAATACGCTCATGCGTAAGCGTAAGTCTGTCCAAAAGCGCTTCACTCATTCTGTTTTCGCGGCCAAGTTCCAGATCCTTTTCGTTGGCATCAATAAGTTCTTTTTCTCTGATAATGAGCTCATCCGCAACGGCTTTCAGGGCTTCATTTTTTTGCAGGGTCGGAAGCGTCTGCAGAAAATATTTCGCAGCCAACGCCTGCTTTCCTATCTCTTCCAAATTCTTCATTCTCTCTCACTCCTTTTGTAAACTGTAATATATTTCATTCTCAGTCACCAACATATCAGGTCTTATATCATGCGCCTCAACCGGTACGCTGTCTGCAAGCTGACATTCATATGCAAGAGCCAGTGTCTTAACCCCTGTTTCATTTTCTGACATTTTTGACAGATATCTGTCATAAAAACCTCCGCCGTATCCTATCCTTCCGCATTTTTTATCAAACACGGCTCCGGGCATTATCATAAGGCAGCGGGCAGTCTTATCGCCGTCATCAAACCGCTCCCCTGATACAGGTTCCCTTATTCCCTTATAACCTTCGTTAAGATCTTCCGTGGCATAAATACGGTAAAAATCCATATCTTTACCGATGACCCTTGGGCAAAACACCTGTTTCTTATCCGCCAACGCTTTATCTATCAACGGTATGGTGATAACTTCACTACGGTAATCCGCATACGTCAATATCACCCCTGCTTCCTTAAATACATCAAGCTCATACACTTTCCGTAATATCGCAAAACTCAAGTTCTGCCTTAATTCTAATGGCTGGGCATCCCTTATGGCAAGGATTTTTTTTCTAAGTTGTCTTTTATCACTATCTATCATTTTTCCAAACTTTTCTCCAAAGCTGTAATCGTACCCGTTTTTTCACTATAGAAAAATATAAACATTCATTGATAACAGTTTATCGTATATGCATCTGTTGTACATACAGAGGAAGGTCAAAATTCTCGTCTGCATTTGCAAGAAACAGCGTTCCTATGTTTTTACCGTCTAAAATACGACGGATATTCTTTACATCTTTGCTGTTGGCAATGACCATGTCTATCCCTACGCTGCTTGCTATCCTGGCAGCCTGAAGTTTGGTAGTCATTCCCCCCGTCCCGGAATCGCTCCCGGTCGTCGTTTTTCCCATCTCAAACAGCTCGTCGGTCAGTTTTTCCACTACTTCTATGTATTTTGCATCCGGATTATTATGCGGATCATCAGTATAAAGGCCGTCAATGTCGGATAAAAGTATGAGCATATCGGCATCCACCAAAGACGCAACTATAGCAGAGAGTGTATCATTGTCGCCTATTTCGATCTCATGTGTCGCCACGGTATCGTTTTCATTTACGATAGGCACCACTCCGAGTTTAAAAAGCTCCGCAAATGTATTTCTTGCATTAAAGCGATTGAGATTATCCACTATGGTATATTTGGTCATAAGTATCTGCGCCGCCACCTGATTATATTCCGCAAATATCTTCTGATAAGTCATCATGAGTCTTGCCTGTCCTATTGCCGCATACGCCTGTTTTACCGCTATGGGATTATCTTCCGGTCTGTCCCCAAAATGTACCGCGCTCTTTCCGACCGCGATCGCTCCGGAAGTCACGAGTACCACATCTTTACCCTGATTTCTCAGATCACAAAGTTCCCTTACAAGAATATCAAGTTTGGCATAGTCCAGATTTCCCGTCTGTTCATGCTGCAGGGAAGACGAGCCTATTTTTATCACTATTCTTTTTTTATCCTTAAGACGTTCTCTTATGTCTGACATTTTATTTATCCTCTTATTTTTATATATTTTTAGGCGATTGCTAAACTCTCCCTCAACGTATATTGATTGTACAGATTTAACAAACACCATTGCAGGCGCTCTGAGGCCGCAGCGCAATAATTTGCGCTTATACTTAAGCTGCGTATTTTGCAGCTTTAGTACCGCTGCGAGACTCAATGCAGCGCAAGCGTGCCAGCAAGGGTTTTGTTAAATCTGCACAATCTCAAAGACGTAAATCAGAGTTGGGCAATCGTCCGTCTCTATTGATAAAACGGTTTATATTCCGCCGCAATCTTTTCGGCAGTCGTTATACCGTCCATTGCAGCCGAAGTTATGCCTCCGGCATATCCTGCGCCCTCTCCGCAAGGATATAACCCGTACAGGGCGGACCGTCCGGCATCGTCTCTGTGAATACGCACAGGCGAAGATGTCCTGCTTTCGACACCCGATACGTAAACCCCACTGTCATTAAAACCTTTCATGATCTTTCCAAACTGCTCCATGCCTTCGACAAAGGCCCTGTTTAAATTATCCGGCAGGATCTCATGTACTGATGAGAATTCATAACCGCCTTTGATCTGCGGTTTAAATTCGGGATATTCTTTAATGATATAAGATTCTTCTGCTTCTGCGCCTGTAACCGCGGCTTTAAAATCACCATAAGTTTCTACCGGCACTTTACCCCTTCCTGCAAGACAGGCTTTCTTTTCAAGCCTTTCCTGGAACTCCACGCCTGAGAGCGGATGTGAGGCGCCAAAATCTTCGGGTGTAACGGTGACTATAACGGCGCTGTTGGAATTATCACCTTTCCTTGCGCTGTAGCTCATACCGTTTACCGCAAGCCCTCCCTCCCAAGATGAAGCGTTTACCACATAGCCCCCCGGACACATGCAAAAAGAATAAACTCCCCTTCCGTCCTTAGTCCTTGCGGTCAGTTTATATGACGCCGTCGGCAGGATCTCACTGTTCTTAAAACCATATTGAAGCTTATTTATCATTTCCCGCGGGTGCTCCACGCGAAGTCCCACCGCAAACGATTTCGTATCCATAGGCACGCCATGCCTGTGCAGCATGCGGAAAGTATCCCTGGCGCTGTGCCCTATGGCAAGTACGGCGACGTCGGTATCAATTTTTTCATTATCATTGATCACAAGCGCCTTCAGTTTTCCCCCATCGGCCACTATATCAGTGACTTTACTTTCAAAACGCGCTTCGCCACCGTTTGCGATGATCTCACGGCGCATATTTTTTACTACCTTCACAAGAATGTCCGTGCCGATATGCGGTTTTGCTTCATAGAGTATTTCTTCCGGCGCGCCCAGACTGACAAAAATCTTTAGCACTTCTTTATTTTTGCCGCTTTTGTCTTTTATAAGGGTATTTAACTTCCCGTCCGAAAAAGTTCCGGCCCCGCCCTCTCCAAACTGAACATTGGACTCTTCATTGAGAACCCGGCGTTCCCAGAATTTATTCACGTCCTCAAGCCGCTCGTCCACGGATTTCCCACGCTCAAGCAGTATGGGGCGGTATCCGTTCCGCGCAAGAAAGTATCCGCAAAAAAGTCCGGCCGGGCCTGTGCCTATTATTACGGGACGGTTCTGCAGTCGCCGGTCCCCGGTTATTTTAAATGAATACCGGACGTCTTCGGCTTTAGTTATGCTCATGGCGCCATTTTGACGACTGTTTAAATGACCGTTCAACCGCCTTAACAGCGCATCCTCATTTTCAGTCTCTATATCTATTGTATATATTATATATATGTCCGGTTTCTTTCTTGCGTCAATAGATTTTTTGACAATTTTAAGGGCGCTAATATCCGCCTTGTCTATATTAAGCAAAGACGCCGCTTTATCATATAATGCGTCCTTTTTATGTGTATGCGGCAGCTTTATCTGATTTATCCTTATCATTTCAATGCCTTTCCTGCGGCCGCCATACCCGCTATGGCTCCGCTAGTCCATGCCCACTGCAGATTATATCCTCCGCAGATACCGTCTATGTCTATCAGCTCCCCGGCAAAATAAAGCCCCGGAACAAGTTTAGACTCAAGCTCATCTGTCAGTTCATTATAAGGAATGCCTCCCGCGCAGACCTGTGCGTGATCAAAACCGTTAGTCCTGCGCACGGTTACCGTAAGCTTCTTATAAAGCCTTTCTATATTATGACGGACATCAGGACTTACGTCCGACGCCTTATCGTTTACCCGCGCGCCTGAAAGCCTTATGATAAGGCTGTTTATCTTTTTATTGACTATTCCGGTCAAGAACTTTTCCATAGGCTGACCGGCCTGTCTTTTCCATCTCTCTTCAAAAAAACGCTTACATGAAGCTTCGTCATAATCGGGCAGGAAATCTATATCCACTGTTACTTTTCTTTTATGTAAAAGGGCATACGCCGCTTCTCTGCTGAACTGAAAAACCGGTATTCCGGAAATGCCATAGTCCGTAAGCTGCAGTTCACCCCTTACGCGCGAAGACTTTTCATCGTCAATGCAGAGCGTAAGTTCTGCATCCGTCCTGACCCCCGCCACAGACTTAAAAAAGTCTTCACTGCACCGCAACTGCACAAGCGCCGGTACGGTATCCGTTATATGATGGCCCAGGGACTTGGCCAGTTTAAAACCGTTCCCGTCAGATCCGGTTGACGGCGCCGCGCTGCCGCCACAGGCAAGAATAACGGCATCATAAAATTCAGTCTCATGAGCCGCAACCCCTAACTTTTTGTCCTCTTTGCGCAACTTTATGCTTTTCACAAAAGCATTTGTATAGATCCTGACGCCATGCTCATCAAGGGCTAAACGCAGTACGTCCAGTACAGTTGAAGCCTGCTGTGAAAACGGATACAGACAGCCGTCTTTATTTTTTATGAGCATACCGCATTGACTAAAGAAGTCAACGGTATCTTCGACGCCAAATTTTGCAAAACATTTATCATATAATAAAACGGCGCTTCCGTAATATGCTTCTTTACTCATATTGAGGTTAGAAAAATTACACTTCCCGTTGCCGGTCACAAGTATCTTTTTGCCAACTCTGTCGTTTCTTTCGTATATCTGTACTAAAGCGCCGGCCCGGGCCGCCATAACGGCCGCCATCATACCGGCAGCGCCGCCGCCAATGACCGCAATTCGTCTCTTCATCAAGCTGTCCTTGCCTTTTTAATTAATATATACATATGCGAAACTGTTATATAAGCCTATGAATATTATCAAAATATACTTAAATATCATATCACTAACTTGAATAAGACTCAAGGAAATTATATAGTTCCTGTTCGCTTTCAATATACTTGCCCGCTATTATCTCTTTCTGAAGCTCGGGGCTAAGACTTTCAAGCATAATATCAGTATTCATATATATACTCTTCTTATCTTCTTTGTATACTATCACAAAATGATCCGCGACCATAAGATAAAATCCCTGCTTATCTTCCTGTTCGCCGTAATATTTGCAGATCACTATACGATCTTTGGAAAATGCGGTAAGTTCTATATTGCTGAAACCACGTTTAAGCTCAGAAAGCGGCGGATTTTTATTATACTCCTCAAGCTCATTTAAAAGTCCGTTCCTGTCAAGTCCTATATATTTTACCGGAACGCTTTCCTCCTCTTCTTCAATGGTTCCGTCGGCTAAATTGACCTTTCCCACCAGATATACGGTATCTGCGGTCACTACCGGGATGTCTTCTTTGACTGCCTCGATAACGTTCTCCAGGCTGCCTGCCGAAGCCTGTTGCGAGTCTTTTTTATCCGAATCCTTATTTTCTTTGTTTTCCGTCCTTAAGCCATAGTCAGCATTTCCGCTGTCCGTATCCCCATTGTCGATATTGCCACTATCCGTATTGCCACTGTCAATATTGCCTGTCTCACCGTTATTTATTTCACTGCCGTCAGTCCCGTCTTCAGCCTCAATATATGAAATTTCATCTTTTACGGCATAATCTCCATATCTGTTAGGATAAAAAAACTGTTCTGTTTTCAGCGCGGTATAACTGCCGGCGCCAAACATAAAGACTGACAAAAGCAAAAAAAGACTGATACGTTTAATAACTTTCATTTCCGGTAAGTTCACTTTCCTTTCCAAAAATTCTATATATTCAGTATCAGTCAAATTTTCAATTTTATTCAGTCGGAGTGTCGGGTTTTTACATTACTCCTATCATTCGTCCCAATGATATCCACAGACTTCCGAGCGGAAGTTTCATAAGCTCCTCCTCAGCAGCTACTCTCAATATAATTAACAACAATATATATAAAATATAAGCCACGACGGCACTGACCAGTATAGTCAATACACTTCCTGCGGCAACAGGCATCAGCTTTTTAACGAGCATGGCCACCAGTCCCGATATACAGGCCGCCAATACGGGAAACAGGCACGAATAAAGCCATTCCTGCCTGTACTTAAGCTGTCTTGACATAAATATAAAGCAAAGAATTGCAAGCGCGGCCGTAAATATTATCAGCGAATATATTATCCCTTCGGCGCCCATCAGCCTCACTCTGACAAGAACAACAAGCGCCGCAATATGAAGCGCAAAGGCGGCTGTAAGTGAGATAAGAAATTCTTTCGCCATATTCATCTTCAGCATAAGCTGTCCGAACAGGTAAGCCGCCGCATAGAAAAAAATTATAAAACAGCCTCTTTTTATCAGTTCCGCCGTTTCCGCATTATCACCGGGATAGACCGCATTTACCAGAGCGTCTGACATAACTGCCACAAATACACTTAACGGGACTGCGATAACAAACAATGATTTAACTGCGCTGCCTATCCTGTCTCGCATCATACGGTATTCTTCCTTTTCATACGCATCCGTTATCCTGCCTGCATGGGTACACAGCGCAAGGCATGCAAGCGCCGCGCATATGCCGATAAGAACTGCCGTCTTACCGTAAAAAGCCCCCCACATTCCGGTTCTTTCCGCGCCTGCGTCAAGCACGTTCACACAATAGTTAAAAAACCGCTGATCTATAAGAATTAAAGAATTGCACACTAACATAATAAGCGCTATAGGCATTGAGCCTGCAAAAAGCGAACCCATGACTTTGCCATCGACCCTTTTCGTTCCATCCTGAGCAAGATGACTTTTCCATGTCCCCGAATATATGGCATACATTATCAACATATAAATGACCGCAAACAATTGCGCCACGACTATGCCTGCCGCCGCGCCCATAGCCGCATAGGCGTAAGCCGCCATATCAAACTTAAGCAATGCCTTTACTTTAAGCCCGTAATCGTACATAAGACTGCCGCCAAGCGCAGCAAAGATAAGCATTAGCGCCTTCTCAATATATTGTGAATGAACCGCTATGAGTCCAAGCCTGATCCCGCTGAAATATCCTCTGAAAACGTTTAAGAACGCTGAAAATATTATCGCAGGCGCGATCATATAAACAGCCTTCCTGCTCATAGGCTCAAGAATTAATGTTTCCGATATGACTCCCGAACCTGCCACAAGCAAGGCCGCGCACACAACGGCTATAATGACAGCCAGTTTAAACGCCGACTTAAAAACTTTTTGAGCGCTTCTATACTGATCTCTTTTTATACGATAACGGATCATTCCTGACATTGTCCTTGAAATACCCTGCGAAAATAAAATCGTGACAAGCATGAATATTTCAAATGCCGCAGCAAACAGACCGACGCCTTCATCCCCTATGACTCTGCATAAAGGAATCCTGAGTCCGAGACATATGATATAAGATATGATCCCTGCATAAATAAGCGCATTACTTTTTGATTCCCTATTTATATTCTTTCTTACGGATGATACATCTTTCTTTCGTATCCTCATAATCTTGCCTTTCTTCGGTCAATGGCAGTCAACCGCGCGCTATACCCAATTTATTAAGCACGCTCTCCTGCCTGCTTTCCATGACTTTCGCTTCAGCTTCGCTCATATGGTCATAACCGCATAAATGAAGCATACTGTGAGCTACAAGAAAAGCCAGTTCCCTAAGCTCACTGTGTCCGTATTCAAGCGCCTGCTCCTTAACCTTGTCCACGGATATGATTATATCGCCAAGCGCCAGTTCACCGCTGTCAGGATCAAAGCAGTCCGCCCTGCATTTCTCGGCTGCGGAGAAATCCCCGACAGTATCAAACTCCACATTGGGAAATGATAAAACATCGGTTTCTTTATCTATATTGCGGAATTCCTTATTGTAAACACGTATTTTGTCATTATCCGTCAGAAGCAGGCTGATACAGGTCTCATACGGGCAGCCCTCCGTTTCAAGGACCTCTTCCGCTACCTTTTGGGCAATTTCCTGCACTGAAAATGAAAAGTCTGCCGCGGTTTCATTTTCAACGTAAAAAGTCATAATATAACTTCTCCTCACTGAATATCTTTCTCATTTCACGCAGCTGCGCTATTGATATATCACTCTTAAATAACTCACCGGATTCAAGTTTGGTATTAAAGATAGTGTCTATTATCTGTTCATAATTAAGCTCCGCCTTGGGATCTTTGGCAAAAAGCCGCGAAATGGACGTAACTATGCAGTCGGCAAACAGTATTACCGCCGTTTCTTTGGAAACCATGTCCTCATTGGGGTCCACATATTCCTTGAGTATTCTGCACGCATCCGGCGGAATGCGGTACTCCTTGCAGATACGCTCTACATTTTCCCATGTATTTTCACCCTTGAGTATGCCTATACGGTGATAATATCCTCCTGCCTTTATCGCAAGTTCATTAAGTCCCAGTCTCTTAGCTATCCTGTCGCCCAGATAAGCCGTATGCACCGCATGATAGTATTCTTCTTTGGACAATTCCTTTAATTGCACGAGCAAAGGGCATTCAGGATCGTTGATCTCCATATATTTCTCATTATATCTGTGGATCATTGTATTGCTGAATATTTTAAGAATGATAAGAAGCAAAATAAGGCTTATCATGATATTTATCGCCATTACCGCAAACTGTGATACGGAAATGCGTTTATTTCCTGACAATATTGCGTCCGCGCACAGACATACTATAAGAGAAGCCAACGAGATAAAAGCCGGCAGTCCAACTTTAAACGCCTTGCTCAGCCTGCTGAATACCATTATCCCTATAAGACCGCTTAAAAAGTAACAGAAAAATTCATGATAGCTCCCGCCGCTCTCAAGCATGACCGAAAGCATAAGGCATACACTCCCCGCAACAAGCCCGGTTATATTGTTGCTGAACAGACTTAACAGCACATATATCACCAGAAACGGCCAACCCAACACCGGAAGCAAAGGGAACAATAGAGACAGTATCATTGCCATGAGATAAAATATGACAAATTTTCCATATCTGCCTTTATTCTTATAAAAATAAAGGTCATGTATCTCACTTGCCGCAAGAGAAAAGATCACCGCGCCCGTTCCTAAGAGCGCCATTATAACGTTACATATAATATCTCCCTTTTCACAGCCATAAATCAGGCTGCCTAAAAGAGCGATAACTCCCGACATTATAAAAAGAGTCGCAAACTCTGCCACACGGACTACTTTGCTTTTTGTTGTATATACATTATTTTTATCTTCCATTTAAGTCAATTCCTGCTTCTATGTTTTTTATTATAATTTTTTTCTCGGGTTTCATAAACTTCATACGCCTTAACGATCTTCTGCACAAGCGGATGTCTTACGACATCCCTGCTCGTCAGGCTGCAAAAAGCTATGTCATCAATTTTGGACAGCACCTTTATCGCAACATCAAGTCCGGATTTAGCGCCAGGCGCAAGATCTTTTTGCGAGGCGTCGCCTGTTACGACAACTTTTGAGCCGAAACCTATTCTGGTAAGAAACATCTTCATCTGCGCCGGAGTAGTATTCTGAGCCTCGTCCAGAATAATATAAGCGTTGTCCAAAGTCCGTCCCCGCATATACGCAAGCGGCGCGACTTCTATAAGCCCCTTTTCCATATTCTTTGCAAAGCTTTCCGCGCCCATGATCTGATAAAGCGCATCATACAAAGGCCTTAGATAAGGATCTACCTTACTCTGCAGATCGCCCGGCAGAAAACCGAGTTTTTCCCCTGCCTCTATTGCAGGTCTCGTAAGTATTATCCTGCTTACTTCATTATTCTTAAAGGCTGTGATTGCCATGGCCATCGCCAGATATGTCTTACCCGTTCCGGCCGGTCCTATGCCGAATACTATCATATTGTTACGTATGGCGTCTACATATTGTTTCTGCCCAAGTGTTTTGGGTTTTATCGGTTTACCGTTTATCGTATGGCATATACAGTCGTCATCTATTTCAAGAAGAACATCCTCATTACTCTCTTTTCCCATCTCTATCGCATAATCTATATTCTGCTGCTGCAAAACATTCCCTCTTTTTGACAAAACCAAAAGTTCCTCCACGGTTCTTGCGGCCTTCTCCACATCTGCTTTTTCTCCGCTTATTTTGACAGTTCCGTCTCTATTAATTATAACCACATGAAAATCTTTTTCAATCTTTTTGATAAAAGTATCATATTCTCCGAAAAGATTCTGCATATGTTCCATCGGAACATCCATTTTTACCGTAAATTCATTCATTCGATATTTCCGCTGCCTCTTCACTTTCTGTAATTGGGATCTGCATGGTTGCGCTGTCCGCCTTTTTTACCGCAGACTCAACGAGAGTCATTTTTACATTAAGTATCCATTTATCCTCATTCTTTTTTATTGTAACATTTTTTTGCGTTATTTCTACCCCTTTTTCCTCTAAAGTCTGTAATATTTTATTCCATTCATTATCCATTATATCCTGCATTTCTTCTTCGGTGTGTATTTTGGGCACCAATTCATACTCTCTGGCATGTTTCACTCCGTAGTACACAGGCAGGAAAAGCTGATCCAACAATTGTACCTGTTTTTTTTCACCGGACACATCATAAGCCGCAAATTTAACTTTTCCGAACGAAAGATTTAATTCCTTATCATTAATTCCAAGAAGCAGGATTTTTTTTTCCCTGCCGGAATACACCTTATCTTCATAAGCCGTCTTTTTTTCTATCGATACGGACTTATCATACGATATCTTAATATCCGCATCCGCCTCATAATACTGATATCTGCGCACCGTTGTGTCTTCATTATATACCGGCACCGCTCCGCTCACAAGAAGCTGCCCTTTTTCCACGTTCTCCCCGACTGCAACCTGCGGGACTCCTTTTCTCGTTATCATATAGACTACGGTTCCGGCTTTGGTCGCCAAAATATCTTTTCCGGCTTTTTCATCGGCGTCAGGCACGGCAGGATCGCTGTCATTTGTGACATCCGTGTCATATTCTTGCATTTCGTTTTCCTTTACCTGTATAAGCAGTGTAGTGCCGTCTACTTTTAAGGATGCCCATGTGATTATATCGTATTCCTCTCTAAGATCTCTTTCCAGTTCTTCTATCTGCAGATCGGACTTTTTCATTGCCGTATGTATGCCCTTAGTTTCAAGATAATCCATAAGCACATCATCGGTAAGCGAGTAATTCCCGTCAATTTTTATATTCCAGATAAAGCGCGTCATTATCATCCAGAAAAGCAGACATACAATAAGCCCTGCAACAAATATCTTACGCCGCTTTATTTTAGGCACAAAAAAAGGCAGTCCATATCTACGTAAGACAGACGCCCTGGTTCCGGTCTTCCTTAGCAGTGTCTTTAAGGCAAAAAAGCCTTTCACGCTTACTTTCATCGTGTAATAATCGCCATGATTTTCTATATCCCAGATAAGAATGTCATGATTTCCACATAAATTTAAAAATCTTTCCGTGGAATATCCCCATACTTTAATAGAGACATATCCCCTTAAATATTGAATCCAATGAAGCATAAAACCATGCCTTTCAAGTTTGTTAAAAATTTGACAAAGTTTCTAAATGTAGCGGACACACTCAATCACGCCGCTTATTTTCATATCTTCATTGGTATAGTAATCAATGGAGAGCTGTCTGCCCTGAAAACATATCCTGCAGCTTTTCCCCTGAAGAACTATGGAGTCCTTACTGTATTCCAAAATGCCCTTATAATTTTCTATAAAGGCCTCGCTGTTTCCCGTCACGGAAACAATGGAAGCTCCCAACATGGTATCCTTGGGCAGTTTCAGTGACTCTACGATTATCTCTTTTTGTTTTGATAATGACAGTTTCGCATTTTTTCTCATAATTATCTATATGACGCAGATGAGAAATTAATAACAGGAAATGTATTGTCAAAAATCATTACCGCAATATTCCCTTGATAAGTTCGGAAGGCGCGGGCGCTGTATCCGAAATCGTATATGCCGCCAGAAAACGTTCTCTTGCAGCTTCCAGTTTAGCCCTGTCATTGGCATGTATGGCCGCAAGAGACTCACCGGCTTTAACATGATCGCCGACTTTTTTATGTAAAACAAGTCCTACGGATAAGTCGATCTCACTTTCCTTAGTTTCCCTGCCGCCGCCTAAGATAAGTGAGCATATGCCGATCTCATCACAGCTTATATGGTTTACATAACCTTCCTTTTCGGATATTATCTCTTCAACTATAGTCGCCTGAGGTAAAAGCGACGTATCATAAACGGCTCTCTTGTCTCCGCCCTGAGCCTCCACAAATTCCGCCAGTTTATTAAGCGCCTTTCCGTTTTCAATAACTTCCCTAAGCATGGACTCGGCTTCTTCCATGCTGCCTGCCTTACCGCCGGCCATTACCATGTATGTGCCTAACGTAATGCATAATTTTGTAAAATCTGCGGGGCCTCTTCCCTGCAGGGTTTCGATGGCCTCCTTTACCTCAAGGGCGTTGCCTACCGCCAATCCCAGCGGCTGATCCATATCGGAGACTATGGCAGTCATATTTTTACCCACGCTTTTTCCGAGCGCGGTCATTTCCCTGGCCAACGCAAAGGCGTCCTCTTCTTTTTTCATAAAGGCTCCGCTGCCCGTTTTTACGTCAAGCACTATGGCATCCGCTCCGGAAGCCAGTTTCTTACTCATTATAGAGCTTGCTATAAGCGACATATTATCAACTGTCGCGGTCACGTCCCTCAGCGCATAAAGTTTTTTGTCCGCGGGAGCGATATCAAGCGTCTGTCCCATTATGGAAATCCCGATATTATTTACCTGCGATATAAAATGTTCGGCGGTAATGCCGGTCGTAAATCCCTTAAAGCTCTCCAACTTATCTATCGTACCGCCGGTATGTCCAAGACCCCTGCCGCTCATTTTGGCTATCTTCACGCCGCAGGCCGCTGCCATTGGCGCAAGAGCTATGGATGTTTTATCCCCGACTCCTCCGGTTGAGTGCTTATCTACTTTGATACCGTCAACAGCCGACAGATCAAGCATGTCACCGCTTCGCGCCATAGCCATTGTAAGCGCGGCAGTCTCTTCTTCATTCATTCCTCTAAAATACACCGCCATCATCATCGCCGACATTTGGTAATCGGGTATACGGTTTTGCGTATATTCCGAGATCATATAATCTATTTCTTCCGCGCTAAGCGCGCCGCCGCCGCGTTTTTTCATGATAAGATCATACATTCTCATAGCTTTCATCCTCTCTGCAGACGCTAATGCCCTATTTTACTTATTTACTTATGATAAGGCTCTTTATTTATTATCCTGTAACTGCGGTATATCTGTTCCAACAAAATAACCCTCATCAGTTGGTGCGGAAAAGTCATTTTTGAAAAACTAAGGCGCAGGTCAGCTTTCCTACATATACTTTTATGTAAACCAAGCGAACCTCCTATAACGAACTGTATATGGCTTACGCCCTGCACGCCAAGTCTTTCAAGCTTTGCCGCAAGAGTCTCTGAATCGTACATTTCCCCTTCAATCTCGAGAGTTATCAAAAAACCGTCTTCTTTTATGTGTTTTAGCATGCGCAAAGCTTCTTTTTCTTTTATCTGCTCCTGAGTCGCTTCCGACGCGCCTTCCGAAGTTTTTTCATCCTCCACCTCGATCATCTCAAGCTTACAATACCTGCCAAGTCTTTTTTCATATTCCTTTATTGCGTCACGATAATATTTTTCTTTTATCTTACCTGCCGAAATGATCGTTATTTTCATAAATTTCGCGTATTCCCTGATTTTTGTTGTCTTTGCCGTCTATTTTAATATACAATGTCTTATCTTCCGCATTCTGCCACGCAAAGTATTCGCCCAGACTGCTTATATCTTCCCACGAATCAAACACACCGTCTGCGGCGTTGCCGTACCACTCTTCCACAAGTCCGACATTATCAACGGTATTTTGAAACATATAACCGTCGTACAGTCCGTTGGTGAAATTGCCTACAACATTCTGTTTGATCCTTTCGCGCGGTTCAAGCCTGGTAATGTCCACATCATAATGCTCGGCGCCGTCGCCGTTTGGAAGATCGTCTTTCCATTCCCCGGCATAACTGTGGGCCTGATATTTTTTATTTTCAGTCAGTTTATCCGAAGCATTTATGTAAAAGCGGCACCACCTTCCGTCACCGCTCTTTAGACCATGCGACCATGAGCCATAATAATATGTATTGTTTTCATAAATCGCAAGCCCTTTGCCGTCAGGCAGCCCCTCAGAGTCCACATCCCCCTGATAATAATAAGTACCGCTTCCCTTAAGCCCCTCGGAAAGCCTGACATACCGCTTAAGGTGCGCCAGATCCCATACTGCTTCAAGATTATTTTCCTCAAAATAAGGAGTCATTTCCTTTAAAATGAACTCTTTGGTATAAGCAATATCGTTTTCGTCCTCTATATCCACAACTACCGCCGTTTTAGCATTACCCGAAACCGTACTGTCATAGACCGGGACTTTGCCATCTTCCGTATCGCTAAAAGTCTCTGTCACTAAGGCTTTCTGCCTTCCGATACCGTCATTTTGTTCCTGCTCCTTGGCATAATCACTTATTTTCTGCTGAAGCATCGCATCTTCATCATTTTGAGAATTATCACTGCGGAATGCTCTCATAAACAGCAATATAAATGCCGCCGCAAGCAGGATAAAAATACAGCCGCATACCATATACCTGTTTAGCGTACCTTTTCCGCAGTCTTCGTTATGATGGTTTTCCGTGTTTTTATCTTCGTTATCCCGTTTATTCATTAACGCCCAACTTCTCCTTTTTTTGAATATGCTGTTGATACGCCGTTTTATTCGGTATAGTCAATGCAGGATCTTCCGTTTGTGACGCTTCTTATATACTTTCCCGCCTCAACATGGGCCGGATGCACCTGATATGCTTTAAGCGCTTCTTCGGACTCAAAAACAGAAATAAGTCCAACTTCCTTATTGCTTGAATCAAGCGGATCTGTAACCACACTTAACGATACAACGCCGGACACCTCATTTTTCACAGCCTCAAGTTCCGCTTTAATGCGCGCCGCAGCCTCCTGCTTTTCTTCATAAGACAACTCTTCATTCAAATTCCATAAAACAATGTGATGTACCATAATTTCTTCCTTTCCGTGATTTACATTTTATTATAGATCCATTAAATTCTCTTATACAGACCCGTTTAACTCTCTTACACTTTCCAAACTGCCTTTAACATTATCCCGGTCCGTTAATATTGATTTTAGCAAAATTCATCATATTTGACAATACTTCCTGTCAGGCAGCATAAGCCGTCAGAAACAAAACTACATCTGCCGGGCAGCACGAAACTTCTGCTTTATATGTACAAATACTTGACATATACATTTAATAGTAGTATAAGATTAATATAAGCATCAAATATATAATTCATATAGGAAAAGTATGATAACAACTAAATCCAACTTATATCAGGAGAGACAAAATGATCACGGATACTACTACTAAAAAACTTACATTTGCGGCAATCTTTATGGCGCTGACCATAGCTCTAAGCTCATTCAGCATTCCGGTTCCCGGAGGGCATCTTTACCTGTGTGATGTTTCCATATGTACGGCAGCCATTTTACTGGACCCTGTATATGCTTTCATAGTTGGCGGCATAGGTTCATTCTTAGGCGATTTTTTCTTCTATCCTGCGCCTATGTTTGTATCGCTTTTCACACATGGCATTCAGGCTGTTGTAATTTCGCTTTTTGCCAATAAAATATTTCATAAGAACCACAAGGTTGGCGCAATTATCGGGGTTACCACAGGCGCCGTCATAATGGTCATAGGCTATACTCTCGGCCGCGCCTACATATACAGCACACCGGAATACGCCATGCTTAAACTTCCGTTTGAAATATTACAGGCTGTTATAGGGGCAGTCGCAGGCATAGTTTTATGTTTTCCCTGTAATCTGCGTAAGATTTATAACAAGATGCTAAGTAACGAATAGTAATGTAAATGTAAATATAAATAACAATATCAATAGCAATAATAATAATAGCAATAACAATAACAATAGCAATAATAATAATAGCAATAACAATTATAAATAAAAGCATATCGGCAGGACGATGATTTTTATACGCCCTGCCGATATGCTTTTGTCGTATACTTTATGATCATTAAAGTAAAAACCGTCTTATGATTATCTCGACAGATACTCATCAATCCCCTTGGCGGCAGCTTTACCTGCGCCCATTGCAAGTATAACGGTAGCTGCGCCTGTTACTGCATCTCCGCCTGCATATACGCCCTCTTTGGTTGTCTTTCCATGCTCTTCGTCTGCAATTATGCATTTCCACTTATTTACTTCCAAACCTTCGGTAGTTGATGAGATAAGCGGGTTGGGCGAAGTACCAAGCGACATGATGACCGTATCCACATCCATTACAAACTCTGAACCGGGTATCTCAACCGGACGTCTTCTTCCTGAAGCATCAGGTTCTCCAAGTTCCATCCTGATACATTTCATACCGCATACCCAACCGTTTTCATCCGCAATGATCTCTACCGGATTGGTCAAAAGATCAAATATTATTCCCTCTTCTTTGGCATGATGTACTTCTTCCACACGCGCCGGCAGCTCTTCTTCACTCCTGCGGTATACGATATGTACATTTGCCCCAAGCCTGAGCGCGGTTCTTGCAGCGTCCATTGCAACATTTCCGCCGCCCACGACAGCCACTTCCTTACCTCGCATGATAGGCGTATCGGATCCTTCATCAAAAGCTTTCATGAGATTGCTTCTGGTAAGATATTCATTAGCTGAAAATACGCCGTTTGCCTGCTCGCCCGGTATCCCCATAAACTTGGGAAGCCCTGCGCCCGAACCGATAAACACAGCGTCAAACCCTTCATCTTTCATTAGTTCGTCTATGGTTACGGATTTACCTATTACAACATTTGTCTCTATTTTTACGCCAAGCGATTTAACGTTTTCAATCTCTTTCTGAACTACCGCTTTCTTGGGAAGACGGAATTCCGGAATACCGTATACAAGCACGCCGCCGGCTTCATGCAGTGCCTCAAAAATGGTTACGTCATAGCCCATCTTGGCAAGATCTCCCGCACAGGTAAGGCCTGCAGGACCGGAACCTATAACAGCTACCTTTTTACCCTTTTTCTCTTTGGCGCCCTCAGGCTTAACATTATTTTCTCTCGCCCAGTCCGCCACGAAACGCTCAAGCTTGCCGATGGAGATAGGTTCGCCTTTTATCCCGCGTATACACTTGCCCTCACACTGGCTTTCCTGAGGGCATACGCGGCCGCATACTGCCGGAAGCGCTGACGATTCACTGATTATCTGATAAGCGGCTTCGATATCCCCGTCTTTTACTTTTTCTATAAAGCCCGGAATATTGATTGCTACCGGACAGCCTTTTATACACTGCGCGTTTTTGCAATTGATACATCTTTGAGCTTCACACACAGCCTCTTCTTTATTATATCCGAGACATACCTCTTCAAAATTTGCCGCACGCACCTTAGCATCCTGCTCGCGTACAGGCACTTTATTTAAAACATCCATTATGATATCTCCTTTCAAAGTTACGCTCTTACGCATTAATCAGCTTTCCTGCCGTCAGCCGGCGCAGTTTCCGCAGCCGCCGTGATGTGTATCGCCCTCTTTGGCCTTTAAAAAGGCTCTTCCCTCTTCGGTCTTATACATCTGCTGACGCTTCATCGCCTGATCAAAATCCACCTTATGACCGTCAAATTCCGGACCGTCAACACAGGCAAATTTAACTTCTCCGCCTACCGTAACACGACAGGCGCCGCACATACCGGTACCGTCTACCATAATAGGATTTAAGCTGACTATGGTCGGAATGCCAAGTTCCTCTGTCATCTTACATACAAATTTCATCATTATCATCGGCCCTATGGCTACGCAGACATCATATTTTTTACCCTCTTCAACAAGGTCCTTTATAGTCTGAGTCACCATGCCGCTCCTTCCGTATGAACCGTCGTCGGTCGTAACATAAAGATTTCCTGCGACAGCTTCCATTTCTTTTTCCAAAATGATCAAATCCTTGGTCTTGGCGCCTACAATGACATCTGCATCAATACCTTTTTCACGAAGCCATTTGACCTGCGGATATACAGGCGCGGTTCCTACGCCGCCGGCCACAAAAAGCATCTTCTTTGCTTTTAACGCCTCTATATCTTCTTTTACAAATTCCGACGGACAGCCAAGCGGACCGACAAAATCCCTGAAACTGTCTCCGGCCTTTAAAGCTGCCATTCTATAGGTTGCCGCTCCGACTATCTGAAATACAATGGTAACAGTTCCTGCTTCACGGTCATAATCGCAAATAGTGAGCGGAATTCTTTCACTGTCCTCATCCATCCTTACAATAATAAACTGACCGGGTTTACAGGATTTAGCCACACGCTCTGCCTCAACTACCATGAGATAAATGTTTGTCGTAAGCTCCTTAGCCTCTAAAATCTTGTACATTACTCCCATCCTCCTAAAACTATATATCATAATAATCATAAAGGAAGTTACTGCAATTTGCAATAAGTTTGTGCATTTTTATGATTCCAAAAAAATACATGTCCGAACATATGTTTATATTGGAAGCGCCACAAAATTCCCGTTTTCATCATATCCCAGTTTCGCAACTGTTTTATTATAAGCCTGAACTAAAAATACTTTATCTGTTCTGCTGAGAATTCCGGTACCGTCATCAAAGTATTCATTGACAGTAAAATATACCTCATCATTTATACCCACAACCGAACTGAACTGATAAGTATAAATAACATTCTGCTGAGGGACTTTACCCTGCCTGTTCTCCAGATATCCGGCTTCAACAAGTTTATTTATAAGTTCATCCACCGCTTCATCGGTAGAAACAGCGCCTTCCAGTTCAAGAACATATGTTCTTGCCGTTGCTTCACTTGCTACGCCCTCTTCACTTATGCATACAAATTTAAAGTTGGTTGTTCCAAGAGGCATGGGTATGGGACCTGTATACAGCACACTGTCTTTTGTAGGTTCCGTACCGTCCGTGGTATAATAGATGTCGCAGCCGGCCTGAGAAGTCACGGTGACCAACATAGGTTTATCATACTCTCCGCTGTACAGATCAACTTCCGGTGACACAGGTATCTCAATATTGATATGATAACTTTTGCTTACCACTTCACTCTTAATGCCGTAATTGTTGATAAAAACGGCTTTTATGGTGTAATCTCCGCTTTCAAGGAACAACGGGGCGGTATAAACTTTACTGTTCTCATCCGGCATTGAACCGTCGGACGTATAATAAATCGTCCCGGCCGTGTTTGAACTTAACTTAAGCGGTATTACTTCGTCATAAGTTCCCTCTTCATAACTAAACTCAGGAGCTTTGGCAAGGTATCCCTGAAATATATTAACTATGTTTTCATCATCACATGAAAGAAGCAGCTTGTTGATATCCTCATAGCGTTCTTCTTTGGAATATATCGCTATCATTTTATCGTATGCTTCTTCCACGGCTTCATAAGAATAAGTACCTTTATCTATAACCTTTCTCAATTCATTAAGAGCTGATTCATTATCGAATAACAAATAAAAATAATCCGCTTTTAAGAACAATATCTGAGACTGTGTGTCATCTCTTTCATATGCGGCGTCCAGACAGGCGATGGCCTGTTCATATTTTCCCTGCATGGCATATTTCTGAGCCTTGTCCACCTGATACGACACGCTTCCCACATGGTAAGAATATATCATATATGAAAAAAGTCCGCCTATAAGCACGACCGCTATTATAATGCCGATCAAGGTTCCCATTCTGCGGCTTTGCTCAATCTTCTTTTTCTCGGCAGCTTTATGGTCATTACTGTCGCTACTACTATTATCTTTAAGGGATTCCCCGTCAGTTGTTTCTTCATCCTGCAATGCGGCAAGCGTGGATAATGTCTCTGTTATGCTGTTTTCTATCTCCGGTTCAAAATCAGGTACTATACGGATCTCGTTTCCGCATGCTTCGCAGATCAACTGTCCCTCTTTCATTTCACTTGAACAGTTTGGGCATTTCATTTCTTTTCCCTTTCTTTAACGGTTTAAAGCAGCCGACTCCACACAATTATTCATAAGCATTGCTATGGTCATAGGTCCGACTCCGCCGGGAACCGGCGTTATCGCGCTGCATACAGGCGCAACATCATCATAGTCAACGTCACCGCATAATTTATTGTTTTCATTCCTATGAACTCCTACGTCTATTACAACCGCTCCTTCTTTTACATATTCCCTTGTTATCATTTTAGGCTTTCCGACCGCCACAATAAGTATATCTGCGCGTTTAGCCACTTCTTTAAGATTGACCGTCTTGGAATGTGCTATGGTCACTGTTGCATTTTCCCTGAGCATCAAAAGCGACATAGGTTTGCCTACAATATTGCTTCTGCCTATTACAACGCACTCTTTTCCCGCTATTTCAATCCCTGAACGTTTAAGCAGCTGTATTATTCCCGCAGGCGTACAAGATACGAAGCCGGGCTGCCCTATACAGAGAGCTCCTACGCTCTGCGGATGAAAACCGTCCACATCTTTGGACGGATCTATGGTACGGATGACCAGATCTTCATTTATATGTTTTGGCAAAGGAAGCTGTACCAAAATTCCGTTAATATCTTTACGCTCATTCAATTCTTTTATGAGTTTTATCAGTTCTTCTTCGGTTGTACTCTCTTCAAGCTCATAAGCTTCAGACTTTATGCCTACATATGCACAGGCCTTTTTCTTATTCCCGACATATACGCTTGAAGCAGGATCATTGCCTACCTGTATGACAGCGAGACAAAGAGATATCCCTTCTTTTTTCATTTCTTCAACTCTTACTTTAAGTTCATCTTTAATCTGTGCGGAAACAGCTTTTCCGTCAATTATCTGTGGCATTTTCAACACTCCTTTACCGTTAAACATCATTTTTCATGAAATTGCTTATATTCAGCGCCTGCTAAAACAGCCCGGTTATAACTCCGTCATCAGTTAAATCTATACCGTATGCCGCCGGCTTTTTGGGAAGTCCCGGCATCGTCATAAGGTTTCCGGTCAGAACTACCACAAACCCTGCCCCACCTGACACATAAACTTCCCGCGCCGTGATATCAAATCCTTCCGGTCTGCCTAATAGCTTAGGGTCATCGGATAAAGAATATTGTGTCTTGGCTATACACACCGGCATGTCTCCAAAACCAAGTTCTTCAAGTTTACGTATCTGCGCGGAAGCCTCTGAGGTATACAGTACATTTTTGGCGCCGTAGATTTCTTTTGCGACAGTTTTTATCTTATCTTTCAGCGGCAGTGAAGAATCATAGATCTCTTTGAAATCCGAGGTCTTATTTTCAAGGGTATGCAGCACCTTATCGGCCAGTTCAAGCCCGCCTTCCCCGCCATGCTCCCAGACATTGGCAAGCGCAAAGTCACAGCCTCTTTCTTCACAAAATCGTTTTACGAAAGCAATCTCTTTGTCAGTATCCGTAACAAAAGAATTCAGCGTAACAACGATCGGCACGCCATATTTCTGAATATTCTCAATATGTTTTTCCAAATTCACTATACCCTTTTCCAGAGCTTCCATATTCTCGGCGGACAATTCCGACTTATCCACGCCGCCGTTATATTTAAGTGCCCTGACGGTTGCCACAAGCACAACGGCATCCGGCTTAAGTCCTGCTATGCGGCATTTTATGTCAAAAAATTTCTCGGCCCCAAGGTCGGCTCCAAAACCGGCCTCCGTTACAACATAATCAGCCATTTTCAGCGCGGTCTTAGTCGCTATGACGGAATTGCAGCCATGCGCGATATTGGCAAACGGTCCGCCGTGGATTATAGCCGGAGTATTTTCAAGCGTCTGGATAAGGTTAGGCTTTATTGCGTCTTTAAGCAGGGCCGCCATTGCTCCTACCGCATGCAGATCGGCGGCGGTTACCGGCTCGCCCGCATAATTATAAGCCACGATTATCTTTCCAAGCCTTCTCTTTAAATCTTTTATATCAGAAGCCAGGCACAATATGGCCATTATCTCGGATGCGGCGGTGATAACAAAATGTTCTTCCCTTACCGTTCCGTCAGTTTTATTTCCAAGTCCTACCACTATATTTCTAAGCACTCTGTCATTCATATCCATGCAGCGCTTCCACACTATCTGCCTGGCATCTATGCCAAGTTCATTTCCCTGCTGTATATGATTATCCAGAATTGCAGCAAGAAGATTATCGGCTGAAGTGATCGCATGAAAATCTCCCGTAAAATGAAGATTCAGATCTTCCATTGGCACTACCTGGGAATATCCGCCTCCCGCAGCTCCGCCTTTTATTCCAAAACAGGGGCCAAGCGAAGGTTCTCTCAGTGCCAGAAGCGCATTCCTGCCCTTTTTACATAAAGCCTGTCCCAGACCTATGCTGACGGTAGTTTTGCCTTCTCCTGCCGGAGTGGGATTTATCGCCGTCACCAAAATAAGCTTTCCGTCAGGGTTATCTTTTATTTTTTCCATATACTCATCCGAGATCTTAGCCTTATACTTACCGTACAATTCCAGATCATCTTCATTCATCCCAAGCCGGCCCGCAACTTTGACGATCGGTTCAAGAACGGCTTCTCTTGCAATTTCTATATCTGATTTCATAACGCTACCTCTTCCAACAGTTGTTCAAACTGTTCCATAGTCATTAATACTTTGCGTGGTTTGGTACCTTCTTCCTCACCCACAACTCCCGCCTCGCATAACTGATCCATAATACGCGCCGCGCGGTTAAAACCTATCTTAAATACTCTCTGCAGCATTCCTATGGAAGCTTTATCTTTATCAATTATGAATCTGCCTGCTTCGGCAAAATGTTCATCATATTGAGAGTCCGAATCCGAAGAACCGCTTCCCGAACCGGAATTTGATGAAGTCCCGATATTCTTAATCTTTTCTTCTATATCCTCACTGTATACATTACCGAGTTCCTGATTCTTAAGGAAATCGACCACATCCGATACTTCTTTATCGGAAACAAAAGCTCCCTGTATGCGCACGGGCTTGGGATAGCCCTGAGGATAAAAAAGCATATCACCCTTGCCAAGAAGTTTTTCCGCCCCTACCATATCAAGAATAGTTCTCGAATCGACTCCGCTCGATACCGCAAACGCAACACGGCTTGGCATATTTGCCTTAATAAGACCGGTAATAACGTCTACTGACGGGCGCTGTGTCGCTATGATCAGATGTATGCCGCAGGCTCTTGCCAACTGTGCCAGACGGCAGATAGACTCTTCAACTTCTCCCGGAGCCACCATCATAAGATCGGCAAGCTCGTCCACTATTATAAGGATCTGCGGCAGTTTGGCCGGCGCATCCGGATCTCCCTGTTGTCTTAAGTTTTCTACTTTTTGGTTATAACCTTTCAGATCACGAACATTATAATCGGCAAATTTCTTATACCGCTCTGTCATTTCGGCGACTCCCCAGTGCAGGGAGGCGGCCGCTTTCTTGGGATCCGTGACTACAGGTATGAGCAGATGCGGAATACCGTTGTATACACTCAATTCAACTACCTTAGGGTCTATCATTATCAATTTTACGTCATCAGGATGCGCTTTGTACAGAATACCCATTATGATCGTATTGATACAGACAGATTTACCCGATCCTGTAGAACCTGCAATAAGCATATGCGGCATCTTTGCAATATCGGCGACAACGATTTTACCTGCTATATCCTTACCTACGGCAAACGCCAGATTTGAAGGGAATTCCTTAAACTCCCGGGATTCAAGCAGATCCCTGAGCACAACCGCTGAATTTTCCTTATTGGGAACTTCTATACCCACAGCCGCTTTACCCGGTATAGGAGCCTCTATACGTATATCAGTGGCCGCAAGATTGAGCTTGATATCATCCGCCAGTCCTACTATCTTGCTGACTTTGACACCCTGCTCAGGCTGTAATTCATATCTTGTAACGGACGGCCCCCTGCTGATCTCAGTTATGGTAACTTTTACTCCGAATGTATTTAAAGTCTGCTGCAGTCTCATAGCCGTCTCTTTTAATTCTTTATCCGAGTTGTCACCGTTCCTGCCCTTACCCTTTACAAGCTTGCTGTACGGAGGGAAATGATACTGCTTTGGCGGCTTTGGAGCCGCTTTCTGAACAGTACCGCCTGAAGCATTTTTCCCATTCGAAGATAAAGTATTTTCTGTCGGACTGCCGTTACGTTTTACGTCTTTATCAGCCTCATAATAAGGAGCATTGGGCTCATTGGGCTCGTTGGGTTCGTTTTCTTTATCTTTTTCATAAAAAGGCTCGTTCTCTATATGTATTTCATCCAACTCATCCGATTCGTTTTCAGAATAATCATAAGACCGGCTTCTCCTTACGACAGGCTCTTCGCTTATGCCGTTTATTATGATCTCGTGCATATCGTCACGCACATCCTGAGTCTCTTCTTTTTCCTTTTTGACGCCAAGAGCCGTATCCAACATGACTCCCGAAACCTTTTTATCCATTCTCAGTATTTTTTCATTCTCTTTTTCTTCATCTTGCTGTCTTCTGCGCTCCTCTTCCAGAATACGGCGCTCTTCCCTGGCTTTTTGTCTCTCCTTGGCCTTCTCCCTTCTATACGCGGCGTCTTCGACCGAACGCTCATATACTTTTTGTCCTCCGTGGGCCACTTTCCCAATAAAAGACTTTTCGGTCACTATAATAAAGCAGATAATCCCTATAACGATTATTGAGAGCAGAGAGCCAACCATACCAAGCAGTTTATAAAATGCAAACGCCATCGAACCGGCTATTACGCCGCCCCCGCTTCGATCCTTACTGCAGCGTTTATATATCTCCACTATATTATAAACGGACTCCTCGGTATAACCTGCGCTCATCAGTTCAAAAAGCATCGCAATAAGCAGGACTAACACAAGTCCCGCTATCAGTTTTCTCGTCGCTATATTGTTGCCTATGTTGGATATCCCAAAGGCAACTGCCAAAAATATCGCCAAAGGCGCAATATACGCCATAATCCCGAATATCCCAAACATAACGGAACTCGCAAGATTGCCCGCTTTTCCCACTACGCCAAAATTACATAAAAACAAAATGACTGCAAGGGCCAATATAACAAGCAGTAATATCTCATTGCGTATAGCCATATCCATAGGCTCGTCCCGCCTGCTCGCTTCCCGGCTTCTGCTTCCGGAGTTTCTGCTGTTTCCCGTCGTTTGCCTTTTTTTGGAGGAAGCTGCGGAATTTCTCTTGTTTACCGCTCCTCTTCCCTGATTAGCCGCCATGTAAAACCTCCATATATTGCCATAAATGCGCATATGCATTATAAATCAATATATAGTATAACATCTTCGGTTTTACTTGTCATCCCTTATTTTGTATTTGATCTTTTCTTTTCTACCATATCATGAAGATGCGCTATTGCGTCCTTAATTCCGCCTACTTCATTTATTATACCCTCATCAACCGCCTCTTTGCCTACCAACACAGTTCCTACATCTTTAGTAAGCATACCGGTCTCCATCATAAGTTCCTCAAGACGGGACTTGGATATCATGCAGTGCTCGCATACAAAACCGGTAATACGATCCTGTATCTGCTTAAAATAATCAAAGGTCTGCTGTACGCCTATAACCATACCATTTAACCTGACCGGATGAATTACCATTGTGCCGGACGGCACAATATATGAATAATCCGTGCTTACGGCAATGGGTACGCCGATTGAATGACTGCCGCCAAGCACCAGTGAAACCGTAGGCTTACTCAATGAAGCAATCATCTCTGCAATAGCAAGTCCTGCTTCGACATCGCCGCCCATTGTATTAAGCAGGATAATGACCCCGTCAATCTTTTTACTGTCTTCAATAGCTGCAAGCTGCGGCAGAATATGCTCATACTTAGTGGTCTTGGATGAGCTTCCGAGATTGTCATGCCCCTCTATTTCCCCGATAATAGTGATAAGGTGAATATTGTGCGCTGACTCACTCTCATCCAAAGTCAACTGTCCTGTTGACTCTATCCGTTCATCCCTGTGTTTTTCGGCATTAGCCTTTGCCTCTTTTCTTTCCTTTGTATCTTCGTTATCGTTGTCCTTATTTCTGTTTTTCTTTCCTTTATTTTCATCTTCATTCCTGTTCCGGTCTTTATTATTTTGTACTTCTGTTCCGATTTTATCCTGCTCTTTATTTTGATCCTTTTCTTTGTTTTGCTCTTTTTCTTTATTTTCCTGCTTATTTCCCATAATATGTTTACACTCCTTTATAAAAAGAGAACCAACATGCGCGGTTCTCTCTCTAGTCTTTGCCATATTTTAATTTTTATACCCGTCTGTCATTTTCTTTATGATATGGTCATCATAAATAAACGTCTATAAATAAAATGCCATAAATAAACGGTTCCAAATAAGCAGTTCAAAATAAGCAGTTCTAAGCAAACGGCTTCATACCAAGCGCTGTTCTGTGTATATCTGCATTTTTATCCGGATTATAAGGATATGCATAAGTGTTGTCGATACTTCCGGCCACAATATATACATATACCCCCACTTCCGAATGTATATAAAAGTAGCTTCCGCTTCTGGACGAAATACCGCCATGAGCTTCCACGGTAGGTATTTCTATCAAAAGTTCACCGGTTTCCGGATTATATTCTTTTTTAATTGATGTAATAAAATCCTGATTATCAGGCATATTGCAAAATCCTACGCCGCTGTTGCTATTTCCGGTTTTATTTACGCCCTTGATCAGATATGGACATACAATAAAATTATCTGCGCTCAAAGTCTTATAATCGAGACCTTCTATACCGATTTCTCTGATATTATAATATACCCTTTCTTTTTCATCTTCTCCTTCTATTTTATACATTATATGTGAATCTCCAAGGAAATAAACGCTTGCTGTCGCCTTGCCATTATTATAACCCTGTTCATAATTTTTTTTGTTATCACTGCCGTTTCCTATCAAAAGATTTCCGTCTACCCATGCGGCACAACCTTCACTAAGATTATCCTCGGAAGCCGCCGCAATATTCTGCTGCGCAAGATGCGATACGGATTGTGATTTAAGTATGCCTTCGCATAAGTTCGCAAAAGAAAGATCTTCGGCATTTTGTGACGAAACATTACCTTCTTCGCCGTTATGAGTTACCGAACCGTCAGCTTTAAAATAAGTTCCGATATCATTTAAGGCCTTTAACGTATTGATCTTATATGACGCCTCCAGATCATCTATCTCATCCGCCAGATATGTTAAATCTGAGGCATTTATCACAACTGTTCCCTTAGCATAATCTATCGTTCCTTTTGATCTTATGTTATCTTTTCTGTCCGCGCCGTCGGCATATGCCGTCGCGCCGGCAATGACTATTCCGGTCAATACGAGGACAGCCGTCAAAATATTCACTGGTTTTTTCATATATTGTTATCTCTCCTTTATAATATATATAATATAGTTCATCAAATTCTTACTTTAGCATTCATTTAATATTCCCGACTGATAATTATGTTCTGCGCCATCCCGCGCTTAATATGCGGGAATTTCGCTTTTAAGTGTTTCTATCTCATTTTGAAGATACGTTATATCTTGAGCATAAACAGCAATTTCTCCGCCGTTCAAGATAAGCGTTCCCGTACTTTTTATTACGCTGTCCGCACGTGACGATATCACCGATATAAACGACGCCACTATCACAGCAAGCGCCGTTTGGGCCAACAGGTATGCTCTTTTTCTGCACATGGCTATGCCTCCTTTGCTTTTATTAATGGATGGTAGGCAATTGCGAAACTATGATTTACAATATAGAGATTGTACAAATTTAACAAAACCTTGCAGGCACGCTTGCGCTGCATTGAGCCTCGCAGCGGTACTAAGGCTGCAAAACACGCAGCCTAAGCGCCGGCGGTCTCAGAGCGCCTGCAATGGCGTTTGTTAAATCTGTACAATCAATATACGTTAAGAGAGAGTTTCGCAATCGCCTGATTAATAGTTAATGAATAACATAGGAATAAAAAGATAAACCCGACATTCAGACAGGCTCACAAAGCCTTATAATTACAAGGATCTTAAGATCATAATATAGATATAACATATATTTGCCGAAATTTCAAATAATTTATTGATGCAAAACCGTCAAAAATTTATTGACGTTATACCGATAATCCTAACCGACATTCAATATATAGGCGTGTTTTTCGGAATACATGTTCCAACATACACTATATTGTATTGTGCAATTTTATAAACATTTTAAAACCTTAGTATATTCAGGCATTATCTCCTACACGCGCGGCTGTTTTTTATATTATTTTATTTTAACTGTAACCGAGGACCGGCTGCCTACATAAGATAAAGCATAAACAATAACAAACATGGAGGCACAAACATGAGTGATTTATCAGCAACTCAATGCGGATGCAACAATAACACAAGAGAAGGAAACAATGGCTGCTGTTCTTTAATATGGCTGCTTATCTTATTATCAGTATGCGGAAATAACAATGACGGCTGCGGAAACGGAAACGGCTTCAGTCTTCTGAACAACAATTCAGACGGTGGCTGCTGCAATCTTATCATATGGCTTCTGCTCCTTTCATGCTGCTGCGGCGGTAATTCAATCTTCTAAAACTTACCACCACTTCTTACTTTCACATCTGGAAAATAGGCTCGTCAACTGAGCCTATTTTTCTCTTGCGAAGCATATACTTTGATAAAAGTTAATTTACGGGCATTGAAAGGCATATGAATATGAAAGATGAATCCTCAAACGTCATGGCATTTGATGCCTTGTATACTAACAACAATATACAGAAACTCAAGGTTCTTCTCCCCTATATAGAACCTTCCATGCAGAAAAATATGGCTGTTTACATTAAGTATATGGAATTAAAATACACCATAGATTTGTTTAAAAAACACCCTCTTCACATCTGTTCGGTAAAAGATACCCCCGACAAACCTGATATTAAGGCATTGATAAAGGAACTGCGCGTATACAGCAGCGAATCCGAATTAAGACAGCTTGAACAGATGGAATCCATATTAAAAGCTATGGAGATGTATCAGGAAATGAGCCAGACCATGAATATCATGCAGGAAATGTTTCCGGATATGGGAATGGGCGGCAATGACAGCGCGTCTATGGAAGATATGCTTATGGGTATGCTCTCGCCGGAGCAAAAGGCAATGTTTGATGCATTCAGCAGTGTAAAAAGTGAGGACTGAAACATACATCATAGCAAAATATAAGGAGGCTTTTTATGGTATCATGGTTAGATGATCCTGATGTCGCACATATTGACAAAAGCAAACTTGACTTTTTACAAATGCTTGTTTTTGAAAGCAGTAATCTTACAAAAGATCAGATGCTTCCTTTTCTTATGGCTGTTGCAAAACGCGGCCGCGAAAACAGCATAAGTTTTACGGATGATGAGATAAATATTATCGTAAAAACGATAAAAAAATATGCTTCCAAAGAAGATTGTGAGAAGATGGATAAGATGATGACTTTGTTTTACCGGGAAAGAAGATAAAAAATATGCTCCCTTCCGGGCGGCAGGTTATAATTATTCTCCTGTCGCCCGGAAGGGAGCATATATCATCATTTCTGAACAATATTAACAATTCTGCCGGGAACGTAGATTTCTTTTACGATAGTTCCGGTGAGCTTGTCGGCAATCTTTTCTTTGGCCTTGGCGATAACCTCGTCCTTGGGATCATCTTTTCCGATGAGCATGGTCGCTTTAGTCTTGCCGTTGATCTGCAGCGCGATCTCAACTGTGGCTTCTACTGTCTTGGCCTCGTCATACTCGGGCCATGAAGTCTGATATACCCTTCCCTCAAATCCCGCGGCCTGCCATAATTCTTCGGTTATATGAGGCGCCACAGGGTTAAGTAATGTTATAAGAGTTTTGAACTCGCCTTTGGTAACTTCATTTTTCTTATAAAATTCATTGATAAGCGCCATCATTGCAGCTATTGCCGTATTGTATTTAAGACTCTCAAAGTCATTGCTTACTTTCTTGACAGTCTGATGCATTTTGGTCTCAAGATCTTTGGAATAGCCCATATCATCATTCATTATATCCTTAAGTTTCCATACTCTTTCAAGGAAACGGCGGCAGCCTTTTACGCCGTCGTCAGACCATGCAGCGGAAAGTTCAAACGCTCCGATGAACATTTCATAAGTACGAAGCGTATCCGCGCCGTATTCTCTTACGATATCATCAGGATTTACAACATTTCCGCGGGATTTGCTCATCTTCTCTCCGTTGGAGCCAAGTATCATTCCATGAGATGTTCTTTTTAAATAAGGTTCCGGGCAGGGAACAACTTTTTCGTCATACAAAAACTTGTGCCAGAAACGGGAATACAAAAGATGCAGTGTCGTATGCTCCATACCTCCGTTATACCAGTCTACCGGCATCCAGTAATCAAGCGCCTCCTTGCTTGCAAGCGCCTCCTTGTTATCCGGATCAGTATAACGCAGGAAATACCATGAAGATCCGGCCCACTGCGGCATAGTATCGGTCTCTCTCTTGGCAGGTCCGCCACAGCAGGGGCAAGTCGTATTGACCCACTCAGTCATTGCAGAAAGCGGTGATTCCCCGTTGTCCGTAGGCATATAACTCTCCACCTCAGGAAGTTCCAAAGGAAGCTCGCTTTCATCAATCGGTACATAACCGCACTTCTCACAATATACGATCGGAATAGGCTCTCCCCAGTAACGCTGCCTTGAGAAGACCCAGTCTCTTAACTTAAAGTTGGTCTTTGCGCTGCCTATTTTATTTTCTTCCAGATAGGCTATCATTTTTTCTTTAGCTTCGGCTACATTGAGTCCGTTTAAAAAGCCTGAATTAACAAGCGTTCCTGTTGCAACATCGGTATATACCTCTTCTTGGACATCTTTTCCGCCTGCAACAACTTCTATTATCGGAAGTCCGAATTTCTTGGCAAAATCCCAGTCTCTTTCGTCATGCGCGGGAACCGCCATGATAGCGCCCGTACCGTAGCTCATAAGGACATAGTCCGAAATAAAAATAGGTATCTCTTCTTTATTGACGGGATTAACAGCCGTCAGTCCTTCAATTTTTACGCCGGTCTTATCTTTGGCAAGCTCAGAACGCTCAAAATCTGATTTCTTTGCCGCCTGCTCTCTGTATGCGCATATATCGTCCCAGTTCTTAAGTTCGTCTTTGTATTTATCAATTATAGGATGCTCAGGAGAAACTACCATATAGGTGACTCCGAAAAGAGTATCACATCTGGTCGTGTATACGCGAAGCTTATCTTCTTTGCCTTTAATGGAAAAATCAACTTCCGCGCCTGTGGACTTGCCTATCCAGTTTTTCTGGGAAACTTTAACTTTTTCCACATAATCTACGGTATCCAGACCCTCAATAAGTTTATCCGCATACTCGGTGATCTTTAACATCCACTGGCTTTTTACCTTACGGACAACTTCGGAGCCGCATCTTTCACATACGCCGTTGACAACCTCTTCATTGGCAAGTCCGACTTTACATGAAGTACACCAGTTTATCGGCATTTCCGATTTATAAGCCAGTCCCGCCTTAAATAACTTGAGGAATATCCACTGTGTCCATTTATAATAATCGGGATCGGTCGTGTTGATCTCTCTGTCCCAGTCAAAAGAATATCCTAACGATTTGAGCTGATTTTTAAAACGTGTTACGTTATTTTTGGTCACAATGCGGGGATGAATATGATTCTTGATAGCATAATTTTCGGTAGGAAGCCCGAAAGCATCCCAACCCATAGGATAAAGCACATTGTAGCCCTGCATCCTTCTCTTTCTTGCAACGATATCAAGCGCGGTATACGGTCTCGGATGTCCTACATGAAGTCCCTGACCTGACGGGTAAGGGAATTCCACAAGCGCATAATATTTAGGTTTGGAATAATCATCCGACGTCTTAAACGCCTTCTCATCATCCCAGATTTTCTGCCATTTCTGTTCTACCTCTCTGTGATTATATAACTCTGCCATAGCTGTATATGTGCCCCTTCCTGAATAAATCATCATTTATAACAAATATAACAAATTCTCTCATAATTTTACTATACCAACATAATTTGTCAACCTTTTAACACAAAATACACTTTGCCAATTTTCTGCTTCCATTTTGCAAAAAGCAAAACAGGACGCCGTATCCCCCAATACGTATGCATCCTGTCTTACTTCTCTAAAAAGTTAAATATACGTTATGAATTTCTACCTACTGTACTACATTCATAACTTATATGGGTAAGCTGTTAATCTTCACTGCCGGCATTGACTTTAGACGCTCTTGCCGCAACTTCCTTCTCCTGAACATCGCTTGGCGCCTGCTCATATCTTGCGAACTGATATTCGTATACGCCCCTGCCGCCCGTCATGGAACGCAGATCGGTACAATATCCCTGTAAACATGACATAGGTATGTCGGCTTCTATGATCTGCTTGCCGTCGGAAGTCGGAGTCATTCCAAGAACCCTTCCGCGGCGTTTATTCAGATCGCCCATTATATCGCCCGTATAAGTATCGGGCACAGTTACCTTGAGTGACATTATAGGCTCTAAAAGCACCGGTTTGGCTTCCATAAAACCTTTTTTAAACGCCTGTATAGTCGCCATCTTAAACGCCATTTCCGATGAATCCACCGGATGATATGAACCGTCATACAACGTAGCCTTGACTCCGACTACCGGATATGCCGCAAGCGGGCCGCTCTGAACCGACTCCTGAAGGCCTTTCTCAACGGCAGGGAAAAAGTTCTTGGGAACCGCTCCGCCAACTACTACCTGCTCAAATACATAAGGCTCCTCAAGCGAACCCGAAGGCTCGAATCTCATCTTTACATGCCCATACTGTCCGTGGCCTCCGGACTGCTTCTTATATTTGTATTCCACATCGGAATTTTTCAGTATAGTCTCCTTATATGCGACCTTGGGCGCCGAAAGCTTAACCGCCGCCTTGTATTCGCTAAGCAGCCTGCTCGTAACGACCTCCAGATGAAGATCGCCCATACCGTACAAAAGAGTCTGCCTGTTCTCCGCATCATTAACTATCTTAAGCGTCTGATCCTCATGCGTCATCTTCTGAAGCGACTGAGAAACCTTATCTATATCGGCCTTGTTCTCAGCCTGATAACGCATTACCGTATAAGGTGTTGAAATCTCAGTCTTGCCAAAGCGTATCGGATGAGCTTTGGTAGATAAAGTATCCCCTGTCCTTGCCGCCGTAAGTTTGGCTATCGCTCCTATATCGCCAGCATGAAGCTCTGACGCTTCAATCGGCTTACTGCCCTGTAATATATATAATTTACTTATCTTCTCTTCTACTTCCTTATCCTCATTAAATATAAGGTCGTCGCCCTTGATAACGCCTGAGCAGACCTTGATAAGAGAATATTTACCGATAAACGGGTCCACTATGGTCTTAAATATATAAGCCGACTTAGCCTTGGAAAAATCGTAATTTGCCGCAAATATCTCATTGGTCTTAAGATCTATGCCCGCCAATTCCCTGTTCTCCGGGCTTGGCATATATTTAACTATATCGTCAAGCAATGTATATATACCCTGACAAAGCAGGTTGGAACCCATCGACATGGGCACGATACTGCCTTCCATTACGTTATTTCTAAGAGCGGCCCTGATTTCTGCCTCAGAAAAAGTCTCTCCGTTAAAATAACGCTCCATAAATTCTTCGCTCGTCTCCGCAACCGCCTCCATAAGAGTGTCACGGCAGATCTGCAGATTATCCTTGCTGTAATCAGGCATCTCGCACTCTACCACTTCCTTGTCTTTCCAACGATAAGCCTGCTCGGTTATAACGTTGATATAGCCTACGAATTTCTCATCTTCACGGATGGGAAGATGGAATGGCGCAAGTTTTTTGCCGTATTTGGAAGTCATATATTCCACAACCTGACGGAAAGAAGCGTTATCTATATCCATATCGGTCACAAAAACAAAACGGGGAAGTTTATATTTCTCACACAACTCCCAGGCTTTCTCAGTACCGACTTCCACGCCTGCCTTACCTGAAACTACAATAATCGCGGCATCGGCCGCGCTTACAGCCTCCTCGACCTCCCCTACAAAATCAAAAAATCCGGGAGTGTCCAATACATTTATCTTTACGCCTTCCCATTCAATAGGAACTACGGACGTCGTGATCGATATCTGGCGCTTCTGCTCCTCCTTGCCGTAATCACTTATGGTATTGCCGTCAGATACTTTACCCATACGCGAGGTAATTCCCGAAAGATACGCCATAGCCTCTACAAGACTGGTCTTGCCGCAGCCGCCATGTCCCAAAAGCACTACATTACGAATTTTGTCAGTTGTGTATACATTCATAGCCTAACCTCCAAACACATTTTTCACTATCAATTTTACTAAATTTTTTTCGGAATTGCAATAATTTATGAACAATTTTCACACTTTTTTTGCATCGCATTTTTCTTTTTTATATCAAAATGCCAAAAACGCCGTATTTTACATGATAATACTTATGCTTACTTTTATTCCGGCTTCTATTCCAACTTTTATTCCGACTTTAATTCCAGCCTTTATTTCGGCTTTTACATTTATATTGCAAGCTTTTATTACGACTTCTATATTTTATTGATTTTAATTATCCAAAATGCTATATTATATTAAGGAACTTATCAGGATGAGCGCAAGACTCATTCATAAAACATAAAATTCAGGCAAAATATATTAAATTCATTTTATTTACCGGAGGAACGGTATGACGACTTTTAAATGCGGTTTTATAGGGCTTGGACTGATCGGCGGCTCTCTTGCCAAAGCGATCCGCAAAAGCCTGCCGGATGCGCATATTACGGCCTATGACATCAACGGTCCGTCTCTTGAGCTTGCAAAAGCGGACGGTATCGTTCAGACTGCCTGCAGCGAGATTGGAGCCGAATTTAACGACTGCGATTTTATATTTCTGTGCGCGCCGGTCTCACACAATGACGAAAACCTTTGTAAACTAAAAGAAAACCTGTCCGAACATACCATACTTACCGACGTAGGCAGCGTAAAAAAACAAATCCATCAAAATATCGAAGCCTTAGGCCTTAACAAACAGTTTATCGGCGGTCATCCCATGACAGGCTCGGAACGGTTCGGCTATCCCAACTCCAAGGCTTCGCTGTTTGAAAACGCCTACTATATACTGACTCCCACCAAAGAAGTATCAGAAGAAAAAATCGCCGCATACCGCGATCTGGTCGTAAAAATCGGCGCAATTCCTTTAATACTTCAGAGCGAACAGCACGATTATGTGACAGCGGCGGTTTCCCACCTTCCGCATGTAATAGCGGCCTCTCTTGTAAATCTGGTCGAAGCTTCCGATTCCGGAGAGGGCCTTATGAAAATGATAGCCGCAGGCGGTTTTAAAGACATAACACGTATAGCATCTTCTTCTCCCACCATGTGGCAGCAGATATGTCTAAGCAATACGGAAAACATTTCCGCTTTGCTTGAGCGGTATATACAAAGCCTTAATGAATTTAAAGGAATACTTGATAATAAAAATTCGGAAGAAATTTATCGTTTTTTCGATAACGCGCGGATATACAGAGAATCATTTACAAATGCTTCCAGCGGCCCGATCAAGACAGAATACGCCATTACGGTCGATATCGCAGACCGTCCGGGCGCGATAGCCGCCATTGCTTCCCTGCTTTCCATGCACGATATCAGCATCAAAAATATAGGCATCAACCATAACCGAGAACTGGCCGAGGGCGCTCTGCGCATCGAGTTTTATGATGAGACGGCCTGCAGCGGCGCAGTTGACGTACTGAATACGCACGGCTACTTAATTCATACGAAAAAGAGATAATCAAAAGATTGGAGAATATTCATGAGTCTTTCAAATGTTAAAGGTCTTCGCGGAGAAGTAACGATACCGGGTGATAAATCAATCTCACACAGAGCCGTTATGTTCGGCTCCATTGCAAACGGCACTACCGAGGTGACAAACTTCTTACAGGGAGCCGACTGCCTTTCTACCATAGACTGCTTCCGCAGACTTGGAATAGAAATAGAAATAATACCTGATACAAATGCGGCAGTCAAAAATGAAAGTCTAAAAGAAGCTTCATCAAAGCAGACAACAGAAAGCAGAAAACCTGCCGAAAAAATATTAATACATGGTAAAGGACTTCATGGCCTAAAAGCCCCTTCTTCAATCCTCAACGCAGGCAACAGCGGCACTACCACCAGACTTATATCCGGCATCCTTGCGGCGCAGCCTTTTGAAACCACGCTTACCGGAGACGCCTCCATTCAGAAACGCCCCATGAAAAGGATCATGGAACCTCTTTCAATGATGGGCGCGGATATAAAAAGCTTAAACGGCAACGGCTGCGCACCTCTTGAAATAAAAGGGAGACCCCTAAAGGGCATAGACTATTTTTCAAAAGTTGCTTCCGCGCAGGTCAAATCCGCGATCCTGCTCGCAGGACTTTACGCGGAGGGCGAAACCAGAGTGACCGAACCTGTGATAAGCAGAAACCATTCCGAGATAATGCTGCGTTATTTCGGCGCGGATGTACATACCGAGGGCAAAACCGCCATAATAAAACCGGCTGCAGACCTGTACGCACAATCCATAAACGTACCCGGAGATATCTCTTCCGCCGCCTATTTTATAGCCGCCGGACTCATAGTTCCCAATTCTGAAATACTTATTAAAAATGTCGGCGTCAACCCTACCAGAGACGGTATCATCAAAACGGCGATAGCTATGGGCGGGGACATTACGTTATTGAATCAAAATTTTGACGGTGAACCGACAGCGGATATACTGGTCAGATCGTCATCTCTCCACGGAATAACGATAGAAGGCGATATAATACCTACACTTATCGACGAACTGCCTGTTATCAATATAATGGCAGCCGCAGCAAGCGGAACCACCGTAATAAAAGACGCCGCTGAATTAAAAGTAAAAGAATCTGACAGAATAGCCGTTATGGTCGAGAATTTAAGCAAAATGGGCGCGGATATCATGGGAACCGACGACGGCATGATCATTAAAGGCGGCAAATCGCTGCATGGCGCCATTATAGACTCATATGAGGACCACCGCATAGCTATGAGTTTTGCGGTAGCTTCTCTAATTGCAGACGGTGAAACGACAATAAACGGACGCGACTGCGTCAATATAAGTTATCCGTCTTTTTATGAAGATTTAGACAGACTATGCAGTTTTTAATGAACAGGCGGCTTTATCATACGCCCATGACAAATTAATTTTAACAAAGATGGTTTACCTCACAATGTGAAGCAAACCATCTTTTATTAATAATTTATGTATGTATGCAAATTATTCATTTAACATTTCGGCATTAACGGTAAATTCTCCTGCACCTTCTAACTTGTGACTGGCTGCCACTAAATATACGGTCTGACCTGCGGCGAGGTCATAACTTATGCTAAAGTCATTACTTGAGTTTTGATAATTATCATTATCAGCCACACTATCGTAAAACTCAGAAACCTTTTCTGCGTCACCGCCTGCCTCCGGCATATCCGTAAATAACCATGCGCAAGGATCTGCTCCTGAGTCACGATTAGAATAGAAACTATACTTTCCTGCTTTATCGGCCGTAAAACTCAATATCACATATTCGCCTATAGCTAATTTTACTTCGACAGGTTTATCCAGGGTCAACTCAGTCGGTCCCGAATAATTCTTTACATATACATTAGTATCTATTGAAGAAGAAGCCCCCGCATAAAGCTGTACCTGACCTACTGCTATATAAACGGTTTCACCGGCTTTCATATCCAATATTTTTTTAAACGACACCCGGTAAACGTCATTATTCGCTATATCATCAGCATTTCTATTAAGCGGTCTTAAATCTTTATCATTATTTCCCGTATAAAAAACTGATACCGGCTTCTTAAAAAACCATGCTTTTATTTGTGCTGAATTTATTGGGGCAGTATCACTATAAAACTGATATTGTCCGTCCGATGGCGCAGTAAACTTAAGCCACTTGCATCTCATGCAGTCTTCCTGCGAGGCGTCAATCTTAACCTCTGCAGACTTATCTAAGGCAAGTTCACTGACTTCCGCTCCGGTCCTTTCAGTAACAATTAATGTACCGCTAAAATCATAAGCAGGCGGAAGTCCGGAATTTGAAATTTTCTGAATTTTAAAAGAAACAGAACTTCCTTCAATAATGGCACATGTCAGTACAACAGGGCTTCCGTAATCAATACTAGTGCTGCGATATTCACCTGTAGAGCTATATCCATAAAAACCAACTTTATAGTATGAATCGTCTTCACGCATATCATTTCTGTTAAGTGTTATATTATATATTCCTGTCTTAGCTGCAGTAAAACTATACCAGGCTTCCATAGCAGTACCATTGATATTTACAAGAACCTCATTGCCAACAGTCAAATCAGATACATCCAACTTGTTACCGTTTACTTTAATCGTATCGTCACTGCTGCTTGATAAATTTAAGATTCTTATATATACTGTATCTCCAACATTAACTCTGCATTGATAAGTCTTACTGCTGTTATCTGAACTTAAAAATTCAGTTTTTTCATTATCGCTCAAATTATTATATAATGACACCAATCCCGCGGAAACGGTAAAGGCATATAATATATCGTTCTCTGTATTATTAGTAAACTTGAACCATTTTTCATTTCCGCGCGGTATCGCATAAGATTTAGCGGTATCTTCTTCGGAGGCCGCTTCTGAGATCTCTTCGATTTTATCCTCCGTTATCTCGCTTACTTTTATGCTTCCGGTTACCGTGTCGCTGCTTGTAGACTCAACACTACAATATACCTTTTTGCCTTTCTCAATATATACACTATCGGATCCTACATGATTTTCGCCAACCGAAACTAAATCTAAGTAACTGCTATTTTCATCATTCTCACCCTCGTCCAAGCTGTCAGATAAATGTATTTTTACATAGGAATCCTCTTTGGAACTTGTAAAATTAAATACATATCTTGCGCTTTCATCGGCCGTGAAACTAAACAACTGTGTAGTAACGGTTCCATTTGATAGTGTGAATTTATTACTTTCTGTTTCCGACGAGTCGCCTGAGATCGTTAATTTTTTAACACCTAAAGGCGTTACTTCAACGCTTACTTTAGTAACATTATATATATCAGAATAAGCGACAGGCATAAGTTTAATATATTTTGTTTCGCCTGACTTCATATAAATATCTTTATAATATGTATATGTATTGTCTGAATAAGAATAATTTATAATATCACTAGACTCTTCGGATTCCAAACTGTCATAAATATAGATACTTTCACTTGACTGAATGGTATTACCTTCATCATCAGTAAACAATATATTAAATGCATATTTTCCGGCTTCATTAGCAGTATAGCTGAACCACTTCGACTCGCCTACATTATTATTTTTAATTTCAATCTCTGAAGCGATACCGTCGGTAAGCTCAGTTGCGGTTACTTTGGTTATGCGGACTGCCGCCTTATATGTATTGCCTGAATAACCTTTTGAATTTGAGACCTTGCCAAATAAAGTATGTCCGCTTGTAAGCCAGATATCTTCTGCAATATGAAGATAATTTGTTCCATCAATTAATGTCTTATTGCCGCTTGCCTCACAACCTTTTATACTTTCGTTATTATCAAGAGCATCTATACCGTCATACAGCTCCAAAGAACGACTATCACCGGTACAATTATCACTGCACATGTATATTACAGTATACCTTCCGGTTTCCTGCACATTATACTTGAACAGATTATCGCCTTTGGCCAATTCAATAAACTCATAAGCGTCTTTCATCTCATTCATGGATACGACAGCCACTTTCACACTGACTTTAGCATCATCTTCGTTATCGTTCTTTACACGCCAATACATATCCGTGCCGGAACTGAGATTTACTTCAATAGTCTTATCTGAATAGGCAGAAAAACTTTCGTTTGATGGATCAGCATATGCATCCTTGCTGCCTTTATGTCCTTCCAAGCTTATATTATAGTATACGCTGTTCTCAAATGTAAATGTGTATCTTCCGTCTTCAACTGCCGTGAACTTAAACCACTGCTCCGTACCCGCAAAAACGTCGGCCGAGACAGTATTATCTTCTTCACCCTCTTCCGTTTTCTGAGGCAGTTTAAGCTCCATATCGCCTACAGCCTTGACTTTGACTGTAAAGCTCTGTTCATCTGATATATAATCAGAGTCGCTATGCAGTTTCCAATATACAGTCTGACCCGGGCTCAGTTGCAGAGTGGGAGTGCTTATATTGAATTTGCCATCTACAGTAAAGTTTCTTGATGAGCTTGTAAAATAACCGCTGACCTTCGCCGTCCGGTTTGATTGCGAAGGCTTATAAGCATTATACATTTCTGCATTTATGCTGTTTCCGTACGTACTGTACGTACTGAACGCAAACTCATATGAAACGGAGCCTGTGGCTGTATCGGGAGCTTTGAAGCTTATCCACGTATCTATGCCGGGATAGACCACTCCTTCGTATGCGCCGCCTGTCTGATCGGGTACGAATTCATTAACTTTGTTCTCAGACATTGTAATGCTTACTTGGTTATCGGTATCTGCCGAATCATCGGCATTCTTTATCTTCCAATATACTTTACCATCCGCTTTCGCCACATACCCGATAGTCTTGGAGCTTACATTGCCATCGGTACTAAGTGTAATTTTACCTGTGGTCAGATCCTCGTACATCTCTCCGCTGAATAAAGCGCTATTTCCGCTTTTAAGTTTGAAGATATAATTAACGTCTTTCTTTACGGTAAATGCAATATACTTAGCCTCATTGGCAGGGAGTTCAAGCTCGGCTTTGGGATCGGCGGCTTCCACGCCTTCTCCGCCTTCGGTCTCCGGGGCCGCCTGCGCAATATCGTCAACTTTTGTATGCTCTATGATCAACTTTACATTGGGCGCTTCTGCGCCTGCATCAACGGTATCATTTAACAGACTGCCAAATACGCCAACGCCGTATGAAGCCATATTATATGAAGCTGAGCCGCCTTGCTTCACTCCAACGAATACTACATTGCCTTTCTTCAGATACGTACTCATAAATATGCTGACATTTTCATCTGAAGATGTGCTTTCCTCAATTGCGCTGCTGTTTATTCTGTCCTTGATAAGCTTTGCGCTTAAGTTGCCGGCTTTAATCCCGGACGTCTCATCAGCTACTGACTTAAACGTATAAATACCGTCTTCCGGAACGTCGTACCGAAGATATACATATGCTGCTTCGGATGCGCTTACCGTTCCTGATGTTTCCCCGACTTCCTGCCCTTCTGTGGGCGGAGTCGTCTGGAAACTTGCTATGCTGTTAGTCTTTTTAATGTTGAACAGGGTATAGTCATTGTCATTATTGTTATATACTTTTATATATACTGTCTCGCCTTTGCCAAGGCTGAACGACTCACTGTCAGAACCATATGAAATAACCGCCAATGCGTTGTCATCATTCAACCCTTTTGTGTTATCCGCAGAATAAACGCTTAAAGAGTTAAAGTTCGAAGAAGCTTCTTTAACAGATATTTCATACGTTGCATCTTCGGCAGGTGTATAAGAATACCATACATATCTACCTTGGGCTGTAAGCTCGATCTCTCCCTCGCTTCCAAGCGTTATCGCCTCAACCTGCTGTTTTTCTACTTTGATATTGTTATACGACGTATCTGACTTGATATAAACAGTCTGATCTTTGTCAAGGCTCACCCATGCACTGTCATAACTATTATTGCTTACGAGTTTTTGTTCATTATTCATATCTCTGCCGCTATATACTGTAAGCGCACCGCTGAACTTGTATATAGCCTTCTCATCTGCAGTGAATACAAATATCTGACCGTAATCCGCGCTGTCCACTTCCTCGCCGACCTTTATGACCATCTTCTCATTATCGACGGATATAAGCCTGACGTTCATTGTATATTGCCCTTTGGCGTCAACCTTGATATAAACAGTTTGGTCTTTGTTAAGTTTAACCCGCACGCCGTCGTCTGTTCTATCTACCGAACCTCCATAACTGCTATCGCACAATTCGTTGTTGTAGAGCCCGAAATAGTCATCATCATCCGTCTTAATAACCCCGTTCTCAAGCGCATAGAAAGCATATGTGCCATCTTTCGGCGCCGTAAATGTAAATATCTTGAAGTTGCCGCTCACAAGATCTACTGCCGCGGGCTTGTTGAGTATGAGCTCGCTGTTAGCTAACGGATCGTAGTTTGTGCCCTTGCCGCGGAGATCTTCATTGTCACCGTAGTACCTTGAGCCCGGCGAATATGCATCGCCTACAGGCAATATTATAAACTTATATCTCGCGATCACATGCTTTGTAATACCTGACTTAACCTCCAGAACAGTCTCACCTGCTCTGAGCGCCTTAAACTGCGCGGAATATGTTCCCGGAGTCGCTTTTACGGACGCTGTCTTCTTATTCGATACGGACCATGTAAGCTTATCCGTGAAAGCCACGTCCGCTCCTTTGTTATCAGCAAGAAGCTTCAGTGAATATGTGTTGCCGGATATCAGGCTTGCCCTATAAGAGTAACCATCTCCAAGAGTCTTATTCATTGAAAGTATATTGATATCGCAGCCGCCATAACCGTCACCATAGCCATAATCATCATCTTCTTCATAGTCATCCAGATAATCAATCTCGGAAGCAGGCAGCTTAGTTGTCTTTACGGACTTGGAAGCCGCTTTGGACACTACCGGCGACGCTGCATCATCAAAGACAGCCTCAACGCTTATCTTATAGCTGCTCTGCTGCGTAAGTCCGTCTATCGTATATTCGCAGGTATCCTTAAGCTTCTTGTTATCCATGAAGTAAAGATGTCCATAGCCATAGTCATAATCATCATGGTCGCAGATTATCTTAAAGTTTTTATCTTTGCTGTCATACAAATAATCAAAGTAATAAGGAGTCTCACCATAGCCGTTATCTGCGTCATATACCGTATCATAATTGTTCTTAACGTAGCTGCTCCTTATTATGCTGCCTCGTCCGTTCATGACGGTTATGCGGTATGCCTTCGCATAGATATTGCGGTCGAAGGTTATTGTTAATTTATTATCAATCACTTCTTTGGTCTTAAGATTCTTAACAGGCTGCAGATCAGTTGACTTAATGATAGCCTGAGCCGACTGTCCCAGATATTTGTCCGTAAGACTCAGCCTTATATTGCCTTTTGCTTTTACCGCCATTACATAGCCGTCGCCATAAAGTCTGAAATATCCACCCGCTTCGATCTGAGACTTAAGAGCCTCTGTTACTTCGATCTTCTTATTAAAATTACTTTCAGGCGCAAGAGTTGTTTTGCCTGACTTATACGTAAGCAGCGCTTCAAGAGGAACCGCCTGCCCTACCTGCAGGGACGTAGTCTTATTTTTTACGGAATCAGCGGCTGCCGTTACATTTATTACTACAACGTTTGATTCTTTACCTGATATAGTATCTACTGCATACACAGCTATCTGAGCCGGCTGTTTTAATGTTATGACGCCTTTCTTGTTGATAGACGCTATTTTCTTATCCGTAAGAATGTCATAATAATATCCGTCTTCAACATATTCTTTGCGTATATCGTCATAACCTGATCCATAAACATAAGCAAATAACCTGTACTCAAGCTTCGGCTCAAGATATTTGTTCTTTGCGCTTTTGTCAAGAGCAGCGCCGTTACCCTTATCAGTCGTAGTCTTAAAGGGCAGCATGAGCTTATAATAGTCGTTCCTGTCGGCCGCCGGATAATTAACATTCTGAGCAAACGCGCCATCAACAGCCACTGTTACCTTACCTGCGCTAAGCGGCACATGGTAACTTACATAATGCAGCCTGTCAGTGTCAAAGTCATATTCCTCCGGATCATATATCTGTCTGACATTTTTACACACTTCATCATAATATTCATTAGCTTTCTTATTATGATAGCTTTGACATGCCAATGGATCACATATTACTTCAGTATCCGGCACATATGAAGCCAATGCGCTTTCAAGATATTTAACCTGAGGTTTGGACGTTGTGAAGCTGCTTGCGCTTCCTGCCACAGACTCTTCCACCCTGCTTCCGTCAGAAAGTGTACGCAATGCGCTCACGTTTCTTATGTAAACCGTATATTCAGCGCCCGGCTGCAGGCCATATACGAATGCTTCTATCTTGTTTGTGTCTTCATATTTCTTTGTTTTTTTATTATAAACTCGTACTACGTTGTCATCTTCAGTCTCTTTATCGACAAATTTAGGCGCTGCCGCGAAGATGCCCTGCCATTTTTCATTGGAAGCTTCCCACTGTGCAATGGCAGTCGTAAAGTCGCTCTCTTTTCTTTTCTTTCCTGCAAGGACAAATATCTCTCTGCGGTATCCGTCCTCTACCTTAGAATATTCAAAATATCCGTAGGTATCGCTTCCCAACGCTTTGGTCACTTTGGGCGCGGTAACGTCCGTCACTTTGATAGTGACGCTTGCGCTCTTGGCGCGCGGTATGGGAGTCTTTACGCCGTTCTCAATAGTAACAGGATATGCGGTTACTTTGACCGTTCCTTTTTTAAGCGCCGTAACTTTACCATATTCGTTGATGCTCAATATTCCTTCTTTATCAGTCTTGTAGGCGATACATATAACGTCTTCCATCAACGTCTTAGTGATCTTTAAGTCAAGCTGCTGTTCCTCACCTACCGCCATCTTCTTAACAGGCGAGTTAAAAGAAATAGACTTGGGCGCAACGGCATCTCTTAAGTCTCCGAGCAGCTTAGCATTGTCGAAGTTTACATTAAAATGCTCTGTATATCCCTTCTCCCATGTGATGTCGAAGGACTGTGCTCCCTTGGAAGCATCAAGGATAACTGAAAGTCCCCTTTGGTAATCATTACCAGAAACTCCCCAAGTCCAATGATACACATATCCCGGCATCTTCTTTATGGAATTCTCATATACTGCATTAACAGAAGGATCAGTATTTTCAAACTTTTTTATATGTGCAGCGGTATATTCTTCAGGCTGTGTAACTTTTACCACTAACATATTGCCGCATATTTTTTCACCGTATACCGTACATTCCGTATATTTGATCCCATCAACTACAGACAGAGTGTGCGTATACTCGCCGCTTTGCTCATCTCTTACGATATTATCCTTGGCATTTACAGCATCGACCTTAGCACTAACGTTATTTGAGTCATAATTTGACAGACCGGAGGCAAATTCCGAACTGCCTCTTACGGTGGTAAAGCTTACGGGTTTGCCGACCTTTAAGGTATAGTTGACGGAATAGTCGAAATTGGTTAATTTCACCTCTTCACTGTCATCAATGCTTACCTCATATGTCTCATCGCCTTTTATTATGTCGGCGTTATCACTATCTGATACTGTGTATGTCTCGCCTTCCGAGTCAGTCAGTACGAATTTGGGATAGTCTACTACCTCATTATATCTATCTAAAAATGCAAGACGGTCAGTCGTATATTCACAATTGGCTGTATACTCATGTTCAGGCGCATCTGCATACTCACCATGCCATGTACAGATCAGGCGGTATTCAAATGCAGGCTGATCTTCCGGCACTATGTCTCCCTCAATAATAAGATTATCTTTGAGTTCTTCATAAAGCCCGCCAACCTTTGTGCCTGCAGTCACTTCGTTTTCAAGCTCGGCCGGTCTTATGACAAGCTCTCTTTGCTTAACCAACGCCTCGGCAACAAGTGTTTTACCGATCGGCGCATAATCCGCATTTCCTCTGAAGCTTAAATATACCTCATATTTTCCGGCATTTTCCGTATCTATCTCAGTTACTTGCCAATAGTCATAATCATCATCCGGGTCCGGATAATATCTCCATTCAATCTCAAGCCCTTCGCTTAAATCTTCCACATTTACATATTCTTTGTTCGTATCTGCAGAAGCTGTTTTATAAGGCTGTATAGCTTTTATCTTTTCGGCAAATGTCTCATCTTCCGACTCAGCTTTATATTCGCTTACCGGAACTTTATCATAAGTCTTTTCAACAGTAATAGGCTCTATATCTCCGAACGTAAGTTCGGTTTCGCCCATAGAGTTCACCTTGAGCGGAACGGTATCTGTTGAGAGTGGTTTAGTCTCTGTACTATATTCATTTTCAGCTGTATCTTCTTCAGACTCTGTTTCTGCCTTTTTAACCAAAAGCGTCGTTTCTTCCGTCGTATAATTCTTTGACAGTTCTCCATAGTCACCGTAGTCATTAAAAAGAGTGAATTTATCTACTGCAATCCTGTATTCAGCATCTTTTTCAAGAGCATCCAAAGCATTCACGTCTTCATATTCGGGTTCACTGCTTCCTGCGCCGTCCGCTTCATTATTGCCTTCGGCAGCCTGCTGTTCTTTTTTCTTCTGAAGCTTGAATTTTAATGAGTAATAATAATTATCTGACCATTCCAATTCGTACTCGTTGGCAGTGCCCTTAAGAGCGCACTGCTCCTTAAGTTCTTCTCCGCTTAAAGGCGTGGTCAGCTGTGGCTTAACGCTATAGAACAGTTCTTTATCCTTGAAGAATTCTTCTGCTTTTATTCCCGAATATTCTTCATATGACTTATCCTCATCAAACACTATGCTGACCTGCTGCTTATTGATAACAAAGCATACAAATGCAGTATCGGCGTGAGTCTCAGCCGTCGGGTCGTTATATGTTATCTGCAGTTTATAAACGCCTGCGTCCTTAGGGCTTATTACTCCGGGATTGGTCCATTCATAGATAGGTCGTCTATTTATATCATACGAACCAACATACTTAAAAAAGTTCTTGTAATATCCTGCGCTGTTCTGCTCCTGCTTTGCAAGGTATGCCTGAAGTTTCACGGGATCAACATCCCCTGCGCTGTCTTTACAACTTTCATCAACTTGCGTAAGCTTATACCAACTATATGTAAGCTTTGAGTCGGTACCCTGAGCCACTGCGGCGCCGTCTTTGTCCACAACTTCTGCAAGCTTGTATGCGGCGCGGTTTTCAAAGATCCTGTTCCCATCATATGTCTTGGATGCTACTGCGATGTCTTTGTCCTTATCGCCTATGTTTACGTTTTTATCATCATTGTCGCGTTTTGCCTGTTCATTCCCTGCCATAAATGCTTCAACAATCTTCTCTGTATTGATCGTAAGGGCAGTTGAATTTATAACCTCTGCATTTTGGACGTTTTTCTTAAGCGTATCTTCGTCTGTTATAACGGTATAATTTACATTCGTCGTAGCTTCGGTTGAATTTTCCGGTTGATTTATGTCAACGCCACCATCAACAAGGCTGCCGGCAGCGTTTCGCACGCCTTTTTTACCTGAAAATCTTATCTCATAAGTAGTGGCAGCAGTGACTTTACTTCCATCAGCCGCCTCTTTGGTTTCTCCTTCTCCGCTTGGCGTGGTGAGTTTAGTATTTAACTCTAATAAAGTCTCTGTCTGCTCAGTCGTGCTTTCGCCGTCCTTGACCGTGACTGTTTTCGTGATCTTATACAGGTCAAATAACGGCTCATAAGGCTGTGTCTTGCTATCATCATCATAAGACGTGCCAAAGAAATACTTATCGACTGTATCCATAGGCGTTTCATTGCCATCTGATATCTTATATACTTCAGCTTTTACATTATTAAGCACATCAGCCGCTGTCTGCCCACTGTAGAATTTCTTTTCACTTTCTTTCAAAGCAGGCTTGATGACTATATCGACCTTCTCTATAATGACTACTATATCGGCATAAGCTTCTTTATATTCGCCTTCTTTGCCTTCATATTTAACTCTATAGACGTAAGCGCCCGCGTCCTTGGGAGCATCCGTTACTCCGCCTACCGTAAGATTGCAGTAAGTAACGGGGGTTTTATCTTCGTCACTGCCTGTTTCCGTCCATGACTCATAGACCGCAGTATGCCACTCGCCCTCTTCAGCTATATCTGCGCCGTCTATCTTTTTATATGTATATACTGTATTGCCCTGTTCATCTTCTTGTGTTTCATATGCATCTACGACCTCAGCATCAAAATCATCACCTTTCACAAGGGCTGCAAGCGCCGCTCCGTCATATGATTTGGCTACTATCTTGTTTACTACCCTGCCGTCTTTATCCGAGTCAATGATCACATTCTGCTCTGTACCATCGGCTTTGGTCCATTTGTCACCCAATGAGATTTTGATCATGCTCGGTTTAAGGTCAGAGGTAATCAATCTGTGCGCTTCAAGCGGCATAAATTCATAATTGTCACTGTCTTTGACCTTAAATTGGGGTACTAACTCCACATAATAATCTTCGTCGGCTCTTATGACATAAGCGCCGTCAAGCGCTTCATCAGCCGCAGTCTCTTCCGCAGCATTTGCTTTGCTGACTTTAACCTCTATGTCTATTTCGTTCTCTGCAGATTCATCAATGTCTTCTGTCGTCTCATCATCTTTGCTATATTTAAAATCCCTTGCAGTCACGTTTTTGGTCTCAGTATCCGTCTCATAGTAACTGCCTTTGACCGTAACTTCTATCTTATCCTCCACATCACTTACGCTACTGCCGGGAACAACCTCCCCTACGGAATACTCAATCGTTACAGGAGCTTTCGTGATCGCAAAATACAGGTCTTTCTGCGCCTCATTATAATTCTTTCCTGAATCCTGTCCCGCAGGCAGCTTTAATGTAAGCTTATACTGACCCACTTCTTTTGGTTCATCGGTCATTGCAGCATATTGACCGTCCTGGTCAATCTTGGACCACTCATATGTTACCGATTTGACTATGTCTTCGCCTGTATCAGAGCCAATCGAAAACATATTATCATTGTCATTCTTATCTTTAAGATATATGCAGTCTGCGATAGCGTCCGCAAGAGATACGACGTCCTCACCGTTTACGGTCTCTTTCTTTGTAAAAGGAGACGTTCCCTTGTATTGCGCCTCGATATGCGCATCATGATCGTCGCTGTCATAATCTTTTATATATTCAAAATCTTTACCCTCTAACTTTTCGGGATCAAAACCGAATTCATAAGTAACGGCCTCGTCCGCAGGATCACCGGCACTGCCTTCCTGCGCTTCCTGCACATCGGCGTCCCCTGACTCACCGTCTGACGTCTGATCATCCGGAACATCCGTTTCCCGGTCGTTATCTCCATCAGATACGTTGTCCTGCGCATCAGACAGAACACTGTCCGAACCTTCCTTTGACGTATCCTGTCCGTCGTCTGTAGTAACTTCTGCCGTCTGTTCAGCGTTATCCGCTTCATTACCGGCAACTTCCTCTGTTCCGGCAACTTCCTCTGTTCCGGCAACTTCCTCTGTTCCGATAACTTCATCTGTTTCGGTAACCGTCGGCAGTTCGGCTGCCGCTGCTGTCATCGGTATTGTGTCAAATACCATGACGGCCGCTAAGATCATGGCTAATATCCTTTTAGCCCCAAACAGCTTTTTCGCCCTTCTCATAATTACTCCTCCTTGAATGTAGTCGTTCTTGGATAATCTAAAAAAAGACATAATTATCCAATTCTCAAGTCTACATTATACTCTACCCCCCCCCAGGACTGTCAAGCAAATATTAAATAATTATTAAATTATTGTTAAAATATATTGTAATAAATTGAAAACCTATGGGGGAGTAGTTGAAGAAATGAGCTATTCAGAGCGTAAAAACACAGATTTATTCATATTGATCCAAACCGGCAGTCTGTATGACATCTTGCCCGCTATAGCAAAAAACCGTGTCAACATTGCTGAAAAGATTATAATTTTTATAATTTGAAGAATAGTAGTCAATTATCCTGTTGATATCGTCCTCTGTCTCAACGCCGTAACATATATCCAGATACTTTTCACCCTGAACGGCTTTGATGCGTGTAGTCTTAAGCGAATCAAGCTCTTCAAAAGAATCGAAACGCTCTACTTCGTATCCTTGTTCTTCCATGCTTTCAGCAACTTCTTCCGCAGTCGGGAACTCGAGTTTGCGCTCCTGCGGCTGTTTCTGACCGCAGCCCGCAAACACGGCGGCTGCCAGAAGTAATATGCACAGAGCGCTCCTTAGATCTACGGGCCGTCTTTTGTTATTTGCAATATCATTACAATTTTTCATCTTATATCCTCCCTGTGTGATAAATATGCAATCCCGGCGTCAGCTTATGAACATCGCATCCCCGAAACTAAAGAAACGATATCTTTCGCGTATTGCCTCCGCATACGCATTAAGCACCTGTTCCCTTCCTGCAAACGCGGATACCAACATGACCAATGTGGATTCCGGCAGATGAAAGTTAGTGATGAGCGCATCCATCACTTTGAAACTGTAGCCCGGATATATAAATATAGAAGTATTGTCACTGCATTCATGAAGCAGGCCGTTTTCGTCAGCCGCGCTCTCTATCGTCCTGCAGCTTGTAGTCCCTACGCAGATAACGCGATGACCGCTCAGTTTCGCGCTGTTGATCTTCTCTGCGGCTTCTGCGGAGATCTGATAGTATTCAGAATGCATATGGTGCTCCAGAATATTGTCGCATTTGACCGGACGAAATGTTCCAAGCCCCACATGCAGTGTAACATAAGCGATATCGACGCCCTTTTTTTCTATCCGCCCAAGCAGCTCGTTGGTAAAGTGCAGCCCCGCCGTCGGAGCTGCGGCAGATCCTTCGTATCTGGCATAGACTGTCTGGTATCTGTTTTTATCTTCCAGTTTGTGGGTAATATAGGGCGGCAGCGGCATTTCCCCGAGAGCGTCCAACACCTCTTCAAAAATACCGTCATATTCAAATCTGATAAGCCTGTTACCCTCTTCCACAACATCGACCACTTCAGCTTTCAGAAGTCCGTTCCCAAAAACGATCCCGGTCCCTGCTTTGGCCTTTTTACCGGGTCTTACCAGAGTCTCCCATATGTCGTTTTCTTTTCTTTTCAAAAGCAAAACTTCTATCGAGGCCCCGGTATCTTCTCTCGATCCAATAAGTCTTGCAGGAATGACTTTGGTATCATTCAGGACAAGACAGTCCCCGGGATTTAAGTAATTGACGATATTGCGGAAAGTTTCGTGCGCAGTCCCGCCTGTATTTCTGTTTAACATAAGCAGCCGCGAAGCCGACCGGTCCTTTAGCGGATCCTGAGCGATAAGCTCCGGCGGCAGCTCGAAATAAAAATCGGACTTTTTAATCTCCATATCTTTCACTCTTATCATATGACCAAAAGTCTTAAGATCATGCTTTCTGTCGTTTATTATATATTTCTAAATATCCGCGTTCTCAAGAAACGCCACGTATCCTCTTTTGGCTTCGTATACATCGGCTTTACTGGTCGCCTCCCACGGCGCATGCATATTGAGCACCGCAACGCCGCTGTCTATCACATTCATGCCATAACGCGCGAGAATATAGGCTATGGTTCCCCCGCCGCCTAAATCTACTTTTCCAAGCTCTGCCGTCTGGAAATTTACTTTTTCCTTATCGTAAATATCCCTGATATGCGCAAGATACTCTGCGTTGGCGTCATTGGAACCGGATTTGCCCCTGGCTCCGGTAAATTTATTAAATACCATACCGCCGCCAAGATATGCGACGTTTTTCTTGTCAAAACTTGAGGCATAAGAAGGGTCAAACGCGCTGCTTACGTCGGATGAAAGCATACAGGACTTCGCAAGGCATCTCCTTAATCTGAGTTCATCATAAGTTCCCGTTAAGTTCATTACCTCAGCCACCGCGTTTTCAAAAAATCTGGATTTCATACCGGTAGCGCCCACGCTGCCTATCTCTTCTTTATCGACCAGTATGCAGCAGGCTGTCCTATCGGTCTTCCCAACCTCCAACATGGCTTTCAGTGAGGAAAAAGCGCATACCCGGTCGTCCTGTCCGTACGCTAAGATCATGCTTCTGTCAAAACCGGCTTCTCTTGCTTTTCCTGCAGGCACAACTTCAAGTTCTGCCGAAATAAAATCTTCTTCCTCTATCTCATATGTTTCTTTCAGAATTTCAAGAATTCCTTTTTTTACGGCATCTTTTGCGGCCTTACCGTTTTCATCACTGTTTTCATCACTATTGTCATCGGCTTTTTTCCGGGCGCTTTTGTTATTTTTATCAATAACGAGGGGTTTGTTTCCGATAATTATATCCAACGCCTCGCCTTCTATCACCTTAGACGCTTTCTTCTCAAGCTGTTCGTTCGCAAGGTGTATCAGCAGATCCGATACGAAAAATACCGGATCGTCCTCATCCTCTCCTACGTTTACTTCAACCGTGGTCCCGTCCTTTTTGACGATAACGCCATGGAGCGCAAGCGGGATCGTTACCCACTGGTATTTTTTCACGCCGCCATAGTAGTGTGTGTCCAGATAAGCAAAGCCCCCGTCCTCATATAAGGGATTTTGCTTCACGTCCAGACGCGGAGAATCTATGTGCGCGCCTAATATATTAATGCCGTCCGTCATAGGTCTTTTGCCTATCTTGAACATTACAACGGATTTGTTCATCCATACGGAATAAACTTTATCTCCGTATTTGAGAGGCTTGTTCTTATTTATTAAAGTATCAAGCTCCTGATAGCCGGCCGCCTCGATGGTATTAACGATAGTCTCTATGCATTCGCGTTCCGTCTTGCCGTTATCAAGAAAATCCATATATTCTTTAGCGAACACATCAACTTCTTTTAACTGCTTTTCGTCATAAGTCTCCCATGTGTTTTTATGCTCCATAATGATCCTCCATTTCTGCCAGGTCCGCCTTTTTATGGCAGTACTCAGCTTCTGAGCTCTATTCCCATACTTTCAAGCCCGTTTAAGATTTTTTTCATGACGCCTGACACATCCGACTCTTCAAGCGTTTTGTCTTTTGCGCGGAAAGTTATTGAATAAGCTACCGACTTAAAGCCCGGCTTGATCTGACTGCCCTCATAAATATCGAACAGTTTGTAGTCTTCAAGTATCTTTCCGCCGCGCTGCTCTATCATGCTCTCAATGTCTCCCACAAGAATATTCTTGGGCACGACCATGCTTAAGTCGCGGGAGACCGAAGGATATCTGGCTATTCCTTCATACTTTCTGTCAAAGGTTGCAAAAGCCAGTAATTTAGGCATATCCAATACCGCGATATATGCCTTTGTCTTCAGATCATAGTTATCACATACCTGCGGATGGACTTCACCCATATAGCCAAGCCCTTTGCCCTCATATATGATATTGGCCTGCCGTCCGGGGTGCAGGAAATTCCTGCCCGCCTCAGGCTCATATATGATCTTTTTATCCATTCCTATACTGTCAAATATCTCTTCAACGACGCCTTTCATCGTATAGAAATCGCCGTCCCCGTACATACCGAGGGTAAGCTGCATACGTTCATCAGGAAGTTCCGTAAGAGGCAGGCTCTTTGGCAGATATATGTTCCCGAGTTCGTACAGGCGCACATCCTTATTTCTTCTGTTAAAATTGGTTGCAAGACTTGTAAGCATACCGTTTAAGGAAATCGTCCTCATGATCGAGAAATCTTCACCTAAAGGATTGGAAATGACTATCGCCTGTCTCAATATGTCGTCTTTGTCCAACAAAAGTTTGTCAAATACCTTGGGACTTTCAAAAGAATAACACATTCCCTGCGAAAAACCGCAATACTCAGCCACATCCCTTATCTTCTGCTGTACCCGCAGTTCAAACGGCAGTTTACCCGTGGTAGCCTCTCCGGTAGGAAGCGTCATTGGTATCTTGTCGTAACCGTAAAAACGCGCAACTTCTTCCGCAATATCGGCTATTCCTTCCAGATCCTGCCTGAAAGAAGGTATGATAAGCACTTTGCTTCCATCCTGCCCGGTTTCAAGCTTAAGCTCCAACCTTTCAAATATCTCTTCCATCTCTTTTACTGAAACGTCCGTTCCAAGAAGGGAATTGATCCTGTCACTGTCAAATTTAATCCTTCTGAGTTCTTTAAGCGGTTCGCAGACATCCACCATTCCGCTTACGACTTCACCGCAGCCAAGCTCCTGTATGAGCTGACACGCCCTGTCTATCGCCGCTTGCGCGTTGCGGGGGTCTAGCCCTTTTTCAAATATTCCGGAGGCGTCAGTACGCAGTCCCAGTCTCTTGGCAGACTTACGTATATTGGCTCCGTTAAATGTCGCCGCTTCAAATAATACGGTCTTTACATCATCGGTTATCTTGGAATTTTCACCGCCCATGATACCCGCGATGCCGATCTCTTTCTCGGCGTCACAGATCATAAGCATGTCGCCGTCAAGCTTTCGCATCTGCCCGTCCAACGTCTGAAATTCGTCTCCGTCATTTGCGCGGCGCACTATTATCTTATGCCCTGCAACCGTATCCAGATCATATGCATGCATAGGCTGGCCGTACTCTTCCATTACATAGTTAGTTATGTCAACCAAATTGTTTATCGGGCGTATACCGCTTGCCGCAAGCCTTCTCTGCATCCATTCGGGAGACGGGCCTATCTTGATATTTGTACATACCCTCGCGCAGTATCTTGTGCAAAGCCCTGTATCCTTAACTTCTACGCTTACGTAATCTTCCACTTTTTCATTATTAGCCTTAACTTCCACTTTGGGAGCGATAAAAGGTTTCTTAAACGTAGCGGCGGCTTCTCTCGCTATACCAAGGACACTGTAACAGTCTACCCTGTTGGAAGTGATCTCATACTCAAAAACCGTATCCCTAAGCCCCAGCGCCTCTACGGCGTCCGCGCCCACCTCGACGTCCTTTGGGAAAATATAAATCCCAAGTTCAGGCGCTTCGGGATACATATCTCTTGACGAACCGAGTTCTTCTATAGAACACATCATTCCGTTAGACTCCACTCCGCGCAGTTTACCAGCCTTAATGACTATGCCGTCCTCGGGAAGCGGACCGCCGTCATGACCGCCTGCCACTTTTCCGCCGTCCAGAACCACGGGGACCTTATCGCCTTCCTTAACATTGGGCGCGCCCGTGACGATCTGGATCACCTGTGTCCCTATATTTACCTGACAGACTATCAATTTATCCGCATCAGGGTGTTTTTCTATCTTCTCGATCTGCCCTATGACAATATTTTGTAAATTTTTATCCAGTTTTTCGTATGTCTCAACTTTAGTCCCGCTCAAGGTCATAGCATCCGCATATTCCTTATCCGTACAGGAAAGTTCCGGCACGTACGCCTTGATCCACGATAATGCTGTATTCATATCTATCTGTCCTTTCTGATACTTTATAATTTATTTTAAAACTGCTTAAGAAATCTGATATCATTCTCGTAAAGCAGCCGCATATCATCAATCTCATACTTAAGCAGCGCAATTCTTTCAAGTCCTATGCCGAATGCAAAACCGGAATACTTTTCCGGATCGATCTTACTCATTCTAAGTACGTTGGGATGAACCATACCGCAGCCTAAGATCTCTATCCAACCCGAACCTTTGCAGAAACGGCAGCCTTCTCCGCCGCACTTAAAACAGCTCACGTCCATTTCGGCGCTCGGCTCAGTGAAATTAAAGTGATGGGGTCTGAATTTAACCTTGGTATCTTCTCCGAACAATTCTTTTGCGAACTCTGCAAGCGTACCTTTAAGATCCGCAAAAGTAATATGTTTATCGATCACAAGTCCTTCTATCTGATGGAAAGAAGGCGAGTGCGTGGCGTCCACTTCATCAGAACGGAATACTCTTCCCGGCGCCAGCATACGTATGGGCAGCCTGCCTTTCTCCATCTCATGAACCTGCGTTCCCGAAGTCTGCGTACGAAGGAGTATGTCGCCGTTTATATAAAATGTATCCTGTTCGTCTTTGGCAGGATGATCCGCGGGAATATTTAACGCTTCAAAATTATAATAATCCGTCTCAATTTCCGGACCTTCCACTACTTCATATCCCATACCGACAAAAATACGTTCCACTTCTTCCATGGCTATGGTATTGGGATGACGGTGTCCTATCTTATTCTTTTTGGCAGGTAATGTCACATCTATAACTTCCGCTTTCATCTGAGCTTCTCTTGCAGCCTTTTCCATCTGGGATACGGCTTCTTCGAGCACGCTTTCTATCTGCGCCCTTACATCGTTTACAAGCTGCCCCACCTTGGGCCGTTCCTCAGGCGCAATATCCTTAAGCCCTTTTAAAACGCTTGTCAGTTCTCCCTTTTTACCGAGAAAATTGACACGCACTTCGTTAAGTTTTTCCAAAGCGTCGCTGGCTTCGATCTGACGCAGCGCTTCGGCTTTGATCTGTTCCAATTTTTCTTTCATGAGTCTGATCCTTTCCATATATTTATTACGTATCCAAAAATTAAAAATCCCATGCGCATAAACACATGGGACGAAATATCTTCCGCGGTACTATAATACGCAGATCAATCTTGTTATAGTTTAATGAGTTTTGCCGGACTTGTCAAGCCATCCGAACAATAATTTGTAAACAGGCCCGAAATACTTATTTATATTGGCTCCGATAAGCAGGATATACATCATTATATAAAGCCAGAACATTAAAATGACTACTGTAGTCAAACTGCCGTATGTGCCAAAACCGTTATAATTATCAATATATACGGAAAATATATAGGACGCCGCGCTCCACATCACGGCCGAAAAAGCCGCTCCCGGAAGCTGCCTTTTAAAGCGCTGCCTTCCCCTCGGAACAAGCGCATAGACAAGCGCAAATATAAGAGTCAGGACAATCCATGAAAATATAAATCTGAAACGCATGATGAGACTCACTATCAGCTTCAGCTGCGGGAAGTCCCTAAGCGCAACGTCCACAATAACGTTTCCAAACACCATTATAAATATTGAAAGTAAGATTGCTACAAGCATTATGACCGTATAAAAGCAGGCAATAAATCTAACAAAAAAATAGCTTCTTGTCTCTTCTATCTCATTTACCTCATTAAGTCCCTGTATCAACGCAAGCATCGCCTTTGCCGCCGACCAGAGGGTCACTATCGCAAAGACGGTGATCGTGCCCGCCGATCTGGCATACACATCATACACTACCTTTTCAACCAGACCTTCTATAGCATTCGGCATAACCTTAAGTATAGCCGTTATAAGGTCTTCGGCCGTAAGCGCCGTATATGGCAGCACGGCGCACAATGCCATAAGCAGAGGCACTAACGACAGGAATGAAAAAAAAGCCGCGCTGGCCGCAAAGGCGCTTATGTTTTTGCGTGTCATCTGTCTGGAAAAATCCATAAATATTCTATATAATCTCACAACCATTTTCATTTACGTACCTCGCAGTCTTTAAAGAACAATGACAGTATCTGTTGATAATCATACCCTCTGCTGCCCGCTTCTTTGGCCGCATTCTGCGACATACCGACTCCGTGCCCGTATCCGCCGCCAATTAAAGTATATCCTACCACATTATCATCTTTTTTTAAAGCCTCTATTATCAGAAAAGCGCTTGGCAGAAGGCTTCCCGCTTCAATACTGCTTCCGTCCTGCCTTATTATACTGCTTTTGCCGTCGCAGAGTATCCTTCTTATATTATATTCCGAGACCACCTTATAAACCGCCTCGCTGCCCGTTATAAGAAGTTCGTCCGCAATCCCGCCTTCACCTCTTTTTACAATACTGATATCCTTTATATCTCCTATATTTTCAGGTTCCTCTGACACATAATAATTCTCATCTCCATTGACTACTTGAGTCAATACAAGAGAGGCATTAGCTTTATAACGCTCTTTTAACCTGCCAAGCAGCGCGCCTATATCCAGATCTTTAACTTCACACCGCCATCTGTACCAGGCTTCTTTGCTTTCGAGATCAGCTTCGTCCACGCTTTTTATAAATGCCGCAAACTTCTCTTCTTCTTTGAGTTCTTCAGCGCTTACGGCGTTATCCGAAGCTTGGGCGTCGGCGATCCTGATCCCTTCTATATAAGGGATATCCTGCGCTTCCCCGCTTTTCCATATGGCAGTGTCCGTTCCATATCCGCAGGATGTTGAATAATAATAATTCTCAGCCGGTTCTCCATTATAGTACAGCATCATACCGTCCGTTTCTTTCACCGCCGTCGTGGTTGCCGCATTCTCATCTATGTTATGATACACCTGATAAGACGTGGTATCGTCCAAATGCGCCCCAAAATCCGCCAGTCCCGCATGAAGAATATGCCTATAAGCATAAGTTCTGGCGCAGACTGCCTGCGCCTTCAGCGCTTCAATCGGATAATATGACGGCATTTCGCTTGGAACCACGGCATACAGGTACTCTTCAAGCGGCAGCTCGTTTATAATGGTCATACCTTTATCACTTTTATAAAATTCAATTTTTCCGCGATAAGCATTATCGGCCTTATTTACTCCTTCAATCTCGATTTTGACTCTATCGGTCAACGCATTGCTCTGAAAAGACAGCCTTTCTCCGTCCTTTAACTGCTCTGCATTGACCTCAGTGCGCTCTCCGTCCACGATGACCGACGCTTTATCAAAATAATAACTGCCGTTGGCGGTATTTTTTAAAAGCACGCGTATGGTGTCAAGCTCTCCTTCCCTTGATACGAGACATGCGCAGATCTTATCATCTTTTACCACAAAATCCGTATAATCGTAGCCTATCATCAGATCATTCTTTTCCTGCGTCCGTAAATCCCCGTATAGTTTATAAATTTCCATGCCGTCCTCAAGTTCATAATTGCCAAGACCTTCTATTTCCATTGAATTCTCAGAAATGCTAAGAAGTTTTCCGCGGATCTTATCGCTTTTTACAACCGCTTTTTTAAGCGCGCCTTTTTCAAATGTCAGATCGGCAACCTGCTCCCTTTCCGCCGGGTCCGACGCATTTAAGTCAAAAGCAGTCTGATGATAAAAACAGTCGTATTTATATCCGTCTTCCTTATCCGACACTTCCATGATCCATACATTTTTAAGCACGGTCTTTTCATCAAGCGTTTTGACGCAGGTTAAAATTTCATCATTTCTCACATACACCTCTTCTTTATTTAAGGCAGCGTCTTTAAACGAAGACGAAAGATATGTATACCCGTTCTCAGGCGTATAGAGTTTCGCCGCCTCATTATCCGTCTTAAGCACAAATATCGTGGTCTTCCATATAGAAGACTCCGTATCATAAAAAGCTAGCATTATTTCAAACGCGCTGTACCAGTCCTCTTTCAGCAAATGATGTTCATCCTCATATTTATCCGCAAAATCCGGAATTTTCTTATCCGCGCCGTCTATATGTTCATATATCATCTTATACTGTCCATAAGTCAGATACGACTGCCCGGCATCATCCGCATACTCAACAGGAGCATTTACCGCAGCATTTTTTTCAGATGAAGCAGTTCCCGACTCTGTATTCGTAATGCCATGCCCCCGGCCGTAATTCAATGCTTCATCCCCTAGGTCTATATTCAAAGCCTCCAGAAGAATTTTTACGTCTTCAACGCTTATCGGCTCCCCCTGCGGCGCTTTTTTACCTATGCCGCTTTCCATATGACCATACCATAAGCGGAATAAAAATATCATTCCCGTAAGAATAAGAAGGAGCTTTATCAGATTTTTCGTATTATTTTCTTTATATTTTAAGTCATTCACTATATACGTAACCCGCCTTTTATTAATATAATATATTTAGGTAATTGCAAAACACTTATTTACATCTTTGAGATTGTGCAGATTTAACAAAACCATTGCAGGCCGCTTTCGCTGCGTTGAGCGCAGTAGCGGCACTAAGCTCGAAAATACCTCGCTAATTGCCGACGCGCTCAGAGCGCCTGCAATGGTGTTTGTTAAATCTGTACAATCAATATACATAGTGGAGGCGTTTCGCAATTACCTAATATAATATATTGCATGACTTTTTAACTTTATTCATTAACACATACCGATGCGTCCGGATCAATATATACTATATATATAATCCGCCGTCACATTTTATTAACTCTTCCGTAATTTCCCATAACAGAAAAACCGGGCCAGGCTGCCTGCATATGCCAAAACACAGAAAAAACGGCCGGGCTGCCTGCATATGCCAAAACATAGAAAAAGCAGCCAAACTGACTGCTTTTCTTACATATTAAACCCCAAAATGCCGGATCTTGTATTTTGACTCCTAGCTATGGCTAGGTGGGTAACCGCAATCATACATCTGCCTTCCCCTGCGCAAAGTTCTAAGACCGGAGGCCTGACATCCGCATGACGATATAGGAATCCCGTTTAAAGTAACTGTAGGTTCAAAATAACAAGAATTATCGTGCATTCCAGGTTGATTATATTATATCCAATATAAAAGAAAATTACAACTGTTTATTTTAACTGTTTAATATACTTTATACTTTCAGTCTTCACGGTCTTAAAAAGACCCTGCTGCTCCCTATATCATAAGACGCTTCACCGCTTATTTCCGCATACCCGTTTTCATTCAAAAAACTCTCTATCCTGTCGTCTGCCTGTCTTTCCCATATCACTACAACGGGCGGCAGTTCTTCTTCAAGCTGCCTGAAATAATCGTCCATGATATCGGGCTCAATCTCGCCTATTGGGAACTGATAGGAATATTTAGTCGCATGAAGCCTGTCGCTCACAAGATAAACTATATCGCCGTTCCCATATACCGAAATGCGTTCGTCCGGCGATGTGTTAGTTTCAACTAACTCACATACACCTTTTACCATATCGGAATGATGGTCGCTTCGCCTGTCGGCATATTTATTTAACAGATCCCCCGCGCTTCCAAACCACTTCGGCATCGAAACCGCGCCTACCACATACATAATAAGCAGCAAGGTTATCGTCCTGTTGGCGCTCTCGATTTCAGTCATTCCAAACAACGCCGCCATAGGCAGCGCGATCGCAGGCACCAGCACCATGCCGTAGTGCGCATACGGCTGTCCCGACATAGCCGTAAAAATTATCGTGACCAAAAGATACGCCAGATAGCTTCCATATATAAAACGTTCTTTCACCGCGCAAAAATACGCCGCAATTATAACCGCAAAAGTCACAAGCGGCTTGTTGATAAAATAAAAGCAGGCATTCCACTTATCGCCCTCGCCTTTTACGGACGAATAGAGCATATTAAACTGTATATAATCTTCTACGAAATCGCCAAAGCAGCCTTTTGCCGCCAACCATATCACTATCGGCAATACAACAAGCGCCGCTCCGAGCAGGAAAAAAATGATAAAATTCAGAAGATCCACGCCTTTTTTCTTCTTTATGCAGTCTATAAGCACAGCTATCGCAAAAACCACCCATACGGATATCATATTCGGCCTGAGCATTAAAACAGCCGCAAACGAACCGCCGCAGAGAGCAAGCCTCAGCCTGTTTATCTTATTATTAAAAAAATAGTCCATAAAAATGTATACGGATATCGCGATAAAAGGCATGGCATACTCTTCTACCATATTGCCGCCTTCAAAATAATCAAACAGAAGCCCGCCCGAAATGAGAACGCACAGACAGGAATAAATCTTATTACACTTAAGCCTTGCGATCTTATAAACAGCCGCAAAAGTCGCAAACACGGCAATAAACTCAAGAACCCATACGCCGCAGTAAGCGTCGAACTTCATTCCAACCAGATTGACCAGATAAGTCAACGGTCCTTTATGATCAAAACTGTCACGATAGGGCATATAACCCTTACTCATCATATATGCGACCGTTTTATATACGCTTGAGTCTGTCTCCGCATCTCCACGCAGCCAGAAATTCAGCGGACTTTTAAGCAACAAAACAAAGGCCGCCATAAATATAAAAATAATAACCGCGGCGCCTTGCAATATTTCTTTTTTTGAAAGATAGAGATTTTTATTATTATTGTTTGACATAACTTTCTCCCTGCCATGATACCGCCTTTAAGCTGCGCCTGAGCGTTTTCCTCACTTAAACATATCCTTCCTAAGTATTGCAAAATCCCGCAGCGCCTTACAGCCTATCTTTACGATCTTGGGTATGTTGAGTGAATTGACTCCGCCCTGTCTGGGCCTGAAGGAAATGTTCACAAACCTGATATTTTCCTTATAATAGGCAAAATATGTGGTAAGCATCACATTAGGCAGATCATATTCTTTTGGCAGCCTTTTAATATACTTGTCCACAAGTTCCGCCTTCATAAGCCTAAACGGCGCGTTCGCATCAGGCACGGACACCTTAAAAATGACCCGAAGCAGCATACACAAGACCCGCTCCACAAACTTCCTTGATATTCCGTCTCCGCGCGATCTGCGTTTGCCGATTATGGCGTCATATTTCTTCCTGTGCTTCCAGAACGCGTCAAATTCTCCCGGATCAGTCTGTCCGTCGGAATCGGTCTGGAATATATAATCCGCCCCGCACTCAACGGCATATCCATAGAGCGCCATGAGCTTAGGCCCATGCTGTCTGCCTGTATCGGAAAGTATCTCCAGCTTTGGATATTTTTCCCTAAGACGAAGCAGTATATCATGTGTATCATCAGTGCTTCCGCTGTCCGCCACCACAAGTCTGGACTCATCGCTCTTGCCTTCAAGCAGCGGATACCATGAGGTAACTACCGCTTCTATATTTTCCGCCTCATTATACGCGGGCATCACCAAATACAAACTGTCCATTTTTATTCCTTCCGAAACCTTATTGACTGAACTTTTTTATTGTTTGAGCTTTTTCATATTTCTTATTGTCCGAATGTCTGAAATGTATTGCCTTAATATAATTTAACTGAAATCCATCTGTTTTTCAAGTTAAAACTGCCTAAAATTACCCCTAAAATTGCCATTTATGATTTTCCTTTATGAAAAAAGCTTGATTGTCTCGATTAATTATGTATAATAGTATATGGAAAGTTGGGTATATTTTCCTTACTTACCTTTCCCAAAAAATATAGAAAAGAGGTAAAATTCAAGATGGCACAGATCGATTTAAGTAAGTATGGCATTACCGGAACCACAGAAATTGTGTACAACCCTTCTTATGACTTTTTATTTGAAGAAGAGACAAAATCCGACTTGGAGGGTTATGAAAAAGGACAGGTGAGTGAACTTGGCGCAGTCAACGTTATGACCGGCATCTACACGGGACGTTCTCCTAAAGACAAATTCATCGTTATGGATTCAAACTCCAAAGATACCGTTTGGTGGACTTCAGACGAATACAAAAACGACAACCATCCCGTTTCGGAAGAAAGTTGGAAAGAGTTAAAAAACATCGCTATCAAAGAACTTTCAAATAAGAGACTTTTTGTTGTGGACGCATTCTGCGGCGCAAATAAAGATACCAGAATGGCTATTCGTTTCATTATGGAAGTAGCTTGGCAGGCACACTTTGTAAAGAATATGTTCATCCAGCCTTCAGAAGACGAACTTAAGAACTTCGAACCCGATTTCGTTGTATACAACGCTTCCAAAGCTAAAGTTGAAAACTACAAGGAACTGGGTCTTAACTCTGAGACGGCTGTTGCATTCAACATCACAAGCCGCGAGCAGGTTATCATCAATACATGGTATGGCGGTGAGATGAAGAAAGGTATGTTCTCAATGATGAACTACTACCTTCCTCTTAAAGGCATTGCTTCAATGCACTGCTCAGCCAATACAGATATGGACGGAAAGAATACAGCGATCTTCTTCGGTCTTTCCGGAACAGGCAAAACTACACTTTCAACAGATCCCAAACGTCTCCTTATCGGCGACGACGAACATGGTTGGGACGACAACGGAGTATTCAACTTCGAGGGCGGCTGCTACGCTAAGGTCATCAACCTTGACAAAGAATCAGAGCCCGACATCTACAATGCAATCAAACGTAACGCTCTTCTTGAGAACGTAACGCTTGACGCTAACGGAAAGATTGATTTTGATGATAAGAGCGTTACCGAGAATACCCGTGTATCTTATCCTATCAATCACATTGAAAATATCGTACGTCCTGTTTCCTCAGCTCCCGCGGCTAAGAACGTGATCTTCTTATCGGCAGACGCTTTCGGCGTGCTTCCTCCCGTATCTGTCCTTACGCCCGAGCAGACACAGTACTACTTCCTGTCAGGATTTACGGCTAAACTTGCAGGTACGGAGCGCGGAATCACAGAGCCTACTCCTACTTTCTCAGCTTGCTTCGGTCAGGCTTTCCTTGAGCTGCATCCTACAAAATATGCTGAAGAACTTGTTAAGAAAATGCAGGTAAGCGGCGCTAAAGCTTATCTTGTAAACACAGGTTGGAACGGAACCGGCAAACGTATCTCCATTAAAGATACCCGTGGCATCATCGACGCTATCTTAAACGGCGATATCGAGAAAGCTTCTACCAAGAAGATTCCTTACTTTAACTTCGAGGTTCCTACAGAGCTTCCCGGTGTTGATACAAACATCCTTGATCCCCGCAACACATATGCTGACGCATCAGAGTGGGAGACCAAAGCAAAAGATCTTGCGCAGAGATTTGTTAAGAACTTTGCCAAATATGAAGGCAACGACGCAGGCAAGGCTCTGGTTTCAGCAGGCCCCCAGTTATAATTCAGCATAACTTAACAGAAGAAATACAGGTTTAACGAGATCAATAAAAATCTATATAATAATATAAATTTTTACTTGCAATCTTTCCTTTTTTCTGTTATGATACAAATGTTGTGTACGAATTTATAAAGAAATCAAAGAACATATTGTATCGTTAGGAGGTGCAAAGATGGCTAAATGTGATATATGTGGCAAGGGCGCTCATTTCGGAAACAACGTAAGCCATTCTCATAGAAGGTCTAACAGAATCTGGAATTCTAATGTAAAGAGAGTTAAGTGTAAAGTAAATGGCGCTGCCAAGAGATTACATGTATGTACTCAGTGCTTAAAATCCGGAAAAATCGAAAGAGCTTAATCTATAATGAATATAAAAAAGACCGGTTCGTAAGGGATCGGTCTTTTTTATATTCATTACTATTTAATACTCTTTATTATTATACCTGAAACTGCTCCATGCGTTCCATAAGTTCTATAGATTCTTTCTTTAGTTCCTCCGCGCTTTCCGCCACTGCGTCGCTGCTTTCCATTACGCTTTCCGTGCTTTCTTCCAATTCCCCGGAAGCTTCCACAATCCGGTCCGCAGCCTGCGCCTGGCTTTCGGTTATCTGTTTCATACGGTCTGCTACAACATCAACTTTCTCTACCAATCCGATCATCTGCTCTACTCTTCTGCTGGTTTCCTCTACCTTTTTATATAAATTACTGAAAGTTACACCCGCCTCAGACACGATATCCGCATTAATATGCACCTCAGATACACTGCCGGCCATATGTTCCACTGCTTCCTCAACCGTACTTGTAATTTCTTCCGTAAGCCTGGAAATATCGTCCGCCGCAACAGCGCTGTTGGCTGCCAGTTTTCCTATCTGCTCCGCCACCACTGCAAAACCTCTGCCGGCTTCACCGGCTCTTGCCGCTTCAATCGAAGCATTAAGTGACAAAAGATTGGTTTCCTCGGCAATATCCATAATCATATTCACCATGCCGCCTATCTGCGCCGTAGTATCTCCCATCCTTGCAACCTGTTCGGAAAGTGTCTCTATGGAAGCTCTGATACCTGACATTCCGTTCTGAATACGCTCTATGTCATCTTTGCCGTTCTGTGACATATCTACGCTTTCTTTCATCAGATCATCCGCCGCTTCTCCCTGTGTACGCGTCTCACGGATAAGATCTGCCAGTCCTGACATCTGAGAAGATATCTCTGATGCATCCTGCGAAAGCTTATCCGACAGCTCATTTAAAACTTCTACGGACTGCGCCTGGTTTCTTGAAGAATCCTTCAAAGAGCCTGAAATACTTTCGTTATCCAATGCCTGGCGTTTTAACCATTCCGCAGTACTGCTGATCTCGGAAATGGTTCCCTGCATTTTGGTTATAAATGAATTCATATTGCTGCTCATTCGGGCAATCTCATCATTGCCTTTTACTTCCAGATTCTGTGAAAAATCTCCATCAGCGATCCTGTCTATCACGCCGGTCATCTCGCCTATAGGTTTAACTACCCGGTTCATAATACCGAGCGCAGCGATGATCAGAAGTACGGCCGCAACTGCCGCGATCACTATCATTATAAGTTCCATCCAATGCAGATCATGCAAAACTTTACTTTCTTTTACATATGTAACCAGATACCAATCCGTATTCTCCACGGGATTGAAACAAACATAATATCTGCCGTCTTTGCCGCTTATTGAAAGCGGTCCGCCTGCAACATCATTAAGCCTTGCACTGATATTGGCATAGAGCTTATCCTGTCCTACATCGCCCAAAGTCTGTGCCAACATTGCCGTATCCGGATGAGCTATAATGGTCCGGCTGTCTTTAGTAACCAAAAAAGCTTCCACATCGCCCTCTTTGGCGATATTGGATACAAGTCCCACTACATAATCAAGATATACATCCGTCGCCAGAACACGCACTGCTTTATCATAATCGACCCTTACGGAAGCGCTCACACAGATCTGTCCTGTCATGGAATCATAATACGGTTCTCCGAAAGCCATCTCCTCATTGTCCATACCGTCTATGTACCAGTCACGCTCTTCCAATACCCAGTCGTCGCCCGGCACCCAACCTGAGCCGTCCAGATAGACGCCGCTGTCGTCGCCCATATACAAACCGACCGGATATGCTTCATTTTTGTCTACAGAAGTTTCCATATATGCAAGTATCTCTTCGTCATTCTCAAATCCGCCTTCTTCAATGGCGTCCTGATATACCTTAAGTTCTCCGAATATACGGTTCGTCCATGAATCGATCTCCATCGCATACTGCTGCGCTTTAGCTGACAGACGATCCTTGGAAATATTTAAAACCATATTCCTTGACAATGCAAAATAAGATATCACCATAACCAACACTATCGGTATGATAACTCCAATAAGCTTAATCCTGATACTGACGCTTTTTCTTTCCGCTTTCATTTGTCCATCTCCCGGCTGTCTGATCTTCTATTTATCCATATACTTACATACTTATTTATATTTTACTTTTTTATATCTTACTTTTTTATATTTTACTTTTTTATACTTTACTTATATTTTACTTTTTAAATATATCATATGAAACGCAGGTTATCTGCGCAGGTATTAGCGAAACTTAATTTAAGGTCTTGCAGACCATGTTTCACGATCACTTATCATACAGACTTTACTAAGCCCATTTCCCGGTATCGTAACTGTGTTTCATGCTGTCATATTCCCGATTTATCAGCTGAATTATCTCCTTATCGCCCGCAACATTATCAGGGTGAAAGATCTTTATCAGATCTTTGTAACGTTTCTTAAGCGCCAAAGGATTTTTCACGCCCCTAAAGAACACTGAGACGTCACGACACACTCCGCCGTATACAGGTTGGTCGTAAACTTCCTTCTGAGCCTCAAAGCGGTTTCTGTCTTTTTCAAGCCGCCTTCTGTCCATATCCAACTGCGCGAAACCGTTCTGAAGTATCTCAAGTTTCTTCTCAAAAAAAAGATTATCGTCTTTAACTCTCTTTTTCTCCATCTCAAGTTTCTGATTAGCAGCTTTCATATCACGCTGAAACTGCTCTTTTTCTTTTTCAAGCTGTTCCTTCTCCTGCTCAAGCTCCTTTGATACTGAAGCCACTCTTACATTTTCGCGAAAAAGCCACGTCTTTAGCTTATTCAGTTCATCCATTGTGCCATTCTCAAGCACTTCATCAACATTAATATCCATAACCCCGCCATTTCCTGATTCAAAAGCACTCAATACAACCAAAACTCATAATACATCCAAAACATATAATAACAGCAAAACATATGATACAACAAAAACATATATTACAAAAAGAACACGTCTATTTAATAACCTTTATACCGGCTAATCACAACAAAAATAATTATAACCTATCAATAAGAGTAAAACGATCAAAACCAGTCCCACAAACCGATTTGTCATAAAAAGACAAAGCAGCATACCTATCGCAATACTGAGAGCCACAAGTCCGATAAGTTTTTTCATTATACCACATTCTTTCTGTGCCTGCGAGTCTGGGCTTTATATATATCTTATGCGGTTTATTTAATTCTGTGAATCCTTATTCTCAGGGAAGGCGATCTCTACCGCCGCATCATCTTCCATCATATCTTCTTTTGGCGCAGTGAACCTGTCAACGATGTCCGGGATCATGTCAATAACCTTGGTAACCGTATCCTGATTTTTAATATTTACAAGCTTGGTAGTGCCATTCTTAATGACAAGTACGGCGCTTGGACTCATTTTAGCCGAAAATCCGCCGCCCGCGCCGTTTTTCTTATCCGCAGCGCTTGCTCCGGCTCCCACGCCGAATGCAACGTCCACAAGCGGCAGAATAATAGTATCCCCGATCTGTGTAGCCTCTCCTACCACCGTTTTGGTCGAAATGACACCATTCATCCCTTTCATTAAAGACTCGATCACACTGGTAAAATTGTTATCCGCCATTTATTAATCCTCCTTATTAAACAGCTTAAGCAATGCCTTTATATCCTTATTAAAGTAAATACGTATCACCGCTTTTATAAATGTAAAAAGCTTAACCCTGCCTTTTAACATCACAAAGCCTTCCATCCTCTTGTTGTCGAAATCGCCTTCAAGCGAAATATCCGGCCCCAATAACGGATATACAAAACCGTAAAAGTACGCAAGCGCCTGCCCTGTAGACGCCGGATCTCCCGTACCCACAACAAACTTTGCATTTATCTTACGCGGTCTTATATAAGAAAAAACAGAGAACAGTTCATCTTTACATGCCAAAAACGAAGCTTTAAACTCTTCACTCTTTATAATATCCAGATAATGCTGTATATTTTCAAATATCCCTTTTATTTTATCACAAATTTCATTAATTGTGTACCGAATATTTTTAAAGAAATCATATATTTTAAAAAGTTTATCTTTTAATGAAGATTTTGCGCCTTCCATATTTTCCGCAGCTTCTATATCCGCCATTCGGCCGCTTTCAGTATTGGCCCCTTCGGTTTCTTCCGCATCGGTTTTTTCCGCAAAGTGTTGACTGATGTAGTCAACACTTTCGGATTTAATATATCCCGGCTCACCATTCGAATATTCAGAGTCCTTTGGTTCGCCATATTTATGTTTATCCACTTTGTTTTTATATTCTTTGGTTTTATATTCTTTGGTTTTACCTTTTATAGACTCGCCATTTAAAGATTTTTTATTTTTCCATGACTTTTTATTTCTGCCTTTTTTGCCGTCTGTTCTTTTGGCCTTCGACGGTATTCTGAATATAGTCAGAAAAAGAACTCTTAACCGGACTTTTAAATTGGTGGAATAACATATGCGCATATTAATAAAGTGAAATAACCACGTCGCCTTTGTTTCAACCTCTACCGGCGGATTGCCTTCTCCTTCTGTGCGTTTTGCTTCTATGCTGTAATGGACCGGCACGCACAGAACAAGACACAGCAAAATAATCACTGTGCCTATCAGTATGCCCAAAATTATTCCTATTATTTTCAAAATAAGTAACAATATATGTAATATCGTAGAGCTCATTACAATAACCTATATCCGCAGGCGCGGGAACTTTCTTAGATTTTTTCTGCAATATTATCCCGGGGAAAAAGATATCGTTTAAGATCGGCATTACCGTTTTGTGAAACCGCTTCGTTCGCAATACGGCAGACCAGTCCAACCGCCTCATCATAGCTTCCCGCAATACCGATAACATAAGGTATATTTTCTTTTTTCCTGTAAAAAGGTTGTTCAAGCAATATACTGTGGCATATCTCCAACTGGTCATCACCTGTCGAAAGCATGATCACATAAACCCTAAGCTGCTTCGCATGACGCTTCAATTTGCTCTTTACCTTATTCGGTTTTTTAATAGTTTCTCCAATATACAGATTTTTATAAAATTTCATAATTCCTCAATTCGTACAAAAACCCCAAAAGTTCATATTGTGCTGCCGAGCCTGAGCTTTTACATTACATCCTTAAAAGCGAACGCACCATATCCGTCCGTTCCGGAATTGCAAAGCAATTATTGCATATTAGGCTGCCGAGCCTGAGCTTTTATATTACATCCTTAAAAGCGAATACCCTATATCCGTCCGTTACAGAATTGCAAAGCAATTCTGATGGCTCAGGCTGCCGAGCCTGAGCTTTTATTTACGTTCTTAAAAGCGAATACACTATACCCATCCGTTACAGAATTGCAAAGCAATTCTGATGGCTCAGGCTGCCGAGCCTGAGCTTTTATTTACATCCTTAAAAGCGAATACGCCATATCCGTCCGTTACAGAATTGCAAAGCAATTCTGATGGCTCAGGCTGCCGAGCCTGAGCTTTTATTTACATCCTTAAAAGCGAATACGCCATATCCGTCCGTTACAGAATTGCAAAGCAATTCTGATGGCTCAGGCTGCCGAGCCTGAGCCTATTATATCATAAAAAGCGTCCCCGCCGCAATAAGCACACAGCCTATCACAGACTTTATGCCAAATTCCTCATGCAGCAGCACAAAAGCCAAAATCAGCGTAATGATAATGCTGCATTTATCTATGACCGCTACCTTAGACACCTCTCCAAGCTGTATTGCCTTATAATAACAAAGCCATGAGGCCCCGGTCGCCAGTCCCGACAGTATTAAAAAAATCCAACTCTTTCTGCTTATATGAGTTATCCCGCCCTGTGTATCTGTCAGAAAAACCATCCCCCAGGCCATTATCACCACTACCACAGTCCTTATGGCTGTTGCAAGATTGGAATTTACGCCTTCGATACCTATTTTGACTAAAATTGATGTAAGCGCTGCAAAAACAGCAGACAACAATGCTAAAACCGCCCACATACATATCACCCGCTCTGTTTTTAATATTTTTATTTTCCGGCAGGCAGCTCTCTCACTGCCTCTTTAAGCCATTCGCGCTCTTCGTCCGTAAGATACGGGCTTATCTTATCATAAACTTTTCTATGATATGCATTCAGCCTTTCTATATCCGCGGGCTGCATGAGAGAAACGTCAATCGCCTCTAAATCTATCGGCACATAGGTAAGGGTTTCAAAATGCATAAACTGCCCGTCGTCATTTTTTTCACCATTTACCGCAACCATAACATTCTCTGTACGTATGCCGTGGCTGCCTTCTTTATACACGCCCGGTTCATTTGACATCACCATTCCGGGCTCTATAACGGCTTCATCCGTATTCTTTGCATAACGCCAACGTATGTTCTGCGGTCCTTCATGCACATTAAGAATATAGCCTATTCCGTGCCCGGTTCCGCATTTATAGTCTATGTCCATATCCCACAGCGGACCTCTGGCAAGAATATCCAGATTTCTTCCGGTACAGCCATATAAAAAATTCGCATCGCTAAGCCGTAACATTCCGATCGCCACTGCAGTAAAATGCTTTTTTACAGTCTCATCCACCTCGCCAAGAACTATGGTTCTGGTAACGTCTGTGGTCCCGCCCATATATTGACCACCCGAGTCAACCAAAAACAATCCTTCAGGCCTCAGTTCCTTATTTGAAGTTTCCGTGGCTTCATAGTGCATCATTGCGGCGTTTTCCTTATATGCTGCGATAGTCGGAAAAGACAGATCCAAAAAACCTTCGATTTCCTTACGCAGACCATCAAGACGGATAGCCGCCGTGTATTCATTTATTGGGATCTTCCCGATATTTTTCTTAAGCCAGTATATGAATTTAGTAAGCGCGGCGCTGTCTTTAACATATATGTCTCTCATATGCTTCAGTTCCGCCGTATTTTTGACCGCTTTTAATTTCTCACTCGGATTGGGGACGTCCGTAATTTTAAATCTCTCATTAACAATCTCATATAATCTGAAATTAACGCTCTTTTTGTCTAAAAGCAGACTGCCCTGCACTTCAGTATTACTAAGGAAATCTTCAGTTTCGTCATAATCTTTAAGAATAATGCCGTTTTCTTTGGCATGCCTGACAAGTTCATCGCTAAGCGCCTGTTTCCGAACAAAAAGATACGCATCCGTCATGGTTATATATCCGTATGAAAAAGCCACCGGATTACATTCAATATCTTTTCCCCGTATATTAAAAAGCCACATCAGATCATCAAGCTTTGTAAGCAGATGAGACTCAACGCGCATATCCTGCGACAGCTTTTCCCTTAAATCTGCAAGCTTTGCTTCCACACTCCGTCCGCATATGTCTTCGGGCAGAGCGCTGATCGGAGAGGCCGGAATATCAGGTCTGTCTTCCCATAAATTCCCTGCTATATCTTTGTCGTATCTAAAACTTATGTTTTTATCTTTGAGCGCGGACTTAAGATCAAGCACATATGACGCAGTTACCACCCGCCCGTCAAAACCAAGCGTTTCCCCGTCTTTCATATTCTGCTTCAGATATTCTTTGATCGTGGGCACGCCTTTTTCCTGCATACGAAAAAGCTCTATGCCGCTGCCTTCAAGCTCCATCGCCGCCTGTACGAAATAACGTCCGTCCGTCCACAGTCCTGCGTTTGTTTTGTCAACAAGCAGAGTGCCGTTGGAACCCGTAAAACCTGAAAAGTATTCCCGTACCTTAAAGTGATCGCTTACATACTCCGAATTATGAAAATCCGAAGTCGGTATAAGATAATAGTCTATATGCTCTTTTTCAAGTTCTTTCCTTAAACGTTTTAGTCTGTCTTTTATTTCCATGCTCCCACTCCTCTTAAACCAAAAGCCGATCAGACATTTGTGAAACGGTTATCAGGGCTTCACCCCTTCAACAGATCTATCGCTCTGGAAGTTCCGATCCTGTCGCAGCCTTCTTTAATGAACTTTTCCATATCTTCTATTGTGGCTATCCCGCCCGCAGCCTTGATCTTTACATTCGGTCCTATATGCTGCTTAAAAAGTCTGACATCTTCGATCGTCGCTCCACAACTTCCAAAACCGGTAGAGGTTTTAATATAATCGGCCCCTGCGTTTGTCACTGCCCTGCACATAGCTATCTTTTCGTCCACGGTAAGATAGCAGGTCTCTATTATCACTTTGAGAATGTGAGCGCCGCACACTTCTTTGACGGCGCGTATTTCATCTTCTACTTTAGAATATGCTCCGTTTTTGACGTCGCTGATATTTATTACCATGTCTATCTCATTGGCCCCGTCTTCGATCGCTTTCCCGGTTTCCGCGATCTTGGCCTGTGTAACGCTGTATCCAAGCGGAAATCCTATTACTGTACAGATATTGATCGCATCCCCATAGGTATCGTGTATACGCCTGACATAAGCAGGCGGAACGCATACCGAAGCCGTCTTATACAAAAGCGCATCATCACAAAGTCTGACAATATCGTCCCATGAAGCATAAGCCTTTAACTGTGTATGGTCAACGTGGCTTAAAATATCCTGTGTCGTCATTATCATTATCCCCCTTTTCCGGCCGTATCCGCAAGTTCAGGTACGGCTGCCTAAACATATTTTAATACCTTTTCCATACCTTCGCAACCCTATGATCTTAGACAAAAACTTTATTAAAAGTTTCTAAAATTTTTCAACAACTATAAAAAATTTTCAGATTTTATGATATAATCGTCTTAATGTTTATTTGTGTAATATTCCGGACAGTTTCAAGACTCTTTCTCAACACTTCTATTTAAGGGAGATATACGCAATAGGATGTATCTTCATGGTAATATTCATTCTGCTTCTGCCCGGGAACCTCGTTTTTGTATATCGGACCGGACGCATAAACTTTTACAGCATTTTTTCGATCACCCAATAAAACTATCTCATTGAAAGGGGGCAACTTAATGGATAAAAACAATTACTCTGAGATCACACCGGAAATAATCCATCTTGCCAACATGAGCAGAGACGCCGGCATTATAGATTCCGAACTTTTTACCAAATATGATGTTAAACGCGGTCTGCGCGACCTAAACGGCAAAGGCGTTTTAGCTGGCCTTACGCGCATTGCGGATGTACGCGCAAGCAAAGTTGTTGACGGGGTGCAGATTCCTCTTCCGGGGCAGCTCTTTTACAGAGGATATAATATTAAGGATCTCGTAAACGGACTTGCAAAAGACAACCACTTTGGCTATGAAGAAGCAACCTATCTTCTGCTTTTTGACAAACTGCCCACTACAGAGGAGCTTGAGTCATTTAAAGAACTTTTATCCGGTTACCGTTCACTGCCTACAAGCTTTGTGCGGGATATAATCATGAAGGCGCCGAGCAATGATATGATGAATACGCTTGCTCGAAGTGTGCTTACGCTTTATTCTTATGACGAAAGAGCCGACGACACATCTCTTCCTAACGTGCTCAGGCAGTGTCTGCAGCTCATAAGTCTTTTTCCACTTTTATCAATTTACGGATATCAGGCATACAGCCACTACCACGACGGAAAAAGCTTATTTATACATCAGCCGCAGCCTGAATTGTCCACCGCGGAAAATATTCTTCACATTCTGCGTCCGGACAGCTCGTATACGCCATTGGAAGCAAAAATACTCGATATTGCGTTAATTCTGCATATGGAACACGGCGGCGGCAATAACTCAACCTTTACCACGCATGTCGTCACTTCAACATTGACCGACACATATTCGGTCATCGCTGCCGCAATAGGTTCTCTCAAAGGGCCAAGGCACGGCGGCGCCAATATTAAAGTCGTCAAAATGTTTGAAGAGATGAAAAAAGAAGTTTCCGACTGGACCAACGAAGGGCAGGTCAGCGATTATCTTGCCAAACTTTTACATAAAGATGCGTTTGACCATGCCGGCCTTATCTACGGCGTAGGACATGCGGTATACTCCAAATCCGATCCCAGAGCCGTTATATTCAAGTCATTTGTTGAAAAATTATCGGAAGAAAAAGGCAGAAAAGATGAATTTGCGCTCTACTCTTTAGTAGAAAGACTGGCGCCGGAAGTAATTGCAAAAGAAAGGCAGATATACAAGGGCGTCTGCGTAAATGTAGACTTTTACTCAGGTTTTGTATATAATATGCTTAATCTTCCAATGGAGCTTTATACGCCCATCTTCGCCATAGCGAGAATGTCCGGTTGGGCTGCGCACCGCATGGAAGAGCTTGCCAACAACGGCAAGATCATACGTCCGGCATATAAACCGATCGGAGAAGACAGGACTTATATACCGATAGACGAAAGATGACATACAAATCATTAAATACCAAACCGCCGCTATCCTGATACGATCGGATGCGGCGGTTTTATATTCAGGTCTGATACCTCAATCTTTGCATAAAAACATATAAATCCAAGTTCTTCTAAGTAAATTTCTGTACTGCCTTCTTCGTGACCATGCTGTAAGCAACCAAAGCGCCCACATATACAAGGAAGCATGCCAAACCTACTAACGACGATATATGCATATTGTTGTTAGCAATATCGGCCGCCCCCGCAAGTATGATAATAATGCCTATAAGCAGAAGCTTACCGTATATATAATCTATGAACCCCTGCTTATCCTTGATCGCATTCTCGCTTACAGACTTATTTAAAACCACATTGGCAACGATCTCGCCTTTGGTCTTCATCGTAATTGCTGAATATGCAAGGTACATACCGCTGAATACACACACAAAATCAATCAAATCATACATATAATCACCCTCTTCCGTCAAAGATCAGCCCAGGATCTTCTCCACTACCGCTTTCATTTCACTCTTATCGCATACTGTATCATGAAGCACGGGCGCTGTCCGTATTTCCTCGATTGCGTTCGGAACCTTGACATTTGCGATCTTGGATAATTCATCTACAAGTTCAAAATCAGTCATGCTGTCATACTTTTTATCTATGGCATTCATGACGCTTCTCGAAAACTTGAATGGGCTTGCCGTAGAGACTATAACGGTTTTGCGTTCATCACCGGTCTCTTTTTTGTATTTTTGGTATACGGCGCTCGCGACCGCAGTATGAGTATCGATAACATAACCCGTATCCTCATACAATTCTTTTATCCTCTGCGCAGTTTCCTGCTCGCTTGCATAATTTCCATAGAAATCTTTAAGCTTATCTCGCATTTCCTCAGTGATCTTATAGCTTCCTTTTTCTGACAGTTGTGTCATAAATTCGGAATTCTTCTCAGAGTCCTCGCCCGCTATACGGTAAATAAGACGCTCTAAGTTGCTGGAGATCAAAATATCCATTGAAGGAGAACTGGTCAGCACGAACTCGCGGTTACGGTCATAATTGCCGGTACAAAAGAAATCATACAGTACCTTGTTCTCATTAGACGCGCATATAAGTTTAGCGATCGGCGCTCCCATATTCCGGGCATAAAAAGCAGCAAGGATGTTGCCAAAATTCCCTGTAGGAACAACTACATTTATCTCTTCGCCATCTGAGATCCTGCCTTCTTTTAACAGACGGGCATAGGAATAGACATAATATACTACCTGAGGGACCAACCGTCCTATATTTATTGAATTTGCAGATGAAAATCTAAGTCCCCTCTCTTTCATCCACTTTTCCAGTTCTTTGTCCGCAAAAAGCTTTTTAACGCCGGTCTGCGCATCATCAAAATTCCCATGAATGCCTATCACATACGCATTATCGCCCTTTTGCGTGACCATCTGCTTTTCCTGAATAGGACTTACGCCGTTTTTGGGATAAAAGACTATGATCTTAGCGCCCTTGACTCCCGCAAATCCTGCAAGGGCGGCTTTTCCGGTATCACCGGACGTGGCGGTTAAGATCACTATCTGCTCTTTTGCGTTATTCTTCTTAGCGGAAGTGATCATAAGATGCGGAAGTATCGACAAAGCCATATCCTTAAACGCTATCGTAGCGCCGTGAAAAAGCTCAAGATAGTATGCGCCTTCTGCTTCCGTGATCGGCGCTATAACATTGGTGTCAAATTTGGAATCATAAGCTTTCTGTATGCAGTCTGTCAGTTCTTCTTTGGTAAAGTCCGTTAAAAAGAGCTTCATGACCTCGTATGCAACTTCCTTATATTCCATCTCGGACAGTTCCCGCAACGACTTGTCCAACGTCGGTATATGATCAGGTACAAACAGGCCTCCGTCCTCAGACAATCCCTGTAGGATAGCCTGAGAAGCCTGTACCTTTTTATTGCTGTCTCTGGTGCTTTTGTAAAATACCTGTGTAGAATTATCCATAACAATAACCATGCCTTTCTGTAACCGGGTTTTCGTCTATTTTAACACAAAGTATTTTAGCTTGCAACTTTGAATACAATATCTCAATATCTGAAAATACAATAACTCAACATCTGAAAACAATCTCTCAATACCAGAAAACAATCTCTCAATGCCAATTCTCCATACCGACTCTTAATATCAGATCACAATATTATTACATATAAAACTCATGATTGCCATAGGTAAAAAGCTTGGTCAACTTTTGATCGAACCAAAGCAGTCTCCCGGAATCCGCCTCATGTCTGGCGCAAAAATACAAAGCCCCCTGTGAGATATCTTCTCCGTAAAGAGCCCTCTCGACAGCCGCATAAGTTTCGCTGCTTATTTTTACGTTAGCAAAACGCCCGTCCACAGTGGGCGTAAACTGCGCGACGCCTTGTCCTTTCTGCATTACCACTTCGGTAACGGTATTCGGAAATTTCCGGCTGTTCACACGGTTCAATACCACATTGGCCACAAGAAGTTTTCCGTCTTCATCTTCACCTCCGGCTTCAGCTTCCACGATCCTGAGCAATGAATCATAATCCTTTTCCGAAAGAGGATATTTTATCTCCTGCTCAAGAACCTCATAATCCACAACTCTCTGTCCCGATGAAACTTTTGCAACTACTTCCAAAAAGCTCTTTTTGTCTTCCTGCATGGACTCACTTAAATATTCCATGCGGAACGCCTGCGTCGAAGCTACCTTATTGATCTTAACTTCCTTTACGCATATCCATGACATAAAGAATGTCATGTTGAGCAACAGCAGGCTTGTTAAATATTTTTTATACATAAAAACATATTCTCCAATCTGAAATTTTTTCTGTTTTGTAATACTTCTGTAATATTTTATACAGAAATACGGAAAAATATGTTATACTTATGCCAATACTTTGAAATATGACTATGAATTGGAGAATTTGTAATGCCGAATTTAGCAGGTGTTTACACAACTACACGCAAAGACGGTACAATATACTACCGTGCCTCATTAACTTATCGCGCAAAGCATATAAGTCTTGGCAGCTATAATGATGTTGAGAGCGCTCACGCGGCCTATAAAGCTGCCCGACGCATTTTGGACGATAAAACATTCACCATAAACAATTATGATGAAAACAGCCCTCTTTTATTCGAAAAATGGGTATCTTTAATTAATTTCCGTGACAACGGCATATATTTTGCCAATCCTATTTATATCAGACCTTCCTTTTTTTACTACTATTTTTCGCCGTCAGACTTCTTTATTTTTGACAAGGACGATCTGTTTTACTACTCATCGCATAAGATTTCTTGCCGCGGCGGCCACTATTTTGTGGCTGATTACGGCATGCAGGTCAATATCATGAATCGATACGGAATAAAAAACTACTCAATAGAAGACAAAGATTACCGTTTCGTCAACGGAAACTCTCACGACTTTCGCTACAATAATATTGAAATTCTCAACATATACAACGGTGTTTCATCTTTTTACAGCAAAGGGAAAAAATATTACAGAACAAAGATACACATTAAGGGAAACTATACGGTAGGAGTTTATGACAGCGAGATAAAAGCCGCCATCGCCTACAATAAAGCCATAGACATATTAAAAAAGGTCGGCGTAAAAAAGGCTTATATCCCCAATTACATGGAAGGCATATCTCCTTCTGTATACGCCGACATTTATTCTTCCGTGAAGATCTCCTGCAAGATCGAACACTATAAAGATGCGTCTAACGGTCTGAATAGTTGACAAAACATATGTTCAGGCACGCATCCTGAGTAACGCCGTTTACCACTCCCGTGGTCGTATACTGCCACATGGTAAACAGATACGGATAATCCGGAATGGCCTCATCCTCAGACAGCCATACGTCATAGTCCTGCAGCTTTGTCAGATCGACATTCTTAATGAGCCATTCTTTATTGCCATACAGCATGGGAATGTATCCGGCGGCCTGTATACCGCTTAAGAATGTAGCTGTGATAGTGGTCTTATCGTCACGTGAAAGCCCGTCCGTCCTCGCCTTGTCGTTTGGAACATTTTCCATGTCAAAAGCGACCGGATATTTTATATTTGCCCTGTATGGCTCAAGATTCTGTATCACAAAGTTGGCTTCCTGCGTTGCTTCTTCCTGGTTAATGGCCTGAGAATAAAAATATATTCCTATATCCAGTTCGGCTTCTATGGCAGCCTCTATATTTTCAACGAAATTTTCATCCAAAGTGATCTGGCCCGTTCCATATCCTCTCGCTCCCAGCCTGATCATAACATAGTCTATTCCTGCGGATTTCATGCTTTTAAAATTAAGCGCGCTGTCGTGTTTGGAAACATTTACTCCAACCGAGGATATTTTTTTACCGTTTTCCGTATATTTCCTTAGATTGGAACTCTCCGAAAGATTGGTAAAATCATAACTGTTCTTTTTAAGATACGGATTGATCAAAACCCATTCTTCCGTTCCGTCCGCCGACTTTATAAGCGTATGCTTGCCATCGGTTGAAGGATCTTCCTTAACAGGTTCTTCATTTTGCGCGGCTTTGCCCTCGCTTTTGTCCTTTTTCTTTTCCGGCTCCACAGACTTCGAAGTTTCCCCGGTATCATACGAAGAATCGGACCGGCTGCCGGCTTCGTTCTCCTCTCCCTCCACCGGATACAGATCCCAGAAATCCAGATCCTCCGCGCGCAGCTTACGCTCGGGCTGCGTCGTCTCATCTTCCGCGCCCTTTCCCTGAAGATCCTCCGATTTAGTATTATCCATAACCGCTTCATTATCCTGAACCTGCTGCGTTTCATTAGCCCTGTCGCCGCGCGTCGGCTTTTTGCCGTTGCTCCCCAGGACCGCGACAAGCAATATCAAAACAAACGCTGATACGCCGATTATCGTATATACGACCGAAAAACCCGCAGGCCTTTGTTCATCATCACCCGGTAATCTCATTTATATTCCCAGCCTTTCTTGATCATTCCTATAGAAAAAAGCCCAAACGGGCGCTATAATAATACAGTGATATCAGATTTTGCTCCCATACGGCATAAATCAATACTCTTTTATTTTAACACGGATAAACGGTATTTACAACTTGTTATGCAATTAAGATAAAGCGCGTAAGATATCATAAGGTGAAAGGAAGGCAGGGCGATCCATATGAATAAAAGCAGAACATTCCATATTATGTCAACCTGTTTTGTTCTATTATCATGCGTCTTAATATTTTATTTCTCAGGCCATTCCCAATCCGGCAATACACCTCTGTCTAAAACCGGATTTTATTTCGATACCGTCATTCAGATAACAATTTATGATAAGGATAAGGAAAGCTGTCTGCAAAAATGTATGGAACTGGCGGATAAATATGAGAAAATGCTTAGCGCCACGATCGAGGGCTCCGATATATGGAATATCAATCACAGTAACGGCAATCCCGTCGTTGTGTCAGACGAAACGGCAGACTTATTAAACACAGCGCTTTATTACTGCGAACTCACCGGCGGGCGTACAGACCTGACCATTGAGAGCGTAAGCAGCCTCTGGGACTTTCATCCGGACTCAGACGCGGTCATTCCAAGTGACGAGGACATTGCGGCCGCCCTTTCGCATGTGGATTATCACGCTCTGGCAACAGAGGGAAATACCGTTACGCTGAAAGATCCCAAGGCCGGGATAAATCTTGGTTTTATCGCCAAAGGTTTTATCGCGGATAAGATGAAAGACTATCTGGTATCACAAAATGTAGAAAGCGCGATGATAAATCTGGGAGGTAATATTCTGACAATAGGCTCACGCCCTGACTCCAAACCGTTTAAGCTCGGTATTCAAAAACCTTTCGACGCGCATGGCAGTATCATCACTTCGCTGCCCGTAACCGACGCTTCCCTTGTCTCTTCCGGCGTCTATGAACGATATTTTTATAAAGACAATGTATTATATCACCATATTCTGGATACTTCTACCGGATACCCTGTCCAAAATGAATTGCTTGGGGTTACGATACTCTCCAAGTCTTCCACCACGGGAGATGCTCTGTCTACTTCCTGTATGATACTGGGCCTGCGTGACGGCATGGCCTTAATTGAAAATACTGACGAAGTTGAAGCTGTCTTTATCACCGACGATTACAAACTGCACTACACCTCAGGCCTTAAATCTGCAGGACAATAAAAATTGCCCTTTATATTTTTTATCATATATTTGCATAATAAAAGAGCAGGCAAAGACCATTTTCGATCAATGCCTGCCCAGTGTAAAAGGGGAATTTTACCTAAATTTGTTTTGCAACCTAAGTTTAACAAAAAATATTGTCAAAAGCAATAGTTTTTTGCGATAAAAAATTTGTAAGTTATCGCGTCTTTTATCGCAAATGCAAGAAAAACGTCGCAAATCCGCTTTTTATACGCTAAAAGCCATCATCGCAAGCTTAGATATAATGATCTCCTGCACTTTTACATTCTTTTTCTTCTTCACGGCAAGATTCATATCCGCAAACTCATCAAGCGGAACCACGGTACTCAAATATACCATTTTAGTCTTTCCAAACAACCGCTTTTTTTCCACATACATGCAGACTTTGACTTTAGCCTTAAGCTGCATATATGTTCTGAAGGAAAAATCTTCTTTTGTCATATAATAAAACTGGCTTTCCAACGTTGTATCCGCCTGTGTGTCTTTCATTATATAATGCTCTATGATACTTTTTAACTTAAACGGAACCATCTCATTTTCCATCAACTCCGCATAATTGTAATATGCGCCTATATATAGAGTCCCTACATCCTGCATAAAATATTTGAAATCTTCATATTGATATTTCATCCCAAACCGTACCTTTCAAATCCGTCTCATATCCTTCATGCTCAGCTATTCATATCTGACCGGACATTTGTATCGGGGTCTTGCCCCCTATGCGCCCTTAATATCAGGTTTCTATAGCTTCTATCTTATTCCCGCTTATTCGTATCGCTTCTTTGATGTATTCCTCGCTAAAGCCGGTTTCTTCCATAAGCTCCCCAATGCTCACCTTTCGATGGAGTTCTTCCGAAAGCTCATTGGCCTTGTCCGCAACTTTGTTCACTTTATTGGCGGCCTTACGGTATTTTTTTGCCTCATCGGCAGTATCAGCAATATATTCTTCCATCGCATCCATTATAAGCTTTGCCAACATTCCCTGAGCTTCTTTTGCATTCTCAAACGCCCCAAGCATGGTTACGCCCGTTGCAAGCGCAACGTTGCCTTCTCCTATCAGATCTTCCAGATATACTCCCTGCCCTGCATATAACTTGGATATTTCAACGACCTGCGGCAAAAAAATGTTTATAAGCTGTTTTTGCGCATCGATATCGCCCGCCATTGCGGATAAAGTAACGGCTTCTTTTTCCCCGTCCGATACCTCTTTAAGTTCCTTCAGCTGCTCAAGATAAGTTTCCAGATAACTTACCTCAGATTCACTGAGATATTCGTCAGGACTTAACGGCTCTCCTATGCCTATTCCATGTTTTTTCAGATAATCGAACACCGGTTCGAATTTATCTTCTTCCAACTCAAGTTCGGCAAACGCTTCCATGATCTGTTCCTTTGAAATGCAGTTTCCCTGATTCCTTGCTGTCTCCCTGACACTCTCAAGAGTCCTGACAAATTCTGTTTCTTTATTCATATGATACCTTCCTAACTGTTTCTGTTTATGTCGGCTGCCGCCGATTTATAAGCCATGCAAAACCTTTCGCGGTCCTTTTTTCGCAGTCCGTAAAATGGTTCCCGTTATTCCATTCCAATATACACGATTTAACGTTTTTATCCTCGCGGAGAAGCGTATATTGTTCGCGTATATTATCACCGACCTTAGACATTATTTCGTTCTTGGTCTTCTCTTCCTTTTCGCCGAGACTTAAATATACCTCTGCAGCCTGCATACTATGAGCTTGAGCATATGAAAGCCACTCAGGGAACCATACCGACGGGGACACAGCGGCCACTGCATCAAAGACATCCGTATTATAAGCCGCAAAAAGGGCAAACAGTCCTGAAAGAGAATAACCGCCGATACCGAATCTTAACTTATCCTTATACCTGTATGAAGCTGTTAGCTTCGGAATAAGTATGTCGGTAATGTAACAAAGCGTATCCAAAGCTTCCCCTCCGAAGCCGTCTTTTCCCATAACTGCGTCTGCCTCCCAGGGCGAAAGCTCCCTGTTCCAGTCTTTTATCAAAAAAGCCGCAAACGAAAAAGGCGTATTGTCGGAATACTCCTTTATGAGTTCCGTTTCCCTCTCAAGCGATTTAAGTTCATGCTCTCCCACCGCCTGTATCAGAAAAATATCCGCCTCTTCATTATCGTATATAAAACACTGCTTTGGGCCAATGCTCTGTTTAGACAGCATATATCCTTCTTTCCTATACTCAAACGTTATTTTAGAATTATATAGGCATTTGCGAAACACACTCTTAAGCTTCCGAATTTAGCAAAAATATACAAAACGGGGTTCCATTGCGGGGACGCAGAGTCACCCCTTTTTTGTATATTTTTACTAAATTCTGTGTTGTGAGAACGAATTTCGCAATTATCTATAAAATTATAACTTCCGAATTTATTAGTAAAAGTTTTCAGGTCCCTGTCATCACTGTCTTTTTACATGCGTATGCGTATACAGATGCTCCTCGCAGTATTCATAGTTCCCGTCGCACTTAGAGCAGAAGCGGAACTGCATATCGGGGCTGTCTACCTCAGTCCGTCCGCAGATCGCGCACTTATGCTTGGTAATCCCGCTGCTTCCCCTTCTAACATCACGCTTAAACTCCTGCCTGCGGTGTATCTGCCTGGGATTTAGGTGCATCATATTCCTCGAGGTAAAGAAGAACACGACAAAATTGAGCAGCGACGCCGCTATTGCAAACTTGATATTGATATCGCCCTGGAAGAATGAAAACGCAAGCATGATCGCATATATAACGCCCAGCCATTTAACTTTTATCGGAATAATGAACATCAGCAGCACCGATACGTCCGGAAATGTCGCCGCAAATGCAAGGAAAATGGACATATTTATATAGTAGGTACTAAAATACATGGAAACGCCCGTAAAATACAACGCAATGCTTTCCGCTCCAAGCGCCGTAAGTTCATTGCCAAAACGAAGATAGGTGTAGCCCATAAGAAGGAAGCTGCCCAGTATGGTAAACAGCATTCCCGAAAAAATATATACATTATATCTGTAAGTTCCCCACGTCCTTTCAAGGGTAGTACCTATCGAGCAGTAAAAATACAGCATAATAAGCGTAAAGAAAATATTGGACTCGGAAGGCGGTATCAATATCCATGTAACAAGCCGCCACACCTGCCCATGCAGGATCGCATAAGGATTAAGCGTTAAATAATACACAATGTTTGGCATAAGCAGCTCAAAAAGATACCCTATCGCGTAGCAGATGACAAGCACCACGGACAAGTTCCTTATGGCATATTTCCCGAACTTCTTTTCAAATGAACTCATTCATATCCCCCATTCTTACTCAGCCTGAAAATTCCTGACAGCAAAAAGCGCAAGCTTTTTAATACATGAACGAACTTTAAACAATCTGTCATTTTGCAATAAAAATTTTAATATATTCTATCATTACTAAATTTAAAAGTAAATGTTCCAATAAAGAATTAACCAAAAATCATAAAAATTTAATAAATAGCTTCCAAAAACTTAACAAATTCTCAAAAAGTGTTCATTGCTTTTTTAAAATAAGTGTCGTATAATGACTTAGCATGTCGGAAACCAACGTAAAGAAATACAGGAATGGGGGATTAAAATGCAATATACTCTCGGCATTGACATTGGTTCCACAACAGTCAAGATAGCCATACTTGATGAGAGACATCAGTTACTTTTTTCAGATTATCAGAGGCATTTTGCCAATATAAAGGAGACGCTATCAAGCCTTCTTAAAAGCGCCTACGATAAACTTGGCAATATTACCCTGCACCCTGTAATCACAGGCTCCGGGGGGCTTACGCTTGCCAACCACCTGAAAGTGCCTTTCGTACAGGAGGTAATAGCCGTTTCCACTTCTCTTAAGGAACTGGCGCCCGTTACGGACGTCGCCATTGAGCTTGGCGGCGAGGACGCCAAAATAATCTATTTTGAGGGCGGCAACGTGGAACAGCGTATGAACGGTATCTGCGCCGGCGGCACCGGTTCCTTCATAGACCAGATGGCTTCGCTTTTACAGACTGATGCGTCAGGTCTTAATAAGTATGCTCAGAATTATCATTCTTTATATACTATTGCGGCAAGATGCGGCGTTTTTGCCAAATCCGACATACAGCCTCTTATAAATGAAGGCGCCACCAAAGAAGACCTGGCTGCTTCTATTTTCCAGGCGGTGGTAAATCAGACCATAAGCGGTCTGGCCTGCGGCAAGCCTATCAGGGGGCACGTTGCATTCTTAGGCGGCCCGCTGCACTTTTTATCCGAGCTTAAAGCCGCTTTTATACGTACTTTAAATCTTGACGACGACCACATAATAGATATGGACAACTCTCATCTTTTTGCGGCTATCGGTTCCGCTTTAAATGCGAAGGAAGATGTAAGTTATTCCATGGAGGAAATGAACAAAAAACTCTCCTCCGATATTAAAATGGAATTTGAAGTCGAGCGCATGGAGCCGCTTTTTGCGGACACAAAAGAGTATGACGCTTTCTGCGCGAGACATTCGTTACACCACGTAAAAACTGACGATTTAGCGACATATAAAGGTAAATGTTTCCTAGGCATAGACGCGGGCAGCACTACGACCAAAGTGGCTCTTGTCAGCGAAGACGGTTCACTGCTCTATTCTTTTTACAGCAGCAATGACGGAAGTCCGTTAAAAACCGCGATCCGCTCTATCAGGGAAATATACGCCCTTCTGCCTAAGGATGTAAAAATCGTGCGCTCCTGCTCCACAGGCTATGGGGAGGCGCTTATGAAAGCTGCCTTTCTGCTTGACGACGGCGAAGTGGAGACCGTTGCGCACTATCATGCCGCCGCTTTCTTCAATCCCGATGTGGATTGTATACTTGACATCGGCGGACAGGATATGAAATGCATCAAAATAAAAAATCAGACCGTAGACAGCGTGCAGCTTAACGAAGCCTGCTCTTCCGGCTGCGGTTCGTTTATAGAAACTTTTGCGAAATCATTAAATTACAGCGTACAGGATTTCGCTCAGGCTGCTCTTTTTGCAAAGCACCCTATCGATCTTGGCACCAGATGCACCGTATTTATGAATTCTAAGGTAAAACAGGCCCAAAAAGAGGGCGCAGAAGTATCGGATATATCCGCAGGGCTCGCCTATTCCGTTATCAAAAACGCGCTTTTTAAGGTAATTAAGGTATCGGACGCTTCGGAGCTTGGTAAGCACATAGTAGTTCAGGGCGGCACCTTTTATAATGACGCGGTCCTAAGAAGCTTTGAAAAAATATCGGGCTGCGAAGCCATACGTCCCGATATTGCAGGGATTATGGGCGCTTTCGGCGCAGCGCTGATCGCGAGGGAAAATTATAAAGAGGGTTACCAGACTACAATGCTCTCGATCGACAGGATAAACACCCTGCAGTTCGACACCAGCATGGCCAAATGCAAGGGCTGCACCAATAATTGTCGCCTTACCATCAACAAATTTACGGGAGGACGTCAATATATATCCGGAAACCGCTGCGAAAGAGGTCTTGGCAAGAGCAAAAACGAGAACAGGCTGCCCAATCTTTTTGACTATAAGCTCAAACGTATTTTTTCCTATGAACCGCTGCCTTTGGACGAGGCGAAAAGAGGCGTGGTCGGAATACCCAGAGTTTTAAATATTTATGAAAATTATCCGTTCTGGTTCACATTTTTTACCAAACTCGGATACAGAGTCATACTCTCTCCAAGTTCTAACCGTAAGATCTATGAACTTGGAATCGAATCCATACCCAGTGAATCGGAGTGCTACCCCGCCAAGCTTGCGCATGGGCATGTTACATGGCTTATCAGACAGGGAATTAAATTTATCTTCTATCCCGCTCTTTTCTATGAAAGGAACGAATTCCCCGAGGCCAACGACCACTATAACTGCCCTATAGTTACATCTTATTCCGAAAATATTAAAAATAATGTTGAAGAAATAGGCCGCGGTGAGGTAGATTTTTGCAACCCGTTCATGTCCTTTAACGACCTTAAGACCGTAACTGAGGCTCTGACAAAAGAATTTGATTCTCTTCCAATAACAGATGTTATTGATGCCTGCGAAGCCGCATGGCAGGAACTTGAAAACGCAAGAAACGACATACGCAAAAAGGGCGAAGAAGTCCTTGACTACATACAAAAGAACCATAAGCGCGGCATCGTGCTTGCGGGCCGCCCTTATCATATCGATCCCGAAATAAACCACGGTATACCCGAACTTATAAATTCCTATGATATCGCGGTGCTTACGGAAGATTCCATCTCCCACCTTGCAGCGCCGGAGCGTCCGCTCATCGTTTCCGACCAGTGGATGTATCATTCAAGGCTTTATGCGGCCGCAAGCTTCGTAAAGACAAGGGACGATTTGGATCTCATACAGCTTAATTCTTTCGGCTGCGGCCTGGACGCGGTAACAACGGATCAGGTAAACGACATTTTAGCAGGCTCAGGCAAAATATATACCTGCCTTAAGATAGACGAGGTAAACAACTTAGGCGCGGCAAGGATCAGAATCCGTTCGCTTTTGTCGGCTATCAAGGTTCGCGAGCAGAAACAAAAAACACGTGTTATTCATTCCAGCGCCATCCATAAAGTGGAATTTACCGAAGAAATGCGTAAAAATTATACCATACTCTGCCCGCAGATGTCTCCCATACATTTCGAGATCCTTCAGGCAGCTTTCAGCGCCTGCGGCTATCACTTTGAAGTGCTTGACAACGATAACCGCCACTCCGTGGACGTAGGTCTTAAGTATGTAAATAATGACGCCTGTTATCCTTCCCTTATGGTAGTCGGACAGATCATGGATGCCCTTTTATCAGGCAAGTACGATCTTAACAAAGTCGCCATCATTATGACACAGACCGGAGGCGGCTGCCGCGCAACCAACTACGTCGGCTTCATAAGAAGGGCTTTGGAAAAGGCAGGCATGTCGCAGATACCGGTTATTTCACTAAATCTGGCAGGCATCGAGAGTAATCCCGGTTTTCACCTGAACGCCGATCTGTTCGCGCGTGTAGCCTACGGCGCTGTGTTCGGCGATATATTCATGCGCTGCATATACAGAATGCGTCCTTATGAAAAGAAAGCCGGCTCCGTAAACGAAGTTCATAAAAAATGGGTAGAAAAATGTCGCAATTTTATTTCCGGCAGACATCCAAGTTACTTCACTTTCCGTAAGATGTGCCGCGAGATAATACAGGATTTTGATAATATAGAGATAACGGACGAGAACAAACCCCGCGTCGGCATAGTCGGTGAAATTCTTGTAAAATTCGCTCCGGCCGCAAATAATCATCTGGTGGAGCTTCTTGAAGCCGAGGGCGCCGAAGCAGTGGTTCCCGATCTTATAGACTTCATACTCTACTGCTTCTATAACCAGATATACAAAGCTGATAATCTCGGTAAGTCAAGAAAAACAGCTGTTATTTCAAGACTGGGCATACGCCTTATAGAGATGGTCCGCAAAAGCGCTTATACAGCCTTTAAAAAGAGCAGGCACTTTGATACTCCGACAAGCATATACACGTTAGTGGATTATGCCAAACCCATTGTAAACATCGGAAACCAGACAGGCGAAGGTTGGTTCCTTACAGGCGAAATGGTAGAGCTTATCAAAAACGGGGTAAATAACATAGTCTGCACACAGCCTTTCGGCTGCCTGCCTAACCATGTCGTAGGCAAAGGCGTTATCAAGGAGCTTAGGAAACGCTATCCGCTCTCTAATATAGTTGCGATCGACTACGATCCCGGCGCAAGCGAAGTCAATCAGCTCAACCGTATCAAGCTTATGCTTTCGACTGCGCAGAAAAACCTTAAAAAAGCAGATGTAATTTAAAATTACATCTGCTTTTTTACTATTCCGTATTCATCATCCAACTGATAGAATGAACAGTCAAAATCCGATCCGCTTAAAAAACGGCTCATATCATCTTCGTCCAGATCCACCATACAGACATAGCACTCATAGTCGTCGTCATATACGTAATTAATGCATGAATCACAGTGACAGCTCATATTTACACCAACTTTACTTTGATCAATAAAACATCTTCTCAAGCTTACGATTTATGAATTTGATCTTCCCTGCGTCAGCTTCGATGAGCGGCTCTATCGCTTTGTCCGCATCCTCTTTCTGGAGCTGATTTACACAGAATATGCATGTCCCGAATTTATCACCGGAAAACAATCTGGGCTTTTCCCATTTCACATAATATGAAACTCTGCTCTTTAATAAAAGTTTCTCGATTTTTTCTTTGGTTTCAATATCCGTAACCTGACACCATTCCAATTCGTTATGCACTTTTACTTTTTGATATGCTGTTTCCATTATTATGACCTCATAGATTATTTTAGTAATAAAATCATACAACGGCATAAATGCCTGCGTTTATTATATCCCTTTTTGGAAAATTGTGCAAGCTTGCAGAACAAGGGAATTTATGTTATTCTTTAAAATATAATTTACTTTTATGGACGGAGGCTCAATATGCCAATAAAGATTCAGGATTCGCTTCCCGCAAAAACTACGCTGGAAGGTGAAAATATATTTGTAATGACCGAATACCGAGCTATTCATCAGGATATAAGACCGCTCAACATGCTGATCTTAAACCTCATGCCGACCAAAATAATAACGGAAACACAGCTTCTTCGCAAGCTGTCCAATTCCCCGCTCCAGGTATCGGTGGAATTTCTGCAGACTGCAAGCTACATACCCCAACATATTGATTCCAGTCATCTGGAATCATTTTATACGACCTTCGATAAGGTAAAAGACCGCAATTTTGACGGAATGATCATCACCGGCGCGCCGCTTGACTATGTCAAATTCGAAGACGTCGCTTACTGGGACGAACTTTGCGCCATAATGGAATGGGGCAAAACCCATGTACATTCTACCCTGCACCTGTGTTGGGGCGCTTTCGCCGCCCTTTATTACTTTTACGGTCTTGAGCGTTACGATATGGAGGAAAAGCTGTCCGGAGTCTATGCACACAGGGTTCTTAAAAAAACCTCTCCGCTTTTCAGGGGCTTTGACGATATCTTTTATGCGCCCCAGTCCCGCGCAATGGGAATCGAGGCCGAAAAAATAACAAGTGTTACGGATCTTGAACTTATGGCAGTATCCGACGAGGCCGGAGTCACTATTGTAAAAAGCACCGACAGCCGCCACCTGTTCGTGACCTGTCATCCGGAATATGACGCGGACACTCTCGCCAAAGAATACTACAGGGATCTTGAAAAGGGCCTGAACCCTAAAATTCCCGTAAATTATTTTCCCAACGACGACCCTTCCAAAGCGCCTGTCGTGAACTGGCGTTCGACCGGCCAGTTATTATACTCCAATTGGCTTAATTATTACGTTTATCAGACAACGCCTTACGATTTGAAGAAATTATAAGGGAAATTAAGGTTTTATGCAAAATCCAAACATGCTGTAGCATATCCTTTCTTACGATAAACTCCATGTGTTACCACATTTTCCACAAAAGCATATGGGCGCACATTTCTTGTAAGATTTGGAATAATCACACACACGCAGGATGCCACAATCTTATCATCCACTTCACAAACAATCAGATGGTGATTGGTATCATTTATTCTAAACATCTCCTGAACGGCGGGCAGGGAGTCGCCGCCACCCGTAAAACGGGATTTTAGTTTCGGGCTTTTCCATTTTTTGGAAAACTAAAAACTCAAATGCCCGAAACAGTATAAAGTACATATAAAAAAAGGAACTTGATCAGCTCCCTTTACCATAGTATATGTAAAAAAACAAAATGTCAACACTAATACGCAAACGGCTTGACCGTCAAGCAACAACCTCTTATAATAGAGGAAATATCACATTCGGAAACGCGACAGACAACATACTGATAGATGTATTGGATTTTTCAAAGACACAAAGCCGGGAATATGCCGCCCTATGCCGGATGCAGGGCCGCTTGTCATGGATGCAAGCACTGCAAAAAAGCCTTTATCGCAAGCAGAAATGGAAGTGAATTTCGCAGTGTACAGTGCAATAATCGGCATAAAGCCTATAAATCGAGGGAGAAGAAGAAAGGGAACGGATCGGAATGATTCATTAAAATATGACAGATAATATTGCGCCAATTCAGAAAAACATAGAGAGTATCAACATATATTTTGCTAAATATAGAAAAATAAGCAACGGAGATGGTATATATGGAGTTTACTTTGGAGGAACTTTATTCAAAAAAAGAAGGGCAGACTTACGAACGTAAGAGTGCAAGGAAAGATCCGAAGGGACTGTCCAATCATATTGTCGCATTTGCCAATGCAGACGGCGGTACACTTGTGATTGGCATTGAAGACGATTTTACGGTCACAGGCATTGATGACTACCACAACAATGTAAATGATATACTTAGAGTACCTTTTGATTATTGCACACCATCGGTGCATGTTACTACTGAAAAGATTGAATGTACTGACAAAAACGGTAATCCCAATCATCTGTTGATTATGACCATTCCGCAAAGTTCTGAGTTACATGCTAACCAACAGAACGAAGTATATTACCGTATGGGCGACAAATCCAAAAAACTGAATTTTGATGAGCGTCTGCAGCTTATGTATGCCAAAGGTTCCCGCTATTACGAAGACGAGCCTGTTTATGGTTCCTCCATGGAGGACATTGATTTGGATTTCGTCGCAGAATACTGCAAGAAAATCAGATACCCAAAATCTGCCGAGGAATATATTCGTCAAAATAACAATTTTATTGTCAGCCATAACGGCAGAGAGGAAATGAGCGGCGCTGCCATTATGTTATTTGGGAAAAATCCGCAACGCTTCTTCAAAAGAGCAAGAATTCGTTTTATCCGATATGACGGCACAGAGGCCAAAGTCGGAATCGAAATGAATGTCATTAAGGATGAAATATTTGAAGGCCGTATTCTCGATATGGTTCGCTGCTCTCTCAACTTTGTACGCAGCCAGATCAAAGAACATACAAGACTTGGCGCTGACGGTCTTTTTCATACAACGTCTGAATACCCTGAATTTGCTTGGAAAGAAATCATCATTAACTCCGTCGCCCACCGTGATTACAGCATTAAGGGAACCGATATACAGATTAAAATGTTTGATGACAGGATTACGGTTGAAAGTCCCGGCATTCTGCCCGGAATTGTACGCCTGAACAATCTCCGTACCGTTCACTTCTCTCGCAATCCAAACATTGCCCGTTTTCTTCATGAATATGATTATGTGCAGGAGTTCGGAGAAGGCATTGACCGTATGTTTAATGAAATGGCGGCTGCCGGACTTCCTGCTCCAGAGTACCGTGATAACGCCTTTATGCTCAATGTCACAATTCGAAATGGGGTAATAAATGAAACGAATGGGGTAATAAATGAGGTAATAAATGAGGCAATAAATCTCTCCGTTGCCGAACAGGCTGTTCTGGCTGAAATGAAGAAAAGACCAAGAATCACAAAAGCGGAATTGCAGGAAAAAACATCTCTTGGGAAAAGCAAGATCGACCGAACAATTAAAGCACTAAAAGAAAAAGGCTTAATTGAACGTATCGGTTCTAATAAAACAGGTTATTGGGAAATGATAAGTAAAAAGTTGTAAAAATATCCCTTTGACCGTCATGTAGCAGGATGCATAAATGATGTCAAGACCGCTGCAGGCGACTCAAAGCTGATGCCTTGACATTCCATATGTTCCTGCTACAAAGATCATACTGTTATCTCTATCTGATTACCTTCTATCGCAACTATACAGCTTTCATAATATCCATCCCCCGTTGTTCTGGGACCGCTTATAACTGAAAAACCATCTGATCTCAGTCTATCCGTCAGCTCATCAACAAGCTTTTTGTTACCGACAGAAAAAGCAACGTGTACATATCCGGTACGATTCAATGTTTTCTCTGCATCTTCCATTTCCGGCTTTGTCATTATTTCCAACCTTGCTCCATTATCGAAGCTGATGAAAAAAGACCGGAAGTCTGTAGATGTGTTGTGATAGCCATCATCGGAATGACCTCCAAGATAGATGACAAAGAAATCTCTGGCAGCTTCCAAATCTTTTACATATAGCGCGATATGTTCTATTCTCATATTTTTCTCCATAAATACAACGATTTGTTTATTTCAATTCAAAAAGAACCTTCTCATAGTCTTTTACATAGTACCTGATATTTTTACGTCCTTTTTAAATGATTGTATGTCCTTCCGCTTCCAACACTTCTTTCTGTGCCTTTATACCGCCTTTACCGCTCCAATCCGTTTCCATACAAACGGGAATTTAAACAATAATTTCATAATGGATTCTCCGCCCCGCAACTTCGGAACAGATAGTTTCCTCGCTCTTTTTTACAAATTGAAAGCCCGCGCTTTCATAGGTGTGTTGAGCGGGCACTAAACGCTCATTTGTCCAAACGATTATCTTTTTCGCGCCTTGTTCTTTTATACGCCGAACCGCCTCTCTCATCTGTTTCTTTCCATAGCCTATTCCCTTGTATTTCGTTTTAATACAATTATGTCCGACTTCCGTAAATTCAGGCAGATGCGTCGGATTCCATGAAACAAAACCAATAGGCTCGCCGTCCAGAACAGTCATAAAGCCACTGAAATCGGCGATATGGGGATTATCATAGAAAAAATTATCAAACTCGTTCCACTGGTTTTGCCAATATGTTTCAAATCTCGGCTCAAAAGAATAACCGTCTTTCAAAAGAGCTGCAAGCGTCCCACGAGGAAATTCCGTAATTTTTCTATACTCAATATCCATTGTTACTCCTCCGCTAAATATCGGTTTAGCTTTTATCTGTTCTATGACAATATTTCCGCCTAATATTCCGCTCTGTCCTGCTCAATTTATATTCAGATACTCCGCCTTGAAGTCTTCTTCCGAGATGATCCTTATACCAAGTTCCTTGGCCTTTTTATTCTTCGCGGAATTTGACATAGTGTCGTTATTTATCAGGCAGGTCGTCTTTCCGGTGACACTTCCCGTTACTTTGCCGCCCATATTTTCAATGATCTCTTTCAGCTCGTCTCTGTTGGCATAAGAATTCAGGCTGCCGGTTATAACGAAGCTTAGACCTGTAAGAGTCTGCGTTTCCTCGTTTATATCTTCTTTTATTATTTCTATTTCCTGTAAAAGATTATCCAATCTTTGAATATTTTTTTCGTTATTAAAATATTCATAAAAAGCTCCCGCAAGCACTTCCCCTATTCCGTCAATCTCGCTGAGTTCATCAATTTCCGCCCTTTTCATGGCGTCCAGATCATAGCGGTAATTTTTGCATATCATCTTGGCATTGGCAAGCCCTATACCTGTGATACCAAGCGAATATATTACTCTCGGCAGCGTGGTCCTGCGCGCTTTATCTATGCTCTGTTGTAAATTTTTATACGATTTTTCGCCAAATCCTTCCATCTGCACAATTTCGTCTTTAAACCTGTTTAACTTAAAGATATCGGCATATTCATGGATAAAGCCCTTAGCGATGAATTTTTCCAGAGTCGCTTCGGAGAGTCCGTCTATGTTCATGGCATCCCGGCTCACAAACAGGGTAAAAGATTTAAGCTTCTTGGCGTCGCAGTCAGGATTGGTACAGTAAAGCAGCTCCACATCGTTATCTTTTTTAAGAACTGTCGGCTGCCCGCATACCGGACAAACTTCCGGAAGCTCTATATTATTGCTTCCTGTAAGATTTTCCGCGATCTGCGGGATTATCATATTGGCCTTGTAGACGGTTATGCGGTCCCCTATCCCAAGCTTAAGCCCCCTCATAATGCTTATGTTATGCACAGAGGCTCTGCTTACGGTAGTCCCCTCTAACTCGACCGGCTCAAAAACCGCTATCGGATTGATAAGTCCGGTACGGCTGGGCGACCACTCGATTTCCTTAAGCGTGGTCTCCCTAAGCTCATCAGCCCACTTAAATGCGATCGAATCCCTCGGGAACTTCGTCGTTGCCCCAAGCGAACTTCCATAGGCGATATCTTCATATACAAGCACCAGTCCGTCCGACGGGATATCGTAATCTTCAATTTTTTTCTCGAAATATTCTATTTCTGATAAAATATTGTCAGGGTTGACCTTTTTATATTCAACCACGTCAAAGCCCTGCTCTTTTAAGAACTCAAACTGCTTCTCTCTGGAGTTGTCAAAATCCACCCCTTCGGCCCGGACCAGGCTAAAGGCATAGAACATTACATTTCTTCCTGCGGTGACTTCATTATTAAGCTGGCGTACCGAACCGCTGCATAAATTCCTCGGATTCTTATACTTCGCCTCTACATCTTCTATACCGTCATTTATCTTTTCAAAATCCGAATAGCTTATGACAGCCTCTCCTCTTAATATAAGTTCGCCCTGAAAAGGAATGGACAACGGTATGTTTTTAAAAACCCTCGCGTTATTGGTAATAACCTCTCCCACTTCTCCGTTTCCCCTTGTAACGGCTTTTGCAAGATTTCCTGCAAAAAATGTCAGGACTATCGTAAGCCCGTCCAGTTTCCACGAAAGCAGGGCCTCCTTTCCGTTCAGCCACTCGCGGAGTTCCTCTCTGCTCTTGGTCTTTCCAAGTGAAAGCATGGGCTTTTCATGCCTCTCCTTAGGCAGCTCGTCAACAGCCTCATAACCTACCGTTACAGTAGGGCTGTTAGTTAAAATAACACCTGTTTCTTTTTCCAGGCCGACGAGTTCGTCATATAGACGGTCATATTCAAAATTGCTCATTATCTCGGTATCCTGCGCGTAATAAGCCTTAGATGCGCGGTTTAGCATGGATACCAACTCTTTCATACGCGCTATGTTGGAATTTGGGACATTTTGAACATTATCGGCATTTTGGGAATTACCGGCACTTTTGGAATTATCGGCACTTTGGGAATTATCGGCACTTTGGGAATTATTGGCATTTTGGGAATTATTGGCATTTTGGGAATTATTGGCATTTTGGGAATTATTGGCATTTTGG
>CANRMA010000010.1 GCA_947631625.1 uncultured Lachnospiraceae bacterium | reverse complement strand
ATGTTGACGAGTGAACATACTGCCAGAGAGATTGAGCAAAAGGCGAGAAAAGTTATGGGTATGTTGAAGCGCGGTATAAAATTCACGCCAACGCAGCCGGATGTTATGGCAATATTAGAAAAACTGAGGGAAAATAGATAAATTCCCTTGGTAGTATGATTATTACATGGTGCTGGCACTATGTAGATATGTCAGGCAAAGAGAAAATCTGTTATACCCATATGATACCTGCTATTTTAATAAAGAGGAATTTCTCCCTCATAGTTGTCGGCTCTTTCCAACAGAGGACCGGTTGCTCCCATTGTAAAAGCTATATCACTGCTTCGGATAGACAATAGTTCCATTCCAATCTTCAGATTAAGAAAATCTAATGTCTGCTGATTAAGCTGAATTATACCATTCTTTGAAATATTTACCCAACAGTATGATTGTCCTTTGTATTTGATAAATGATCTCTCTGCTGTGGCGTTGTATTCTGTAAGAGCCTGTGTTGGGAGATGGATTGTCAAATCATCTCGTATTAGTGATTTTCCGAAAATAAATTTGCCGCCTTTGTTCATCTGTGGCATACATCATCAACTCCTTTTCTTAAAAGTGGAAGTCCACTATACCACAAGAACATTCAAATGTCACTAAGGCTCTCTAAAGTGTGGCAAATATTTTCCGGCATAACGAGAATGGCTAATTTTCGGGATAGATTTTTACAGATATACCTCTGACCCCTTTTTTGACAATCTTACTGTCATCTAGAATACTTTGCTTATACGGCAATGATCTTCCACAACCTTGTAAGCCGCATCATATCTGCGGCAGGACAAGCGCACTTTGCAGGCCAAAGGGTTCGCAGGGTTTGCCTACCGTATGCCGTAGCAGACGGGGTATCTGCTGAAAGCAAAAAACGCTCCAAGCCTTAAAATGTAACATTTCGACACGCCGTTTATTTTAGGATTTTCCGTCGTATTTTTCGCGTCAAACAAATAAATCTTCTTTAAGTTGATGACCTTCCCGACAGTTATGTTATTTTTATTACGGAAAATGATATAATGCAGGGAAAACAGCCGATATATACTATAGAAAGATATGTGGCGATAGGCGAAGACAAAGTATTGTTTAACGACGGATCGCATATCATATACGTTAATGGAAAATACCGCGGAGATGACGACATCGGCAAGCTTATGCACGATTTTTCATGTACCGATCCTGACAAGATGCATTTTGAGGCGCTTGCCAAACGCGCCCGGTATTTTAAACAAAATGAAAAAGGAGTGGCAGTTATGGGCAGATTTAGAGAAGAGATTATGATGGAAGCAGCATTGGATACTTCAAGGGAAACGGCAGAAAGGCTGATAAATATGGGGAAATTGTCTCTTGAAGAGATTGCGGAGTGCCTTCCGTTAATATCCCTTGAAGAATTAAAGGAAATCGAAGCAAAAACAATGCAGACGACATAAGCGTCATAAAAGTATAGCACGCTCCGGTTGCGTTCGTTTGAGTATAGACGCATTTTGTTTATGCATAATTACCGTCTAATGAGTTGATTTTGCAATGCAAATTGCATATAATATATGCATGGTTGAAATAGAAAGGGGCGGTTTAATGGCAAGAACAACAAATTTCAGCGTCCGAATGGACAGCGATATCAAGAAACAGTGTGAGAGTCTTTATAATGAATTGGGGATTAACCTTACCACTGCAATCAACGTCTTTCTGCGTCAGTCTCTTCGGGTCGGCGGATTTCCGTTTGATGTGCGGTTGGATCAGCCCAACAGGGAAACGATTGCCGCCTTGTCAGAGGCAGAACGGATTGCGAATGATCCCGGCATAAAGAGATATTCCGATGTGGAAGAAGCGCTACGGGAGTTAAAACGATGAAACGTGATATTGTCTGGACTACCAGATTTAAGAAGGACTACAAACTGGCGATGAAACGCCGCCTTGACATAGAGCTTCTGGATGATATTATCCGGGCACTTTCTCGGGGCGAGACGCTGCCGGAGAAAAACAAAGACCATGAGCTGAGCGGCAACTTCGCAGGGTACAGGGAATGTCATATCCAACCTGATTGGTTACTGGTTTACCGTATTGAGGACGATGTGTTAGTGCTGACGTTGGTCCGCACCGGTACGCACAACGATCTTTTCTGAAACATACAAATAACAATCATGTATTTATAAAGGAGATATTTTTATGGCGACTTCAAGTATCACGAAATATTTTGTCATTTCCGGAAAGGAACAGTGGAGATGTTTGTCAATGCGATTGAAGAGTCTGCCAAAAACCGTCCTGTGCGCGCTCCGGTAGCTGTAAAATTTATTGAAACTGAAGATGAACTGAGAGAGTTTATGAGGTTCAGAGAAAAGAAAGCTAAGGAGAAATTAAATGCCAATAACGGATAAGTTTTTTTGCAATCAATATCCGAAAGTATCTGACATTGGAAAATGATTATGAAGCCGGAGAGCCGACGCTTGTTAGGTTGCTCTCCGGATTTTTTCACGGTCTATTTGTTATTCGCGTGACCGGGAGCGAACCACGTTTTCACGGTCTGTTTGTTTTCCGCATGACCGGGAACGGACTACTTTTCAAGACAGTTGCCTGTCTGTTGATATTATTATACGCAAGCTCCGATAATATGTCAATTTTGAAATATTGCAGATTTTTACTTTTTTTATGTAGAAAGTGTCAGCCAAATGCCGTCGCGGAACTCACAACGCTCTTTCCGAAAAATGAGCCGCAGCCGACATAAGCGTCATAAAAGTATAGCACGCTCCGGTTGCGTCCGTATAAGCATATACGCGTTTGAATTATGCATAACAAGCGTTATTTACAAAAAAATTTTTAAAAATAATAAATTTTTATGCATAATTACATAAATTTAATGCCTTTTAATGCGTAAAATCCTTGCAAAATCCTTAATAAAATGTTATGATGTGGTTGAAGAGATAATAACTGCGTTCATTTGACTGTGTGTTGGCATATTTTTAATGACCGGTTTGAATGAGCGTTTTATTGTATTATATACAGTTGCGGTTATTCTTAAAGCAAATATTATACTAAGACGGAGGTTCCCTGCATGGCGGATTGGGGATATGTGGCCATTGATAAAAGCGGCAAAGAAATAAAAGGCTCTAAGACTGCGGATACCGAAGAACAGGTAAGCAGAGAGTTAAAAAGCCAGGGCCTAATTGTTATTGAGATAAAAGAACAGAGCGCTTTGAACAAAGACATTAATATAGATATCGGAGGCAAACCCACGCCGCGAGACTTGGGCGTATTCTGCCGACAGTTCGCGAGTATCACGCGCGCGGGCGTTAGCATAGTACAGGCGCTCCAGATGCTTGCAGAGCAGACTGAGAACAAAAAGATGCAGGCCGCGCTGCTTGCGGTAAGAGCGGATATAGAGAAGGGCGAGACTTTTGCGGATTCGTTGGCGAGGCATCCGAAAGTATTTCCTGAACTGCTGATACAGATGGCGAGAGCCGGTGAAGCGTCAGGAAGTCTTGAAATATCGATGGAGCGTATGGCGACTCAGTTTGAACGTTCCTCCAAGACACAGGCTCTTGTCAAAAAGGCCATGATCTATCCTATTGTGGTATGTATAGTCGCGGTTGCTGTCGTTATCGTCATGTTGGTAGTCGTTATTCCTGCATATACGGATATGTTCGCCCAACTGGGTACTGAACTTCCTTCGATTACGTTGGCTGTTGTGGCGATGAGTGATTTTATTCAGGCCTACTGGTTCATACTAGTGCCTTTGATAGCGGGAATTATAGTGGGTATCAAAGTTTTTGCGGCTACTGACCCGGGCAAACATCTGTTTGGCAAACTTCAGTTAAAGATTCCGGCTGTAAAGAATCTTGTCGTTAAATCGGCTGCGGCAAGCATGGCAAGAACATTGAGCACTCTGCTTTCGGCAGGCGTACCGTTGGTGGAAGCGGTTGATATAGTTTCGGAAACAATGTCCAACATATGGTTTAAGGAAGCGTTAAAGGGCGCCGTGCAGCAGATAATGGTCGGCGCGCCCGTATCGCAGCCCATACAGGAATGCGGACTTTTCCCTCCGATGGTACACCATATGCTGAGGATAGGCGAAGAAGCCGGTTCCACGGAAGAGATGCTTGACAGGCTCGCGGATTATTACGAGGAAGAAGTCGAGCTTGCCGTTCAGTCACTCATGGCGGCTATGGAGCCTATGATCATAATCGTACTGGCCGGTGTAGTCGGCGTACTGCTTGCTTCCGTAATGGCGCCTATGGTAACGATGTACTCCGCGCTTGACAATCTGTAACGGTATACATATATGGCATATAATAATGTATGGGAGAATATCATGCCGGGTGAAATAAAAAGCTTATTGGATGATTATGTTAAAGAAATAAAAGGTATTTACGGCAGTCATCTTAAACGGATCGTCTTATACGGTTCATATGCCAGAGGAGATTTTACGGATGATTCGGATGTTGATATTATGATACTGGTTGATCTGCCTGATGAAAATATAGATGAATATCTTGACGCTCTGTGCAGTGTAGATTTTGATTACAGTGTGGAACATGATATTTGCATGCAGCCCGTAGTAGTCAACAGTGAACATTTTTATTATTGGCATAAGGTTCATGCCTTTTATGCAAATGTAGTTAAAGATGGAGTGGTCATATATGAAGCAGCATAAAGAAACAGGTGCCATAAATCATTCAGTATATCAATAAATTAAATGGTTCAAAACTAACTCTGAATTAACCCCACCGTCGGTAGGGAGTCGGTTGGGATTAAGATAAATAACAAGTGTTACATAACACTCAATATTTTATAGGAAAAGGAGAGAAAATATGAAAAAGGAAATGAATAACAAAGGTTTTTCACTTGTCGAGCTGATTATTGTTATCGCTATCATGGTAATCCTTGTAGCAGTTCTGGCGCCTCAGTATTTACGTTATGTTGAGAAATCAAGAGTATCTACAGATACACAGACAGCAGTTGAGTTTATTAATTTGTGTCAGACTATAGCTTCTGATCCGGATTCGATCAATGCTGGTCTTACAGGGACTAGTTATGCAATAACTGAAGATGCTAATGGAAATATCACAGTGCCGTCTGATTTACAAACAGTTGCTACATCACTTGGCTTGATGGACTCGACATCTTTAAACAGTGCGAAGTTTCAGTCAACGGCGTATAGACAAATTAATGGTACTTTTAAGATTGAATTAAAATATGGCAAGCCTACAGGTGCACCGGCTACTGCGGCTGATATGTGGTTTGTAGAATGTGCAGGTATTGATAACTCCGGCGCTATACCTACAACTCCGTAATATCATCTAAATACAATACCTACCTGACCATAAACAGCATTAATACTGTTTCATCAAAGTCAGGTTGAAAAGCACAGTAAATGCGCAGATTCGTTTTTCCCTAAAGACAGCTGCGTCAAAGCAAAGATTAAATATTTTATTGATTTAATGTAATGAGCTGTCAGTTTTTACCCCTCCCCCGGTAAAATTCCACTGGGGGGGGGTAAAAGCCGATATAGCTAAAAGGACGGACGCTATGCGTGAGGCGATATTTTTTTACATAAGCATATTCTTATTCGGGATCGTGATCGGAAGCTTCATGAATGTCTGTATCTATCGGATACCGTTAAAAGAAGACATAGTAAAAACAAGATCTCACTGCATGAGCTGCGGATATACGCTGAAATGGTATGACCTTATACCTGTTTTCAGTTTTATATTCTTAAAAGGCAGATGCCGTAAGTGTAAGGCTAAGCTTTCCATACAGTATCCGCTTGTTGAAACCGCAAACGGACTTGCATGGGTATTGGTATTCCTTATTAGGGGGGTAAACATAGATTCCCTACTCTACTGTTTACTTTTTTCGGCGCTTATAGTTTTAAGCGTGATTGATTTTAGAACATACGAGATTCCGCTTGGGATCAATATATTTATACTGACGCTGGGGCTGGTTAGAGTTGCGACTGATTATTCTAACTGGCTGTCATATCTAATCGGCTTCTTCTGTGTCAGTGTGTTTTTGACAGTTTTGTATTATGCTACCGGAGGCCGCGCGATCGGCGGAGGCGATATCAAGCTGATGGCTGTCTGCGGTCTTGTTTTAGGATGGAAACTGACAGTGTTGTCATTTTTCTTGGGTTGTATTTTCGGCGCCGTTATACATCTTATAAGAATGAAGGTGAGCGGCGAGAGTCATGTGCTTGCGTTGGGACCTTATCTTTCAATGGGGATCGTGACGGCAATGCTGTGGGGGGATCAAATGATAAATTGGTATTTTCAATTTTTATAGATTAAATGGACTTGACTATTCACCTGCCGGGATTTTCCCATGCAGGTTTTTGACGTGATATAAATAATAAATCGCGGACCTTGAATTCGTAAGCCGGGTTTTAAAGTTTCGCAACAACCAAGATATGATAAGTTTAAGGAGGATACAATTCATGGCTGGCAGAGTGCTCAGTATAGAAATCGGTTATTTGTTGACAAAAGTCTGTGAGGTAGACTTTAAATCCAAAACTCCCAAGGTATATAAGAGTTTTACGATCCCTACGCTGCAGGGCGTTATGAACGACGGCGTGGTAGATCCCGACTCTCATTATCTGGAGAGCCTGCGCGGAGGTATACGTGAGTTTGGTATTAAAGCTAAGCAGGTAGTATTCTCCATCGCTTCTACCAAGATAGCGACTCGTGAGGTCATGATACCTTTTGTTAAGGAAAATCGTATAGGCGATATCGTAAAAGCGAATGCCTCCGAGTATTTCCCGGTAGATCTGAGCCAGTACGAGATAGCGTACAGCATACTTGACGTAATAGGTTCCAAGGAAGAGGGACAGCAGTATAAGCTTATGGTGCTTGCCATTCCAGCCAATATGCTGGATGGCTATTATCAGCTTGCAGCGTCGCTCAGAATGGATGTCGCGGCGTTTGACTATTCCGCTACCAGTCTTTACCGTATCATGAAAAAAGAATGTTCGTCGGGAACCAATCTGGTAGCTAAGATAGACGAACGTTCCACAATGGTCATGGTCATCAAGGATGAGCAGATAGTTTTTACCAGAAATATAGCCTATGGTGTGGAGGACGCCCTGCAGGCCGTTATGGAGAGTGTGGCATGGGGCAATATCCGTACTATGAGGCAGGCGCTTAATGTGATTGAAAAATATCAATGTATAGATCTGTCGGTTCGTGAGGACGGCGAGGGGGGCAGACCGCTGTCGCCTTCACTTGAGGAACTGGCGCAGATCAACGTTACGGAAGGACTTACTCCCATGATAGGCGGTCTTTCCAGAGTTATAAGCTTCTATGCGGCGCAGAGCGGAAGTTCTCCTATCGACAGAGTTTTGGTTACCGGAGTCGGCGCCAACTTTATGGGAATAGACGAGCTGCTTAACCGTGAGATCGATTATCCTGTATCCATGGTCAGAAGCGTAGGCGGCATGAACCTTGAAAGATACTTCAAAGGTTCCTTCTTCGGTGAGTATCTTGCCTGTATAGGAGCTACGATCCAGCCTCTCGGGCTTGTAAAAGATGAGGAAAAGAAGAAAAAAACGCAGGTTGAACTGCTTCCGGATAAAAAAGGCGTTATGGCGTTGTGTGTAACGGTGTGTGTGGGCGGTATTCTGGTCGGAGTGGCTTTGGCTGCGGTTTCGATACTCGGCTACATGGAAGCCACGAATGAGCAAAAGACCATGCAGGCCCGTATCACGCAGTTGGAACCGGTAGAGACTATATATAAAGAATATCTGCAGCAGCAGTATACTTACAATAAACTTACATATTTCCAAAACAGTACGGTAACTCCCAATGAGGAACTGGTAGCATTTATAGAAGAAATGGAAGAGAAGATGCCCGCTTCCTTAAACGTTCAGTCTTTTGACGCCGATTTGGAAGGCGTTACCATATCGCTGACGGTTGAGAACAAGGACGACGCGGCATGGCTCATACAGCAGTTTAGAACCTTTGAGACGGTTGATACTGTTGGCGTATCGAGCATAACGGATACGGGCGCGTTGATGGACGGACAGGTCATGGAAGAAGAACCGGTCGTAAGCCTTACGGTAAGCGTTACTTATAAAGGCAGCGATGCGCAGGCGGCGCTTGAAGCTGCGAACGCTGCGGCTGAAGCGGCTGCGGCCGACGACGCGGCTCAGGAACAGCCGGCGGCCGAAGAGTAGAAGAAGCAGTAACGGTAAGGCGAAACAGTGTGATTATTATATAAGCAGGAGGATACAGCTTTGAAAAAGAATGAGATACAGCTTTTGCTGGTAGTGTTGGGTATATTGTTTGGTTTTCTCTCATGGCAGTTTGTTTATAAAAATTATATGGCTAAGACCGAGCAGGTTGAGGCTGAAAACGTAGATATCAAAGCAAGGCTTGATCAGCTTGAACTGCTCAATGCAAGACAGCAGGAATATGTTGCGGAAACCGAGCGCATGAAAGAAGAATCGACTCAGATCGAGAACACTTTTCCGCCCGGATACAGGAATGAAGATATAATCATGTACTTATATAATATGGAAATGATCGACGACAACGAAGTCAGGATATCGACCATAGATATGCAGGAGCCGGTAGAAATAACATATCCGAGCATACTGGACGTAGAGGGTTATACCCTTCAAGATGACGGTTTACAGATGTATACCAATTCCAATACACTTACATTTACGACCACTTACAGCGGCCTTAAAAATGTGATCAACTACATATACGGCATATCCACCAGAAAATCGGTAGCCTCGGTAAACGTAAGCGCTACGGAAGACGGATATCTTGCAGGTTCGATAGATATGAACTTCTATTGTCTGCTTGGCACCGAGTTTCCTTATGTGAACACCAAGATTCCGGGAGTGCCTACCGGAACCAGTAATTTCTTCGGCGTGCGTCAGGGAAGCCTCGCCGACATAGTTCCCGAGGGTGAAGAAGGCGCCGAAGGCGAAGACGCGGCGGCAGGCGCAGAAGCCGGCGCCGACGCAGCCAATAATGCGGCAGGCAACGCAGCGGCAGCCAATAACGCCGCCGCAGGCAATAATGCAGCTAATGCAGCAGGTACGGCGAACGCCGCAGGCGGCAATGCGGCAGGCGGAGCGAATAACACCGTCAGATAAAGATAATTGAGCGAAAGGAGGAAACATATGAAAACTTCAGATAACAGAGGCTTTAGCTTGATAGAATTATTGATAGCAGTCTGCGTATTGGCTATCGTTGTAGTTCCGATGCTGCACAGCTTCGTTTCCTCCCACCGAATCAACGCAAAGAGCAAGCAATACATGCGCGCTACGACGCTTGCGCAGGACGAGATGGAGATATTTGAGAGAGAAGATCTGGAGAGCCTGATGGATACGTCGAAGCATGATTATACGGTCACGGGCCCTGACAGTAACGGGTGTTATGAATTCGTAAGGGAGAATATAAGCAACGATCATTCCGGCGCGAGCGCAAGCCGTTTTGACGTTTCGGTGAAGCTTGATCCTGAGCGCGCCGCGTCGTCGGACAGATATTATGATACCAATAATCAGGAACTTTTTTATATGAATACTATCGGCAGCGCCGACAGCGCGGTTTATGTGCAGAATATAAGGAATGCGACTAATCCGAAAAGCTTCGACGATACCATATATGAGTATTTCAGCGCAAACAAGTCTCCCGTCGGCGGGGGAAGTTCATGGGATATTGATAAATTTAACGAGAATATCGCCAGAAGGATAAAAATTAGGATATATAAAGAAAATACGGGCTTAAATGAGGCCACAATAGTTAAGGTTACATATGAATATGTGATGTGCAAGGATAACGTTATGCCCTCAGGATATCAGTTTTATTCTGAGGAATCCGTTATTTTTAACAATTCGGCGCAGGGCGTTGACGAGGAGGGCAAGCTGCCTGAGCTTAAGAACGTATATCTGTTTTATGCGCCCAGATATAGGGGGTATTCTTCGCCGCAGAGCGTTATATATCCGGCAGCGGGAGGAGAAAGATACAGTACCAATGAGGACTGGATATATATTGAGAACGAAGCCAAGCTTCCTGTGAATGTGTATATAATCCGTCAGGATATTTTGAAGGACGGTTCCAATACGGATATAGAAGATACCCCGGTAGGGTATAAGCCGAGGATAGATATAATAGACGGCGTGGACGCCGAGGATCATACGATAGGACATTATTTTACCAATCTGAACATAGACGATTCACCTGCTGTCGGGTTGGGAGCCCAGATAGATTTTTCACATTTGAAGAATATAGACAATATGAGCAGGGTCTATTCCGATGCGGAGGCGCGTACCGTTATAGATCCCAAACCTCTTGACGGAGCGGGAAGCGCTCAGACGGAAGTAAAGGACAGGATCTATAGCATGACCGTGCAGGTCTATTCGCATGGGGTTGACAGAAGCAGCGCAAGCCCCATAGTGACCATGACGGGTTCTAAATTGGAATGACATATATTTTATACAGGTAATAGTAGGAATAAGTTATATAAAGGACATGGTGATTGGCATGTTGGATCTGAAAAAATTAAAAAAGGACAATAAAGGCGCCGCTATGGTCATGGTGCTCGTCATAATATTGTATATCGCTATTATAGCGGCCGTGCTTATGTTTGTCTCATATCTGGGCCTGCAGATGCGTTTCATAGACAAAAGGGGAAAAGATACTTTTTACACTGCGGAGACTGTTCTGGATGAGATAAACGCCGGGCTTCAGCAGGAAGCTTCACAGGCTATGGCCAAGGCTTATAATGAGGTTATGACAAACTATGCGGTATATGACTCTACGATCATGCGCAGCAGTGAATTTTACCGCAAATATATCAATACGCTTGAAGAAAGCCTTACAAACGGCGGCACGGACGGAACCTATGATATGAATAAGATACGTTCATGGCTGTCTGCTGATGTGGTAGGCAACGGCGACGGTTCTTATGATCCGGCCGATATTACGGACGTAAGGAGAGCCAACAGGAATAATTTCGGAAGTTGGGGAGCGATAGTCGAGTCCGAAACAGCGGACGGCACTATCATAGCCGATCATGGAATGTTGGATAAGAAAGAAAGCGAGAGCCTTTTGTTAAAGGATCTTAAGGTTACATATGTGGATCAGAGCGGTTATGTGTCTATCATAAGCACCAATATAAAGCTTATACTTCCGACGGTGAGCTTTGCGCAGTCGTCGGAGCTGCCCAAGCTTGAGAAGTTTTCGCTTATCGCCGATGAGACTCTTGCGGCGGGCAACCGCAACGTGGGCGGCAGCGTGACCATAAAGGGCAATGCCTATGCGGGACGAATGACTGTCGGTAAGACGGATGTAAATAATTTTCAAAATGACAGTAATGTCACTTTTGCTTCCGCGACGGGTGCGGGTGAAGAAAATATGTCGCTTGTCATAAGCAGGGAAGATGTCGTTGTCAATGACGGTATGGTAAAAACCGATAATGTGGAATTTTGGGGTCGGAATGTGCTGCTTTCATCGGCCGATATGGATTTTAACGGCATAACGAACCTTAAAGACGACCTGATCCTTGAGGGAAACGCAAGTAAGGCAAAACTAACCGGTGAATATAACGGTTTCAGTATGCTTGGAGCTTCTTCCACCGGAACAGGTTCGGGCGCGGGGAGTTCCGGAAGTTCAGGCGCGGGCGGCAGTGACGAAGAAGAGGATTCCAACGAACCGGCGTTGAGCAGCGCTATCATAATAAACGGGCGCGACAGCAGTCTGGATCTGTCCGGACTCGAAAGTATGACGATAGCAGGACGCTCCTATGTGCAGACCAAGACGGATACGACGTCTGCGGAAGGCAGCGCGGTGCCCGAAACTTATCGTAACAAAAAGGATATAGTTATGGCGGAATCGGTTGCGGTCAAGAGCAATCAGCTCATCTATCTCGTGCCGCCGGAAGCTGTGGGCTGTGTCATAGAAGCCGACGGAACCATAGGCGATACCGCATACGGAGCCAATCCGCTTACTTATGAGCAATATATGAACATAGTCGATAATCCGGATGATTATCTGCTTATAAACGGCAAGAGGCAGATAGCCGCTCTGGGTTACAAGCCCCTGAGCAATTATATAAGCTTGGAGCAGGTCGCGGGACAGGTCGAAAAGGCTTATATGCCGGAAGTAGTATTTAAGCAGACCAATAAGGGGACGCTTGTTTATCTTTATCTGAGATTTACCGACGAGCAGAAAGCCAATCAGTATTTTCAGGATTATTATAATGTAAATTATGACCAGGTAGACAGATTTATGAAGCTCTACGCCGATGAGATCAGAATGCCCGATCCGGAGGCTATGCTTTATCTCAATCTCTCAGGCAATATGTTGGCTTATAATGGGGAGACTGATCCTGTGTCGTTTATCACTCCGCCGGATAACGGTATCAGCAATTATTATATCAAAAAGAAGCAGGCCGAGACGATATATAACTCTAAGACAAGCGCATTTAAGGCATTAAGCGCCAAACTGGTTACAAACATCGCGCAGCTTACAACGGTCGAACAGGGCAGGAATGCTTTTGAGAATATAATAAATACGACTAAACTTACGGATATGCTTGCGGCAAGCGGCGTCAATACGCTAAGGATAGAAACGGGAACCGCGGGCAGCGTCAATACTGCGATCCTGACAAGAGAGGCGAATTTTGTCGTCAACTCTTCCACGCCGGCTGCGTCTCTTATAGTAAGTACGGGCAATGTGGAAGTGGAGAGCAGTTTTAACGGGCTCATCATAGCGGCAGGCAATATCGTAGTCCGTTCGGAAGGTCCGGCAGTGGAGATCACGCCTCTTGGCATAGAAGATTTTTCCAAGCTGCTTTCCGCCGAGACCGATATAGGCGGCGCTACATATTATGTAATGGATGTATTCAACGACGGTATGAGTTATCAGACGGGTATGCCGGATTCATCGGGAACGGCTACGGAGTCGGTTGCGCTCAAGGATCTGATAGTATATGAACAGTGGATTAAGAGATAGGAGCGGGCGTATGAAGGAGAGTAAGAGCAATAACAAAGGTTTTACATTGGTCGAACTTGTTATAGTGCTTGCGATCATGGCGGTTCTTAGCAGCGCGGTATTTTATTCATATATGCTTGTGTCGGGCCAATATGCCAGGGAATGCGCCAATGATTTAAGCACTGCGTTGGATAAAGAGAAAAATTATGCTCTTGCGAGGTCTGCTTCGGTGGACTGCTATATGGAACTTGTTAAGACCGGCAATGGTTATTCGGTTAAATTTTATATTCCAAAAGACGCTATAGCTACAGGACATGATCCTGCAAGCGGCGCATTTAAGTCGGACGACTGGAGGCTTGCTGAGGAACTTAAGATCGCCCGGCAACAGGTTGGCATAACCTGTGAGTTTATGAAAAAAACAACCAAACTGGGCGAGGTTGAGATCGATGATGACAGTTCCGTTAAATTTGTTTATAACCGTACAAGCGGCGCGCTTAAGGGAGTGGCTGAATCCGACGGCGCATCGGACGGTTTAAATACCATAAACACCGATTGTAGTGATATTATCATAAACATTACAGGCGGAAGAAAATACCAGATACACATTTATACGGCAACCGGAAAACATGAATTAGAGAGGATTGGCTGAGCCAAGGGAGGAAAGGAATGAAAAATAACAAAGGTTTTACACTGGTCGAACTATTGATAACAGTTGTTATTTTAGCAATCGTTATTATCAGCGCAACAGGTTTTATGCTTTCGGGAAGCAGAAGCTTTGCTAAAGGAAGCGCCGACGCCGGTGTACAGAGCGAAGCGGAGCTTGCTGTTAATCAGATCGAGGATATGGTTATCGACGTAAACGGCGGCGTGGATTATGTTAAAGATGATGCCGCGGGTACCGAGACGCTTGTGCTTTATCATGCTGAAGCCGACAGCAGCGGCGTTACCGTATACAAGAAAAGAAATGTGCAGTGGAATAAGAATGATAACGATATCAAGAGCAGTGAATGGATCGTGGCTGACGACGGTTCGGGTACATATGTCGAGACGTCCAATGTATATCAGAATCAGCTCCTGGCTTCGAACGTGACCGCTTTTAACGTGGATTTAAGCGATACGATCAAGGAAAAGGACAAAAACGGCAATGATATAGATATCGTAAGAAGCGTTGTTATCAGGGTAGACTGTAAAGATGCGTCGGGCAAGTCGGCTTATGCGACTACGCCTGTTATAACATTAAGGAACCGCATGATGTTAAGCGGAAACCCGTCGGCTATTTTCCCCAACGTGCCTACTCCTGACGATACGCTTGCTCTTTATATATCAAGCACCGGTATGGAAGGCGCGGTACCGATCAGGGATCGTGTGACCACGGTAGAGAGAGGTAAGAATTACAATATATTCGCAATGGTAAATGCGACTACCAACGTAAACAGTCTTTGCGACTGGAAGGTTGAAGGCGAAGCGTCGGGTTATATGAGTTCTATGTCCGCCGAGACGGTATACGCCGTATTGGAAGTGCATAAAGACGAACCTAACGAGTATCTGATTATCACTGCAAGCTATAAGGACAATCCGGCCAAGAAGGCTGTCGGAATAGTCAAGGTAATAGGCGGCGCGAATAAATCTCTGGACGCATGTAAGATACTTCCTTACAAAATGACACAGTATGAGCCTTATTATAAATCTACCGTAACATGGCAGGGCTTTACCACGTCAGAGGTTGAGCAGTTTGAATATACATGGAGCGTGGATTATCCCGAAAAAGTAGAGACTTTTGCGGAACACAATAAGGATCTGCAGTTAAAGGTCAAAGAAGAATACAGAAGCGACCAGAATACAGGCAGGATACTTAGAATAACACTTGTTGTTTATTCACCCACCACCAATCAGTCCGTATCGGATTCGGTAGATTATCTGATAGGCGGAGATTATCTGCTTGAGCGTGGTAAGAGAGGAAACTGGCAGGAGCCTTTCACCGATGACTGGAAGGATGATAAGACGGACGGTTATCATAAAGATAACTGGTATTGGTTCGACCTTCCTTCTAAAGGTCAGGGCGATCAGAATTTCTGTAAGATTACAGGATATGAGATTTATGTATGCGACATAAACGGCAACAGGATATCGTCCAAAGATTATTTGACGCAGTACTTTATTCTCAATGTAAACGGCGGCGATTATGGCGATGAAAAACCTTTAAATGGCGGGCGGCGTATTACTTATTATCTTACCATGCGTGAGGAGATGCCGCCTGAAGAAGAATTTTACTTAAAGATAAAGATTAATTTTAGGTATAATGACGGTACCGATTATATATATGAGAATATACATTTTGTGAGCGGCGTTTATATTATTGCAGAAAGCGGCAGTCATGAAGGGGCTCCTAATTTCTATAATGATGCCGATTTGAATATATCATATATGGTTGAAGGTTACTATTCAAATTCATGGGCAAACAAGGAACCGCTTGTATTTGCGTATGACGTAGAGTTTGATTATACAGCACCGAGCGGCGTAACCCTTGAAGTTAAGCTGCCGAGTTGGAATAATACAAACGTGGATTCATCCAAAGGCGAAGGGAGTAAATATTTTAAGGCAAGTTTCGGATATAAGATAACAAACGAATCCGGCAGGAGCGATTCTGAAGTTATGAATGAGATTAAGATAAACGGAGCACGAGTTAAGATCTACATGAAAGACAATCCGAATATTTACGGAGAATGTTATATTGAGTACAAATATTAAGCCGTAAATGTCAGATACTTGTGTATTGCTTTTTTAAGTATATTTTACTAAAGTCGTAAACTTTGGTAAGAGCTTCGTAATTATATATAACATACGTTATGCAATATATCTTGATATAGCCGATATAAGTTTTACGCCTGCATAGTACAGGCAAGGGGTATGGTATTATGAAAAAAGCAGGAAAGACTGTAGATGTCAAATTGATAAACAAAGTTAAATCACGATTTAAGAAACGATACGCAGTGGCGGGCGGAGCAGTATTGCTCGCTGCCGTGGTCGTTGTGACCTCCGTTATAAACAGAAGTCATGCGGCTGAGAATGCGGATACCCTTATGGGTATAGAAAAATTAAGAAACAGAATGGCGGAGGGCGGCGAATTTACGATACTTGAGATTGTGCCGAAACCGGAAGCTTCTGAGATAGGCTATCTTTTTGACGGTTATGAACCCCTGCTTTCCGAGTATAACTCTGATACCATGTCTTGGAAAAGTTGGAAAGACGTGCTCTGCAGTTATGATACGGTAGAAGAGCGCGCGAAATATATAAATGAAAAGAAAGCTCAGCTTCAGGATTATTATAACAAATATGGCATTGTCGATAATGTTCCGGTGACAATTCCAACGGAGGATTATGCTGAAAGCAGTACGGGCGGTGACGGTTTTGAAAAAGTCGAGGGCGGCGGTTATGACGCTCAGGGATATTTTAGCTCTGTAAAGAATAATACCGGAGATTATTTTGTATCTTTTAAATATATTAATAGTGAAAAAATTGCAAATATGGAGGACGCCATATTCTATAAAGTGTCCTCTATGATGCCTATACTTAAAGCCGACGCCGATTATATCGCAGACGGTGCTTATGTATACAGACAGAACGAAACCCTGTATGAATGTATCGGCACTTGGGGTTCGGTCAAAGAGAAGGCTGCGTTCCCGTCAGAGGGAGGGGAAGGCTCCGAAAGCGAAGGCGATGAAAATAAAGGAGAAAACGGCGGTAATACTGGAAATGAAACCGAAGGCGGAGACGGCGGCGCCACGGGCAGCGAAGAAAACAGCGAAACAGGCGGAGACGGCGGCACGGAAACCGGAAATGGCGATACCACAGGCAGCGGAGACGGCAGCGAGACAGGCGGAAATGGCGGCGCTGAAACCGGAAATGGCGGCACCACAGGCAGTGGAGACGGCAGCGAGACAGGCGGAAATAGCGGCGCTGAAACCGGAGACGGCGATACCACAGGCAGTGAAGAAAACAGTGAGACAGGCGGAACAAGCAGCTCTTCTGCGGTGCGTACCGTAGGCAACACAAATACTTGGTCGCAATTTAATTGGGTAAAATTGGTTTCTGCGTCCGTAGCGAATATTAATGCCGAATCACAAGACCATTCTAATGATAATGCAGGCAATGCAGGCGGTTCGGAGACTTCACGGGATGAAGAGCAAAACGGCAAGGGAAGCATGGACAATGCGCAGGGCGATCCTGACGGATCAAACGGCGGTCAGACCGGAACAGAAAACGGAAGCGGCGACAACGGCACCGAAACGGGAAACGGAAGCGGCGATAACGGCACCGGAAATGACAGCGGAAACAGCAATCCGGGAACAGAAAGCGGCGACGGCAGCGGCGATGGTGGTTCAGGAACAGAAAGCGGAAGCGGCGATAACGGAAGCGGAAGCGGCGACAACGGAAACGGAAGCGGCGACAACGGAAACGGAAGCGGCGATAACGGAACCGGAACGGGAAGCGGAAGCGGCGATAACGGAAGCGGAACGGGAAGCGGCGACAACGGAACCGGAACGGGAAGCGGAAGCGGCGATAACGGAACCGGAACAGGAAGCGGAAGCGGTGACAACGGAAGCGGAACGGGAAACGAAAGCGGTAACAACGGCAGCGATGATGAGAATGAAGACAATAATACAGGAGAAGTACAGGATCCCGGCGAAGAAGATCCCGGCAATGACGACGAAGAAGAAAATCCGGGCGATGGCAATCTTGATGAGGAAAATCCCGATGATGAGGAAGAATCACAAGGCGGCAATAAGAAACCGGGTAAAGGTTTTGGCGATAGCGAAATCAAGCCGATACAGGCTTCTTCTGATGAGATATATTGGCTTGTTTATTTTGACAGGATTATGGATCCCGCGCAAATCGGTAACGAAGGCGCTTATGTAGTAGATAGTATAGAGCCCGCTACGCTCAGCAATTTTGGCGTAGCTTCTGAATATTATATCGGACAGTATAATTTTACGGTTGATAGCGGCGATAATACGCAGATGTATTCTTTCCCCGGAAGGAAGCTCTATTGTAAAGGTATTTTTCATAATAACGAGTGGTTTAAACAATATGTTGTCAATATGAATAAGGATAACTTTGACAAGTTTAATGTCAAGGTTATAACTGCTACTCCTGATGATTTGTCCAAAATTTATGAAAACGGTAATGAAGAATATGCGAAGGGGACTTTGCCTGATTTTGATTTTCTATATCTTAATTCAGGACTTAGAACTGCGCAGATAGATATAGTAAACGGAAATGGAAATGGAAACGACCCTCAAAGCGGCGGTGGAAGCGGCTCTCAGGGTGGCGGAAATTCCGGTGGAAGTCAGACGGGCGGCAATCAGAACGGAGAAGGCGAACCTTCCGGCAATCAGAATGGAAACGATTCTGAAAATGACCAAAGCGGTGAAGGTGAGCCCAACAGCGGCCAACCCGAAACAGGCGAAGGTGAACCTAACAGCGGCCAACCCGAAAGCGGCGAAGGTGAACCTAACGGCGGTCAGCCCGAAAGCGGCGAAGGTGAACCCAACGGCAGTCAGCCCGAAACAGGCGAAGGTGAACCCAACGGCGGCCAATCTGAAAGCGGCGAAGGTGAACCCAACGGCGGCCAGCCCGAAACAGGTGAAGGTGAGCCCAACGGCGGTCAGTCTGAAAGCGGTGAAGGTGACCCCGATAACAGCCAAAGCGGCGTAAGTGCGGACAATAGCAATGAACCCTTAGCTACTCAATATATGTCCGCATGGAGAAATTATGTCTCCGAGGACAATACGGAAGAAGCGGAAAATAATAAATCCAATAACGAAGCAGATCAGGGGAATACAGGCGATACCGTAAACAGTCCGGATACACAGAATGAAGGAGATGCCGCAGATTCCAAAGATACGGAAGATACCGAAACCCCGGGGAATACCGCGGATACGGGCGATACCGAAAATACCGGTGATGATGCGGATACAGGAAATCCAGGCGATACCGAAAATACCGGAGATGCCGCAGATACAGGCAATACAGGCGATACCGAAAATGCAGATGGTACTGCAGATACGGGCGACAATACCGACCTTAATGGCAATGCTGACGGAGATGCCGCTGAAGCTTCCGATGAGAATGAGTCAGGCGGATCTACAGGCAAAGAGCTTATATCAAATGGGAATATATCAGGAGATATTGTTACGCTTTACAGTACCGGCGGGGCTGATATAGAAAAGACCTTGGCAGATCTCATATATACAAAAGTATCGGCCAATGCGCTGCCTTGTCTTGTAGACGGTTCCATTCTTTATGGTAAGACCGAGGGCGGAGCCATAGAAGATAAAATTCAGGAGACTGAAGGTACTGAAAACACTGAAAATACCCAAAATACCCAGATGTTCAGGCTTGCGGCAATGTTATGTCAACCGACCTTAGAGGACGATTACACAGGCGTTTCCAAAGCGGATCTGTTAAAGAATATTGAAGACGGGGATAAGAACTTTACGACCGAGCAGGTATATTGCAGGCTTGGTAACGGCAAGGATTCCATCATAAACAGTAAGTTCTTTACGCCTACCATTTATAAGGCCGGCGGAGATATCAAAGAGGTGGAGGAAGGCTTTAGGAATGTATTGGATGAGATCAATCTGGAAAATCTGTACAGGGAGTCCGATACTTCCAACCAATACCGTCCGCTGCCTACGGATATTTCACAGGCGGAGGCCATAAGGCATATACTTAATTATCAGAACCGCAGAAACGTGGATACGAAAAAGGAGATAAAAGTTCTTGAGATCCAGCCTGCTTATACGACCAAGGCGGAACTTGATCTGGATCAGATCAAAAAGTGGGCCCCGGGAGTGGAAAAGGTAGACACTACTATTATGACTACTTCCGAGTTTATCGGAAAGATCGATAAGATCAATGAAATATACGATCTTATATACATTGGAACTTCCAAGGAACATTTGAATTTGAGCAACTGGATCACCGATACCGGAAAGAGTAAAGACGGCGAATATCTTGGAAGCACCGTATATAATGATAAAGACATGGACGGACTTATCTATAGCAATGTAGGAGATAAGCGTGTAGTATATCTGCCTATGTCGGGACTTCTGGAGTCGGAATACAAAAACGGCAGGACATTTTATTATAACTTTGTGCGTTACAGCGGCAATGATATCACGAAGGAAAAAGAGGAAGCTCTGCTTTCATTCCTTGACGGATCTTATCCTGTCGTCGTATCGGATGAGTTTATAGAGCAGCCCGTAACCGTTTTTGAGGATGATAATTTTAAAGGAAGAAGAGCCACGCTCGGAGTGGGCTCATACGATGAAGACGCTTTGCTTAAGAATCAGATCTTTGTGGGAGCGAATACGCCTCAAAAGGGCATATCGAGCATTCAGGTCAAAGAAGGCTATAGTATAACGTTATATGAAAATTCCGATCTTACGGGGGAATATATAACGATACAAAACGATGTCGCAAGCTTTACCGCCTCATCGGCGCGTCTGGCGGCGGGACAGACATGGAACAACCGCTGTCGGTCAATAGTTGTGGAAAAGCTTGAAGATGCGATGCCTGAGAAAGAGATTGACGGAAATCATATAGATAACAGTAGTTATTTATATGAGTTCGTAAATACGGCTCTTGAGAAAAAATATAATAATTTTTATGCCAAGAGTGACATAGACGAGAATGGAGATAATCTGTTCAAGTTTTATCTCAACCGAGCCAAAGCAAGCCTCGTGGATTTCAGCGCCAACGGCTTTAAAGGCTCTGAGCTTGGAAACGGAGAAGGTCAGACAGGTTCGCAGGTTAATGATGTATATTATATTTATCCTAACGTTGTCGGCAGGTATAACCTGCAGTATGACTTCACTATTCAGAATGAAGGCGCGGCAAGCATGGATACGAGATATTACTGTAAGCTGTACATAGACGTAAACGCTGACGGTAAGTTTTCGGAATTTGAAGAGGTTTCGGATATTATTATGACAAACCGCAGTTCGGGCGGGAACGTATCTCCCAATGAACTTTATGCGGGGGTCCCGTATACGATATCCAGAGAAGTGCCTACCGGATATAAAGGCCTGCTTCCTTGGAAAGTTGAGGTATGTCAGGTCAATAATTCCAATATCTATGCGTCCAAACAGGGTTATACGAAACTGAACGGCCTGGATAAAGAGGTATTGAAGATATGCCAGATCACCAAAGACGGTCCGGACGCCGACGGCGACGGAGTCATTGATGATGTTATAGATCTGAATTATGAGATCAATACGCCGGGCAGATACTTTAATATACTGGTAAACGGCGGTGACCATGACGGCGTTCATTATCCCGGCATAACCGACGATTTTGAACTTGACGTGACTACTATTTCGATTTCGGAATATGAAAATGAATTTAAAAATAACAGTAGTTATTTAGATGGCTTTAACATGCTTATCCTCGGATTTTCGGATATGTATGGCGACTTTACGGGCGATGCGCATTCCGGAGCCATGGGAGCCATAGTTGATTTTATCAACAGCGGTAAGAGCGTGCTTCTGGCGCATGATACTACTTCGTTCTTTAATAACCCTATAGTCGACGGAAGCGAGCTTGGTTATACCAACAGAAACGGCAACGAACTGCAGGGATACAGGGATGATACGCGTTTCGCGGCGACACTCAATAAGTTCGTGCGTCCGTTGGTAGGCATGGACCGTTATGGAGTCCTGGCGGCTTCCGATACCAAGGAAAAGGCATATAAGCCTAAGAGCGGCAGGAAAGAAACGGTTCCGGAGATACACGGATATACATACGGAACGATCACAGCCAAAGATAAGCGGCCCGACGGCAGCGGCGATCTGGATTATAATAAGGATAATCTGTATCTGAGGACCACTCCCGGTTACGGTCAGATGGAAAATCCCGTGTTCCGCAACGAGTACGTGAGTCAGCGTTTTGACGATTGTTATTATTGGGAAAACGGCGGCGGAGACATAGGCAAAGATAACGGTGAGATGAATCTGGTCAATAACGGCGAAGTATGGGAAGTCCATGCGACGCAGGTAAATAAGGGACAGATCACCGAATATCCGTATAAGATAGAAGATGATTTTGAAGTGGGACTTACCCATTCACAGTATTATCAGCTTGATTATACGGCGGACGACGACGGCGATAATCAGAGCGATCTTGTGGTATGGTATTGTCTTGGCGGCAGGACGCCTAAATTTGGCGATGAGAAGACTGCGCAGACGATTTATTCACAGTCGCCCAATGACGTGCGCAATAATTACTACATATATAATAAGGGCAACATAACCTATACAGGTATGGGTCATGCGAGCAAGAACGGTTGGAATAAGAATAATTGGTATACTTTTGAAGAAGCCAAACTTTTCATAAACACTATGATAGCGTCTTATCAGGCGGGCGTTAAGCCGCCGTCGATAACGGTGCTTGAGAGCGGGCTTCCGGAAGCGGCCAAACTTACCACCATGTACAGGTATTATGATGAGGCCAACGCCATGTCCTTATCTGATGCGGCAAGCGTCGGAGATTATGAAAGAGTATACTTTACTGTAAGGGATCTGAACTTCGTAAAGGGAAGCAGGGTCATAGAAGCTCATGCATATTACCACTTAGAGGGCGCCGGCGGCAGTCAGACCATAAATGTGGACGGAGAAGAGATCGCGGTAAATCCTCTTGAGGATCTGATACACAGCGCTTCGACGGGGGATATGGTCGGTCCTTATCCTTTAAACAGCGGGGACATATATTATATAGACGTGCCCAAGACTATATTGGATAATTGTGAGAACGGACTGGATATTTACTTTGAGGCGCAGAGTACGATAACAACAAATACGACCAATCAGAATATATATACAACAGATAAGGTTTATACCAAGCTTCAGGTGCTTCGGGCATATCTGTTTGAACTTGACTGATTCTGATATGCGTTGACCAAATAATATAAAACGGGAGTGAGTCATTATGGCTTATGGCGCAAAAAAAGTGCGAATGGGAGACCTGCTGGTAAACAGCGGCGTAATAACGGAAGAACAGCTTCAAAGGGCTCTTGACATCAAGGGGAGCCGTAAGTTGGGCGAGGTGTTGGTGGATGAAGGGATGGCTTCCGAGGAAGCCATTGCAAAGGCATTGGGAAGTCAGCTTGGTTATGATATCATAGACCTTCAGAATGTCTCCATACCGGAAGATATCATAGCCCTTGTTCCGCAGAATATTCTTGAAAGATATAAGGTGCTGCCTTTTGAGTATGCGCCTGACAATATGAACATACTGCGTGTGGCGATGGCCAATCCGACTGACCTTGCGGCGATCGATGATATTACGCTCATAACCAATCTGCAGGTTGAGCCTGTCATAGCTACCATCAGAAGCATAATGATGGCGCTTGATAAATATGTCGGCAATGCGGAAGTTAATTCCGCCCTTGAAGAGTACGCCAAGGAAAAAGAGAGTCTGATGCAGGAACAGGAGGATATGTACAGTGAGGATGTTAATAACTCCCCTATCGTACAGCTTGTTAAAAACCTGATCGAGCAGGCGGTAAGACAGCGTTCCTCCGATATCCATATCGAACCTATGGAGCGTCAGGTGCGCATAAGGTATCGTATCGACGGCGCCCTTTATGAAAAGGCGACTTACAGTATCAGACTGCTTCCGGCGATGGTCGCGCGTATCAAGATAATCGGCGGCATGGATATCGCGGAAAAGAGAAAACCTCAGGACGGCCGTATTACGCAGATCGTAGACAGACAGGAGTTCGATATCCGTGTTTCCATTCTGCCTACCGTATACGGGGAGAAGATAGTTATGCGTCTTACTTCCAAGAACGCTCTGTCGCGTTCCAAAAGCCAGTTGGGACTTAAACCGAGAGAACTTAAGAAATTTGACCATATACTTCAGAACCCGCATGGAATACTTTTGGTTACGGGACCTACCGGAAGCGGTAAGTCTACCACGCTTTACACCGCGCTCAGCGAGCTAAACACGGAAGATGTTAATATAATCACCGTAGAAGACCCTGTGGAGGCGAATATCGACGGTATAAATCAGGTACAGGTAAATAATAAGGCGGATCTTACTTTTGCAAGCGCCCTGCGTTCCATATTGAGGCAGGACCCCGATATCATCATGATCGGTGAGATCCGTGACCAGGAGACTGCGTCTATCGCCGTGCAGGCGTCGATCACAGGCCACTTGGTCGTTTCCACCCTGCATACCAACTCGGCGGCCAGTACCATCACCCGTCTTACCGATATGGGAATAGAGCCTTATCTTATCGCGGACGCGACGATAGGCGTTATAGCGCAGCGTCTGGTGCGCCGCCTGTGTCCTGAGTGCAAGAAGGCCAAAAAAGCCGATGCAGACGAACTTGAATTATTAAATCTTGAGCCGGGAGAGGACGTAACCATATATGAGCCCTGCGGCTGCGCAAAGTGCGACGGCACAGGGTTTAAAGGACGTATCGGTGTATATGAGATAATGGAAGTGACGCAGCCTCTTAAGAGCATTATAAGTAAGAACGGCGATGCCGAGGCTATCAAAAACAAGGCGCTTGAAGAGGGCATGAGTACCCTTCGTATGAGCGCGACGGAATATGTAATGGAAGGAATAACTTCCATAGGTGAAATGATAAAAGTTTCGTTTGATTCATAAAATTTTGCACGATTTTTTTGATAACTTTTTACAAATTTATGACAATATATAAATTTTTCCCTTGCAACTGATTAAAATATAGTGTATAGTGGTTCACGTTGAAGGTATTGTATATATAAATATATCATATATTAAAGTCGTATATACATGATAGGGGAATCGCTATGGCAAAATATTTGGTGATCGTGGAGTCACCGGCAAAGGTAAAAACCATAAAGAAGTTTCTGGGGGCAAATTATGAAGTCATTGCAAGCAACGGTCATGTGCGTGATCTGCCGAAAAGCCAGCTTGGAATAGATATTGAGCATGGATTTGAACCTAAATACATTACCATAAGGGGAAAGGGAGAACTCCTTTCCGAACTCCGCAAGCAGGTCAGGAAAGCTGATAAGATATATCTCGCTACCGACCCCGACCGTGAAGGAGAGGCAATTTCATGGCATCTTATGTATGCCCTGAAGTTGGAAGATAAGAAAGTATACAGAATAACGTTTAATGAGATAACCAAGAGCGCGGTCAAAGAATCCCTGAAACATGCCAGGGAGATTGACATGGATCTGGTAGATGCGCAGCAGGCAAGGCGGTGTCTTGACCGCATGGTGGGATATAAGATCTCGCCGCTGTTATGGGCCAAGGTTAAGCGAGGCCTGAGCGCAGGGAGAGTCCAGTCCGTGGCGCTCAGGATAATATGTGACAGAGAAGATGAGATCAATGCTTTTATTCCGGAAGAATACTGGACTTTGGACGCTGTATTTAAAATTCCCGGTGAGAAAAAGTCTCTCATAGCCAAATATTATGGTACTGATAAGCAGAAAGTGGAGATAACTTCCAAAGAGCAGCTTGACGACATTAAGAAATCTCTGGAAGATGCCGAATATAAGGTGGCTGACGTAAAGCGCAGCGAGCGTATCAAAAAGCCGCCGCTGCCTTTCACAACCTCCACTATGCAGCAGGAAGCCAGCAAGATACTGAATTTTTCCACACAAAAGACCATGCGTATAGCCCAACAGATGTATGAGGGCATTGATATAAAAGGAAACGGCGCGGTCGGCATAATTACCTATCTGCGTACCGATTCCACAAGGGTTTCTGATGAAGCCCGGAAAATGTCAGAGCAGTATATCGTTGAAAATTACGGTGAAGAATATTCCGCTGCAGTGCAGAATGATAAAAAGAACAGTCAGAAGATCCAGGATGCTCATGAAGCGATCAGGCCTACCGATATCTCAATGACCCCGGAAGCGCTTAAAGATTCGCTCTCAAGAGATCAGTTCAGGCTGTATCAGCTTATCTGGAAGAGATTTGTTGCAAGCCGTATGGCTCCGGCGCGTTATGATACCACTGCCGTAAAGATAGACGCGGCCGGGCAGCGTTTCAGCGTATCGGCATCGAGAGTGAGTTTCGACGGCTTCTTAAGCGTATATAATGACGATGAGGAAAAAGAAGAAAGCAATACGTTAGTCAGTGAGATAAACAAAGACACCAAACTGACGTTCGATACATTTGATGAAAAGCAGCATTTTACGCAGCCTGCGCCTCATTATACTGAGGCTTCACTGGTGCGGGCCCTTGAGGAACTTGGGATAGGCAGACCGAGCACTTATGCGCCTACGATAACTACCATCCTTGCAAGACGTTATATAGTTAAGGAAAATAAAAACCTTTATGTTACGGAACTGGGCGAGATCGTCAATAATATTATGAAAGAAGCTTTTCCGTCCATCGTAGATGTGAATTTTACGGCTACTATGGAAGCGCTTCTGGATGGAGTTGCGGAAGGCAATGTTAAGTGGAAGACGGTTATTTCCAATTTTTACCCGGATCTGGACGATGCCGTGAGCAAGGCCGAGAAGGAACTTGAGAAGGTAGAGATAGCTGATGAGGTATCAGATGAGGTCTGCGAGAACTGCGGCAGACAGATGGTCATCAAATACGGAACTCACGGAAGGTTCCTTGCGTGTCCGGGCTTTCCCGAGTGCCGCAACACCAGGCCTTATTATGAAAAGATCGGAGTCGCATGTCCTAAATGCGGTAAGGATATAGTGCTTAAAAAGACCAGAAAAGGCAGGAAATATTATGGCTGTATAGATAATCCCAACTGTGATTTTATGGTATGGCAAAGACCTGTGGATAAGAAATGTCAAAGATGCGGCAAGATCATGCTTATGAAGGGAAATAAGCTGGTGTGTTCGGATGAAAACTGCGGTTATGTTGAAAATGCCGTGGCAGAGGCGGTTGAGACCGTAAAATGATAGTTTTTGAAAGGCGTTTAAAATGGGCGGCGTACAATTATTGGATAAAACCAGAAAAATAGGAAAACTGCTGCACAACAACAATTCAGGCAAGGTGGTCTTTAACGATATCTGCGATGTATTAAAAGATATTCTTGCCTCAAACGTTTTAGTAATAAGCAAAAAAGGCAAAGTCCTTGGCATAGGCGAGGTCAGCGGCGTGACGTCGCTTACGGAACTTATTGTGGATCATGTCGGCGGTTTTATTGATGCGCTTTTAAATGAGAGACTGCTTGGAGTGCTCTCAACCAAAGAGAATGTCAATCTTGAAACTTTGGGCTTTGAAAACGATGATATAAAAAGATTTAAGGCGCTTATAACGCCTATTGAGATTTCCGGAGAACGTCTGGGCACTCTTTTTATTTATAAGTGCGACGAGCAGTATGATATAGACGATATCATACTTTGCGAATACGGGACTACGGTTGTGGGTCTTGAGATGCTCAGGGCGCTGAATGAAGAGAATGCGGAAGAGAACCGTAAAGTGGCGGTCGTAAGATCGGCCATAAGCACTCTGTCTTTTTCGGAAATGGAGGCGATCACACATATATTCGACGAACTGGGTGGCATGGAAGGCATACTGGTCGCGAGTAAGATCGCCGATAAGGTAGGGATAACACGTTCCGTTATAGTGAACGCGCTTCGCAAATTCGAAAGCGCGGGAGTGATAGAATCCCGGTCTTCGGGTATGAAGGGTACCTACATTAAAGTCCTTAACGACGTAGTCTTTGAGGAAGTTGAAAAGTTAAAAGAGCTTCAGGCATAAAAGGATTTATAGCAGGGCTTATTTGCGGTTATAAATCTTTTTTTGTTCAGTTTTCCATATTTTTTATAAAATTACAGTTGATTTTTTTTAGCTTTTCTATTGTAATTTGCATTAAAAAATTTTATAATGACAAGTAGACTCTAAATAAAATGGATGAGGTGTGGTTATGAGTGCTTTGATTAACACAAATGTATTTGATTATGTAAATGTGCTGGATAAGGCTGCTGACGCTTCCTGGATGCGCAATGATGCGATCAGCAACAATATAGCGAATGTGGATACTCCCGGCTATAAAAGACAGGATGTTGACTTTGAATCACAGCTTGCTCATGCGCTGAAGAATTCAAGATACACATCGATGGACGAGCGCGTATCCAATATTAAGAGCAATCGCCTTAATCCCATATGCTATACGGATCATGCGGGTTTTTCCTACAGACTTGACGGGAATAACGTGGATATAGATACGGAAGGCGTATATCTTGCGAAGAATCAGGTTACATATCAGGGACTTGTTCTCAGCATTAATCAGGAATTCAGAAATTTACAGTCTGTTATGAAATAGATCGGGAGGAAGATAGATCATGGGTATGTTTACTGCTTTTGACATCAATGCGACGGGAATGACGGCAGAGCGTTTCCGTATGGATATTATTTCGGAAAATATCGCCAATGCGAACACTACAAGGACTGAGGACGGTACGCCGTACCGCAGGCAGGTAGTTGTTTTTGAAGAGAAAAATTCGCAGACGCCTTTCCGCCATGTGCTTAATAAGGCCAGAGACCGTTATTCGGGCACGGGCGTTAAAGTCAGCGGTGTATATGAAGATGAATGGACGGAGATGAACATGGTTTACGACCCGTCTCATCCTGATGCGGACGAGAACGGTTATGTTACATATCCGAACGTCAGTACGATCACGGAGATGACCAACCTTATCGACGCAAGCCGCGCATATGAGGCAAATTCCACTGCTTTCAGCGCCAGCAAGAACATAGCGACCAAAGGGCTCGACATGCTCAACAGCTAAGCCGGCGGGGTAAGGTTTTAAATACGATATCAGCGGAGGGAAAGCAAAATGGCTTTGGATATTACTGCAATAAGAAATATTTCTTCCGATGCGGTTAAAGAGGCGGCTCTTAATGCGCCCACCAACAAATCGGATACATATGTTGATAAAAGTTTTAATGATCTGTTGGGAACTGCTCTCGATAATATAAATACGACGAACAGTTACCTTTCGGATGCGGAAAATGAAGAAATCAAGTGGGCGCTCGGGGAAACCGAGAATACCCACGACCTGTCTATTGCCTTGACTAAGGCCTCAACTGCGCTGCAATATACGGTGGCTATCAGAGACAAGCTTTTGGATGCTTATAAAGAACTTATGCAGATGCAGATTTAAGTGAAAAACCTTAATACCTGAGGAGAAATGTAGCTGTGGATAAATTGTTAGTAAAATTAAAAGAGTTAGGGAATAGAATATTAGAGTGGTGGAGCCGCTTTACAGCGAAGCAGAAGACTCTTATAGTCATGCTGTTTTCCAGTGTTGTATTGGCGATCGCAATTCTCCTTACGGTGCTTAACAGGCCGGAATATGTGTTGCTTAAGCAATGTGAGGATACCACGCAGGCTGCGGATGTAAAAGAACTGTTGGACGGGGAAGAGCTTAATTATACGATATCGGACGACGGCCTGCAGTTTAAGATCCTCAAGTCGCAGCAGTCCGACGCTATCTTGCTGCTCGGCTCAAACAGTATCAGGACGGAAGGCTACGGCATAGAGAACGTAACGGACGGAAGCTTTGCCACTACCGAATCCGACAAGCAGAGAGAATATAAATATTATATGGAACGCTACATAGAGGATAATCTGCTTGAGCCCATCGATGTTGTAAAACGCGCGACGGTCACTCTTGACGTGCCTGAGAATACGGGAACGCTGATCGATGAAAATAAGGAATCGAGCGCAAGCGTTGTGTTGGAACTCAACGGCGAGATGTCCCCTGAGAGCGCTGCGTCCGTGGCGCGCGCCATTGCTACGGGTATCGGTAATGAGACTACAAGAAATATTGTGATCTTGGACACGGAAGGCAATATGCTATTTTCCGGGGATGATGATTATACGGCGTCCGGAACGGCCAATTCACAGCTTTCCGTTAAATCTGAAGCGGAGAGGCTTGTTGTGGACGAAGTTAAACAGGTGCTTAAAGGAACCAACGAATTTGACAGTATAGAAGTTGCGACTAACCTTGTTTTGGATTTTTCCACATCCAAGACCACAAATCATCAATATACGCCTGCGGACGGCCAGGAGCAGGGTGTGTTAAGTCATCAGGATATATATAATTCCGAAAACGAGAGCGGAATCGGAGGCGTGCCCGGCACGGATTCCAATGACGATGATACTACTTACGATCTTGAAACCGACGGAAATTCACGTTCCACGGTGTCCGAGCAGAGCAGTGATTATCTGCCCAATGAGTCGATCGAGATCAAGGATACGCCGCCGGGAGTGATAAATTATTCACAGTCGTCGCTTTCTGTTGCGATGATTCAGTATAATGTGGTGAAGGAAAAGGACATCGAAGCCCAGGGACTTTTGGATACCGTAACATGGGATGAATATAAGCTTAACAATCAGGCGAGGACCAAGCTTGATATAGATGAGGACTATTATGATGTGGTTGCCAAAGCGACCGGCATTAATTCCGATAACATTGCGATTGTGGCTTACAGTGAGAATATTTTCATGGATGATGAAGGATCGGGTATCGGCATAACTGATATTGCGCAGATAATCCTTATAATCATTATTCTGGCGTTACTCGCATTTGTTGTTCTCAGAAGCATGCGCAGTGAAAAGGCTGAAGAAGAGGAGGAGGAGCTTTCCGTGGAAAATCTTCTGCAGTCTACGCCTGCCTCGCAGCTTGAGAGCATTTCGCTTGAGGAAGAGACTGAGACCACAAAGCTTATCGGTAAGTTTGTTGATGAAAATCCGGAGGCGGCGGCTAATCTGCTTAGAAACTGGTTAAATGAGGACTGGGGGTAAATTCAATGAGTAAAGAATCCGCAGAGAAACTTAACGGAGTGCAAAAAGCAGCCATACTGCTTATTGTGCTGGGACCGGAGAAGTCGGCTACGATCTTTAAACATTTGAAAGAGGACGAAATAGAAGAACTGACTTTGGAAATCGCTAATACCAGGACCATTACGCCTCAGATGAAGGATGAGGTTGTGGATGAGTTCTATCAGGTATGCCTTGCGCAGAAATACATTGCCGAGGGCGGTATCGGTTACGCCAAAGAACTTCTGGAGAAATCTTTTGGCCAGGATCGCGCAAACGATGTTATCGGTAAACTTACTGCTTCGCTGCAGGTTAAACCGTTTGAATTTGTGCGAAAAACCGATCCTTCGCAGCTGCTCAACTTTATTCAGGATGAACATCCGCAGACGATCGCGCTTATTTTATCATATTTGTCGGCAGGACAGTCAGCGCTTATAATTTCGGCATTATCGCCCGATAAGCAGGCGGATGTAGCCAAGCGTATCGCGCTCATGGACAGAACAAGTCCGGATATCATCAAAGAGGTGGAGAAAGTTTTGGAGTCCAAACTGGCGTCTTTAGTAAATCAGGATTACACAATAGTCGGCGGCGTGGATGCTGTCGTAGAGATTTTGAATACGGTAGACCGCGGTACGGAGAAACATATCATGGAAACCATGGAGATCGAAGAGCCGGAGCTTGCCGACGAGATCAGAAAGAAGATGTTCGTATTCGAAGATATCCTTCTTTTGGACGACAGAGCCATTCAGCGTGTGCTGCGTGACGTTGATAACGGAGACCTTGCGATCGCGCTTAAGGGATCCAATGAAGAAGTACAGAATGCTATATTCAATAACCTGTCCAAACGTCTTGCCGTTATGATCAAGGAAGATATGGAATTCATGGGTCCTGTGCGTATGAAGGACGTAGAGGAAGCGCAGCAGAAGATAGTAAATATCATCAGAAAACTGGAAGACTCTGCAGAAATTGTTATCTCCAGAGGCGGAGGTGACGAGATAATTGTATAACAGAAATATATATAAGTCTGCATGGGTAGTTGTGCAGAATGAAGACAAATGTGTTATAGACAGTAACTCCCGTATGGAAAAACGGATGGAAGAGGCTGAACGGGACAGAAGAAAACGCATGGCCTCGTCCGATATGGAAGCTTCGGAAGAAGGCTTTATCGGCGGTCTTGGCGGAGAACATATTGATTTCGAACCGTATGATCCCAACGAAGAAGGCGGGAATGTGATAAAAGCAGGGGACAACGCGGAGCCTGAAGGCCCTTCGCTTGAAGAGATCAGGGCGCAGATTGATGCCGAGTTGGAAGCTGCCAGAGAGGAAGCCGAACAGATCAGGGCTGTCGCAAGATCTGAGATCGAGGCAGAGAAACGAAATGCCATAGACGAGGGACGCAAGACCGGTTACAATGAAGGTTATGCAATGGCTCAGAATGAAGCTGACAGAATGAGGAGCGAACTCGAGGAAGAACGCCGTAAGCTGGAAGAGGATTATGATGAGCGCATAAAGGAGCTTGAACCCCTTTTTATAGAGACTATCACATCAATTTACGAGCATATATTTAATGTGGATCTGGCTAATGAAAAAGAGATATTGGTATATCTTATAGATTCTACGCTCAGGCGTATAGAAAGCAGCCGGACTTTTATTGTGCATGTCTCACAGGATGATTATGAGTATGTCAATGAGAATAAGAAAGCTTTGTCGGAAAGAACCATAGGCGGCAGGGGCGTCCTGGAAGTTATAGAGGATATAACGTTAAGGAAGAATGAGTGCATGATAGAAACAGACGGCGGGATCTTTGACTGCGGAGTGGGAACACAGCTTGAGGAACTTACCAAAAAGCTTAAACTGCTGTCATTTAATAAAGAAATATAACATGCAGGATTAAATATCAGGTGTTATTATGATAAATTTTTCAAAATACACTCAAATTAAAGATGATACTTTTTTTAAAAGTCTTGGCCGGGTGGAAAATGTGGTTGGTCTGACGATAGAATCGGCAGGGCCTGAAGCCAGGCTCGGAGATCTGTGCAGGATATATCCCGCGGATAAAAAACTGCCTCCGATAGTTTCCGAAGTGGTAGGCTTTAAAGAAAGAAAAACCCTGTTAATGCCTTTTGAAAAAACGGAAGGCATCGGCAGCGGTTGTATCGTAGAGAATACGAATACTCTCCTTTCCGTAAAAGTGAGTAATGCTCTGCTTGGAAAGGTACTGGACGGACTGGGCAGATGCAGCGACCTGGTCGCGGATGATTCATTTCTGAGTTATCCTATGGAGGCAGCTCCGCCGAATGCAATGTCAAGGGAGATCATAGATGAAGTGCTTCCTCTGGGAGTTAAGGCGGTAGACGGTCTTATGACAATAGGCAAAGGTCAGAGGATCGGTATTTTTGCAGGCTCCGGCGTAGGAAAGTCTACCCTCATGGGAATGTTTGCCCGTAATACTAAGGCCGATATAAATGTAATAGCTTTAATAGGAGAGCGCGGCAGGGAAGTGAGGGAATTTATTGAAAGAGATTTAGGACCCGAGGGCATGAAGCGCTCGGTTGTAGTCGTAGCCACATCTGATAAGCCTGCCATGGAGAGAAAGAAGGCTGCGCAGACGGCTACCGCGATCGCGGAATATTTCCGTGATAACGGTAAGGATGTTCTGCTTATGATGGATTCCCTGACACGTTTTTCGATGGCTCAGAGGGAGATCGGTCTGGCGAGCGGGGAACCGCCTGTTTCAAGGGGGTATCCGCCCAGTGTATATTCCGAGATGCCCAAGCTTTTAGAGAGAGCGGGTCGTTCCGATAAAGGCTCCATTACGGGACTGTATACGGTACTGGTGGATGGTGATGATTTTAACGAACCCATTACGGATACCGCGCGAAGCATACTTGACGGGCATATAATGTTAGACCGTAAGCTTGCGCATAAAAATCATTATCCGGCTATAGATGTGCTGCAGAGTATATCGCGTTGCATGAGCCAGATAGTTCCGAACGATCATAAGGCGGCTGCAGGTAAGCTCAAAAACGTGCTTGCTACATATAATGAGGCAGAGGATCTGATAAATATCGGCGCATATAAGAGGGGAAGCAACCCCAATATTGATTATGCCATAGATAAGATCGATGCCGTGAATGAATATCTTATGCAGGAAGTTGACAGTAAGTTCGATTATGAAGAAGAACTGAATCTGTTGGAAGCATTATTTGAAGAATAAAGGGCTGAAGGTACATGGCAAAGTTCGTATACAGGATGCAGAGTATCCTGAATATAAAGAACAAGATGGAGACTCAGGCTAAGATGGAGCTTGGTCAGGCGCAGCGAAGGCTCACTGAGGAAGAGGAACGCCTGGAAAGGCTTTTTGAAAGAAAGCGGTATTATCTGGAAGAAGGCCGTAATCTCAGACAGGCCGCGCTCAATGTGCGGAGTCTTAGGGATAATGAATATGCAATAGCGCGCATGGATGAATATATAGAACTACAGAGGGAAAATGTAAAAAAAGCCGTGCAGGAAGTGGAAGAAGCAAGGGCGAAGCTCGAAGAAGTGATGAAAGAGCGTAAGGCACAGGAAAAACTGCGTGAAAAAGCATTTGATCAGTTTATTCACGAAGAAAATGCAAAGGAAAGCAAAGAAGTAGATGAGCTGACAAGTTATACCTACGGGCAAAAGAGAGGATAGGAAGCTAAATGGCAGATATATTGAATGACGCTGTAGATACTGAAGCAGAGAAAAAAAGGCTCAAAGATGAGCGTAAAAAAATAAAGGATGAACAGAAGGCGCAGAAAAAAGAGGCAAAGAAGCGCGCAAAGGAAATTTCCGCGCAGGAAGCCGAGTTGGACGAAGAAGCCGGCGGAGTGTCAGTCTTTTTGGTAACACTTGTTATTGTAATTATATGGGTAGCCATACTCTGTCTGCTCATCAAGTTGGATGTGGGAGGCTTTGGTTCCAATGTTCTGGCTCCGGTGCTTAAGGATGTTCCCGTGATAAATAAGATCCTTCCGGCTGAGAGCGTTGTATCAACGGATGATGAGGAATCATATGGCGGATATACCAGTCTGCGTGAAGCGGTGGATTACATAAAAGAACTGGAATTGGAGTTAGAGCGCGCGCAGTCACAGAACAGCGGGGATTCGGAAGAACTTGAAGAACTTAGGGCTGAGGTTGAGAGACTTAAGACCTTTGAGGACGCGCAGGTTGAATTTGAAAGGATAAGGACTGAATTCTTCGAAGAGGTCGTATATGCGGATAACGGACCCGGAGCCGAGGAATATCAGAAATATTATGAACTTATAGATCCCGTGAATGCCGAATATCTCTATAAACAGGTAGTGGAGCAGGAACAGGTGGATGAAAAGCTTGCCAATTATGCGCAGGCGTATTCGGAGATGGAACCGGCTTCCGCGGCCCGAATCCTGGAGGAGATGACGGGAGATATGGAGCTTGCGGCTAAGATACTTGAACAGTTGTCGCCTGAACCCAGAGGCCTTATAATGGCGGCCATGGATCCGGAATTTGCAGCCAGACTGACAAGGATCATGGATCCGGAAGAGTGATCGTAAGAATGTCCGTAAGAATGCTTGTAAGAATGCCCGGTTTGGCGGGCTTAGGATCAAAGGGAAATTTGATTGCATGATCGTATCATGGCTAAAGAAAAACGGCTTAAAGTACGATATAATATTTAGAGAACATCACTCAGGTATATCGCGCGGCAACGCGCTGTATATATAAGCCGGACGGCGTATACATATGAGTCGTGCGGCATGCACCTTGAAAACTAAAGGAAGGAGGAAGACAGATGTCAAGCATACCTGTAAACAACAATTTGAATGTGCTTGCAAACATCGTAAATCAGGCGTCAGCCATATCCGACAGCCGTAATGCTTTAAACGACAGGATGGGAGAGGCCGTTAAGGATTCTTTTGACATGGTCATGAGCAGGGTAAGTTCCAAGGCCGAAACCGTAACAGGCGCGCAGTCTGCCGTTTCATCAAAGCTTTCAACTGCAATGGACGCTAAGTCGGCGGGAGTTTCCGCAGCGGAGTCATCTAATGAAGGCAGATTGGATAACAAGGATACCGATTCTTTGTCAAAATCTGTTAAAGGCGATGATGCGAAGCAGACGGATGAGGTTTCAAAGCAGCCGGACGAGACAGCTTCGGACAAAGAGATTTCGGAAAATAAGAACGTATCCGATAAAACGGATGCGGACGCGGAGGTCGTGGCCGAGGATAAAGCTGTTGTGGAAGAAGCCGGAGAGAAGCTTGTAGGAGATATCGCAAGGGAACTTGGTATCGACATTGATGAGGTATTAAAAGCAATGGAGATCTTGGGACTTAGCGCAGTACAGCTTTTTGATCCGGAGAACATGAAGCAGCTTCTTATCACTTTGTCAGGCGGCGGGGATGATCTGTCCATCGTAACCAACGCGGAGCTTTATGACGGGCTTCAGAATTTATTATCAATGGTTTCTGAGAGCCTTGAAGATTTGAAGACGCAGGTTGGATTGACGGACGAAGAGCTTAATAAGCTGATTGCCGATATGGCAGTGGTAAACAATGTTTCTGAAGATGAGAATAACATTCAGAGTGAACTTGTTGAAGCGGCTGATGACGAACCTGAGATTGATCTTGAAGGCATGAAAGATTATGCCGTAACGGTACACCGTGAAGGTGAAACCGTGAAGGTTAAGGTCAAAGTTGACGATTTGAGCGGTGAACAGAGTTCCAAAGAGGAGGTAACTGCAGCGCGCGAAACGCAGACTAAATCGGAAAACAAACCTGATAACAGGAATTTGTTTGAAGGCGGCAGAGATGAAAATAAAGGAGAAGCTTATTATAGCGGAAACTTTACGGCGCATACCGCGACAGAACAGATAAATTTTAACGAAATTCCGAATCAGCCTGTTGTGGAGCGTTATGTAAGTACCGAGGATATCATGAACCAGATAATGGAGTTCATGAAGATCAGTCTTAAGGAAGATGTTCAGGAACTGGAAATGCACCTTCATCCGGCAAGTCTTGGAAATGTACATGTACAGATAGCGGCCAGGGAAGGCATGGTAACGGCGCAGTTCATAGCACAGAATGAAACAGTTAAAGCTGCGATCGAAAGCCAGCTTGTACAGCTTAAAAATCAGTTCGACGAGCAGGGTATTAAGGTAGACGAAGTTGAAGTGGCTGTAGGAGATTATCGTTTTGAACACAGTTTTGCCGGAGAAGAGGAAAATAACGGCCAAAATGCGGAAAACGGCAAGAAACCCCGCAGAAACATAAACTTAAGCGAACTTGATCCCGATGAACTTCCGGAAGATATGGATGATTCCGAAAGAATAGCGGCTGAAATGATGGCGCAAAGCGGCAATATGATCGATTATACGGCGTAGAAAGGAGAAATTGTATGGCAATAGCACAAGTAGAAGGCGGAAAGATCGTTGAATCTGCTTCTGCGGAGTCTCTTGCGAAGGGAACTCAGAAGAAGAGCAATTCAACGGTAGACAAAGATCAGTTTTTACAGCTTCTGGTAGCGCAGATGAAATATCAGGATCCGTTGGAGCCTACGTCCAATACGGAATACATCTCACAGTATGCAACTTTCTCGGAACTTGAGCAGATGCAGAATATGAGCGCATCTTTGGAACTTGCGAGAGCTTCGCAGCTAGTAGGTCAGGAAGTCCTTATAGAAGTGGCTGACAGCTCAGGCAGGACTACGGTGGTTCAGGGTAACGTAGACTACGTTGTCTATGAGAATAATAAGGCGTACCTTTCCATAAACGGAGATCTTTATTCCATGGATGACCTTCAGACCGTGGCAGATCCGGCTTATCTGGCAGCGTATAAGAAGGCTGCTGAGTGGCTGAATGATTATAATAAGCTTCCGGCGCTTGCGACCCTTGGCATAGACAATAAAGAAGCTGTCGAGGCTCTTAACGAAACATACCGTAATATGACTGATTATGAGAAGAAGTTTATTACTGACGATTATGTAAGCGGACTTAAGAAATACGTTGACAAGATGGAAGAACTTAAACTGGCTGCGGAACAGTCGGGAGACGATTCCGATGATGATGACGGTACGGAAGAAGGCGCGGATAAGGTTGAAGGCGCAGGCTGATTGAGAATGGGGGATTAATATGAAGATTCAGAATAACGGATTCCTTTCCTTAGAGCAGCTGCAGGATCAATACCTTAACCTGAACAGGCAGACAAGAAATGAAACTTCAGGGAAGGCGGGACTTAGTTTTCAGGATATCTTATCACAGAAGACTACGACTGAATCATCAGCTGAGGTTAAATTTTCCAAACATGCCGCAAACAGGCTGGCCGACAGAAACATAGAACTTTCTAAGGAACAGGTGGAACGGCTGAATCTGGGCATGGCGAGAGCCGGCGCCAAAGGAATAAACGAATCTTTGGTCATTGTGGATTCGCTTGCATTTATTGTAAATGTGCCGAATCAGACAGTGATAACGGCGATGGATCAGGCAGATTCAGACGAAAATGTATTCACAAATATTGATGGAGCCGTAATAATATAGCCGGACCTTAAAGGAGGCTTACGTTCCCGACTGACAGAAGGAACAAAACGGCGCGTTTAAAATAAGGAGGTCATTCATTATGATGAGATCATTGTTCTCTGGTGTTGCAGGTCTTAGAACGCACCAGACAAGAATGGATGTTATTGGTAACAATATTGCAAACGTAAATACAACAGCTTATAAATCACAGTCAATGGTATTCAGCGACTTATTATATCAGACAACGCAGGCGGCTTCAGGAGCCAATGCCGCAACAGGCAGAGGCGGTATCAATGCAAGACAGATAGGTCTTGGTTCAAAGACCGGAGCTATCAATACAGCCATCACACAGCAGGGTTCCGCGCAGTCTACGAATAACCCGTTTGATATCATGATCACGGGTGAATCATTTTTCGTAGTAAGCAACGGTTCGGAGAATTTCTTTACAAGAGACGGTTCTTTTACGATCGACGGCGCAGGCAACCTCGTTATGACATCGACGGGTTATACCGTTATGGGATGGCAGGTAGACCCGACTACGGGAGAGATCCTTCCTGATACGGTATCCGCGCTCAGGGTCATGGATGGAGATAATCTGGTATATCCTCCGGAGTCTACCACGCAGGCGTATGTTTCGGGCATAGTTGATAAACTTGACCCTTCGCTTAGCAGCACGGCAGGCAAGATCATAACACTCAGCCTGTTCGACGCCCTTGGTTACGCATATACGGCTAAATTCAGCATTCATTCACTGGGATCTGACGGTGATTATTATGTAAGACTTGATGATATTCTTGATGAGGACGGAATATCTCTGGTTAAGAAATATGGTCTGAGCAGCATTAATGAGATAGCTAATTTCGGTAGTGAAGATACGATCACAACCACAAGTCTGTATCAGCTTCTCGATACGGCTACTTATACCCCGAACGCTGACGGCTCAGGCGGCACATATTCCATGAAATATTTTCCGGGCAACATACTGGACGGATATTCATCCAGTCAGCTTATTAACGCTGCCTCCAGTGTAACGATCAAGCTTGCTGATGGAGAGGAAGTCGATGTCAATAAAGATGTGACCGTGGACGGCGTAATTAAGTTATCAAAGAGCGAACTTCAGGCTTCCAACTTTAACCTTATCTATGCTGCCAAAGAAGAGATGATAGACGGTGAGAATGTTACCAATTATTATTACTATGGTAAGGACGACGCCGGTAATCTGATCGAACTGCCAAATACTACCGAAAATGCTGATCAGGTCGCAAAATGGCAGGCTGCGCTTGAAAAATCCTTCCCGGGAGTAAATGTGACCAATGTAAAAGTCAGCGCAGACGGTACGGTTGAGATGGAGTTTTCACAGAGTTTCAAGGCGACCAAGAAAGGAAAATACGATTTAGAGGGAAACTATTTCGTAGGCGAGGAGATTGAAGATCCTCTTGAGGCATACGGTCTGAGCAATACCGAAGATACCAAGTATAATATTGAGTTTACTTCTCCCGACGGTCAGGCACAGATCACCAAGACGTTCACTTATACCGGAAACGAACTGGTGTTCGATACGGACACAGGTTTATTCTCATATGTAGGATCGCCTGATACCGATTCCGTTACGCTTGATTTTAACGCCAGCGCTACTTCAAGGCAGGGCGAGACCATTACATTGACACATTTCAGCGATATAAATATAGACTTTTCATCGCTCACCAACTTCAATAACGGCGGTACGACCACAGCCGGCATGACAAGCGGAACCAATGATGAGGCCAATACCGGAACCGGAAGGAAACGCGGTGAGATGACAGGTATAGAGATAGGCCAGGACGGCGTTATCACGGCATACTACGATAACAGCATGAGCAAAGTGCTCGGCCAGATCGCTGTAGCTAAGTTTGCCAATGCCTCAGGTCTTGCCAAAGAAGGAGATAACTTATACTCTGCGACCATGAACTCAGGCGAGTTCGACGGCGTAGGGCAGGATATAACTTCTGACGGCGACTATATGACGTCAGGCGTGCTTGAGATGAGCAATGTCGATCTTTCTTCCGAATTTACGGATATGATCACAACGCAGCGTGGTTTCCAGGCAAACAGCCGTATTATCACGGTTTCCGATACCATGCTTGAGGAACTGGTAAATCTGAAACGATAATTTTTTTCAATAATAATTAAAGAAAGAGGAACTTTAGGGTTCCTCTTTTTTTGATTATGTGATAAAATAGTATACGAAAGTTCATATACACGTTAAAAACGGAGCGTGGATACAGCCATGATAGAGGTTACTAAGTTAAATGGAGTAAAGGTATTGGTCAATCCGGATCTTCTTGAATTGGTGGAAGAAACACCGGATACCGTACTTTCTTTTACGACGGGACGAAAAATAATTGTAAAAGAAAGTAGACAAGAGGTAAAAAATTTAGTAAAATCGTATAGAAAGGATATTTTTGCAGATTAGTGTAAATTTAATGCAATAGGTGATACATATGGATTTAGCATCAGTATTGGGTTTAGTACTATGTATGGTTCTGGTCGTTTTCGGTATCGTATTTGATACGGACGCGGGAATAGTTTTTTCGAATCTTAACAGTTTTTTTGATATTCCTTCAATTTTGATCACATTCGGTGGTTCCTTTTCGTGTATTCTCGCAAGCTATACCATAAGCGGATTCGTATCCGGACTTAAGAGCTTTACGCTGGTACTCAAATCATCTGAAATGAATGTTCCTGAGATCATTCAGAAGATAATCGAGCTGTCTAATGTCGCGCGTAAAGAGGGACTGCTCTCTCTGGAAGAGGCGGCCGGAGACATAGAAGACCCGTTTCTGCAGAAGGGTATACTTTTGGTAGTTGACGGTACCGATCCTGAACTGGTGCGCGCGATAATGGAGACCGAGTTGGTCAGCGTAGAGGGAAGGCATAAAGATAAAATAGGTTTTTGGGAAAACCTTGGAGCTATGGGCCCTGCGTGGGGTATGATCGGTACCCTTATCGGTCTTATAAACATGCTTAAATCTTTGGACGATCCGTCGTCCATCGGACCTGCAATGGCGGTCGCGTTGGTAACCACATTGTACGGTTCATTGCTTGCAAACTGGATCTGCGCGCCTGTTGCCAGTAAATTAAAAGACAAGAATGCAGCTGAAATGATGGTAAAAGAAATTGAGATAGAAGGCCTTTTGTCCATTCAGGCAGGCGAGAACCCTCGTGTTATTGAGGAAAAACTGAAATCCTTCCTTGCACCTGGCGATAGAGGTAATGCCGGTGACGAAGAAGGAGGTGAGGCGGATGGCTAAGAGAAAACCTGATGAGCCGCCGAAAGGAGCGCCTGCGTGGCAGTCCACATTTGCCGATCTTATGAACCTGCTGCTGTGTTTCTTCGTGCTTTTGTTCTCGATGTCAACCGTCGATGCGGAAAAGTTTGAAATGATAGCGGCGTCTTTCAGCCAGACTTTCAGTATTTTTTCCGCCGGAGCAACCGCTATCGGCGACGGCGTGCTTATAAGCAACGGCGTGAGCCAGCTTAATGAGTTGGACAAATATATAAACAGCACCGGTAAGATGGATGAAGGTGAAACGATTTCGGAAGACCTCGCAACGGCGCAGGAGGAGATTGAGAAGGCTAAGATAGAGGAATCTGAGGAACTTGCCGAGAAAATACAGGAGGCTGTTTCCGAAAACAATCTGAATAATGAGATAGACATAGACTTTACTGCCCAATATGTGCAGCTTACGCTTAAAGGAGCCCTGCTTTTCGATTCGGGAAGCACGCAGATAAAAGAAGCGGCGATACCCGTGCTCGACCAGGTAGGCGTTATACTTGAACGATATGCGGACAGTACTGTTGAGATAGAAGGACATACGGATAACGTGCCGATGTCGGGGGCAAAATATTCCAACAATGACGAGCTTAGCTCGGGACGCGCGCTTTCGATATTTAATTACCTTATACAGAACACATCGTTGGATCCCGCCCTTGTAAAGCATTCCGGAAGAGGCGAGTATGTTCCTGTAGCCGACAATTCGACACCTGAAGGCAGGACCATGAACAGGCGCGTTGAAATCAAGATATATAATGCGCTCAGCTCATATTAAGCATTTTTGTTTAAGGATTCGTGGAAAATGACGTTATGCTGCGGCTCCGTTTCATTGGCTCGGAGACCTTGCATGAAATTGTACAAAAATAAATAATTCATAATAAATGTTTTACAAAATATAAATTATGTGATATAAAATTTATTATATGACTGTACTATATTATCAAATAAAGAGGAGAATGTGCTATAATGAAGAAGAATTTGATTTCGGTTATCATACTTGCGTTGTTGGTCGTAAATATTATACTTACTTCGATCATGATGTTCAGCGTGACAGGTTCCTCAAAGAAAACTGCCGCGTTGGTTGATAACATTTCTACAGCTCTTAATCTTGAACTGACTGCACAGACGGACGGCGAGGTTAAAGAAGTGGTTCCGATGAAAAATATAGAGACTTATGATATACCGGAATCTATGACTATACCGCTTAAGAAGAGCGAAGACGGCACGGACCATTTCTGCATGGCGTCGATTGGATTTTCCATAAATACCAAAGATAAGGGATATAAGACTTATGGTTCTGACCTGTCTGCACAGGCTACTATGATCAAAGATGAGATAAACAATGTATTTGCTCAGTATACAATAGAAGAAGCAAGAGGAAATGAAGAAGAGATCAAAAGTGAGATCCTTAAGGGAATACAGGAGATGTTTGACTCTGAGTTTATTTTTGACGTATCATTCAGCAGTATAATGTATCAGTAGAGCAGGTACTTATAGCCCTTAAAATACCACGGGGAGGTGAGTTTTCGTGGGCGAGGTACTATCTCAAAGTGAGATTGATAATTTGCTCGCAGCCTTAAGCAGCGGCGAATTAGACGCAGACCAGATGCCGGATTCCAATGAGAAGCAGGTTAAGGATTATGACTTTAAGCGGCCTACGAAATTCTCAAAAGAGCATCTTAGAACTTTGGAAATTATATTTGAACACTACGGAAGGCTTCTGTCGACTAACCTTCCCGTATATCTCAGGCAGAATGTGCAGGTTGCCGTTACGAGTTCCGAGACGGTCATATTTTCGGAATTCAGTAATGCGTTGTCTAACCCGTTGATACTCGGCATTGCGGATTTCCAACCTTTGGGTGGAACCATATTGATAGAGTTGGCCTGTAATCTGGGCTTTGCCATGATAGACAGAATGCTTGGCGGTCATGGCGATCCGCTTGAAAAGAACAGGGAATTTTCCGAGATTGAGATGATAATCATAGAGAAAATGTTGGTTGTCTGTATGCAGCTTATGAGAGAACCGTGGAAGAATGTGGCCGATATAAATCCGGTGCTTGAAAGGATTGAGACCAATTCACAGTTCGCGCAGATAATAGCGCCTAACGATATGATAGCGATCGTAACCCTCAGCATTAAGCTTGGGGATGTGGAAGGCCTTATGAATATATGTCTTCCGTTCTTCACACTTGAGAGCGTGATGGATAAACTGAATACCAGATACTGGTATGCCAATATACAGGAGAAAGCCGAAGAAGATTATGCTGAATATATAGAGTCCTTGATACGGAGAGTAGACGTGCCGATCAAGGCGGTTTTGGGAAGAAGCCGCATAAGTGTAACGGACTTTGTAAATCTTCAGGTTGGTGATATAATAAGATTGGATTCCAATGTAGACCAGGATCTTAACGTCTATGTTGGTAATATAAAGAAATTTGCCGCATTACCCGGTTCTGACAAGGATAAATATGCTGTCAGAGTAACGTCGGTATATAGAGAGGGGGAGGAGTAAAAGCATGGACGGAATGTTATCACAGGATGAAATAAACGCGCTGCTCAGCGGCGGCGCTGATGATGCCGGCGATACTTCAGCGTCCGGCCAGGCATCAGCAGGAGGTGCCCCTGATGTGGATGATAGTATTTTATCCGATATAGAAAAAGATGCTGTAGGCGAGGTCGCCAATATAAGCATGGGTTCATCTGCAACCACGCTGTTTTCACTGGTAAATCGAAAAGTAAGCATTACCACGCCGGTTGTAAGCCTGTCAACATGGGAAAGTGTGTTGACGGAATATGAGAGGCCATGTGTATTTATTCAGATTAAATATACGGTAGGATTAGACGGTTCCAATATATTGATATTAAAGGAACATGACGTTAAAGTTATTACGGATCTGATGATGGGCGGTGACGGAAGCAATACTGACGGAGAACTTGGAGAATTGCATTTAAGCGCGATATCCGAGGCTATGAACCAGATGATGGGTTCAGCGGCAACTTCGCTTTCGACGATGCTTGGCAAGATGATCGATATAAGTCCTCCGGAAGCAAGCCTTGTTGATTTGACTGAGTTTAAGTCAGGAAGCGACATTGCGCCGTTTTTGGCAGGAACCTTTGTAAGAATAGTATTTCGTATGCAGATTGACGATTTGGTTGATTCGACTATCATGCAGCTGTATCCGATAGATTTTGCAAAAGATCTGTGTACCACATTCCTTTCTTCACAGTTAGGGGATTCGGCGCCGGAGGAAGAAGCTCCTGCTCCTGCAGCAGCCGCGCCGACGCCTGCTCCGGCAGCTCCGCAGATGCAGGCCGCAGCTCAGACGCCGCAGCCGGATATGAGCCAGATGCAGGCAGCGCCTCAGATGGGAATGCCTCAAATGCAGATGCAGATGCCTATGGGAATGGGAATGCCTCAGATGCAGATGCCCATGGGAATGGGAATGCCGCAGCCGGATATGAGTCAGATGCAGCCTAACATGAACATTCAGCCGGCGCAGTTCCAAAGCTTTACACCGGGATTTAATCCTATGCAGCCTCAGGAAAACATCGACCTGATAAAAGATGTTCCGTTGGAGGTTACCGTAGAGCTCGGAAGGACGTCAAAGTCCATTTCGGATATCCTGGACTTCGCACCCGGCACTATCATAGAACTTGACAAGATTGCGGGTGAACCTATAGATGTACTTGTAAACGGCAAGTTTGTAGCTAAGGGAGAAGTTGTAGTAATTGAAGAGAGCTTTGGTGTTAGAGTAAGCGAAATCATTAAATAGGGTATTATTAAAATAATATTATAGGAGAGAAAATAATGGCAAAGAATATTTTGGTATGTGATGATGCAGCGTTCATGCGTATGATGATTAAGGATATCCTGACAAAGAACGGATACAACATTGCAGGCGAGGCTGAAAATGGTCTTAAGGCAGTTGAAAAGTACAATGAACTTAAACCGGATCTTGTACTTATGGATATCACAATGCCCGAAATGGATGGTATTCAGGCCCTTAAGAAAATCAAAGAATCAGACCCCGGTGCCACAGTCATTATGTGTTCCGCAATGGGTCAGCAGGCAATGGTAATTGAATCCATTCAGTCAGGAGCAAAAGATTTTATTGTTAAGCCTTTCCAGGCTGACCGTGTTCTTGAAGCAGTTAAGAAGGTAGTTGGTTAATGATACTGACCGGTTCGGGTAATATGAATTCCTATTTGCAGTTTATGACTGTGCTTATTCTCTTTGTCTTCGTTCTCGGACTCACTTATTTTGTGACCAAGTGGATCGGAGGATACCAGAAGACAAAGTCTGTCAACGCCAATATGGAAGTGGTGGAAAGCTGCGCCATTGGCAATAATAAGTACATTCAGATTATTCGTGTCGGAAAGAAATATTTGGCAGTGGCAATTGGGAAAGATTCTGTTACAATGTTAACAGAGGTACCTGAGGATCAGCTTATACTTTCTGACAAGTTTAGCGACAGCCGGCTAAGCTTTAAGGATTTATTGGAAAAGCTGCAAAAGAAAAATTTTATGGAAAATGAAGATGACCGAGATAAGGATGAGTAGGCGATAAGGATGAAAAAATATTTTTCCGGACATCACATAAAGAGAGTGGTATGCCTGCTGTTCCTTGCAGGCATATTGTTTACTGTAGCTTTTATGGGCGGAAAAGATATTGTATATGCAACAGAAAGCCCCTATGTGAATTCCAATCTTACCGGAACGACAAATGAGAGAACAAATATAGAAGAACCGGGAACGGCAGAAGATGCCGATGATCTGGGCGAACTGAATATTGCTAATACGGTGACGGTTACATATAACAATGGTAATGGTACTCTGAATGGCGCGTTGCGTATTTTGATTACCCTTACCTTAATTGCTATTGCACCGTCATTGATTGTTATGTTAACCTCGTTTACCAGAATAATCATTGTTCTGCATTTTACGAGGGCAGCGCTTAATACACAGACCGCGCCGCCTAACAATGTGCTTATCGGGTTGGCGCTGTTTTTGACTTTCTTTATAATGCAGCCGACTATAACGAGCGTCTACAATGACGCCATAGTGCCTTTTGAAGAAGGCCGGCTTGAACAGGAAGAAGCGCTTGAAGCGGCGCAGAAACCTATACGTGAGTTTATGTATCCGTATACCCAGAAGAAGGATGTAAGCCTTTTTATGGAGGTCAGCGGTACGGAATGGAGCGGTGAGTTGGACGATATCCCGTTTAGCGTGCTTGTTCCGTCTTTTATAATAAGTGAACTTAGGACAGCCTTTATAATAGGCTTTTTGATATATATTCCGTTTATAGTGATAGATATGGTAGTGGCGTCGACCCTTATGGCAATGGGTATGATGATGCTGCCGCCGACCACTATATCGATGCCGTTTAAGATCCTGCTGTTTGTATTGGCTGACGGTTGGAATTTGATAATAGGAAGTCTTGTCAGGACATTTTATTAGTGGGAAATTAGTAGGAATGGGGGATTATTATGACAATAGATGACGTGACCGCGATAGCATCGCAGGCTTTGTTTACTATTATCAAGACTGCGGCGCCCCTGCTTTTGGTCTCTTTATGCGTAGGTCTTATAGTAAGTATATTTCAGACAGTTACCTCTATACAGGAACAGACGCTTACTTTTGTTCCTAAGATCTTATCGATCTTTCTTACGCTGATGCTGCTTGGACATTGGATGATGAACAATATGACAAGCTATATGACAATGTTATGGAATAATTTCAGTTTGTATATAAGGTAGCGTAATGATAGATTTTACATTTACTTATGCGGATTTAGAATATTTTTTGTTAATAGTGGTGCGGGTGACATGTTTTATCTATGTATCGCCGTTTTTCGGAATGGATAATACTCCCAGACGTGTAAAACTTGGTTTGGGGATCATTCTGTCTTACCTGCTTTTTGTGTCTATTGAACATAATGAAGTGGTATACAGCACCGTTACGGAATATGCGGTTATAGTCATGAAAGAGGCAATAGTGGGACTGCTTATCGGTTGGGGAGCGCAGCTTTGTACAACGATAGCGGCGTTCGCAGGTAATATAGCCGATATGGAAGCGGGACTTTCGATGGTGAATCTCATGGACCCGGCTACCAGACAGAACGCAACATTCAGCGGTGTATATTACCAGTATGTCTTTACTTTGTTTTTGATAATTTCAGGCATGTATCAGTATCTGCTGCAGGCGTTGATAGATACTTTTACGCTGATACCGATAAATGGGGCGGTCTTTAATATGGACTCGCTCGTACTGTCCATGATACGTTTCATGAGTGATTATGTGGTCATAGGCTTTAGGATATGTATGCCGATATTCTGTGTTATGCTGCTGTTAAACTGCATTCTCGGCATACTTGCGAAAGTTGCTCCGCAGATGAATATGTTTGCCGTGGGTATGCAGATGAAGGTGCTTACCGGACTTTGTATAATGTTTCTGACTGTGAGGATGCTTCCCGGAGCGGCAGATTTCATTTTTAAGGAAATGAAGACTATGATTGCAGCTTTTGTAGAAGGAATGGTATAATATGTTATTGGAATATGATCTCCAGTTTTTTGCAAAAGACGGGCCGGGCGGCGAAAAGACGGAAGAGCCGACCTCCAAGAAATTATCGGATGCAAGAAAAGAAGGTCAGGTTGCGAAAAGCCGTGAAATCACAAACGCATTTGAACTGCTTGCGCTGTTTATAATTTTAAAGTTCTGGACGGCTCATATGGGAGAGCTGTTCGTGGGATTGTTTAAGAATATATATACGCAGCTGCCTGAATACATAAAGATGTATGACGGTTCGATACAGCAGATCACTTTCAGGGCGATATTCATAAGAGCTATGTACAGTGTGCTGATGCTGATATTGCCGATACTGCTGATCGGTTTTGCAGTGGCTTTTGTATGCAATATCGTACAGGTCAAGTGGAAAGTTACGACCAAGCCGCTAAAGCCCAAGTTCAGTAAGTTAAATCCGGCAAGCGGCATAAAGAGGATATTTTCGATAAATTCACTGGTTGAGCTTATTAAGTCCATATTAAAGATTTCCATAATCGTATATGCGGTTTACAGTTATCTTAAGAAGAATGCCCCGAGTATTTTTCTCATGTACGGCTTATCGCTTAATCAGGGCATAATGCAGATAGGTAATCTTGTGATAAATCTGGGGTTTAGGATTGCCCTGTTTTATATGATCGTGGCTGTGATGGATCTTGTTTATCAGAAAGTCAAGTTCAAAAAAGACATGAAGATGACCAAACAGGAAGTTAAGGACGAATATAAGGATCAGGAAGGTGATCCCAAGGTTAAGAGCAAACAGAGGCAGCGTATGATGGAGGCCTCGAGGCGGCGTATGATGCAGGCTCTGCCTGAAGCGGACGTCGTTATTACGAACCCTACTCATTATGCGGTTGCCATAAAGTATGATCCTGAACTTTATGACGCCCCTTATGTTGTGGCCAAAGGATCGGATTATCTTGCGCAGAAGATCAAGGAAGTCGCAAGAGAGCATAATATTGAGATTGTTGAGAACAAACCGTTGGCAAGGATGCTGTATGCCAATGTTGACATAGGAAGCATAGTCCCGCCGGAACTGTATCAGGCGGTGGCGGAAGTGCTTGCCTTTGTATATCACTTGCAGGGCAAGGTATAAAATAAGCCCGGGAAGGAGGAGAGAAGATGCCAAAAATGAAAAAAGCTGATGTCGGTGTTGCGGCATATCTGCTGTCTGCTTTTATTATGATGATCATACCCATTCCGTCAGGGCTTTTGGATGTGCTTTTGGCATTTAACATATCGGTTGCTTTTACGGTAATGTTTGGCTGTATGTTTGCCAATGAAGTGCTGAATATGTCTTTCTTTCCTACGATCCTGCTGTTTACGACCGTATTCAGGATATCTTTGAATATATCGTCTACCAGACTTATACTTACCACCGGAGAGCCGGGTAATGTCGTTGAGACATTCGGTCAGTATGTAGGCGGCGGCGATCTTGTTATCGGCGTAATAGTATTTATCATACTTATTATCGTACAGTTTATGATCATCAACAAAGGTTCCGAGCGTGTGGCTGAGGTAACCGCAAGGTTTACCCTGGATGCAATGCCGGGTAAACAGATGGCCATAGATGCGGACCTGAACACGGGAGCCATTACGGACGCCGAAGCTAAGATAAGGCGTGATAAGATTCAGGAAGAGGCCAATTTTTTCGGTTCCATGGATGGCGCCGTAAAGTACGTTAAGGGAGATGCAACCGCAGGTCTTGTCATAACGGCGGTAAACCTTGTCGGCGGCGCGCTGATGGGAATGTGGAGACAGGGCATGACAATAAATGAGGCCATGAACCGTTACATGATACTTACCATCGGTGACGGTCTGGTAAGCCAGATACCTTCGCTGCTCATCTCTCTGTCAACAGGCATACTGGTAACCAAAGGCTCTAAAGAGGCGGATTTCGGCACGGTGTTGGTAAGTCAGTTGTTCGGCGTGCCCAAGGTACTTTATATAGTAGGCGCCGTTATGATGATGCTCGGTATCGTAACACCGCTTAATACCATCATATTCTTAAGTTTCGGGCTGTGTTTTATAATAGTCGGAAGGATAATATCCGGAACTATAGAGACTGCCGAGATCGAGCATGAAGTGGATGTAGAAGAGGCTGCTGCCGAAGAGATCAGGCAGCCTGAGAATGTTACGTCGCTGTTGCAGGTCGATCCTATCGAACTGGAGTTCGGTTATGGCATCATTCCTCTTGCCGACGTTAATCAGGGCGGCGACCTTCTCGACCGTGTAGTTATGATAAGGCGTCAGATCGCTCTGGAGCTTGGTACTGTGGTGCCGATCATTCGTCTGCGTGATAATATACAGCTTAACCCTAACCAGTACATTATTAAGATAAAAGGCGTACAGGTGAGCGAGGGAGAGATACTTTTTGACCACTATATGGCCATGAATCCGGGATATGTAGAGGAAGAGATCACAGGTATCCCTACTTTTGAACCGTCATTCCATCTGCCTGCCATCTGGATCACGGAAGGACAGAGGGAACGCGCGGAGAGTATGGGTTATACCGTTGTCGATCCGCCGTCTATCATTGCGACACATCTGACCGAGGTGATAAGACAGTACATAGCGGAACTGCTCACAAGACAGGATGTGCAGAATCTTGTCAACAATCTGAAAGAGAGCAATCCTTCGCTTGTGGAAGAACTTGTTCCTAAGCTGTTGGGACTTGGAGAGATACAGAAGGTATTGCAGAATCTGCTTAGAGAGGGCATATCGATAAGAGATCTGCTTACCATATTTGAAACGCTTGCCGATTATGCTTCTACAACAAGAGATACGGATATTCTTACTGAATATGTAAGGCAGAGCCTTAAGAGGGCCATATCCAATAAATTTTTCCCTGCGAACGAGACTACCAGTGTGGTTACTCTCGATCCCAAGTTGGAGCAGGAGATAATGGGAAGCGTGAAGCAGACCGAGCAGGGCGCTTATCTTACGCTTGATCCGGCCAAGACAAAGGCCATTATGGATTCAGTCAGCGCGGAGACCAAGAAGTTGGAAGATCTGGGAAAGATTCCGATAGTCATAACTTCTCCCATTGTGCGCGCATATTTTAAGAAATTAACGGAAGATTATTTTAAGGACCTTGTTGTCGTATCATATAATGAGGTGGAAAATAACATTGAATTACAGTCTGTTGGGATGGTGACAGCATAATGATAATTAAGAAATTTGTGGGAAAAACGGAAAGCGAGGCAGTTGAAACAGCCAAAAAGGAACTTGGAACAAATGTTGTTGTGATGAATGTTAAAAATGTTAAGAAAAAAGGGCTGTTTGACATTTTAAAACCGCAGATGGTAGAAGTGACCGTTGCATTGGAAGAGGATAATAACAATGAAGCGGATATTTCTGCGGATGTGAAGGCCGCGGTTTCCGCTATCAACAATGTAGTCATGTCCAGCATGAACAATACCGATCAGACAAAGCCCCGGACTGATATGACACGGACAGCTCCCGGTGAAAATGAGGAAAACGGACACGATAAAAAGGAAAATCATGTTATAGAGGAAAAGCTTGACAGTCTCCAGTCTTTATTAGAGCAGCAGCTTCAGAAACCCGAAGAAGAAAAGCCGGAAGAGGTAAGCGAGACAGAGATGTTTATGTCTCTTCTTCATACTACCATGCTGAATAATGAAGTGGATGAAACCTATGCGGACCAGATCATAGAAGAGATCAGGAAAAACAATAAGCCGAACACGCCGTTTGACTTTGCTTTGGCCAACACATATCAGAAAATGATTCTTAAATTCGGCAAACCGTCCGGGATAATGCCTAACGAAAAAGGCGTTAAGGTAGTATTTTTCATTGGTCCTACCGGAGTCGGTAAGACGACTACCATTGCCAAAATCGCATCTAAATTCCAGGTAGATGATAAGAAAAAGGTCGCGCTTTTGACTGCGGATACTTACAGGATAGCGGCGGCGGAACAGCTCCGTACCTACGCGAACATACTTGAAGTGCCTTTCAGGGTGGTATATGCAGTGGAAGAACTGCAGCAGGCGCTTACGGATTTTAAGGATTATGATTATATCCTTGTGGATACGGCAGGGCATTCATATCAGAATGAGGCTCAGAGAGAAAGTATGTGCAAGTTTATACATTCTGTAGATGATCAGGCTGAGAAGGAGGTCTTTCTGGTACTCAGCGCCACTACAAAATATAAAGATCTGGTAAGTATTGCGGACGCTTATAAAGAAATGGTTGATTATAAGCTGATATTCACAAAGCTTGACGAAACCACTACTTTGGGAAATCTGCTTAACCTGAAGCTTTATACCGGTGCGCCGCTTTCATATGTTACCTGCGGCCAGAACGTGCCGGATGATATTGAAGATTTTAACCCTCAGAAGACGGTAAAAAGATTGCTTGGCGGAAAGAATTGAGAAGGGAGCGGGAGAGAATGGATCAGGCTGAACAACTTAGAAATATAATAAAAGCAAGCAGCCGGTCTCAGCGCCCTTTGGCAAGAGTCATTACCGTGACCAGTGGAAAGGGTGGGGTCGGTAAATCAAATACGGCAATTAATCTCGCGATTCAATTTAAAAAAATGGGGCAGCGTGTCATAATATTGGACGCGGATTTCGGACTTGCAAATATAGAGATCATGTTTGGGGCGGTTCCAAGGCATAACTTGTATGATCTTATTTATCAGGGTAAGAACATTAAGGATATAATCACCTGGGGGCCTATGGATGTGGGTTTTATATCGGGCGGTTCGGGCATTGCGGGTATGTCTGATTTAAGCATTGATTATCTGACATATATTATAAAAAATCTTGCGCAGCTTGACGAGATGGCGGATATTATAATAGTGGATACCGGAGCGGGAATTTCCGATGCGGTTCTGGAGTTCCTTGTAGCGGGCGGCGAGATACTGCTTGTTACCACTCCCGAGCCTACTTCAATAACCGACTCTTATTCGCTGCTTAAGGCTCTTAACAGACATCCGAGATATTCGGCCGGGGCTTCGCAGATCAAGGTGATCGCCAATAAAGTAACCTGCGGGCAGGAAGGAAGGGATCTGTTTGAAAAACTGGACACAGTGGTCGCCAGATATCTTAAAATGCCGATAACATATCTTGGCATGGTGCCCCAGGATGTACAGCTTTCAAAGGCCGTCATGCAGCAGATGCCGGTATCGATCCAGAATCCTGAAAGTAAGTCTGCGCAGGCGTATGAGATGCTTGCGGCAAAACTTATGAATAAAGAATTGAATAAAAATCTTGAAAAACGTGGTATGGCGGCATTTTTTTCACATATTATATCAAAAAGATAACAGATGGTTATCCGTAAGATCAGGGGGGATAATATGGATTATGTACTTTCTAAATACATTGAGCCGGGGAACAGGCTTCAGATGCAGAGAATAGTAAGAATGAAAGAAGAAGAGGAAAACGGCGTAAAAAAGACTTATGACAGTCAGGTTATAGATATTATATCAGATGACAGGATAGAGGTCTCCATGCCTTTTGAGAAGACTAAGTTGGTCCTTCTGCCGGTAGACGGCGAGTATAACCTGTTTTTTTATACGCCGGGCGGCCTTTACCAGTGTTACGCGAGAGTCGTGGATCGTTACAGAAATAACAATGTTTTTTCCGTGCTTATGGATCTTACCAGTAATCTGCGCAAATATCAGAGACGTGAATATTACAGATTCAGTTGCGCGCTTGAGATGAATTCCAGGACGCTTGAAGAAAGGGAGGTCCGGGCGGTAGAGAATGATCCGGATGCTCTTATGCCGGAGCTTCCTCTGCACAGCAGCGTGATCGTGGATATAAGCGGCGGCGGTCTCAGATTTGTTGCCAATTACGCATATGAAAAAGACAGCGTTATCTTATGCAAATACAACCTGTGGGTATCAGGTGAAGCCAAGGAATTTAAAGTATTCGGAAAAGTATTGAGTGTAAAGGAAGTGGAGAACAGGCCCGGTATTTATGAGCACAGGGTGCAGTACATCCATATGGATGACGATAACAGGGAAGATATTATTAAGTACATATTTGACGAGGAGCGCAAGACTATTCAAAAGCAGAGAAATGTGGAAATCGATTATTTGGAGGAATAAAAATGAAAAATATTCTCGTAGTTGATGACTCTGCACTCATGAGAAGGGTGCTTTGTGATATAATAGAAAGCGATGATAGATTCCATGTAGAAGATCGTGCGGCTAACGGCCTTGAGGCGCTAAATCTGTTGTCATCCAAAACCTATGACGCGGTTGTCCTGGATGTGAACATGCCGCGGATGAACGGTCTGGAACTGCTTGAAGAATTACATAAGCGTAATATCCCGGCTAAGGTTATGATGGCAAGCACGGATACTATGGAAGGCGCCAAGATCACTCTGGATGCTTTGGAACTGGGAGCGTTGGATTTTATACATAAACCGGGGAATGCCATGGATTGCCGCGACGGGGCGTTTAAGACCAGGATGTTGGATATTCTGGCGGCGGTTGCGGATTCCGGACTGAATATGTTCCGTAAGGAGCCGCCCAGGGAAAGGTCCGTTGCCGCGCCGACAGTAAATCCGGCGAGGAAAAGCACGGTTCCGGTTTCAGGCAGAAAGATCGTGGCGCTGGCAAGTTCTACAGGCGGTCCTAAGGCGCTGCAGTCCGTTGTTCCCAAACTGCCCGCCAATCTTAAAGCTCCGGTCGTGATCGTACAGCATATGCCGGTAGGTTTTACGGCTTCTTTGGCTGAAAGGTTGGATTCGCTCAGTAAGGTGCGTGTAAAGGAAGCGGAAGAGGGTGATGTGCTGGAAGAGGGCACTGTTTATATCGCAAGAGGCGGAAAGCATCTTAATATATTGACAATGTCAAGCAAATACAGTGTTCATTACTCGGATGAGCCTAACCGTGAAGGAGTAAAACCCTGTGCCAACTATATGTATGAATCTTTGGCCAACAGCAAGTATGACGAAGTTGTATGTGTGGTAATGACGGGAATGGGCGCCGACGGTACTAAAGGGATCACAAATCTTAAAGAGAAAAAGAAACTGCATGTTATTGCGCAGGAAGCAAGTACATGCGCGGTCTATGGTATGCCAAGAAGCGTTGTCAACGCGGGGCTTGCGGATCAGATAGTGCCGCTTGAACAGATTGCGCAGGAGATTATAACGAACGTGGGGGTAAAATAATATGGATGTAAGCCAGTATTTGGAAATTTTCCTTGATGAAACAAGTGAACATTTACAGAATCTGAATACGCAGATTCTCTCATTGGAACAGGAACCGGACAATATGGATACCATCAATGAGATTTTCCGCGCGGCCCATTCCCTTAAGGGTATGGCGGGCACCATGGGATATAAGAGAATGCAGAATCTTACCCATGATATGGAGAACGTGTTCTCTGAGGTGCGTAACGGAAACATTAAGGTCAAGGCCAATATGATAGATATATTGTTTCAGTGCCTTGATGCTCTTGAAGAATATAATTCCAACATAAGGGAGAGCGCCGATGAGGGTACTAATGATAATGAACCTCTTATCAAGCAGCTCAATGATATATTGAATGGCGGAGGAGGCGGAGATGAAGCGGAACCCGCCAAAGAGGAAACCAAACAGTCCGAAAGCTCCGTCAGCGAAAGCGGCAGTGACGATGTGCCCAAGTGGCAGAGATGCGTGCTTAAGGATACCGAGGCGGCGGCGCTTTCGGAAGCGCTTGAACAGGGTAAAAAAGTATACGGACTTACCGTTACGGTTCAGGAGTCCTGCATACTTAAGGCGGCAAGAGCTTTCCTTGTATTTAAGGCGGTTGAGGAGATCGGCGAGATCGTTTATTCCAATCCGTCAGCGCAGGATATAGAGGATGAAAAGTTTGAACTTGATTTCAGCCTAATAGTTGCTACGGATGCGGAGCTTGACGCCATACTTGCGGCGGCGCGGAACGTTTCCGAGATAGAATCCGTGGAAGGCGGAGTATATGACTTTGACAGGGCCGTGCCTTCGGATGAAAATAAAGAAGAAGCAAGGCCGGCTTCAGAAACGGCTGATGAAAAAGAAGCTCACGCAAAGGAAACGGCGGTTGAAACCAAACCGGCCGGAACAGCGGCTGCCAAGACGTCTGTGGCGGCACAGTCAGCGCCTGCCGACAATAAGGTAGAAAAGAAACCTGCGTCGGGCAAACCTGTTGTCAACAGAACAGTCAGGGTCGATATAGAGAAACTTGATACTCTGATGAATCTGGTAAGCGAGCTTATCATAGCAAAGAACTCCCTGGTTTCTGCGTCAACCAGTTCGGAAGGCGGAGCCACAAGTGAAGTTAATGAGCAGATAGAATATCTCGAGAGCGTTACGACATTACTGCATGAGTCGGTCATGAAGGTGCGAATGGTGCCCATTGAGAGTATCGTTACCAAGTTCCCGAGAATGATCCGTGATATATCCAAGAAGCTTAACAAAAAAATGGAATTGTATATGTCAGGTGAGGAAACGGAACTTGACCGTACCGTTGTGGATGAGATCGGCGATCCTCTTATGCACCTGCTGCGTAATTCCGCAGACCATGGACTTGAATCTGCCGAAGTGCGTAAGGAGAGAGGAAAGCCGGAGGTAGGTTCGATCTTCCTTGATGCATATCAGGACGGTAATAACGTTGTTATAGAGGTAAGGGATGACGGTAACGGTATCGATACCGAAGCCGTTAAGGCCAAGGCTATAGAGCGTGGTGTTATCACTCAGGAACAGGCTGATAACATGAACGAAAAAGAGATAATCGATCTACTGTTTAACGCAGGCTTTTCTACAGCCAAGACCGTGTCCGATATATCGGGAAGAGGCGTCGGACTGGATGTTGTTAAGTCTAAGATAGAAGCCTTAAGCGGCGAAATTGAAGTTAAGAGCAGGCTTGGAGAAGGAAGTACATGGATAATCAGACTTCCGCTTACCCTTGCTATCATTCAGGCGCTCATGGTTGTTGTCGGCGGAGAAAAATATGCGATATCACTCGGCTCGATCCAGACTTTGGAGGATATTTCACCCAGTGACGTAAAACTGGTACAGAATAAAGAAGTCATACAGCTTAGAGGGGTAGTGGTTCCCGTTATCAGACTGAGCGAAATCCTGGATATTACCAGTGAAAAAGATCCCGAAGAAAATCTTGTGGTTGTTATTGTTAAGAAGGGCGATAAGCTTGCAGGCCTTGTTGTTGATGAACTTATAGGACAGCAGGAGATCGTTATCAAATCTATGGGTAAATATATAAACAAATGCAAGATCATAAGCGGCGCAACTATTCTTGGTGATGGTGAAGTGGCACTGATACTTGATGCCAACTCACTCATTTAAGCAAAGGAGGATGAGCAGAATGGAAGAATTAAAAGGCACTTCGGAAACAACTCAGTTCATAGTGATAAATCTGGGTGACGAACAGTATGGGATCAATATCAAATATATAGATAACATAGTAAGAATGCAGCATATAACAAGGGTGCCCAAAGTAGATCCTTATTTAAAGGGCGTGATCAATCTGCGCGGTGAAGTTGTTCCGGTAATGAGCATTCGTCTTAAGATGGGACTTCCCGAGGATGAATTTACCAAGTCAACGCGTATAATAATAATAAAGCTGGATCAGCAGGGCTATATCGGAATTATCGTTGACGAAGTAAAAGAGGTGGTCACTCTGGAAAATGACCAGATAGAAAAGGTATCCTATGAGACTAAAGATGAAAAAGGCAATTTTATATTTGGCGTAGGCAAATGTCATGACGGACTTATTTCTCTTTTGGACTTAAATATGGTGGTACCTGAAAATTCATAGGAGGATAACTTGTGAGCGAAATGAGCGTAGACTCTATTAGTCAGGAATATTTTGATATATTGAGAGAGATCGGAAACATCGGCGCCGGCAATGCCACTACGGCTCTGGCGCAGATGCTTCAGTGCAAAGTAGATATGTCGGTTCCCAAGGTTGCACTGCTTGAATTTAAAGATGTGGGCGAGGCAATGGGCGGCGAAGAACAGGTAATGGCGGGTATATACCTTGGAGTGGAAGGCGATATAACCGGAAGCATTATGTTCCTTCTTGAGAAAAACGCCGCGAGATTTCTTGTTTCCAAGCTTATGGGAATGCCGATGGAGGGCGACGATTTTACGGAAATGGAATTTTCGGCCTTAAAAGAAGTCGGAAATATTATTACGGGAGCATATTTAAACTCCCTCTCTGCATTGACCAATCTGGTCATTTATCCTTCCATACCTGATATTACTGTGGATATGGCAGGAGCGATTATGAGCGTCCCGGCTATACAGTTTGGCGAGATGGGCGATAAGATGCTCTTGATCCAGAATCAGTTTTTTGACGAAATATCTATTGACGGATATTTTATTTTGATGCCTGATATGGATTCTTACGGTAAGATATTGGCGGCATTAGGTATGGGAAATATGTGATTCAGTGAAGGTGGGGATTCGTAGATATGGCTGAAGTGATAAAGGTCGGGATGGCCGACTTAAATATATGTGTTAGCCCTGACGGAATTACCACGTTGGGGTTGGGATCGTGTGTGGGAATAGCGATAAGGGATCCTATGACCAAGATCGGCGGACTGGCGCATATAATGCTTCCGGACAGTAAGGCAATTAAAAATAATTCAAACATACCCAAATTTGCCGATACCGGCATTGAGGAGCTGGTAAAGCGGATCGTGGCAAAAGGAGCAAGCAGAACGAGGCTTGTAGCAAAAATAGCGGGAGGAGCGCAGATGTTCTCTTTTCAGGGAGGAAATTCTGAAGCTACCCGGGTAGGTGAAAGAAATGTTGAGGCAACCAAGAAAAAGCTTGCCGAGCTTAAGATACCTATTTTAGCAGAAGATACAGGAAAAAATTACGGTAGGACGGTAATTTTTTATCCGGAAACCGGAGACTTTGTGATACGCGCGGTTGGAAAACCGGAGACAAAGATATAATTCTTTTATTTGTTATGGACGGAAGGTAAAGAAGTGGATACGGAAAATCAGGTATTGGAAACGACTGATCAGAATATGGATGCTGACGACGAGCAGTTTATTACGGATAGAGCGCAGGAAGAGAAGGAAAGGGAGAGGGAGCGCGAGTTAGAGCAGGAAAGAGCGAAACAGCGCGCCAAAAAGCGAAGACTGATTCCGCCTTTTATAATGCTTCTTGCAGGTTCGATCGTGAGCATATTTATGTTTGTATCGCACTATAAACTTAGGGATATGCTTATAGTGCTGTTGTGTGTGTTGATCTTTTTTGATATCCTGGGTGAAGTCATCAAGTGGATGCTTGACCGTTTCGAGGCGCAGATAGAACAGGAGCGTATGGATGAAGGTGAAGTAATAGAGAAAGAGCCGGACGAAGAAGGAGATGGGTCCGGCCGGTTGTCAGATCTTTCGGCAGGAAGAGAAAGCTGACTTGATATATAGTCATATATAATGGGGAATGAATATGGACGAAGCAGGCAGAAAGAAACTTTGGGAAGAATATGGAAAAACCAGGTCTACCGAAGTGAGAGAAAAGATCATATTGGAGTATGCCCCGCTTGTAAAGATGGTGGCAGGAAGGCTGAGCATGTATCTTGGCTATAACGTGGAATATGAGGATCTGGTAAGCTACGGAGTCTTTGGTCTAATTGATGCTATTGATAAATTTAATGCGCTTAAGGATGTAAAATTCGAGACTTATGCAAGCCTTCGTATCCGAGGCGCTATTTTAGACCAGATAAGGAAAATGGATTGGATTCCCAGAACGATCAGGCAGAAACAGAAGAGGATCGACGCCGCGATCAGAGAGATAGAGACTAAGTACGGAAGAAGCGCGACTGACGAGGAAATAGCAAGAAGTCTCGGTATTACTAACGACGAATATATTGATTGGCAGTCACAGATGAAGGTGACAAATGTTGTATCTTTAAACGAGTTTTTGGAGCAGGGCAGCGAAATACCCAATGACAGCAGCCATACACACAGCGCGCAGTTTGACGGCCCCGAAGAGGTCATAGAGCGTGATGAACTTAAAAATATGCTCGCGCAATCATTGGAACTTTTAACAGAGAAAGAAAAGAAAGTTATTTTACTATATTATTATGAAGATCTGACTTTGAAAGAGATAAGCAGTATACTGGAAGTCTCGGAATCCCGTATTTCCCAACTGCATACCAGAGCTTTGCAGAAAATGCGGGAAAAACTGGGGAATTATATGGGCATACTTACGGACAGACAATAAATTACAGGCGTGGTGCAAACATGAACGGATATTTTAGACTTGTACATGAAAGTGATAAGACCTCTTTAAAGCTTATTCCGCCTACGGACGGCGGTAAGCCTGTTGAAATAACAGATGTTACGGAATATCTGGCTCTTAAAGATATCATTTATGATAAAAATGTGCTGTATAAAGCCATAGAGACCATGGAAGATAAGGAAAAAACGGTGCTTTTGGAGAACAGGCAGACATTGAAAGAGCGGGAGTGCTATAAATTTACGCTCACGAAGGATTATATGCATGCTTATGTGAGGTTTTATGCGCCTTCCGTCGGCGGGGAAGAAATGACTCCGCAGGAACTTATAAAGGATCTGACTGCAAAAGGAATACAGCATGGGATCAGGCAGGACAATATAGGTGCGTTTTTTGCAAAAAGAAATTATTGTGAAGACATACTTGTTGCGGAAGGCACGGAGCCGGTGCAGGGCAGCGACGCTAGGATAGAATATTTTTTTAATACGGACAGAAAAGCCAAGCCTACGCTTAAGGAAGACGGAAGCGTTGACTTTTTTCAGCTGAATGTGATACAGCACTGTAACAAAGGCGACGTGTTGGCCAGACTTATTCCCGCAGTTGAGGGTAAGTATGGCATGAATCTTGTCGGCGGAAGACTGAAGCCGGCAGATGTAAGGCAGGCCAAGCTTAAATACGGAAATAATATAGAAATATCCGAGGACGGGCTTACGTTGACTTCTATGGTCAACGGACACGTTGAACTTATCGAAGATACCGTTTTTGTTTCGGATGTGCTTGTAGTTGAGAATGTGGACAATTCCACGGGAAATATAGAATGTGAAGGCAGTGTGCAGGTAAACGGCAACGTGTGCACTAATTTTCAGGTAAAAGCCAAGGGAAACATAGTGGTGAAAGGAGTGGTGGAAGGCGCTTTGCTTGAGGCGGGCAACAATATAATAATAGCCCGCGGAATGAACGGAATGGGCAGAGGCGCGCTTAAGGCCGAGGAAAACATAATTTCCAAGTTCCTTGAAAACGTTAATGCGCAGGCCAAAGGTTATGTCGCTTCCGATTCGATCCTGCACAGTCAGGTATCGGCGGGAACGGAGATAAATGTTGACGGTAAGAGAGGGTTTATTATCGGCGGCAGGGTCAGCGCGGTCAAAAGCATAAATGTAAAAACATTAGGTTCCGCGATGGGAGCCGACACGGTCGTTGAAGTCGGGACTGATCCCAGGTTAAACGCAAAGGCGCAGGAACTGCAGAAACTCATAGATTCAGAGAATGCGGCGCTGAAAGAAGCGTATGGCGTATTAACGGACGCAAAGCAGAAAATGGCCAAGGGTATTAAAATGACGCCCGAGCAGATCCAACATGTTCAGAAGCTTGCAGCCGCCATAAAGACAAAGACAGAGCTTATAAAGAATTACAATGCGCAGTTGGATGCTCTGCTTGGCCAGTCCAGAAGCAGGGACGGCGCAAGCGTTGTAGTCAGGGAGTCCGTATATCCGGGAACCGTGATATCAATAGGCGGCGCGTCGATGACGGTGCAGAAAGAGGCGCAGTACTGCCGTTTCATAAAGTCTCAGGGAGATGTAAAACTTACCGGTATTTAGTGTAGAAAGGTGTGATCGTCGGTATGGCAATAGGACAGATCGAATTACAGGGTCAGATAACCAGAGCGCAGGATTATTCGCCCATTAAACAGAATGAGGACAATAAGGGCTTGGTGGATCAGGCTAACGTCGGAAATCAGTTTACAAAGATAGTTGAGAACCATGTTACAAAAGTAAATCAGAAAGATCAGACGGAAAATCACAATAAGAAGTTTGACGCCAAAGAAAAGGGTAATAATGAATACGGCGGAGACGGCGGCCGCAACAGAAATAATAACGGAAAAGCTTCAAAAGAGCCGGACGGGAAAGTGCTGCTTAAAGGAGTGGGAAATTTTGATCTTTTCTCATAATGCGCAGCCTGGATACCCGGGTAATGGAAAGGCATGGGTTTAAAAAATGAGCTCTACGGAAATAATATTAATAATAACAGGCGTTATTGCCATGGCGCTTGGATATATACTGCCTGCCGTAAAAAAAGATACGGACGAAGATCTGGCGGCAATGGGCGAAGACGAGATAAAGCAGATGATAAACCGGGAAGTGGACGGAGTCAAGGAGCATATATCGGATATTGTGGACGAGACCGTCACTTATTCGATGGAAAAGACGGAGCGGGCCATGGAAAGGCTGGCTAACGAAAAAATAATGGCAGTGAACGAGTATTCGGATACCGTTCTTGAAGAGATCAACAAAAATCATAAAGAAGTTCTTTTTTTGTATGACATGTTAAATGATAAGCATGAAAGCCTTAAGAGTACGCTGTCCGACGCCGGAAAGACCGTGGAAGAGGTAAAGCAGACGCTCAAGGATGCTGAGATAACCGCAAAAGAAGCCAAAGAAAGTGCGGACGGCAGGATAAATACCGTTTTTGACGATGGCTTTGTGCCGATCATGCCGCCGAGGGTGGAGATAGTGCATAAGCCCGAGGGTGACTTTGTTTCGCCAAATACCGATATGCCAAAGGAAGAGGATGATTGGCTGCAGTTCATATCGGCGGGCAGTGAACCTGATGTAAAAGAAGAAGCGGCGCCATTAATGCAGAATGACGAAGATGACGGTTCGAGAAACAGCAATGACAGGATACTGGAACTTCATAAAGCCGGAAAGTCTGATATCACGATAGCCAAAGAGCTTGGATTGGGCATAGGTGAGGTTAAGCTTGTTATTGATCTGTATGAAGGAATGTAGTGACGGGTGAAATATGGAATTGAAAAGTTATTTGCGCGGTCTTGGTCTTGGAATTATAATAACAGCTGTTATTATGGGATTTTCCAAGAACAGAAGCATGACCAATGAAGAGATAATTGCAAAAGCCAAACAGCTTGGAATGACTGAAAACACTGTTCTTACCGAGATGGAGAGCGGAGAAAAGTCTGAAGATGAAGCTGAGGGAAAAAAGGCCGACGTTAAAGATGCCGACGCGAAAGATGCTGATTCGAAAGATACTGATTCGAAAGAGTCTGACACCCAAGGAGCTGACGCTGAAGAGTCTGACGCCAAGGATGCTGATGCGAAAGAAACTGACGCTAAAGAAACTGACGCTAAAGAAACTGACGTTAAAGAAAATGCTGTTAAAGAAGCTGAGGAGAAAGCCAATGATGCAAAGAACGGCGTGACTGACTCAGCAGGTGAAGAACCCGGGAAAGTTTCGAAAGAAGGCAGTTCTGGCGATTTGGCACAGGCCGGGAGCGGAAACAAGTCTGCGGGGAGTCTGCCGGATGACAGAGAGACCGGAACCGACACGGCAGCAGGCGCTGATGCTAAAGAAGAAAGCGGCGATCCCGGTAAAACCATGGTGATAACTATAGGAAGCGGCGACGGTTCTTATTCTGCGAGCAGGAAACTTGCGGATGTAGGCGCAGTGGAGTCGGCGGATGAATTTGACGATTATTTGTGCAACAACGGATATGATAAAAAAATAAGGGCAGGTACTTATACCATACCGGCCAATGCAAGCAATGAGCAGATGGCGAAAATAATCACGGGCGCACAGTGATAACGGGAAAATTGAAAGAGCGCGGAAGCGCGCGGCAATAACGGAAAAATGGCGAAAAGGATAAGCTGCATTGCAGCGGCGGACAGGGACGGAGCAGTTTGATGGATAAGAATAAAAGAGAAAATTTTGTTTATATTCTGACATTGTTTTATATGCTCCCGTTAAGCGCGCTGCTTATTGTGAATATGGCGGCATCCCTGTTTCAGACTTCTTATATGGAACTTTATCTGGATACGGAAAAGCCTTCCTATAAGGCGGATTTGCCGCTGCTTCTTATATTTATTGCGCTTGTATTTATAGCTTTTTGCGCCTTTTATTTTAAGAAACATAATATAACTAAAGAGACAGCGGCTGCATTTGAAAAGGCAGCCCTTATTTTTTCAGGCGCAATATGTCTGTTTATAATCTTCTTTTTCAGGGTAGGAGTCGCGAGCGACGGCATGGCGATAAGCAATGTTGCCACGGATTTTCTTAAAGGCAATTATTCCGCTTTTACGGCGAATAACTACCTGTTCAGATATTCACATCAGCTTAGCATGGTGGCGTTTGAGGAACTTGTTTATTATATATTCGGCGCAGGGAATTATATTGTGCTGCAGTTTATTAATCTGTTCTCGATCGTTTCAATAGTCTGGTCTTTTCATCGTATCACGGAGGAACTTTTTAATAATTATGAGGTTTCGGTGATCCTGTCTGTGTTATGTATGGGGATGCTGCCGCTGTATCTGTATGTTACTTATATTTACGGAGATATTCCCGGTATGGGCCTTGCCATGCCTGCCGTTTATTTTGTGATGAAATACTTAAGGACATATCAAAGCAGGCTGCTTGTGGCGGCGTTTTTTTGTATGACAGGAGCCATACTCTTAAAATCCAATAATTTCGTGCTGTTGGCTGCGGTTGTGATCATCATGCTGCTTCGGCTTGTGAAGGGCTGCGGGGAGAAGGTTACAGCGGAAGATATAGGAATTAATGAAGGCGTAGGCATTAACAAAGACGTAAGCATTAACGAAAGCTTAGGCGGGAATGGAAATAATACGAAAAACTGGATTAAAATCAATATAATTTCGATAATATTTATACTGGCTCTCATATCCGGACCGACAATATGCTCATCTTTAATTGACGCCGGATATGCCAAAGCAGCCGGTCTGGAAAAAATTCCTGACGGGGTTCCCAAGATCGCCTGGGTGGCTATGGGGCTGCAGGAGAACGACTATATTGAAAACGGTTGGTTCAACGGATATAACTGCCGCATATATGAAGAGTGCGGCTTTGACACGGATAAGACGGCGGCGGCGTGTATGGAGTCCATAAAAGAGTCAGTGTCTTTATTTGCGGCTTCTCCCGGACACGGGCTTAAGTTCTTTTATAAAAAGTTTATTTCCCAGTGGAATGCGCCCGATTTTCAGTCGCAGATAAATATAGAATGGAACAGCCGCCACAGCGGGAGCCTTTCAGCGCCTGCGCTGTATTTCATATACGGGGGCGGCAGAACGATACTGGAATGGCTTATGAATATATATCATTTTATGATACTGCTTGGCGCTGTCGCGTGTCTGTTATGCAGTTTAAGAAAAAGGTCGCAATCTTTTGCGCTGCTTGCGCTCTGCATATTCGGAGGTTACTTTTTTCATATGTTCTGGGAAGCAAAAAGCAGATACGGGCTTCAATATTATTTGATGTACATACCATTTGCCGCATATGGGTTATGGCGCATAACAGGGTATGCCATGCAGGGCAGAAGTTATAAAAAGGGGGCAAAAAAGGGGTAAAAAGTGTAAAACCACTTGCATAAGTCTTGCAGGTGTGGTATAGTATTAAAGCATGCGTGGGTAAACCGTGCCAAAAATCACATATGCCCATTGTCTGTCGGTGCCTCATGACGCGGGGGTTGGCAGGCGAGACGGTATTATTCAAGGCATATGGAAGAAAACAACTAAACGGAGGTAGAAAAATGAGCGTTATTTCAATGAAACAGTTATTAGAGGCCGGTGTACATTTCGGACACCAGACAAGAAGATGGAACCCTAAGATGGCTCCTTATATTTTTACCGAGAGAAACGGAATTCATATTATCGACTTACAGAAATCCGTAGGCAAGGTAGACGAGGCTTACAGAGCGGTATTTGAAGTGGCTTCACAGGGAGGGACCATCCTTTTTGTAGGAACCAAGAAACAGGCTCAGGACGCCGTTAAGACTGAGGCTGAGCGTTGTGGTATGTATTATGTAAACGAGAGATGGTTAGGCGGCATGCTTACCAACTTTAAGACTATCCGTTCAAGAATTGAAAGATTAAAAGCGATCGAAACAATGTCGGAAGACGGAACTTTTGATGTGCTTCCCAAGAAAGAAGTAATAAAGCTCAGAAAAGAATGGGATAAATTAGAGAAGAACTTAGGCGGCATCAAGGAAATGACCAGAGTTCCCGACTGTATTTTTGTAGTAGATCCCAAGAAGGAAAGGATCTGCGTACAGGAAGCTCATACTCTTGGAATCACACTTATCGGAATAGGCGATACCAACTGCGATCCTGAGGAACTTGATTACATCATTCCCGGAAATGATGATGCCATAAGAGCTGTCAAACTCATCGTATCCAAGATGGCAGACGCCGTTATCGAGGCAAATCAGGGCGAAGAAGTATATGTGGAAGGAAACGACGCGGGAGCTCCCGAAGAAGAGGCTTTAGCAGAAGAAGCGCCGGCTGAGGAGGCTGACGCAGAATAAGGATCGGCGCAGGAAACTTCGGTTGGAAAGCCGACGCTCAATAAGCTTGCGCAGAATAGTTTCAGGATAATAGTAAAAATATAACCGACAGGAGGAGATATAAATGGCTATCACAGCAGCAATGGTAAAAGAATTGAGAGAAATGACCGGTGCAGGCATGATGGACTGCAAAAAGGCTCTTGGCGAGACCAACGGAGATATGGATGCAGCGGTTGAATATTTAAGAAAGAACGGACAGGCAAAAGCGGAGAAGAAGGCAGGCAGGATCGCTGCCGAGGGACTTTGCCGCGTAGCCGTAAAAGATGATAAGACGGCGGCGGTCGTAGAAGTTAATTCAGAGACCGACTTCGTAGCTAAGAATGCTGATTTTCAGGAATATGTTGAGGATGTTGCAAAGCAGGCCGTTGAGTCGGATGCGGCGGATATTGACGCTTTTCTTGCGGAAAAATGGCACCTTGATACATCAAAGAGCGTTAAAGACGCGCTTGTGGAGAAAATTTCAGTTATAGGCGAGAATCTGACCATTAGAAGGTTTAAGAAAATCGTCGCAAATGACGGCTGCGCAGTTACCTATGTACACGGCGGCGGAAGGATCGGAGTTATAGTAGAGGCTGCCACGAATGTAGTGAACGATGCGGTTAAGGAAGCTTTGACCAACATCGCGATGCAGGTTGCGGCTCTCAGCCCTAAGTATGTATCTCCTGACGACGTATCGGATGAATACAAGGCTCATGAGAAAGAGATAATCGCAGAGCAGATCAAGAACGATCCCAAGATGGCAGGAAAGCCTGAAAAAGTAATAGAGGGCGCGGTAAACGGCCGTCTCAACAAAGAGCTTAAAGAAGTATGTCTGTTGGAGCAGGTATATGTAAAGGCAGAGGACGGAAAACAGTCCGTTGCCAAGTATATTGAACAGGTTGCCAAAGAAAACGGCGCTAACCTTTCCATCAAATCTTTTGTACGTTTTGAGACAGGAGAAGGTATAGAGAAGAAGGAAGAGAACTTCGCTGAGGAAGTGGCTAAGCAGATGGCAGGCAACTAACAGGATATGTTATAAATTTTATAAGATGAGAATATGAGAAACCGCCGGAAGATATTTCGGCGGTTTTTTGTCAAAAACTTCCGTCTGACTATAAAGAACCGACGTCTGAAAACCGATATACACAATAAGAGGTATTGTGTCTTTATACTTCACATAGAAACGGATTTCGAACAAAGTCAAAGGAGGACGTATCATGAGTAAAATTGACGGTTATGGCGTACACCACAATAATTATTACAACAGCGCGGTAAATAACAAAGATGCCCAAAAGGCTAAAAATGACGGGAAAACGGATAAAACCGATAAAGCCGGAAAGACTGACAGTGTTAAGCTTAGCGATAAGGCCAAAAAACTTTTGGACGAACTGAAAAAAACATATGGCAACATGGATTTTATCATTGCAGATTACGAGACTGATGAAGAGGCGTCCGCTTATCTTGCAAGAGGCACCAAGGAATACAGCGTGCTTATCGATCCTGAGACATTGGAAGAGATGGCTGCCGATGAAGAGACCAAGAATAAATATGTAGGAATTCTTGAAGATTCCGTAGGTCAGCTTAAGGATATGAAAGAGCAGCTTGGAGACAATGCTGACGAAGTTACCAACATAGGCATTACTGTTGGAAAAGACGGTAAGGTATCTTATTTTGCCGAGTTGGAGCAGCTTGGTGAAAAGCAGAAAGAGTTTATAGAAAAAACCAGAGAGAACAATAAAGAGGCAAGAACCGAGCAGGAGAAAAAGGCTCAGGAAGAATTTGCTTCCAAGGAGAGGACGAAGAAGACCAGAGTGACCGCAGATTCCGTGGAAGAACTGCTTGAGAAGATCAATGGGGTTGACTGGGATCAGGTTAAGTCGGAAGAGAAACCCGAAGCGGGCAGCAAATTTGATTTTAGCGTATAAGGGAAATTATCAATGGAAAAAAAAGATACACAGACGGAAACTGCGGCAGCTTCCGTAAGAAAAGGTATATTGCGCAATAAATATTATCTTTACTTAACGGAGTTCTTTGCAGGAATGTCTGTCATGGCAGTGGAGCTTGGCGCAAGCCGGCTCCTTGCTCCGTATTTCAGCTCTTCTCAGATAGTGTGGACTATCATAATAGGCACGATCATGATAGCAATGGCGCTTGGAAATATCCGGGGCGGCAGGAGCGCGGACAAAGATCCGAGTCCGGACAGGCTTTATAAGCGCATAATGATCGCGGCGGTATGGATAGCGCTCATACCGGTGCTTGGCAGGTATATAATAATAGGTATTTCGGCGGCGTTGGTGTTTACGATAAGTAACAACTTTTTGATATGCGCGGCCTTTTTGGCGTGTATGGTGATTTTTGTGTTTCCTCTGTTTTTATTGGGAACGGTGACTCCGTCTCTGGTGAAATATACGGTTGACAGTCTGGATGACAGCGGCAAGACCGTAGGCGCGCTTGGAGCCTTTAATACGATAGGGAGTATCATAGGCACGTTCATGCCTACTTTTGTGACCATTCCGTATGTAGGGACCGCAGTTACCTTTTTGATATTTGCGGGTATACTGCTTGCGTTGGCGCTTATATATTTTATAAGCGCAGGCATGGAGAACGGTACCCGGAATGGCAGAAAATATTGTATAACAGGTGTTATATTATTTTTGATAAGCTGTATTTTTATTTTTTCGGACGGTTTCAGATCGGACAGCTTTGCTTTCTGGGAAGACGATCTTTTGTATGAAGGCGAATCCATCTATAATTATCTTCAGGTAAAAGATACCGATGACAGCGTTATTTTATCGACAAACGTTCTGTTTGGAGTACAGTCCATTATGAAAAAGGACGGCGGAGCCACGGGCATGTATTATGATTATGCCATGGCGGCGCCTGTTATGGCGGGTAAAACGGACGGAGACATACTGATACTTGGAATGGGGACCGGCACATTTGCGAAACAGTGCCGGTATTATTATGGGAATACCCGGATAGAGGGCGTGGAGATCGACGCTAAGATAACTGATCTGGCGGGAAAATATTTTGAACTGCCTTCCTCCGTCCCTGTTACGACTTATGACGGGCGCGCTTATCTGGAAGCGGTCCCGGATAAGTATGATGTTATCATGGTAGATGCCTATCAGGACATTACCATTCCTTTTCAGATGTCGTCCGTGGAATTTTTTACACTTGTAAAAGAGCATCTGAATGAAAACGGCGTAATGGTCGTAAATATGAATATGCATACCGATGCAGAGGGCAATATTAATGAATATCTGTCAGATACAATAGCAAGTGTTTTTGAATATGTGTATACCGTGGACGTTCCTTATACGACCAACAGGGAACTGTTTGCGACACGAAATCCGGATGCCGTGCCAATGTTTAAGGCCGAAAGCGCAAATGTCGATGACGAGGATCTGTATACAATGCTTAATAACACGGCGGACAGGATAGTTCCTTATGAAAAAGGAGATCATATACTGACGGACGACAAGGCGCCCGTAGAGCTGTTGGGCATGAGAGTTATCGACGATCTTATAAAGAATGAGCTTGAATACTACAGGGGAGTATTTAAAAATGAAGGAATAAAGGGACTTCTGAATTAATAACATACGTAATTTAATCTAACCGTAACCTGACACTGTAATTGTTTAATGTAGATTTAACAAATGCCTATGAATAAAATCGCAAAGAAAGGAGATGATATTAGCATTAAAAGGAAAGAAGGGACGGCAGATGGATTTTAGAGACAGTGAAACCAAAACAAATCTTATGAAGGCTTTTGCAGGGGAGAGTCAGGCGAGAAACCGCTACACTTTCTCGGCGGGGCAGGCGCGGAGAGAAAAGTTGTATGTAGTAGAAGCGGTTTTCCGTTTCACCGCAGATCAGGAGAAGGAGCATGCGGAGGTCTTTTACGGGCATTTAAGCGATATGGCCGGTGAAAATATAGAGATATCCGGCGCGTATCCGATCGATATCGCAAAAGACGCGGCAGGGCTTCTCAGGATGGCTCAGCATAACGAATATGAAGAACATGACGACGTTTATCTGAATTTTGCCAAAAAGGCCGAAGAAGAAGGCTTTGACGCGATTGCGGACTCTTTTCATAAGATCGCGGATATAGAGAAGATACACGGCGACCGTTTTGGGCAGTTTGCCGAGTGGCTTGAACAGGGTAAACTTTTTGTATCGGACGTTGAAGCCGCATGGATGTGCCTGGAATGCGGACATATTTACAGGGGTACACAGGTTCCGCCCGTTTGTCCGGTCTGTCACAATGACAGGGGTTATTTTATCCGTCTGGAACTTGCGCCGTATACAGGTTTATTCAGCATTTAATAGCATTTGTTATTAAATGCTTTTTGCATTATTTTACCCATATTTTATATTCTTTTAAAATTCTCCCAAAATTTTTTGCAAAATTCCTTTTCGTATCGCATAATATGTGTTATTATATATAGGAATATGAAATTGTTAAATAAGGAGCCGATGCAGATGTCCGGAGCGGATATTAACGATGGGGCGGGGCATAGAGAGCATACCGGCTTTATAAAAAGACCGGCCGGATTTATCAATATTGCGATAATGCTTATACTTGCAGTGGTCTGCGTTTTCCTGGGGATCAGATTATATATGGCGCGGAAAGAACTTGCGCGGCTGCAGACACGTTCGGAAGAAGCTATGGCTTTTTATGATATGTATGGAGACGGAGCAAACGCTATGAAAGACCCGTCGGAGGACGGACGGTATGACGATATGTATACCGCCGACAGCGTTACGGTGTCTAAGCGGGATAAGTCGGGGAATTATGCCCGGGACTCTTACGATTCTGAAGGCAGCATATATCGGAACAGCGATATCCGCAAGGTATATCTTACATTTGATGACGGCCCGAGTTCCAATACCGGGCGCATACTGGACATACTTGCCGAGAATGACGTAAAAGCGACTTTTTTTGTTGTAGGTAAGGAAGAGGAAGAATATCAGGCGTTATATAAAAGGATCGTTGACGAGGGGCATACGCTCGGCATGCATTCATACAGTCATAAATATGATGAGATATATCAGTCGGTGGACAGTTACGCAGAGGATCTGAGCAGGCTTCAGGAATTTTTGTATGATATAACCGGAGTCTGGTGCAGATATTGCAGATTCCCGGGAGGGAGCAGCAATACTACCGGTCAGGTGGATATGCATGAACTTATTGATTATCTGAATGAGCAGGATATTACTTATTTTGACTGGAATATTTCGTCAGGAGATGCAAGCGGCGGTTATATAAGCAAAGATGCGATACTGAGGAATTGTCTTGATACATTATCGGAATACAAAACAGCTGTTATTTTAATGCATGACGCGTCGAACAAAAATACGACCGTGGAGGCCTTACCTGAACTTATAGAGAAGATAAAGGCAATGGAAGATACTGTTATCGTTCCTGTTACTGAAGATACGGAACCGATACAACATATAAGTAATGAATGAGGAATGGAGGAAGAGATAATGGGTTTTTTCTCGGATTTGAAAGATGATCTGTCTCAGGCAGTGAATGAATTGCTGCCGGAAGAGAAGCCGAACCCGGCGTCTGCCGACGGAAAAACATCGGAAGACAAAGAGGCGCCAAAACCCGGTAACGGGATCATTACCTCTGAAGAGTTGAGCGATATGCTTGATAAAGTGGAGGCAATGAGCGCCGAGACCGATATTTTCGGTTCTGAACGGACAGAGACTTCAGAAGAAGCGGTTTTGCCCGAAATGCCTGAGCCTGATCCTGTTTCGGAGACGGTAAGCGCAGTCGGGGGAGAGGAAGCTGATGCGGGGCTCTTATCCGTAATGGAAGAGGACGTTCAGACTGATGTATTGCCTGAAACCGAAGAGGTTGGGGCAGCATTGCAGACGGAAGAACTGCAGTTTGAGATGCCTGAGCTTATTTTGGATGAACCTGAGATGCAGACGGCTGAAGCAGCCGGGCAGACGTGGGACGACGGGGCGGCATCGCAGGAGATATTACCGGATCTGTCTGACATGACGGCAGCGGAAGAGGTCACGGCCGAAATGCCCGGGGACGGTGAAGGAGAGGATAAAGAACAGCCAGGATCATTTGAAGATGCGTCGCAGGACGGTTTGACGGAAGAGACCGCGTCGCAGATGGATTTGACGGAAGAAACCGCGTCGCAGATTGGTTTGACGGAAGAGACCGCAGCGCAGACGGATTTGACGGAAGAAATCACGGCGCAGACAGATTTGTCGGAAGAAATAATAAAAGATTTGAGAGAGGAAGTGCAGGAGAGCATGAGTGAAGAAGTTTTACAGGAAGCAACAGATGTAAATGAAGACGGACAGGAGCAAAAAGGAGAGGTAGAAAAGATGGATATGCCAAAGGTAGCGACGGACGAGACAGCAGTTGTAACAGAGGGAATGTCTATTATAGGTGACATTACTTCCGGAGGTTCTTTGGAACTGCTTGGATCGGTTACGGGTAATATTGAAGTTTTGGGCAAATTAAATATCACGGGTTCTGTTCAGGGTAACTCGAAAGCGGCCGAGATCTATGCGGAAGGCGCAAGGATCAACGGAGAGATCAGCAGCCAGGGAAGCGTTAAGATCGGGCAGAGTTCCGTAATAATAGGTAACATCTTTGCCAGCAGCGCGGTTATTGCGGGCGCGGTTAAAGGCGATATCGATGTTCAGGGGCCTGTTGTGCTTGATACTTCAGCCATCGTTATGGGCAATATCAAGTCCAAATCGGTACAGATCAATAACGGCGCAGTGATCGAAGGTATGTGTTCACAGTGCTATGCCGAAGTTAATCCTTCTTCGTTCTTTGAAGAGATCAAGAAGAAAAAAGGCAAATAATCATATAGTAAACGGAAAAGTAAATATTATAACTGTTTAAAGTCATATTGACAGGGGTGAGGTAAAATGCAGCGTGTTCTATTGAAACTGAGCGGAGAAGCATTAGCCGGGGATAAGAAGACCGGATTTGATGAAGATACTGTGCGTGGAGTTGCCTTACAGGTTAAGCAGCTTGTGGATGACAATATTCAGGTAGGAGTAGTAATAGGTGGCGGAAATTTCTGGCGCGGACGTTCGAGTGAAAATATCGACAGGACCAAGGCGGATCAGATCGGTATGCTTGCGACGATAATGAACTGTATATATGTATCTGAGATCTTCCGCTCTGTAGGAATGATGACTACTATACTTACACCCTTTGAGTGCGGTTCCTTTACAAAGCTGTTTTCAAAGGACAGAGCCAATAAGTATTTTGCAAGAAATATGGTGGTGTTTTTTGCGGGAGGCACGGGTCACCCTTACTTTTCGACAGATACAGGAGTGGTGCTTAGGGCCGTGGAAGTGGAGGCTGACGTAATACTGCTTGCAAAGGCGGTTGACGGAGTCTATGATTCGGATCCTAAATCCAATCCGTCTGCGGTGAAGTATGATGAGATATCCATAGATGAGGTTATCGCGAAAAATCTTCAGGTAGTGGATATGACAGCGTCCATTCTGGCAAGGGACAATAGAATGCCTATGTTGGTATTCGGCCTTAACGAAGAAAACAGTATAGTTAATACGGTAAAAGGACAGTTTAGCGGAACAAAGATCACTGTCTGACATTAAATAACATTTGTTATTATATATGATGAGTGAGAGGAAGGTATTTTTTTAAATGGATGACAGAGTTAAACCATATGATGAAAAAATGAAAAAAGCATATGATTTTCTTGTGACCGATCTGGGAGCGATCCGTGCCGGAAGAGCCAATCCGCACGTACTGGACAGGATCAAGGTGGATTATTACGGAACGCCCACTCCGATACAGCAGGTAGGAAATATTACCGTTCCCGACCCGAGAATGATACAGATCGCGCCGTGGGAGAAAAGTCTTATTAAAGAGATCGAGAAGGCGATAATGTCTTCGGATGTGGGAATTACGCCGAGTAATGACGGAGCGGTCATACGTCTGGTATTTCCGGAGCTTACGGAGGAACGCAGAAAAGATCTGGTAAAGGATATTAAGAAAAAGGGCGAAGAGAATAAGGTCGCGATAAGAAATGCGAGACGCGACGGCATGGACGCTTTTAAGAAACTTGCCAAGACTGAGGTTTCCGAGGATGAGATTAAGGAATTGGAAGATGAACTCCAGAAGCTTACCGACAAATACACCAAAGATGTGGATAAGCTGGTGGAAGAGAAGTCTAAAGAGATCATGACAGTTTAGATTGTGATTGAGAGGGATCGCAGAATACATTGTTCTGCGTCCCTTTTTACTAATATGGCGGAGGATATGCAATGAAGGAAGGTATGAAAATACCGCAGCACGTTGCCATTATTCTGGACGGTAACGGAAGATGGGCTGTCAGTAAGGGAAAACCGAGAAACTACGGTCATGTTCAGGGAGCTAAAACCGTGGAAGTGATCTGTGAAGAAGCATATAAGATGGGGATACAATATCTTACGGTGTATGCCTTTTCCACTGAAAACTGGTCCAGACCTAAGGATGAAGTGGATGCGCTTATGAAGCTGCTCAGAAATTATATGAAGACCTGTCTTAAGACGGCCGCCAAAAACAATATGTGCGTGCGCGTGATAGGCGACAAGACCGGACTCGACGACGATATACGCTCAAGGATAGACGAATTGGAAAAGGCTACCGTAAACAATACCGGTCTGCATTTTCAGATAGCGTTAAATTACGGAGGAAGGGACGAAATAGTCCGCGCGGCCAAAAAGCTGGCGGAGCGGGTCAAAGAAGGCGCTCTTGCGCCCGAAGACATAACCGAACAAATGTTCTCGGACGCGCTTGATACATACGCTCTGCCTGAACCCGATCTGCTTATCAGGACCTGCAATGAGCAGCGCATATCCAATTTCTTGTTATGGCAGCTCGCTTATACTGAATTTTATTTTACGGAAATAGCATGGCCCGATTTCTCCAAAGAAGAATTGGAAAAGGCCATTGAGTCATATAATAATAGGGACAGGAAATTCGGAGCGGTAAAGGCTTAAACTAAACCTAAGAGAAAGGTATGGGTCTGTATATGTTTCGTACAAGATTGTTAAGCGGTATTGTATTGGTGCTTATCGCCGCAGGCGGAATTGCCGCGGGAGGCTATGTATGGGGCGCGCTTTTGTGTCTGGTGTCCATGGTGGCATATTATGAGCTTATGAGGGCTACCGCAGTGCATACGGAAGGTAAAAAGTTAAACGCCATAGAAATAACGGGACTTGTACTTACCGTAATATATTATCTGACTGCATTTTATTTATCGGATGATTTTTTGATTTTTTCCATATTGGGGCTTTCGGTTTATCTGATAGCTGTTTTTATAGTGTTTATGTTTATATATGTGGTACGTTTTCCCGAATATAAAGCCGTTCAGTTTATGGAAGCGTTCTTTGAGTTTGTCTATGCCCCGGTCATGCTTTCATTTCTTTATGCGCTAAGACTTAATTCGTCAGGCAGACTTTCATATGCGCTGGGGTTAATATTTATCTGTTCATGGGGCAGCGATACCTGCGCTTACTGCGTGGGAGTCCTATTCGGAAAACATAAGATGACGCCGAAGCTCAGTCCTAAAAAGACGATAGAAGGAGCGATAGGCGGCATAGCAGGGGCGGCTTTGCTCTCGGTTTTATATACACGGTTTGTAGTTAATGTTTTATCGGTAAAAAGTTTTAATATAAACATCCTTTCGGCAATCATCATAGGCGCGGTCGGAGCTGTAATTTCCATGATAGGGGATCTGACGGCGTCGGCCATCAAGAGAGACTATAATATAAAGGATTACGGAAATCTTATACCGGGCCACGGCGGCATAATGGATAGGTTTGACAGCGTTATTATCGTTACGCCGTTTATATTTTTCTGGTTCTGTTTCGGAATGAGTTTTTGACGCTGTGCCGGAAAAAGCTTCCTAAGTCTTTTAGGCGGCGCCTTATCGGCTGTTTATGATGAAGACTGAATTAAGAAAGGGAAATTACGTAAATGAAAAAAATAGCCATTTTGGGTTCAACAGGTTCCATAGGCACTCAGACGCTTGAGATAGTAAGGAATAATCCGGATCTTTCGGTAGTGTCTCTCGCGGCGGGCAGCAACGTGGAACTTATGGAGAAACAGATAAGGGAGTTTCACCCTTCCATAGCGGCGATGTGGAGTGAAAAAGCGGCTAAGGAGCTGGCGGACAGGGTAGCCGATACGGACGTTAAGGTCGTAAGCGGAATGGACGGTCTTCTGGAGATATCCACCGTAAAAGAAGCTGAGGCCCTTGTTACCGCAATAGTCGGAATGATAGGAATAAAGCCCACGATAGCGGCGATTGAGAGCGGCAAGACAATAGCGCTTGCCAATAAAGAAACTCTGGTCTGCGCAGGGCATATAATAATGCCGCTTGCGGCAAAATGCGGAGTTTCGATACTTCCCGTGGACAGCGAGCACAGCGCGATATTTCAGTCCATGCACGGGGAGAACAGAGAAAGAGTCAGTAAGATAATACTAACTGCGTCGGGCGGCCCTTTCCGCGGCAAAAATAAAGAAGAACTTTCGCATATGACATTGGAGGCGGCGCTTAACCACCCCAACTGGTCCATGGGCAAAAAAGTTACGATAGACTCGGCTTCCCTTGTGAATAAAGGCCTGGAGGTCATGGAGGCCAAGTGGCTTTTCGACGTGTCCTTAGATCAGATCCAGGTCGTGGTTCATCCGCAGAGCATAATTCATTCCGCGGTGGAGTATGCGGACGGCGCTATAATGGCGCAGCTTGGCACGCCCGATATGAAGCTTCCCATACAGTACGCGCTTTTTTATCCTGACAGAAGGCCTCTTGCGGGGAAAAGAGTTGACTTTTTTGAACTGGCGCAGCTCACTTTTGAAAAACCCGATATAGAGACTTTCAGAGGTTTAAAACTGGCTTACGAGGCAGCGGAGCGCGGCGGCAGCCTGCCTACTGTATTTAACGCTGCAAATGAGAGAGCCGTGGCGCTTTTTATACAGAAAAAGATAGGTTTCCTGCAGATACCGGAACTTATTGAAGATTCAATGAGGCGGCATAAAGTTATTGGAAATCCTTCTGTGGACGATATATTGGCGGCGGAAGCTGAGACTTATGAGTATATAGACAGCCTGTCATTGGGTTGAGGGTTTGCGTGATAAAGCTAAATATTATCGGAGTAACGATAAAAGCATTTGTATAATTTTTTCCAGTAACATAGAATTCTGGCTAAAGTTTCGCAATCACTTTGATAATAATAACAAAAATATAACCTGAATTAAGAAATATTGAAATAATAAATATAATTATAAGAAATGTAAGTATAAGAAATGTCAGGATAATAAATGTAAGTATAAGAAATATCGGAATAATAAATGTAAGTATAAGAAATATCAAAATAAGAAATGTAAGTATAAGAAATATCGGAATAATAAATATAAGTATAAGAATTATCAGAATAATAAATATAAGCATAAGAAATATCAGAATAATAAATATCAGAATAATAAATATAGGTATAAGAATTATCATAATAAAGAAAGGCTTGGACACAAAATTGGCTGTTACTATCATATTATTTGTAGTTATTTTCGGTATAGTCGTAATATCACATGAGTTCGGACATTTTATAATAGGCAAACTGAACGGGATACGCGTTCTGGAGTTCGCCGTGGGTATGGGGCCTACGCTCTTTTCTTTTAAAAAGGGAGAGACCAAATATTCATTAAAATTACTGCCTATAGGCGGCGCATGTATGTTTGACGGAGAAGACGGCGTAGTGGCGGGAAATGAAGGTATTGATGAACACAGCTTTTTGTCGGCCAATGTCTGGGCGAGGATAGCGACGGTATTTGCCGGACCTTTCTTTAATTTTATCCTTGCTTTTGCTTTTTCGCTCATAATAGTGGCTTTTAACGGTTCAGATAAGCCTGTAGTGCAGAAAATAACCGAAAATTCCGCGGCGCAGGAAGCCGGTATCATGGCGGGAGACGAGATACTTAAGATAAATGGGGAGAGGATCCATATTTATCGTGAGATAAGTCTGATCTCAGCATTAAATCACGGTGAGAGAATGGAGATCGAACTTATGAGAAACGGTGAAAAACAGATTGTGACGCTCACTCCGTTTTACAGCGAAAAGGACGGAAGATATTATATAGGGCTTACGGGTTCGGGTGAATTTATAAAATGTAATCCGGCGGAAGTTTTTAAGTACAGTGTATATGAGGTGCGTTACTGGGTGAAGGCAACTTATAAGAGCCTGTTAATGCTGATACACGGGCAGGCCAAGAAGGATGATGTGTCGGGGCCTATCGGGATCGCGCAGTTTGTGGGGGAAACTTACGAGGAAGCAAGACCTTACGGTATTTCGATAACTATATTTACAATGATGAATATAGTTGTGCTGTTATCGGTAAATCTGGGAATAATGAATCTGCTTCCGCTGCCTGCGCTGGACGGCGGCAGACTGGTATTTATGTTCATAGAGGTGCTGCGGGGCAAGCCTGTACCGCCTGAAAAAGAAGGAATGGTGCATTTTGCCGGTCTGGTGGTGCTTATGATACTTATGGCGTTCGTAATGTATAACGATATTGTGAAGATAATCGCATAAAACCGGACCGGAGCAGGACGGTTTTGTGCTAGTTTAACAATCGGCGCTGTATGATCTTGTGAAACATTTACTATTGATTATTTTCGTTTTTTAGCATATAATTTAACTATTCTACGAATAAATTTTTAAAAAGGTCAAAAATGCGACCTTTTTCTGATATCTTGGGCGGTTCCGCCACGGATTTCAAAGGATGGGATAATATGTTTTATATATCGGATGTATATTATAAGCGGGGCATTTTGCATTCCGTTGACCGGGATTCACTGGTCTTACAGCAGGCGCTGACATCGCAGGGGCGGGTATTTATGGCCGCGGTCTGCGGCGGAACAGGCGGTATGGAAGGCGGAGAGCGGGTTGACAGCGGTATGGAAGGCAGAGCGTGGTCGAGAGGCGGTATGGAAGGCGGAGCGTGGTCGAGAGACGGCATGGAAGGCGGAGAGTTGGCGAGCGGCTGCATGGCCGGAGAACTGGTTACCTGGTTTTATGACGGACTTCTTGAGGCTGTCGCCGAAAAGAAAGCCATATGGATAATAAGGCGGAGCGGTTTGAGGAAAATATATCAGATACAGCGCAGGATACAGCGTTTTGCCGATAAACGCGCTCTTACCGTGGGAACTACCCTGTCGCTGTTGGTCATATGGGAAAAAAGATATATGATATGGCATTTGGGCGATTGCAGGATATACAGGTTTGCCGCGCATGGCATGATAAGTAATAAGCGCGGCTCAATGAAACTTATGACAAAGGATCATGTCGATGAGAAGGGGCGGCTTGAAAAGTGCGTCGGAAGTCAGGGATATTTTGTGCCGGATTTCAGGTTTGGAAGCATTAAAAAAGGAGAGGCTTTTTTGCTTTGCAGTGGTGGATTTATAAGAAAAATGAATGACTCCGAGTTGAGCGCGGCGCTGTCTCCAAAGGATATAACGGAAGATAAGATAAGGAGACGGCTGAGCGAGATAGGCAGAGCCGCCGCGCGCAGGGGAGAGGGGGACGATATTTCGGCGGTCTATGTTAAAGTCTGCTGACCGGGTTGATTGAATGAGTCTGTCGCAAATGCCTGAGGATGCTTACTAAATTAGACGATTGTGAAACGCTGTCTAAAACTTCCGAATTTATCAAAAATATACAAAACGGGGTTCCATTGCGGGGCGCAGAGTCACCCCTTATTTGTATATTTTTACTAAATTCTATGTTGTAAGAATGAGTTTCGCAATCACTTAAATACATACTAATTAGGCATTTGCAAAACTCTCTCTCAACGTATATTGATTGTACAGATTTAACAAATACCATTGCAGGCGCTCTGAGCGCGTCGGCAGTTAGCGAGGTATTTTCGAGCTTAGTGCCGCTACTGCGCTCAACGCAGCGAAAGCGGCCTGCAAGGGTTTTGTTAAATCTGCACAATCTCAAAGATGTAAATCAGCGTTTCGCAATTATCTGCCTTACTAATGAAAGAAAGGTGGTATTAATATTAACAATATACTTCTTAATGGCAAATATGAACTTATCCGCCGCATAGGAGAGGGCGGGAGCGGGATCGTATATATGGCGTGGGACAGACATTTAGAGTGTATGGTTGCAGTGAAGGAAGAGAAGATACATTTAAACGGTGGAAGCTCTCTTAAAAAGGAAATGGAGGCTCTAAAAAAGTTAAAACATCCTATGCTGCCTGCCGTTCTGGATTTTTTTTGTACCGAAAAGCAGTATCTGGCGCTCGAATATATTGAGGGAGTCAGTTTACATAACTATATAACCAAGGAAGGCGCCATACCCGAAAAGCAGGCCTGCAAGTGGGCGCTGCAGCTGTTGGATCTGCTTTCATATCTGCATGGCCAAAAACCCGCCGTGATATATCGTGATCTTAAACCGGCCAATATAATGGTCTGCCCGGACTCAGCGCTTCGTGTTGTGGATTTTGGCGCAGCTTCCTGCATGAATTTCAGCGGAGAAATTCAGTCGGATATGGCGGGTACTCCGGGGTATGCGGCGCCGGAGCAGCTTGGCGGTAATGCGGCAGGGAGATTTTTGACCGATGTGGACGAGAGAAGCGATATATATAATTTCGGAGCCACGCTTTATCATATGCTGACAGGTCTGGACCCTTCGCTGCCGCCATACGGCGTCAGGCCGCCGCGCTGTATTAAGCCGGAGCTTTCTTCGGGAATTGATAAAATTGTGTCAAAATGCACAAGAGATGAGCCGTCAAAGCGTTATCAGAGCGCGGAAGAGATAAAAAAAGACCTGCTGAACAGATATCGTATGGGGAAAAGGCGTTATTTTGCGGGATTTGGGAAAAGAAGGAAGTATGTGATAAAAAGGCTTGAGAAAAATATTTATCTGACGGAAAAGAAAACTATGGGGCCTATGTAGTGGAAAAGAGCTTTTTTTTATGATATAATAGGCTCAGGCTCGGTAGCCTGAGCCTGAAGAATTGGAATGATTAGGGCGTTCGCTTTTGAGGATTTGATATATAACCGCTGAAAGGTTAGGGTTATCATGAATATTAAACAGGCTAAAGAATATATTAAAGATTCGGTTAAATTATATCTGAAAAAAGATGAAGACGGCGAGTACAGGATACCTATTATAAGGCAGCGTCCGATATTTCTGCTTGGAGCTCCGGGGATAGGCAAGACGGCCGTTATGGAACAGATAGCGCAGGAGCTTGGCATTGCCATAGTTTCGTATTCAATGACGCACCATACCAGACAGTCTGCGCTAGGGCTGCCGTTTATTGCGCATAAGGAGTTTGAGGGTCTTTCTTATGATGTCTCGGAGTATACGATGAGTGAGATCATTGCGTCCGTATATGACGTAATGAGCGAAAGCGGCATAAAAGAGGGCATACTTTTCTTAGATGAGATAAACTGCGTCTCGGAAACGCTTGCGCCTTCCATGCTGCAGTTTTTACAGTATAAAGTATTCGGAAGGCATAAGGTGCCGGACGGCTGGGTGATCGTTACTGCAGGAAATCCGCCGGAATATAATAAATCCGTCAGGGAATTTGATATAGTGACGTTAGACAGAATGAAGATCCTTGAAGTTGAGGCGGATTATTCGGTATGGAAAGAATATGCGAAAGAACGTAATATTCATACCGCAATTCTGAACTATCTGGATATGAAAAAAGAGGATTTCTATCAGGTAGAGACAACGGTAAGAGGCAGAAATTACATCACGGCCAGAGGTTGGGAAGATCTGTCGGCTATGATGCTTTTATATGAAGAAGAAAATATGACCGTAGAGGAGAGCCTGATAGGACAATATATAAGAAATCCCCGCGTGGTCAAGGAATTTGGGGCGTATTATGAGCTGTACCTTAAATACCGGAAGGATTACCGGGTGGAAGAGATCCTGTCCGGAAAAGCGCCTGCCAAAGCGGGAGAGCGGGCAAGAAAGGCCGGTTTTGACGAAAGGCTTTCGCTTATGGGTATGCTGACAGACAGAGTATGGCATGATATCAGGGAAAATATGGAACAGTATGATTATGTCAGCGGAATTTTAAATCATATGAAACAGCTTAAGAATGCCGCGGCTGACGAAAGAAGCATCCCCAAGTCTTTGTCGGAGCAGATACAGGGACGGCAAAAGGGTATGGATGCGCTGATGAAGGCCGGATCTTTGTCGGATAAAGACAAACGTAAGTATAAAAATATCATACGTTATTTAATTGGCTGCGAAAAAGAGTTAAGGCAGGAAGGCATAGAAGACAACGATGAAGCTCTTAAACTTATGAAGGCGCGTTATGATGCAGAAGCGGCCGCATATAAGGAGCATACGCGTGAGGTAAAGGATGAGCTGCATTACTTATTTGCTTTTGTGGAAGATACGTTTGGCAGAGGAAATGAGATGTTGGTCTTGCTGACTGAGTGTACGGTAAATAAAGACAGCGCTAAATTTATCAGTATGTATGGGTGTGAAGAGTATAAACGTTATAATGAGGAAATGATGGTATCCGATCGGGCAGATAGTATCTTGGAAGAGATAGCGCGTCTGGAATTATAAGGTATGAGGGGAATGGCTAAGATATGAAAATACGGCATTTTGATACCGAATACGGAACCTTGCAGTATAAGGCGTGCGAAGACCATGTAGTTATAAGCGAATACCGCGGAAGAGATATTACATTGACCATTCCGGTCAATATTGAAGGCCTTCCAGTAACGGTAATAGGTAAAAAAGCCTTTTTATCGGCAGGCGGACTTAAAAAAATAGTCCTTCCCAAATACATGCGCGCTATACAGGACTGGGCGTTTGCTTCCTGCCGTGGCCTTAAGACCGTTATCCTTCCAAAAGAAAATATAGAGGCGGGGCAGGGAATATTCAAAGATTGCGATAATCTTGACAGGATCATTCCGGTCACGGCGTATGCGGATAACGAATTTGAATTCGATCCTGACAGCGCCGCAGTTTCGCATCTGCTCGCGGCAGTTATGAATAAATTGGATGCCTTTTATCTTTTTACGCCCAAGTCAGCGGGAGATGTAAGCTGGCTTGAACAGTGGGACGCCAGAATGATGTTCCTTATCGGGCAGGCCGATGACGAGGGATTTTCCAGGATGCTTCTGTGCGGTGAGGAGGATTACGGCAGCAGGGAAAACAATCTTGAGTATTATATGGAGCAGAGAAGACGTTTTAAGGTCAGGCTTGCAATGCTTAGGATAATGTACGATACAGGGCTTAAAGACGACATTAAAAATACTCTCATTGATTATCTTAAATCCCATACAAAAGGCTCGGCCTCGGAGGAAACCTGGAAAGTAGTATTGGAAGAACATGGGGATGAAAGGGAATTCTATCAGCTGCTCCTTGACTATGACTGTATTAATTCAAAGAACATAACCGGTGTATTGGAGGATATGGGGGATCGTCATACCGAGGTAAAGGCTTTTTTAATGAACCGTATGAGCGCGGCAGATGAAGATGAAGAAGTGTTTAACGGGTTGGAGTTCGAATTGTGAGTATTAAAGATTGATTTGAAAAAGATTTGATAAAGATATGAAAAATAATTCGAACATAAATATTTCCATGGATTTTTATTAAAGTTTGGTAAAGTTTGGTAAAGTTTGGTAAATTTTAAAATACATCTTGCGCTAAATGTATTTATATGGTAAACTAAATTCTGTTTAATGTAGGTAATTGCGAAACCATTCCTCAAAAACGTAAATCAGAGTTTCGCAATCGTCTAATTCTGCTTGATGTTATGAAAGGAGTATATTTTTAAATGGGAGCGTTAAGAATTGTATTAACTATAATATATATTATTATCTGCCTGGCGCTTGTAGTGTTGGTGCTTATGCAGGAAGGGAAATCCGCGGGGCTCGGAGCAGTCAGCGGCGCAGCTGAAACATATTGGGGTAAAAATAAAGGCCGTTCGATGGAAGGCAAGCTTGTCAAGATTACAACGGGACTTGCGGTAGGCTTTATGCTGATAGCGGTTATCTTAAACCTGAATATATTTTAAGTATGTGGAAGCACTCTTGCATAAGGGTGCTTTTATTCATGACAATGGAAAGTTTGCCGGGGCTGCGCTTTTATGTTTATGGGTGGATGAAATGGACAGGAATTCTTTGGAAAAACGTAAAAATTTGATAATAGAACTCATGCACGATGATATGTACGTTCCTATGAAGGAGAAGGAACTTGCCGCTTTTATGCAGGTTGATAGGGCGGACAGGGAGGAGTTTGGAAAAGTTCTTTCTGAGCTTCTTGCGGAGGGAAAGATACAGCTTACCTCCAAAGGTAAGTACATGAAACAGGATGAGAATATCCTTGTGGGAACTTTTATCGGCAATGCCAGAGGCTTCGGGTTTGTGGAAGTGGAGGGGCGCGAAGAGGATCTGTATATTCCCGAGGGCATGACGAATAATGCTTTTCATCTGGATAAGGTGCAGGTGGAACTTCTGCCCGGAAAACGCGGTAAAAGGCAGGAAGCCGTGGTACGCAAGGTGCTTGAACATGGCCTTGGATCAGTGGTGGGAACTTATGAACAGTCGGCCAATTTTGGTTTCGTTATCACGGACAATACCAAGATAGATACGGATATATTTATACCTAAAGAATGGTCTAAAGGAGCGGTGGACGGGCATAAAGTAGTAGTGGAGCTGACAAGCTACGGCGATGAGCGTCATAAGCCGGAGGGTAAGGTAGTAGAGATACTCGGACATACAGGCGATCCGGGCGTGGATATAATGTCCATCGTGCGCGGTTTTGACCTGCCTGTGGAGTTTGGTGAAAAAGTATTGAACCAGGCAGCCAGGGTGCCTGACGAGGTACATGAGGCTGATATGGCGGGAAGAACGGATTTAAGAGCGGAGCAGATGGTAACTATCGACGGTGAGGACGCCAAAGATCTGGACGACGCCGTAAGCGTATCCAAAGAAGGAGCTTTTTATAATCTGGGCGTTCATATTGCGGACGTATCAAACTATGTGCAGGAGAATTCGGCATTGGACCGCGAGGCCTTAAACAGGGGCACAAGCGTATATCTTGTGGACAGGGTGATACCGATGCTGCCACACAAACTTTCCAACGGGATATGTTCGCTCAATCAGGGCGTGGACAGGTTGGCGCTGAGCTGTATCATGAAGATTGATGATAAAGGTAATGTAATTGATTATCAGATTTTGGAAACGGTTATAAACGTAGACCGCCGAATGACTTACACCAGTGTAAAAAAGATACTTGAAGACAACGACGAAGACGAGCGCAGGGAATATGAAGAGCTTGTGCCAATGTTCAGGCTTATGGAAGAGCTTGCGTCGATCCTCAGGAAAAAAAGACATGCAAGGGGGTCCATAGACTTTGATTTCCCGGAGAGTAAGATAACTCTGGATAAAGAAGGACATCCGATCGATATAAAACCTTATGAGAGAAACGTCGCAACTAAGATAATAGAGGATTTTATGCTTATTGCCAATGAGACTGTGGCGCAGCATTTTTACTGGCTTGAACTGCCTTTTGTTTATCGCTGCCATGATAATCCCGACGTCGAGAAGATCAGGAAATTATCCGCTTTTTTAAACAACTTCGGGTATTATATAAAAACGTCGCAGGACGAGATACATCCCAAGGAATTGCAGAAATTGTTGGATAAGATAGAAGGTACGCCTGAAGAAATGCTTATAAGCAGACTGACGCTGCGCAGTATGCAAAGGGCTAAGTACACTGTTGAGTGTAACGGCCATTTCGGGCTTGCCTGCAGGTATTACTGCCACTTTACCTCACCGATAAGGCGTTATCCGGATCTGCAGATACATCGTATAATCAAGGATCAGATAAGGGGCAGGCTTAAGGAAAACCGTATAGAGCATTATAATAATATTTTGAAAAACGTCGCAAAACACTCTTCCGATACCGAAAGACGCGCAGATGAAGCTGAACGGGAGACGGATAAGCTTAAGAAAGCCGAATATATGCAGGATCATATTGGAGAGGTTTTTGAGGGAGTCATATCCGGGATCACAAGTTGGGGAATTTATGTGGAACTGCCTGATACGGTGGAAGGTCTTGTTCATGTATCCGGACTGGAAGGGGATTATTTTTATTATAATGAGAGTGCCTATGAGATGATAGGACAGGATACGGGCAGGATTTACCGCCTGGGAGAGAAGGTAAAAGTCCGTGTTAAGGGCGTGGATATCATGGAAAAGGTCATAGATTTTTCGATCCTTAAGTCGGATATTGAAGAGAAAGAAATGTGAGGGTGAGATTATGTCAGCTGAGGCAATGAAGTTGGTTGCAAATAACAAGAAGGCATATCATGATTTTTTTATAGAAGAAAAATATGAAGCGGGCATTGCTCTTCACGGGACGGAAGTTAAGTCGCTGCGTCTTGGCAAATGCAGCATTAAAGAAGGTTTTGTGAGGATCGAGAATGGAGAGGCCTTTGTATACGGCATGAACATAAGTCCCTACGAAAAGGGAAATATTTTCAACAAAGATCCGCTGAGGCCCAGAAAGCTTTTGCTGCACAAACCCGAGATACGCAAGTTGGACGGGAAACTTTCGGAGCAGGGGTATACGATAGTGCCGCTTCAGGTATATTTTAAAGACGGCAGGGCGAAACTTGAGATAGGTCTTGCCAAGGGCAAAAAGCTTTATGACAAGAGGCAGGATATAGCGAAGAAAGATCAGCGCAGGGAGCATGAGAGGGAGTTTAAGATAAAAAATCTGTAAAAATCTTATAAATCCGTTATATATATAGAATTGAGTTTTTTTATGATTTGTGGTAAGATCATCTTGGATGATTTTATATATGGGCCAGTCAAGGTTTCGACAGGGGTCTTGCAGCCGGAGAAGCTATCCGCAGGCGATGCGTCAAATCGCAAACCTAAATATAAACGCTGAAGATAATTTAGCATACGCTGCCTAATGGCAGCTGTCCGCCTTAGTGCACCTGCACATTGAGAACCGGGCATCGACCATGCAGGAAACGACACAGGCAAAGCTTTGAACCTGTGGGCGTATCATGAAGCTACTAAAGGCATCGGGGTGTCTGTTTCCCGGCGCCGGAGGGAATGAGGAGCGATCCGCAATAACGGACTATGATAGTAGAAGGACGGGGAATGGGCTTTTGGACACGGGTTCGACTCCCGTCTGGTCCACTAAACGGGAACGTACAAATGGCGAAATGGATGGTATCGGCCAAGAGGGCCGATTTTGACAAAATTGCAAAAGAATATAATATCGATCCTGTTATCGCGCGAATTATACGTAACAGGGATGTTATGGAAGATACGGACATACGTTTATTTTTAAACGGTACACCGGATGACATGCACGATCCGCGGCTGCTTTACGATATGGAGAAAGCAGTCGCTTTTGTGCTGTCCAAAATAGAAGCGAAGGCAGCCATAAGGATAATAGGCGATTATGACATCGACGGGGTATGCGCGACTTATATTCTCCTAAGGGGTTTAAAGGAGTGCGGCGCCGTGGCGGATACGGTCATTCCGCACAGGATAAAGGACGGCTACGGATTAAACGATAACCTTATAGAAGATGCGCGCAACGACGGGATAGATACGATAATAACCTGCGATAACGGGATAGCCGCGTATCCGCAGATCGAGTATGCCAACAGTCTGGGCATGACGGTGGTCATAACCGATCATCATGAGGTGCCTTATGAGATCCTGCCGGACGGAAGCAGTAAGGAAATACTGCCGCCCGCTTATGCGGTCATAGACCCCGGGCAGGAAAAATGCCCTTACCCGTTTAAAGGTATCTGCGGGGCCGTCGTCGCCTATAAGTTTATACAGGTTTTATTTGAGGAATATGATAAAAAGACGGCCGGATCTTGTAAGATATCCGCTGAGACCGGCAAAGCGTCCGCCGGAAGGAAAGCTGTTTTGAATGAGCTGCTTGAATTTGCGGCGTTTGCGACGGTAGGAGATGTAATGGAGCTTCTGGACGAGAACCGCATCATTGTGCGCCACGGACTTAAAAGCATGGAAAATACAGTAAATCCGGGGCTTAAGGCGCTTATAGAGGTAAACGGTCTTGTAGGGAAAAAGTTATCGGCCTATCATATAGGTTTTGTCTTAGGACCGTGCATAAACGCCACAGGACGGCTGGACAGCGCGGCCAAGGCGTTGGAACTGCTAAGCTGCGCTGAATTTGCCAAAGCGGTCACGCTTGCGGGAGAGTTAAAAGAGCTTAACGACAGCAGGAAAGAAATGACGCTTAAGGGTGTGGAACAGGCGGCTAAGCTGATCGAAAACGGAACTTATAAGAATGACAGGGTGCTTGTTATTTTTTTAACAGACTGCCATGAGAGTCTGGCGGGCATCATCGCGGGAAGGCTTAAAGACAGATATCACAGGCCCGTATTCGTGCTGACAAAGGCGGAGGACGGCGTGAAGGGCTCCGGGCGTTCCATAGAAGCCTATAATATGTATGAGCAGATGAGTCTGTGCAAAGAGCTTTTTACACGCTATGGCGGACATAAGATGGCGGCGGGTCTATCAATGCCCGAAGAAAATGTGGAGAAATTCCGGTTGGCGCTTAATAATAACTGCAGATTGTCCGATGAAGATTTTGAGGAAAAGATACTTATAGATGTGCCCATGCCTTTATCTTATGTCACTATAGAGCTGGTAAAGCAGCTAGAGAGACTCGAACCTTTTGGAAACGGTAATCCCAAGCCCGTTTTCGCGCATAAAAACGCGCATCTTGTGCGAGGGGCGATACTGGGTAAAAATGCGAATGTCGGAAAATACTGCGTCAAAGACGACAGCGGCAGGGAATATGAAATGATATTTTTCGGGGATATTGAGAAGTGGCATGAATTTCTCGATGAGCATTTCGGAAAAGAAAAGCGGGAAAAGCTTTATTCCTCATACATAAATGACGATATAACGATAAGTATTATCTATTATCCCGATATAAACAGTTATATGGGAAAAGAACATCTTCAGATAGTTATGCGGGATTACACAATATAAAAAAAGCTACGCTTTTTGCCGTCAGGAGCCGCAGGCTTAACGGGAGAGGAGATTTATATCAATGATACTTACGGTAACTTTAAATCCGGCAGTGGATAAAACCTATACCGCAGGGGAACTGATCGCGGGGCATGTGAACAGAATGAGAACGGTCATGTCCATAGCCGGCGGAAAAGGGATCAATGTCGCCAGAGTGTTAAGACAATATGGCCACTCTGTATATGCAGCCGGATTTCTTGGAGGATATACGGGAGATTTCATAGAAGACCAGCTTAATAGAGAAGGCATAGGCTGCCGTTTTGTCAGGGTTGAGGGCGATACCAGAGTAAATATGAATATCCTCTCCGACAACGGTTACGTGACTGAGATTTTAGAGCCGGGGCCGGAAATAAGCGGGGAGGACTTAAACCGTTTTTTTGCGGGATATGACGAGCTTATGGAAGAATGCGGACTGGTGGTCTTGTCGGGGAGCCTTGCCGTGGGCGCGCCGGATGATATTTACGCAACGCTTATATCAAAAGCATCGGACAGGGGAGTCCGAGTCATACTCGATACAAGCGGCGAAGCTTTAAGGAAAGGGATAGAGGCCGGACCGTATATGATAAAGCCAAACCAGAGGGAGTTGGAATATATAGTCGGTCATAAACTGGTAAATAGGGAGACAGTCGCGCATGCAGCTTTATCCATTCATGAAAAAGGCGTAGAACATGTCGTGGTTTCAATGGGTAAAAAAGGACTGCTTTCGGTAAGCGGAAATAAAGTATATTTTGCAAAGGCCGGAAAAGTGGAGGCATTAAATACCGTAAGCTGCGGCGACAGCGTAGTGGCTTCTTACGCCATGTCCATGCTTGAAGGCGTATCCGACGAACAGGCGCTTGTAAGAGCCGCCGCAATTTCCGCCGCCAACGCCACGACGCTTAAAAATGCCGATATCCCCAAAGAAATTGTCGAAGAACTTGAGAAAACTATGACGGTCGAAGTGCTTATTTAAGGATTTTGCGAAAAAGAGTTTCATAAGATCAAGATCAAAAATGTCTGACAATCGAAACAGCCTGAGAAAACCCAGGCTGTTTCAATTTCTTATGAGGGGGGAGATAGTGAGTTATCAACTATCTTGTTTATTATCATAAATATGAATTGTGTCCAAAATGTGTCTTAATTATAATTAATTTATAAATTTCTACATATATTGAAGAAGAATTTTGCAAAATTTCCTATTTCGTGATATTTTATTATATGGAGTATTATGCTTAGATTAAGGAGCTGATATTTAATGACAGGATTAAAGGATTTGCTGAAAGGCTTAGAGTACGAATGCATAAACGGAAATGAGGACGTTGAGGTAAGCGAAGTCGTCAATGATTCCGGGAAAGTAACGCCGGAGTCGCTTTTTATCTGCATTAAAGGCGCGAAAGCCGACGGGCACGATTTTGCGCGGCAGGTGGTGGAAGCGGGAGCGAAGGTTCTTGTCGTGGAAAAAGAAGTGCCGTGCAAAAGTGACACTACTGTCATAAAAGTGAAGGACACAAGATACGCCATGGCTTTTATCTCAGCCAATTATTTCGGTAATCCGGCAGAGAAGCTCAAGATCATAGGCATTACGGGAACCAAGGGCAAAACTACCACCACTTATCTTATCAGGTCCATATTGGAGCAGGCGGGACATAATGTGGGACTTATAGGAACCATTGAGATAATCATAGGTGATGAGCATATTCATGCGCAGAATACAACTCCCGAATCCTATCTTATTCAAAAGTATTTTAGGCAGATGGTTGATGCGGGCTGCGATACGGTAGTCATGGAAGTTTCTTCGCAGGGGCTCATGCTCCACAGAACGCAGGGTTTTGTTTTTGATTACGGAATTTTTACCAATATCGAACCTGATCATATAGGCCCTAACGAACATAAGGATTTTGAGGATTATCTAAGCTGCAAAGGACTCTTGTTTAAGCAGTGCAGAGTCGGCATAGCAAATAAGGACGACGCGCATTGGGAGAGCGTTACTAAGGGACACACCTGTGAGCTTGAGACCTATGGCATAGATACTGACGCGGACTTAAGAGCGGTTAATATGGAACTTATATCCGGAAAAGGAAAACTCGGCGTCGCTTTTGACGTGCGGGGTCTTATGGATTTTCGCGCGGAAACGGCCGCTCCGGGAAAATTCAGCGTTTATAACGCGCTCACTGCCATTGCCGTCTGCAGGCATTTCGGGGTTAGTGAGGACGCGATACAAAAGGCGCTGCTTAACGCCAAAGTCAAGGGAAGGATAGAGCTTGTAAAAGTGTCGGATGATTTTACGCTTATGATAGATTATGCGCACAACGCCATGGCGTTAGAGAGTCTTTTATCCACACTGAAAGAATACAGGCCCGGCAGACTGGTCTGCCTGTTTGGCTGCGGCGGAAACCGTTCCAGGATAAGAAGGTATGAAATGGGCGAGGTGAGCGGAAAACTTGCCGACCTGACTATAATAACTTCCGACAATCCGCGCGACGAAGAGCCGCAGGATATCATAAACGATATTAAGACAGGGATAGCAAAAACAGACGGGAAATATATTGAGATATGCGATAGAAAAGAAGCGATAGCCTATGCGATAGAGCATGGTGAGCCGGGCGACATAATAGTGCTTGCCGGCAAGGGCCATGAGGATTATCAGGAGATAAAAGGCGTAAAATATCCTATGGACGAAAGGGATATTATAAAAGATATACTTGCTAAGAGGCGCTGAAATATGTATTGCTCATGGATGTACATGTACACTCATGGAAATGCCCATATGCGATATTGCGCATAATATTTAACGGACATTGCGCACGGATGAAAGTCGGGAGGATGTTTAATGGGTGAAAAATACGCGGATGTCATCGTGGATATCTCTCATGATAAAGTTGACAGACCTTTCAGATACAGAATTCCCGCGGAACTTACCGGGAAAGTTGAGGCAGGGGTCAAAGTCCATGTCCCATTCGGTAAGGGAAATAAGGAACTGACCGGATATGTTGTAGGTCTTTTTGACAGCGCCGATTATCCGGAAGATAAGATCAAGGATATATGCGGCGTCGATGATAAGGATACTACCGTTGAAGGAACTTTGATAAATATTGCGTATTGGATGAAAAGCCATTACGGTTCAACTATGATCACGGCGTTAAAGACCGTGCTTCCGGTCAAACAGAAATTTAAGCAGCTTGAAAAAAAGAAAGTAGTCCGGCTTTATGACCGGGATGAAATAGAAAAGCTTATTCTGGATTATGAGAAAAAGCGCCGCAACGCCGGAGTAAGGGTATTAAAGGCGCTGCTTGACGAAGAGATGCTGCCGTATGCGCTTATACGTGAAAAACTAAACGTTTCACAGTCAACGCTCGCGGCGCTTGAAAAGCAGAACGTCATAAAGATAGAAACCGAAAAATATTACAGAAATCCGGTCAAGCCCATATCTCAAAGAGATACGGCCAAGCCTCTTAGCGACGGACAGCGGCGTATCGTTGAAGATGTGATAAATGATTATAAAAACGGCAAGACAGGAACTTATCTTATACATGGCATCACCGGGAGCGGCAAGACCGAAGTTTATCTCGGTATTATAGAGGAAATGATAAAAATGGGAAAACAGGCGATAGTCCTGATCCCTGAGATAGCTTTAACTTATCAGACGCTGCTAAGGTTTTATAAACGCTTCGGGGACAGAGTTTCGGTCATGAATTCCAGACTGTCCGGGGGTGAGAAATATGACCAGATGGAGAGGGCGAAAAATGGAGAGCTTGATGTTATAATAGGTCCGCGTTCTGCCTTGTTTACACCTTTTAAAGATCCGGGTATAATAATTATCGATGAAGAGCATGAAAGCAGCTATAAAAGTGAAAATATGCCCAAGTACCATGCAAGAGAGACTGCCATACAGCTTGCGGAAATAAAAGGGGCAAGCGTAGTGTTGGGTTCGGCGACGCCGTCTCTTGAGGCGTACTACAGGGCGGATATGGGGCAGTACAGACTCTATAAGCTGAATGAGCGGCTTACGGGCGGCAGTCTGCCGAAAGTATATACCGTGGATCTGCGGGAAGAGCTTAAAGCGGGGAACCGCTCGATATTCAGCCGCAAATTAAAAGAACTTATAGAAATGCGACTTTTTTCTAAAGAACAGATCATGCTTTTTATAAATCGCAGGGGATATGCCGGTTTTATATCCTGCCGGGCCTGCGGTCATGTGATGAAATGTCCGCATTGCGACGTTTCTCTATCGGAACACAGGGGCGGTAAACTGGTCTGCCATTACTGTGGTTATGAGGAAATGAAGCCGCCGGGCTGCCCTGTATGCGGCTCAAAATATCTTATGGGCTTTAGGGCGGGAACAGAGCAGATAGAAGAGGCTGTTCATAAAGAGTTTCCGACCGCCGTGACGCTCAGGATGGACGCGGATTCCACAAAGAGCAAGGAAAGTTACGAAAAGATCCTATCGGCTTTTGCAGACGGAAAAGCCGATATACTGGTGGGCACGCAGATGATAGTGAAAGGACATGATTTTCCGAATGTAACTCTCGTCGGCATTCTTGCGGCAGATCTTTCACTTAATCAGAACGATTACCGCGCCGGAGAGAGGACTTTTCAGCTGCTTACGCAGGCGGCAGGCCGGGCGGGAAGAGGAGATAAGGCCGGAGAAGTGGTGATACAGACTTACCAACCTGAGCATTACAGCATCGTCCATGCCGCAAATCAGGATTATGAGGGATTTTACGCCGAAGAGATCTTATACAGGGAACTGCTCATGTATCCGCCGGCGGCTCATATGCTTGCAGTGTTGGTCATATCCGCGAAAGAAGATGAAGGAGAGTATATAACGCGACGTTTTTCTGAATTAATAAAACAAAGATTTTCGGATAATAAAGAGCTTTATATTATCGGTCCCGCGCAGGCGTCTTTGTCAAAACTCAACGATATGTACAGGCATGTGATCTATTTTAAGCATAAAGATTATGAAAAACTGGTAATGATAAAGGATATGTTGGAGGCATACTCTAAAGAAGAAAATTTAAAATATCAAAATATATTGTATGATTTTGATCCTGTAAATATATATTAACCGGAAAGAGGAAGAAGAAATGGCAATAAGAAATATTAGGGAAATAGGCGACCCGGTACTTGAGAAACCCTGTAAAGAAGTAAAAGAGGTGACCCCGCGGATAAGGCAGCTTATAGACGATATGTTCGATACCCTTTATGAAGCTGACGGAGTCGGACTTGCCGCGCCGCAGGTCGGAATACTTAAGCGCATCGTGGTCATAGATACCACAGGGGATTCGCCTCTGGTGCTCATCAATCCCAGAATACTCGAGACAAGCGGCGAGCAGACAGGTTATGAAGGATGCCTTAGCGTGCCCGGCAAGACCGGCAGTGTGACAAGGCCCAATTATGTAAAGGCGCTTGCCTATAATGAGGATATGGAGCCGTTTGAGATCGAAGGAACCGAACTGTTGGCAAGGGCTATCATGCATGAACTGGATCATCTTGAAGGCCATCTGTACGTGGAGAAAGTTGAAGGCGAGCTTCAGGATATCGAGAGCGTTCAGGAAAATTAGGGCGCGGAAGAGGAGTTTTAAGAATGAAGATAATTTTTATGGGAACGCCTGATTATGCGGTAGAGGCTTTGGAAGCGCTGATAAATGCGGGTCATAAGGTCACGCTTGTGGTTACGCAGCCTGATAAGCCGAAAGGCCGCGGAAAAGAAGTGCAGATAACGCCGGTTAAAAAATGTGCGATAAAGTACGATATACCGGTCTTTCAACCTGTTAAAATAAAGATGCCCGAGGCAGTGGCTGAGCTTAAAAAATATGACGCCGATGCTTATGTGGTTGCGGCTTTCGGACAGATACTTTCGGAAGAGATACTTAATATCCCGAAGTACGGCTGCATTAACATTCATGCGTCGCTTCTGCCTAAATACCGCGGCGCCGGACCTATACAGAGAGTTATACTGGACGGTGAAAAAGTTACCGGAATTACGATAATGCAGATGGCAAAAGGAATCGACGACGGCGATATACTTATGCAGAGTAAGGTCGAAATAGCAGAGAAAGAGACCGGAGACAGTCTTCACGACAAGCTGGCCAAAGAAGGAGCAAGACTTATTGTAGAGGCTCTGCCAAAGATCGAGGCGGGAGAACTCACGCCTGTAAGACAAAACGACGCGGAATCAAGTTATGCTAAAATGTTGGATAAATCTATGGGAAGGATCAACTGGCATGAGGGCGCCGTGAAAATAGAGAGGATGGTGCGCGGACTTAATTCATGGCCCGGCGCATATACATCTTATAATGGGAAAATATTAAAGATATGGGACTGTGACGTCTGTAAAGACCCTGATCATGACGCCGCGGCGGTTCCCGGCAGCATAACGAGAATAGATAAAGACGCTTTTTATGTAGCGGCGGGCGATATGGACCTGAAAGTAACACAGGTCCAGCTCGAAGGCAAAAAGCGCATGCCCGTCAAAGAGTTTTTACTTGGAGCCAGGATGAAAACGGATGATGTGTTGATATAAACTGATGGGCGATTGCGAAACTATGTTATACGTTATCGAGATTGCGCAAATTTAACAAAACCTTTGCAGGCACGCTTGCGCTGCATTGAGCCTCACAGCGGTACTAAGGCTGCAAAATACGCAGCCTAAGAACCGGTGGTCTCAGAGCGCCTGCAATGGTGTTTGTTAAATCTGCACAATCAATATACGTTGAGATAGTGTTTCGTAATTACCTGATAAACTAATAGATAATTGCGAAACTCACTCTCACAACTTAGAATTTAGTAAAAATATACAAATAAGGGGTGACTCTGCGCCTCGCAATGGAACCCCGTTTTGTATATTTTTAATAAATTCGAAAGCTTTAGACAGCGTTTTGCAATCGTCTATGATAAACTGAAAGAGAAAGGAAGGATTGTTATGGGATATTATGGCGGTTATTATGGCGGATATTACGGAATGCGTTTTGACCCGACCTACTGGTTGGTAATAATTGGCGCGCTGCTGTGCATTTTTGCGCAGATGAAGGTGAGCTCAACTTTTAAGAAGTATTCCAAAGTAAGGAGCATGAGCGGAATGACCGGGGCTCAGGCAGCAGAGAGAATATTACAGCTTTCGGGTATTTACGACGTAAGAGTCGAGCATATAGGCGGAAGCCTTACGGATCATTATGATCCTTCGGCTAAGGTGCTGCGTTTATCGGACGCCACTTATTCATCAACTTCGGTTGCGGCGATAGGTGTGGCAGCGCATGAGTGCGGTCATGCGGTTCAGCACGATAAAGGTTACGGCCCGTTGAAATTCAGGACTGCATTGGTGCCGGTGGCCAATATCGGCTCCAGGCTCGGAATACCTATCATTATATTAGGAGTGATCCTGAGTATGAATCAGCTGCTGATACAGATAGGCATATGGGCGTTTGCGCTTGCCGTTCTTTTTCAGCTTGTTACGCTGCCGGTTGAATTCGATGCGTCCGGGAGAGCGATACGTATGCTGGGAGACTATGGCATGATGGGAAGCGAAGAGACGAACGGCTGCCGTAAAGTGCTCAGCGCCGCTGCGCTTACGTATGTCGCGGCTGCTGCGTCTTCCATACTGCAGCTGCTGCGTCTCATACTCTTGTTTGGAAATAGCAGAGACAGGAGAGATTGATTCGTTTAACTATGAATATACGGGAAATTATTTTAGACATACTTTTGGAGCTTGAAAGAACTGATATATACGTGAATGTGCTTACGGCCGATGTCCTCGACAAGTATGATTATCTCAGCATGCAGGAAAAGGCTTTTATAAAGAGGGTAGCGCAGGGAACGACAGAACGCCGTATACAGCTTGATTATGTATTAAATACGGTATCTTCGCTTCCTGTTGATAAAATGAAACCTCTTATAAGGAATCTGCTCAGAATGAGCGCTTATCAGCTTATGTTCATGGATTTTGTGCCTGCTTCGGCTGTCTGCAATGAGGCGGTTAAGCTGGCAGGCAAGAGGAAGTTTGCCTCATTGAAAGGTTTTGTAAATGCCGTGCTGCGGAAGTTGGCCGATGCTGTCGGTAAACAGTGTATAAATTACCCGGAGCGCGATAAAGAGCCGCTTTTATATCTGTCAGTTATGTATTCCATGCCGGAGTGGCTGACGGAACATTTTATACGCAATTACGGAAGCGATACCGCGGAAAAGATATTACAGTCTTTTCTCGCGCAGAGACCGGTAAGCATAAGACTTGAAGAAACATTGACAAAAGAAGCGCAGGAAGAGCTTATCAGATCATGGGAAGAAAAAGGAGCCGTTGTAAGCCGTCACCCGTATCTGCCCTATGCTCTTAATGTGAGCAGGATTGACGGCATAAGGCAGTTGAAAGGCTATGAAGAAGGACTTTTTGCTGTACAGGATGTAAGCTCAATGTTGGTTGTTGAGGCGGCGGATATAAAGCCCGGCATGACCGTGGTTGATGTCTGCGCCGCTCCCGGCGGGAAGTCGCTGCATGCGGCTGCTAAGCTTAACGGAAGCGGAAGGGTATTGTCTTTTGATGTTACTAAAGCCAAGGTGGAGCGGATCGAAGCTAACCGCAGGAGAATGCAGAAAGCTAATATGATAACTGCCGTAAAAGACGCGCGGGAGCCGGACGAAGAGTTATATGAGAGCGCCGACATTGTATTGGCCGACGTGCCGTGTTCGGGTCTTGGAGTTATAGGAAAGAAGCAGGATATAAAATATAATTGTACGCCTGAGTCGTTTAAAGAAGTGATAATGTTGCAGAAAAGCATTCTGAAAAACGTCGCAAATTATGTTAAGCCCGGCGGAACGCTGATGTACAGCACCTGTACGCTTAATCCATCTGAAAATGAAGAAATCGCAGAATGGTTTTGCGACGTTTTTCCATTTAAGCCCGAATCGGTCGAAGCATATCTGCCAAAGCCGCTTAAGGCTTCCGGTTTAAGCGGAGAGAATGGAATGGCGCAGTTGATTGCGGGAGTGCATGAGACGGACGGTTTTTTCTTCGCAAAACTACGGAAAAATAAATAACGGTATATCATATAATAATGCTGAAAGGGCATGGTTACGCAGATGTATAAAGACATCAAATCTTTTACACTGGCTGAATTGCAGAAATGGATGGTCATGACCGGAGAAAAGCCGTACAGGGCCGGGCAGCTGTATAACTGGATGCATGTCAGGCTTGTAAGAGACTATGACGAAATGAAAAACATACCCGGAAACCTTAAAGAAAAATGTCGCAAAAACTTTGATTATGTTGCGGTCAGGCCGATTAAGGTTCAGGAGTCAAAGATAGACGGAACGAAGAAGTTTCTGTTCGGGCTTGGGGACTTAAATACGGTAGAAAGCGTGTGGATGAAGTATAAACACGGAAATTCCGTCTGCATATCGTCTCAGGTGGGGTGCAGGATGGGCTGTAAGTTCTGCGCGTCAACATTAAACGGATGGGAGCGGAACCTTCTTCCTTCGGAGATGTTAGACCAAATCTATGCGATCACTCTGCTTACAGGCGAGAGGGTTTCGAATGTGGTAGTCATGGGAACAGGGGAACCGTTGGACAATTATGATAATTTGCGACGTTTTCTGGAATTGTTGACTGATGAGAACGGATTACATATAAGTCAGAGAAATGTTACGGTTTCAACCTGCGGGCTTGTTCCGGAAATAAAGCGGCTTGCGGATGAAAAATTGCAGATTACGCTTGCAGTGTCGTTACACGCGGCAACTGACGAAAAACGTCGCAAAATTATGCCGATAGCCTGTAAATATTCATTGGATGAATTAATTGAAGCGTGCATATACTATTTTAATCAGACAGGACGACGTATAACTTTTGAGTACAGTCTTATTAAAGGCGTGAATGATTCAAATGAAGATGTCAGAGAACTTGTATCACTTGTAGGCGGTATGAATTGTCATATAAATCTTATCCCTGTAAATCCGGTTAAAGAAAGGAATTTTGAACAGTCGGACAGGAAGACTGCGGAGTCTTTTAAAAATAGTCTTGAAAAATATGGAATAAAATGTACAATAAGAAGGGAAATGGGCAGAGACATAGACGGAGCCTGCGGACAGCTCAGGCAAAGTCATATTGCCGGGAACCCATAGGAGGAGACACAGTGTTAAGATCCCATGCTATTACGGATATCGGACGGAAAAGACAATTAAATCAGGATTTTATATATTGTTCGGAAAAACCCATCGGGAATCTGCCGAATTTATTTATAGTGGCCGACGGAATGGGCGGACATAATGCGGGGGATTTTGCTTCAAGATATGCGGTTGAGACTATTGTGGAAGAGATACGCGCATCTTTTGAAAGAAATCCGGTTACGATCATTACGAAAGCTGTTGAAAAGGCCAATGAACTTACTATTAAAAAAGCGTATGAGGACATTGCCTTAAGCGGTATGGGTACCACGGTAGTTATAGCTACGGTCATCGCAGGACACCTTGAAGTCGCCAATGTGGGCGACAGCAGGCTTTATGTGGTCAATAAGGAGATAAAGCAGGTTACCGTGGATCATTCGTTGGTGGAAGAGATGATACGGATGGGCGGGATTGACAGAAAAAGCGCAAGAACGCATCCGGATAAGAATATAATTACCAGAGCGATCGGAGCGCGTGATACGGTTGAGGCGGATTTTTTTGACCTCGAACTCAAAGCCGGTGACAAGGTTCTTCTTTGCTCGGACGGTTTGACCAATATGGTGGAAGACGAGGAGATACTTTATATCCTGAATAATGGTGAGACTTTGAAAGAACAGGCTGAAGAACTTGTAAGAACTGCCAATTATAACGGCGGAAAGGATAATATATCGGTTATTGTAATCGAACCGCTGGCAGATGATTAGTGTAAAGTATGTAAATATTTACACTTGATATTGCAGTTTCGGGCGAATGTCACGGGCTGAGAGAAAGGCATGGTTAATGAAATGATTAAAATAGGAATGGTGATCGGAGAACGGTACGAGATTTTGGAGAAGATCGGAACCGGCGGGATGTCAGATGTATATAAGGCGAAAGACCATAAACTGAACCGTTTTGTGGCAGTCAAGGTTTTGAAGCAGGAATTCAGTGAAAACGCAAATTTTGTATCCAAATTCCGTGTTGAGGCGCAGGCTGCGGCAGGACTTATGCATCCGAACATTGTAAATGTGTATGACGTAGGTGAAGAAGGCGGCATACACTACATTGTTATGGAGCTTGTAGAGGGAATAACTTTAAAGAAATATATCGAGAAGAAGGCCAGATTGTCGGTAAAAGAGGCTATCAGCATAGCAATACAGGTTTCAATGGGTATAGAGGCTGCGCACGGCAATCATATTATCCATAGGGATATCAAGCCGCAGAATATCATTATCTCCAAAGAGGGAAAAGTTAAGGTGACCGATTTCGGTATAGCTAAGGCGGCTACCAGCAATACCATAACTTCCAATGTTATGGGTTCTGTACATTATACTTCACCGGAGCAGGCAAGAGGCGGATACAGCGATGAGAAAAGCGATATCTATTCGCTTGGAATAACAATGTTTGAGATGTTGACAGGCCGCGTGCCTTTTAACGGTGAAACGACAGTTGCTATTGCAATTAAACATATTCAGGAAGAACTTCCGTCTCCAAGAGAGTACGTGCCGGAAATACCGATAAGTGTGGAACAGATAGTTTTTAAATGCTGTCAGAAGAGCCCTGACAGAAGATATCAGTCCATGTCTGAACTTATTGTGGATCTGAAACAGTCGCTTATGAATCCTGATGAAGATTTTGTAAAGGTTGTAGATCCGGATGAAGAAGCCTCTACAAGAACCATTACCGATAAAGATATGGCGCTTATCAGGAAACAGTCTGATAAGAGAGATTCAATGGACGAAGCAATGCGGCTTAAGAAAAATACACAGCCGCCCCGCAGAAGACATGAAGAAGAGGAAGAAGACGGCGAAGAGTATTATGAAGAAGATGAAGATGATGATGATTATGATCCCAAGATGGAAAAAATAACAACTGTTCTTGCAATTGTCGCTGCTCTTTTGATCGGAGGGATAGTTATTTTCCTTATAGGGCGGGCTTTTGGCATGTTCAGTACGGGCGTTTCGTCAGATGATAACGTGGGAAAAGAAGACGAGTCCGGAAAAGTAGAGATGATACAGGTGGAAGGGAAGGCTTTGGACGAGGTCAGAAAAGCCTTAATAGATCTTGGTCTCACTCCTGAGATTGAATATGAAGTTTCAACCGAATACGAAGAGGGGATTGTTATAAAGGCGAGCGTTGAAGCCGGAGAAATGGTTGACAAAAATACTAATGTCATACTTACGGTAGCGCAAAAAGGCGAAGGAGTTACGGTACCCGACGTAAGAGGCAAGTCCAAAGCAGAGGCAGTGTCGCTTTTGGAACAGTCAGGGTTTGAAGTAACTTCAATAGAAAGCTATGATTCTGCCGTTATGAGCGGATATGTCATATCACAGTCTCCTGAGGCCGAAACTTCGGCTCCTTCAGGCTCAACGGTTACCATACGTGTGAGTCAGGGTGAGGAAAATTCCAAAGTAAGGGTTCCTAATGTGATAGGAATGACTGAAACGGATGCCATTGTCACACTTACGGAAAACGGTCTTACCGCAGGAACCGTATCGCAGACTAACAATGAAGACGCGGCGCTTATCGATAAAGTATGCTATCAGAGTTATTCCGTCGGCTCATATGTTGACAAAGGGACGGTGATAGATCTTAAGGTCAGCATAGGCCCTGCGGAAGTGACTTATAAATATGTTGACAATATAACCGCGCCTACGGAGGATCCGGATTACAGAGACGGTATGCCGGTATCGGTTACGGTTATAGCGGCTGACGGAACACAGCTTTTAAATACCCAGACTACAAGCTTCCCTGTTCCCATAAACTATTCGGGGATAAGAGCTTCCACGGGAACTGTTGAATTTAGATTTACTGTTATTACGGAAGCTGCAACAACTACCAATCCCGAAACAGGCGAGACGGTAACGACAGAAGGGTCTTCTATTGAAAAAACCGTAACCAGAGATGTTGTATTTACTGCGGAGGGATAATGACAGGAAAAATAATTAAAGGCATCGCGGGCTTCTATTATGTGCATGTTGAGGGAGAGGGCGTATATGAATGCCGCGCGAAAGGTATATTCAGAAATGTCAAAATTAAACCTCTGGTCGGTGACAATGTAAAAATGGAAGTGCTTAGCGCGAGAGATATGGAAGGAAATGTCACCGAAATCCTTCCAAGAAAAAATACTCTGATCCGTCCGGCCGTAGCCAATATAGATCAGGCCCTTGTTATTTTTTCCATAGTAAAGCCTGATCCCAGTCTTAATCTGTTGGATCGTTTCCTGATCCGTATGGAAAGGCAGGGACTGCCCTGCATAATATGTTTTAATAAACAGGACATCGCTTCGGATAAAGAATGTGAAAGGCTGCGTGAAGTATATTCAGGCAGCGGATATAAGGTAGAGCTTATAAGCGCTTTAAAAAACGAGGGGATTGAAGAATTAAAAAGTCTGCTTATGGGGAAAACGACCACTGTCGCAGGTCCCAGCGGGGTTGGAAAATCCACGATAATCAACTGCCTGCAGCCGTCCGCCAATATGCAGACAGGCAGCATAAGCGAAAAAATTGAGAGAGGAAAACATACGACAAGACATTCTGAAATCATTGCTCTGGGCGAAGAAACCTACATTATGGATACCCCCGGCTTCACTTCTCTTAATATCACTGAGATCGAAAAGGAAAAGCTGTATATGTATTATCCCGAATTTATACAGTATGGGCAGCAGTGCAGGTTCAGAGGCTGCGCGCATATAAGCGAACCTGGCTGTAAAGTAAAGGAAGCCGTTGAAAAAGGCCTTATAAGCAGGCAGCGGTATGATAACTACAAAATCTTATATGAAGAGCTTAAAGAAGTCAGGAGATATTAGAGTTTTCCTGAAAGCTAATGCCACCTGTCATGAAAACGCATGAGGGGCAGACAGCTTTCATGACAGGTGAAAATTTCATCAGGAGAAACCGTAAAATCCGGCGTAGGTCGCAAACTATTTGTTACTAACTGCTATGTAAGGCCTAAGTACGCCTGCTACATTGGCAAGAGGCTGTGTCTGCAGCCAGACGTGTCCGGGACCGGTGATTACGGTGTTGAAAAATCCCTCGCCTCCAAGCAGCATATTCTTGGCGCCGGGTACGGTCTGAATGTCAATGTTGCATGTCGCAGTCATTGCAGCAAGATGTCCGGTATCTATCACGATCTGCTGACCGTTTTGGAGTTCATATTCGACTACATGGCCGTCGAACTCTGCAAAAACGATTCCCTGACCGGTTGTTTTCTGCATGATGAAACCCTCGCCGCCGAATAGACCGGCAGCAATTTTTTTGCGGAAGTGGACGGAAAGAGTCACTCCAATCTCGCCTGCCAGATAAGCGCTTTTTTGGAACACCATTTCCTGTCCCGGCGCGATCTCAAACGCTTTGATGGAACCGGGGAAAGATGATGCGAATGCGATCATACCGGGACCGCCCTGGGCAGTGTAAACGTTCTGGAACATTTTTTCGCCCGAAAAAGCTCTCCCAAGAGCTTTGCCGATACCGCCGTTAGTCGTTGTCTCCATCTTCATGTTGGGTGACATCCATGACATTGCGCCGCCCTCCGTGATCATCTTTTCGCCGGCATCCAGTTCACAGATTACGACCGGCAGTGTTTCGCCTTCAATATGATATCTCATGATAAGATTCCTCCTATTATTTATTTAATTAATCATACACAAATTTTATATAAAATTCAACGCATTAATGCGGAAATGGCATATTAATATTTTGTATTTTTATGAATAATATTGTAAAATACTGATATGGCTATTTTGTAAAATACTGATATGGCTATTTAGGCTTTACAAAACTACAGGTAAAGATCATAAAAAACGAACGAGAAAAGTCTGTTTAGAATACAAATTAGAGGATGTGGAGGGAGAAGCATGATCAGAAGCGGTATGTATATTGTTTTGGGTTATTTATGCGGAAGCGTTCTGTTTGCCCGCGTTTTTGCGAGTCTGCTGCAAAAAGGCGATATTACGGGGCAAAGTTCGGACGGAAATCCGGGAACGGCCAACGCTTTTATGTATGGAGGATTCCGGTGCGGCATATTGACGCTGTGCGGAGATATGCTTAAGGGATTTATGCCGGTTCATATGTATCTGAAAGACGCGGGATTGGACTTTTGCGGGCCCGAAGTTATTTTGGTCATAATTGCGCCGGTAATGGGACATATCTTTTCGATTTTTAACGGGTTTAAGGGCGGAAAAGGGATAGCCGTTACATTTGGCTGCCTGTTGGGACTGTATCCTGATCTGCAGCCTGCGTTGGTATTGGCATTTATGTTTATATTTTTTTCTCTGGTCATACGGATCACGCCGCATTATGACAGGACCATATGGTCATACAGATGCGCGGCTGCCTGTATTTTACTTTTTATAAAAAATATTTATATTAAAACTGCGTTTCTGCTGATAAGCCTTATAGTTAATATCAATATGCGCTGCGGTAACGCAAAAGAAGAAAAATGTCGGGTGAAGATATTATGGAAGCATTAATATTATCGTGCGCTACAGGAGGGGGCCACAATGCGGCGGCAGAGGCCATGCTTGAAGAATTGATAAGCAGGGGGCATAAGGCGGACCTTTTGGATCCATACACATTATTTGAAAATAATATTGACGTAAGGGTAGGAAACTGTTATGTTAAATGCGTCCAAAGGCTGCCAGGATTGTTTGGAGGCATATACAGACTTGGAGATCTCTACAGGCGTCTGCCCGGAAAGTCTCCGGTATACGGGGCGAATAAAAAAACGGCGGATCATATGCAGGAGTATTTAAAACGGCATTCATATGACGTGATAATAACAACGCATTTGTTTGCAGGCGAGATATTGACGCATCTGCGAAAGAGAGGCTTCCCACTGCCGAAGATCATATATATCGCTACGGATTACACCTGTATCCCGTTTACGGAAGAAATAGAATGCGATTATTTCATCATACCTTCTATGGCGCAGAAGCGGGAATTTTGTTCATGGGGCATAGATCCGGAAAAAGTGATTCCCATAGGCATACCTGTGAAAAAAGACTTCAGGGCAAAAATGGACCGTAATAAGATATCAGGGCATTTAGGCTTAAATCCCCAAAAACGATATATCCTTATGGCAGGCGGCAGTATGGGGGCGGGAAAGATTTTTGAAGCGATCTGTATTTTGTCAGGATATCTTAAGGAACATAAAGAAGTAAATTTAATTGTTGTATGTGGTTCAAATCAAAAGTTATACGAAAAGATAAAGAAGATATTTAAAGATGAGCCGCGGCTTATTTTGTTAAAAGAAACGAAATATATGGCAGAGTATTTAAAAGCCTGTGATATCTATATATCAAAACCGGGAGGGATTTCTTCAACAGAGGCGGCTGTTGCCAATGTTCCGTTGATCCACATATCACCGATACCCGGCTGCGAAACGCAAAACGAAAAATTTTTTTCAAAATACGGAATGAGTATAGGAGTATATGATTTGAAAAAAGAATTATTGCAGGCGGTACAAAAATTAACTGACAGGGAAGCTGTGATCGATATGACAAAAGCCCAGCGTGAAATGATAGATCCGTCTGCGGCTGAAAAGATAGCGGAGTTTGCGGAGGAAATGGTATAATAGGCTCAGGCTCGGCAGCCTGAGCCATCAGAATTGCGTTGCAATTCTGCGTTTGATGGTTGTATGGTGTTCGCTTCTTAGGGAATGGTATAATATGCTCAGGCTCGGAAAGCTGAGCCATCCTGTCAGGTGGCGGAAAAGAAGGAGATGGATATGGTTGATGTTATGGCGCTTGGTATGATAGCTTCTGTTGTTTCTTTTATAGGGTTTGTTGTCGAAAATATATGGCTTGCGCTGGCAAAAGGATATATTGATAACAGGGGTATGCACTTACCGTTTCTTATAGGGTATGGAGCGGCGTTTTTAATGATTTATATTATGTTCGGAACGCCTAAAAAGTTATGTTTTTTTGGAAAAACCATTCAGGCGCAAAAAAGGATATCGGGATTATTGATTTATTTTGCGGAGGTAATGATATGTATCTGCATTGGCGAGATCCTGTTGGGGACTTTTGTGGAAAAGACCTGTCATTTCTGTTGGTGGGATTATTCCGCGCTGCCTATGAATATTACGCGTTATACGTCGATACCTACAAGTATCGTATTTTCAATTCTGGTCACCCTTTTTATGGATGTACTGTTTGTGCCGTTATACAGCTTTTTTAAGAAGCAAAATTTTATTGCGCTATCCATAGTAACGGTCGTGTTATTAACACTTATGATGGCCGATTTTATATACAGCGCCTATAAGATGTTCAGGATACAGGGACTTGTCAGAATATGGAAAATTAAGTTTTCAAAAAGAAAGTTTTAGAAATTCACAAATTATTTCATAACAAAGATTCCGGGGTGAGCCAATTTATTTTATAGCCGCCCCGGTTTTCATTAATGCGCTTCTAAAGACGTAGACGTTGTGGAAATCACATCTATATTAAGTTGGACTTAATTAAGTTGGACTTACGGTCATTACATTCAAATGTCCGTTCATATCATCAACGAAACTCAGATAATATTTATGCCGATATATGCAATATATCCGTGTAAGGCAGGTGACCAAAATGTTGTGGGTAGCGGTGTGTGATGATGAAATCATGGAGTGCTGCAATATAGCAGGAAAAATTAAAGAGATATTGAAAGAAATGAAGATACCTTGCATGATACGGCAATTTTACAGCGGACAGGAATTGCTGCGATCGTCGGACAATTTTGACATCATTTTTCTTGACATAATCATGCGTGATTTAGACGGAATGAGGACGGCGCATATCTTTCGCAAAAAGGCATTTGATAAAATCATTGTTTTCATATCTTCCAGCAGGGAATATGTATTTAAAGCCTATGATGTAGAGGCTTTTCAATATTTATTGAAACCGGTTGATGAGAAAAAATTGAGATCAGTGTTACAAAAGGCTGTTCTCAAAGTAGAAGATCATTCGCAGGAATTTATTATAGTCAGTAAAGAAAGACAAAAAAAGAAATTGTTCTTAGATGACATTTATTATTTTGAGATAAAAGGAAGAATAATCGATATTCATGGAACGGACGGAATTTTTACATACTATGAGCAGATCGGTGTTTTAGAAAATAGTTTGCAGCAAAAAGGATTTTTCCGCTGTCATAAAAGCTATCTTATAAATCTGAAATATGTTGATGTATATAACAGGCAGGAAGTGATCCTTGACAATGGAGAGCGGATCGTGATAGCAAAAAGAAGATATGAGGAATTTTGTAAAGCAATTCTGGAGTATATGAGAAAAAATGGAGGAATCATATGATACAGGATTTTGCAGGTATTTCGATAACAATATTATCTTATTTAGGATATATATGTGCGGCTGAAAAGTTTTGTAAAGAGTATTTGGAAATTTCACGGATAAATGAGAGGTTGTTTGTGATTTTTGGGTTTTGCGGCGGAATGTTAATAAATGCAATAAGTAATTGCAATTTCATTCCGAATATAATCCTGACATTACTAAATCATATTTTTTTGATAGGATTAGTAGTATTGCTATTTAGCGGAAATATAGAGAAAAAGACTCTCGTTGTTTCTATCCTGATTACGGCAACGACACTTGTAGAAACTTTCTGTATCTCTTTTCTTTCGTGTTTCACGCTGTTCCTGCTGCATACAGTGAAGAACATTACGGTTCCTTTTTTAGATAAAGGCGCAATTAATCTGATTGGCTGTATCAGTTTAGTTATGACGATATTGGTTATATATTCAGGAGCAAAATATCTCGCATCTGTTTTTTATTGTAAGACAGGAAAATGGTATATCATAATGGCAATTCCCCTGTTTGCGGTTACTGCGGCTTATAAAATGTTGGAAGAGCAATACAGCCAGTCAGAACGGTTAAGGCATGACTTGAAAAATCATATAATTGCTTTATTTGGCTTGTTGGAAAATAAAGAGTGGGGAAAAATGGAGAACTATCTAAAAAACATGGAGGATAGCGCCAATTTGGATATCGGCGAAGAAATTACGGGAAACAGGGTAGTGGATATACTTCTGTGTCAAAAACGGAAAATGGCTGAAAGAAAAAATATTATATGGGAATGTGATGTGCAGATACCAAAGATATGTCAGATCAATGAGTTTGATTTATGCGTATTGTTCGGAAATATATTAGACAATGCAGTTGAAGCGTGTGAAAGAGTACAACACAATGAACTATATTGCAGTCAGCTGCAGTTTATCGATATTCAGGCAAGGGTTATTAAAAAATGCTTTTTGTTAGAAGTAAAAAACAGTACGGATATGCAAGATAAACATAAACCTGGATTTACTGATAAGGAAGACCCACAGAAGCATGGCATTGGTCTGTTGAATATCAGCGATGTGGTACATAAATATAATGGGGTTATGAATATAGAGGTTAAAAATGGTGTTTTTGCGCTTTCGATTTTAGTGCCGTTAAGTAATCACGTACATGACATCAAACAGGCTGTTTGAAACAGAAAGCTAATTGGGCATATTTATATGGTCGAAAAAAGAAATGACCATGTTTATCGGTAAAAAATGAGAGTGATAGGAGGGCGCATTATGAATACAAAAACAATGGAAGGACTTGTGGGAGCAAGAATGAATATGGATCTGCTAAATACTCCATTCAGGGTTTACAAGGAGGCAAGGTTCAGGGGCGATACTGCAGCAATGGATAGGGCAATGGGGTATGTTAATGAATTTCATGACAGGGCATACGAATATAAGGAAGTAGTCGATAGGGGAATGAAAGAGGACGCAGAGGAGGCAAGAGAAAAGGAAAAGTTGGAACGTGAAGAGGCAATTCAAAAGCGCAGGTTGGAACGTGAGAAATTTGAAGAAAGAATTGAGGAAAGCAGAGATAAAGATAAAGAAACCGATACCGTTGAAGTTAGTGAAGAAGGTATGATATTGTTAAAAGAGAATGGTGTGACGGGCAGTAGTGATTTGGGTAACACTAATTTAGATAACACAGTTTCCACCGATACAACGACCGGTAAAGAAGCAGAAGCGGTGACGTATACAAAAGACGGTGAAATAAGCCGGGCGGAGCAGATGGTGAGTATTTCGGTTTCTGTGTAGAAAGAGAAGTTTGCGCAAATAATTTGAAAAATTTTTGAGCAGTAACGTGGAAAGATGAAGCGATATATAAAGAGAAATATAAACTGAAATATAACAATCCTTCAATTTACTTTTGGGCCTTAATATGGTATACTGTCAATGCTCAGCTTGTTGTACATTTGGTATTAAGGCTCTTTTTAAAGTAAACTTTTACTATGGGAAAAGATCTGACTAAAAGGAAAGAAGCTTGGTGTTGAAATAAGTCAAAAGTTGGATAGATGCCAGTTATTACGATGCCAACCAAGGGATTTGATTGAATGGAAAGTTGATCTAAAATCTGAATTGGCATATGAAAACAGATTGAAAGAGTAATATGTTAGGAAGGCGGTGTAATTATGACAGCAACCAGAAAAGAAGCAATACAAATGTTAGAAAGAATACCGGAAGATAAGTTGGGGTTTGTGATTCAGATTATGCAAGGTATAAATGGACTTTTGGAAACACCTGAAACGAAGATGAAGAATACTATAAATCTTGAGCAATTTGTTATGCCTGCCACGGAACGAGGGCAGCATGCAGATGATTATGTAAGGGAGTTAAGGGACAATGACAGAATTTAAAAAAGTATTTGTTGATACTTCGCCTATAATATATTATTTGGAAAACAGCTCATTATATTCAGATTCTTTAATGAGATTTTTTGCAAAGTGTATGGAAAAAGATATTCAGATTGTTACGTCAGCTATTACCGTGGAAGAATATCTTGTGTTTCCGTATAGCAGCGGTAAAATACAGCTTGTAGATAATTTTAAAAGATTTGTGAAATATATGAATATTGAGATTATAGATATAGATTCTGTAATTGCAGAACAAGGAGCCAAGATAAGAAGTCAGTATAATACTTTTAAGACAATGGATGCTTTGCAGATCGCAACAGCTGTCGTTAGTCGATGTGATATGTTTTTTACAAATGATAAGCAGCTCAGGCAAGAAAAAGAACTGCCATGTATAACAATGGATGATTTAGAGTAAGGAATGATTATGATCATAAAGCCTGTTATTAGTCCTAATTTTACGATTGAGGATATTCACAAGGTATGAGAAAATAATTACAATATCACAAAAAATATATACCATAAAGAAAGGTGAGATATTATAATAAACGTGGTATGGAGATTTACAGACAGATACAAGACATATTTTGTTAAGTGTGATATAATTACAAACTGTATCAAATTCTTTTCACGTTTTAAGACATACATTTACTACAAGATGTATTGAGGGCGGTATGCGTCCAAAAGCCTTGAAATTGTGTAGTAAATTGTGTGGCAGAAATATAAGAGAAAGGAAAAAACCCTTGTAAATCAAGGATTTTTGGATAGGTATTAAAAGGATATGAAACTAGGCATCGTAATAAATCGGCGATTTCCATGTAAGTTTCTATATCTTCCTAAAACCCGATAAAGCCTTATAAATCAATGGCTTGCGAGTTTTTTTGAATCCGATATAAGTTTATATATCTTTATGTATTTATTCTAAAAATTGGTACGTAATTGGTACGTAACAGGCAAATGAAATATGCAAAAAAATGAAACTAGATGTTATATTGTGAGCCTCGATATTAAAAAAATGTGGATGGAAGGATCAAGCAGATATTGCTTGGTCCTTTTTATGATATTTGAAATAAATTGTGTTGACTATACTCATTGAGTATAGTATTCTAATAATACGCATTGGATTAGGAGAGGATAATTTATGGATTCAAAGCAAAGATTGTTAGAATTGAGATATAGCACTGGGATGAATCGGAGAGAATTTGCAGAATACTTTGATATTCCATATAGAACGGTGCAGGAGTGGGAATTGGGAAATAGAAAAATGCCGGAATATTTACTGAGATTAATGGCATATAAGGTGCGAATAGAAAATGAGAATGGTATTTTGAATATTCAACAAGATAAGGAGTGAAAATTTATGGCAAAGAAAAAATATTATGCAGTTAAGCAAGGAGTTAAACCGGGAATATACGAAACTTGGGCTGAATGTGAAGCACAAACGAAGGGTTTTTCGGGAGCTCAATATAAGTATTTTGGGAGTATGGCAGAAGCTGAGAAGTATATGATGGGGGAAGAGAGTCCTGCTAGTGGTGAAACAAATACAGAGAGTAATGAGTCTGCTGAACAGATTAATAATCAGGTAGAAGATGAATTGCGAAGATTAGGAGAGACAGAAGTAATTGCCTTTGTTGATGGAAGCTATAGTTCAACGGAAGAAAAGTCAGGATTTGGTGTAATTATTATTGATGCAAAGGGAATACAGACCCCATTATATAAAGCTTTTACTAAACAGTTGAGTGCAGATTTTCTTGAACTTAGGAATGTTGCTGCTGAGCTAGAAGGTGTAAAAGAAGCTGTTAAATGGGCAATAGCATATAACAAATCGAGAATTAAAATATATTATGACTATGAAGGAATTGGTAAATGGGCGGACGGTTCATGGCAAGCAAAAAAGGATATTACACGTCAATATGTTTCTTTTATAAAAGAGAAGCGTTCACTTATTACGATTGAATTTTGTAAGGTTCCAGCACATTCTGGAATAGAATATAACGAAATGGCAGATAAACTTGCTAAGAATTCTCTTTTAGAAAAAGGTTATAAGACATATGATGATGGTTCAATATATTTTGTAGGTTTTTCAGGAGAAGATTGGAAGACTATAATTGAGTGTATAAATGAGGAGAATAGTGAATTAACAGAAGAAAATAGTGAGATAATTAATATCGACACAAGCGTAATTGGAAATCGTCAACGCATGGTTGTAGCGGATTCAAAAAATCGAGTTGTTATAAATTGTTATTCAAATTGTAATTCTTATGTACAGGGAAAGCAGTCAGTGCTTTTTCAAAAAATAATATCTTTAGCGGTAGAATTGTTGAAAAATGAGCATACTGTAATTGAAACATTAAATCGTTTTCATGTTTTATCAATAACAAAAGAAGAGATGGAAGTGAAATTTGAACAGTTATTGCCAAATTATAGCGGAAAAAGAAGTGAAAAGCATTATAACAACTTGCTTTCGGCAGTCTATAATACAATGTTGACAGGATATATGCCAGATTATACTTCATTGATTACACCAATTTTTAGAGCATATGAGTATTATTTGCATAGGATTTTAGGAGAAAAAATGGGATTGTCGACTTGTGATGCGAAAGGAAAGAACAATTTTGGATACTTTAATAAGGATTCAAGTGGACACTTTGAATGCAATGTAAAGGAAACTTCAGTATTGAACAGTCAACAACAAACGTTTTTAAATGATTTGTATAACGCTTATCATGGTGTACGCCATCCATATTCACATTGGTCGGCGGATGACTATGATACAGCAGTAATAACATCAATAGAAGTAGCAAGAGAATATTTAATAAAGGGATTGACATTGGTCGATAAGTATTATATACTATTTTAGTTTTATTCTTAAGGAAGGAGATGATTCGTATGGAGAAATATTTGTTTCATTCAATAATGAATTCAGAGTATCTCGGGATAGTAACAATACTCGATTATGAAATACGATTGAGCACATATTTGTCCGAATTGGTCTTGCCTTCGTGTTTTAAGGGAAAGAAAGCGCTTGTAGATTTAGCATTAAAGTCTGGATTGGATGAGTATCGCTTTGTGGAATTTGATGTTGATGATAATGGAAAAATTATTCTGAACTCTAATAGCTATATAAAGGTATCGAAGGATATCGAAAAAGCTGCAAATTGCTTTCTGCAACAGAGAAGAGATATTGTTATTAATTCATTTTTAACTGATACTCAGAAGAAAGAGATATTGTACTAACTAGGAGGTGCTGTCGTTCTGACGATTGAAAATCGTAAGAGAGACAGTAAAAAATTTTGTGTAAACTAAAGATATGATATATATCCTCTTGGATTGATGTTAGAATAAATATTAATCCAGGAGGATATTTTTATGGCAAGACAAAGAAAACTCTCACTAGAAAGAAAGGCATTTATTGACAGTCTCATCGCACACTATCAGCACGAGGAGGCTTTTTTTATAGATTAGACTTATCTTGGGAGATAATTTTCAAATAGCAAAAAAGTGGAATAATATGATGAAAAATTGATGGGATTATAGTATAATAAAAGTCAGATAATAGATGATTATCC
>CANRMA010000009.1 GCA_947631625.1 uncultured Lachnospiraceae bacterium | reverse complement strand
TTTTGCTACTCTAAATACTGGCATAATTGGCTTGTCCTTTCTTTTGGCGTGAAAGCTAAAGTCTGCTCTTTGAGGGAGCGTGGGTATGCGTCTTAGTGATTGTATTTGTAGCGTTTTTGCCTGCTTCAATCTTCCCGTTTTGCTTCGCCGAAACGCTGGAAGTGTACGACTTCCCTCTGACGCAGGAATTTGATAGGTTCGCAGATTTCCTGATCATTAATAAGTCTTAAGATATTGTCATAGGTGGTGCGGGCCTTCTGCTCGGCTGCCATATCTTCCATTAAATCTGTGATGATGTCGCCTTTGGACTGGAACTCACAGGCGTTAAACGGAACGCCGCCCGCGGACTGAGGCCAGATACCTATGGTATGGTCTACATAATAGTTGGCGAAGCCTGATTTTTCGATTTCCTCCATTGAGAGGTCTTTGGTAAGTTGGTGTACGATTGTGGCAACCATTTCAAGATGTGCGAGTTCTTCTGTACCTATATCAGTCAATATCCCCGCAACCTCTCTGTAAGGAGCCGCATAACGCTGTGACAGATATCTCATAGAAGCCCCCATTTCACCGTCAGGACCGCCGTACTGGCTTATGATTACCTGAGCAAGTTTGGCATTAGGGGTGGTGATGTTTACCGGAAATTGTAATCTTTTTTCATAATTCCACATTAATAGCAGCCTCCTTCCCAGGGCATAGGTGATGTCGCCCAAGTCCACTCATTACAGGAAGATGCGTCTGCGCTTGATATAGTGAGCGGAGTGTATTTTGATGCGTATTCGCGCAGAGCCTGATTTTTCATGCAGACATAGCGCTTAAGATAGTCGATGGCTTCCGTATCGTTGGGATGAGTATCAAGGTATTCCGTCATTTCTACGATTACGAAATCGATTACGTTGATATCGTGAAGCAGTTTTGCCTGTTCATTGCCATAGTAGTTATTCATTGACAACATCTCCTTCCTGTAAACGGTTTATATAATTCGGGGAAAATAGTGCCGTTCTTAAGTCCTTCATCCAAATCTTCATAGACCTGGGTTAAACGCTGCCACGGAACATAGGCCATGGCTACGGGGAATCTGTCAAAGTTTTCATTGAAATTGCAATCCCATTTGTTCATATATATTTTCCTTTCCCAACTGAATAATCATTGATAAAAATTTAACAATGTGTTTTTATCTGAAATTTATTCATAAGTTGATGCTGATTTTAATAATATAGTATGATATAATACTTTTCGTGTGTTCAAAATATGTAAAAAAATGTTATAAATATATTTTGGCATCAAGTATTTTTTACAGAAGCGGTAGACGATTGTGAAACATTCTTTAAAGCTTCCGAATTTAGAAAAGGACACATTTTTTTCACAATTTGGTAAAAATATATACACAAATATTGTATACAGTAAAAGTTAAATTTTGCATTAAATAATTCGGAAGGGGGATTTTGCCTTGATCAAAGTAGAAAAGCTTGTAAAAAAATACGGCGACCATATAGCTGTGGATGAGCTGTCTTTCGAGGTGGAAAAGGGGCAGATTTACGGCTTTCTTGGGCCGAACGGGGCCGGAAAGTCTACCACTATGAATATAATGACAGGATATATTGCGGCGAGCGGTGGTCGTGTGGAAATAAACGGTCATGATATTCTTACGGAGCCTGAGGAGGCTAAAAAGTGTATAGGATATCTGCCTGAACTTCCGCCTTTATATCCTGATATGACTGTGACCGAGTATCTTAGCTTCGCAGCGGAGTTAAAGAAGGTGCCCAAATCGGAAAGAAGCGCTCAAATTAAAGAGATCATGGAAATTACAGGTATTGAAGACGTAAGCGGGCGGCTGATAAAGAATCTTTCCAAAGGTTATAAGCAAAGAGTCGGTCTTGCGCAGGCGATTCTTGGATATCCCGAAGTAATAATCTTAGATGAGCCTATGGTGGGTTTGGACCCCAAGCAGATAATAGAAATAAGAGAGCTTATAAAGAAGTTATCCGAGAAACATACGATTATCCTAAGTTCACACATATTAACGGAAATAAGTACAATTTGTGACCATATAATGATAATAAATAAAGGCAGACTGGTCGCAAGCGATTCTCCGGAAGGCCTTCAGAGGCTTATGGAGAAGTCAACAGAGATAGAATTTACCGTACTTGGAGATAGGGAAAAGGCCCAAGAAGCGCTTGACGGCATGGAACATATACAGTCTTATTCTTTTGAGGAAGTCAATGAAGAAGGCGGCGTAGGCATAAGGGTAGCGACTGAAGACAATCAGGATATACGTAAAGATTTATCTGTCACTTTCAATAATAATGATATGCCGGTTATCGCGATGAGCAAGGTCGAAAGGTCTCTGGAAGACATATTCTTACAGCTTACCGAAGATTCGGACGATAACGATAGCGATAATGATGATGAAAGTGAAAATGAAAGCGAGGTCGATTCTGATGATAGCGATTTATAAAAGAGAAGTAAGGGCATTTTTTAATTCCTTCATCGGCTGGCTTTTCCTTGCAGCGACTTTATTAATGACGGGAATTTACTTTACCGTTTACAATATCATATACGGATATCCTAATATTGCGTCGGTTCTGCAAAGCGTGATATTTTTATTCCTTATAGCCATTCCGATCCTGAGTATGAGAATTCTTGCGGAAGATCGGCGTCAAAAGAGTGATCAGCTTTTATTGACTGCACCGGTCAAACTCTGGAAAGTAGTTTTGGGAAAATATCTTGCGCTTCTCAGCGTATTTGCGATACCTGTAGCGGTAATAGCCATTGCGCCTGTGATTCTTTCCTTCTGCGGTAATTTTCAGATGGGGATATCATATACCGCCTTACTGGGCTTTTTCTTATATGGAGCGTTGGCGCTGGCGATAGGTCTTTTTATGTCGTCATTGACGGAAAGTATTGTTATAGCGGCGGTCCTTACTTTTGCGGCGCTGTTTTTGGGTTATCTTATGTCGGGACTGTGCAGTATAATCTCACAGACCGGAAATCTGTTGACCAAAGTGTTGAGCGCATTTGATATGATAGGCAGATTTGATGAAATGTCTAACGGACGCTTCTATGTGCCTTCGGTTGTGTATTATATTTCTTTTATTATATTTATGCTGTTTTGCACGACGCAGTCCATACAAAAAAGGAGATATACTACGTCAGGAAAAGGGCTTAAAGTAGGAGCTTACAGTCTGGGTATGATTGTTGTTGCTGCAGCATTGACTGTAGGAGTCAATATCGTAGTCGGACAGCTTCCGGAGACTATGCTTTCTCTGGATGTTACGTCCAACAAGCTTTATACTTTGACGGACGATACCAAACGGTTTTTGGCTGAGCTGTCGGATGATGTTACGATTTATGTTCTTGCGGGAGACGAGTATAAAGATGAAAATTTAGACAAGACGATAGGCACGATAGAAAGCCTTTCAAAACATATAAAGGTAAGTTATGTAGATCCTGCCGTAAATCCGCGTTTTTATACGGAATACGCGTCAGAAGCGCCTTCATCAAACAGTATTATAGTAGTGGGACCGGACAGGAGCAGGGTTGTAGACTATAACGATATATACGAGTATGAAATGGATTATACGACATACCGCTACAATGTTACAGGTTATGACGGCGAGGGACAGCTTATGTCGGCGTTAGCCTATGTCACAACTGATGATATGCCTAAAATATATATAGTAAAAGGCCATGATGAGCTGGAATTTGAAAATATATTTACACAGGCGATACAAAAAGAAAATATTGAATATGAGGATCTTTCGCTGTTAAATATTACAGAAATACCGGAAGACGCAAAAGCTATCATACTTAATGCGCCGACCTCCGATTATTCCAAAGATGAGGCTGATAAAGTAATAAAATATCTTGAAAACGGAGGTAATGCGATCATTATTCCTACCTATACCAAGGAAAAACTAAGCAATTTTGAAAGTATCCTTGATTTTTATGACGTATCGCTTGTAGACGGAATGATAGTCGAGGGAGATTCGGGAATGTATTATTCCAATCCTTTCTATATATTCCCTAATATAAACAGTGACGATATAACCCAGAGTGTATATAACGCTTCGGTCTTTGCACCGTATTCACAGGGACTTTCTTATGATGAGGATAATGAAAAGGTATATTATACTTCTCTGCTTGAGTCAGGGGAAAGTTCTTACAGCAAGGTAAATCTTGAAACGGCTGAAAACTTTACCAAAGAAGAAGGAGATATCGACGGCCCTTTCACCATAGCCCTTAAAGCGGAGAAGACCGTTGATAACGGCAGTCTGTCCAAAGCGGTCATCATAGCTACGGAAAACATATTTACCGCCAATGCGGATAACCTTGTACCGGGCAACAATGTCAAATTCTTCGGCGGCGTTTTAAGCGCGCTTGTCGAACATGAAAGTTCCATAACCATTCCTGTAAAATATTATGATGCGGCGAATCTCGTATTCCCGACCAGAGTATATGCGCTTGTGGCTGTATTTACAATTATAATTGTGCCGCTTGCCTTACTTATAACAGGCTTTGTGATCTGGAATAACAGGAGAAAGAGATAGCTGTTTCTTACTGAACTAAAATAAAAGGAAGTGTGTACTGTGAAAAAACAGAAAATTCAGCTTATTGTAATGTTGCTTTTGCTTGCGGTATTGGCGGCGGCTTATTTGGGCGTAAGATATTATAATTCTAAACGGGAAAAAGCAGAAGAGGCGGAAAATGAGCCTGCCTACACAGTCCTGGAGCTGTCACAAGAAGATGTAAAAACCTTTTCGTTTACTAATGAATCAGGAACCTATGAGTTTGAAAAAACGGGCGGTGAAGACGGAGAGGAAAATTGGACGTGTATACAGGATAAAGAGCTTAAAATGGATGCCTCGAAGGTTTCTTCGCTTCTTAATAACGTGATAAGTCTTAAAGCAGACGACCGTATAGAGAATGTAAGCGACCGGGAACAGTATGGATTAAGCAGCGGCGATAATGCGCAGGCCGGTTCTGAAGATACGGCCGGGCCGTCGGTAATTGTTAAGATAACGACGCAAAATGAAGAAAGCTATGAGCTGTGGTTCGGCGATTATAATGAAGTGGCGGAAGTTTATTATATGTGCGTATACGGGGAACCGTATGTTTATATATTGGATAGCGATATAGCCTCTGATTTTGACATAACGCCCCAAGATCTGGAAGCGGAAGAAGATGAGGACGGAACCGATGCAGATTCAGCAGATCAAGGATCAGGAACCGACACAGAATCAGAGGCCAAGGATTCTGAGAACAACAAAGACTCAGAAGTCAAAGATGCGGAAACCGATGCAGAAAGCAATAATTAATAAGTCCTACTTGATTTCCGGTTCACTTTGTGTAAAAATAGTATAAGATTTTGGACAAAAAGACATATAATAATGTGCAATATTAAACCGGAGGATGAAAATATGCCTAAAATAAGAACCAGATACGCGCCCAGTCCGACAGGGCGTATGCATGTAGGAAACTTAAGGACGGCTCTCTATGCTTATCTGATCAGCAAGCACGAAGGCGGCGATTTTATCTTAAGAATCGAAGACACCGATCAGGAACGTTACGTTGAGGGAGCGGTTGACATAATAAATCGTACTTTGGAGAAAACGGGACTTATTCCGGATGAGGGACCCGATAAAGACAAGGGCTATGGGCCGTATGTCCAGAGTGAAAGACAGGCGCAGGGAATTTATTTTAAATATGCCAAAGAACTTATCGAAAAAGGAGAAGCTTATTATTGTTTTTGCGATAAGGAAAGACTGGCAACACTCACAAGAGAGGTCGCCGGCAAAGAGATAAATGTGTACGATAAGCATTGCCTTCATTTATCCAAAGAAGAGATAGAAGCGAATCTTAAAGCGGGAAAACCCTATGTAATAAGGCAGAACAATCCTACCGAGGGAACCACTGTCTTTAATGATGATATTTACGGTGAGATAAGCGTGGATAACGCCGAACTTGACGATATGATACTTATTAAATCCGACGGTTTTCCAACCTACAATTTTGCCAATGTCGTAGACGATCATCTTATGGGGATTACGCATGTGGTTAGGGGTAACGAATATCTTTCGTCTTCGCCTAAGTATAATCGCCTGTATGAAGCCTTTGGTTGGGAAGTGCCGAAATATGTGCACTGTCCGCTTATTACCGACGAAGATCACCAGAAGCTGTCCAAACGCTGCGGACATTCCTCATATGAAGATCTGATAGATCAGGGCTTTTTATCCGAGGCTGTTGTAAACTTCGTAGCCCTGCTTGGCTGGAGTCCGGAGGGCAATGATGAGATTTTTACTTTGCAACAGCTTGTAGAGAAGTTTGATTACCACCATATATCCAAATCTCCGGCGGTATTTGATTATACCAAACTTAAATGGATGAACGGCGAATATATGAAAGCTATGGATTTTGACAAATTCTATCAAATGGCTGAGCCATATCTTAAAAATGCGCTTACCAAAGGACAGGATTTAGAAAAAATCGCGGCTATGGTAAAAACAAGAATTGAAATTTTTCCGGATATTGCGGATATGGTTGATTTTTTTGAAGAACTTCCCGAATATGACACACAGATGTATGAACATAAAAAGATGAAAACAAGCAGGGAGTCTTCTTTGGAGGTTTTAAAGGAACTTTTGCCTATACTTGAGGCACAGGACGATTACAGTAACGACGCCCTGTACAAAACGCTTACCGATTACGTGGCAAAGAAGGACTGCAAGAACGGTTATGTTATGTGGCCGGTGAGGACTGCGGTATCAGGTAAGCAGATGACGCCTGCGGGAGCCACTGAAATTATGGAGATTTTGGGCAAAGAAGAATCCCTTGCGCGAATAAGAAAGGGGATAGAAAAGTTAGAGAATGTCTGAATTAAAAGTAAATCCAATACAAAAAGAGGCCATTGAGTTTGCTTCCGGAGCCATGCAGGTGCTTGCAGGCCCCGGAAGCGGCAAGACCTTTGTTATAACGCAGAGAATACGATATCTTATAGAAAACTACAAAATAGAGCCGGAATCCATACTTGTCATAACGTTTACAAAAGCGGCTGCCATGGAGATGCAGCAGAGATTTTACAAATTGATGCAGCCGGCAAGACCGCCAGTAAACTTCGGAACGTTTCACGCAATCTTTTATCATATCTTAAGGCAGAGCGGAAAATATCGTAATTATACCCTTATAAAAGAAACTGAAAAGAGAAGACTTCTGTTACGGCTTCTTAAGCTGCCGGATTCAAATGCTTTTATTAATGACGAGAGGATCGACGCTCTTATAAAATACATAAGCGCAATTAAAAATGAGGGCGGAAACGCCGCGGATTTTGAACAGGAAACCTTTGAAAAAGATGAACTGGTCAGGATATATACGGAATATAATATATTTTTAGACGAATTTAAGAAACTTGATTTTGATGATATGGGGTTGCTATGCCTTAAACTTTTTGAAGAAAATCCGGCCGTACTGTCGAAATGGCAGGAGAAGTACAGGTATCTTATGGTGGATGAGTTTCAGGACGTCAATTATATGCAGTACCGTATAGTGCAGAAAATTGCAGGGGAAACGCCAAATCTGTTCATAGTCGGCGACGACGACCAGTCCATTTACGGTTTCAGGGGCGCGAAGCCCGATATAATGCGGCGGTTTATGGAAGAATACAAAGACGCCGGACAGCTTCTTTTAAATGTAAATTACCGCTGCCATGAAGATATAGTGGACAAATCCCTAAAAGTCATAAAAGTAAATAAAAACAGATACGATAAGCAGATAAGCGCCTCTCACGCCGACGGCAAAGGCGTTGTGCTCATGCCGTATCAGGATCAGGAAAGCGAGTATAATACTCTGATAGATAAGCTGAAAGAATTCAGAAAAATAAACGGTGACGGCGGGCTTACAAATATAGCCGCTATCTATCGCACAAATTATGAATGCAGTTTATTTGCGGAAAAACTTCTCATGAACGGTATTCCGTTTATTATGAAAGAAAAATTTAAAAGCCGTTACGAGCATTTTGCGATAAAGGATATTCTGGCATATATGGAGTTCGCTGCCGGTAACAGGCGCAGGGAATTATTCCATCTTTTTATGAACAGGCCTCTGAGATATCTCAGAAAAGACTGTGCCGTCAGACCGGAAACGGAATTAAAGGAACTGCTTGATTATTATAAAGACAATAAGACGATGTGCGAGGTCTCGGCCGATCTTTTTTCAAGTCTTGAGCATATAAAGTCGATGAGGCCTTATCTTGCCGTCAATTACATAAGAAAAGTCATAGGATATGACATTTATCTTAAAGAAAATTATGACGCATCTTCGTATGATAAATTCACTCGGATATTAGATGATTTTCAAAAAGAAGCAAGAATGTTTGACAGCTTCAGGAAATTTATTGACTATATAAGTCAATGCAAAGAGCTTGAAGAAAATAAATTAAAAGATAACAATAACGAAACAAAGAACGGCATACAGCTGATGACCATGCATGCTTCTAAAGGTCTTGAGTTTGATACTGTCATACTTGCAGACGTAAATGAAGGAAAGATACCGCCCAAACAGTCAGACACGCCTGAAGCGTCAGAGGAAGAGCGGCGCATGTTTTATGTCGCAATGACAAGAGCCAAAAAAAATCTGTATATTCTCTATTGTCAGGGTAAGAACGGCAAAGATACGCCCTCGAGGTTTTTGGAGCCGCTGCTTTGATAAAATTTTCACAATTATGGGATAAGCTCATCAAATTCCACAGAATCCAGATATTCGTCAAAAGCGTCTTCAACGGCCTCATATTCGTCGTCGCTGTCTATATATTCCAACACAGGCTCTTCATTAGGATCGTCTTCATTTTCAAAATATCGGTAAAACCATACTTCGCCGTCATCGTTTTGGCCGTTTTCATCTAAAGGCATGAGTACAATGTAATCTTTTTGGGAAACGGTAAGAATGGTAATAACCGCGCAGGTGACATGCCTTCCGTCGTCCAGATCCAGATCGACGGTCATTTCTTCAGCGTTATAATCTTCGTTTTTCATGGGAAACCTCCGTTTTTGATATTTTTATCTGCAGATCAGTTATATTTTACAGAAATATGGCAATATATTCAATGAAAAGTTCAAATATTTAATTTTAATTCAAGTTTTTATTTTAATATTTGGCAAAAATGGTATAATATAGAATAAGCTCAGTCTCAAATCGGTTTGAGCAAACGCAAGATGTTCGGAGGACTTAATGAAGAAAGCTTTTAATGTGACGGCTTCATCCATATATCCATTAGGAGTATGTTTTGTGCCGGATGGTTTACATATATCGATGGTTTGTAATGACAGGGAAGAGTGCGGCATTCTTTTGTTCGACAGATCTCATAAAGAAGGGCAGAAAATTCCTTTTCCCGACGGATTAAGGAAAGGCAGCATATACTCAATGCTGCTTAAAGGCTATCATAACAGGGACTGTTCATATCTTTTTTATAGTGGCGAGAAGATATATCAGGATCCATATGCGCTTGCGCTTGAGAACAACAGGAAATACGGCGAGATCGTAAGCAGGCCTGCCCGCTGCAAGGTATATGACGGCGCCTATGACTGGGAAGATGACAGACCTTTGAAGATTCCCTATGAAGACAGTATTTTTTATATGCTGCATGTCAGAGGATTTACTAAGCACCGTTCGTCAGGAGTGCGCTGCAAAGGCACTTATGCAGGCGTTGTGGAAAAGATCCCTTATCTTAAAAGCCTTGGGATAACTGCCGCGCTGCTCATGCCTGCGTATGAATTTGATGAAGTATTCCATGAGGATAAGCGTAATCTGAATATGGAACAGGCCCCGCTTGATTATAAAGAGATACTTGAAGAGTCTTCAGAAGGCAAAGAAGCCCCGGTACGCGTCAATTACTGGGGATATCAGGAAGGCTTGTATATGATGCCCAAGTATGCTTATTCATATGATAAAGATGCGATAAAAGAATTTAAAGATATGGTAAAGGCTCTGCATAAAAACGGAATCGAAGTGATGATGCAGTTTTATCTGCCCCCGGAGCTTCCATATATCTATATATTGGATATATTAAACCGTTGGGTATTGGAATATCACCTTGACGGTTTCCAGTTAATGGGAGTGGATGTTCCAATGCAGATGCTGTGCAGGGAACCTCTTTTTGCCGAAACCAAGCTTATAGGTGAGAGAGATTTTTGCTTAAAACAGGAGAATAAAACTTCCGGAAAAGATAATGTCAATGTTTTTCGGAATTTTGGTTATCTGAATGATTCATTTCTGTATGAAATGCGTAAATTTATAAAAGGCGACTCAAATATGATCGAGAGCCTTATATCGTTATGCAGGATGAATGCGTCGGACAGAGGCATAGTGAATTATATAGCCAGACAGGATGGTTTCCGCCTTGCGGATATGGTATCATATAATGCAAAATACAATGAAGCAAACGGCGAGAACAATAATGACGGTATTTCGCAGAATTACAGTTGGAATTGCGGTATAGAAGGGAAGACGAGGAAGAAGAATATCCTGAAGCTCAGAATGTGCCAGATGAAAAATGCCATGACGCTTGTTTTGTTATCACAGGGGACTCCGCTGATATACAGCGGCGATGAGTTCGGCAATACGCAAGAGGGAAATAATAATCCGTATTGTCAGGACAATCCTGTATGTTGGATCAAGTGGAATATGTTTAAGGCAAATGAGGAGCTTTTTAAATATACCCGGGAATTGATCGCTTTGAGGAAAAAGTATAAGATCCTTCATTTTGCCACGCCTCTAAGGGGGATGGATTACCTCTCATGCGGTTACCCCGATATATCTTTTCACGGCAGGGACGCATGGAAGCCGGATACTTCTTCGGAAAGCAGAAGTCTGGGTATTATGTATTGCTGTAAATATGGCAAAGATGCGGATGAAAAGGACGATACTTTTATCTATATAGGCATTAATATGCACTGGGAAACCCATAAGTTCGGACTTCCGCAGATGCCCAAAGATCTGGAATGGGTAAGACTGTATTCAACTACGGATGATATATATGACATAGAAAGATCAGAAGGCAAAGAGTCTGAGGATATCCACAACGTGGTGCTGCTGCCAAGGACTATTTCCATATATATAACGAGAAAACGCAAGGAAATAAACGGCACAACGCGCAAACGCCCGGAAAAACCCGTAAATAAAGTCGGAAAGGATGAGCGTGTGAAAAATTGAAAGCCTGGAAACATTTTAAAACGATCACTTATCATAAATATCTGGTCATGCAGGGCTGTTTTAAAGTAGGTCTTTATAAACAGGGACTTTTGCATGATATGTCAAAATACAGTCCTTCGGAATTTATAGTGGGCGCAAGATATTATCAGGGAGACAGAAGCCCTAATAATGCCGAACGCGAGGATATAGGTTATTCCTCTGCATGGCTCCACCATAAAGGGCGGAATAAACACCACTATGAATATTGGATAGATTACAGCTCCAAAGCTATCCCGGGCGGCATGGCGCCCGCTCCGATGCCCAATAAATATATAGTTGAAATGCTGATGGACAGAATAGCGGCATGTAAAGTATATCACGGCAGCTCATACACAGATAAAGATCCGCTTGAGTATTTTGAGCGGGGAAAAGAGTCCGCCATCATGCATGAGAAAACCAAAAAGAAACTGGACTTTTTGCTGCATATGCTTGCGGATAAGGGAGAGGATCATACTTTCCGGTATATAAGAAAAAGAGTGTTAAAAAATATATAACACATGTTATTCAATGACGTTGTAGCGTATAACATTCCGTTGCATAAGATATCTTATGAGAAAAATGAAATAAGAGAGGAAGTTATACCTATGAATTCATGCATTATTTTATTTCTTTTATTATTGTGCAACTCAGGCTGCGGAAACAATAATAACAATTACGGAACCGGCGCTGCAAACTATGGCGGCAACAATTACGGGAACGGTTACAACAATAATTGCAACAGCAATTGCGGCAATAATTATAACAACGGTTACAATAGCAGTTACAACAGCAGTTATAATAATGGTTTTGGCAGCAATAACTCAAATAATGACTGCGGCTGTGGAAGCAGGGAAACCTGCAGCTGTGAAGAGACTAATGATTAACATATGGGGATATAATAATATAATAACAATAAATGTTACTGCGGGCATTCATGTTTATGGATGCCCTTTTACGGTCAGAGTCAGTTCGGTAAGTTTCAGCGTTTTGCCCGATCAGAGTCAGTTCGGTAAGCTCCGGCGTTTTTGCCGGTCAGATTTAGCGGTTTTAGATGTTGACGAATAGTGGCGACAATGATAAACTTATTTTTAGCGTTACGGCAGTCGTTTTAATGTAATTAATCTGAAAGTGCGGGTGAGTGATAATGATAGACGGAAACAAAGTTTTATTCAGCGGTATGCAGGCGACCGGCAACCTTACGCTTGGCAATTATCTTGGAGCTTTAAAGAACTGGGTCACATTAAGCGATGAATACCAGTGCTTTTATTCCGTGGTTGATCTGCATTCGATAACTGTCCGTCAGGATCCCGCGGAACTTAGGAAAAGAGCCAGAAATCTTCTTACATTATATATTGCCGCAGGACTGGATCCTGAGAAAAACTGTATTTATTATCAATCGCATGTATCGGGACATGCAGAGCTTGCATGGATACTTAATTGCTTTACGTACATGGGAGAACTGAACCGTATGACCCAGTACAAGGATAAGGCCGCAAAACATGCCGATAACATAAATGCAGGTCTTTTCACTTATCCTGTGCTGATGGCTGCGGACATACTGTTGTATCAGGCGGACGTGGTTCCCGTGGGCAAAGATCAGATGCAGCATCTAGAGATCACAAGAGACATAGCGCAGCGTTTTAATGCGATATACGGTGACGTATTTACAATTCCGGAACCATATATAGGTAAATCGGGCGCAAGCATTAAATCATTGCAGAATCCTGATAAAAAAATGTCCAAATCCGATGAAAATCCAAACGGCAGCATTTATCTTATGGATGACGAAGATACGATCATGCGTAAATTCAAACGTGCCGTTACGGACTCTGAAGGCTGCGTGCGTTATAATGAAGAACAGGCAGGAATTCATAATCTTATCGATATTTACTGCGCATGCACCGGAAAAATGCCGCAGGAAGTCGAACATGAGTTCGACGGAAGGGGCTACGGTGATTTTAAAACTGCGGTTGGGGAAGCTGTCGTAAGCATTTTAAAACCTTTACAGGCCCGGTTCGAAGAATTGAGCAAAGACAAAGGATACATCGACGGCATTATTAAAGCAAATGCCGAAAAAGCGGGATATTACGCATCCAAAACTTTAAGAAAAGTACAGAAAAAGGTAGGTTTTCCCGAAAAAATAAGATAAAATAAGTTAAAATAAATATTAACACCCGCATGGCAGTAAAACAATAGCTGCATTCTGCTTATCGGGTGTTTTTTTATGAAAAGTAAAGGCTGATCTTAGTCTGTATCAGAATGGAGAGCATAAAAATGTTTGGAGAAAAGAATCCCGGAACCGGGAAAAATGAAAAAAAGCAAAAAAAGCAGTTGAATAAAGGACACTTTAAAGTTACCGCAGGGCTTATACTTGTGATAGCCGCCGCGCTTATTATCCTGGGCAATTCTTATTATACCATTCAGGAAGAAGAACAGGCGGTTGTCTGTACTTTTGGCTCGCCTAAGGCGGTTACCACGCCCGGACTTCATTTTAAGATTCCTTTTATACAGACCGTTACCAAAGTAAATACGACGATAAAGGGCTTTACCATAGGTTATTCCGAAGATGAGGAAAGTATGGACACGGTTGATGATGCGATGATGATAACATCGGATTATAATTTTATTAACGTAGATTTTTATGCGGCCTACCGTGTGACGGATCCGGTAAAGGCGCTGTATGCCTCTGAGGACCCTGTGGAAATACTTGAAAATATCGCGCAAAACTGCATAAGGACCACAATCGCGTCTTACAATGTAGACAGCGTTCTTACGACAGGCAAAAATGAGATCCAGGCCAATATCACACAGATGATATTGGAAAAGCTTGAAGAATATGATATAGGCATTCAGCTCATAAACATAACGATACAGGATGCGGAACCGCCGACGGCGGAAGTAAGCAATGCCTTTAAGGAAGTGGAGACTGCCAAGCAGGGCAAGGAAACGGCGATAAATAACGCCAATAAGTATCGTAATGAGCAGATACCCAAAGCTGAGGCTGAGGCAGATAAGATACTGCAGAATGCCGAAGCCGGGAAACAGGAGCGGATCAATGAGGCGAACGGACAGGTGGCAAGGTTCAACTCCATGTATGAGGAATATGTAAAATATCCTGAAGTAACCAAAAAGCGTATGTTCTATGAGGCTATGGAGAATGTGCTGCCTGACATTAAAGTAATAATACAGAGCAAGGACGCCGATACCAGTACAGTGCTTCCTCTGGACAGTTTTGTTACGAATGACAGTTCTTTGACAAACGAAAATGACGGAAGGTCCCTTTCGGAAACGGATAATCAAAACACAGGTTCGGACAACGGTCTGTCAGGGGAGGAGGAATAGTTATGTTTGAACAGAATACGCAAAACGACCAGGAATACGAAAGATTTAATTCCGACGGTACCAAAAAGGGAAAGTCAGGATCAAAAAAATCCCATAAAGGCTTTCTTATATTTTTAATAATTGCAGTAGTGGTCATAATAGGCGGCAACAGTGTTGTCATAACCAAAGCAAATCAATATAAGCTGATAAGGCAGTTCGGAAGGGTCCAGAACGTTGTCTCACACGCCGGATTAAGCTTTAAGATGCCGTTTGTCGAGTCGGTTGAAACTATCCCCAATCAGCTTTTGCTTTATGATCTTCCTGCCTCGGATGTTATAACTTCCGATAAAAAGACCATGATTCTTGACAGCTATGTATTATGGCGGATAAAAGATCCGTTAAAATTTGCGCAGACACTAAGTTGTTCCGTATCCAATGCGGAAAGACGTATAGATACTATCGTATATAATGCGACTAAAAATACCATATCGAACATGACGCAGGATGAAGTGATCATGAGCCGCGACGGTAAAATGACGATTACCGCAGATGAGACTGAAAGCGATGTAGTGAGCAATGATCTGGAGATCAGGACGGATGAAAAGCAGGTAGTGAATATAAAATCCCTTACCGAAGAAATAATGGAACAGATAAATCATGTGGAAGAGCAGTACGGCATTGAAATTGTTACGGTTGAGGCCAAAAAACTGGATCTGCCGGATGATAACAAGCAGGCGGTTTACACCCGTATGATATCGGAAAGAGAGAATATAGCCGCCCAGTACACTGCGGAAGGAAATGCGCAGGCCAAAATGATAGAAAATACCACTGATAAGGAAGTTTCAATTATGAAATCCGATGCGGAAGCGAAAGCCGAGGCAATAATCGCGGAAGGTGAGGCCGAATACATGAGAATATTATCGGCAGCTTATTCGGACCCCGAAAAAACTGATTTTTATTCATTTGTAAGGGCTTTGGATGCGCTTGAAAAAAGTATAGACGGAGACAATAAGACAATAATCCTGTCAGATGATTCTCCAATAGCGCAGATTTTTAACGGAAAGTATTGAAACATATGTTCGATTGTGGTATTATTGTAAAGAAGTCCGGGATTAAAAGAGCGGATATTATCTTACTGTTACTTGCGCTTTTGGTTTCGATTGCGCTTTTTGTTATCATAAGGCTAAGAAGCGCTGAAGGAAGCTATGCGGCAGTATTTTATGGCAATGATGCGGGCCCCGTTATGGAACTTTCACTTGAACGGTCCGAACCGTTGTATGTCCTTCTGACTTACAATGAGTCCGGCGTGGACTTTAGAGAGTTTTCATATGAAGAATGGCAGAATTTTACGGTCCCGGATACGGAATATAATGTTTTATTATGCAGTGACGGGGAAATACGTATGCTTGAGAGTTCGTGTCCCGATAAAATTTGCGTAAAACATGGCGCCATATCCATGTCAGCCGAAAATATAATCTGTCTGCCCCATAAGCTTGTCATCCGGATAAATGGCGAAGGTTACAATGCAGCGGACGGAGTGGCGTATTGATGAAAAAGACGGTATTGCTTGGCTTTTTACTTGCCTTATCCATGATTTTATCTTATATTGAGTCTCTTATACCGTTAAGTATAGGTATTCCGGGGATTAAGCCCGGGCTTGCCAATCTGGTTGTGGTCATTTTGCTTTATATATATGGTCCGGGTGAAGCGCTGACCGTTAATTTTCTAAGGATCATACTCACGGGCTTTTTATTCGGCAGTTTATTTTCAGTCTTATATTCAGCAGCCGGAGCGGTCAGCAGTTTTTTAATTATGCTAGTATTGAAAAAATCGGGCCGTTTTTCGGTAGCGGGCGTAAGCATCGGCGGAGGCGTTTTTCATAATATGGGACAGCTTCTTGCGGCAATGCTTGTTGTCGAGACTTATGCGCCTGCGGTATATCTGCCTGTTCTTATAGGCGCGGGAGCTTTTACGGGATTTATAACAGGCATTGTGAGTATGCGCGTGCTGCCATATGTCCGGAATATCTTAAGGTGACCGGGCGTCGGGATCTTAAGATGGCAGGCAGCGGATCATATATGACAGATAAATTAAAAGATCTGACTATATTAAGGAGAACATATGTACGCCTACATAAAAGGAACCGTTGAGGGGATTTCAGAGGATAATCTTATACTTGAAGCGGGCAATATAGGATACAATATTAAAATATCCGCGAGGACTGCCAATATGCTTGGCGAGATTGGCAGTTTTGTGAAAATATATACGTACACATTAGTGAGGGAAGACGCTTTCTGGCTGTATGGGTTTCTGACTAAAGACGAACTTGATATATTCAGAAAATTGATAACCGTAAACGGAATAGGTCCTAAGGGCGGGCTTGCGATACTTTCGGTAATGAGCGCGGACGAGCTTCGCTTTGCGATCATTTCCGGAGATGCCAAAGCCATATCCAAAGCCCCGGGAATAGGCGCCAAAACAGCGGAAAGAGTAATTCTTGATCTGAGGGATAAAGTATCTTTGAAGGAGGCGCTGCAGCCTAAGGAGGATTCAGTGACAGCGTCGGCTGCCGGAAATTCCGTTTCAGGTGAAAAGAATGAAGCGATCGAGGCGCTTGTAGCCCTCGGGTATTCGGCTTCCGATGCGCTGAAGGCCGTAAACCGGATCACGGTATCTGAGGATGCATCCGTAGAGGATATACTGAAAGCCTCACTTAAATATTTGTATTGATTTTAATGCAGCGGAATATGCTGTTTCTGCAGTTTATCAGAATATGGTTATTTAATAGAGGAAATTATGGCAAACAGGGTTATTGAGACCAATATTACACAGGAGGATATGCAGATTGAAGGATCGCTCAGACCGCAGACTCTTGTTGACTATATTGGTCAATCCAAAATAAAAGAAAATTTAAAAATTTATATAGAAGCCGCCAAACAGAGACAGGATGCCTTGGACCATGTATTGTTTTACGGGCCGCCGGGACTTGGCAAAACTACTCTTGCAGGCATCATTGCCAATGAGATGGGAGTAAATATGAAAGTGACCAGCGGACCGGCAATAGAGAAACCGGGGGAAATGGCTGCAATTCTGAATAATCTGCAGGAAGGGGATCTTCTTTTTGTCGATGAGATACACAGACTGAACAGGCAGGTTGAAGAAGTCTTATATCCGGCGATGGAAGATTATTCAATAGATATTATGATCGGAAAAGGAGCGTCCGCCCGTTCCATAAGATTAAGCCTTCCTAAATTCACACTGGTGGGGGCTACGACCAGAGCGGGGCTTTTAAGCGCGCCGCTCCGGGACAGGTTTGGGGTGATACATCATCTTGAATTTTATTCCGTAGAGGAGCTTAAGCTTATAATTATGCATTCGGCCGGAATACTTGGCGTGAAGATAGAACCCGAAGGAGCAATGGAGCTTGCGAGGCGCAGCCGCGGGACTCCGCGTCTGGCCAATCGCATACTTAAACGGGTAAGGGATTTTGCACAGGTAAAATATGACGGCATCATTACCAAAGAAGTGGCGGATACGGCGTTGGATCTGTTGGAAGTTGATAAACTGGGCCTGGATCATATAGACAGGAATATCTTACTTACTATGATAGATAAATTTAAAGGAGGACCGGTAGGGTTAGATACGCTTGCCGCGGCAATTGGCGAAGATGCGGGCACGCTTGAAGATGTATATGAACCGTACCTTTTAAAAAACGGTTTTCTTAACAGAACGCCCAGAGGGCGAGTGGTAACCGATTACGCATATCATCATTTAGGACTTGAAATTCCCACATAAGCTATATATAATAATTAGTGAATATTTGCATGTGATTAATTTTAACATGGCGCATTTTAAGCTTGGAGGGAAGCAAATGTCAGGTGGTAAAACAGATACCGAAGTCGTAATAGGCGGAAAAGTCTTTACTTTGAGCGGATATGAGAGTGAAGAATATCTGCAGAAAGTAGCTTCATATATAAATAATAAAATAAGTGAATACAATAAGATCGACAGTTTTAACAAACTGCCCTTAGATACTCAGAATGTGCTGTTACAGTTAAATATTGCGGATGATTATTTTAAGGCCAAACAGCAGATAAGTCTTTTGGACGAAGAGCTTAAAGCTCAGAATGAAGCTTTGCACAATGCGAAACAGGATTTGGTCGCGGCTCAGATGAGGCTGGCAAATTCTCAGAAGACCGTTAAAGATCTGGAGCAGGAGAATTCAAAAAAAATGCTTGCTTTGGAAACGGAAGTGGCAGAATTGAAAAAGAAACATTAGGCTGTCTTTTTTAAGGCAGCTTTTCTTAATCCCCAGAAAGTGACATTCATAGCTTATGATTGCGAAAAAAGTGGAATTATTGGCGCCTGCCGGGAATTATAAAGCTCTTATCGGCGCCATAAACGCAGGCGCGGACGCAGTATATTTGGGCGGCGATAAATTTGGCGCCAGGGCCTATGCAGATAATTTTAGCGCGGAAGAGATAATAAAAGCATTGAATTTTACACATGTTTGTGGTAAAAAAATATATCTTACGCTAAATACACTTGTTAAAGAGAGCGAATTTTCGCTTATTTATGATTTTGTAAGTCCTCTATATGAAGCGGGGCTTGACGGCATTATAATTCAGGATTTAGGCGTTTGGTCATATATTCGTGAAACATTTCCGGATATTGCGCTGCATGCAAGCACACAGATGACGATAACAGGACCTATGGGAGCCATGTTTTTAAAAGAAGCAGGAGCCTCGAGAATAGTGCCGGCAAGAGAACTGTCTTTAGAAGAAATAAAAACTATCAAAGAAAAAACGGGACTTGAAATAGAATGTTTTATACATGGGGCTATGTGCTATTCTTATTCGGGACAGTGCCTTTTCAGCAGTATCCTCGGAGGCAGGAGCGGCAACCGCGGAAGGTGCGCGCAGCCGTGCAGACTGCCTTACAGGGTATATGATGAAAAATATGGCACAGAGTCCGAAGAATTTTATCCGCTCAGCATGAAGGATATGTGTACTCTGGAATATATACCGCAGCTCATTGAGGCGGGAATTGATTCGTTTAAGATAGAAGGCAGAATGAAAAAGCCCGAATATGCCGCCGGTGTTACGGCAATATATCGAAAATACATAGATCTATATTATTCCGATGCCAAAGCGCCGTATCATGTAGATAAGGCTGATATGGACAGGCTATTCGGACTTTATATAAGAAGTGATGTTCAGACAGGATATTACGACAGATATAACGGCCCTGAAATGATAACAATGGAGAAGGGCGGCTATCTTGGAAGCGATGAAGCGCTTCTTAATGAGATTTCAGATAAATACCTGAAAGAAGAGAAGAAATATCCTGTAAATATATATGCGGTATTTAAAGAAGGAGAGCCTGCCGCATTAACTGTGGAAAGCGCTGATGGAGCAAAGGATGAAGCCGTTGACAGGGCGGCTAGGATAACATGCCGCGGGGAAACCGTGCAGGCTGCCCAAAACCGCCCCATGACAGAGGCTGACTTTTTAAAGCAGTTAAACCGTCTGGGCAATACTCTCTTTAAAGCAGAGCATATAGAAATCGAAGAGGATAAAAACGTATTTGTTCCGGTCGGGGAACTTAATAAACTCAGAAGAGAAGCGGTAAACGCATTTGAAGAGAAACTGATCAGGGCAAACGGTTTTTCATATAGGCAAAAAGCGGTAAGGCGGCATGACAGAGATAATATTGTCCTAAGTAAAAGCAGTCCGAACTTGCCGCGCAGACCAGAAATCCATGTATCGGTCCGTACCATGGAGCAGCTTAAAACCGTGTTACGACATGAATGTGAGCGTATATATATCGACAGTGACCTGTACGTTGACATGACTGACTTAGTCAGTCAATATATGCGTCTGAATGACAGCGTGGATTATTACCTTGCGCTGCCATATATTATAAGGCATAAAGATTACGCATATCTTGACAATGTTGAAAATCTGTCAAATCCTCAAATAAAGGGTTTTCTCATACGAAATATTGAGGAACTGTATTGGTTTGAAGGTATAAATGAAAAAGCCGGAGCCGATCGTTATGCGGCTGTTATGGATTGTGGCATGTATTGTTTTAACAGTGTCGCATTTGAATTTTATCATAAATATGCGGATGAATTTTATCTGCCCTTGGAACTGAATCATAAAGAGTGCAGGCAGCTTATATCTGAACTTTCGTATTCGGAAGGTTTTAGGCTGTCTCTGTCGGTTTACGGTCTGATCCCCATGATGTTAAGCGCAAACTGTGTAAGGAAGACTGCAGGAAACTGTATAGGCGATCGTATGGGAAACCGCAAAACATATGGCCAAATAAACGGCAAGGAAAACGATCTGTCAGGTGGAATATATCTTATGGATCGTTATAAGTCCAAATTTCCGGTATTGCGCAACTGCAGACATTGCTATAATATCATATACAACAGCGTGGCGTATTCGCTGCACAAAGAATGGGAGAATATCTACAGATCAGGTCTTTATGCCGTAAGGTGTGATTTTATATTTGAAAAAGGCAGACGGATTGACGAAATATTGAATTTTTACAGCGGTAAAAGCGATAATTTACATATTGATGAATATACTGCGGGACATTATAAAAGAGGAGTGGAATAGGCAGGTTTTATAGATGGAGTTATATATAACAGAGATTTCCAAGTATTTAATTACATTACTGCTTGCATTATATACACTGGAATGCTTTTTGGCATTCCGCTTTCCCAATGAAGAAAAAAGGAAGGGATTGTACGCGGGACAGAATATTCTGATGTTTTTAATACATTTTTCCTGTTTTCTGGTGATCTGCTTTGAAACGGGAGACATGGAATATTTATTTTTCTATATATTTCAGCAGATATTGCTGTTTTCGACGGTTGTGCTTTTTCAAATGCTATATCCCAAAGGCAACAGGCTCATAATAAATAATATGTGTATGCTGCTGAGCATCAGTTTTGTTATACTTACGAGAATTTCTTATGAAAAGGCGCTTAAACAGTTTTTTATAGTTACGGCCTCTATGATAATTGGTATGATAATACCGTTTTTCATTCATAAACTTAAGTTTTTAAAAGGGCTCACCTGGGTATATGCCGCGGTCGGGATACTGGCGCTTGGCATTGTGCTCACGCTCGGTTCCGTAACACACGGTTCCAAGATCTCATATTCGGTGGCAGGAATAACCTTTCAGCCTTCGGAATTTGTTAAAATCATTTTTGTGTTTTTTGTAGCAAGCGCGTTGTATGAGACTAACGATATCCTGAGGATAATGCTGACTGCGATAATCGCAGGGATACATGTGCTTATTTTAGTGGCTTCAAAGGATCTGGGAAGTGCGCTTATATTCTTTATCGTATATGTTTTTATGGTATATATCGCAACCGGAAAGTGGATATATCTGCTGCTCGGGACCTCGGGAGGATGCGGCGCGGCCATACTTGCATATCAGTTTTTTTCACACGTGCAGATACGTGTACAGGCATGGAGGGATCCCTGGAGTTGTATTGACGACGCCGGTTATCAGATAACGCAGTCTTTGTTTGCGATAAGCAGCGGAGGGTGGTTCGGACTTGGGCTTTTTGAAGGAAATCCGACTTCCATACCGTTTGTGGAGACCGATTTTGTGTTTTCGGCGGTAGCGGAAGAGTTGGGGATCATTTTTGCAATGTGCGTAATATTGATAAGCATAAGCTGCTTTATCATGTTTATGAATATTTCAATAAAGCTTCAGGACAAATTCTATCAGCTTATAGCGTATGGACTTGGAATAACTTATATATTTCAGGTATTCCTGACTATAGGCGGCGGCACCAAGTTTATACCGATGACGGGCGTTACGCTGCCGCTTATAAGCTATGGCGGAAGTTCCGTACTTACAACGCTTATTATGTTTTTTGTTATAGAAGGTCTGTATATAATAAGGCAGGATGAAGGAGCAAAAAGTGTCAGAAAGAAAAAGAAAAAAACAAGCGGAAGCAACGGACGGGGAAATTCTCACAAAAGAGTCGAAGAAGGAAGCCCGCATGAAGAAGAAATTGAATATGAGGTTAAAGACCGGTAGGCAGATACGTTTTGTTACGTGTATTTTTGCCATTCTTTTTATCGGAATGATGACTTATACCTGCCATTATGCCATGACGCACAGGCAGGAGATGATAAATAACAGTTATAACAGCAGGCAGGAGCAGCTTAAAGCACAGAATACAAGAGGGACTATATATTCGGATGACAGGCAGGTGCTGGCGCGTACGGTAACGGACTCTGATAAAAAGGAGCGCAGGGAATATCCTTTTTCCAACATGTTTGCCCACGTGGTAGGTTATGCCTCCAACGGAAGGTTCGGTATAGAAGCCCAGGCTAATTATTATCTTATTCAGTCAAATGCCAAACTGTCCGATAAAGTTGCAAGCGAGATGTCAGGTGAGAAGTATAAGGGCGACAATGTGATCACAACGCTCAATGTTGCGCTGCAGGAAGCCGCTTATCAGGCATTGGGCGCATATAAAGGTGCTGTCATAGCAACGGACCCCAAAAGCGGAAGGATACTTGCAATGGTGTCCAAACCTGATTTTGATCCGAATGAAATAGAAGATATATGGGATAGTATGATAGAGGAGAAAGACAGCGGCATATTGCTTAACCGCGCCACGCAGGGGCTGTATCCTCCTGGCTCGACTTTTAAGATAGTTACCGCGCTTGAGTTTATACGTGAAAATCCCGATACGTATCAGAATTATACCTATCAGTGCGGCGGGAAATTTTCAACAGGCGGGGATGTTATAAACTGCTATCACGGTACGGCCCACGGAAGCGAGGATTTTGGCAAATCGTTTGCAAAATCCTGTAACTCTTCATTTGCAAATATAAGTATAGGTTTAAACAGAAAGGCATACGCAGATACGTTAGATGATCTTTTGTTTAACGAAGAACTGCCTGTATCTTTTTCATATAATCAGAGTCATGTTACGGTAAATGAAGAGACCACCGATTCGGATCTTATGCAGGTGTCTATCGGGCAGGGTACTGACCAGATCACGCCGTTACATCTTAATATGATAACAAGCGCGGTCGCAAACGGCGGCATGCTTATGAAGCCTTATCTGGTAGACCGTGTGGAAAATTATAACGGGAACGTTATCAGGCAGTTTTCACAGGACAGTTACGGCAGGCTTATGTCTGAGGAAGAAGCGGATATATTGACTCAATTAATGATACAGGTAGTTGAAAGCGGTACGGCAACCAAATTAAAGGATCAGTCTTATACTGCGGCCGGAAAAACCGGTTCTGCAGAATACAACAACGTTAAAACAGATTCTCATGCATGGTTTACGGGTTTTGCGCCTGCAGACGATCCAAAGATATGTGTAACCGTGATCATAGAGGGAGCCGGTTCGGGAGGCGATTATGCGGTGCCTATAGCCAAAAGGCTCTTTAATGCATATTTGAATCCGTAAAGCGCTACAATTGGAGGAAACAGGTAATGATAGAAGCGACAAGCTGCGGCGGCGTGGTTATTTTCCGGGGGAAGATACTGCTGCTGTATAAGAATTTTCATAATAAGTACGAAGGTTGGGTATTGCCCAAGGGCACGGTTGAAGAGGGCGAAGAGCATGAGGAGACCGCGATAAGGGAAGTAATGGAAGAAACCGGCGCCAGAGCCAGTATAATCAAATATATAGGCACAAGCGAATATTCTTTCACAGTACCCGAAGATATTGTAGAAAAGGAAGTTCACTGGTATCTTATGATGGGAGAAAGTTATTATTCGAAGCCTCAGAGGGAAGAATACTTTATGGATTCAGGATATTACAAATATCATGAGGCGTTTCATTTATTAAAATTTGCCAATGAACGGACCATGCTTGAAAAAGCCTATAATGAGTATATAGAACTTAAGAAGCATAATCTTTGGGGGAACTATCGATAATTCTTCCAATTTTTGTAATTAAGGTTTATAATAATTGTATATGTATAAAATATATAAGGAGGTATTCTCTATGAAAGCGTCTTCTATGGATACACACATGGGAAATATTTCGATAGATCATGAAGCTATAGCGCAGTATGCCGGTTCGGTCGCAACGGAATGTTTCGGAATTGTCGGAATGGCAGGAATGAGTGTGAAAGACGGAATTGTTAAACTGCTGAAAAAAGAGAGTATGACACGCGGCATACAGGTGTTTCTTAAAAACAATAAACTTACTATAGACTTTCATATCATAGTTTCATATGGAGTCAGTATCCTCGCGGTAGCGGATAATCTTATCGACAGCGTTAAATATAAAGTGGAAGAGTTTACCGGGTTGGAAGTTACTAAAATAAACATCTTTGTTGAAGGTGTTAAAGCGATTGACTAAGGGAGGATTCAAGGTGGATTCAAAAAAAATAGACGCCCGTATGCTGGCCAAAATGTTTTTAGCCGGGGCAAAGAATCTTGAAAGCAAGAAAGAATGGATAAATGAATTGAATGTTTTTCCGGTGCCGGACGGCGATACCGGAACCAACATGACGCTTACTATTATGTCGGCGGCAAAAGAAGTGGCTGCGCTTGACAGAACCGGAAACATGGATATGCCTTCATTATGTAAAGCCATATCTTCAGGCTCCCTTCGCGGCGCAAGAGGCAATTCCGGCGTTATTTTATCACAGCTTTTCAGAGGTTTTACCAAAATTGTAAAGACTGCTGATGAGATCACGATTCCGCTGCTTGCCGATGCTTTTGAGAAAGCGGTTGAGACTGCATATAAGGCGGTCATGAAACCTAAAGAGGGCACCATACTCACTGTTGCAAAAGGCGGCGCCGATAAAGCGAGAGAACTGGCGGAAGCGGGAGTTGAGGATCTTGCCGAATTTATGGACAGTATCATACGTCATGCGGACGAAGTGCTTTTAAAGACTCCGGATATGCTTCCGGTATTGAAACAGGCGGGGGTTGTTGACTCGGGTGGTCAAGGACTTATGCAGGTATTGAAAGGCGCATATGACGCTTTTCTGGGAAAAGAGATCGATCTTACGATCCCGGAAAATGCGGCTTCCCATGTTAAGAAGTTTACGGCCGACAATATTAATGCGCAGGCTGACGCTGATATAAAATTCGGTTACTGTACGGAATTTATCATTATGTTAAATAAGGTATTCAATATCAAGACCGAAATGGATTTTAAAGAATATCTTGAATCGATAGGCGATTCTATAGTGGTGGTTGCGGATGATGATGTTGTAAAGGTGCATGTACATACCAACGACCCCGGACTTGCTATACAGAGGGCATTGAAGTATGGCGCGCTTTCCAATATGAAAATAGACAATATGAGGCTTGAACATCAGGAAAAGCTGTTTAAGATGTCAGGCGGACAGGCGGCGGAAGCAAAGACGGACACAACGGAAGTGGAAACCCCTGCCGCGGCGGGAACGGACTCAGAACCCCGCAAAGATATCGGATTTATTGCGGTTTCCGCAGGAGACGGTCTTAATAATATATTTAAGACTTTAGGAGTTGACTATATCATTGAAGGCGGTCAGACTATGAATCCCAGTACCGAAGATATGCTGAATGCGATAGATAAAGTCAATGCGGACAACATTTTTATACTGCCAAACAATAAGAATATAATTCTTGCGGCCAATCAGGCACAGGCGCTTGCGGAAGATAAGAACGTCTATGTGATCCCTACGAAGACTGTTCCGCAGGGAATTACAGCCGTGATAAATTATGTGCCCGATATGTCGGCAGAAGAAAATAAAGAAGCAATGATGGCTGAGATCCGTAATGTTAATACGGGTCAGGTCACTTATGCAGTAAGAGATACCACGATTGACGATAAGGAGATAAAACAGGGCGATTTCATGGGTATAGGAGATAAGGGTATTCTTTCCGTGGGCAGCTCCATTGCCGACGTTGTTTCTGAGATGATAGACGAGATGATGACGGACGGCAAAGAACTCATAAGCATATATTACGGAGCCGATATTTCCGAGGATGATGCCAAGATCCTGCAGGCTGAGGTAGAAAAGAAATATAACGGCTGCGACGTGGAACTTCAGTACGGCGGCCAGCCTATCTATTACTATATAGTATCCGCGGAATAAAGCGGAACCGGGTCATTTTATGGATATTACTTGTTTAAAAGGAATAGGTGAAAAGACCGCAAGACTTTTTGCCAAACTTAATATAAATACAGCTCAAGATCTGATTCATTACTATCCGAGAGATTATGAACAGTTTGACGCTCCCCTGCCGATAGCCGACGCGCAGGAGGGCGCGCGTGTTGCAATACGCGCAATGATAACAGGTAATATGTCGTCGAACCATGCGCGTAATTTAAGTATATTGAATTTTACCGTACAGGACGCTTCAGGAATGATGCGGATGACTTATTTTAATATGCCGTATCTCAAAAACACCTTAAAAAAAGGCTCGTTTTATATTTTTCGCGGCATAGTGCGCAAAAAGGGCAAAGGACTGTGCATGGAACAGGCCTCGGTATATAAACCGGAAGAATATGCAAAGCTTTCGGGAAGCCTTATTCCTAAATATATGCTGACTAAAGGGCTTACCAACAATGCATTGACTAAAGCAGTCAAGCAGGCTTTTGAGGCGCTTGAGACTCAGGAAGACTATCTTCCGGGTTCAATAGCTGCAAAATATAAGTTTATGCCAAGGCATGAGGCCGTGTATCAGATGCATTTTCCATCGGACCGTGAAACGCTTGCCCTGGCCAGAAAAAGACTTGTTTTTGATGAGTTTTTTTTATTTATACTTACGCTGCGCAGGTTTAAATCCGAAAACAGCGGACTTAAAAGTGAATATAAAATGATAGAGACCGCGCAGTGCGGCAGGCTGATAGAGGCGCTTCCCTACAGGCTTACCAACGCTCAGACCAGGGTCTGGTCGCAGATAAAAGAAGATTTATGTTCCGATATGGCTATGAACAGGCTTATTCAGGGAGATGTCGGTTCCGGTAAAACAATACTTGCGTTTCTCGCGCTTTTAATGTGCGTGTCAAACGGATATCAGGGCGCGATGATGGCTCCGACGGAAGTCCTCGCAAAGCAGCATTTTGAATCGATCACTAAATTAAAAGAGCAGTATAAACTGGATATATCTCCTGTTTTACTCACAGGCTCAACAAGCGCGAAAGACAGAAAACGCATTTATGAGGAAATTGCCGCAGGCACCGCCAACGTAATAATAGGGACGCACGCTCTGATACAGGAAAAGGTAGAATACGGCAATCTTGCGCTTGTAATAACGGACGAACAACACCGTTTCGGCGTAAGACAGCGTGAAACTCTGGCAAATAAAGGAAAAGCAGTACATGTTCTGGTTATGAGCGCAACGCCGATACCGAGAACTCTGGCCATAATCCTGTACGGAGATCTGAATATTTCCGTTCTGGATGAAATGCCGGCAGACAGACTTCCAATCAAAAATTGTGTTGTTGGAACTTCCTACAGAGAAACGGCATACCGCTTTATAACCAAAGAGATAAGTTCAGGCAGACAGGCCTATGTAATATGTCCCTTGGTAGAAGACGGCGAGATGGAGGAACTCGAAGACGTAATTTCGTATACGGTCAGACTAAAGAGCGTATTGCCGCCGTCAGTTCAGGTGGCGGCATTGCACGGGCGAATGAAAGCTGCCGAAAAAAATAAGATCATGGAGCAGTTTGAGGCGCATAATATAGATGTGCTTGTGTCAACCACGGTAATAGAAGTAGGCATAAATGTGCCAAACGCTACCGTAATGCTTATAGAAAATGCCGAAAGATTTGGTCTCGCGCAGCTTCATCAGTTAAGAGGCCGGGTAGGCAGGGGAAAATACCAGTCATACTGTATTTTCATCAGTTCTTCGGAAAATAAAGCGACTATGGATAGACTTGATATATTAAACAGATCGAACGACGGTTTTTATATTGCAAGTCAGGATTTAAAACTTCGGGGACCGGGAGACATGTTTGGGATCAGGCAAAGCGGCGATCTGAATTTTGAACTTGGCGATGTATTTACGGATGCGGCGATCTTACAGCAGGCAAGCGACGAAGCGGACGAACTTTCAGCCAAAGATCCGTCGTTGGAAAGTGAAGAATGCGCCGCGCTTAAAAGGTTTTTGGAGAATGAAAGGGATATGAGCGTTGATTTCAGAACTATCTGAAATTCATTTTGAAATACATTTTAAAATTCATTTTACGATAGAAGCAATGAGCTGATATGGAATGGAGGATCACAGTTATGTCAAAAGTTGCCATTGTTACGGATTCTAACAGCGGGATCACACAGGATCAGGCAAAGGAACTTGGGGTTTACGTCCTTCCCATGCCGTTTATGATCGATGAAGAAACTTATTATGAGGATATAACGCTTTCACAATCAAAATTTTACGAAAAATTGTCAGTCGGAGCCTCTGTTATAACAAGTCAGCCGACGCCTGAGGCGGTAATGGAATTGTGGGATGAACTGCTCAAAGATTATGATGAAATAGTTCATATTCCCATGTCAAGCGGCTTGAGCGGTTCATGCCAGAGCGCGGCAGTGCTTGCAGGCGATTATGATGATAAAGTGCAGGTTGTAAATAACCAGCGTATTTCGGTTACCCAGAGACAGTCCGCCATAGATGCGCTTTCTTTGGCAGACCGTGGCAAATCCGCAGCTGAGATAAAAGATATTCTTGAAAAAGACAAATTTAATTCAAGCATATACATAATGTTGGATACCTTATATTATCTTAAAAAGGGTGGAAGGATAACCCCCGCGGCGGCTGCGCTTGGCGCCATACTTAAGCTCAAACCCGTGCTTCAGATACAGGGTGAGAAACTGGATGCTTTTGCTAAGGCCCGTACTACCTCTCAGGGCAAAGCCATTATGATAAATGCGATTCGCAGCGATATGGAAAACCGTTTCGGAGGCGCTGACAAAGATAATATATGGCTTCAGATCGCATACACCTATGACACGGAGGCGGCTGAACTGTTTAAAAAAGAAATAGAAGAGGCTTTTCCGGGATTTGACATTCATATGGACCCGCTTTCTTTAAGCATATCCTGTCATATCGGGCCAGGAGCGCTTGCGGTGGCCTGCTGTAAGAAACTTAAGCTGTAAAAAGCTAAGATCTGATTTTAAGGTTTGATCGGCGAGCCGTAAAGCGGCCGAGCTTTTAATAAAATGGGGGTTTTTAAATGATAGCAGCAATTATCGGTATGGGAAATATGGGCAGTAAATATTGCAGAATGATTGCCGAAGGCAGGGTTGAGGGAATGAGTGTCGCTGCAGGCACGCGTATACGTCCGGAAAGACTTGCCGTAATAAAAGATGCGCTTCCAAAAGATTTTAAAATATATGAATCCGGCGATAAGCTATATGAAGCTTTTGATAAAGGCGAGATATCCTTTGATACGGTTATAGTGGTAACTCCTCATTATTCGCATGAAGAATTTGTGATAAAAGCGTTTCAAAGGGGACTTAACGTGCTTTGCGATAAACCGGCGGGCGTTTATACAAGACAGGCCCGAAACATGATGACGCAGTATCTTAAGGCAAAACAGACAAAACCGGATCTTTTATACGGATATATCTTTCATCAGAGAACCTTTCCTATATATCGTAAAATGAAAGAGCTTGTTGAAAGCGGCAGATACGGCAGGATCAAACGTGTAAGTTGGATGATAACCGACTGGTACAGACCCGACGCCTACTATAAGGCCGACGCATGGCGAGCCACATGGAAAAGCGACGGCGGCGGAATACTGCTTAACCAGTGCCCTCATAATCTGGATCTGCTTCAATGGATCTGCGGCATGCCTAAGACCGTTCAAGGCTTCTGTCATGAAGGTAAATACCACCCGATAGCCGTTGAAGATGATGTGACGGCTTATTTGGAGTGGGAGAACGGCGCAACGGGCGTATTTATCGCTTCAACGGGCGAAGCCGCCGGCGTGAACAGGTTTGAGATCGCGCTTGACGACGCCCTTTTGGTCTGCGAAGGCGCCAAGCTTAAGTTATGTGAGCTTGACAAGCCGGAAATCGAATACCGCAAGGAAAAAGACAATGTATTTATAAAGCCTGCGGCGCAGTGGAAAGAACTCGAATGCGAAGACTCCGATGGAGCTTATGAGAAACTTCTTTCAGATTTCGCGAACAGAAAATTAGTTGCGGCGGGTGAAGAAGCGGCATACAGCCTTTATCTGTCAAACGCCATTTATTTATCTTCATGGGAGAAGCGTATGGTAGAGATACCAGAAGCAGGCAGCGAAGAAGATATGCGGTTTGAAAAAGCCTTTGAAGATTGGCTTAAACGTAAGACAGAACCGGAAAAAATGTAAAGCTAACGAAAGGTTATTCCTAAATGTATAATGATGTGGATTTTGATAAAATAAATACAGAATTGACTCCACCAGTCAACGAACCGGACAGGCAGTATTATTTTATGGCAAAGTGCAGGCGGCATATAAAAGAATTTGAGGACAGATACGGACAGGCTCCGTTGGCCTGTGTCGTAAATTACGGCTGTCAGATGAACGCCAGAGACTCTGAGAAACTTACAGGCGTTTTGATGCAGGCCGGCTATGAGATAACGGACAGTGAGGAGAGCGCCGATTTTATCATATACAATACCTGTACTGTAAGGGACAACGCCAATCAGAGAGTTTACGGCAGGCTTGGATATTTAAACAGTCTTAAAAAGAAAAAGCCACATATAAAGATAGGGCTTTGCGGCTGTATGATGCAGGAGCAGTCAGTAATCGACAAGATCCAAAAGAGTTACGGTTTTGTAGATCTTATTTTTGGCACCCACAATATTTATAAATTTGCCGAACTGTTGTGGACTATGCTTGAAAACGATAATGAATCGGAAAAAATGATAATAGATATCTGGCAGGAAACGGACAAAATTGTTGAAGATCTGCCTGTTTGCCGGAAATATTTTTACAAATCGGGCATTAATATAATGTTTGGCTGCAACAATTTCTGCAGCTATTGCATAGTGCCTTATGTACGGGGACGCGAAAGAAGCCGCAGACCGGAGGAGATCATTGCGGAGATCGAGAAGCTTGCCGACGACGGCGTTGTGGAGATCATGCTGCTTGGACAGAACGTCAATTCATACGGTAAAAACCTTGACGAGCCCTGCACATTTGCGGAGCTTTTGCAAAAAGTGGAAAAAATTGATAAAATTAAGAGAATCCGTTTTATGACCTCACACCCGAAGGATCTGTCGGATGAGCTGATACAGGTCATGAAAAATTCAGCCAAGATATGCAGACACATACATCTGCCGCTGCAGGCGGGGTCAGATTCGATACTTAAGGCTATGAACCGCAGTTATACCAAGGAAGCTTATCTTAAGCTGGCTGACAGACTAAGACGCGAGATTCCCGATATAGCCATAACTACTGATATTATCGTAGGTTTTCCCGGAGAGACCGCTAAAGATGTTGATGAAACGATAGATGTTGTTAAAAAAGTCGGCTTTGACAATGCTTTTACTTTTATCTACTCCAAAAGAACCGGCACCAAAGCCGCGGCAATGGAAGATCAGGTGCCTCCTGAGCTTGTCAGGGCCAACTTTGACAGACTCTTAAAAGTAGTTCAGGATACGGCCAAAGAGAGGGCGCTTTTACATAAGGGAAAAGTCATGGAAGCTCTTGTGGAGGAAATAAACGAACAGGATTCTTCGCTTGTAACGGGCCGCCTTTCCAACAATATGTTAGTGCATTTTAAAGGCGACGCTTCATACATAGGCAGGTTTTTCAACGTATCTCTGGATGAATGTCATGGCTTTTATTATATGGGGCATGTTGTTGACTGATATAGTCAATATAAGATCTATATTTATTTTACAGAAAGATGGTAAATAAAATGTCGGAATTAACGCCAATGATGCGACAGTATATGGAAACCAAAAAAGAATACCCCGATTGTATTCTTTTTTATCGTCTCGGCGATTTCTACGAGATGTTTTTTGAGGATGCTTATACCGCCTCTAAAGAGCTTGAGATCACGCTCACCGGAAAAAGCTGCGGGTTGGACGAACGCGCGCCGATGTGCGGAATCCCTTATCATGCGGTAGACGGATATCTCAACAAGCTTGTATCTAAAGGCTATAAGGTCGCCATATGCGAACAGATGGAAGATCCCAAGCTTGCCAAGGGCATAGTAAAGCGTGAAGTTACAAGGATCGTAACCCCCGGTACGAATTTGAGCGCGCCTGTGGATGATGCGCGCAATAACTATATCATATGCGTCGCTTATTTTGCGGGCAAGATCGGGATTTCGGCCGCCGACGTCACCACAGGTGACTATTACCTTACCGAAGTGGAAGACATACGCAAGTTACAGGATGAGATAAATAAATATGAACCGTCTGAGATCATATGCAACGAGGCGTTTCTTGTCAGCGGCTTCGATGTGGAAGGGCTTAAAAATCGTCTGGGAGTAACGGTTTATTCTCTGGATAATCATTATTTTGACGAAGATGTATGCAGGAAATGCCTGCTTAAACACTTTCATGTAAAGACTCTGGCAGGACTTGGAATAGAGGACTTTCCAAGCGGTCTTATTGCCGCAGGCTCGCTGCTTGAGTATCTCTATGAGACTCAGAAGACCTCTCTTGAGCATTTTACGCATCTTTACCCTTATCTTACAAGCAGATATATGTTGCTTGACGGCGCTACCAGACGGAACCTGGAGCTGATAGAGACTCTGCGTGAGAAGCAGAAAAAAGGTTCGCTGCTTGGAGTGCTGGACAAGACAAAAACAGCTATGGGAGGAAGACTTCTTAGAAAATACATAGAACAGCCTTTAATAGATAAAGAAATGATCGAAAAGAGACTGGACGCGGTTGACGAGCTGTGCCAAAAAAGTATGTTGCGGGATGAGATAAGGGAGTATCTTAATCCCATATATGATCTGGAAAGGCTGCTTGGGCGCGTAAGTTACAGGACGGCCAATCCGAGGGATATGATAGCTTTTGGAAGTTCTCTTAAAATGCTGCCTTCGATCAAAACCGTACTTACCGATACGGAGGCGGAAATGTTATCGGAAATCCAAACGGAAATTGACGATCTGTCGGATCTGTTTAATCTGATAGATGACGCCATAATAGAGGAACCGCCTATTATGATAAGAGAAGGCGGGATAATAAAAGACGGTTTTAATGAGACTGTCGATGAACTCAGAAAAGCCAAGAGCGAGGGCAAGAACTGGCTGGCCGCGCTTGAGAATGAGGACAGAGAGCGTACCGGCATAAAAAACCTGCGCATTAAATACAACAAAGTCTTCGGATATTATTTTGAAGTCACCAATTCATATAAAAACCTGGTGCCTGACGATTATATAAGAAAACAGACGCTCGCCAATGCAGAGCGGTATACGACGCCTAAATTAAAGGAGCTTGAAGATACGATATTAAATGCGGAAGATAAGCTGTATACTCTGGAATACGATCTTTTCTGTGAAATAAGGGAAACCATAGCTTCCCAGATAGAAAGGATACAAAAGACCGCAAGGGCAGTTGCCAAACTTGACGTTTTTTCGTCACTTTCTTACGTGGCGGAACGTAATCATTATGTAAGGCCCGCTTTAAATGAAAAAGGCGCGATCGATATAAAAGCCGGCAGACATCCGGTCGTTGAACGGATGATCCCCAACGATATGTTCATAGCAAACGATACTTATCTGGACAAAAACAAGCACTGCATATCTGTCATAACAGGCCCGAATATGGCAGGAAAATCCACTTATATGAGACAGACTGCCCTTATTGTGCTGTTGGCGCAGATAGGCTCTTTTGTGCCGGCCTCCAAAGCGGATATAGGCATAGTTGACAGGATCTTTACAAGGGTAGGCGCATCTGATGACCTTGCAAGCGGCCAGTCCACTTTTATGGTGGAAATGAATGAGGTGGCCAATATACTGCGCAATGCGACTTCGGACAGCCTTCTGGTGCTTGATGAGATTGGACGCGGCACTTCGACTTTTGACGGTCTGAGTATTGCGTGGGCCGTTATAGAACATATAAGCAACCGTAAATATCTGGGCGCAAAAACGTTATTCGCCACACACTACCATGAACTGACCGAATTGGAAGGTAAAATGGACAATGTCAATAATTACTGCATAGCGGTCAAAGAAAAAGGCGACGATATCGTGTTTTTGCGCAAGATAATAAAGGGCGGGGCGGATAAGAGCTACGGAATACAGGTGGCCAAGCTTGCCGGAGTTCCTGATATCGTAATTGACAGGGCCAAAGAAATAGTAGAGCAGCTAAGCGATAACGATATAACCGAAAAAGTCCAGAATATAGAGGTAAATATAAAGAACGAAAAATCCAAAACGGTCAAATATGACGAGGTGGATCTGGAGCAGATATCGCTGTTTGACACTGTAAAAGACGAGGACATAATAAAAGAGCTTGAAGACATAGACATTACGACGCTCACTCCGGTAGACGCGCTAAATACCTTATACAGGCTGCAGAACAAGCTTAAGAACCGTTGGAAGAGCTGAGCCGGACTTAAGATCTTAAGATCAAGATATGCTGCGTTTTTAAAAGGGATGTGATCACATTATGAAAATCAACTTACTTGATAACCGGACAATCGATAAGATCGCTGCCGGGGAAGTGGTAGAGCGGCCCTCAAGCGTGGTAAAAGAGCTTGTGGAAAATTCCATAGACTCGGGCGCCACAGCCGTTACAGTGGAGATAAAAGAGGGCGGCATAGGCTTTATACGCGTTACCGACAACGGAAGCGGAATAGAAAAATCGGAGATACGCAACGCTTTTTTGCGCCACGCAACGAGCAAGATAAACTCCGCCGACGATTTGACTGACTTGGTCAGTCTGGGATTTAGAGGCGAAGCTCTTGCCAGCATAGCGGCGGTGTCAATGGTAGAAGCCATATCCAAAGTGCCGGAAGACCTCACAGGCGTCCGTTACGTAATGGAAGGCGGGGTCGAACGGGATTTTGAAGAAATCGGCGCGCCTGACGGAACTACATTCATTGTGCGCAATCTTTTTTATAATACGCCGCCGCGCAGGAAGTTTTTAAAGCAGCCGCAGACCGAAGGTTCATATGTGGCGGAACTGATGGAGCATCTGGCGCTTTCACATCCCGATATTTCGTTTAATTTTATAATAAACGGTCAGAACAGGTTCCATACGGCGGGGAATAACGATCTAAAGGAGATAATTTATCGTATTTACGGTAAAGATATTGCCAACGAGCTTGTGGAACTTCATGCGGAAAGGGAAGGTTTTAGCATAGACGGGTATCTTGGGAAGCCTATAATAAACCGTTCAAACCGCAGCTATGAGCTTTTTTATATAAACGGACGTTTTATAAAAAGCAATCTTATAAACAAAGCGGTTGAAGACGGCTACAAAGAATATCTCATGCAGCATAAATTTCCTTTCTGTGTACTGCATTTTGATATTGATACGAAGCGCATCGACGTAAATGTCCATCCGAGCAAGATGGAAGTAAGGATATCCAACGGTCAGGAGTTTTATGAGGCCGTGAGGGATCTTATTTTTGATTTCCTGAAACGGCAGGAAATGATACCTTCGGTAATACTTGATAAAAATAAAGATAAAGAAGTTGTGCAAAAGGAGGCCGCCGCCCCAAAAGGACGCGGGCCCGAACCCTTTGAAAAACAGCGTCTTGAAAATTATAAAAAGTCCATGTATACCGAAAATACCGACCGTTTTAACAAAGCTTACCCAAAGAATGCCGACCGTTTTAATAAATCTTACCCAAAGAATGCCGCCCGTATTGAGAATATACTGAAGGACTCCGCAGGATATAGCGCACCCGCCGCGCAGCAGATTAAAGAGCAGGCAAAAAAGCCCGAACAGCTGAGCTTTTTCGACGATAAGCTGTTATCAGCCAAAGCCAGGGAAAAATATGAACTGATAGGGCAGCTGTTTGAAACATATTTACTTGTATCATATCAGGACAAGCTGCTTATAATAGATCAGCATGCGGCGCATGAAAAGGTCAAATATGAGCGTTTCATAAAACAGTATAATGAACACTCCATAGTCTCACAAAGCATAAATCCGCCGGTTATAGTCACCTTAAGCGGCAGGGAGAAAGAATGCCTGCTTCAGAACAAAGAACATTTTAAAGCCTTAGGTTTTGAGATCGATGAGTTTGGCGGCAATGATTATGCAATAAGCAGCGTACCCATGGATCTGTACGGGCTTAAAGAGGCTGAGCTGTTTTATGAGTTCCTGGACGAACTGTCGGACGAAGCGGTCGACGCAACTCCCGACAGCATACGCATGAAAATAGCTACAATGGCCTGCAAAGCCGCCGTAAAGGGGAATACCGGACTGTCTTTAAAAGAGGCGGACGCTCTGATAGACGAGCTGCTTTCACTGGAAAATCCTTATAACTGCCCGCACGGAAGACCGACTATCGTGTCCATGAGTAAGTATGAGCTTGATAAAAAATTTAAAAGGATAGTTACATGATGAATGATAGTTCCAAAAAACCGCTGATTATTCTGACGGGGCCTACCGCAGTGGGCAAGACAAAGCTTTCGATCCTGCTTGCCAAAGCCATAGATGCTGAAATAATCTCGGCCGATTCAATGCAGGTATATAAACATATGGATATAGGTTCCGCCAAGATCACTCCGGATGAAATGGATGGGATAAAGCATTATCTTGTCGATATTTTGGAGCCATATGAAGATTTTCATGTTGTGAAGTTCCAGTCGCTTGCAAAACAGGCAATGCAGAACATATATTCGAATAATAAGGTGCCGATCCTTACAGGCGGCACAGGTTTCTATATTCAGGCCGTGCTCTATGATGTGGATTTTACGGAAAGTGAAGAAGATGACGCGTTGCGCCGCGGCCTTGAAGAATTTGCGAAAAATAACGGCAGCGAGGCGCTGTTTGAAAGACTTAGAAGTATTGACCCCGAGTCCTGTGATATAATACATTCCAATAATGTAAAGCGCGTGATCCGCGCAATAGAATTTTACGAAAAAACAGGAATACCCATATCAAAGCACAATAAAGAACAACGGGCCAAAGAATCTCCCTATAAATTCGCTTATTTTGTTTTGGATGATGACAGAGAACTATTATATGACAGGATCAACAAACGTGTGGATAAAATGTTGGAGGCGGGACTGGTTGACGAGGTAAAAAGATTAAAAGATTCCGGCTGCAGAGCAGATATGGTTTCCATGCAGGGACTTGGTTATAAAGAGATCCTGGAGTATCTTGACGGGCAGATAACACTTGATGAGGCAGTATATAAAATAAAGCGGGATACAAGGCATTTTGCCAAAAGACAGCTCACATGGTTTAAAAGAGAGAAGGACGTTATAAGGCTCTCAAGACAGAAGTTTGAAAATGACGGACAGATTTTGGAATATATGTGTAACATACTTAAAGACAAAGGGATCGTCAGATAAGAAAATTTATTGCACAAGCAAACAGGAAGGCGTTTAAAAATGAACGAAAAAACATATAAGATATATGCAGATATGAACATATCGCCTGAAGTGACGGCTTTTGGAAATGAGATCTTAGATAACTTAAAGGATCGGTTTGATAAAATTGATGATACGGCCGAATATAACCAACTCAAGGTGATTAATGCAATGCAGGAATGCAGGGTAAGCGAAGCCTGTCTGCTCGGAACCACGGGTTATGGTTATAACGATCTGGGAAGAGATACTCTTGAGAGTGTATATGCAAAGGTTTTTCATACGGAAGATGCGCTTGTAAGGCCGCAGATCACCTGTGGGACTCATGCGCTTGCGCTTGCGCTGTTCAGCAATTTAAGACCAGGAGACGAGCTTCTTTCACCTGCGGGCAAACCTTATGATACGCTTGAAGAAGTCATAGGGATACGCCCATCCAAAGGATCGCTTAAGGAGTACGGAATATCATACAGACAGGTCGAGCTGCTTGAGGACGGAAGTTTTGATTATGATGGCATACGCAGCGCGATAAACGAAAAAACCAGACTTGTCACCATACAGCGTTCCAAGGGTTATCAGACAAGGCCTACTTTTTCCGTGGAACAGATAGGCAGACTTATAGCTTTTGTTAAAGACATAAAACCTGATGTGATATGTATGGTAGATAACTGTTACGGGGAGTTTGTTGAAACCATTGAACCAAGTGACGTGGGCGCGGATATGACGGTGGGGTCGCTTATCAAAAATCCCGGAGGCGGACTGGCGCCTATTGGCGGTTATATAGCAGGCGCGAAAGAATGTGTGGAAAATGCGGCATATCGGCTTACATCACCCGGTCTTGGCAAAGAAGTCGGGGCGTCGCTTGGCGTCATGTCGGCTTTTTATCAGGGACTGTTTTTAGCTCCAACCGTAACGGCCGGCGCGTTAAAAGGAGCGATCTTTGCTGCCAACATATATGAAAAACTGGGATTTCCGGTAATCCCAAATGCCGTGGAAGAACGCCATGATATCATTCAGGCGGTCACATTCGGCACCCCTGAAGGCGTTATTGCTTTTTGCCGCGGGATACAGGCCGCAGCTCCGGTAGACAGTCATGTGAGTCCGGAGCCGTGGGACATGCCCGGTTATGACGCACAGGTGATAATGGCTGCAGGCGCATTTGTTTCAGGTTCCTCTATCGAACTTAGCGCAGATGGCCCTATAAAGCCGCCGTATGCCGTGTATTTTCAGGGCGGACTGACATGGCCGCATGCCAAATTGGGAATTCTCAAGTCACTGCAGAGCCTGATCGATCACGGTATTGTATCGCTGTTATGAATTATGTTGTGAATTAATTTTGTTGTGAAATATTTTTGGTAAATTTTGTATACAGCCTAAAAATATTGTGTTAAAATAGATAAAGTGTAGCAGTAGTATGAAGATACAAAATATAGACCAAAAAGGGGCTTAAAACTATGAGTAAGAACAACTGGGCTTGTTTTTTGTTAATATTAGCCGGTATTGTTATAGGAGGGTTTATCGGAAATATCCTGCCTGTTGAATGGCTCAATTATGGTCAGTCTTTCGGCCTGTCCCAACCGGTCGTATTGGATCTTGGAATACTGTGCATCACTTTCGGTTTATCCATAAAGATAACCGTAGCCAGTATTATAGGAGTAGTTCTGGCAATCATTATCTATCGTTTTATATAAAACGTAACTTCACCCGGTATTGTAAAGAATAGGAGAGAATTCATTGTCGGGAAAGAGGTTGAATGAAATTAGTTAAGTATGAGAACAATGATAATGAAACCTTGCAAAATCTTCCATATGAGAAATTTATTTCCTATGGAGCCGAGAGCCTTACGGATTCCGAACTTCTTGCAATTATCATAAGAACGGGCGCTGCGGGAATCAGCGCGGCGCAATTGGGTAAAGAAGTGTTAAAAGTATCGGAAAAATACGGAAACGGTCTGCTTGGACTGTATAACATTCCGTTAAATGAATTGACCGGCGTAAAAGGCATAGGCAAGGTTAAGGCAATTAAACTTAAGGCGCTCGCCGAACTTTGTATAAGAATGTCGCAGACTAAGGCTAAAAGCAGCCTGTCTTTTATGCATCCGGATTCCGTGGCGGAATATTATATGGAACGTTTCAGACATGAAAATGTTGAACATGTCATGCTTTTAATGTTGGATGCGGGACTTAACCTGCTTGATGAACAGATAATATCAAAAGGAACTTCCAATGCCTCTTTGTTATCTCCAAGAGAGGTATATATATGCGCATTCCGTTCACAGGCCGCATATATCATGCTGCTGCACAATCATCCGGGAGGCAATCCGGCGCCCAGCGGCAATGATATAGCCATAACTGACAGGATATCCGAAATAGGTAAAACAATAGATGTCCTTTTGTTGGATCATATTATCATAGGCGATAACAGATATTTCAGTTTTAAGGAAAGCAAATTAATAAAATAGACGCAAAGCAAATATGAAAGGAGCATCTGTCTTGGCTAATTACGCATTTGGTATTGATTTGGGTACTAGCAATATAAAGATATACAACCGAAGTGACGACAGTGTTCTTGTGGAAAAGAACATGATCGCCATAGAGAATAAAAAAAATGTATTTGCATACGGCAATTCGGCATTCGATATGTATGAAAAGACGCCCGGCAACATTCATATCACATATCCGCTCAATAACGGAGTAATAGCGGATATTCAGAATATGGAGACTCTGATCAAATATTTTATGGCCGATTTAATGAAGGGAAATATACGGCCTGCCGATTATTATATTGCGGTTCCGTGGGATGTCACCGAGGTAGAAAAGCGCGCATTCAAAGATCTTATTAAGGAATCCAACGTAAAGGCCAAAAGGGTTATGATAGTTGATAAAGCCGTAGCCGACGGTCTGGGAATGGGGATAGACGTAAAAAATTCACAGGGCGTCTTAGTTGTCAATGTAGGTTTTGACACCACTGAAATTTCGATCCTTTCCCTGGGAGGAATTGTTCTTAGCAAACTTATAAAAGTCGGTGGCAAGAAATTTGATGACGCAATCAAAAACGGAGTGCGAAGGGAATACAGTCTTATTATAGGCGGCAAAACCGCTGAAAATGTCAAAATCGCAATGAATGAACTTTCATCTCAGAATACGGGAGCCGTGGTATACGGACGCGATATTGTGACAGGTCTGCCGGTTGAGCGTGAGATTCCCATTTCTTTGGTTGATGAATGTATGACCGAACATTTTAATACGATAATTGACAACATAAAGGTGATTTTGGAACGCACGCCGCCGGAACTTGCCGCAGATATATACAGACATGGCATCTATCTTACGGGAGGGGCTTCACAGGTCGGCAAACTTCCGCAGCTTATGAGCAAGGGAACGGGGCTTAAAGTAAACGTGTCGGAAAATCCTATAGAGAGTGTTGCGTTAGGTATCGGCAAGATAATTAACGATGTAAACTATAAATCAGTCGCTTATGCAATAGAAGGAATGAGTAAATGAGTCCAGTTATAAAAAGAAAAGGGGAAAAATTTACCCTTCCGAGCAAGTATATTCTTTTTATCCTGACAATTCTGTGCACAGGCATGGTATTGCTTACATTCAATACAAATATTTTCAGCGGGCCTCTCAGCGCGATCGCAGGATATACCGTAGTTCCGTTTGAAGAGGGAGTCAGCGCGGCAGGAAGTTATCTTCGCAGCCGTTCTGAAGAACTTGAACAGATAAGAAACCTTATTGACGAAAACGAGGCATTAACAAAACAGATTGCAGAGCTTACCATAGAAAATACAAGATTACAGCAGGATAGATATGAGCTTACAAATTTAAGGGAGTTGTATAAACTTGATTCACAATATGATGAATATGAAAAGGTAGGCGCCAGGATCATTGCGAGGGACGCCGGAAACTGGTTTTATTCTTTTGTGATCAATAAGGGTTCCAATGACGGATTGGCGCTTGACATGAATGTTATGGCCGGAAGCGGGCTTGTAGGCCGTATCGTGGATATAGGTCCCACATGGGCTAAGGTAAAATCAATAATAGCCGATGATTCCAATGTGAGCGCAATGGTGCTTTCAAGCTCCGATAATATGATAGTTTCCGGCGACTTAAAGTTATATGCCTCGGGAGTGATAGCTTTTGAACAGTTAATAGACCGGGATGATGTTGTTGTGGAAGGAGATAAGATAGTAACATCCAATATCAGTGATAAATATCTTCCCGGTATTTTGATAGGATATATCAGTACGATCAACAGGGATTCAAATAACCTGACCAAATCCGGTTATCTGACGCCTGCGGTTGACTTTGAGCATCTGGAGGAAGTGTTGGTAATTTTGCAGTTAAAACAGACAGTTGAATAGTTTTTACAGGCTTGATTTAGGAAAGGCTTGGTATTTATGAGACGCGTACTAGTAACAGCTTTATATATTTTTGTATGTTTTCTGCTGCAGTGTACGGTTTTTCGCGCACTGGCATTCGGCGGGATAGTTCCCAATCTTATTATAGTGATCACAGCTTCGTTTGGCTTCATGAACGGGGAAAGAACCGGTCTTTTAATCGGCTTTTTCGGAGGTCTGCTTATTGACATATTCTTTGGTTCCGTTATTGGTTTTTATGCGCTGCTTTATATGTATATAGGATATGCCAACGGTAAATTCAGTACAATTTTTTATCCGGAGGACATTAAACTTCCGATTACGCTTATATTCTGCAGCGATCTTTTTTATGGGATAACCTGCTATGTTATTCTGTTTTTACTGCGCGGAAGGTTTGATTTCACTTATTATCTTGTTCATATAATTTTACCTGAAATTGTATACACGATAGTAGTGACCTTGTTTTTATATCCCGTAATACTGCGTACTCACCGCAGGTTGGAGCAGTGGGAAAAAAGGAGAGAAAAGAAGTTTGTTTAAACATATATGGGAACAGCTGAAAGAGAATATTTTCAATATGGTAACATCCAGGCTGATAATCCTTGTTCTTGTGTTGTTCGGCCTTGGGGGATATCTTATATATACTATATTTCAGCTGCAGATAGTAAACGGAGCGGAGTATTTTAATAATTTCCGTTTAATGATAACCAAAGAGAGATATATAGAGCCTACAAGGGGCAATATTTATGACAGAAACGGTAAGCTTTTAGCTTATAATGAGCTTGCATATTCGGTTACCATTGAAGACGTTTTCGAATCGGGCAGGGATAAAAATGCCAATTTGAATAATACGATATATGAGCTTATAAAGATAATTGAAAAAAACGGCGACCATATCATAAATGATTTTGATATTGTGCTTGATAACCATAATAATTATCAGTTTACATTGGAAGGCACTCAGCTTTTAAGATTTTTGGCTGATGTTTACGGCAGGATATATATTGAAGACCTTGAATTGCAGGAAAAAGAAGCAACGCCCGATGAAGTCGTTAAATATCTGTGCAGTACGTCCCGCTACGGTATAGGCGGTTATGAAGATGAAAACGACAAGGGTTCTTTTAAGGAGGGACTTGGATATACCAGGGAAGAGGTCCTGAAGATCCTGACCGTCCGTTACGCTATGAGCGCCAACAGTTATCAGAAGTATATAGCGACCGTCGTCGCAAATAATGTTTCGGAAAGCACGGTTGCGGTGGTTATGGAAAATTCGGATAAACTCGAAGGTGTTTCCATAGCTGAAGGTTCGATCCGTAAATACAATGACAGTATATATTTATCACAGATCTTAGGTTATACCGGTAAGGTTTCAAGTGATGAATTAAAATCACTGCAGGAGAAAAATCCTGATTATGATCTGAATGATACCGTAGGTAAATCCGGTATTGAAGCGTCCATGGAGACTAAACTTCAGGGAACTAAGGGCTCAGAAACGGTTTACGTTGACAATCTTGGCAAGGTAATAGAAACAAGCGACAGGGTTGAAGCGGTTGCCGGGGATCATGTATATCTTACGATAGATGCGGATCTGCAGAAAGCGGCTTATAATATACTTGAAGCAAACATTGCCAGTATTTTATTGGACAAGATTCAGAATGTAAAAGAATATAATCCGCCGGAAAATGGCGGCAGTAATAATATAATCATTCCTATTTATGATGTTTATTACGCATGCATTGAAAACAATATAATAGATACCGGTCATTTTGCCTCCGAGTACGCGCAGGATACGGAAAGAGCGGTAAATGAAGCATATCTTACCAAAAAGGCTCATATATTCGAAGAATTAAAGACCGAGCTTACTGATGTACGCACTCCGTATAATATGCTGAGTAAGGAATATCAGGCCTATGAGAGTTATATAATATCCATGCTTTATGCAAAGGGCGTCATTCCTGAAAGCGAAGTCAATAAAGAAGACGAAACATACATCGCATGGACTAAAGATGAAGTAATAAGTTTAAATGAATACCTTAATTATTGTATAGCGCAAAACTGGGTGGATGTTTCCAAACTTAACATTGTAGCGCAATATTCGGATTCACAGGAAATATATGATAAAATAATAGACTATATATTTAATGTTCTGGATACTGATGACGAATTTGAGAATAAAATTTATCGTTATATGATAAATAATGATGAGCTGACAGGGCGGCAGATCTGTAATCTTTTGATAGAGCAGGATATAGTGGATGTGGAAGAGGACGAGCTGCGCAGATTTGAGAACGGTTCGATCACGCCATATGCATTTATGATAAACAGGATAAATAATCTGGATATCACTCCTGCCCAGCTTGTACTTGATCCGTATTCAGGTTCCATTGTCATCACTGATATAAATACCGGAGATGTGCTTGCGCTTGTTTCATATCCAAGTTATGATAATAACAGGATGGCCAACGGTGTTGACGCCGAATATTTTGCCGATTTAAGAAATGATTTGTCGCGTCCGCTGTTAAACTATGCAACACAGCAGAAAACCGCGCCGGGATCGACATTTAAGATGGTGTCTGCAACGGCAGGCCTTATGGAACATGTGATAACTACAACCGATACAATAACCTGTGTAGGCACTTTTGATAAAATAAAGCCGGAACCCCGCTGTTGGATAGCCTCAAACGGAGGCGCGCACGGTTCATTAAATGTTACGGGCGGTATCCAACATTCCTGCAACTGGTTTTTTTATGAGGTAGGTTACAGGCTTGGCATAGTCGGTGATTCATATAACAGTGAAGTCGGTCTGAATATGTTGGCCAAATATGCGGATATGTATGGACTTTCGGAGACGACCGGAGTCGAAATAGAAGAGAACGAACCGGAGATATCCAATGAAGACTCAGTCCGTTCCGCGATAGGCCAGGGCAGCAATAACTATACTACCGTAGGTCTTGCGCGATATGTTACAACTGTCGCAAACAGCGGAACATGTTATAATTTAACATTAATAGATAAGATTACGGATTACAACGGTAAAGAACTTGAGGATAACCACGCTCAGGTAAGAAATCGTATCGATATGGAACCTGCTTATTGGAATGCAATACATTCCGGTATGAGAAAAGTGGTTGAAAGCAAGAGTTATTATGCCGATCTGGGCGTAAACGTAGCGGGTAAGACCGGTACTGCGCAGGAGAGTAATTCACGTCCTAACCATGCATTGTTTGTCAGCTACGCTCCTTATGAAGCACCTGAGATATGTGTGGTAGTCCGGGTTGCCAACGGTTATACTTCCGATTATGCGGCACAGATCGGAAGGGAAATATATAAATATTATTATGGGCTTGAAGACGAAAGCGAGATCATCACAGGTACTGCCGGAAACCTTGAAGGCGGTTCGATCAATGGTGATTAAGGCAGGGATTGGAGATTGGTATGAAAAATCCGGTTATAATCAAAAGTTTTCACAACGGTTTATCACTTTATCTTGATGACAGCATGGATTTTGATATGCTGCTTGATGAGATAGCGCTGAAATTCAGGGAGTCTTCACATTTCTTCAAAGATGCCAGAATGGGGATATCTTTTGAAGGAAGGAAGCTTACTGAAGAAGAAGAGCGCAGGATCGTTGATACAATTACCGACAATTCATCTTTGCACATAATCTGCATAATAGGCAAGGATGAAGATACAAATCAGAACTACATACGCGCTTTGGAACAGCTTGCCTTTCATCAGAATGAAGTGAGCAATTCCGGACAGTTTTATAAAGGAACTTTAAAGGATGGACAGATCTTGGAGACTGAGAACAGTATAATAGTTCTGGGCGATGTATATCCGGGAGCCTGCATTATATCCAAGAAAGATATTATAGTGTTGGGCGGCCTGTTCGGACAAGCTTATGCCGGCGGGAACGGACTTGACGGACATTTTGTGGTAGCGCTTGAAATGTCACCTGAGAAACTTAAAATAGGTGATTTCAAATATAAAACTTCAGAGAAGCAGAGCAAGTGGTCTATCAGACCGAAGGTCATGCCTAAAATTGCTTATGTAAACGACGGTCATGTTATTATGGAAGCCATTACCAAAGAATTACTGAACAATCTGCCGATCTGATCGAACAGATGTTCAGCGGACGATAACGATTTCATTTTTTGGAGGATTAAACATGAGTGAAGTAATTGTCGTCACATCAGGGAAAGGCGGAGTAGGAAAGACCACTACTTCTGCAAATGTTGGCACAGGTCTTGCAGCAATGGGCAAAAAGGTACTGTTGATAGACACCGATATAGGCTTAAGAAATCTTGATGTAGTAATGGGACTTGAAAGCCGCATCGTGTACAATCTGGTGGATGTTGTTGAGGGCAATTGCCGTATCAAGCAGGCTCTTGTAAGGGATAAGCGTTATCCGACGCTTTTTCTGCTGCCGTCGGCCCAGACCAGAGACAAAAGCGCAGTTAATCCGGCGCAAATGGTAAAAATGATAACACATTTAAGGGATCAGTTCGACTATATCATACTGGACTGTCCCGCAGGCATTGAACAGGGATTTCAGAATGCAATAGCAGGAGCGGACAGAGCGCTTGTGGTAACCACTCCGGAAGTTTCTTCCATCCGCGACGCGGACCGTATTATCGGTCTTCTGGAATCGAATGAAATACAAAAGATAGATCTGATAATAAACAGGATACGCATTGAAATGATAAAAAGAGGCGACATGATGTCCTCTGACGATGTGGTGGACATCCTCTCGGTTCCGCTTATCGGACTGGTACCTGATGATGAAAACGTTGTGATTGCAACCAATCAGGGAGAGCCGGTAGTCGGAAGCAATACTCTTGCCGGAGAAGCATACCGGAACATCTGTTACAGGGTAAACGGGAAGGAAGTGCCTTTTCTGGACTTTGAAAGGGGAATTTCTTTCTGGACTAAGATTTCAGGTATTTTTCATAGGAGTTAGGGGGGAGTGGAATTGTTAAAAAGAATATTAAAACGAAAAAGCTCCAGAGAAATAGCCAAAGACAGACTCAAGATATTACTTATATCAGACCGTGTGAACTGTTCTCCGGAAATGATGGAAATGATAAAAAACGATATAGCCAAAGTAATATCAAAATACATGAAGATAGATACAAAAAGCATGGAGATCCAGATAACAAAAACCGGAAGCAAAGGACGGACTCTTAAAAATCCTACTCTTTATGCCAATATTCCCATTCTGGATCTGAACAGTTTAAAAAACTGATATATGCAAGTACATAGAAGTTGTTTGAAAAAATACGGAAGGGAGAAACAATGATAAGGCAGTACCGAATCAGGGACTATGATTTTAAACTGATAATACTTGTCGTGGCGCTTACGGTTATAGGCATTCTTGCTATAGGAAGCGCCAAGGAATCCCTTCAGAATAAACAGCTTGGCGGATTTGTTTTTGGATTTTTCCTTATGATAGTGATTTCATTGTTTGACTATTCTCTGATACTTCGGTTTTACTGGATAATATATGCAATTACGAATATTTTGCTTATATTGGTTGCCACCAGAGGCGTAGATGCGGGAGGCGCACAGCGTTGGCTGAATATTTTTGGCATACAGTTTCAGCCTTCGGAAGTTGCCAAGATTTTTCTCACATTGTTTTTTGCACAGTTTATCATGATCCATCAGGAAAAAATGCACGATATAAGGTTTATTTTTATCTGTATCGCTTTGCTTGCTTTTCCTCTGTTCTGGATATATAAGCAGCCGGACATGTCAACCAGTATCATGATGGCCGTAATTTTCTGTGTAATGATGTTTGTGGGAGGTCTTGCATGGAAATATATAATTACAACGCTTGCAATAGCCATACCGGCGTTTATAATTATATTGACGCTTGTTTTACAGCCGGACCAACAGATTATAAAACCATTTCAGCAGAATAGGATTCTTGCATGGCTGCATCCTGAAGAATATGCGAACACGGAAGCATACCAACAGTTGAATTCCGAGATGGCAATAGGTTCAGGGCAGCTGTATGGCAAGGGCTATAAGACCAATGAGATAAGTTCAGTAAAAAACGGAAATTTTATATCTGAGCCTGAAACTGACTTTATTTTCGCGGTTATCGGCGAAGAATTTGGCTTTGTAGGAGGCTGTAGTGTAATTGTCATATTGATTTTAATCTCATTTGAATGTATTATGGTAGCAAGGAGGTCAAAAGATCTGGCAGGAACGATAATAGCGGCAGGGGTAGCCGCGCTTGTCGGATTTCAGGGTATATTAAATATTGCTGTGGCTACCGGCGCCAGTCCCAATACAGGTATTCCGCTTCCGTTTGTAAGTTACGGGCTTACATCATTGGTAAGTTCTTATATAGGAATAGGATTTGTATTAAATGTGCGCCTGCAGTGCAGAAAATAACCGACAGACAATAATACAACGACTAACAATATAATGCAGAGGGGTAAAAACATGAATATTGCGCTGATTGCACATGATGCAAAGAAAAAACTTATGCAGAATTTCTGCATTGCCTATCGGGGGATTTTAAGTAAAAATGATTTATTTGCTACAGGGACGACCGGCAGACTTATTGAAGAGGTGACCAATCTTTCCATTCATAAATATCTTGCCGGACATTTAGGAGGCGAGCAGCAGATCGGAGCGCAGATCGAGCATAACCAGATAGATTTATGCATATTTTTGCGCGATCCGTTAAATCCGAAGTCACATGAACCGGATATCAATAACGTTATGCGTTTATGTGATATTCATAATATTCCGCTTGCTACCAATCTTGCTTCAGCAGAGCTTTTGATTAAATCGCTTGACAGAGGGGATCTTGAGTGGCGTGAAATGTACAAATAATGTAAAAAATATAAAAAAATATAAATCTTATATTAAAAAAATACTGTGTTTTATGCTGATTTCGTCCGTTTTGATGCTTACGGGCTGCGGTTTTGCAGATTATGACATGGCTTATGACAGCGATTACCCGGTAAGCAGCTTTAAACTGGTACAGCCGGACAGCATACAGACGGCAAAACCTTTTGCCGCAGACCTTTGCGTGGTTGATAAAGATATAACCGACAAAGCTGATATTACGGACGTCGGAGCCGCAGCCTTATTTGATCTTAACGGTAAAAACACATTATATGCCAAAGATGCAAACAAACAGGTATATCCGGCCAGCATTACCAAAATAATGACTGCGCTTGTCGCAATAAAAAATGCATCTCCCGACCAGATGCTGACAGCCACGGACAATGTCATTATTACCGAACCGGGGGCGCAGCTTTGCGGAATAAAACCGGGAGACACCATGACCTTGGATCAGGCGCTGCATATTCTTCTCATCTATTCCGCCAATGACGTTGCCATAATGATCGCTGAGGGTGTAGGCGGAAGCGTTGACGGCTTTGTGGAAATGATGAATGAAGAAGCCGCTTCGTTAGGGGCGACTAACTGTAACTTTGTCAATCCGAACGGCCTTACTGCCGAAGGACACTATGTTACGGCCTATGATCTGTATCTGATATTTGCGGAAGCCATAAAATATGATCTTTTCAATGAGATTATTCAGATGACAGGTTACAGCACAACTTATAAGACGGCCGGCGGAGATGAAAAAACGCTTGATTTAAAAACTACGAATCTGTTTTTAAAGGAAGAATATACCGCGCCCGATAATATTACCGTAATAGGAGGAAAGACGGGCACTACAAATGCTGCCGGACATTGTCTTATTCTTCTTTCCCGCAGCAACAGCGGAAATCCGTATATCTCAGTAATAATGAACAGCGGTTCGACTCAGGACTTGTATCAGAAAATGACGCAATTACTGGAAATTGTCAAATAAATATAATAAATAACTTTTATAGTTGTTTTTTTGTGCATATTCACTTATAATAATGTTAGTATGATTACTTTACTTTAGGAGGGTTTACAATGGTTCAATTAATCGTAGGCAGAAAAGGCAAAGGCAAAACAAAACAGTTATTGGATAAAGTAAATACAGAAGTAAAATCTGTTGCAGGCAATGTCGTTTATCTTGATAAGAGTACCAAGCATATGTTCGAATTGAATAATAAGATCAGATTAATAAATGTAGCTGATTATATGATCGACAATAGTGATGAATTTGTCGGCTTTATCTGCGGTATCATATCTCAGGACCACGATCTTCAACAGATGTATTTTGACAGCTTTTTAAATATTTCATGTCTGGAAGGGCAGAATATAGAGCCTGTAATCGATAAGCTGGAAGCTGTAAGCCGGAAATTCGGCGTTGACTTTGTATTAAGCGTTTCATTGGATGAACATGAACTTCCGGAAAGTTTGAAGAGTAAGATAATTGTGTCATTATAAAAGAAGTTTACATAATATAAGACCAATTCCATAAAACCTCGGAAAATCCGGGGTTTTTATTATTTTTTTGTTAATTATTGATCCGTGAGGCAGGTTTCGGAGGAAAAAATATTGTGGCAAACAATGGAAGCAGAAACAGAACAAACAATAGAAACAAATCAGATAATAGAAGCAGATCAGATAATGTAAACAGAGCAGGCAATGTAAACAGATCAGGTAATGTAAACAGATCGAATAATATAAACAGAACCGGAAACAGAAACCAGACCGGCAATAGAAGCAGGGCAGACGACAGAAACAGGGATTACAACAGAAGCGGCAGCGCAGTAAGATATTCCGGCAGCCGTACGGGAAATGGCAACAGCAGCCGGAGTAATACATACGCCGGAAATACTATTACAAAGTACAGACGTCCGCTTAATATAAATATCGGTATGCTTATTTTTGCAGTTATATTTATATATGTGGTAATATGTGTTTTTATGTATTTTTCCACCAAGCATATAGTAGGATACGAAGTAAAAGAGGGCGCGCTTTCTTCCAACAACATATATAAAGGACTGGCGCTTCGGAAAGAAAAGATAATAACATGCAAAGACGCAGGATATACCAATTATTATGCAAGGGAGGGCGAACGCGTTGCTGTAGGCAATCTCGTATATACCATAGATGAGACAGGTAAGCTGTCGGATTATATGGCAGGCAGTGAAACCGGGGAAAACTCACTGTCAGATAATGACCTTATGGAGCTTAAATCAGAGATAGAATCTTTTGCCCATGGCTTCAGTTCCTCAAATTTTGCGGATATATATAACTTTAAATATAATATTCAGGGCACGGTCGTAAAACTTGCCAACTATAATGTCCTTCAAAATGCCAATGCGCTTAATGATTCTTCAGGCACGGGGCTTATAGATTATAATTATGCCACGGAGAGCGGCATTGTTACATATTCAACCGACGGTTATGAAGATCTTACGCTTGAAGATATGACTATGGAACTTTTTGACCAGAATAACTATACCAGAACGCATCTTATAAACAATGACCTTGTGGCTGCGGGAGATGCGGTTTATAGGCTTGCCGAAGATGAGGACTGGTCTGTTGTGATCCCGGTGGATGCTGAACTTGCCAAAGAATTACTTGAAAAAGAGTATGTAGAAGTACGTTTTTTAAAAAACCAGTATACATCATGGGGAGAAGTGGATTCATATACCAATGAGGCCGGGGATACCTTTGTGTCACTGACTTTTACCAATTCCATGATAACATTCTGTACGGAGCGTTTTATAGATATTGAACTTATACTGGAAGACGAAACGGGGCTTAAGATACCTAATTCCGCAATTGTCGAAAAGGAATTTTACATAGTTCCCAAAGAGTATGTTACCAAGGGCGGCAACAGCGGTGAATACGGAGTATTGTTGGAAACTTATGATGAAGAGGGCAATACGGTCACTAAATTTACCGAAACTACGATTTATGAGGAAACCGAGACTGAATATTACTTGGACGATACGGTCTTAAGAAGCGGAAATTATCTGATAAAACCGGATTCCGATGAGAAATATGCCGTAAGCAGGATGGGTTCTCTTATCGGCGTATATAACATTAATAAAGGATATGCTGATTTTAAGCAGATTGTGATATTATATCAGAATGACGAATACTCCATAGTAAAATCCAACACCATGTATGGTCTTAATGTTTATGACTATATAGCGTTGGATGCTTCAACCATAGAGGATAACGCTTTTATATATGAATGATAAATGGAGGAATGCACATTGATCAAAGAAAATATTAAAACCGTTGAAGAAAAGATCGAAGCAGCCTGCCAAAGCTGCGGCAGAAGCGCAGATGAAGTTAAATTAATTGCCGTCAGCAAGACTAAACCTGTATCCATGCTTAAAGAAGCATATGAATACGGCTGTCGTGATTTCGGTGAAAATAAGGTTCAGGAACTTGTGGATAAATATGAACAGCTTCCCAAAGACATAAGATGGCATATGATAGGCCATCTGCAGCGCAACAAAGTTAAATATATAGTTGATAAGGTATATCTGATACACAGCGTTGACTCTCTGCGGCTTGCCGAGGAAATAAATAAAGAGGCCGCCAAAAAAGGAATCAAGGTTTCCATATTGATCGAGGTCAATGTCGCAAATGAGGAAACTAAGTTTGGGACCTCATGTGAAGAGGTATATCAACTTGTAAGTGAAATTGCAAAACTTCCCAATGTTTTGATCAAAGGACTCATGACAATAGCACCATATGTAGAAAATCCGGAGGAAAACAAACAATATTTTGAAAAATTGCGTCAAATTTATGTTGACATAGCACATAAAAACGTTGATAATGTTTGTATGGAAGAACTTTCTATGGGTATGACCGGAGATTATGAAACGGCCGTTACCCAAGGAGCTACTTATGTCAGAGTTGGAACGGGAATATTCGGAGAACGTTCTTATTCAGTATAAAATGGAGGTTTATCATGAGCTTTATGGACAAGTTTTTAAATACTATGAAACTAAATGATGAAGATGATGACGGTTTTTATGATGATGATTATTATGATGAGCCGGAACCTGTAAAAAAGACTTCTGTATCAAGAGACGACGACTCTATGGAAGATGAACGTCCTGTTAAAAAGACTTTGCCTAAGGTCACGCCTATGCGTCAGATGAAAAAAATGTCCGATTCAGGCATGGAAGTATGTGTAATACGGCCTACTACAGTAGAGGACGCAAGAGAGATCACGGATACTCTGTTAGCCAATCGAACTGTTGTTCTCAATCTGGAAGGCCTGGATGTTAATATAGCGCAGAGGATAATAGATTTTACATCCGGTTCCTGCTACGCGATCAGCGGAAATCTGCAGAAGATATCTCATTACATATTTATAATTACTCCTGCAAGTGTTGATATTTCCGGTGATTTTCAGGAAATTTTATCCGGTTCGTTTGATGTTCCTATTAACGATTGATATAAATATATTTCGTAAAGATATTAAAGAATTTAGGGGCGCAGGCTGTCGGTCTGCGCTTTTACCTTATAAGGAGAAAATTTTAATGGCTGAGAGACTTACGATCAATTATGAGAAAAAACCCTGCTATGACATTGTTTTTGCAACGAATTTTGACGGTTTGTTCGAAGAGCTGCAGGAATTAAATATTAAGGAGCGCAGGGCCGCAATTATTGCGGACTCCAATACTGCTTCCATATTTGGTGATGAAATTAAATCAATTCTGGAGGGAAATTGTAAAAAGGTCATACTTCACAGTTTTCCCGCAGGCGAAGAAAATAAGACTCTGGATACGGTTAAGGGCATTTATAAGACTCTCATAGAGGAAAAATATGACAGGAAAGATCTTCTTATCGCGCTTGGCGGAGGCGTTACAGGCGACATCACAGGTTATGCGGCTGCCACCTACCTGCGCGGCGTTGATTTTATCCAGATGCCAACTACCTTGCTCGCCCAGGTTGACAGCAGCATAGGAGGCAAGACCGGAGTTGATTTTGACGGATATAAAAACATGGTTGGCGCATTTTATATGCCTAAACTTGTATATATGAATGTGGGCGCCCTTAAAACCCTGGATGAGCGTCAATTTTATTCAGGCTTTGCGGAAGTCATGAAACATGGTCTTATTAAAGACGCCGCATTTTATGAATGGCTGCTTGAGAACATGTATGAGATTCAGGACAGAGACCCTGATGTTCTGACAGAAATGATAATGAGAAGCTGTTCGATAAAAAAACTTGTTGTTGAGAAAGATCCGAAAGAACTTGGAGACAGAGCGCTGCTTAACTTTGGACATACGATTGGACACGCCATTGAGAAGGCTAAAAATTTTGAACTGTATCACGGTGAATGCGTGGCTCTTGGCGCTGTTGCGGCGGCTTATATTTCATGGAAACACAACTGGCTTTCCATGGACGAATATTATGAGGTAAGGGATATGTTTGTGCCGTTTAAGCTGCCGATAAGCATAGATGATATTGATCCTGAAGAAATTCTTGCGCTTACCAAGTCCGATAAAAAAATGGCTGCAGGGCAGATTAAGTTTGTGCTTCTTAAGAAAATAGGCAAAGCGGTCATTGATATGAATGTTACGGATGAAGATATACTGAATGCGGTCAATGAAATCTATTTTAGCAAAGAAGATGAAAAGGCTTAAGTAATAATGAAAAAACTAAAAAATACAACTAAACAGAAACTTATAAAATTTTTTGTATTATTAACAGACATACTGGCAATGGCGGCGCTTATCTTTTTGGATCAGTACACCAAAAATATGGCTGTGGCGCGGCTTAAAGACAAACCGGCATTCAGCATTATAAACGGCGTGCTCGAATTTAATTATCTGGAAAATACGGGAGCTGCTTTCGGCATGCTGCAAAACCAACGTATGTTTTTTATTTTCGTTGAAGTTATAGTCCTGTCGGTTATCGCTTATATACTGTATAAGACGCCCAATCAAAAGAAGTACACGCTTATGCATATACTTTTATCGCTTATAGCGGCGGGCGCCATAGGAAACATGATAGACAGGGTAAGACTTAATTATGTGATAGATTTTATATACGTTGCCATTATAAATTTCCCCATCTTTAACATGGCGGACATATATGTGACAGTTGCGACGTTTTTCTTAATTATAGCGCTATTGTTTTATTATAAGGAAAAAGACCTGAATTTTATAGGCTTTAACCAGAAGAAATTCAGAGAGATCAAATAACCATGAAACACTTTAGCTGCAATATCGGACTCGAGGATGCGGATGAACGTATCGACAAATGGATAAGCAGTACGATTGAGGATTTATCCCGTTCTTATATCCAGAAACTTATTAAAGATAATATGGTTTTTGTAAACGGGCTTCCTAAAAAAGCAAGCTACCGGCTGAAAGTGGATGATGAAGTTGCTTTTCAGATTCCGGACGCAGTAACTTTGCCGATTCAGGCACAGGATATCCCGCTTTCCATACTTTATGAAGATGACGATATCCTGATCGTGGATAAGCCCAAAGGGATGGTAGTCCACCCGGCTGCGGGTCATTACAGCGGCACACTGGTCAATGCCATAATGTTTCACTGCAAGGATCGGCTGTCCGGAATAAACGGCGTTATGAGACCTGGTATCGTACACAGGATAGATAAAGACACTACAGGTTCGCTTATCGTATGTAAAAATGATATCGCGCATAATATAGTCGCAAAACAGCTTAAAGAACATTCCGTGACACGCAGATACCGCGCCATAGTGTACGGCAGACTGCCGCAGGAAGAGGGCGCTATAGACGCTCCCATCGGTCGTGATAAAAAAGACCGGAAGAAAATGTCCGTGGACATGGTAAACGGAAAGCCCGCGGTTACGCATTATAAGGTTTTAAAAGAATTTAAGGAATATACTTATGTAGAATGTCAGCTTGAGACCGGACGCACACACCAGATACGCGTGCATATGGCTTCAATAGGGCATCCGTTGCTTGGAGACGACGTTTATGGCAGCCATAAGTCCAAATTTAATTTGCAGGGGCAGACGCTTCATGCCATGACAATAGGGCTGATACATCCGACTACAGGAGAGTATTTGGAAGTATCTGCGCCTTTGCCGGAATATTTTGAACATTTGCTCAGTATTTTGGAATGAACCAACCGATACGTTGTGTAATTAGGTTGTGTAATTTGATTTAAGTATTAATTGATTTTTTGACAGTAAATATATATAATAATATTAAGCAGAAAGGCGGTGTTGTTTATGAATACGATAATTACCATAGGCAGACAGTTTGGCTCAGCCGGACATGAAATAGGAGAGAAGTTAGCGCAACATTTCGGGATCAAATATTATGATAAAGAATTACTTACAAGGGCCGCAAAAGAGAGCGGTTTCTGCGAAGAAATGATGCAGGGCCATGATGAGAGACCGACAAGTTCGTTCCTGTATAATCTTGTAATGGATACTTATTCTTTCGGATATAATTCGGCCTCTTTTGTAGATATGCCGATAAGCCACAAGGTATTTCTTGCACAGTTTGACACCATCAAGAAAATTGCTAACGAAGGTCCTTGCGTTATCGTCGGAAGATGCGCTGATTATGCGCTTAGCGATTATCCCAACTGCTTAAGCGTATTTATTCATTCCGATGAAAAAAGCAAGATCAGGCATATCATGAATAAATACAGCGATGTTACAACTGAACAGAAAGCCAAAGAATTAATGATAAAGAAAGATAAGCAGAGACAGAGTTATTATAATTATTATTCATCCAAAAAGTGGGGCCGCGCCGATACATACGACCTCTCCATAAACAGCGGCATACTGGGTGAAGACGGCACAGTAAAACTTTTGATACAGTATATTGAAGACTTTGAAGCAAAGGGCGGAAAAAAATAATTGATTCATTCGTCTTTTTTCTCACGTAATCTGACCTTATTGGCTGCGGAACGCCTGCGTTCGTCCTCTAAGGCCGCATAATGCTTTTTGGTGGTATTGACGTCCTTGTGTCCAAGAACATCCGCAACAAGGTAAATATCGCCCGTTTCGCGGTAAAGAGAGGTGCCGTAGGTGCTGCGCAGCTTATGAGGCGTGATCTTCTTTAAACTTGTAACGGTAGAAGCATACTTTTTAACCATATTTTCTACTGCGCGCACTGACATGCGGCGGTTCTGCATTGATAAGAAAAATGCATTTTCATGCCCGCTGAGGGGTATTATATGACGCCGCTCTTCCATATAATCCATTAGCGCTTCTTCAACTTCATCTCCGAAATACACAACGGCTTCATATCCGCCCTTTCGCCTTATTTTAATCCCATCGTTCTTAAAATCAACATCCGATATATCAAGCCCTACACATTCCGACACACGTATTCCTGTTCCAAGCAGCAGTGTAAGTATGGCTATATCCCTTGTTTTAGTGGCCTGGTGATAGCGCTTCTGCGCCTTAGTGAGATTGACGCCGTCTTCGGCCTGATCAAGTAAAATCGCGACTTCATCGGCATCAAGACGTATTATCTCTTTATCATGAAGCTTGGGAAGCGGTACAAGCACTGCAGGATTATTTTTAATAAGCTCACTTTGGAAGAAATAATTATAAAAACTTCTTAAAGAAGATAATTTACGCTTTTTGCCGCGTTCATCGTTAGTATAGATCTGACCGTCTTTTTCGTAGTAGGAGAGATATTCAAGATATTCTTCAATATCTTCCCTTGTTATATGCTCAAGCACCGATATAGGATATTCCGATATATCCATTTTAGCGCAGTATGGATTACGCTCATGCAGGTATTCGAAAAATACCCGTATATCGTAGGCATAAGCTAACCTTGTACGGGTTGAAGTATATTCCGTTATACCTCTGAAAAACTGCTTGCAAAAGCCGGGGAGAGTGTCAAGCACATCCCTCATTTTACGGACATTATGAATATTCTGCTGGTCATGGTAGTTTTCGTTCTTTTTACTTTCCATATAATTATGTAATCCTTTCTTAAGTAAGAGCTTTTCGATTCTTAATTATATATATTATTTTATATAGTTTGCCTGAATTCTTTCCGCCATTGAGGCATGTTGTTACAGATGGCAGTGAACATACGTTCTTTTACGCCGGGAGTTTCTTTATTGATATCCTGTAAAAGTATCTTAACATATTCGCGTTTGGTGTGTCCGTCGGCAGGGCAGGGGCTCTTAACGACAGGTATGTTGTATTTATTTACAAAGCCTGTCACATCGGCTTCACGCATATAAATGAGAGGCCTTATAACCGTAACCTTCATCCGGTCTAAATATGTAACGGGACTGAACGTGTGAAAACGCCCCTCGTAAATAAGCGACAGCATCATGGTCTCAACAACATCATCTTTATGATGCGCATAAGCGACCTTATTACAGCCCAATTCTTTTATGGCGGTATTTAGCACGCCTTTACGCATCTTGGCGCACAAAGAACAGGGATTGCTTTCCTTACGGTCATCAAACACGATCTGCGCTATATCTGTTTTTATAATATGGTAAGGTACATCTATGTTTTTACAAAATTCAGTTATCTTATCAAGGTTTAAATTTTCAAACCCTAAGTCTATGGTAATCGCGCATAATGAGAACTTCTTAGGGTAAAAGCGCTGCAGACTCTTAAGCGCCTGCAGAAGAGTAAGGCTGTCTTTGCCGCCCGAAACGCCGACGGCTATCTTGTCGCCATCTTCGATCATATTATAATCATCTATCGCCCTTCGTGTAAGACTTAATACCTGCTGTAGTTTCATAGTGAAATATCCTCGTAAAAAATGTCTTTCCGTTTAATTTTTTAAATAATAACGACTACTTATCATTATACTAGTTTAATTATTAAATAGGCAATTGCAAATTAGATAATTTTCTAATATAATAATAAAATGATCATAAATAATAAGTCAGGAGCTTATCTGTTATGAAATTTCATTTTAACAAAAAATACTTTTACTGGGGCTTAACGGCGCTTTTTGTTGTTATGGGAGGAATTCTGTTCTATTATATTCTTTTTCACAGCGACAGCCTCTCGAGCGTGCTGCATTCTGTTATAACAGTATCAATGCCGATCATAGACGGACTTGCGTTGGCATATCTGATAACGCCTATATTAAATACTATAGAACGTAAGATCATAAAGCCTATTTATGTAAAAGCCAAGATACCTATTGACTCAAAAAGCAAAAAAAGAATCCGTATGATCTCTATCTTACTAACGATTGTGATCATACTTATTATACTGTATGAATTTTTCGCAATGATAATCCCGGAACTGATAAGAAGTATCCAAAGCATTATACAACAGTTCCCGACTTATGTAAACAACCTTACGGCATGGGTTACTAAGATACTTGAGAACAATCCGGATCTGGAAAGCGTAGTCAATGAATTATTAAATAAATATTCAACTATGCTGAACAGATTTTTAAACAGCAACGTATTGCCAAAGATAAATGACCTTATAAAGACGCTGTCCATGAGCGTCATCGGATTTTTTAAGGCAATGTGGAACCTTATAATAGGTTTTATCATATCCATTTATATATTAGGCAGTAAGGAGACCTTTGCCGGACAGGCCAAAAAGCTTGTTTATGCCTTTTTGGACATTCCGACGGCCAATCAGACCATATCGAATGTAAGATTTATACATTCCACATTCAGCGGCTTTATCATCGGAAAAATAATAGATTCCGCTATAATAGGCGTTATCTGCTTTGTATGCACCAGTATAATAGGCACTCCTTACGCAATACTTGTCAGCGTGGTAGTGGGCGTCACCAATATCATTCCGTTTTTTGGTCCATGGCTCGGAGGCATTCCCTGTGCGCTGCTTATACTTATGGTAAATCCTATACAGTGCCTGTATTTTATCATCCTGATACTTATAATACAGCAGTTTGACGGAAATATACTCGGGCCTAAGATACTCGGCGATTCCACCGGTCTGTCCGGATTCTGGGTCATATTTGCAATCACGGTTTTCGGCGGCATATTCGGAATACTGGGTATGTTTGTGGGCGTTCCGATCTTTGCAGTGTTCTATGCGGCGTTCAGAGCTGTTGTAAGCAAGCTTCTTAAGGGGAAAGACCTGCCGACGGATACCACGCCGTATTTACTGGTCGGCTCAATAGGAGAGGATAAGACCTTTACCGAGTACGTGCCTGTGAAAAAGAAGCGCAAATCCGCCGCAGGCGCAGAAAATAAGACCAAAACGCAAGAGAGCGGCGAAAAAGGAAAATAAATAAAGGACATTTAAAATATGAAATTTCTTATTCAATGCGTTCAGGAAGCTAACGTGAGCGTTGATTCCAAGATAATTGGCAGTATTAAAAAAGGCTTTTTGGTGTTTGTTGGAATAAATCAGTCCGATACGAAAGAAATTGCGGATAAAATGGTGCGTAAACTATTAAATCTGCGTATTTTTCAGGATGAGGCAGGCAAAACTAACCTAAACCTGACATCGGTAAACGGAGGATTGTTAATTATTTCACAATTTACATTATATGCAGACTGTAAACATGGTAATCGTCCGTCGTTCATAAATGCAGGCAGTCCTGATATGGCCAATGAGCTTTATGAATATATAATAGAAAAATGCCGTGAAACAATCACTGACGTTGAACATGGTGAATTTGGCGCGGACATGAAGGTTGCACTCATTAACGACGGACCGTTTACGATCATGTTGGATTCTGATGAGTTATAAATATCATAATAAAAATTCGCGGCAGGGAATGTTTATGAATGGTGTATTTGTTCTGATCGGTATATTTCTGGTAATTGTATATATCTATATTTATGTAAAAATAAAGAAAAGTAAAGAAAAAACCAATAATATTGATTCTATAAGGGATTTTAATAATTCATATAAGCATTTAAACGGAGTTAAAAAATCCCAACCTGAAATTTCAGATGATAAATATATAAGCAATCCTTATAAAAATTATGTTACAAAATATAACAGTTCCGAAGATTACCGTGAAAAAAGATAAATAAGACCAGGATATATAGTTTTTATTTTGTGGAATAAAATATTAAATTTCCCAAAAAATAATAATAAATAGTCGGATGTAAATCAGATTTATTATTATATATGGGAGGTACACAGATGTGTTTGATAAAAATTCAGATAAAAGATTTGAGTTCGGTAAAAACTGGCAGCAATTTCTAAATAACCTTACAAATGAGCAAATAAATGAGGCAGAAAAATCATTACAGGACTGGTTGGGTACAAATACTCTTGAAGGCAAAAAGTTTCTGGATATAGGTTCGGGAAGCGGACTGTTCAGCCTTGCAGCCAGAAATATGGGCGCGAACGTATTTTCTTTTGATTATGATGAAAACAGCGTAAATTGTACCAGATATTTAAAAAATATGTTCTATAAGAATGATGAAAACTGGCAGATTGAACGAGGAGATGCTCTGGATTATGATTATTTATCCGGATTGGGAAAATTTGATGTAGTTTATTCATGGGGTGTACTGCATCATACCGGAAATATGTATCAGGCACTTAATAATGCCAATAATATGGTTGATGAAAATGGAATTTTGTTTATATCAATATATAACGATCAGGGACAGGCAAGCAAAATTTGGAAAAAGATTAAAAAAACGTATAATGATTGTCCCAAAGCGCTTCGTGGCTTTGTTTTGTATCCATGCTTTCTGAGATTATGGGGACCGACAACCATAAAGGATTTATTAAAAGGCAAACCGTTCAATACCTGGAAAAATTATATAAAGCAACGCGGAATGTCCCCCAAATATGACGTAATTGACTGGGTAGGCGGTTATCCGTTTGAGGTTGCAAAACCGGAAGATATATTTGATTTTTTCCATAATAAAGGGTACTTATTGGAAAAACTTTATACTGCAGGCGGCGGTCACGGCTGCAATCAATATGTATTTAAAAAGGCCGGATTTATTGTATGATATAAAATAAAATCTTAAGGCAGCAAATGATCAAAAACATTAAGTTTGTAACTCCCATTATATAGAGGGTTTTAAAAAAGCTCTATATATGGGAGTTTTTTGTAACTTATATATGTAACTTATATATGATTAAATTTGTAAAACCATTCAAGGCAAGCCCTGTTGATTATTTCTATACCCCCTATTTACCCGGGCCAACTATTCGTTAAACACGGATTTTGCGAATAGTTCTAGATAGCCTTAAACTTGGCTATTTCCTTCTTTAAATTATTCGAGACTTCATCGTTTATGGCTGTGAAATCCTGAATCTCATTCATATTTGAAGATAAGTCCTGCATGACATTAGTTAATCCGGAAACTTTATCATTTTCATAGTCAATTGCCTTTGAAATCTTGGAAATACCTGAATTAATATTGGCAGAAACTGAATTTAATTCCGAAGATTTATGATTAAACTCGATCATCATTTCTTCAACAGCATCCGCATCACTTAAGTATTTCATTGAAGCAGTCACAAACTTGTCATAATCGTTAAGCACATTGGTATTAACAAATTCCAAAAGCCTGTTGGATGAATCAGACATGTTTTCAACACAGGAAACAACATCATTGCTTATCTGTTGTATACTGTTCGCGGTATTACGGCTGTTATCCGCCAATGCCCTTATTTCATCGGCTACGACTGCGAAGCCCTTACCGGCCTCGCCGGCCCTTGCAGCTTCAATAGAGGCATTAAGCGCGAGCAGATTGGTCTGACTGGCTATTGAAAGAATTTCATCAGTAAGGCTTTGAATTGCATTTACACTCTTGCTGCTTTCCATAGAACTTCGCAAAACATCTTCTAATGATGAGGTGATCTTTTCAGATTCTGATTTACTGTTGGTTGCAAGTTCCTTAATTTCATTGGCGCGTTCCTTCATCTCAGCCGCATAAGATTTACCTGAAACAGTTGAATTTGATATGACATCACTACTGTTATTTAATAATTCTATATCTGAATTAATATTTTCAATTATCCGTAAAATATCCTGCATATCATTGTGAAGTTCTTCTGCAGATGCCGATACTGAACTCATTTCTTTTGACGAATCCGATATTTTGGAAACAATTTTACCTGAAGATTCATCCAACGCAATGGAATGTGATTTAAAATCCTTCATTATTGTCTGGAGTTTGTTTAAAAAGAGATTAATGCCAAATATCAGTCTGCCTATCTCATCTTCTTTTTTGCTTATTATACGTTCATTTAAGTCTCCGCTTTCATTTTCCAGATTCTTTATTAATATACTAAGCTGCTTTTCCGTATCTCTTAACGGCTTAACAAAGCTTACATATGTAATAACTATTGTTACGATGACTAATAAAAGCTGTAAAGATGAAATTATGCCGTTTCGGGATAATTCAGACGAAATAAGGCTGACATTGTTGTTTGCGATATCAGTTATTTCCGCAGATACCTCTGACGAGGACAAAATATTTTCAAAAACATTTCTTGCAGACTGCAGACACGAGGTGGTAGACATATTGACTGTAATAGTCAAAATAAATACCAAAATCAAAGGAATCATAATTTTAAAACTTACATACTTTTTCAATTTTCAAACCCCCTACATCATTCATAAATTTAAGATTAAAACTTTGACTTAACACTGCAGTCATAAAACACATATATTGCAACATAAACATATATAATAATATATAATATAAGAATATTCCGTTGATCAAACAACAAATATATGTTTATTGGTTATCTGACTGCTTATCTACTATTATATATTAATAAATTATAAAAAACAACTGCTGTATTTTTTTAGATATAGTTTACTATGGTGTTGGGGTAATAAATCCGCATTTATTCTTTTATATGCTTCACTTCGTATGAGAGAAGAATACTGAATAATTATTGAAAGTGCAAAATTTATTATTTGTAGTTATGCGTATAATAAGGTATTATAAGGCATTCCCCGTAATTTATGGAATTTGTATGCAGGGAATTTATCTGTTTTACTTCTTTAATATATGAATATATTGAGGGATATTGCTCTTCATCCATGTTATCTTTTGCAATAGACCATAAAGAATCCCCGTTAGAAATAGTAATACTCTTATAGCACTTATGCACTTCTCTCCCACTGCTTCCTTTAGCATTGGACAAGAAACCGTTAAGACTGATTGAAAAGGTTATTATAAAACATATCGTCATTACAGTAAGCATTACATTCCTGCGAAGCTCCCGCTGACGCCTGATCCTGTTATTCCGTATGCGTCTTTCATTTCTTGTCAATTCATAATTATAATAAGTATTGCCGTTCATATATATTCCTCCCTGCCTGTATATAAAATCAACCATTTATCCGAACAAGTGTTGCGAACGTCTGTTCTGATATGAGATTATTATATCGAACATATTTTCGAAAGTCAATACTTTTTATAGAAAAATCGAACAAATATTCTGAATATATGTTTGCTTTTTTTATAATCTTGTGTTATGATTTATCTATAACCACAAGAAACTGTATATTTGGAATTATTTAATTCCTATTTTATTTCTTAAACCCGAATAAAGGAGGATTATATGGGATACGGTAAAATAACAAAGAAACAACAGGCAATTCTGGATTACATTAAAGAGGAGATCCTGCAGAAAGGATATCCGCCGTCAGTTCGCGAAATATGTGAAGCGGTTTCACTTAAATCGACCTCTTCCGTTCACTCTCATCTTGAAACATTGGAAAAAAACGGATATATCAGACGAGATCCTACCAAACCGCGCGCAATTGAGATCTGTGACGATAATTTTCAGATGGTGCGTACCGAAATGGTATCGCTTCCCGTTATCGGACGTGTAGCCGCAGGCACTCCTATTCTGGCGGAATCCAATATTGAGAGCTACTTTCCTGTTCCGGCCGATATGGTTCCGGGCGGAGAATCCTTTGTTTTAAATGTAAAAGGCGATTCAATGGTAAATGTCGGAATTTATAACGGAGACCGGATTTTTGTAAACAGCTGCAATACTGCCAATAACGGTGACACTGTAGTGGCTTTGATCGATGATTCGGCTACCGTTAAAACTTTTTATAAAGAAAACGGACACATAAGACTGCAGCCCGAAAACGATTACATGGAACCTATTATAGTAGATGATTGCCGTATTCTTGGGAAAGTATTCGGAGTGTTCCGTTTATACCACTAATTTTTCCAGTATATACGCCTTTTTATAAGAGATAATAATACATGATGACAGAAACATTACTATATTATATATTCCGTTGTCAGGAAAATATATATAAAAAGCTTCTGTCATATAAGCTAAAACCGTTTTAATCAGGTTTTCAGATTTCTTATGGAGAGGGGAATGATCATGAATAATAAAGGATTGGATTGTCTTGCCCTGACTATTGCCATAATCGGTGCAATTAACTGGGGACTGATAGGTTTCTTCAGTTTTGACCTCGTAGCCTTTATTTTTGGTAATATGTCATGGCTTTCCAGAATTATCTATGCATTGGTAGGTCTTGCAGGTTTATATATTATCACTTTCTATATGTATGCCGGCGGTACTTCCAAAGAATCACAATAAGCGACAGGTTAGTGTCAACTAATTCGTATTAAAAGTGATCAGAAAGATGAATCCCAACATTTATATGATAACTATATAATGTTGGGATTCATTTTATTATTTTTTACAGGCTTTCCTTATCCACCATTACCCCATCGCGCCATATCCGCTCAAGATCATAGAACAGGCGGTTTTCCTTATCAAATATATGCACTATTATGTCATGAAAATCCATTAGTATCCAGTTTGCGTTCTGATATCCTTCTATATGTTTTTCCGGATATCCGGCCTTCCCAAGCGCTTCGGCAACATTGTCCGTCATGGTCTGCAGTTGGCTTTTGTTGGTTCCGGTGGCTATTATAAAATAATCTGCTATTGTTGATATTTCACTGATATCAATTACCTGAATATCTTCTGCTTTTTTATCTTCCAATGCTTCTATGGCAAGTTTTGCAAGTTCTTTTGAAGTCATATGATCTTCCTTTCCATCTGTTTCATCATTATGTGAAATTAGCTTTACACATATGATTATCTTTAATTATCAATCGGTTTATGTAAATTTTTATAAAATTCATAAGTTTTTTTAGTCATTGTATCTATCTGTCCGTCCACCGACATCAGATAAGATAAAGTATCTTCCAATATTTTTAACAATGTGCCATTCAGGTTCTGATATGCCATCACACGTATCCGGGCGAGGTTGGAAGCATGTTTCCTGCCGGGTTCGATATAATCGGCTATGTATAATATTTTTTCCAATTTGCTCATATCAGGCCGTCCTGTGGTATGGTATTTTATGGCGTTTAAGATATCTTTGTCGCTGATCCCGTATTTTTCCCCGGCGTAATAAGCCCCGACTTTAGCATGCAAAAGCGCTGACGGATTAGCCATTTCCACATCGGATACCGGAATTGAATTTTTCCGGCATATTGAGATCAGTTTCTTTCCGGATATACATTTGGCGCAGTCATGAAGCATACCTGCGACCAGCGCGCTCTCAACATCGGCCTCATGGATCATTGCAAGGTTGGCCGCAGTATAGGCTACCGACAATGTATGCTCATAACGCTTGGAATTCAGTTCTTTTTCCATGGCTTTGCGTATATTTTTTAAACTTGCCGTTTTCATAAAGGTTTTTCCTTTCTGATAATGTAAATCTTACATAAGATCAGCCGTTTATGCCGTATAAACCATTATCATTAATATATTTATAAACGCTCTCCGGCACCTGATAACGTATGGACAGATGTCTTTTAGCAAGATCCCTTATATTTGATGACGAGATCTCCACATTACCTGCCTGTAAAAGACGGATATCGGCTCTGAATCTTCTTTTGATAGTTTCAATCTGCTTTTCCATATCAGTTGTTGTTTTATTATCCCTGACGGACGCCAGAATAATACAGTTATCAAATATTTTCTGCGGTTCTCTCCAATCAGAGATCGTCCAAAGACTGTCCGCGCCAAGAATAAAATAATACTCGTTATTTATATTCAGGCTCTTAAGATATTCCAGTGTCTGATAAGTATAGGTACTGCCCTCTTTTTCAATTTCTATTGTGGATAAAATAAAAAAGGGGTTGTCCTCTATCGCCAGAGATACCATTTCGGCTCTTATATCCGAAGGAAGAAGTTCGCTTGTATCCTTCATATAGGGCATTCCGCAGGGCATAAAAAGCACCTCGTCCAGAGCAAACTGCTCTCTGGCCTTCTCTGCTATTATTAAATGTCCCAAATGTATCGGGTTGAAGGTTCCACCCATTATTCCTGTTTTTTTCAATATATCCACGCTTTCGGATCTTGCTTTATATTGTTGGAGTAATTACAAATATTATTACATAAATATATTATCAAATATATTATTACATAAATATTTTGTCATTTATAATATGATCTTAGGATTCTTTTTATCCGGCTTATACAATACGATTTTCTTACCGATTACCTGAACGACCTGTGAATGTGTTCTTTCCGCTATTATCTGCGCGATCTCATTAGGATCGTCGGCACAGTTCTTCAACACCGCTATCTTAATAAGCTCCCTGGTGTTAAACGCCTCTTCAACGGCCTGTGTAAACTCCGGCGTCAAACTTGCTTTTCCGACCTGAAAAACAGGGTTTAAATTGCTCGCAAGACTTTTTAAATATGCTCTCTGTTTACTTGTCATCTTTTGATCCTTTCATATTTATATGTTTCCAGGTATTTGCTAAACTCTCTCTCAACGTATATCATGGTTTTGCAATTACCTATTTATAATAATCAAACGCCAGTCCATACATCCTGACCGTGTTGCCCTCTTCTATCCCCAGTTCCTCAAGCTGTTTAAGTATCCCGTTGTCCTTCAAAAAGTTCTGGAAGAACTGAAAGCCTTTCTCTGACTCTAAGTTGGTATAGGAAAGCATTTTTTCAATGCGGGGACCTTCCACCACATATTCATCCGCTTTTTCATCATATATGACCGTAAAAGGTTCAGAGGCAGCGTAATCCGGCGCTTTAAAAACATATTCGGGTTCAAAGACCACAGGTTCGCCGTCAAATTCATCAAGCTTATTCCTAAGAGCGTAAATAAGCTCTCTGACGCCCTTACCGCTGACTGCCGAGATTGGATATACAGGTATGCCTTTGGGTTCAAATTCGGCCTTTATACGGGCTATGGGGTCGTCTTCGCCGTATATGACGTCAATCTTATTGGCAGCTATGATCTGCGGCCTTGCGGCTATATCTGCATTATAGGCCTCAAGTTCTTTATTGATCGCATATATGTCCTCAACAGGATCTCTTCCCTCGGTTGAAGCCGCATCAACGATATGGAGTATTATCTTGGTACGCTCAATATGGCGCAAAAACTCATGTCCAAGTCCCACGCCTTCTGACGCTCCTTCAATAAGCCCCGGAATGTCGGCGATCACAAAACCGTCGGCGTCATCCAAGTCAACCACCCCGAGATTGGGATTTAAAGTGGTAAAATGGTAATTGGCTATCTTGGGCGTGGCATTGGTCACTCTTGCAAGAAAAGTCGATTTACCCACATTGGGAAAGCCCACAAGCCCAACATCAGCTATAACTTTAAGTTCCAATATAAGCTCAAGCTCCATAGCCGGCTGACCGGGCTGCGCATATTTAGGCGCCTGCATTTTGCTGGTGGCGTAATGTTGGTTTCCGCTTCCGCCTCTACCGCCTTTTAATAACAGTAGTTTTTTATTGTCACCGGACATATCGGCTATAACCTGACCGCTCTGGGCCTCTTTTATAACCGTACCCTCCGGAACTTTTATAAAAATGTCCTCGCCGTTTTTGCCGGCGCAGTTGCGTTTTCCGCCTTCTGCACCATTTCCTGCGCAATATTTACGGATATGACGGAAATCCGTCAAAGTGTTCAAGCCTTCGTCCACGACAAAATAAACGCTTCCGCCGTTTCCGCCGTCTCCGCCGTCGGGGCCGCCGTTTGGAACATATTTTTCCCTTCTGAAAGAGACGTGACCGTCTCCGCCTTTTCCGCTTTTTACATATATTCTGGCACGATCTGCAAACATTTAATAACCTGCTTTCTATTTTAGGAAAAAAGGCTTCAAACAAGATTGTTTGAAGCCCGGTTCATTCGTATTATTTCTCTACAGGATATACGGAAGCCTGTTTCTTATCTCTTCCTTTTCTTTCAAATCTAAGCACACCGTCAACCAGCGCGAATAAAGTATCGTCGCCGCCGATCCCTACGTTTGTTCCGGGATGGATCTTGGTCCCACGCTGTCTGTATAAAATATTTCCTGCTTTTACGAATTGTCCGTCAGCTCTTTTTGCGCCCAGTCTCTTGGATTCGGAGTCCCTGCCGTTCTTGGTGGAACCTACACCTTTCTTATGCGCAAAAAATTGAAGGTTCATATTTAACATGGTGTTACACCTCCTCAAATTTAAGTTTAAAATAGTCTTTTCCATATTGCTTTTCAATTCCGGACAGACCCAGTTTAAGAGAATCCACTAATACCTTTGAAGTTTCTTTCAAAGGCGCATTGAACATACAGTCAATATAACCGTTCTTTTCATCAGTTTCGACAGTAATATCTTCATGTACGATCTCATCAAGCGAATTGACAGTATTGATGACCAGAACAGAAACCGCGGCGCAGACGATATCTTTGCCGTAATCGTCAAAGCCTGCATGTCCGCTGCAGGTGAAGCCTGCATATTCTCCTGATTTTGTTATATGAAATGTTATCGTTGTCATTCCACACCCTTAAGCGTTACACATTATGCGTTGATCTTGTCGATCTTTACCTGAGTGTATGCTTGTCTGTGACCGTTTTTCTTATGATAGCCGGTTTTTCTCTTATATTTGTAAACGATAATCTTGCGAGCGCGTCCCTGATCCTCAACGGTTCCGGTAACGGTTGCGCCTGCAACATCTCCGGCTACTTTCAGCTCTTTGTCACTGATTGCTAATACCTGGTCAAAAGTAACAGTAGATCCTACTTCAGCATCAAGCTTTTCAACTCTTATCACATCGCCTTCGGATACTTTATACTGTTTTCCGCCTGTTGCTATAATTGCGTACATATGGCACCTCCTATCGTATGAACTTGCGTCCATATTACTCGCCAGCTTCGGTGGCAGGAATCCTGCGCTTCTACCTCACTGTGCGGCATACTCGAATATTTTATAATTTTTTCCGGTATTTGTCAATATATAGAATAAATGTTTTCAATCTTTTTCAATAATCTTTTGTAGAATAAATCTTTTCAATCTTCACAATGATGTTTTGTAGGATAAATCTTTTCTATCTTCACAATGATGTTTTATAGGATAAATCTTTCAATATATTTAAAAATTTTTAAAGATTTTTAAGTTTAAAAACAGCTGTCATTAACAAAATTTTGTCAAATAACAGCTGTTATTATAACTGATGTAATGTTATTACGCCGAACTTCCTTTTGCATTACTGCTTTTGTTTACGCTTAATTAAGTACAAAGCCCCGACAACAATAAAGCTTATGCCGATCAACAGATTAGAGGCTCTCATATTGTATACTCCGTCAAGCAGTGTAAAAATACCTGACACCGCAAACAATACGCCCGCCAAAATATTGATAATCCTTCTGTCCATACACATTTCCTCCCCGAAATGAGATTTGATTTTAGATTTGACCTGAACATTTACTCAGCTGTTCCATTTCTGTTTCATTTTAACATATTGGAGTCAGTTTTGAACTATCAATATTTACCGTTTTTCCCACTATATTATGTTATTGGCAAAAAATGTTCCGCCGTTATGGCTGTCCGGCAAAAAAATATGCCGCCATCTGGGCTCTTGAGCTGAAATCCTGTGTTTCAAGCAGTGCCCGCACTTCGTTCCTGCCATAAAACTTTGCCTCTATCTTCTCATTTTCAGAAGAATGATCCTCAAAATCACCCTCCGCTTCCACAAATGCGATCTGTGTCTTTATATCGGAAATGGCAACTGCAGAATATGAAGGATTCAATATCCGGATTATTCTTTTTAACCTAAGTCCGGTCTCCTCATACAGTTCGCGCCGTATACATTCCTCTATAGTCTCCCCCTCCTCTATCATACCCGCGCACAGATTATAAATATATTTATTTACTCCCATACGAAATTCCCTAAGCAACAGAAGCTTATCTTCATAATAAGCCGCTATGGATACTCCACTTACGATATTTCCCAGTTCTTCAACATTTTGTATTTCATGCCTGCTGACTATTTCATATACCTTTTCATTTCCCTTCTTATTAAGATAAGTAAGTTCATAGTTTTTTAAGTATCTGCCGTCGCGGACTTTATTAAGTTTAAGCAGTTTCATATCTGTTTTGCCCCTTCATATATAATATCAGCCCAAAGCAGTCGCCTGCTTATGCCCCGATTTATGCCCGGTTTATCAAACCCAGTTGTTCCGCAAGAGACTTTCCCTTCTTCTGTCTGGTGATCTCCATAAGCCCCAGTCCGGTTATATCTATCACTTTTGCAGGAACAGGATCTTGTTTTAAAAGCTCCTTCATATGCTGTATGAGTTTTTCCTCATGCTCTGCTTTTGACATATTGATAAAATCGACAAGTATAATTCCTGCAAGATTTCTTGCACGTAATGACGCCGCAATTGCATCAGCTGCCTCAAGGTTTATTTTAAAGTAAGTCTCCTCCTGATTTTTATGGGATTCATACTTACCCGTATTTACATCTATCGCTGTAAGCGCTTCCGTCTGTTCTATAACGAGATAGGCCCCCGACTTAAGCCACACTTTTTTATCAATAAGCCCGCGCACCCTGCTTTCCAGAGAATATAATTTATAAAGGGGAAGCATATCGTCTTCATAAAACCGTATCGGATACTCTCTTAAGGAACTGTTCTTTGTGAGTTCGTCATATATGGCCCTTATATCCGTAACTATCTCATTGTATTCATAACGATAGTTATTTTTTATGAACGAAATATAATTTGGCTCCGGTTGGTAAAGCCGGCTGAAACATACTCTTTTATTGCCTGTTTCCAGTATATGCGCTAATTGCGAAGCCAGTTCCTGCGCTTCTTTTTCAACTTCCGTAATATCAGCGTCTTGGGCATTAGTTCGTACGGTTATGTTAAAGTTCTCAGTTATTTTGCCAAGAACCGCCGAAGCTTTATATTTATGCATATCCTTTGAAGCAAGTTTTTTGGATATCCTTAGCCTGCCTGACAGTGAACTGTCGCTACGTGCCTGTATTTCTAATCTTTCTATGTCCGGTATGGCTTCTACGACGACATAGCTTCCGGCTAGCGAGAGTCGGGTACTGACTCCGGCCAGTTTGGTCTTTATCGGCTCTTTTACAAGCTGTACGAGCAATTCGTCTCCCGCCTTAAGCGTTCCGTCCGGAATACGGTTGGTCACTATGGCGTTTTTTGCCTCATCAAGCGACAAAAAAGTCCGCACCCCTTTTTGTATATCCACAAAGGCCGCTCCGATATTGGTTGCGATATTCTGTACCCTGCCTACATATATGCTTCCGGGCGCTGCGTCGGCACTCAAAGCGCCGCCTTTATATTTATTTTGATCCTGCACTTGTATCGACAATATGCCGTTTCCGGCCGTCAAGACAAAATAACATCTGTTATTAAACTGTGTGATAAGTATCTTTTCATCATGAATTTTATCGTTCTTTATTTTGTCATCCTGCATTTTACCGTCATTCATTTTACCGTCACTCATGGCCTGCCTCCTCTAACGGAAGCAGCTTTTCTTCTCCGCTTTCATCAACTACATTCATGTACGTCTCCAACCTTGTTATCATATACGAATACGGCGGAAGTTCCATATTGCAAAAACGGCAGAATTCCTCAAGCGCCATAGACGGTTTTATATTGCCGCTGCTGCTTGCATTTACGAGCATATAAAGCGCGGAGTCGTCTGCATCTGCCGCATAAACTTTTCCAAGCGTAACTTCACCCAGTTTCAGGCCGTAGATCCCCTGCTTTATATCTGTCACTGTCTCGCTTTTCTTGGTTTTCTTATTTACAAATATCTGTTCCTGCGCATAAAATAACGCCAGTTTTTTTTCTAATTCGGATATCTTATATTTAGGCCGAACCGCGCCGCCGTCCTCGCCGATAACGTCTGTATCATTCAGGCAGCCTGCGCTCCTTGCGTCAGCGGCGTCGTTCATGACAGGTGTTATTTTATAACCTGCGGCGGCTACGCTCGCCATTGCATTTTTGGCATTATCCGGCAGAATCTTTACGGAAAGTATATCTATACCCTCTGCCGTCACTGCATTCAGCGCAGCTTTTACCGCCTGTGTCGAAGTTATGGAATTTACCTCGATATCAAGATATTCTCCGAAGCTTTCCATTCCGACTCCCAACGGCGACGCAAACGACATCACCGGATGCGGACTGAAGCCTTCGGAATATTTAATGTCTATCCCGGCCCTGCGTATGGCTTTCTGAAAAAAGCGCATAACATCCAAATGCCCTATATATCTGATCGCGCCATGCTTGGCAAATTTAATGCGTAACTTCATCTAACCCTGCTCCTTATCTTCAAAACAGACTCCGCAGCCGAAACGATTTGCCCCGCAGCCCTGGCACTGTTTACGGCAGTTTAAAGAAACGGTCTCATTCATTGCCTTTTTCCACTCCCTTAAAAGGAACTCTTTGGTAACGCCGCAGTCCAAAAAATCCCACGGGAAGATTTCGTCTTCTCTCCGTTCTCTCATATAAAGCTCCATATCCACGCCGCAGTCTTCAAAACTCGAAAGCCATATGTCGTTATGGAAGCATTCGCTCCATGAGTCGAACAGACAGCCTCTCTCATATGCGGTCAAAATTACTTTTGCAAGTTTTCTGTCACCTCTTGCAAGAATTCCTTCCAATACGCTTAAGTCCGCTTCATGCCAGTTATACTTGATGCTTTTCCGGTTAAGCTGCGATATTATGCCTTGTCTGGTCTTATATGCCTTCTCTATAAATTCGTCTTTAGTACACATCCGCGCCCACTGAAAAGGCGTAAACGGCTTGGGTATGAAAAACGATGTGCTGGTCACTATCTGTACTTTTCCGTTTATACGCTTGTCCTTCGGAACCGTATCAAAAAAAACGGCTGCTATTTTATTGGACAAATCTCCTATGCCCAGAATATCTTCATCGGTCTCCGTAGGAAGTCCCAACATAAAATAGAGCTTAACCCTTGTCCAACCGCTTTTAAAAGCAAGGGCAGCCCCATCCAATATAACTTCCTCGGTAAGCCCTTTATTTATCACGTTCCTAAGTCTCTGGCTGCCTGCTTCCGGCGCAAAGGTCAGACTGCTTTTCTTAACGTCCTGAACCTTTGCCATTACATCCAACGAAAAAGCGTCTATACGGAGCGAGGGCAGGGAAATATTAATATAACGCCTGTTACAGTCATTTATCATAAAATCCAACAGCTCGCCAAGCGCCGAATAATCACTGGAACTTAATGAACTTAATGAAATCTCATCATAACCGGTGTTATTTAATAACTCCGTTACATATTTTTTAAGGACTTCCACATCTCTTTCCCTGACCGGACGATATAACTGCCCTGCCTGACAGAAACGGCAGCCTCTTATGCAGCCCCGCTGTATTTCCAATACAACTCTGTCCTGTGTCACCTGTATGAACGGCACGACGGGTTTGTCAGGATAATATGTATCCGACACATCTTTTACAAGCTCCTTGACAATAGTGTCCGGAGCCTTATCATACAGCTTCTTTCGTCCTTTTATGCTGCCGTCGTCGTTATATTCTTCCTCATAAAACATAGGTACGTAGATTCCGGGTATCTGCGCCGCCGCCCTAAGAAAATCCTTACGGCTTTTGCCGCATTTTTTATATTCCTTATATGTATCCAGAAGCCTTCTGTACTGTGTTTCGCCCTCGCCTATATAAAAAAGATCGAAAAACTCCGCAATAGGCTCAGGGTTATAGCTGCATGGCCCTCCTCCGATAACTATGGGCGCCTCTTCGCCTCTGTCCTTTGCATAGAGCGGTATCTGCGCCAGATCCAGGACCTGGAGTATATTCGTATAGCACATCTCATACTGAATGGTTATGCCTAAGAAATCCATGTTTTTGACAGGTTCCTGAGATTCCAACGCAAACAGAGGGATCTTACGCTGCCTCATGATCTTATCCAGATCCACCCAGGGAGAATACACGCGTTCACACCATACATCCTCCCACGAATTGAACATACCGTACAATATCTGAATGCCAAGATGCGACATACCGATCTCATAGATATCGGGAAAACACATACAAAATCGAATATCGACTGTTATTTTATCTTTCATGACGGAATTAACTTCTCCGCCTATGTAGCGGGCGGGCTTTTCCACCTGCATAAGTATATCATTAGATAACGCTAGTTTTCTTTCCATGCGGACTGTCCTTTCGAACGCCTGTTCAATCGCCTATTCGATCTTAAGAAGCTCCGTGAGCTGCGGCAGTTCATCTACATTTTTGTCATTATAAAGCTTAAAATAATCCTCGGAAATAAGACCGTAAATGTCATTTGCAGAGCAGCCCCAGATTTTATATCCGCCTGCATCGCACAGCAAAAAGGCTACAAATAAAATAACAGCTGCTATCATACGTATTCTGAAGGTTCCGGAAGCAGGCGTCATTTCATCAGGATTTTCACCGTTCCCATATGCGTCTTCCATATTATAAAATTTCATGGCTCCCGCCCTGCCAAGCACAGGCGGCAGCCCGCTGCCTGTTCCGTACAGGAAATTCTCCCTTTGTCTTATCTTTAACCTGTTATCCATATTTTCCGCGCGTATGGATTGTATAAGCCTCATTTTCTTATCTGTGGGTACCTGTCTTTTTGAAATACCGTTCTGCGACGGCCGGTTCTGAAATGTTTTCATGATCTGCATATGCTTTTCCAACTATATACTTTTACAGAATTTTATGTAAACATAATGAAAAAAAGAACAGGTATGTTTATCTGTTTATCTGCTTATCTGTTAGCGAGTTCTGTCGTAATTTCTTCCCACGTAACTCCTTTTTCCACCATAAGCACCATCATATGATAAAGGAAATCCGATATCTCGTACTTAATCTCGTTCGCATTGGGATTTTTGGCGGCTATGACTATCTCCGTCGCTTCTTCGCCAAGCTTCTTGAGTATCTTATCTATTCCCTTGTCAAACAGATAATTGGTATATGAGCCTTCCTTGGGATGAAGTTTTCTGTCCTGTATAACGCCAAACACCTGTTCGAATACCTTCAGAGGATTTTCGTTTTCATAATCCTTACTCATTATTTCATTAAAAAAGCAGGAATGCGCGCCGGTATGACAGGCCGAGCCGATCTGCGAAACTTTGGCAAGAATGGTATCCATATCGCAGTCTGCCGTTAAAGATTTAACATACTGATAATGGCCGCTGGTCTCTCCCTTCACCCAAAGTTCATCGCGGCTCCTGCTGTAATAGGTCATTTTTCCGGTCTTTATGGTCATATTATAGGCTTCTTCATTCATATAGGCTACCATAAGAACCTCGTCGGTTTTATAATCCTGCACAACCACAGTCACATGGCCGTCCGAATTTAATTTAAAAGAACTCCAAGGTATCTTGGCTTCAAAAGTATTTACACTGATCCCGTTAGCCTGACACAGCGACTTTATCGCCAGAAGCTCTTTGGCGTTTTCGTTGATACCGTTGCCGGAAATACCGCTGATCTTGTCTTTGGCAAGCATTTCCAGTATTTTATCCAAAGATACCTCCGGAACAGAGACTATGACCGGAAATTTGGAAACTGTCGCGGCTTCCTTGATGCCATGCTCTTTTACAAGCAGAAGTTCGTCCACATACTCATCTATAAGATCTTCGTTGTCCACGATCTCGTCTGCGCCGGATATGCTTGCCACGATCTTGTCTTTTCCGAACTTTTGGGATACTTCTTTGGTTATTTCTATATTTTCGGATTTGGAATAATTGAGAGCCGCCTTTTTGCAGCCCGCATAGATAAGCTTCTTGATATCTTCCATACGACGCACATTGCCGGCTCCTATCACGGGAATTCCTGCCGTCGCGCATATAGACTTAATTATGTCCAAAGCCTCTTCATGTTCCGCATCGCCTGACGAAAGGTCATACACTATCAGTTCATCCGCATTGTTGTCTCCGTAAAATTTGCCAAGAGCTATGGGATTAGTGTTGATGATTGTGCGATCGTCAAAGCTCTTTACTGCGTTTCCTTTATATAAATATATACATGGTATGAATTTTTTGTACATTAGCGCTTCCTCTCCTAATTAAATTAAAAGCTGAATTAAAGGCTTGAATTAAAGTCTAAATTAAAGGCTTCCTTTTGTGCTAGGTATATCGGTTATGCGTTCATCTTTACACGTCGCTTCGTCAAGCGCCTTGCCAAAGGCCTTAAACATCGCTTCTATCATATGATGCGTATTTTCTCCTGATAACATCTTTATATGAATATTCATTCCCGCGCTGTAAGATACCGCGTAAAAAAATTCCCTGACAAGTTCGGTGTCCATACCGCCCACACGCTCTGTTTTAAATTCACAGTCAAAACCCAGATAAGGTCTGCCTCCCAGATCGACCGCGCACAGGCATAAAGCGTCGTCCATAGGCAGGATAAAGGAGCCAAAACGCTTAATTCCCGCCTTATTGCCTATGGCCTCTTTGATCGCGGCTCCAAGCACTATACCGGTATCTTCCACAGTATGATGCGCATCTACTTCAAGATCTCCATTGACCGATACGGTCAAATCAAACAGGCCATGCTTTGCAAAGCCTTCAAGCATATGGTTAAAAAAGCCTATATCGGTATCCACTTTACTTTTGCCCTTACCGTCTATAGTGAACTCCAAAACGATGTCGGTCTCTTTAGTCTTTCTTTTCTGTATAGATGTCCTTGCCATTATTTTTCCTCCGTAACTGTTACTCAAACCTTACCTTTATCGAGTTGGCATGCGCCGTAAGCCCTTCTTTGGCGGCAAACAGCTCTATGTCTTTGTGAGCGCGCTCAAGAGCTTCTTTGGAATATGAGATTATACTGGTTTTTTTCATAAAATCATCGACTCCAAGCGGCGAAAAGAATCTTGCGGTCCCGTTCGTCGGAAGGATGTGATTAGGTCCCGCGTAGTAATCTCCAAGCGGCTCCGAGGAATATTCTCCTATGAAAATCGCGCCTGCGTTTCTTATTTTCGTCATAACGTTATACGGGTCTTTGGTAAGTATCTCCAGATGCTCAGAGGCAATGGCATTGGCCGCGTCTATCGCCGCCTCCATTGTTTCTGCCAACAAAATAAATCCGTACTTATCCAATGACGCCTTTATAATATCGCTTCTGGATAATTCGCTCAAAAAGCCCTCTACCTGCTTTGTCACTTCGGCGGCAAGCTTTTCGCTGGTCGTAATTAAGATCGCGCTGGCCAACTCGTCATGTTCCGCCTGCGAAAGCAGATCGGCCGCAACATACCTCGGATCGGCGCTCTCATCGGCAATTACAAGTATTTCGCTCGGTCCGGCTATCGAGTCGATCCCCACATAGCCGAAGCAGGCTTTTTTGGCAAGAGCCACAAAAATGTTTCCGGGGCCCGTAATTTTATCCACCTTAGGAACGGTTCCCGTACCGAACGCCATGGCCGCTACCGCCTGCGCGCCGCCTAACTTATATATTTCGTCAACGCCCGCTATCTTGGCCGCAACCAGAGTTCCCGCATTGACTTTGCCGTCGGCTCCGGCAGGCGTAGTCATTATTATCTTTTCCACTCCGGCGGTTTTGGCCGGTATCACATTCATAAGCACACTGCTTGGATAGGCCGCTTTTCCGCCCGGTATATATACGCCCGAAACCGCGATAGGCAGTATCTTCTGGCCTAAAATGGCGCCGTCGGGCTTAGTGTCTATAAAACTTGTGCGAAGCTGTTTACGGTGGAACGCGCTTATATTATCGGCGGAACGTTTTAACACTTCTATGAAGTCAGCGTCCGTATTTTCAAAAGCCTCGTTAATTTCAGCTTCAGTCACTCTTATATTTGACTCGTTTATATCCCACTTGTCAAATTCCTTCGTATATTCAAAAACGGCCTTATCTCCGTTCTGTCTTACGTTATTTACTATCTCGGTCACTACCGCTTCATATTGGGTATAATTATTAGGGCTTCGTTTTAAAAGAGTATTTAATAAATCTTTCTGAGTTTTGGCGTTAAGTTTTACTGTTTTCATCTGCTTACCTTTCTGAGTTCCATTATCAGCTTCTTGATACGCTCGGGCTGCATCTGCATGCTCACCTGATTGACTATCATTCTCGCAGACAACGGCGCTATCTCTTCCAATACTTCAAGTCCGTTTTCCCTGAGCGTGGAGCCTGTTTCCACTATATCGACTATAACGTCGGAAAGCCCCACGATAGGTCCCAGTTCAACGGAACCGTTCAGTTTTATTATGTCAACCGTTTGATGCTTCTTATTGTAAAAATAATCTTTGGCTATGTTAGGGTATTTGCTGGCCACCCGTATCATTTCATGATGTTTTAAAAGCTCTTTGGCAGACTGCGGCCCGCAGACACACATCCTGCACTTTCCATAGCCCAGATCAAGAACTTCATAAGCCCGTCTGTTTTCCTCCATGATTATGTCGCTTCCCGCCACGCCTATATCGGCGGCGCCGTATTCCACATAAGTAGGGACATCAGGACCCTTGGACAGAAAAAATTTAAACTTCCTCTCCTCGTTTACAAAAATAAGCTTGCGGGAATCCTTATCATTCATCTCCTCACAGGTGATCCCGATCTTTTCAAACAGTTCCATTGTTTTATTGGCAAGTCTGCCCTTTGCAAGCGCAAAAGTCAGATATCTTTCTTCACTCATACTTATCTCCCATTCATTTCCGGCAGAAGCTCAACGCTCTGGCCGTCGGCGCGCAGCATTCTTGCTTCTTTTAATTTGTCCGGATAATTATTGTCGTTATAGTGAATTTTTGTACGTTTTTTCGCATATTCATTGACTATGCCCTGTCGCTCCATAGCGAGCAAAAGCCCGTCCACCTCTATCATAAAGCCTATCGCGGGCGCGTTTTTACCGAAACTTGAAAGCAGTGTATCATATCTTCCGCCCCTTACTATCGCATCGCCGACATCATAGGTATAACCTTTGAAAATAACGCCCGTATAATAATTGTACTTGCTGAGCATCGTTAAATCAAACGATACGTATTTTTCCACGCCGTAATGACAAAGCGCCTCATAAACACTCTTAAGCCTCAGCACCGCCGCCTTGGAACGTTCGTTATTGACAAGCCCTAGCGCTTCGTCAAGAGCCTCGACCGAGCCGAACAGATCTCCGGTCTTAAGCAGCGCCTCCCTGTCTTTTTCCTTTACGTCCCTGTTTATAAGCAAGTCTTCGGCGCCGAAATAATTCTTACCGGATATAAACCCGCGAAGCTCAAGCTCCGTTTCCTCATCAAGCCCCGCCTGCGCGCATACGCCCTTAAAATATTCCGCATTTCCTATACTGATCTGGAAATCGTTAAGTCCCGCATGGTAAAGCGACTCTATTGTCATCGCTATCATCTCTGCATCGGCGTATACCGAATTATCGCCTATAAGCTCAGCTCCCATTTGCGTGGTTTCTTTTAACTTTCCCTGAAGATCCGAGGTATTGGTAAAAGTGTTTCCCTTATAGCAGAAGCGGATCGGGACGTCGTCATCCATAAAATACTTGGCTGCGCATCTGGCTATGGACGGCGTAAAATCAGGTCTTAACACCAGCGTATTGCCTTCCTTGTCAAAAAATTTATACAGTTCCTTAGACGGAGTCGTTCCCACGTCTTTGGAAAAAACATCGAAAAATTCAAATGTAGGAGTCTGGATGTCGCGATATCCGTATGAATGAATGCGCTCGCCAAGAAGCCTCTCAACTTCCATTTTGCGCTCCATCTCATCTCCGTAAATATCCCTTACGCCCTCCGGCGTATGTACAAGTTTTCTGCCCATTTTATAAGCTCCCTGCAATTTTAATAATATATAGGCATTTGCGAAACTCTCTCAACGTATATTGATTGTGCAGATTTAACAAACACCATTGCAGGCGCTCTGAGCCCGCCGGTTCTTAGGCTGCGTATTTTGCAGCCTTAGCACCGCTGCGAGGCTCAACGCAGCGAAAGCGGCCTGCAAGGGTTTTGTTAAATCTGTACAATCCAAAAAGACATAAATCAAAGTTTCGCAATTGCCTATATATGAATATAAATGCTTACCACTCTACTTTAACACTTTTATTCGGCTCTGTCATCTAAATCTTTATTAAGCATGTCCAGATACGGCACTAAAATGCCCTGTTTTTTAGGCAGAACATACTCCGGATTAAGCTCGTCGTATCTAAAACTCTTGCGGCCGCCTTCTTTAGCCCTGTCCCAGAAGAAGCGCAGCATCTCAAACGGAAGGTAATAGAAAATATCTTTTCCCGTATAGTATATAAGGAAAAAAGCTATGCCCTGCTGTTGTTCAAAGCGGCGCATAAACTCGAACTGATGTTCGTGTATGTTCTGAAGCGCAAATGTATCTCCTGCGCACTCTTTGGCGTCAAAGCAGACCGGAATGCCCTGAACCACTCCTATGTAATCTACCGTACTTTTCTGTTCAAAGTACGCCAGAGTTATATGACGGCTCTGCTTATCTATATTGATCGGGGTTATAGGAGTCGGGATCTTTTGAATTAAAGCAAGACCGCTTTCCAAATATTTTTCATTAGTGCGGTTTATAAGCTCCTCCAGTGTGGAACCCCGCAGACCTCGTGAATTCCAGGTTGGCATTATATGAACTCCTTCCCAAGTATCTCAAATATCTCCGGCAGCGGAGACACAAACTCTCTGCCGCTCAGGTCGCCAAAAGGTTCTCCCATTTCTTCAAATACGACTTTATATGCATGCAAAAGCTGATGTTCTATGCCAAACTTTTTTCTATATATATCATTCCAATTTCTGTCGCCGTATTTATAATCTCCAAGCAGCGGGTGGCCGATGCCTGCAAGATGCGCTCTTATCTGATGGGGTTTTCCCGTTATAAGCTCGACCTCCAGAAGCGTCTTATCTTCCTCCTGCCTTATCGGAACGCATTTTGTACAGACATAAGCGCTGTCGGCGGATATTTTGTTATTTAAAAATTCCCTCTCCGTACAGATTTGCACTTTATTGCGCTTCTCGTCTTTAACAAGATAGCCTTTCAATACCTTTTCATCATAGATATGCCCTTTGACATAAAGCATATAAAACTTATGCAATTTTTCTTTTTTATTACATGCGCTTCGGCAAGCGCCGGCTTTAAGCGCCTCGCCAAGCATCTGCGCTCCCGTTACCGTTTTGGAACAGAGCACTATACCGCTCGTATTTCTATCCAGTCTGTTACAAGCTGACGGTTTAAACGTCATAAGCTCCGCCCTATTTATCTGCCCTGAATTAAGGAGATAGGCGGCGAGCCAGTCATTCAGTGAAAAATCCGACGCTGCGGCCTTCTGAGTCAGCATTCCTGCGGGCTTGTCCGCTATCAGAATGTGGTTATTCTCGTATATGACCTTCGCCTCAGCCTCAAAATGCCTTTCAGCCGCCTCTAAGGCCGCGCCTGCGCCCATAAATTTTTGTAAGGTTTCCTCAGAAAAATATACTGACACCGTATCGCCGCAGACCAGTTTTTCGCTCCCGTCGGCCTTTTTTTCATTTAATACGATATTCTTTTTCCGCAGCATCTTGTATAGGAAACCGCTTCCGGCTTCGGGAAGAAGCTTATGCAGGTATTTGTCAAACCGCTGTCCGGCTTCACGTTCCGTAATCGTTCGTTTATACATATCAGGCCTCGTAAACTTAATGTAAATATGTATTATAACCACGCTATAATGTTATGGAATAAAACATTGTGATGATATCGTCCCTTTCTTTAAGCTCATCTGCATTAAGAGCCTCTAATTGACTAAGACGGTCAACATATTTGTCAAGCCTATTAAATATCTTAACGGTCATATTTTTATGCCCGTCCTGCTTAAGCATCTGTTCAATGTGCTTTTCACCCTCGCTGCAGTCGCATTTTTCACTTTCCGTATATGCGCATATGATATTTCCCTTTAAAACCATGTGGCTTATGGGATAATTCTTTTGATAGGACGTAAAATACATATCATAAAATCCGGTAAGCTTGTCGTCATACTGATTTATTTTATCATGCGCCGCCTGACCGCAGCCTGTCGCTCTTATGAACATTATCGCATTGACCGCGCTTTTGCAGGAAGGCAGACAGCCCAAAACAGCCACTACCGTAAGCAGATTTTTACTGCTTCCCGTCAAATAATAACCCATAGCGTATACGGCAATGGAAATCGCAAAGAACAGAAGTGTCCTTAAAATTGTGTATTTTTTCTGATAATCTATGTATCCGTAACAACCTTTGTATATCCTTTTTTTCATAAAATCTCCAAGTAATATTATTATAAATTTTATATTCACACAAATTAATGCAGGTTTAAGATAAGTCGGCATTATGTTATGCTTTTGCGAATAAATATGCAAATTTCATCGGTATTCCGTATATTGATATGCGCTTTTTATTTTTACTGTCTGCAAGCGCCTTACGCACGACTTTATCAGGCTTTGCCATTGTAAACTTCTTTAAACGGTTCATTTTACCGTATCTGCCGTATGCATGATTTAAAAATGGCGTATCCACGGGGCCCGGGCATACTACGGTAACTGTGATTTCCCTGCTTTTTAATTCTTTGGCCAAAGCCTTGCTAAAGGAATATACATAGGCTTTGGATGCGGCATATACGGCAAAATCCGCCTGCGATGAAAAAGCGGCGGCGGAGGCCATCTGTATTATGCGGCTTCCTCTTCTCATGTAAGGCAGGCAGTACTTGGTAAGCTGGGTAAGCCCGACGACATTGAGTTTAACCGTCTGTGAGACTTCTTCTCTGCTTAGTTTGTCAAACGCGCCGTAAATCCCCGTACCGGCACAGTTAATAAGCACAGAGATCGCAGGATTACGTATCATCAGAACTTCCGCAAAATGCGCAAGCTTTTTTTCATTGGATATATCGACCGCTATGGTCCTTATCCTGATATCATGCGCCCTTAATCGTTTAAGGCTGCCGTTAGGATCGCATTTTCGCCCCGTCCTGTTTTTACGTGAATGACGCCTTCTTTTTTCTATTCTTAAATTTATTTGTGATTCTGATACTTTTTCTGCCCTGACACATGTTTTATTATTGTTTCCGCTGTTTTTACACTTTTTCTTTTTTAATTCCAGTTCTTTGCTAAGTTCAAGAGCCAGGTCGTCAAGCGGTTCTTTTCGTTTGGCTAAAAGCCAGATCTCATCAGTTTTGGTCAATATCGGCGCAAGCTGAGTGGCAAATTCCCTTCCCATGCCGGAAGACGCTCCCGTAATAATTGCTATGTTCATACAATCGATCCTTTCCATATGTTTTTTGGTTCATATTTTCCGGCTTTTGTGTTTCGGTTGTCTGATCTTATTTTGGTATTTTTTTGATTTTTTATCTTTTCCTGCTGATTTAATGTTCTTTGAACTTCTGTCTTTTCCTGCCGTTTTGATGTTCTTTGAACTTCTGTATTTTCCTGCTTTCCCACTGCCTGTCCCGTTGATCTTTCTTGGCGGTATAAGACATTTTTTATCAAAGCCGATCAGGTCTTCCCGCCCGGCCTTTATTAAAGCCTCGCGCACAAGTTCATGGTTATCGGGATCGCGGTACTGTATAAGCGCGCGCTGCATGGCTTTTTCATGCGGATTTTTGCATACATATACACTTTTTTGACTTATCGGGTCAATACCGGTATAGTACATGACCGTGGATACTGTCGAAGGCGTCGGATAAAAGTCCTGAACCTGCTGGGGCATATACCCAAGATCCCTTATATATTCCGCAAGTTCCACGGCTTCCTTAAGCGTTGATCCGGGATGTGAAGACATCAGGTAAGGCACAAGGAACTGGTTTTTATTAAGCCTTTTATTTATTTTATCATATTTTTTAATAAACTGCTCATAAATCTCTCGCCCGGGCTTTCCCATTCTGCAAAGTACCGTATCCGATATGTGCTCCGGCGCCACTTTGAGTTGTCCGCTTATATGATATTTTACAAGTTCATTAAAAAATCTATCGTCTTTATCCGCCAACAGATAATCAAATCTTATTCCCGAGCGTACAAAAACCTTCTTAACTCCCGGCAGCTTTCTTAGTTTCCTTAACAGTTCCAGATAATCCGAATGATCCACATACAGATTTTCACATGGTTTCGGGAAAAGACACTGTCTGTTTTTGCACACGCCATGTGTCAGCTGCTTTTTACATGAGGGATGTCTGAAATTGGCCGTAGGGCCGCCCACGTCATGTATATACCCCTTAAAATCAGGCTCCTTTGTCATAAGCTCGGCTTCTTTAATGATCGACTCATGGCTTCTTGTCTGCACTATCCTTCCCTGATGAAAAGTCAGCGCGCAGAAGTTACAGCCGCCGAAACAGCCTCTGCTGCTTATGAGCGAAAACCTGACTTCCGAGATGGCTGGGACGCCGCCCTTATCCTCATAACACGGGTGATATGTCCTCATATACGGCAGGTCGTATATCGCATCCATTTCCTGCGTGGTAAGCGGTTTCTGAGGCGGATTTTGCACGACATACACGTTATGCGGATATTCTTCAACAAGTATCCGGCCTGTAAATGCGTCGGTATTCTCATATTGTATGCCAAAGCTTTGGGCATACAGCTTCGGATCTTCCGACATTGCCTCAAATGAAGGCAGGATAATTGGTTCATAAAGTCCGTCGATATCTCTTGTCCTGTAGACCGTGCCGGATATAAACGTAATATCGTTTATATTTATGCCGCTGTTAAGAGCATCTGCGATCTCTACTATGGATCTTTCACCCATTCCATAGGAAATTATGTCCGCCTGACTGTTCAAAAGGATAGAATGTTTTAATTTATCCGACCAGTAATCGTAATGCGCCATTCTTCTTAAACTGGCCTCTATACCGCCTATTATTATCGGCGCATCCTTATATGTCTTACGGATAAGGTTGCCATAGACAACCGTCGCATTGTCAGGTCTTTTAAAAGCTTCCCCGCCTGCGGTGTATGCATCTGACTTTCTGCGCTTTTTGGACACATAATAGTGATTTACCATTGAATCCATATTCCCGGAAGATACCAAAAAGCCAAGCCTCGGCCTGCCAAGTACCGTTATGCTTTTATCGTCTTTCCAGTCGGGCTGCGATATTATTCCCACACTGTAACCGTTCGCCTCAAGCACCCGGCTGATCACTGCCGCGCCAAAAGAAGGATGATCCACATACGCATCCCCTATCACATAAACAAAATCAAGCTGCCCGATCCCGGCTTTTTGCATATCTTCTTTTGATATCGGTAAAAATCCCATTAATGTCCCGTCCTCCGCGTCCTACCAATCTTGCGGCAATTCCCTGAAATCGTAAATATAGTAATCGGCTGCGACCTTTTTCTCCTCATCCTGTTCCTTCGAGGCTTCATCATAGACGGCGCAAACCCTCATTCCCGCGGCCTTTCCTGCCATTATTCCGTGGACGATATCCTCAAATACAAGGCAGTTTTGCGCTTTAACGCCAAGCGTATCAGCCACGGCAAGGTAAATATCAGGCGCAGGTTTACCTCTTTTGACATCCCTGTCAGTCATGATGCAGTCAAAATGTCCGCCCAGTTTATTAGATGAAATAAAGTTTTCAACCAACTCTATGGAATTGCTTGTAGCTATCGCAAGCTTTATATTCTTCTCCATGCAGCGCTCCATAAATCCGGCTGCGCCTTTTTTCAGCCTGACTTCATGACTGTACTTATCCCACGCCATGTCATTCCAGTCCTGTTTGATCTTTTCGATATCATCGGGAATATTGAATTTTTCCTTAAAAAACGCAGCGGTTTCGCTAAAAGTCCTGCCCCCGATCTGCATATGTAAGTCCTTGGGAGGCTCAATACCGAACCTGTCCAAATATTCAATGTCAATGGACGTCCATATCCAGGTGGAATCCGCCAAAGAACCGTCCAGATCAAAAATAACCGCTTCAATATCATCCAACATTATATCAAACTCATTATTTAATCTTGCTTCCGAAAGCATATCCGTCCATTCCTTTTTCATATACTGAACATATAAATAATTGCAAACCCAATGTGGTTACGGTGCGATTTATGTTAAAAAAAACAGCCGACCTTGCAACACAACTGCTTTTTACGCTTTTAGCCTTATATCTGACTATCCTGCTTCTGCGCTACCCCGCGCAGTCTCTTGAATATGCCTATACCGGTCTCATTTTATGGTTTAAGAAAATGGTGCCTGCCCTGTTCCCGTTCATGATACTTTCGGGGATCATGGTAAGAATGAACCTGACCGAACGTTTTGCCGCCTTTTTTCATCCGGTTTTTCATAAACTCTTTAAAACTTCGCCAAACGGTTCCTATGCCATCCTCATGGGCTTTCTCTGTGGTTTTCCAATGGGCGCGAGAGTTATAGGCGAACTTTGCCTTGCGGGCAGGATCTCCGAAGAAGAAGGAGAATATCTGCTTGCATTCTGTAATAACATAGGCCCGATATACTTTATAAGTTTTGTAATGAGCACGCTCAATATAACACACAATTATATTCCGTTTATGATAATGTACGGCGTACCGTTAATTTATGGCATGATTTTAAGTAAATTTATGTCTCTGAAACATAAATTTCATAAGGATAGATCAACTTCCGCCCCGGCGCCATACAATAATTTCACTCAATACAGCATAGATCCCCCGTCTTTATTAAAAGCAACAGATGAATCCATAACGTCGGGACTTATCGGCATAGGAAGGCTCGGAGGTTACATGGTGTTTTTTAACCTGTTAAATATATTATTTATCCCGTTTAAAGCGCTTCCCGATAATTTTCTGGCGTTCAGCAGCTGTATACTTGAAATTACAGGCGGAATAAGCCGTACGGGAGCCGCGGGTCTTTACATGATACTTATACTGCTTCCTTTCGGCGGTTTTTCCTGTATGGCGCAGACCTACAGCATGATAAAGGACACACGGCTGTCCATTCGTAAATATTTTCTGCACAAATGCATACAGACCGCAATTACAGCGATCATTTACCTGTTCTGCGTCTTTTCCTCTTCCGCTTCTGCCTTTTTATGACCAAAAGCACCGACCATATCATGGCAAGAATGACAATGATACAGACCAGACACACCTTCATAAAATAAGCCACTGTCGGCGGTTCATTCTCTTCGGAGCTATTGACCGAATTAGTCAAGCTATTGCCGCCGCGACTATCTGCGGATTGATTGCCTGATACAGATAATATGCCCATACCCGATGTTTCCACAGATGTATCTCCACTGCCATTGACCGGATCAGTCATTTCATTCGCGTTGCCTTCTGTTTCGTTATCGGACTCTTCATCCGATCCGTAGCTTACCGAAGCGAGCCCAAGCTCATTGCTCGTGGTATAAAGATCATAACCGTTATATGCATTTACAAGCACTTTGGGTATAATTCCGGAAGGCGCCTTAAAAGTAAAATCAAAAGTATCCCGAGTCTTATCGGGCCATTTTTTCAGCTCCGAAAAAGTTTCACCGCCGTCATAACTGTATGAATAATATAACATTTCACTGTCGTAATCGGCTGCGGATAAATTTAATGTGATCTCGCCGCTTTGTTCATTCTGCTTCACAAGCTCTATAATACATACATCCGGCGCGCTCGTATCGGGACTTACCGCAACGGAGGGTATGCTCACTTCAACTTTTTCAAAATTACCATAATCTTTACCGAGTACGTCAGACTTAAGCCCAAAATATTTCGCAACAGCCTCCGCATCCAGTTTTCCAAGCTTCTCAAGATCTTCATTGCCGTCGCAAAAAGAACTGTCATTTTCATTGTCAAAATGGCAATGCTCGATAAGCGCGCTCGGCATACCGTTTTTCGTAGAATAGCGTATTACCCCGTAATAATCAGTGCCGGAGTCATTCAGCCTTGTTTTAATGCCCCGCGAATACAAACCCAGACTTTCAAGCAGCCCCATTTCTATATCCGCGAAAGCATAGCCCTTGCTGTATTCTTCTCCAAACGCCGAGATCCATACTTCCGATCCGAAAAGGTCATGGTTCTGAGATACATTAAAATGTATACAGAAGAAAAAGTCCGCTCCTGCGTTTTTGGCATATTCACACCGCTCTTCAAGCGACATGGCCGTATCTTTAGTCCTTGTCAGCAAGACTTTTATGCCGTCATACTTTTCAAGTTCTTCCTGCATCGATCTTGCAACCGCAAGCGTCATGTCCTTTTCGACAAAGCCGCCGTACATTGCGCCCATATCCTCGCCGCCATGTCCGGCATCAATAACAACTACTACTTCATCCTGCGTCTCCGCTTCCGGTTCCGACGCATAAACCATACCACCGTCGGCAGCGCAGCCCAAAAACACAGCTGCCGCAAGAAATACCGGCAGACTTTTCCTTATTGTGAAAAATAATAAGCCGGCTTCCCTTCGAAACCAGCTTATTATGAAATTTTGAAACATATATCATTCAGCCTTTCTTACTGCAATAAATCCAGATTTATGGCTTCCTCGGCGCGGTCGTCATAATCAACTTCCTTTAACAGTTCGTCAACCTCCTGCGGCTTTAATTCGGCGCGGTTAGACTTGACTATCTCATTATATCCGTTTATCGTGGAATAGAAATTCTCATAATGGGCCGCCGCGCTGTTCAGCGTGGTAGTCATTATATTTTCCAGATTGGCGAGCATATCATCAAGATACTGCATTGCGGAAGCCTTCATATTATTAGCCTCGGTCGTGGCCGCATCAAGTATCTCCTGAGCCTGATGAGCCGCAAGCGTAACTACTTCATTGGCCTGCGCATAAGCCTGCTGCATGATCTCATGCTCGTTTATGAGTTCATTGGTATGTACCGTAGCCTCATTTATTATAGCTTCCGCTTTGGAGCGGGCGTCATTGAGAATAGCCTCTTTATTGGAAATGATCTTCTGATAACGCTTTATCTCGTCCGGAGTCTTCATGCGAAGTTCTCTCAAAAGCTCATCAATCTCCTCTTTATTGACGCTGATATTAGTCTTGGAAAGCGCTACATACTTACATCCGTCAATATAATCCTCAATCTCATCAATTAACTGTTCGATCTTACTGCTCATATTTACTCCTATCTTACATGACCAAATTTTTCATAGACCAGTTTTCCTACGAAATCCGGAACACACTGTGATATATCCCCGTTAAAGCTTGCTATCTCCTTAACGCTTGAGGAACTTAAATAGGCATATTCAAGACTTGTAGTGAGGAAAACGGTATCCAGTCCGCCGTCCGAAAGCTTCCGGTTAGTCTGCGCTATCTGGAGCTCATATTCAAAGTCCGTTATGGCGCGCAGCCCCCTAATTGCCACATGAACGCCTTTGCTCCTGGCATAATCTATCAAAAGCCCGCTGAAAGAATCCACCTTTACATTAGGCATGTCTTTTGTCGCTTCCTCTAATATTTTAACACGTTCTTCCACAGAAAACAATGGAGTCTTTACGTTATTATTCAATACGCTCACTATAAGCTCGTCAAAAATCTCCGAAGCCCTCTTGATCACATCCAGATGTCCGAATGTAACCGGGTCAAAACTGCCCGGATAAATCGCTCTTTTCATATACTCATTCCCCTCATATTACCAAAAATATCAGCTTATCGCAAAATGTTACAGCTTCTTAATTTATCCTGCGTTTTAAAAAAACATGCTTATTGGTCTTATACCGCTTATCTTTTACAATATCATATCCAAGCTCACTTGTATATACAAAATCCGTATCAAGCAAAGCTTCAACCACTATCAATGTGTCTTTCGTCACATAGGGCATTTCTTTTAATACTGAAAGCGCCTGCTTTTCATAATCTTTTCCATACGGCGGGTCCATAAAAATAACACCCGTTTCTTTTTCATGTATGCCCGAAAGCGCGCTTATGGCGTCCCGGCGTAAAACTGTGGCTTCATTAATAAAACCTGTGAACTTAAGGTTATCCAGTATGCATTCGACAGCATTTTTATCATTTTCCACAAAATAGGCATGTCTGGCGCCCCTGCTCAAGGCCTCTATGCCTATGCCGCCGCTCCCGCTAAATAAGTCTATAAATATGCAGTCAGGTATATAAGGCTGCAGCATATTAAATAATGTCTCTTTTATACGGTCTGTGGTAGGTCTTGTATCCATACCCTTAGGCGTTTTTAATCTGAGGCTTCTTGCCCTGCCCGCAATAACACGCATACCAATACCCCCATTCTTAATCAGCCTGCCAATCCCTGACAGAAAAAACGCAGGCTTTTATACCCTGACCTTTACTCCTTTGGTATCGCGGTTTCCGAGTTTAAGTTTGTTTAACTCGATCGTCTTTTCTTTATACTCTATAACGGAATCGTCGGTATTCTTAGTATAATATACTTCTTCTATGAAGTCTCCCGCGCCCAGCTTCATTCCCCGCACACCGACTGCGGCCTTTTTCTTCTCCGGTATATCCGAAACCGCAAATCTTAAAAAGTAGCCGTCTTTGGATTGGAGGATTATATTATGCTGTTCTTTGTATACTGCTACGCTCACAACCTCGTCATCATCCTGCAGCTTGGTTGCCGCGACGGTTTTCTTGGCTACGTCAAATTCTCCGCCGTCCACTATCTTAAGCATCGCCTGCTTGGTGGCGAATATCACCCTGTATAGATTCAAGTCGGTCTGGCTTGCCGCATAGATTATGCTTTCTTTGGCAGAATCATAGTTGCTTATATTATCAACGGGAATACCCTTGTCCCTGAATTTTCCAAAAGGAATATCCATGGCTTTTATGGTATGAAGCTGTCCCGTATTGGTAAACAGGCATACCTTGCCCGTATTTTTGCATTGAAATACATAACGGTTTTCAGCATAAATATTATCTTTATTGCGTTCAAATGTCTGCAGATCTATGGTTCTGGCATAGCCGAACCTGTCCATAAGAAAGACTATGTCCATTTCTTCAGCCTGTTTCTCAACATATACGGCCTCCTGCGCATTAGTGATCTGCGTCCTTCTCTTGCGCCCATAAGTCTCTTTTATCTCATCCAGCTCATTTATGATGACCTGCGCCATGGAATCCCGTCTTGCCAATATATCTTCATAGCGGTAGATATTGGCCATAGTGTCCTCATGCTCATTGATAAGGGCCTCTATCTCCAGACCAATCAGCTTATACAGACGCATCTCCAGTATGGCATTAGCCTGTTTTTCGGTAAAAAGAAGCTGCTCGGCCATAACCTTTGACTCTTTGGACCTGAACTTTATCCCGTCCGTTTTACCTTCAACCAGACAGGCCTTGGCCATATTTCTGTCTTTGGAGCCGCGCAGTATCTCTATTATAAGGTCGATAACATTGCAGGCTTTTATAAGTCCTTCCTGAATTTCTTTTTTCTCAAGTTCTTTTTCAAGTAAGTTTTTATACTTTCTCGTCGTTATCTCAAAACTGAAATCCACATTGGCCTTGATGATCTGCTTTAGGCCCATGGTTTCCGGTCTTCCGTCGGCAATCGCCAGCATATTTACCCCGAAAGTATCTTCCAGACGGGTTTTCTTATATAAAAGATTTTTGAAATTCTCAACATCCGCGTCTTTTCTTAGCTCTATGACTATGCGTATGCCTTCTTTGGAAGACTGATTAGTTATGTCAACTATATCCTGAGTCTTTTTAGTCTCCGCAAGGCTTGCCACATCCATTAAAAACTTGCCGATATTGGCTCCTATCATAGTATACGGTATTTCGGTAATTACAAGATTTACTCTGCCGCCTTTGGCTTTTTCTTCCTCTACCTTACCCCGGATTTTGATCTTACCCACACCCGTTTCATATATATCAAGCAGCTCGTCCTTATTTATGACGATACCGCCTGTTGGAAAATCCGGACCTTTTATATAGCGCATAAGTTCTCTTGTAGAGATGTTTTCGTCCTGCATATAAGCTTTGGTCGCATTTATTACCTCTGCCATGTTGTGCGGCGGTATATTGGTCGCCATACCGACTGCTATGCCTTCCGAGCCGTTTATCAAAAGATTAGGTATCTTGACCGGAAGCACACTGGGTTCTTTCTCCGTTTCGTCAAAATTCGGCATAAAATCAACGACATCTTTGTCCAGATCCGCCAGAAAAGCTTCCTGCGTAATACGCTCAAGCCTCGCCTCGGTATAACGCATTGCAGCGGCGCCGTCGCCTTCGATATTTCCGAAATTACCATGCCCGTCTATTAAGGGAAGTCCCTTCTTAAAATCCTGTGTCATAACAACAAGCGCATCATAAATGGAGCTGTCGCCATGAGGATGATATTTACCCATAGTATCGCCGACTATACGCGCCGACTTACGGTACGGCCTGTCGTAACGTATGCCAAGCTCATACATATCATAAAGAGTTCTTCTCTGTACGGGCTTAAGTCCGTCGCGCACATCAGGCAGCGCCCTTGCTATTATTACGCTCATGGCATAATCTATAAAAGATTTCTGCATAACGTCGGAATATTCCGTTTTAATTATCCTATCTTCCGCCATATCCTAACCCCTGTTTAAATAATAGTCATCTATATATCCAACTCCGCGTCCTGCGCATGGTGGTAAATAAACTCCTTACGGGGGAGAACGTCTGTTCCCATAAGCATTTCCGTAACCTCCGACGCCATACGCGCATCTTCTATTTCCACAAGCTTAAGCAGTCTGGTATCCGGGTCAAGCGTAGTCTCCCACAACTGATCCGCGTCCATTTCCCCAAGCCCCTTATATCTTTGCAGCGTAAAAGGCCCTTTGTGGGTCTTACGATATTTTTCCAACGCTTTATCGTCATACAGATACTCTTCCCTGCCCTTTGAAGGCATAGCCTTATAAAGAGGCGGCATTGCTATATAAACATGTCCCTCATAGATAAGCTCAGGCATAAATCTGTAAAACAGAGTGAGCAGCAGATTGGAAATATGCGCGCCGTCCACATCGGCATCCGCCATGATTATAATTTTATCATAGCGAAGTTTGGATATGTCAAAATCATTGCCGTAGCCTTCAGAAAAACCGCAGCCAAAAGCGTATATCATCGTCTTTATTTCCGCATTTGCCAAAACCTTGTCGATACTGGCCTTTTCGACATTCAATATTTTACCGCGAATAGGCAGGATCGCCTGATACATACGGTTTCTGGCCGATTTGGCGCTGCCTCCCGCGGAATCACCCTCCACTATAAATATTTCGCACTTTGAAGGGTCTTTAGACTCGCAGTTAGCGAGCTTTCCGTTTGAATCAAAGGAAAACTTCTGCTTGGTAAGCATATTGGTCTTGGCTTTTTCCTCTGCTTTACGGATTTTGGCCGCTTTTTCGGCGCAGCCTATTATATTCTTTAAATCGTCAAGATGTTTGTCAAAATAACGTACAACCTCATCACCCGTAACCTTGGAGACCACCTTGGCCGCGTCCTGATTATCCAACTTGGTCTTGGTCTGACCTTCAAATCTGGGATCAGGGTGCTTGATCGAGATAACGGCGGTCATTCCGTTTCTCACATCGGCTCCTGTGAAGTTGATATCCTTTTCCTTAAGTATGTTAAGCCCTCTGGCGTAAGTATTTATTATGTTGGTAAACATAGTCTTAAAGCCGGTAAGATGCGTTCCGCCCTCGACATTATATATATTATTGCAAAAACCAAGCACGTTCTCATGAAACTCATTAACATACTGGAACGCGCCTTCCACAGTTATCCCTTCAGCTTCACCCTGAAAATAAATAACGTCATGAATGGTTTCCTTGGACTTATTCATATCCTTTACAAAGCCCACTATTCCTTCCGGTTCATGAAATTCGACATGCTCCGTTTCTTCTTTTCTTTTATCTTCAAAAATAATGGTAAGGGCCGGATTAAGATAAGCCGTTTCATGCAGACGGCTCTTAACGTCATCCTCCTTAAATCTGGTCTTGTCGAAGATAGTATCGTCAGGCATAAAAGTAATCTTCGTCCCGGTCTCTTTGGTTTTGCCTATAACAGGCAAAAGTCCGTTCTTAAGCTCAAGCGCCGGCACGCCGCGTTCATATTTATCTTCATAAATATAACCTTCCGTTTTAACCGTTACATGCAGCCATTCCGAAAGCGCGTTGACGACGGACGAACCCACGCCATGCAGACCGCCGCTTGTCTTATATGCCTCATTATCAAACTTGCCGCCCGCATGCAGCGTTGTGAACACAAGCCTCTCCGCGCTAATACCTTTTTCATGCATACCCACCGGAATACCGCGCCCGTCATCTTCTATGGTTGCGGAACCGTCAGCCTCAAGCGTCACATATATATTATTGCAAAAGCCCGCAAGATGCTCGTCCACCGCGTTATCAACGATTTCGTATATTAAGTGATTAAGCCCCTTAGTTGAGACGCTTCCGATATACATCCCCGGTCTCACTCTGACAGCTTCCAGTCCCTCCAGGACTTTAATGCTTGAGGCGTTATACGCATTTTCTTTGGACATAAAAATAACCATGCCTTTCCATCAACATTAATGAACATTTTACCATAAATTTGAAAAAATGCAAAGGTGAAAAATCCAAACTAATCTATTACCTCGTACAGATACTCTCTGGACCGTTTGCCTGCTCTCTTTACCAGTTCCATATGATTCAGTATATGCAGCGTTATCTGCGCATAATCCCTATGAATATGGGCCGCCGCCGCAAATTCCTTTACCGTAAACTGCCCGTTTAGCTCTATCGGTATAACCTGCACAAAATCTTCCGGCCGCTCAAAATTTATTTCATCATAAAGTTCAAGCGGCATCCTGTCATATCTGCTCCCGCGTTTTTTGCCCCTGCCTTTTGTTTTAGAACCGGCGCTTCGGGGCAACAGACGATATTCGTCCATATCGACCAACGGAAACGAAAAAGAAAGATTGGGATGTCCTAAAAATTCTTTAATCTTATAGAGTTCAGGAAATGCGCTGTATACGCTGCCGGTCACAGGAGATTTACGTTTTTTCGATAACTCTCCGCTTTCTTCATCAATATATATGAGCCATCTGTTGTGCGGAATCGGAAATACCACCGTAACTTTATATAATGGTAAAAAGGTCTTAAGTTTTTCCCTGAGTCTGTTAAAATTCCCGTTCTGGATCTCTATTATATGTCCATTTTTATATATATCCGCTATATATCCTTCCACCGGCACCTCATGATAATCGATATCAGGTTCATAATAAAGCTTCATCACGGCATGTACGGTCTTTTCCTGCAGTGTTCCGAAGCCCTGCGGCTCATGCCGGTCAAGCAGCACTTTCAATTTTGCCTGTTCAAACGCTTCTTTATCCATCGGTCAATATCATCCTTTGAGTTTTAAAAATATCCAGACAATTGCAAAACGCTGATGCACGTCTTCGAGATTGTGCAGATTTAACAAAACCTTTGCAGGCCGCTTTCGCTGCGTTGAGCCACGCAACGGTGCTAAGGCTGCAAAATACGCAGCCTAAGCACCGGCGGGCTCAGAGCGCCTGCAATGGTGTTTGTTAAATCTGCACAATCAATATACGTTGAGAAAGTTTTGCAATCACTAATTAAAAATATTATATCCAAGCAAATCTGCCCGGACAAGCCAAATATTCACTTTTATACTTTGTGGGCATATTATAAATAACATTAATCATCTTAGAAAACATGTATATTAATATTATACTTCATAATATATTAAACACTATACCTCATTATATTAAACCCTTATTAGGCAATTGCAAAACCATGATATACGTTATCGAGATTGTACAAATTTAACAAAACCTTGCAGGCACGCTTGCGCTGCATTGAGCCTTACAGCGGTACTAAGGCTGCAAAATACGCAGCCTAAGAACCGGTAGGCTCAGAGCGCCTGCAATGGTGTTTGTTAAATATGTACAATCAATATACGTTGAGAGAGAGTTTCGCAATCGCCTATATTAAACCCTTATACAATATAACATTAAATATTAAACAGCTTATAAATTATTTACACGAACGGATTTTTACTATATAATAATATTGTATACAAACTAATTTTATCAAAGGATCAGAGGACAACTGAGTAATGAAACCATTTTCCCGACTAAGTCAATACTTAGTTAAAAATATATCGTCTAATCGATTTAAATACAGTCTCATTGTTTTTGCGGTTGCCGCGGTGCATTTTAGTTTTCTTATACTTTTTTCATTTTTAAAAGTCGTGCCTCTTATAATTTTTAACATAATAAGCGTTATTGTATATATATGCGGCGCCAACAGCATCAAATACGGATATGAGAAAAATATCATAAATGTTTTTTATATTACCTGTGTGGAGATCGTTCTTCACGCTATTTTGGCGACTGTCTGCGTAGGTTGGAGTTTCGGCTTCCAACAATATCTGATAGGTCTTGTTCCGTTCTGCTTTTATATATGCACGACCATGATGACTTCAAAACGCAGATATCTTATCGCTATATCGACAAGTGTTTTTGCATATATATTCTTTATCGGAAGCAGGCTTATTACGTTAAAAATAGGCTGTATATATACTCTCAACATATCTCCGACCGCGGAATTTATGATCTATTCATATAATGCCACCTGCAACTTTGCATTCCTTCTGTTGGTCACCGCTATTTTTATATTAGATATGCAGACTATAACCGGCAAACTCCGTCTGCAAAATACCATGCTCGACAACATGGCAAGCGTTGACCCGCTCACAGGTCTGTATAACCGGCGCAGTATGCATACTTTTCTGGAAAACACGACCAATATGGACGAAAAATTTGCGCTCGTTATGTGTGACATCGATAACTTCAAAAGGGTAAATGACACGTATGGACATGATTTCGGGGATGTGGTCTTAAAAGACATTGCGCAGATAATGCAGGATGTTATGAGCGGCAACGGTTATGTATGCCGTTGGGGCGGTGAGGAGATCCTTATTCTGAGCATAGGAAATCTTGACCATGCCATTCAGCTTGCCGAAAATATCCGCCGTTCTATCGAAAATCATGAATTCGTACTGAATGATACAACTATACACGTTACCATTACTCTGGGAATTGCTTCTCATAAAAACGGAGAATCAATGGAAGCCACTATCTCTCATGCCGATTCCAGACTGTATTATGGAAAACAGAACGGAAAAAACAGAGTCGTATCTCCATATGATATGGCATAAAATACGACCCTGTTTGTTTATAACTTACGTGTATTGATATCCCCATGCAGTATCCGCTCCCGGTCTGACGCATTGGGCTCTACCATTCTCCCATTTCTGTCATAATAAGTTAAAAGACCGGAATTCATTGCGATACTTTTCTTTCCGTTATCTGTAAGAAGGCTGATGACCTGATTCAGATCACCTTTTTTAAGATAAGGCTGAACCTCGCGGTCAAGTTTCTCATTCCTAATACGATATGCGGTCTTTAAATCAATTAAATCTTCAGGCTGATTTTCTGAATTGGCTTCACCCGCTGACTCTGCCGTTATATCCTCGCGTTCGCTCAAAGCCCCTTCAGAGACATTCCCAACCGCTGTATCCATATCAGTTTTTATATTTAAGTCTGCCTCTAAATCAGTTTGAGGCTTATCATACCAAAGATTATAAAAAAACTCTTTGACCGCGCTGACCGCAGTCGATATAAAATCTTTTACCGTATCTATAAGCGATTTTATATCTATGGTTTCCTGCGCTTTGGACGAAGATGATACGCCGATGCGTACCGAAGCCGCCTTCTGTCCACGCCCGGACAGATCCAGACGTACGCCGCCGTTTTCAACCGCCGTCTGTTTAGCCTGTAAATCGACCTTTTCTTCTTTATCCTTATCTTTCCCGGACTTTGTCTCAAGCTCACTCTGTTTATAATCCAGACTGAATTTTTCTCCGGTATCCTGAATATTGGTATTTTTTAATTTCTGATACTCATAATGACTATTCCCGTCAACTCTGTTTACCATATACTGTTCACCGCATATTATTAAACTTTAAATTGTTTATTACACTTATAAGTTATGACATTATTACCGGTAAAACGCTTAATACAGCTTATAAGTATTCCGTTACTTCCGGTTAATATAATTTACAAGTCCGCCCGCAGCAATTATCTTCTGCATAAATTCAGGAAAGGCCTGACCCTTATATGTAGTTCCCTTTGTTATATCAGTTATGACACCTGTGTCAAAATTAACTTCCACCGTATCTCCTGCGTCAATATCTTTGGCCGCTTCCGGGCACTCGATGATTGGAAGTCCGATATTTATTGCATTCCTGTAAAAAATTCTTGCAAAAGTCTCCGCAATGACACAGCTTACTCCTGCGGCCTTGATAGCGATGGGCGCATGTTCCCTCGAAGAGCCGCAGCCAAAGTTTTTGGTTGCAACTATAATATCGCCCTCTTTTACCTTATTTATAAACTCTTTGTCGATATCCTCCATACAATGAGCCGCAAGTTCTTTAGGCTCGGAAGAATTAAGATAACGCGCCGGAATGATAACATCCGTATCTACGTTATCCCCATATTTAAAAACCAATCCTTTTGCTGCTTTCATTTTTCAATCCTCGTTCTTTCCATAATCCTGATCATTTATAAAAATTTATAAAATCCGTTACTTTACATTTTGCTTCATATATCCTGTCTTTATTGGAATTCAGGGACAGGAGATCTTACCCTCTATAGCGCTAGCCGCCGCAACCGCAGGACTTGCAAGATATATCTCCGACTCAACATGTCCCATACGGCCTACAAAATTACGGTTTGTAGTGGACACACATCTCTCACCCTGAGCTAAAATCCCCATATAACCGCCAAGACAGGGCCCGCAGGTCGGCGTGCTTACTACCGCGCCGGCTTCAATAAATATCTTTAAAAGCCCTTCTTCCATTGCCTGCATATAAACCGCCTGAGTCGCAGGGATTACTATGCAGCGCAGTCCCTTTGCCACATGTCTGCCTTTTAATACCTTTGCCGCGATACGCATATCATCAATACGCCCGTTGGTACAGGAGCCGATAACCACCTGATCTATCTTAATATCTTCTTTAATTTCATCAATCGTCTTAGTGTTCTCAGGCAGATGCGGAAACGCTATTGTCGGACGCAGCGTGCTTAAATCTATTGTATATTCCTCATCATAAACCGCGTCTTCATCCGCCTCATAAATTTTATAAGGCTTATCGGAATGTTCCTTCATATAAGCAACCGCCAATTCATCAACCGGGAAAATACCGTTCTTTCCGCCTGCCTCTATAGCCATATTCGCGATCGTGAAACGGTCATCCATTGTTAAATTTTTAACACCTTCACCGGTAAACTCCATAGATTTATAGAGTGCTCCGTCCACGCCTATCATTCCTATGATATGCAGGATAACATCCTTGCCGCTGACCCATTCCGACGGTTTGCCTACAAGGTTAAATCTGATTGCAGAAGGCACTTTGAACCATGCCTTGCCTGTTGCCATGCCCGCAGCCATATCCGTACTGCCGACGCCCGTAGAAAACGCGCCAAGCGCACCGTATGTACACGTATGGGAATCCGCGCCTATGATAACGTCGCCCGCAACGGTCAGACCTTTCTCCGGCAAAAGCGCATGTTCGATTCCCATTTCACCCACTTCAAAATAATTGGTTATTTTATTACGATATGCAAATTCTCTTACACATTTGCAGTGTTCCGCCGATTTTATATCTTTATTAGGCACGAAATGATCCGGAACAAGAGCGATCTTATCCTTGTCAAACACTCCGTCTACATTCATTTTCTCCATTTCTTTGATTGCTACCGGACTGGTTATATCGTTGCCAAGCACCAGATCCAGATCAGCTTCGATCAGTTGTCCTGCCTCTACTCTATCCAATCCTGCATGCGCCGCGAGAATTTTCTGCGTCATTGTCATTCCCATGACTTTTACCTCCTGTTGTACCGTTTCTTAACATATTATATTTTCACACATATATTATTTTAACATATAATAGCGCATATGAAAAATGTTTTTTTAAAACGCCGTTTACCGTTTACTAAAACCACCGTTCAACCACAGTTTAATCTTTTAATAAAAATTTTAACTAAACCGGAAAATATTCACTGTACAGCGTTTTTCTATATTCGGAGTCTTCGATTGCGCGTTTCACATCATCGCTTCTGCCGTCAGTCATCAATGTCTGCAGAAGCGTTGCCAGACGGTCTTCGCCCTGCTCAAGACCTTCATCGTATATGTCCTGCATATATCCTTTTTCATCATATTCATAGAGCCACACATCAATCGCCTCCGCTCTGTTCTTTTTCAGAAATTCCGACAAGATACCTTCCCTGATACATTGATCCACGGCCTTTTCCACTGCTTCCCTGAAAGGTATTTTTTCGGCATATTCACGCACTTTTTCAACATATTCGGCATATTCCCTTAAAAGCCTGCATGCAGACATAATCTCTTCATTACACCCACGATTTATATTGTACACCGTTACCGTCAGCTCCAACTCAGGGTAATCCTGACGTTTTTCATAAGAATCCGACAGCCTCAATACCTGTCTCTCCGGTTGAAATACCGTACCGTTATAGAATACTACAAAACGCGGCGCAGGTATCATGACCTTCTTAGACCCATACAGTTTACTTCCTTCAACTCTTTTCTGAAGAACACTGCTTACATAAACCAGATCACGCAGCGGCATATTTGGATTTACCGTAGACTGATGTTCATATAGCATAAGCTCTAAGTCAAAAACAAATGATATGTCATTCTTATAATTCATATAAACGGCGTTCTCAAGCGTAGTGATCTCCAAGCCGTCCACATCTGTGTAATCTGTCTTGTTCAGCGCATTATACAGGCTTAAAAGATTTTCCTTTTCCTTAAATAACATACGAAAAATGGTATCTTTATAGCGGCGCTGCACCTTTTGTTCATTAGGCCCGCTCATTATAACCCCTCCTTTGTACAGAAGGGCTGTTTCAGTCCCTCCTGCTTTTATTTTTTTGTTAATTCGGATAAAAGCATGGATTTTCTGAAACTTAGAAAAAAAAGAAAGTACTGAATTTATTTAAGAAAATATGCTTTCTTATATAATAGCATATTGTTTACGAAATTGCAAACATTAAATTATTGTGTATTGTTTATTTTTGTATTGGTTATTAAACTTTACACAATCAAAAACCGTGCCCGAATTTAACAGGCACGGTTTTTGTATAAACTTATATTGCTCTATCCTATTTTTACGGTCTTAATTACACTATCTTTGAAATCACTCTTCTCCGTAGCCGTTATGGTAACTTTTATTTTATTTTTCTTAATTTCTCCATAATTCAAGGTGTAATCAATTCCTTCCTGCAATGTCCTCTTGCCATAACTTATTGTAAGTCCGCTTTTCCGGGTTCCTTTTACGGAAACTTTGGAAATCTTCTGTTTATTTATAGTGAAAGTCTGTTCCGCTCTTCCGCTGTAATTACCTTTACCTATTACAGTTACTGTAGCTGTTCCGGCATGCAGATTATTTTTATAAAAAACTGTATAATCTTTATTCTTTTTAAGTTTCTTTCCGTTCGCTTTTACTGTAACTGATGGCTTCTGCAGCTTCCCATTGTAGGTTTTGTCGGAAATTTTCTTAATTTCAAATGCAGGAGTATTTGCAGTTATCTCAAATGATTTAACAACTTTGCCTTTATAACCGCCTTTTCCTGTGACTATAATAAAGGCTGTTCCTGCATTTTTATTATTCTGATACTGCACTTTGTATTGCTTATTGGTAAGAACTGTATCGCCAAGTTTCACTGTAACAGTATTCTTTACGGCCTTTCCTGTGTACGACATAGTTTCATTTGCAAGCGTTACATTCTCAGGATTGATAATCTTATCCGCAGTTGCTTCATATACAGCAACTTTTACCGTTGTTTCCCCAATATAATCGCTGCCTTCTTTGGCAATGACCTTTACTTTAACAGACTTAGCTGCTTTAGATGTTATATCGGCAGGGTATGATAATGTATAATCAATATCTCTTGTCAAAAGTATGTTTCCGTCATATACCTGTATAGGTATGTCTGAAGTACTTTCTCCTACAGTCAAGCTTCCGGCAGTAACCTTGGCTTTCTTAATAGCCTTAGGATTAATCGTAAATTCTTTTGTAAGTTCTCCTTTATAAATTCCGTTTCCTCTTACGGTTACAATTCCGGTTCCGGCATTTGTATTGTTTGAATATATTACTCTGTAATCAGTTCCTTCAATGAGGGTTTTCTTTTTATTATTTTCCTTTACCGTAACTTTCACGGAAGGTTCATAAGACGTACCGTCGTATGTTTTGGCTTTAATTTTGGAAATTTCTCCATTTATGGAGTTTAGGTCTATTCTTTTATCGATGCCATAAGTTGTGTCGTCACCCGGATCCTCGTAAGACGGGTTTCCGATATGTGAGTCATCGATCTCACTGGTTACGCAAGTTATTTCAACGCTGTAACTCAAATTCTTCGGTAATTCAGTAATTTGTGCGCCATCAGGCATTGTCCATGTTCTGCCTGCTGGAAGCTGAACGGACATCTTAAGGTTCTTAGGCGTTTGTATTTGTCTCAACATATTACAACCGATGAGCATTTCTCCAACAACTTCATTCTCATCATCGAAGTGATCCAGATCATTAAGCTTAAATAAATCAAAACTGCTTAAATCCAAACTTTCCAAACTGCCACAATTAGCAAACATAGCATAAACCAAATCTAAATTTGAAGTATCAAAACTGCTTAAATCTATATTTTTTAATTCGTCGCAGGCATTAAACATAAATGACATATTTATTACATTTTCAGTATTAAAACCACTTATATTGATCTGTTCAAGCTTTCTACACATAGTAAACATACTGGACATATCCGATACATTACTTGTATCAAAACTATGCAAATCAAGATTTTCTAAACTACTGCAGCCATAGAACATACAACTCATATCTTCAACTTTTCCGGTATCAAATATGCTCAGATCAAGATTTACAAGACTCTTACAACCGCTGAACATGCTCATCATATCGTATACGTTGCTTGTGTCAAAATTGCCAAAATTAATATCTTTGAGCTTTACGCAGTCCATAAATAAACCACTCATATCAGTTACTTTAGATGTATCTAAATCACTTAAATCTACATTTTCGAGGTTATCACAACCCTGAAACAATAATGCCATGTTTTTCATATTTGCAACATTTACTTTGGCTGATTTAATATAAGTTCTATATCCATACCAAGGAGTACAAGCATCTACTAACTTATAATCTCCATTTCCTTCCAGTGTTAGTTTACCATCTGCATCTATAGTCCAAGTAATCTCTCCGCTAACTCCGCTTGCAATATCTTCTCCCGGCTTTATTACCTTTGAAGTTTTTATAATTTCTGTACGCTCGCTTAAATTCATTGGTAAGTATGTAATCTCTGTGCCGTCCGGCATGATCCAGATTTCTGCTCCTTCTAAAATAGGCAGCCAACAAGTCTCTGTTAATCCTGCAGGCACACTGATTTTATCCAGATTATCGCAGCCCAAAAACATACCATACATATCAGCAAGTTTATCTGTGTTAAAATTAATTATGTTTACCTCTTTGAGATTACTGCAATTATAAAACAGGTAATCTGCAAATATAGGGTCAGTAAGATTTATCTCTGCTGATATAATAGACTCTCTATAACTAAGCCATGGATAATCGTCTTCATCCGGAAAATCTACAGTGTGAAGGTTTCCGCTCCCGATAACCGTAAGTTTACCATCAGCATTTATTGACCAGACAATATCTTTATATGAGCCATGCGCTATATCATTTTCATTAATTATACTTTCATCATATTTTCTAATCTCTACACTATAATCTAAATTCTGCGGCAACACATTAATAACTGTTCCGTCCGGCATCTTCCATACTTCATTTTCATTTTGTGGAAGCATTATCTCCAGAGAAAGATTTTTAGGCGTATTAATGGTTTTAAGCGCAGTACAGTCTTCTATCAAAGAGCTTACCTGTTCCGCATTTTTTACATCAAAACCACTCAAATTCAGATTTGTCAGCATACTGCAACCATCAAACATATGATCCATCTGTTTTACATTTGAAACATCAAAACTGCCAAAATCAATCGTCTGAAGCTTACTGCAGGCATAAAATAAATATCTCATGCTTTCCACTTGAGAAACATTGAAATTATTTACATTAATTTCAGTTAAATTACTGCATCCGCTGAACATTCGGTTCATACTGGTTACATTTATTGTATTAAATTCGTTCACATTTAAAGACGCAAGCGCACCACAGTCTCTAAACATATTATTCATATTTTTTGCACTATCAGTCCTAAAATTCGACAAATCAAGAGTCTGAAGACTACTGCAGCCATAAAACATTGAATCAAAACCCTCTACATTTTCAGTATAAAAAGTCTTCAAATTCAAATTTTCTATATTTTTGCAGTCTTTAAACATAGCTGACATACTAACAACTATATCCGTATCAAACATGCTTAAATCTATATTTTTCAGACATTCACATCCTGAAAACATTTTATTCATATAAGTAACTTTACTCATATCCAGACCGCTTAAATCTACACTTGTCAATTTAGAACAATCCAAAAATAAAGAAGTTAAACAATTAATATTTCTAATATTTATATTAGCCGATATTATATCATTACAATTATCATGCCAAGGTGTAAGATCTCCTTCAGCTATGTATTCGCCGCTTCCTACCACAATAAGCTTTCCATCAACATTTATAACCCACGCAATATCTCCTGTCACGCCACTTGCTATATCGCCTTCCGATGTCATTTGCGCAAGCCGTTCATTTACATCCATTGACATTAAGCTGTCAATATCCAAGTCTGTGGATGTTTCAGTGGTTCTGTCAATATCATATTCTGATTCTTGAGATTCTTCAGAATAGACCTCATCTGAGCTTACATTTTCACTATCCTCAGGATAAACCTCATCTGAATCTGCACTTTCATTATCTTCTGATATCTCTTCCTGATCTTCATCTATTTTACTATCAGCTATTACGTCACTTTGAGTTTCTTCTGTACTTTCCTGCGGCATAACAGCATCATCGGTATCAACAGTATCATTATCATACCGTTCATCATCCATATCAAAGGCATCATGCATCATTTCATTACCCGTATTGGCAGTCTGCTCTCCTTGGTCAGATTCACTCTGCATAGTTTCATTGTCTAAAATTTCAACTACGCTTCCCGGTTCTGCCGCAAGCACATTTATAACACTTCCGTTTAGCGCCATGCATACCGCAAGTATAAGTGCCAGCCACTTTTTTACAATCTTCATATCTATATTTCCTCCCTCTAATAATTCCGGATAATTATAATCCTTTTCCTGTACTTAATTATCCACTAGTTATTGAATAAAACATCTACATTTATATGCATAATATGATTATAGCACATTAACACATTCATATCAATATAACATTAGTTATAACTAATTATTCTTTATAACACATTATTAATCATATAGAAATAGTACTTTAAAATTAAAACATATTATTTAGTAATTAGGAAAAATGCTATTTTACACGGAAGGAACAAACAGATCACATTATGACAGATTTAAATTTTAAAGTAATAGGTTCTAAGATCAAGGAACGCCGCATGTCCCTGGGTATCACGCAGGAATTTATCGCAAATCAGTTAGATGTCAATCCCTCTCATATCAGTAACATTGAATGCGGTCGTGCAAATCCGTCGCTTACCGCCCTTATCAAAATAGCAAATACATTAAACTGCAGCGTTGATTATTTCATAAGTGGTGAATATACGTTTGAACGTAATGAGTCACAGACTAAATCATTGGATGATACTATTTTAGACAAATTACAATATTGCGATATTGATAAAAAAGAAAAAATAATCAAAATAATAGATTTACTTTAATAAATTACTAAAAATACCCCGTCCCATAAACATATACATATGTCATGAGACGGGATAAACAATTCCGGTTATTAATTATAATAAATTAATAATTAAATTTACATATAATCAATAAATAATTAAATTTGTATATAATCAGTTAATAATTAAATTCTCATAATTTAGTTTACATAACATAACCAATCCAATTTTAGTTATTGATAAGCTTATCCTCGCCATTCCAACTATAAAGCTTCCTGATCTCCTCTCCTACTATTTCTGAAGGATGTTCAGCAGCAAGCTTTCTCATAGCTTTGAAATGTACCTGACCGCCTGCCGAAGACATATCCAGAAGGAAGTCTTTTGCGAAAGTACCGTCCTGTATATCTGAAAGTATCTTCTTCATGGTCTTCTTGGTCTCTTCCGTAATGATCTTAGGGCCTGTGATATAGTCGCCATATTCCGCCGTATTGGAGATAGAATATCTCATTCCTGAAAAACCTGACTGATATATAAGGTCTACGATCAGTTTCATTTCATGTATACATTCAAAATATGCATTTCTCGGATCATAGCCCGCTTCAACCAGAGTTTCAAAGCCTGCCTGCATAAGCGCGCATACGCCGCCGCAAAGTACGGCCTGCTCGCCGAAAAGGTCCGTTTCCGTTTCTGTTCTGAATGTGGTTTCAAGTACGCCCGCTCTTGCGCCGCCGATAGCCAGAGCATATGCAAGCGCGATATCCTGAGCTTTGCCTGTTGCATCCTGATGAACGGCTACCAGACAGGGAACGCCTTTTCCGGCCTGATATTCGCTTCTTACGGTATGACCGGGGCCCTTAGGCGCGATCATTGTTACGTCTACATCCTTAGGCGGTACGATACATCCGAAGTGAATGTTGAAACCATGCGCAAACATAAGCATATTTCCTGCCTCTAAGTTTGGCTCGATATCTTTCTTATACATTGCGGCCTGCAATTCGTCATTTATAAGTATCATTATGATATCTGCTTTTTTGGCAGCTTCCGCCGCTGTATATACTTCAAATCCCTGCGCCTCGGCTTTGGCCCATGATTTAGAGCCTTCATAAAGACCTATTATTACGTGGCAGCCTGATTCTTTCGCATTTAAAGCATGCGCATGTCCCTGGCTTCCGTAGCCGATAATCGCGATCGTTTTTCCCTCTAATAAGGATAAATTACAGTCTTCCTGATAAAAAATATTAGCCATTTTCTTATTCCTCCGTTCTTATTTTGATAACACTTGTTATTAAATGTTTTGAAAAGAGTCTGGCAAACTCTTAACTTTCATTAAAGATATGTAACATTCTCCGTACCGCGTCCAAGTCCTGCTATTCCGGTTCTTGCAAGTTCCAATATCTCATATCCGTCCAGCAGATTGATAAATGCCTCGATCTTATCCTGATTGCCGGTAAGTTCTATGATAAGGCTGTCGTTGGAAACGTCAATTATCTTGGCGCGGAATATATCCGCTATGGCAATAACGCTCTGTCTGTGATCCGCAGAAGTTCTGACCTTGATCATGGCAAGCTCGCGGTAAACGCTTTCGTTAGGCTTAAGTTCCTTGATATCTCTGACGTCCACCAGTTTGGCAACCTGTTTTTCGATCTGGGCGAGTATCTCGTCGTCTCCGGAGGTAACTATGGTAATTCGAGTATATCTCGGATCTGCGGTAACTCCCGCCGTTATGCTTTCAATGTTGTAGCCGCGTCTTGAAAACAGCCCGGCTATACGGCTGAGCACGCCCGATGTATTGTCAACCAGAAGCTGAAAAACTTTCTTATGCATCAATATCCTCTACCTTTCATAGTGCTGATATTGCCAAATATTCCCGTCCGTATTTTCCTGCCCGTATATACCTGCGGGCCGCAATATAAACACATCATAAATCATATCATAATTTAATACAAGCAACTGTCAATAATTGTAGCAATTCTTATTTAAAAAGTCAACCGTCTATTCCTACTCATACTATTCCCAACCACACTATTCCGTATCCACACACTTAGGCAGCGCAAGGGTTCCGGTACGCGCAACTTCTATCACGCTGACAGAGGCAAGCATATTTATGAGCAGTTTGATCTTATCGGGAACATCGCATATCTGTATCATCATCTGATTTTTGGACATATCCACTATTTCCGCCTTAAGTATTTCGCAGGTTTCCATTATATCGCGCCTGTTGCTCCTGTTGTATTTTACTTTGATAAGCATAAGTTCTCTGCTTACGCTGTCCGCTTCATCAAAAGTCTTAACTTTTATAACATCAAGCTTCTTATTAAGCTGTTTTTCAATCTGCTCTATGGTACGCTGGTCGCCGCTGCTCACAATAGTCATACAGGACACTTTTGGATCGTCGGTCTCTCCGACCGCAAGCGAATCAATATTATAACTTCTTCTTGAAAAAAGTCCCGAAACCTTACAAAGCACACCGGACCTGTTCTCCACCAGGACCGAATATATTTTCTTTTTCATATCCCAACATCCTTTCAACACTATAAATAATCATACCAGATCCATAGGATCGATCACACATTCCAACAGCACCGATTCATCATCTGCCAGAAACTCATCTATGGTCTTATCGACATTCTCCATATTAAAAAGCCTCATAAATTTCATATCATACGCCATAGCGATCTTTTCAAGGTCGGGACTGCCGCTTAAGTCCACCACAGAATAATTGTCTTTGTAATTATAATGCTGATATTCTCTTACCATTCCGAGATAGTTATTTTTAAGCACTATAATTTTTACAGGCACTTTAAACTGACGCATGGTGGCAAGTTCCATCATGGACATCTGGAAAGAACCGTCGCCGCATACGGCCACTACCTGTCTGTCCGGACAGGCGAGCTTGGCTCCCATAGCCGCGGGTATCGAATAGCCCATAGTTCCCATACCGCCCGTCGTTAAAAATCTTCCGTTCTTAACTATGTGGTAAGTGCAGGACCAGATCTGATTTTGTCCAACATCCGCAACATATATGGCGTTATCAGCCATTTTTTCGGAAAGTCCGGTTATGAAGGCGGCCGGATCAACATATTCGGGATTGGGATTCCTTTTTCTTTTCATAGTATTCCTATATTCATTAAGGGTTTTTATCCATTCGTCATGTTCGCAGTTAAATTCTTCTTTGGCAAAATCCTCAAAAATATGTCTGGCGTCTCCGACAAGCGGAATGGACGCTCCGACGTTTTTGCCGATTTCCGCCGGATCTACATCTATATGTACCAATACCTTGTTTTCGGTAATCAGATCGGGCTGACTGACCGCGCGGTCGGCGACTCTTGCTCCGACCATTATGAGAAGATCGGACTCATTCATAGCCCTGTTGGCATAAGGTTTTCCGTTATTGCCGACCATGCCGTAGTACATAGGGTGGTTAGTCGGCATAACCCCTATTCCCATCATGGTAGAGACTACCGGAATTTTATACTTCTCGGCAAGGGCGCGGAGTTCTTTTTCCGCACCGCTTAAAAGTACGCCGCCCCCCGCGCAGATAATAGGTCTTTTGGCTTTTGAAAGCTCATTTACGACTTTCTTTATCTGTACCGCATGTCCCTTGATCGTAGGCTTATATGTACGCAGATTGACCTCCTCCGGATATTCAAACCTCTTTAGCGCCGCATTCTGCACATCAATCGGTATATCGATCAAAACAGGGCCTTTTCTTCCGGAATTGGCGATATAAAACGCCTCCTTAAAAATTCTGGGGATCTGGTTTACATCCTTTACCAGATAACTGTATTTGACGAAAGACTCCACTGCCCCTGTGATATCAGCCTCTTGAAAAACATCGGAGCCGATAAGTTCACTGTTCACCTGTCCGGTTATGCATACAAGCGGAATACTGTCCGCAAAAGCCGTTGCAATGCCTGTTATGACATTGGTGGCTCCGGGGCCTGAGGTTACGGCGCACACTCCCACTTTTCCGCTCACCCTCGCAAGTCCGCTAGCCGCATGAGCGGCATTTTGTTCCGTACGTATTAAAATAGTTTTTATATCGGAATTTAGTATACTGTTATAAAACGGGCAAATTGCAACTCCGGGATATCCAAAGACGTATTCCACACCTTCCTTTTCCAGACATTTTACTATTGCCTCCGCACCTATCATATCATTCACCATACCTTTCCCTGAAACAATTTATTTCTGCATACCCAAAATGCGCTTAGTGACCTTTACGGCGTCCGCTGCGTCTTTGGAATAACCGTCAGCGCCGATCTCATCAGCATATTCCTGCGTGATGACGGCCCCTCCGATTATTATTTTCGAACTTACGTTCTTTTCTTTGGCGTAATCAATCACTTTTTTCATCTGCTGCATAGTCGTCGTCATAAGCGCAGATAACGCTATCACCTGCGCGTCGTTCTCTATGGCAGCCTCTATTATACGTTCTTTGGATACATCTTTCCCAAGATCGATCACCTTGAAGCCGTAATTTTTAAGCATCAGAGTGACGAGGTTTTTACCTATGTCGTGAATATCGCCTTCAACAGTGGCTATTACCACCGTAGGCATGTCCTTATCCGTATTATTTTCCATAAGCAGAGGCTCAAGATATTCAATCGAAGCTTTCATGGCCTCCGCGCTTGCAATAAGCTGCGGCAGAAAATACTTTCCTTTGTCAAAAAGTTCTCCCACTTCGTTTATGGCAGGCAAAAGCACCTCATCCAGAAGCTGCTTGGGGGCGTTTCCCTCTCCAAGCGCCTTCATAGTATCTTCCACTATACGGTCCGCATTTCCCTTTAAAACGTCAGTACGAAGCTTATCCGAGGCCGATGTGGGCTTTTGCGCTTCTTCATAGTTTTTACCCTTGTCCGAAATATGGAGTCCGACAGGCTTAGCCTGTGTCTCTCCAAGCGCCGCCTTTTTCTCTTTAACTATATCCATTAAATCAATGTATCGGATATCGGCTCCCTCTTTATTTAAAAGCAGATCCGAGGCAAAAGCAAGACTTACCAGAAGCTCCTGCGAGGGATTGGCGATTGCCATTGTAAGCCCCTCATGTATGGCCATGGTAAGGAAAGCTGAGTTTACATAACTTCTTTCCGGCAGACCGAACGAAATATTTGACAGCCCGCATATCGTTGCAAGTCCTCTTTCTTTGCAGTACCTTATGGTTTCAAGCGTTTCAAGCGCTGCGGTTTTATTGGCGCCTACCGTCGCCACAAGCCCGTCCACGATTATGTCTTCCTTATACATGCCAAGTTCATAGGCGCGCTTCGTTATTTTTTCTATTATATTAATTTTTTCATTAAGATCCTTAGGCAGCCCCTCGTCGGACAACGGGAGCAGTATGAACATAGCGCCGTACTTTTTGGCGATCGGCAAAAGAGCCTCAAATTTGGCCTTTTCATACGAAACGGAATTGATAAGCGCCCTTCCGGGATATCTCCTAAGAGCGGCTTCAATAACGTCCACATGGCTTGAGTCAATGGCCAGTGGAAGACTCGTAAGCCCTCCTACACATTCAAGCGTCTTAAGCATCATGGCTTTTTCATCAATACCGCTCATGCCCATATTAATATCTAAGACGCTTGCGCCGCAGGCCTCCTGTTCTTCGGCAAAAGCCGCCACCATTTCCATAGAGCCGTTTCTCAACTGCTCCTGAAGCTTCTTTTTACCGGTAGGATTAATGCGTTCTCCAACAATCATAAAATTATCATTAAGCCCAAACTTAACGGTTTTTCGTTCGCTTGTTAAATATCTGAGCGTAGTTTTTTCTATTTTAATAAGAGGCATATCGCCCACCGCTTCTTTTAAAGCCTTAATATATGCAGGCGTGGTGCCGCAGCAGCCTCCGACTATGGAAGCGCCGGCTTTTATTATATCTTTCATTCCTTCGGCAAACGCCGCCTCGTCCATGTCATAAACAGTATCGCCGTTTTTATCAAGCGCGGGCAGTCCGGCGTTTGGTTTGGCTATTATCGGTATGTTCGTCACAACGGCCATGCTTCGTATTATGTCAACCATTTTATCGGGGCCGGTCGAACAGTTGGCTCCGATAGCGTCTGCGCCCAGACTTTCCAACACCACCGCAGCGGTTTCGGCATCGGTTCCGAATAATGTCCTGCCGTCCGCTTCAAACGTAAGTGTGGCCATGACCGGCAGTTCGCAGACTTCCTTAGCGGCAATCAGCGCCGCCCTTGTCTCCTGCAGGCTCATCATAGTCTCTACCACCAACAGATCCGCGCCTGCCTGAGTAAGATAGCTTATCTGTTCTTTATATATGTCTATAAGTTCTTCAAAATCCAATTTGCCGATTGGCGCAAGCTGTTCTCCGGTCATAGTGATGTCCCCGGCCACATATGCCCTGCCGCCTGCCGCCTCTTTGGAAATTTGTACAAGAGAAAGGTTCATTTTCTTAATATCATTTTCAAGGCCGTATTCCTTAAGCTTGATTCTGTTAGCCGAAAAAGTTGGCGCATAGACTATATTGCTTCCGGCTTCGATAAACTCCCGCTGCAGCCCTGTCAACACGTCTTTATGCTCCAATATCCACTTTTCGGGACACACTCCTGCAGGCATGCCTCTTTTGAGCAGATTAGTCCCTGTGGCCCCGTCGAGAAATACAGGCCTGTCTTTTATAAGATTGGCAAACTCACGTTTATTCATTTTTTATATCCTCTCGCGGTTCATTTTCAATATTTTCTGTCTCTTCTTCTGTCTTTTCTTTTTATCGTGTCCATTCTATGGGGTATATTTTATTTTGTTTCTTCTTCCGTCCTTTTTTCTGTCTCTTCTTCCGTATCATCTTTCTCATTCATATAGCCTTCTCCGAAGATCTTATCCTCCTGAGTAAACGTAACTCCCTCGCCTTCCGGAATTTCGCCATGCAGAATGGTGATTATATACTGTATTATCGTATTGGCCCTGTCATAATACTGATGGGCCGCATCTTCCATATCCGCGTCAAACTCTTCCGCCTCATACGCCATATGATAATATGAAACTGCCTGCGACATATTTTCGCTCGCATCATCGGCAAGACTCTCCACCGATTCAAATTCCTCCGGGACCTCAAGCTCCGCCATCCAGGACACTTCATCATTCAGAGAATCCAAATATCCAAGCATCTCCTCAACATAGCCCTCTCCGGATATGTCTATTGAATTCATATTGTCATTGATCTGCGCTACGTTATTAAAAAAAGTCTCCATATTCTCCTTATATTCATTCAGGCTCTCATCTTCTCCGCAGCCCGTAAGCAGAAATATGCAGGCAACAATCAAACATATGTTCTTAATATTGGTACTTATCTTATTGTTGATACTGTTCTTAACATTGATACTGTTTTTAATTTTACTCGATTTCTTAACCGCACCTGAGCTTTCAAACATCTGTAATAATCTCCCATTCGCACTGTCTGATAATATAAAAAGTACATTCTTAAGCAACCTACCTAAAGAATGTACCACAAACTGAGCTTTTAATCAAGCCGACAATATACCAATTTTACATAATAATGTTTATATCAGCCTACCTGCCGCGCTTTATTCTATCCAAACAGCTGCATTACAACCTCATATACTATCGGAACCAGAAGCGACGGCAGCATATTGCCCACCCGCAGCTTTTTATCCCAAATAAGATTGACGCCCACTCCGAATATCAGCGCGGAACCCACCAGAGAAAGGCTTGAGATCATAGAGTCCGTCATATACGGCGCAATAAATACCGCAAGCAAAGTAATAAGGCCCTGATATATCCCAAGCGGCAGTGCGGAAAATAATACACCCACGCCCATTGTGGAAGCAAAAACCGTTATTATTATAAAGTCCAGAACCGCTTTGGAAAGCAGCATACTGTAATCTCCGGTAAGACCGTCCTGCAAAGAACCGACTACCGCCATAGCTCCTATGCATATAACCAAAGAGGCCGTAACAAAGCCGTCCACAAATCGACTGTCATTCTTGGAGCTTATCATACCTTTTAACTTTTCTCCGACAGCTTCAAGCGCCGATTCTATATCTATTAATTCACCTATAAAACTTCCTATCACAAGAGAACATATCAAAAGCAGCGTACCCTGTACGCTTATCCTAGACTCAGATACCACAAGCATATTTTCAAGTGTACCGCTTATACCGATAAAAAGAGTTGCAAGGCCGCAGGCCTGCACCAGAATATTTTGCAGTTTTTCCTTCATGCCCCCCTTTATAAACATACCAAGAAGCGCGCCCAAAATAACCGCTATGACATTTATTATAGTTCCAAGACCTTTCATTTGTATTCTCCCACATTTTTTATCCGGCGTTAGTCACTTTATGTAAACCGACGCCGGATAAATAGTCTGTTATAGATTCATTATTTTCATTATTGTAATTTTTTACTTTTTTACGGAAAGCGCGCGCGTGGCATTAATAACCGCAAGCACCATAACGCCCACGTCGGCAAATATGGCTATCCACATATTGGCTATGCCAAAAGCGCCCAAAACAAGACATACTGCTTTAACTGCCAACGCAAAAACGATATTCTGATATACTATCCTTAAACATTTATGGGATATTTTGATAGCAAGCGCAATCTTTTGCGGATCATCATCCATCAACACCACGTCCGCGGCTTCTATCGCCGCATCCGAACCCATCGCCCCCATTGCGATACCTATATCGGCCCTGGTGAGCACCGGCGCATCGTTAATACCGTCTCCTACAAAAATAAGTTTGCTTTTTGACGGTTTTTCGTTTAAAAGTTTCTCGACACAATCAACTTTGTCCGCAGGCAGAAGTTCTGCATGAAACTCATCAAGCCCAAGTTCCTCAGAAACTTCTCCGGCGGCGGCTTCATTGTCGCCTGTCAGCATCACAGCCTTTTTGATCCCTGCTTTTTTCAATGACTTTATTGCTTCTTTTGCATCAGCTTTTATTACGTCTGAAATTAATATACAGCCGAGATATTCACCTTCAAGAGCCACGTATACAACTGTTCCTGTCTCTTTGCATTCTTCATAGGCGATCCCAAACTTATCCATAAGCTTAGCATTTCCCACGGCGGCCTTTTTACCGTCAATAAGGGCCGTCACGCCGTGTCCGGCGATCTCCTCGACCTGTGATACTCTGCTTTGGTCAATTTCCGCCGCGCAGGCTTCACGCAGGCTGCTGCTTATGGGATGCGGGGAATAGCTTTCGGCCAAGGCCGCTATTTCCAATACCCGTTCCCTTATATCGATACTCTGCGTCGTAACATTGCCTTCTCTGTCAACGCTGCCCTGAATTGCAGTATTATTCTCTTTACCAACGCTGCCCTGCGCTGCGGCAATGTCCTGCATAACAACGGCATTTTCTTTTGCATATACATTTTTAACACGAAAAACGCCTTCTGTCAATGTCCCAGTCTTATCAAATACAATATAACCGGCTTCCGACAGCGCCTCCAGATAATTGGAGCCCTTTACTAAAATACCGCACTTGGAAGCGGCGCCGATCCCGCCAAAAAAGCTGAGCGGAATTGAAATCACAAGAGCGCACGGACAGCTGATGACCAGAAAAGTAAAGGCTCTTGCTATCCAGTCACTCCACATTGGCTCTGTATTCATAAAAAACATACGTATAAGCGGCGGCAAAATCGCAAGCGCCACTGCTCCGTAACATACGGCAGGCGTATACACTCTTGCAAATTTTGATATGAAATTCTCCGAACGGGACTTTTTCATACTGGAATTTTCAACCAGATCAAGTATCTTGTTTACGGTAGATTCGCCAAATTCCTTAGTAGTCCTTATTTTAATAAGTCCTGTCATATTTACGCAGCCGCTTATGATATCATCCCCTACATTTACATCCCGCGGAATGCTCTCACCTGTTAATGCGCTGGTATTTATAGTCGAAAAACCGTCAATTACCACACCGTCAAGCGGTATCTTTTCCCCGGCGCACACCACGATGGTATCTCCTGTCTTTACTTCTTCAGGCGACACCTGTACTAATTTGCCGTCTTTTTCAATATTGGCATAGTCCGGGCGTATATCCATAAGAGCGGTTATACTTTTACGGCTCTTACCTACAGCATAGCTCTGGAAAAGCTCTCCTATCTGATAGAAGAGCATAACCGCAACGCTTTCTGAAAATTCTCTAAGCCCGATTGCGCCTACAGTCGCAACCGACATAAGGAAATTTTCATCAAACACTTCTCCATGCGCCACGCCAAGCACAGCTTTTCTAAGGATATCGTATCCTATAATAAAATAAGGCATAAGATACAACAGTTCAAAATACCCCTCCGGCCTGAAAATGCTTATGATAATAAATAAAACTGCTGATAATATTATTCTGAAAAGCACTTTTTTCTGTTTTTTGCTCATATCTCTATCTCACAATCCGGCTCTACCTTTCTGCAAGCCTTTAATACTTTTTTCATAACAGCTTTTTCGTCGGCCCCTTCTTCAAAAACGACCTTCATTTTAAGAGTCATAAAGCTTACGGTCGCATCGGCAACGCCCTCCGTCATTTTAGCCGCTTCCTGCATTTTTTCCGCGCAGTTTGCGCAATCCACTTCAATTTTGTATGTTTTCTCCATAATAAACACCCTTCCTCTCCCTTTAATTATTGGACCATTTCAAAACTCTTGCACTTAATTTAAAAATAATTATTAACTAGCAAACCACTATTCTTCAACATGCTCCATTCCCATACTGATAATGGAGCGTACATGCTCGTCGTCCAGTGAATAAAAAACCGATTTCCCTTCACGTCTGAACTTGACCAACTTGGAATTTTTCAATATCCTGAGCTGATGGCTGACCGACGACTGGCTTAAATTCAAAAGCCTTGCAATATCGTAGACACATAACTCTGTTTCAAATAACGAATACAGTATCTTAATTCTGGTCGAATCGCCGAATACCTTAAAAAGTTCCGCAAGATCATATAAGATCTCATCATCAGGCTGTTGTGAAAGCACTTTTTTTACAACATCTTCCCTTGCAGCCAGAAATTCGCTCTCAAAAGGCTCCGGAGCCAAAGTTTCATTATCAGAGTTGGCGTCCGCTCTTATAACTGTTTCTCTTTTCTCTGACACGCTGCTCTCCTTTCGTAAAATATTGATTTAGGTAATTGCGAAGCACTCTCTAAAGCTTCTGAATTTAGTATAATTATACATATGCTCATCTGTTCATATGTATAATATTACATTTTATTATATATGTCAATATGTTTTTATATATATTTGCATATATTTAAATATAGCAAAGCTGTTTTTATTATCTTAACAGACCGTTTTATTTTAATTCCTCTGCTTTTCCAATAGAAAAGACGGTTACAAACTTTACGTTCATAACCGTCCCTGCGTTGTGTTGTTATTGGTTTGATTGTAGATACTGTTAGTTCTACATATGTAAATCATATGGGTATATCGGCAGAAAAACTAACCGAGGCATAGGAAGGCTAATACTCGCCTGCCTCCCTGACAATAACTTCCTCCAAGTCGGACCAATACGCATACCAGTCTATACCTTCTTCCTCTGCCTTCTGCTGCATTTCAGCGTCAATGTTTAGCTTTCTTATTCCTTCTATTC
>CANRMA010000008.1 GCA_947631625.1 uncultured Lachnospiraceae bacterium | reverse complement strand
TGGAAAGAAGAGAGAAATAAAGGAAGCTGTATAAGGATGTAAAAGATTCAAGGTATTTGGTTTTGAGGGTATGAAATATGGCACTATTTACAAAAAAATTGTAAATAGTGTTTTTTTTTATTTTTATTTATGATATAATGTATATATTGAAAATTATAAAATAGAAAATATGTATAAATATCAAGAGAAATGTTGGAGATTTATTGGTATTTTCTAAATATAGTGCGTGAGGTGGAGTACATGGATACTAAGATTCTGCTTGAGAATGGAACAAATGAGCTGGAAGTGCTTGAATTTAAGTTGGATGGCAATGCATATGGCATCAATGTAGCTAAAATCAGAGAGATAATCAATTATCAGGAAGTTACACCGGTTCCCAATGCACATCCTAGTATTGAAGGAATTTTTATGCCGCGTGATACTATGATAACGGCTATCGATTTGAAGAATTGTCTGCAGCGCGGTTCATCTACCCCCGGCGGTTTATTTATCATAACGAATTTTAATAAACTGGATATCGCTTTTCATGTTGATTCTGTTGTTGGAATTCACAGAGTTTCATGGAAAGACATTATTAAGCCTGATTCAACCGTATCTTCTGCTGAAGAAGGCATTTCTACAGGAATCATCAAACTTGACGGCAGACTTATAATCATTCTGGATTTTGAGAAGATTATGACTGACATTAATCCGGAAACAGGACTTAAGATGGCTGAGATAGATGAATTGGGAGAGAGAGAAAGAAATGATGTGCCTATTCTTATAGCAGAAGACTCCCCGCTATTGAATAAACTTATTGTAGATTCACTGCATAAGGCCGGATATTCTAATCTGATCCATACGGAAAACGGACAGCAGGCATATGACGTCATCAGAGAGTGCAAGAATGAAGGCACACTTAAAGAACATGTGCAATGCGTCATTACCGATATCGAGATGCCCATTATGGATGGTCATAGACTTACTAAGCTGATCAAAGAAGATAATGAGACAAAAGATATACCGGTTGTTATTTTTTCATCACTTGTCAATGAAGAGATGAAGAGAAAAGGTGTTGCTCTGGGAGCAGATGCACAGCTTTCCAAGCCCGAGATCGGTAATCTTGTAAGAGTTGTAGATGAATTGGTACTCTAATTATAAATAACACTTGTTATTATTGGATAAATGATTAAAGGATTATTGCAATAGAAATTGATTTCAGAGAATTTTCTATTGTCTTATATAAGATAGAAGCCGGGAATTTCCCCGGCTTTTATTCACTAAATGAGGAAACTGTATTACAGCATGAGGATTGTCACTGATATGAAAGAAAAGGTTAATTATATGGAAGATATTTTTTCTGAGATGTATGATAAGTGTAATAAATCAGATATGGTCTTAATAGGGATAGGAGAGGAGTTTCAGTATAACTGGGATATACTTTTGAAAAATCAAAGATATCGGGAAATAGAACAGGAAATCAATGAAGAAATGTCCGAAAGATCCGGTAATGAAAAAGAAGCTTCTTATAAATGGATAATTCCTTTTTTGCAGAAGATGGCGTTGGACGAGTGGCCCGATAGAATTTTGGATGAAGCATATAAAAAATTAGAAAAAATAACAGTTGATACTAATTACTTTATAATAACAACCGTTATGGACGATTATATATATCGTTATAATTTTAATAAAGAAAGGGTTGTGACTCCGTGCGGCGGTTTTAGAAAAATGCAGTGCGATATTAATTGTTCAAATGTGCTGACAGAGCCGGACGACGAGGCTTATAAAAAAGTTAAATTATATTTTAACAAAGAAATTTCCCTGAAAGAACTGAAAAAACCGATATGTGAAGTATGCGGATCGGAAAAAAGATTTAATCAGATCGGTGTAAGTAAGTATGCTGAAAATGGGTATTTACCACAATGGGAAATTTATACAAAGTGGCTTCAGGGTACTGTAAATAAAAAAACATGCGTTATAGAATTGGGAACCGGAATGTACCTGCCTTCTATAATAAGATGGCCTTTTGAAAAAATAGTCTACTATAATAAGAAAGCCTTTTTATACAGGATTCATGCGTCTTTGTATCAGATGGAGAAAGAAATAAGTGACAGGGGTATCGGTATAAAAGAAAATTCTGTCAAATTTTTAGCAAATGGATTTGTTAAATGAGCTGTTATATGATAAAATAACAAAGGTAGCATTAGTGAGCTGCCGATTAAACCTATTGTACATAAATTATTGTTTGGAGAGAGATTATGAGTTCAAGTGAAGAGTATTTAGAGAAATTACTTCAATCTATGATGAATGGAGAAGTTGCTAATCCGCCGAAAGATGAGAACGGTGATGCTGACGGCGCTCAGAGTGCGCTCGGCTTATTAACCGGGGAGGAGCCTGAACAGATACCGATCATGGACGAGGCAGGGCCGGAAATTGGCGAAACAGCAGACGTGAGCCTTGGTGATATAGCAGCGGATGATGCAGGCTTGGGAGATATAGGGCTTGAAGAGAGCGGTCTTGGAGATATGGAACTTGAAGGAAACGGTCTTGGGGATATATCGTTGGACGGAATAGATATGGATGAAACGGCAATAGGTGATATGGGAACAGATGATGCAGGCTTGGGAGATATAGGTCTTGAAGAGAGCGGTCTTGGAGATATAGGTCTTGAAGAGAGCGGCCTTGGAGATATGGGGCTTGAAGAGAGTGGGCTTGGAGATATAGGGCTTGAAGAGAGCAGTCTTGGAGATATGGAACTTGAAGGAAGCGATCTTGGGGATATATCGTTGGACGGCATAGATATGGACGAAACGGCAATAGGTGATATGGGAACAGATGACGCAAATCTTGGAGATACAGGATTGGATGATGAAAGTCTTGGCGATATAGGATTGGACGATGGAAGTCTTGGTGATATAGGACTCGATGATGGAAGTTTTGGTGATATAGGACTTGACGACAGCAGTCTTGGCGATATGGAATTGGATGGCGGTCTGGGAGATATTGGCTTTGAAGACGGAGAGTTTGGCGATATCGGATTAGAGCAAGATATGTCAGGTGATTTTGAAAATGGAGACAACGGTATGGAAGATATGGATTTAGGGGATATATCGTTGGATGATCTTGATCTTGGCGATGAGACTATGAATGGTCTTGAGCCGGGCGATGAGGTTTTGGAAGATGAAAACCGTGGAGATTTGGATATAGGAGAGTTTGATCCGGGCGTGGATGATATAGCTTTAGAAGAGCATGGGTTGGATGAGATGCTGCCTGATGAGGTTGAACCGGAAGCGCAGGATGATATGGCTTTGGATGATTTTGCGCTTGAAGAGCATGAACTTGATGAAATGATAGCAGATGAAGAACCTGAGAGCATTGCTGCAGATGATACGGGAGAGGATGATATTGCCATTCAGGATAGCGGAATGGGAGATGAATTTTCTGAAATAAATGATTTCCTGGGGCAGTCGGATCAGGAGGGAGATATTGATGATGAAATGCTCGCGCTTTTGGAGAGCGTTTCCGATTCAGAAGAAAACGATATGCTTACGTCGGGTGAAGAGAATTTTGATTTTCTTTCCGATGGAAATAGTGATGGCGAAAACGATGCGGAGAGGGGCGCTGAATTTAATGAGCTGATGCCTGACGCTGAGAATGATGAAGCACAGGATGGCAAAAAGAAGAAAAAAGAAAAGAAGAGGGGAAAGAAGAAAGCTAAGGGCGGAAATGATGGCGCGCAGGAAGAAGACGGAAATTCTGCTGCGGAAGAAGAGAAAAAGCCCGGAGCTTTTGCAAGATTTCTTGCATTTTTAACCGAAAGTGACGAGGACTATTTGGAAGCTGAAGAAGGAACTGCGGAAGGTGAAGTTTCAGAAGAAAATAAAGAACTGCTCAACGAATTGAGCGAAGAAGATAAGAAAAATAAGAAAAAAGAAAAAAAGAGTAAGAAAGATAAGAAAAAGAAAAATGCAAAGAATGCTTCGGCAGACGGTGAAGATGGCGAAGAGGAAGACGCTAAAGCTGCTAAGAAAAAGGCCAGGAAAGAAAAGAAGGCAAAAAAAGAAAAGGCAGCGGAAGATGTTGATTTAAGTGAGGCTAAGGGCAAGAAGCTTTCAAAGAAAAAGGTAATGCCCGTAATTCTTTTCAGCATTACAATAACAGCTGTTATAATTATTTTATCATCTGTGATACCCGGATATTTGCAGAAACGTGACGCGCATGTAGCTTATGATATGGGAAATTATGCCCAGACATATGATTTGTTATTTGGCAAGGATCTAAGCTCAGATGATGAGGCAATGTTACAAAAGAGCAGGTTAGTCCTGACTATTAACCGTAAATTGACATCATATGAGAATTATATCAAGATGGGAAATGAAGAACTTGAGGCATTGGATGCGCTTATGCAGGGCGTACAGTTATACAATGAAATTCTTCCTGATGCAGAGCAGTATAATGTAGTTAATGAAGTGAGACAGGTTTATGATGATATACTCAACATTTTGTCATCTGAATATGGACTTTCAGAAACAGATGTTATTGAAATTATAGGTTACGATAATGTGAAATATACTCAGAAACTTAATTCTATTGTATATGGCACTAATTTTGGTGATGACAGTGATGCGGGCGCGGAAGGAACAGACGGCAATGCAGATATTGAGGATATGCTTCCGGAAGAGCAGGAGATATTAGGCGGAGAGTAATGTATCGGGATTGAGGATAGGTATGGTAGCGATAATAGATTATGATGCCGGAAATATTAAAAGTGTCGAAAAAGCAGTAACTGCGCTTGGCAGGGATGTGGTTGTTACAAGAAAGGCGGATGAGATATTAACTGCCGATCATGTGATCTTACCCGGTGTGGGAGCATTTGGTGATGCTATGGTAAAGTTGCGCAGTTATGGACTTGAAGAGGTTATTAAAAAAGTTGTGGAAAATAATACGCCCTTTTTGGGTATATGCTTGGGATTACAGCTGTTATTTAATAGCAGCGAAGAAAGTGAGGGCGTGAAAGGTCTTGGAATTTTAGACGGAAAAATATTAAGGATTCCTGATAGTAAGGATTTAAAAATCCCGCATATTGGTTGGAATTCGCTCAGCTATCCCAATAAAGGCAGGTTGTTTGAGGGAATACCGGAAAACTCTTATGTTTATTTTGTCCATTCTTTTTATCTTAAGGCTCAGGATGCCCGGATCGTGACGGCGACTGCGGAATATGGCGTATCAATTCATGCTTCTGTTGAGAAAGATAATGTTTTTGCCTGTCAGTTTCATCCTGAGAAGAGTTCTGAGACAGGATTGAAGATTTTGGATAATTTTCTTAATGTATCAGCGCCTGCTGCATGTATGAAAAGCTGATTAAATTATGATTTAACCGCAGGTATAACAGTAAAAGAAAAACAAAAAAAGAAAAACAGTAAAAAAAACAAAAAAAGAAAAACAGTAAAAGAAAAACAATAAAAGTAAAACAGTAAAAGTAAAACAGTAAAAGAAAAACAGTAAAAGAAAAATAGTAAAAGGAAAACAGCAATGCATACTAAAAGAATCATTCCCTGTCTTGATGTCAAAAACGGCAGGGTAGTAAAAGGTGTTAATTTTGTAAACCTTATAGATGCGGGTGATCCTGCGCAGGTTGGCGCGGCATATGATAAGTCAGGGGCCGATGAACTGGTATTTCTGGATATCACGGCGTCCTCCGATGCAAGGCAGACTGCAGTGGAGATGGTCAGAAAGGTTGCTGCGACAGTTTTTATACCTTTTACCGTTGGCGGCGGCATACGCAGCGTAGATGATTTTAGGGCAATTTTAAGGGAAGGAGCGGACAAGGTATCGGTAAATTCCGCGGCTATAATGAATCCGCGGCTTATTTCGGATGCAGCCGATAAATTTGGTTCGCAGTGCGTAGTAGTGGCTATAGACGCCAAACGTCGTGATGACGGCGGTTGGAATATTTATAAAAACGGCGGTCGGGTTGATATGGGGATTGATGCAATAGAGTGGGCCATGAAGGCGGAAAGTCTTGGGGCCGGCGAGATTTTGCTTACCAGTATGGACAAAGACGGGACTAAGGCCGGTTATGATCTTGAACTTACGAGGAGCATATCCGACAATGTGTCGATACCGGTCATAGCTTCGGGAGGAGCCGGAACGATGGAGCATTTTTATGATGCTTTTACTGTAGGAAAAGCGGATGCCGCGCTTGCAGCCTCGCTTTTTCACTTTAAGGAAATGGAAATAATGGACTTGAAGCGGTACCTTGGTAACAGAGGAATATCGGTAAGGATTTGAGAAAATATTCAGTGAAGGTAAAGAACATATTTGAAAAAGATATGATAGGATATTCAGTAAATGTAAAGAACGTATTTGAAAAAGATATGATAGGATATTAAGTAAATGTAAAGAACGTATTTGAAAAAGATATAATAGGATATTAAGTAAATGTAAAGAACGTATTTGAAAAAGATATAATAGGATATTCAGTAAATGTAAAGAATGTATTTTAAAAAAGATATGATAAGTTATTCAGAAAAATATAGTACAGTAGTAAAGTTTTAAATAACACATGTTATTGAATGCGGAGGATAAAAACATGGCAATGCTTAGTAATGACTGGGCGGCTGCCTTGGAGCCGGAGTTTAAAAAGCCATATTACAGAAAGCTTTATAATTTTGTGAAAGAAGAATACAGCAGAGTGGTTGTCTATCCACCGGCAGATGATATTTTCAATGCCTTTCATTTTACGCCTTTAAGTAAAGTAAAAGTGCTTTTGTTGGGGCAGGATCCCTATCATAATGAACATCAGGCGCATGGTATGAGCTTTTCCGTACCTAGCGACCAGAAAGAGATTCCGCCTTCGCTGCAGAATATTTATCAAGAGCTGCATGATGATCTGGGCTGTTATATTCCGAATAACGGATATCTGGCGAAATGGGCCGGGCAGGGGGTTCTGCTGCTTAATACCGTGCTCACCGTCCGTGCGCATCAGGCTAATTCTCATCAGGGAAAAGGTTGGGAAGAGTTTACCGACGCAGTGATAAATGCGGTCAATGCTCAGGATAGGCCGATAGTATATATGTTATGGGGAAGACCGGCGCAGAGTAAGATTCCTATGCTCACCAATCCAAAGCATCTTATTTTAAAAGCGCCGCATCCGAGTCCCTTATCGGCATATCGCGGCTTCTTCGGGTGCAGACACTTCAGTCAGGCTAATGAGTTTCTTAAGAAGAACGGAGTAGAACCTATCGACTGGCAGATTGAAAATGTATGAAATACCGTCAATCTAATTTTGGATTTACATATAGGCAGAGAGGAGAAAACCAATGAAAAAATTACCGTTTGTTACCAAGGAGAAGGTGGAGGAGATAGTTAAGACTTATCCTACGCCTTTTCATATCTATGATGAGAAAGGAATAAGGGAAAATGCAAAGGCCGTAAAGGAGGCGTTTGCATGGAATAAGGGATTTAAGGAGTATTTTGCGGTAAAAGCGACTCCCAATCCTTTTTTAATGAGCATTTTGCACGAGTATGGCTGCGGCTGCGACTGCTCGTCTCTGACGGAACTTATGTTGAGCAATGCCGCGGGAATAAGCGGAGAAGATGTGATGTTTTCGTCTAACGATACTCCGGTCGAGGATTATGAATATGCTGCGAAAATAGGGGCGATCATAAATCTTGACGATATTACGCACATAGATTTTCTGGAAAACATTTTAGGAAAACTTCCGGAAGTTATGAGCTGCCGTTATAATCCGGGCGGCGTTTTTCAGATGAGCAACGGCATTATGGATAATCCGGGCGACGCCAAGTACGGCTTCACAACGGAACAGATTTTTGAGGGTTTTCGCATCCTGAAGCAAAAGGGCGTTAAGCGCTTCGGTATTCACGCTTTTCTGGCAAGCAACACGGTTACGAACGAATATTATCCTCAGCTTGCAAAGCAGCTTTTTGAGTTGGCGGTAAAACTTCAAAAGGAAACAGGGGCAAAGATTGAATTTATTAATCTGTCAGGCGGCGTCGGAGTGGCTTATAAGCCGGAGCAGGAGCCTAATGATATAAAAGCGATCGGCGAAGGCGTAAGAAAAGTTTATGAAGAAGTCCTGGAGCCTGCGGGTATGGGCGATGTGGCTATTTATACCGAAATGGGACGGTTTATGATGGCGCCTTATGGGGCGCTTGTAACAAAAGCCGTTCATGAGAAGCATACTTATAAGGAATATATAGGAGTGGACGCCTGTGCGGCAAATCTTATGCGTCCGGCAATGTACGGCGCATATCATCATATCACGGTACTTGGCAAGGAGGACAAGCCCTGTGACCATAAATATGACATAACGGGTTCTTTGTGTGAAAATAATGATAAATTTGCTGTTGACAGGATGCTGCCTGAGATAGATATGGGAGATTATCTTGTGATCCATGATGCCGGAGCGCACGGTCATTCGATGGGATATAATTATAATGGTAAACTTCGTTCTGCGGAGCTGCTTTTAAAAGAGGACGGAAGCGTAAAGATGATAAGAAGGGCGGAAACCCCCAAGGACTATTTTGCGACACTGGACTGTTTTGATGTGTATAAGAAAATGGGCTTTTAAAAATACATGATATGTCTACCCTTAAATTACGGTAACTCTTACTTTGTGTCGTTGTATTTATTACGAAGCTCTGTTATGATTTTTGCGAAAGGAGGATTTAGGATGAATCAGCAAAAAGCAGGTAAATTTCTTAAATACCTTCGCAAGGGCAAAGGGTTGACTCAAGAACAACCGGCAGAGCATTTCTATGTTTCTCCCCGAACCGTTTCACGATGGGAAAAACAATATGCCGGATGTGGATATTCTCATTGGGCTTGCAGATTTCTATGAGGTAGATATTCGGGAACTCATCGATGGAGAAAGGAAGAACGGGAATATGGATAAAGAAACAAAAGAAACAGTATTAAAAGCGGCAGAGTACATGAATATGGGAACAGAACAATATACGAAGCGTGTACACTTACTTCTACTGACAGGGGCAATCTTTTGGTTTGTGGCAAGTTTGATTAGCCACACGGAACTAAATAATAATGCCGTTCTAAATGCAGTCTCAAACTTTGCCGAAGGTGCCGCAATCGGAATGATTTTATGCGGCATTGTCTTTACAAGTCGTTATGGGCAAAGAATAAGAGCTTTCAAACAGCGTTTACTTAAAAGGCAGTGACAACTTTCTGTTTATAAATCGAATTTCCGTCATCTGCGTTGCAATACCCAATTCTTTTATCCTATTGTATTCTGCCTTTAAATCTTTGACTCCTAAGTTAATAAATACCTTACGAGTATTTATGCTATTCGCAAATTCGCTTTGGTTATCGTATATCTCCCAATACTTGCCTTTGGTTACTACTTGACCAGGGTTTTCACTATCATAATAACCATTCATGAGGCAGAGGTTAAGTCCTTTGTTATTAAATATGGCGAAACGCTTTCCGTTTACGGCGCTTACTTTCATATCAAAGATTTTCTCATAAAATGAAACCGATTTATCAATGTCCTTAACGATCAAATAAATTGAACCATATCGCATTGCTATTCCTCCATTATTCGGATTCGTACGTTATTGTCAATTGTACTTTATAGCATTTTTCCATTCTCAACCTGATCAGCAATCTGCCATTCATCTTCATAAACGATGGTTCCCACAAAATTTGTATAAATCACATCATAAGGCTTTTGATGTTTATCTAAAAGTGCAATAGCAGGCTTTAATTTCTCAAGCATTTCCAATGTGCTTTCACATTTAAAAAATGTAATGACCTTTTCATGGTTTTTACAAGGTTCTGGTTCGGGAAGATGATCTTTGAACCAGTTATCAATAGATATAAACAGTTCTTTTTCTTCGCTGGTTAATTGCTCATCTCTTATCAGATTCCAACAAAGGCTGAATACCCCTTTGGGATACTTTGTAATATAGGAGTTTTCTCTGCCTTGTATTCTCACATACTTAAATTCCATGTTATTATCTCCTCGCAATTCTAAGTAGAGTATATCATAAACCAGCTTTTTTGCATAGCATTCAAAAAAGTTAAAGAAATCCATTGACTAAATCCAAGAATATGGTATTATACTATTAGTGGTGAGTCCTACCGCAAAGTGGACTGCTAAAAGCGTTAGCAACTCTAATGGAGTTACTACACAAATGGCTATGCGGAAACGCATAGCCATTTTTTGCAAGGAGAAAGATGCAGACAGATTTTAAATTATACAAGGTGGATATGAAATATATCCGTAATCTACATAATATAGATGATAAAGTGCTTTCTGTTTCGCCACAGACGGGAAAAGATAACAGGGTTTTCGTTGGGATTGTTATTATCTGTGGTATTTATAAATATTGCATACCGCTTTCATCACCAAAGGAAAAGCATATAAAAATGAAGAACTCTATGGATTTTTCAAAGATTGAAGTAAATGGAAAGCTTTTAGGCGTCCTGAATTTTAATCTGATGATACCTATTGAAGAAGAACAATTACAGCTTGTTGATACAACCATTTTTAAGAGAGATAGGGAAAACATCAAATATTACAAGCGATTGTGTGTTCAGGAATTAGAATGGTGTCGGAACAATAGTGAAGTAATCTGTAATAAAGCAAATGTCTTGTATAAGAAATACATCTCCAATGAGCCATTTACAGGCAGAAACCGTTGCCTGAATTTTCCTAAATTAGAATTAGAATGTAAGAAATATAATTCAAAAATAAAGAGAGGCATAAACTGAACCTCTCTTTATAAGTGAGCAAGCAAGGTATTACCACAATTCTAAAGAATCTTCTGCATCCACCCACATTTGCATATTACCCTCAAGGTAAAGACGGGCATATTCAAGGGGGTCGTCGATTGCCAGGGTATTTAAAGCACATTCCGAGTTGTGTGTAGTCTTTAGCCTTTTCTCTGCTTACCAACAGTCAATTCGCAAAAGATATCCTGCGGTAGTTGCTATATCTATGCTATTGTGATGTGTATTGTATTCTGCATATATGACATTCCTCTTATTTGTCCTTTCCCTAGAATATTGTGAAAGCATTTTAATCAGTTCTTCCTGCCCAATTTATTCTGTGTTATAATTTGTTACAGGTTTTACTTTCCCTTATTTTTGCCCTTATGAGGGTTTGTAACACGAGGGAAAAGGATATAACATAAGGGAAAAACTAAGGGCAAACTCACTTGCTATAAATTTACGGCTATGTATAGCCTTTTCAAGGGTTTACAGACATTTTGGAGATAAGATATAACAGTTATTAAATGTTATAAATTAGGTCTTATCAGAATTCTGATTTGCCGAACTAACAGTATTTACAATCACAACTAAATAGCAACACAGGTATCTTTTCAGAATTGTAGCTAGTAGGGACACTTTTCCGAAGGGAGTTTTTTTGTTGTATGGCAGTCTTATTGTAATCGGAGAAAACTATGATTTTAAACATCTGTATCTGTCGGCAGATTATTTTGTCGGATAAAATTAAGGAAAGCTTCTTCAGGACAGGGTTTTGAGAAATAGTAGCCCTGAATGTAAGAGATGCCGATCTTATCCATTGCCTCAAACTGTTCTTTGGTCTCGATCCCCTCTGCCACGATATGAAGCTGCATTCCGTGGATCATATGGATTGCGGCGTCCATAACATGCTTTGCGCGGGCGTTTTCAAAATATGCCGTCGTCATGTCACGGTCAAATTTTACAATATCCACGGGCATATCCACAATGTAATTCAAGTTAGCCTGTCCTGTTCCGAAGTCGTCCAGAGAAAATGTGATGCCGTACTCACGCAGGATGCCCATATTCTTTAAAAGCGCCTGCTTTGCGCCGATGGAGGCGGACTCCGTAATCTCTAAGTTGATCTGTTTCGGGTCGGTATGGTACCTCTCCATGATTGCTATGTAATCCTTTGCCAAATGCTTGTAACCGCACTGTACAACGGACAGATTGACTTCAATGTATTCAAGTCCGAACGCCTGTATGTCAACACGCTGCAAAAATTCGCATACTTTTTCAAATACGCGCTTGCCTAATGCAAGAATCATGCCGTTGCGTTCCGCAATATTTATAAATTTGGCGGGCGGAATGATATTTCCATCCCTGTCCGTAATGCGGACTAAGGCTTCCGCGCAGGTAAAGCGATGTTCATGGTTTGAATAGATTGGCTGGTAAAAAACGCTTACCCTGTCTTCTGCCAGAGAATCGCGGAGTATGGCTTCCGCCTGTTTTTCTTCATACATTCCGGATACTAAAGGCATATCCACATTCAGGTAGGAACTGTCGGAACGAGTGAAGTTTCCCTGACGTACATACAACAATAGGTACAGAAAATCATCCTCGTTTTCCACCATTTGGGAATTGGGAATGAAGACCCAGTCGCAGCTTGCGTACATATCGTTTTCACGGCCCCACTCCAGTTCAAAATGCTCGCGTATCTGCCTGCTTTTTTGGAGCGCTTCCTGTTCATTGTTAAAAAGTATGAGGATTTCATCTTCAGCGTCCTTAAATACCTTTGTACCCGGTATGGAATGAAGATAATTTGCAATCTCAATTTCAGTAAATTTCTCGGCCGGGCTGTGGAGGGTGTCCACAAGCGAATGTTTCAGGATGATTGCCAGGCAGGAAAATTGCTCCTGTGTCTGATATTTCTGCCGTATATACTGATAAAGCGCATTGTGGTTGAACATTCCGGACTGACGGTCAAGGTTGGACTCCGGATTTTCTATATTCAGATAAAGGATCATAATGCCAATGGCGCTGCCATATCCGACAATAAGTAGCTCACTGTTTAAAAACTGGATGAGGGCTGTAAGCAACCACAAAAACATCCATAACATGACGGCTTCCCTTCGCATGGCATTGATGCGCATTTTCTGACGGAACATGATAACGAAATTTGATATGATCAGACTCAGCGCGCCGACATAGGTGATCATAACGCTTGGACCGTAAGTGTATTGAACGGCTCCCTCATTATAGTAGTAATAAATAGGAAGAAGGTAAATAAGAGCTGCAAAAATGCAGGAATATACAATGAAAAAAAGCTTCCGCCCGGAATGACGGGCCGTACGCAGGCTGTCTATGTCAATGCATATGTATAAAAGTGGGAAAAGCGACTCCCCTACAAGCGAAACAAGGTAAGATTTACATATAAAGCCCACCAGAGCGCGGGGGAAAATATCCATGTAATTTATAGCTATAATTGAAAATATATCCAGAAAGAGACAGACAAGCGTCATAAGCAGGCATGCTAAGAACGCCTGTTCCGTCCGAAGTTCTACTTTTTTGTGCCTGAGGAAAAAAATAAGAAGAACTAAAAGTAATACGATTCCACAGGTCTGCGCAAAAATACTCATTGGATCATTCTCCTTTGAAAATAGCTTTATGTTTTGGGAAAAAAGCCTGATTTTTTGATATAAAAGGTTTGAAACTGATATTTTGTCATTTGTTAAATTATAGCATAAATTTTAAGATATGACTAGGTGGTTGTGGGGAGTTGCTTTAATTATTTATACAATAGGTTTGTCTGGATGAATAAACATTAAACAGTAAATATGAAACTTATAAAAAGATTGCTTGTATATATTGTTAGTGTTATAATCTTTATATATAGGGAAGGACGCACAATATGACAGATAGTGAAAAATTAGATAGGTCAATATAAAGGAGTGATGAAAAATGACGGAAAAAGAAATGATCCAAAAGAATATTGAAGAATTTTCAAGAATCCAAGACTGGATGCAGGTAGCTGAAAAGGATTCTGCCGTATATAAAGCTATAAAAAGAAGATATACGGAATTAAAAGTTATGCTGCAAGCATTTGGAATTAATTTGACGGAATTAGATATTATAAAGGAGTGATAAATAGACAAGTATCAGAAGCGTTAAGCTGTCTATGCCAAATGAAGAAGCAGAAAAACCGGATAGATATTGAAAGGAAAAAGGGAATACAAAAACCGGATTTATCCGAAAGGCTATAAAGGATAAATAGTAAGGAATGAATAGAACTTATAATTTTTATAGGTTCTATTTTTTTACAATGAAACGAAAAACCTTGAGTTTACGCCATTTTTACTGCCGGCGGTGGGCCGGATGAACAGGTTCAAGTCCCACACAAGGGTTATTCAATAATTTACTGCCGGCGGTGGGACTTGAACCCACACGTGGTTGCCCACAACAGATTTTGAGTCTGCCTCGTCTGCCATTCCGACACGCCGGCGTATTTATATTTGATAACCGAGTTATATCTTATCATAACTGAGTGGGCTTGACAAGTATTTTTTGCAAAGCGTCCGATTATAGTATATAATAAATTTAAGTATTGGCTTCATGATCATCTGAAAATAATATATGATATCCGGTAGGAGAAGCGGCAGAACCGGTGTTTATGGCTGATTATTCTGATATGCGGTATATTGCGGTAAGGGGTATATATGAAGTGCAAGGATGCGGAAAAAATGATTCCCGCCTTTTTGAATGACGAATTAGAGGGCGTAGAATTAAAAAAATTTATAGAACATGTAGATTCATGTCCTGAGTGTATGGAGGAACTTACCATACAGCTTTTGGTGATGGAGGGACTTGAGCGTCTGGAATCAGGAAATAATTTTAATCTGATGAATGCTCTTTCAAGGAAGCTTGCGGCTGCGAGGAGCGGAGTAAAATTAAATCATACCCTGAAGCATACTCTCATATGGCTGGAATTGGCTGTAGCAGCGCTAATAATAATAGCACTTGTTATTTTATTATGATATTGTATTTAGATAAGAAAGGAACTTTGATATGGCTTCCAAGTTAGTTTTAATAGACGGACACAGTATATTGAACAGAGCTTTTTATGGCGTACCGATGCTGACTAACAGCAAGGGTTTTCATACCAATGCTATTTACGGCTTTTTAAATATTATGTTTAAAATACTTGAAGAGGAAAAGACGGATTTCCTTACGGTGGCTTTTGATGTTCATGCGCCGACTTTCAGGCATGAGATATACAGTGAATATAAGGGAACCAGAAAGCCTATGCCTGAGGAACTTAGGGAGCAGGTGCCTGTGATGAAAGATATGCTTAAGGCTATGGGTATCTGTATAGTTGAAAAAGAGGGGCTTGAGGCCGACGATATCTTAGGTACATTGGCTAACCGCGCGCAGAAAGAAGGAATGGAGGTGTCGCTCGTATCGGGTGACAGAGACCTTTTGCAGGTAGCGACGGAGCATATCAAGATCCGTATTCCTAAGACTAAGGGTGGCAGGACTGAGGTGGAGGACTATTATGCGGCGGACGTCAAAGAAAAATATCAGGTTACGCCAAAGCAGTTTATAGATTTAAAGGCGCTTATGGGAGATACTGCCGACAATATTCCCGGTGTGCCCAAAGTGGGCGAAAAGACGGCGACGGAGCTAATGGCGCAGTTTGGTTCTTTGGAAAATATTTATGCGAAGGTGGATGAGGTTTCCAAGAAGGCTGTGAGGGAGTCTCTTATCAATAATAAGGAGTTGGCCGATTTAAGTAAGGTTTTGGCGACGATAAATGTAAACGCGGATTTTGATTTTTCTTTTGAAGATGCAAGAATAGGTGATTTTTATACGGAAGAAGCGTATATATTATGTAAACAACTTGATTTTAAAAATATTTTAAGCAGATTTAAAAAAGAGGCGTCGGCTTCCAATGCGCAGGTTGAGAATTTTAAGGAGCTTAGTGAATTTGCCGAAGTGGAAGCGCTTTTTGCGCGTCTGGGTGAGCAGTGTGGAAAGCCGGAAGGCTGTAAGATCGGTCTTGCCGTTATGAGGGATGGCAAAGAGCAGGGAAGCGGCTGCGCGGGAGCTGCGATCGCGCTTTCCGGGACGGAAGTATATTTTATACCCTGTCAGGGTTTTGTAACCGTAGCTTATCTTGCGGATAAGCTTACGATGTTAAATGACAAGTTATGTAAACTAAACGTCTGCGATATTAAGCAGATTTACGATATGATCGAAACAAGTGCCTCTCAGTACCTGCCGGATGAGCCGGATATTGGAGGTTTAGATGCAAAAGACGGGGCAAAAAAAGATAAAGACGTAAAAGATGAGGCAAAAAAAGATAAAGACGTAAAAGACGGAGTCAAAAAAGATGAAGACGCAAACGGACATGAAAACGGACATGAGCGCGGAGACGTAATGGAGGCGTTTAAGTCCCGAAGATATTTTGATATACTGCTTGCGGCTTATCTTCTTAATCCGCTGAAAAATGATTATGATGCGGAAGCTGTTGCAAATGAGTATCTCAATTTGATCCTTCCGGATAAAAAGCAGGTCTGTGAGAAGCTTTCTTATGTTAAGACTATGGAAGCAAAGCCGGAGGAATTTATGAAGTTTGCCTGCTATCAGGCTTATGTATGTTTAATGTCTGCGCCGAAGCTTGAGGAGAGGCTTGATAAAGAAGGTATGATCTCTCTTTTTTATGAAATAGAAATGCCTTTATCGAGAGTTTTGTACGATATGGAAAAGTACGGCATAAAGGCGCTGCCGGACGAGCTGAAGACATACGGAGAGGCGCTTTCAGGGCGTATTGTGGAGTTGGAGCAGGCAATCTATGATAAAGCCGGAGTTAAGTTTAATATAAATTCCCCCAAGCAGCTTGGAGAGGTCTTATTTGAAAAAATGGGTATAAAAGGCGGAAAAAAGACCAAGACAGGCTATTCCACCGCAGCCGATATTTTGGAAAAGCTTGCGCCGGACTATCCGGTGGTAGCGGATATACTGGAATACAGGGGGCTTGCTAAACTTAAATCAACCTACGCTGACGGTCTTGCGTCATATATAGGAAAAGACGGCCGCATACATTCTACTTTTAACCAGACAATTACGGCTACCGGCAGAATCAGTTCCACTGAGCCTAACCTGCAGAATATTCCTATACGTATGGAGCTTGGCCGTCAGATAAGAAAAGTTTTTGTACCGGAGGACGGTTACATTTTCATGGATGCGGATTATTCCCAGATCGAGCTTAGGGTGTTGGCGCATATGTCCGATGATAAGCAGCTTATAGAGGCATATCAGATGGATGAGGATATTCACAGAATTACCGCTTCCAAAGTTTTTCATACTCCGTTTGAGGAAGTTACGAGTTTACAGAGGCGTAACGCCAAAGCGGTCAATTTCGGAATAGTTTACGGTATAAGCTCTTTTGGCTTAAGTCAGGATCTGAGTATTTCGAGAAAAGAGGCCGCGCAGTATATAGAGCAGTATTTTGCAACATATCCGGGTATAAAGACTTTCCTTGATAAACTGGTGGCTGATGCCAAGGAAAACGGTTATGTTACCACGATGTTTGGCAGGAGAAGACCGATCCCCGAACTTTCTTCAAGTAACTTCATGCAGCGTTCTTTTGGCGAGCGCGTTGCGATGAATTCACCCATTCAGGGAACTGCGGCCGATATTATCAAAATTGCGATGATAAATGTATGGTCTAAGCTTAAAAGTGAAAGGCTTAAGTCAAGGCTCATATTACAGGTTCATGATGAACTTTTAATAGAAACCTATAAACCTGAGGAGGAAAGAGTGCGGCAGATACTTGAAGAAGAGATGCAGAAGGCCGCAAAACTTTCGGTCAAGCTGGAGATAGACCTGCATACGGGGCTTACTTGGTATGACGCAAAATAAATAACATATGTTATGGAGAGTTTTTTATGAAAGTAATAGGTATAACCGGAGGAGTAGGCGCAGGTAAGTCGAGGCTTTTGGAATACATTAACGATAAATATAACTGTGATATAATTATGGCGGATAAAACCGCTCATATGCTTGAAGAACCCGGTCAAAAATGCTATGATGAATTGGTTGGATTGTTGGGAGTGGATATTTTGGAGCCTGACGGTCATATAGATAGAGCTAAAATGGCGGCAAAAATTTTTTCCGATGCCGTATTGTTGGGTAAAGTAAATAACATAGTGCATCCTGCCGTAAAAGAATATATTTTACAACAAATAGATGTACGAAGGGAAGAAAAGGAAAATAAAACAGATTTTCTTTTTATAGAAGCGGCGCTTTTAATAGAGTCGGGTTATGCGGATATTGTGGATGAGCTTTGGTATATTTACACGGATGCCGAAGTAAGGCGAAAGAGGCTTAAAAGTTCAAGGGCTTATTCGGACGAAAAAATAGACAGCATTATACAAAAGCAGCTTTCGGAGGAAGAATTCCGTAGGCATTGTGATTTTGTTATTGATAACAGCGGGGATTTTGAGACCGTATGCGAACGGATCGATAGAAAATTGGAGGAATATCTGTGGCAGAAGCAATAAAATTACCAAGTCAGATAGTGTTCGGACTGGATATAGGAACCAGAAGCATTGTAGGTACGGTAGGATATAAGACCGGAGACAATTTCCATGTGGCGGCACAGTGCATAAGAGAGCATGAAACGCGCTCTATGCTTGATGGGCAGATTCATGATATACATAAGGTAGGGGCGACGATCAATGAGGTCAAGACCTGTCTGGAAGCCAAGATAGGGAGAAAGCTTAAAGACGTCTGTATTGCGGCGGCAGGCCGTGTGCTGCGCACAACGACTACAAATGTGGAATGTGAATTTCAAAGTGAAAAAGAGATAAGCGGAGAGGATATCTATGCCCTTGATTCAATGGGAGTGGAGAAGGCTTATAAGGAATTCCTTGATTCCAACGACTCCGATATAAAGTTTTACTGCGTGGGATATTCGGTTGTGCGTTATTATTTAAACCATTATCCGATAGGAAATCTGGAGGGACATAAGGCAAAAGTTATCGGAGCGGATATTATAGCAACTTTCCTGCCTGATGATGTCGTAGACGGACTTTATAAGGCGGTGGGGATTGCCGGACTTGAGGTCGTTAATCTGACTTTGGAGCCTATTGCGGCGATTCAGGTGGCAATACCGCAGATGTACCGTATGCTTAATATTGCGCTTGTCGATGTTGGAGCGGGTACGTCCGATATTTCCATTACTAAGGACGGAAGCATTATAGCTTACGGAATGATACCGATTGCCGGAGATGCGCTTACGGAAGTCATAGCCAGACATTGTCTTGTGGATTTTAAGACCGCGGAAATGATCAAACGGCAGGCCGGAGAAAAAGAAACGATAGAATATAAAGATATAATGGGGCTTAAGCAGACTATCACCAAAGCGCAGCTGCTTGATGTGACCGAGCCTGTGATTGAGGATATGACTAAGCAGGTCGCCGATAAGATCAGGGAGTTAAACGGCGGCAAGTCGGTAAGCGCCGTTTTTGTGGTAGGCGGCGGCGGAAGACTGGAAGGTTATACTGACGCCCTTGCAGGGCAGCTTGGCATTCAGGATGAGAGAGTAGCCGTGCGCGGCGAGGAAGTGATGTTGAATGTTGATTTTTATGATGATGAAGCCCAAAGGGATTCCCTTATGGTTACGCCAATCGGTATATGCTTAAGTTTTTATGAGCAGAGCAATAACTTTATCTTTGTCTATTTTAACGAGCAGAGAGTAAAGCTTTATGATAATAATAAACTTGCAGTGGTGGATGCCGCTATGCAGGCCGAGTTTGCCAACGACGGACTTTTCCCTAAGCGCGGGAAAGAGCTTAATTATTTTGTAAACGGCAAACCGCGCATCACAAGAGGTCTGCTTGGCGAGGCGGCTGTTATAACCGTGAACGGTCAGGAGGCCGACATTTACACGTCAATACATGCAAATGACCAGATCAATGTTGTCGAATCGACGGCAGGAGAGCCTGCGTCATTGGATATAAATCAGCTTCCCGAATACGGGAAAACCATGTGGGTAGAGGTAAATGAAAAGAAAATAGAACTGCCGCAGTTCGCCGAGGTAAACGGTACTTTGCAGTCGGGTTATTACTCAATCCGGGAAAATGATAAGATCGAGTTTCTGAATTATTATACTGTGGGCCAGATCGCGGAATTTATGGATGTTATTATCAATAAGGATCTGAATATTTATGTAAACAATAAACTTGCCGATGTGGACACCAGAGTTTATGAGAACTTTTCGGTTATCTGGACAATGGAAGAACTTCAGTTGTCGGACCGCGATATATACGGAAGCGGCGCGCCGGACACTTACGCCAATCTTCCGGAAGATGACGGAAGCTATGTAAAGAGCGAGCCTAAAAAGGAAGAGAACAATATATTTAATATGAATTTGGAAAATGCAGGAATGACGCGCACGGACGAAGCGGCGGCAGGGCATGAAGCGACAGGCAGTGCAGCGGCAGGTCAGGAGGCAGCAGGCAATGTAACGGCAGGTCAGGAGGCAGCAGGCAATGCAGCAGCAGGGCATGAAGCGACAGGCAGTGCAGCGGCAGGTCAGGAGGCAGCAGGCAATGCAGCAGCAGGGCATGAAGCGGCAGAAAATGCGATTGGGCAGAACGCGGCAGATGCAGCGTCGGAAGGTTCAGGTACGCAGGCGGCAGATAAAAATATGACACAAGTGTCAGAAAATTCCGCCGCGGAGACATCCGGACCAATCGAAAATGCGCAAAGCGCCGGTCCTTCCGGGCCGACCTCCATTCAGGTAACGGTGAATGATGAACAGATAATTTTAGTCGGCAAGACGGGGTATATTTTCGTGGATGTGTTCGATTATATAGATTTTGATCTGTCTTCACCGCAGGGCAGCGGGATAGTGACGGAATTAAACGGTAAAAACGCACAGTACATGGAGCCGATCCACAGCGGCGATGTGATAAAAATTTATTGGAAAGACTGATTACTTATGAGACTATGCAGCATAGCCAGCGGAAGCAGCGGAAACTGCGTATATGCGGGCTCTGATACTACACATATTTTGATAGACGCCGGGATAAGCGGTAAGCGGATAGAAGAAGGGCTTGCGTCCTTTGGATTAAAAGCCTCCGAAATAGACGGTATTTTTATAACGCATGAACATGCCGACCATATAAACGGACTCGGAGTCATGGCAAGAAAATACGGCTTGCCGATCTATGCGACGGAAGGCACCATACAGGCGATAAAGCAGACAGCCGGTCTTGGGAAGATAGATGAGTCGCTTTTTCATTGCATAAACGCCGATGAAAAATATACGATAAAAGACCTGACTCTTTATCCTATGCAGACCTCGCATGATGCCGCGCAGCCGGTAGCTTACAGGATAAGTCATGATAAGAAAAAAATCGGAATAGTTACGGACCTGGGCTGTTATAATGATTATACGATAGCCTGTATGCAGGGACTTGACGTCATATATCTGGAAGCCAACCACGATATAAACATGCTTCAGGCAGGCTCATATCCGTATTATCTCAAACAGCGTATTTTAGGCGAAAAAGGACATCTTGCCAACGAGACGGCGGGCAGGCTGCTTACGCAGCTTCTAAACTCTCATACTAAGGCGGTCGTTCTCGCACATTTAAGCAAAGAGAATAATCTTCCGGAACTTGCTTATGAGGCCGTTAAACTGGAACTTATTATGTCAGGAAAATATAAAGAAGGGGATTTCCCCATTTACGTTGCGAAACGAAGCGAAGTTTCCGATATGATCGAAATATAATACAGAATAAGTGATTGCGAAACTGTTATGGAAACTTACGAATTTAGCAAAAATATACAAAACGGTGTTCCGTTGCAAAGGCAAAACAAGTATTGCCCGCAGAGTCACCCCTTATTTGTATATTTTTACTAAATTCTAGGTTATGAGAAAGACTTTCGCAAATATCTAATAATAGGTAATAGCGAAACTCTCTCTCAACGTATATTGATTGTACATATTTAACAAACACCATTGCAGGCGCTCTGAGCGCGTCGGCACTTAGCGAGGTGTTTTCGAGCTTAGTGCCGCTACTGCGCTCAATGCAGCGCAAGCGTGCCTGCAAGGTTTTGTTAAATTTGTACAATCTCGATAACGTATATCATGGTTTTGCAATTGTCTATAATACAGAATGCTGAAAGGAACGGTAATATTTATGAAAAAGACTATAATTACGGTTGTCGGAAAAGATACGGTCGGAATTATCGCAAAAGTGTGTACTTATCTGGCGGATAACCAGATCAATATACTCGATATTTCCCAGACCATTGTACAGGATTATTTTAATATGATGATGATCGTGGATACCAATAAGACAACTAAGGATTTTGCGCTTATCGTGGAGGAGCTTGGGGTGCTCGGCGAGAGCATCGGAGTCATTATCAAGTGCCAGAAAGAAGAAATCTTTAACCAGATGCACAGAATTTAGTGTTTAAATAAAGCAAAATATCGACTAAGGAGATAATTATCAGAATGATCAATATATTCGAGGTTGCGGAAACCAATGAGATGATAGAGAAAGAAAATCTGGACGTCAGGACGATCACACTGGGTATCAGTCTTCTTGACTGTATAGATTCGGATTTAAAATTATTAAATGAGAAAATCTATCATAAAATATATGAGGCGGCCAAAGATTTAGTTAAGACAGGAGAGGAGATATCAGGCGAATACGGTATACCGATAGTAAATAAACGGATTTCCGTTACACCAATTGCGCTTGTGGGCGGCGCGGCCTGCAGATCCGCAGAGGATTTTGTTTCTATTGCCAATACGCTGGATAAAGTGGCGCACGAAGTAGGAGTTAATTTTATAGGCGGCTATTCCGCGCTCGTATCAAAAGGAATGACCAAGGCCGATGAATTTCTTATACAGTCTATTCCCAAAGCTCTGTCCGTAACGGAAAGGGTATGCAGTTCGGTCAATGTAGGCTCTACCAAGACCGGAATAAATATGGACGCGGTAAAAATGATGGGAGAAATAATCAAACAGACTGCGGAAGAAACAAAGGATGCGGATTCGTTGGGCTGCGCCAAGCTGGTAGTATTCTGCAATGCTCCGGACGACAATCCGTTTATGGCAGGGGCTTTTCATGGCGTGACAGAGGCCGATAAGATCATAAACGTCGGAGTAAGCGGACCGGGAGTTGTAAAAACGGCGCTTGGCAGGATAAGAGGAGAAAGTTTCGAGGTGCTTTGCGAAACAATAAAGAAAACGGCGTTTAAAGTCACCCGTGTGGGTCAGTTGGTCGCAAAAGAGGCTTCGAAGAGGCTTAATGTTCCTTTCGGTATAGTGGATCTTTCACTTGCGCCCACGCCGGCGATAGGAGACAGTGTAGCGGATATATTATGCGAGATCGGTCTGGAGTATGCCGGCGCTCCGGGTACGACGGCGGCGCTTGCCCTTTTAAACGATCAGGTGAAAAAAGGCGGAGTTATGGCTTCTTCCTATGTGGGAGGTTTAAGCGGCGCTTTTATTCCGGTCAGTGAGGATCAGGGAATGATAGATGCGGTAAGCGCGGGCGCTCTTACTCTGGAAAAATTGGAAGCGATGACCTGTGTTTGTTCGGTCGGTCTTGATATGATCGCAATTCCTGGGAATACTAAAGCTACAACCATATCGGGAATTATTGCGGATGAGATGGCGATAGGGATGGTCAATCAGAAGACCACCGCCGTGCGCCTGATTCCGGTAATAGGAAAAGGAGTAGGAGAGACTGTGGAGTTTGGCGGGCTGCTTGGCTATGCGCCGATAATGCCTGTAAATCAGTATTCGTGCGACGACTTTGTAAACAGGGGAGGAAGGATACCCGCGCCGATCCACAGCTTCAAAAATTAAGAAGCAGTATGGATAATTCTAAACGATCAAGATCCAAAGATTCAAACATACGCAAGATGACAGAGGGGAATCCGCTTACAACGATTCTCCTTTTTGCTGTTCCTATGATATTTTCCAATCTGTTTCAACAGTTTTATAATGTCATAGATACGATCATAGTAGGCAAAAGGCTTGGGAGCGACGCGTTGGCCGCGGTGGGAAGCGCGGGAAGCATTATTGCGGTTTTTGCGCAGCTTGCGACAGGCTTTGCGCTTGGCGGCGCTATTGTTATCGCGCAGTATTTCGGCGCCGGCAAAACGAAAGAAATATGGAAATGTGCGTCCACTTCCACTGTTTTTTCGGCGGGGATCGCGCTTGTATCAACATTTTTTATCTGGATTTGCGCGGAGTGGATAATGAGACTTGTCAATACGCCGGAAGACATTATACCGATTGGCGTAAGTTATCTTAGGTTTTATTTTCTGGGGTGTGTGCCGATCTTTGTATACAATTCGCTGAACAGCGTATATGTGGCGCTTGGGGATTCAAAGACGCCGCTTAAGTTTTTGATGGTTTCATCCATGCTCAATGTTATCCTGGATCTGTTTTTTATAATAAGTTTAAATGCGGGCGTAGCGGGCGCCGCGTTGGCGACGGCTATCTCGCAGTTTGCTGCGGCGGCGATGGCGTTCATATATATGCCCGGACTTCTATCGGGGGCGGATATAAAAAGCAGCGTATCGGAAGCGGATATAAAAAGCGACGTATCGGAAGCGGCTATGCAAGCTGAAATATCGGCAACGGATATAAAAAAGCAAAAGCTGCGGTTTAAAGGAAGCCTGTCGGTAAAGGATTTCTTTGACACTGAATTATTGCTTATAATGCTTAAACTGGCGCTTCCGTCGGCGCTGCAGCAGTCCATTGTGTCGGTGGGGTCCGTTATCGTACAGGCGACTGTAAACGGTTTTGGCGAGGCGGTGATAGCGGGGAGCGCGGCGGCGTCCAAGGTAGTGAATTTTGCAACGACTATACCAATAAATTACAGCAACGCTTATTCAAATTATGTTGGGCAGAATATAGGAGCGGATAAATCCGAAAGGATATGGCCGGGGCTTAAGGCGTCGATGTTTTGCTGCGGCATTATATCTTTGGTTATGACAGTGGTATTTGAACTTTTTCCAACTCAGATAATAGGGATGTTCATAGAGGATAACGGGGCCGATGTAGAGCAGGTGATATCGATAGGAGCGGAATATATAAGGGTAGTGGGAGCTTTTTTGGTGATCTTCTCCGTATTTATGCTGATAAAAGCCACCTTCAAGGGAAGCGGAGATATGAGTTGGTTTATAATTACCACGCTGCTTAGTTTTTTTATAAGATTGTTTTTGACTGTAGGTCTTGCGAAAAGAGTGGGAGTCGGAATAATATGGTGGTCGTTCGGTATAGGCTGGGGAGTGGCGCTTATTGTGGCCGCCCTTAGATATGTACAGGGCGGCTGGCGCAAAAAGGCCGTTATCTGAGACCTGAGATATGTTTTTTGATAGCGTCAAAGCTTTCGCGGCTTAAGACATGCTCTATCTTACAGGCGTCTTCAACCGCGATCTTTTCATCCACGCCAAGACTTGTAAGCCATTCTGAAAAAAGAATGTGGCGTTCGTACATTGTTTCCGCAATCTCTTTGCCTGAAGGAGTCAGCGTTATATAGCCGTTTTCATCCACGTTGATATAACCGTTTTCCCGTAGATTTTTCATCGCTACACTGACACTGGGTTTTTTAAATTCCAGTTCATTGGCGATATCTATTGAACGGACATTGCCCTTTCTCTGATCGATCATTAATATGGTTTCAAGATAATTTTCTGCAGATTCCTGTATTTTCAATATAAAGACCTCCTATACTGCTTCATATTCAGACGTATTACTATACTGCTTCATGTTCAGACGCATTCCTATGCTGCTTTATTATTCCGATGCATTCCTATACGGCTTCCTTATTCCGATGCGTTCCGACGCGTTATACGGATGCGTTCGCATTGGAAAATATCCACATGGTTTCCGTAATGTTATCCGATTTTTTATCAAAATCAAAAATACTCAAGGACATGTACTGACCGTCCGTTTTTTGGTATGATATGGTGAGCACGGGTTCATTTTTAAGGCGTTTTCTTAAAATGTCGTAATCCAGAAGCTCCGCCAGTTTTTCCCTGTCTTCTGCCTTAACATAACTTTCCAGATATCTTTTCATGGAATAACTGAACTTATTATCGGAATTAGCCAGGATCGACTGGAAGAATTCAGGCATAAAAAGATGTCTGATACTGTCGTTTTCCATATCTATAAAATAAACGCCGGTAAAATTGGGAGCTATTACCTGTAAAAATGAATCGGCGTCATGTTTTTCGGTAAGCAGATTTTCAAGTTCTTTATTAAGCGCGCGTTTATGACGGGAATTGCCGCTGCTTTTATAATATCTGTCTTTATCTTCGCGCATGGCGTTTTCCGCCTCAGTAACTATTTTGGCGGGATCGCTTTCATTTATGCCGGTGGCAATGCCTGAGGCTATGGTATAATTGTCGGCGGCCAGTTCCTTTTTGATCTTGGCGATATTGGTCTTTGTTTTTTCGGGAGAAACGGAGTCGCAGAGTACGACGAACTCGTCGCCGCCTATACGGTATATATAATCTTCCGAAAAATATTTGCGCAGCGTATCGGCAACACAGCAGAGCATATCGTCGCCCTTTTTGTGTCCTAATAGGTTGTTGAGTTCATGCAGGCCGTTAGCGTCTATGTATACGCAGGTGAGCTGCCTGCATCCGGCTTCTTTGAAGTTATTGATATCGTCGTTGAATTTGTGGCGGTTGTATAAAAGCGTGAGCGCGTCGCGGTAAAAATTGTCGAGCATCTTTTTGTTGTGAAGGATATTTTTGACGTATTCCTCGTGGATATCCTTTACATAAAGAATGACAATTTGATTTTTTTTCGTGTATTCCATGCTTCGTATAAGTTCAAGCTCCACCCAACGGAATTCATCGCCGGATTTACGTCTGTATTTGCAGCCTTTCCTGTCTCCTCCGGCCTGAAAGAACTGACGCAGTTCGTCGGCGTCGGTAAACTGGCGGTAGACTTCCGCATCGCTTTCATATATATTGCCCGCCTTTTCAAACTCGTTCCACCAGTCGAAAATGTTGTCAAGTTTATCCATGAACTGCCTGCGTTCCGCGTTATCTACTTTAATGGCGCGGTATGCTCCGGTGGTAAGATTGACTTTTAATATCTTGTGATAGATCTCGGAAAGAGTGGAAACGGCGTCTACCATAGTAGTGGTATCAGTATCAACGATGCGCCAGCTGAACAATACGTACGGATAGTCTTTGGAAAAGCCTTTGGAAACTATGATACCGAAAGTTATCCATATGTATTCTCCGTTTACATTACGCTTGTAACTGTAAGTTATCTGTTTTTCACCTGAAAATATACGGTTTTTCACGTATTCCGCATTTGAAAACAGAGACAGCTCCGGAAGGTATTCTTCAAGTATCTTTTCACTTTTTACGAGTTTGTCCATATAGGAATAAATATCTGTTATGCCGGAATAATCGATGTCCTGAAGATCTTTTATCCTATCCGAAAATTCAAATTCGCCGGTCAGCAGATTGACTTTTGCAAGTTTAAGATAGTTATTTATTAAAGTGTCTTCGACAAATTCATTTATATCACTGATTTCCATTTTTCTGATACCTCGGTAATAAAGCTGTTTAATGTCAGTCACTATAATATTTTAGCATAAAATTCCTCAAATGTATATAGATTTTTCCCAATCGTTATGTTGCCCGCTGTGTCTTCAGATCAATCGTTTATGTAGTTTTTTCCCAATCGTTTACCCGTTGACAAGCCGCGCAAGTTACCATAAACTATTTTATGTGATAATGCGAATATTGTCAAAATAAGTCCGGCGGCAGGCGCGCGGCGGCTTTGTATATATTAAGAGCCTGCGCTTTTATCTGTCTGAAATTGCAGGCCGGGAAAAATGGAGGATCATTATGACTCTTGATAATATTGATGTAGGACAGGAAGCTGTAATAACTAAAGTCGGCGGGGAAGGGGAATTAAGATGCCGTTTTCTGGATATGGGGATAATTCCCAAAACAAAGGTAAAAGTACAGAAGATGGCTCCTATGGGAGATCCGATCGAAATACAGCTTAGGGGCTATGAACTGACTATCCGCAAAGAAGACGCGCAGAAAATAGAAGTTGAGATTTTATGATATTAAGATTCGCAAGTTGGGCAGGAATGGAGGAGCATTATGGTATACGCATTGGCAGGCAATCAGAACAGCGGTAAGACGACTTTATTTAATCAGCTTACCGGTTCCAACCAGCATGTGGGCAATTTCCCGGGAGTTACCGTGGAGCGTAAGATCGGTGAGATACGGGGAGAAAAGAAAGACGCGGTGGTAGATCTTCCGGGCATATATTCACTGCGGCCATACAGTAAAGAGGAAATTGTTACAAGAAATTTCATATTGAACGAAAAACCGGATGCCATCATCAATATAGTTGACGCAACCAATATAGAGAGAAATCTCTATCTTACACTGCAGCTGTTGGAGATGCATATCCCGATGGTACTGGCGTTGAATATGATGGATGAAGTGCGCGGCAACGGCGGCACGATTGAAATAGACAAAATGGAGAAAGAACTTGGAATTCCGATAATCGCCATAAGCGCGATCAAAAACGAGGGCGTGGAGGACCTGATCCACGCCATAAGGGAGGTCGCGTCGAAGAGGATTTATCCTAAAGTTACTGATTTTTGCGAAAAAGGTCCTGTACACAGGTGCATACATGCGGTCAGTCATCAGGTTGAGGACCATGCGGAGGCAGCAGGGATGTCGCCGCGTTTTGCCGCGGCCAAGATGGTAGAGGGTGATAAGGAAATAACGGATCAGCTTAAACTTTCGGAGAATGAACTTGAGCTTATTGAACACAGTATTATAGAGATGGAGCAGGACAGCGGGATGGACAGGAATGCCGCGCTTGCGAACATGCGTTATGAATTTATCGAAAAAACGTGCAGAAATTCCGTTATCAAATGCAGAGAGAGTAAGGAGCATAAAAGGAGTGTGAAGATAGACGCCGTGCTTACAGGCAAATATACGGCCATTCCTGCATTCCTCATTATAATGCTGCTTATATTTTGGCTTACCTTTGAAGTCATAGGAGCATTCCTTAGCGATATTTTAAGCCTTGGGATAGATGCGCTGTCGGGCTGGGTGAAGACCGGGCTTGAGGCATACGGAATAAATCCGGTAGTTGAAAGCCTTGTTATAGACGGTATTTTTACAGGTGTGGGGAGTGTGCTGAGTTTCCTGCCTATAATAGTGGTGCTGTTTTTCTTTTTGTCAATTCTGGAAGATTCAGGCTATATGGCAAGGATAGCGTTTGTGATGGACAGGCCGCTTCGTAAGATCGGACTTTCGGGAAGAAGTTTTGTATCAATGTTAATAGGCTTTGGCTGCAGCGTACCCGCGGTAATGTCAAGCAGGACGCTTTCGTCCGATCGTGATAAAAAGATGACGATCATGCTCATTCCGTTTATAAGCTGTTCGGCCAAGATACCGATTTACACTGTATTTATTTCTGCCTTTTTTGCAAGACACAGGGCGCTTGTCATGATGGCGCTTTATGTGCTTGGGATAGCAGTCGGTCTTGTAGTTGCCATCGTCTTAAATCACACGGCATTTCGTGGAAATTCCATGCCTTTTATGATGGAACTTCCCAATTACAGGTTCCCTTCGGCCAAAAGTGTGCTGCTTCTTATGTGGGATAAGGCAAAAGACTTTTTGCAGAGGGCGTTTACGGTCATTTTTATAGCGACGCTTATCATTTGGTTCATGCAGACATTTGATATGCGTCTGAATGTTGTAAAAGACAGCAGTGAAAGCCTGCTTGCCGTGGTGGGAAAAGCGATAGCGCCGCTTTTTGTGCCGCTTGGCTTTAACGACTGGCGCGCGGCTACGGCTCTTATAAGCGGCTTTAGCGCAAAAGAAGCGGTGGTTAGCACTTTAAGCGTGCTTACAGGAAGCACAATGAGCAATATGAGCCGGACTTTAAGCACGGTATTTACACCGGTTTCCGCCGTATCTTTTCTGGTGTTTACGCTGCTTTATACGCCCTGTGTCGCGGCGGTGGCGACCATAAGACGGGAGATGGGTTCCGGTCTTAAAGCGTTTCTGGTAGTGGTAATGCAGTGCGCAGTCGCGTGGGTATGCGCTTTTGCCGTATACAGCGCGCTAAGTATGTTTGTCGGATATTGATATGTTTATATTAAGCTGCCGTATTAAATATGAATAAGAACTATTGTCCGGATATATCATATTATACATATAGAGTGATTTGGGATTTATCCTTGCATTTTTTGCAGACACGTATTATTATCTTTTAATGAGTGATTTTTTTAAGGTTGGTCTGAAATTACGGTAAGGGATAGATCCGAGTAACAGGGAGACCGCTGTATGGATATATTTTTAGGACTCATGATACCGTTTATAGGAACGGCCGCAGGCGCGTCCTGCGTCCTTTTTATGAGAAACAAATTAAACCCGCTTGTGGAAAAGGCGCTTCTTGGCTTTGCGTCCGGAGTTATGGTCGCTGCGTCGGTGTGGTCGCTTTTGATACCTGCCATAGATATGTCGGAGGGTTACGGCAAATTAGCGTTTATCCCCGCGGCGATTGGCTTTGCTGTTGGCATTGCCTTTTTGTACGGGTTGGATAAACTGATACCGCACCTGCATTTGGGCGGTAATAAGCCTGAAGGGATCAAGAGCGGGTTAAATAAGACCGCCATGCTTGCGCTTGCGGTCACGCTGCACAATATACCTGAGGGTATGGCGGTTGGAGTAGTATTTGCGGGAGTCGTTTCAGGCAATCAGGAGATCACTGTTGCGGCAGCATATGCGTTGGCCGTCGGGATCGCCATTCAGAATTTTCCGGAGGGCGCGATCATATCGATGCCCATGAAAAGCAATGGAGACGGTAAGAAAAAGGCTTTTGTATACGGACTGTTGTCCGGCGTCGTCGAGCCTGTCGGCGCATTCTTAACAATATTAATAACGGGCGTTATTGAAAAGGCCCTTCCTTTCCTTCTGTCGTTTGCCGCCGGGGCGATGTTGTTTGTGGTTGTGGAAGAGCTGATACCGGAGGCGTCAAGGGATGAAGATTCCGACGGAGCCACGCTTGGTTTTGCAGTCGGTTTTCTGATCATGATGGTTCTGGACGTTGCATTGGGGTGATAAGGGGGATTATGAAAATATCTGATAATAAAGGAGCAAGTAAGATGAAAAGCTATGCATTGGATCTGAATTCGATCGAAAGAGTGAAAGGATTTGTATCGGCAATCAACAATATCAAGGGATATTTTGATCTTGTATCCGGAAGATATGTTGTTGACGCCAAGTCCATTATGGGTATTTTCTCAATGGATCTGTCAAACAGCGTAGAACTCAGGATACTGGAAACCAACGAGGATATAAAGGAAATTGAGAAAGCGATCGCGCCTTATCTGGCCGAGAACTTTAAAAAAGACAAGACTGAGTAAGATTATGGAAAAGAAAATTGCAATGAGGGTTTCGACAGTCAGTATTGTCGTAAATATTGCGCTGTCGCTGTTTAAACTTTTAGCGGGCATTATCGCCCATTCGGGCGCAATGATCTCGGACGCCGTACATTCGGCCTCGGATGTGTTCAGCACGATCATAGTTATAATAGGCGTACATATGTCGGAGAGAAAATCCGACCATGATCATCAGTATGGGCATGAAAGACTCGAATGCGTGGCATCTATTGTGCTTGCGGTCGTGCTTTGCGCGACAGGTCTGGGTATAGGTTATAAGGGAATAAAAACCATATTTGAAGGGGATTACGCTTCGCTGACGGTCCCGGGAATGGCGGCTTTGGCTGCGGCGTTCTGTTCCATAGCGGTAAAAGAATGGATGTATCGGTATACAAGGGCGGCGGCCAAAAAGATCAATTCGGGCGCACTTATGGCCGATGCGTGGCACCACCGTTCGGACGCGCTTTCTTCAATAGGCGCGCTCATAGGCATAGGCGGTTCGCGTCTGGGATATCCTGTGCTTGACAGTGTGGCGAGCGTGGTCATCTGTATTTTTATAATAAAGGCAGCCTATGATATTTTTAAAGACGCAGTAGACAAAATGGTGGATAAAGCCTGTGATGATGAAACGCTTGAAAGGATGCGCAGTATGATACTCATGCAGGAAGGCGTGCTTGGGATAGATGTGCTGCGCACAAGGCTGTTTGGGAATAAGATATATGTCGATATAGAGATATCCGCCGACGGCAGCAGGACTCTAAATGAAACTCACGCGGTGGCGGAAAGCGTGCATGATAAGATAGAGAGTGAATTTGACAATGTAAAACATTGTATGGTGCATGTGAATCCTTACCGGGAATAGGGCAGGTTTAAACAATTTTTATACGGTTTGCTAATTAAAATATTTTATGATATAGTTGTACGTAGGTGATAAGAAGATATGAGAAAAATATTGCATTTGGTAGTGAACAGAGTATTTATCACGGCGCTGTTGGTTCTTCTTCAGGTCGCTTTCTTTTTGCTGATAATCTTAAGGTGGAGCAATTATTACTTTTTTATCGATCTGGGTCTGAGGCTGCTCAGCATTGCGGTAGTTATATATCTTATATACAGGCCGAATAATCCGGCTGTCAAGTTGGCGTGGATCATACCCATACTCATCTTTCCGCTGTTCGGGGGCATTCTTTATCTTGCGTTCGGACATGTCATCATATCGCGCAGGCTGAGAGACAGCATGATAGCCGCCGATAAGCTTATGCGTGAGAACATGCCCGATAATAAAACGGTTGAGAGTGAATTAAAAGACGAAAAAACGTCCGTATATAATCAGATAAGTTATATCAAAAATCATTCCGGCATGAGCGTGTGGAAGAATACCGAGAGTGAATATTATTTGGACGGTTTAAGCTGTTGGAAACAGCTTCTTAAGGATCTGGAAGAGGCTCAGGATTTTATCTTCATGGAATACTTCATAATCGAAGAAGGAACGATGTGGGGCGAGATATTAAAGATCCTTGAAAAGAAAGCAAAACAGGGACTTGATGTCAGGGTTATGTACGACGATCTCGGCAGTGTGTTCAAGCTCCCCAAACATTACGACAGGTATTTGGAGAGCAAAGGGATAAAATGCGTCGCATTCAATAAGCTTATACCTTTTATGACAATAATATTAAATAACAGGGATCACAGAAAGATAACGGTCATAGACGGAAAAGTGGGGTACAGCGGAGGACTCAATCTTACCGACGAATATATCAATTATAAGACAGTGTACGGTTATTGGAAAGACGCCGGCATCAGGCTTGAGGGCGAAGGCGTATGGAATTTTACGGCCATGTTTCTGCAGATGTGGAGTATGGCGAGAGAACCGGAAAAGGATTACTCGAGATTTTGTTATAAATTTAACGAACTTCCTATGGCCAAAGGTTATGTGCAGCCTTACGGAGACACTCCTTTTGACGGAGAAACGTTGGGAGAAAATGTATATCTGAATATGCTTGGATATGCCGAAAGGTATTATTATGTTTTTACGCCTTATCTTATCACCGACAACGAAATGGTCACTGCGCTCAAGCTTGCGGCTAAAAGAGGCGTGGATGTAAGGATAGTCACGCCCGGGATACCGGATAAGAAAGCGGTGTACTGGCTTACGCAGTCTTCATATCAGAATCTTATAGAGGCAGGGGTAAAGATATATCAGTTTACTCCCGGGTTCATTCATTCAAAATGCGTATTGTGCGATGACGAGACTGCCGCAGTGGGTACGATAAACTTTGATTATAGGAGTTTTTATCACCATTTTGAATGCGGTGTATTTTTATATAATGTGGATGCGATACAAAGCTTAAAACAGGATATGGAAGCTACGTTTGAGATCTCGGAACCCATCACTCTTGAGTGGTGTAAGAAAAATTTTATGAAATTAAATGTAGTAGGACCTATACTCAAGCTGTTTTCGCCTTTGTTTTAGAAAGAGGAATATGTGTAATGCTGCGTTTTATACAAGTGATAGTATGTAATCTGCCAAGAATATATATGATCCCCAGAATGGAATACATGGCCAGACATCCGGAGAAATACAGCGAGGAAAAATGTTATAAATATGCAAAACTCGCCATTAAAAGAATGAAAAGATCCGGACATATCCATACCAAGGCTTACGGCCTTGAAAATCTGCCGAAAGAGGGCGGATATATAATGTTCCCCAATCATCAGGGGAAATATGACGCCCTGGGTATCATGTACACTCATGAAAAACCCTGTTCTGTGGTAATAGACGACGTTAAATCGCATACTATCCTGACCAAGCAGTTTATCGATCTGCTTAAAGGCAAACGTATGGTGATAAACGATATGCGCCAGTCGGTTAAAGTCATAAAGGAGCTTTCCGAAGAAGCCGCCGTCGGCAGAAAGTTTATTATCTTTCCGGAAGGCGGATATTATCATAATCATAATGAGGTGCGGGAGTTTAAACCCGGTTGTTTTAAAAGCGCCATGAAGGCCAAAGTGCCGATAGTTCCGGTCGCGCTCATCGATTCTTATAAAGTGTTCGAGGAATATTCCTTAAGGAGCGTAAATACCCAGGTGCATTATCTTGAGCCTGTATGTTTTGAAGAATATAAGGATATGACGACGGTTGAAGTATCGGATATGGTACATAAAAGGATCAAAGACTACATAGCGCAGACACTTCAAAAAAGCGGCTGATGATCAGATAATTATCATCGGCTCTTTATATTCGTTCATAAATTCCCGTTTAAATTTATTCTGCAGCATTATTGAATAAATATGGCTCGCGCTTATATCATATCCGAGCATTTTAAGCCCTGCCTCGGAGTATGTATTTTCTGCAGCGCGTATGCAGGAGGCGGCGTCCGCAAGTTTGGAGATGAGCGGTATGGAAGAAGTCTCTTTGATGGCGCCTAAAAGAGCGGAGGCATTTTTCCTGAAGCCCAGAAGCCGCGCATAATATACATAGTCCTGTGAACGGAAAGTTTCAATATCAGATTGATAAATATTTAACAATATATGCAGCAGGTTTCTTGCAACTCTGGTGTAAGTCATGTCTTTGCTTTTTAATGTATCGCACAAAATATCGTAATTGACCGCATCGGGAAGGAGCTTTTTTATTTTATCCGAAAAATCTTTATCTATGTCAAAATATCTTGTAAATCCGCAGGAGTCTGAGTTTTCCGTAAGCAGTTTGTAATTGAGCATTACGGACATATCTTCCGGGAAAACCGGGAAGGTTTTAAGATAATGTTCCGTGAGCAGTTTGTATACGCAGTCCGGAACCTGCGCTTTTATATGGTCAATGTTGTTTGTAACGGCAATGGATTCACGGATGGCGAGAGCGGAACTGTATGAAGCGTTTAGTCCGGTGTCGTGGTAACCTGAGACATGGCGCGCTACCGTATAAGGTTTTATACTGCTTTTGCGCCTGCGGAGGGCTTTAAGATATTCCAGAGCCAGTATGTTATTGGGGTAATTTAAGACATCCATATGCTCGGTGAGCTGTGGCGCAGCAACGCAGAGCGCATGGTTTCTTGCCTTTGGATATGAGTGTCCTTCTTTAAGGTAAAAACGCAGGGCGTTTTTGAATTCGTCACTTTCAGACATAAGTACGTCAGCTATTTCGGAAAGGATTGCCATGTCCCCGCATTCTCTGCCAAAACACAGGCAGTCAGCAACTCCCAACCTGTCTAAAAGAGCGACGGCGCCCGCGGCAAAATATTCGGCGCTTGCGCAGGCATAAGGAACCGGAAGCTCAATAACAAGGTCGGCGCCGCACATCAATGCGGATCTTGCGCGCAGATATTTGTCCATGACGGCAGGAGCGCCGCGCTGTACAAAATCGCCGCTCATAACTACCATGCAGTAGTCGGCGCCCGTAAGTTCCTTAGCTTTTTTAAGCTGATATTCGTGACCGTTGTGAAACGGATTATATTCTGCGATGATACCGACGGTTTTCATATGTTTTGACCTTCTTCCGTTAATATTGCCAATCTGTGATATTATATTTATGATACAGAATGGTTCGTCCGGATTTAGTATACCATATTAAATATATAAAAAATAGTAGTTGACTCATATCCAGAATGTGGTATAATTTATAATGTGTTTTGCAACACTATGTACTTATGTGCATAAATAACCCGATCAGTCGTGTCGCTTGTTAGGGACTGAAGGGAGGTCAGGTGCGGAATGTCAAACGTAATCGTTAAAGAAAACGAAACTTTGGATAGTGCTTTACGTCGTTTCAAAAGAAGCTGTGCAAAAGCCGGTATTCAGCAGGAAATCCGTAAGAGAGAGCATTACGAGAAACCCAGCGTAAGACGTAAGAAAAAATCTGAAGCTGCAAGAAAACGTAAATACAACTAATTAGATTTAATATGTATTAAATTCAATTAGAAGCAGATCCCTGATTTCGGTCAGGGATTTTGTATTCTTTAAGCATAACTTTGCCGTAAGCATAATATTTATGTTATAGATGAACTTACGGGAGAGATGAGTGTGAAAAAAGAAAAAAAGCGGACGGCCGCTTTGTTTTTGCTGCTTTGCCTGTGCGTAAACTTTCTGGCATGTATGCTGCCCATAAAGGTTTACGCCGCTCCGGAGGTTTCGGCCCCGGCATATATTGTAATGGAGGCTTCTACGGGGCAGGTCATTTGTGAAAAGGACGCAAATACAAAAAGGAGTCCTGCAAGCATTACCAAGATCATGACAATGCTCATTATATTTGAGCATTTAAAAAGCGGAAGAATACACCTGGACGATATGGTAACGACCAGCGCCCATGCCAAGTCCATGGGAGGCTCGCAGGTTTTTCTGGAAGAAGGGGAGACCCAGACTTTGGAAACTCTGATAAAATGTATAGCCGTTGCGTCCGGAAACGACGCCAGCGTGGCTGTGGCGGAATACATAGCCGGAAGCGAAGGCGAATTTGTTAAGCTTATGAATGAAAAGGCTGAGAGTCTGGGTATGCAGAACACGCATTTTGAAGACTGCTGCGGTCTGACGGATTCTGACGACCACTATACATCTGCCAAAGACGTGGCGATCATGTCAAGGGAGCTTATAACGAAATATCCGGAGGTTTTTAAGTATACGAAGATCTGGATGGAGGATATAGAGCATAAAACAGCGCAGGGAACGTCTGTTTTTACTCTTTCAAGTACCAATAAGCTCTTAAAGCGTTATGAGTATGCTACCGGGTTAAAGACCGGTTCCACGTCCAAGGCGCTTTATTGTCTGTCGGCTACCGCGAACAAAGACGGAATGGAGTTAATAGCGGTCATCATGGGAGCTCCGGACAATAATTCGAGATTTTCGGACGCGATAGCGTTATTAAATTACGGATACAGCGTTGTAAATATGTATACTGACGAAAATAAAGACGCGCTTCCGGTACAGAAAGTGGAAGGCGGAGTGGAAGATAAAGTTAATCTTACATATGCGGGTGAATTCAAATATTTGGACACGTCGGGAAATAACTTAAACGATATCGAAAAAGAGATCAGCCTGCCGGATGTGATTGAAGCCCCTGTTGCGGAAGGCGACGCGGTGGGCGAGGCTGTTTACAGGCTGAACGGAAACCGTATAGGAAGCGTGTCGATTCTTGCCGCAAAGAGTGTGGAAAAGGCCGGGTACCTTGATTACCTTATGAAAGTATGGGAGCGGTATCTGGTGTCGTTTAAAGGATTGGGAAGTAAATAAAAAGCATTCTCTGCCGGTAAGAGGCTTAAGTTTATTGCCGGCAGTTATAAAATAAAATCCCTTCGTTGCCCTCACCCTGTATTTTATGATATACTTAGATAATTGCGAAGCGCTTTTTTGGAACGGGAGCAAAAGGATGGGGATGTTTCAGATTATATTAATTATATTGATTATGATATGCGGCTTTTTTCTGCTGATAATGTATGTGGACTGTAACCGTTTTGTAACCGTATCTTATGAGATTGAGTCGGACAAGGTCAGCAGAGAATATACTTTCGCGCTTTTATCCGACCTGCATAATAAATCTTTTGGAAAGCGGAATGAGAAGCTGCTTAAGGCAATAGAAGAGTTGGATCCGGATGCGATCCTTACGGCCGGGGACATGATAACCGCGCAAAAGGGCGTGAAGCATAAAAGGACCGCCGAGTTTATGGAAAGACTTGCTTCAAAGTATCCGGTCTATTACGGAATGGGAAACCATGAACACTGCCTGTCGGAAGAAGCGGACAAGTATGGGAATATTTATGAGGAGTATATTGATTTGATAAAGAAGGCGGGAATTGAGCCTCTTATAAATGAAAGTGTAATTATTCCGTCAGCTAATATAAGCGTCTGCGGTCTGCAGATAGACAGAAGATTTTTTGGCAAATTTAAACAAAAGCCGCTTGCGGATGATTATCTGAATGACAGACTTGGAAAGGCCGATCCGAAGCGATTTCAGATTTTGATTGCGCACAATCCGGATTATTTTGAGGATTATGCAAAGTGGGGCGCCGATCTGGTCGTTTCGGGACATGTGCATGGCGGGCTTATGAGGCTTCCTTTCCTGGGCGGAGTAATTTCACCAAGACTGATTCTTTTCCCAAAATATGACGGCGGAAGATTTGAGCATGGAAATTCGGTAATGCTTCTTAGCAGGGGCCTTGGGACGCATACTCTCCCCATCAGGATATTTAACCCCGGAGAACTGGTGTTTATCCGTATTTACAATCGTGATTAAGAAAAGGTGGACAAGTTATGGCTATACCTATAAAACTGGAGGTCTTTGAGGGACCTTTGGATCTGTTGCTTCATTTGATCGATAAAAATAAAGTCGATATATATGACATACCCATTGTTGAGATAACGGAGCAGTATCTTGACTATATCAGACAGATGGAAACCGAAGATATGAACGTAATGAGTGAATTTCTCGTTATGGCGGCGACTCTTATAGATATAAAATGCCGTATGCTTTTGCCCAAGGAAGTGAACGAAGAGGGCGAGGAAGAAGACCCCAGGGCCGAACTTGTGGAAAAACTGTTGGAATATAAGATGTGTAAGTATATGTCATATGAATTGAAGGACAGAATGATGGTGGCGGAGAAGAGCTTTTTTAAAAACCCCACGCTTCCCAAGGAAGTCAGCGGTTATGTACAGCCCGTGGATTATGAGCAGCTTCTCGGCGACATGACGCTTGCCAAACTTCAGGATATATTCAATGCAGTTATGAAGAGGCAGGAGGATAAGATAGATCCTGTTAGGAGTACCTTTGGCAAGATTGAAAAGGATGAGATCGACATGGAGATCAAAACAGTGTACATAGAAGATTACGTAAGATGTCATCGCAGGTTCAGTTTTCGCGATCTCCTTGAGAAGCAAAACAGCAAGATGGAGATAATAGTTACTTTTCTGGTAATTTTAGAGCTTATGAAGATGGGGAAGATCGGCATAGAGCAGGAAAATATTTTCGACGATATAATCATTACATCCAAAGAAGCGGTTTAGGAGGCGGATACAAATGGAAAAACAGAAGGCTAAAGCCGTACTGGAAGCTATCCTTTTTACAATGGGAGATTCTGTGGAAGTGGACAGGCTTGCGGGCGTTATAGAAGAAGATGTTAAAGTTACCAAAGAAATACTGGAAGAAATGGCGCAGGATTATCAGAAGGAAGGCCGCGGAATAGAATTGACCACTTTGGACAATGCGGTGCAGCTTTGTACTAAAGGGGAATATTACGAGTATCTTATAAAGATAGCCAAAACGCCAAGAAAGTATGCGCTTACCGATACGCTGCTTGAAACGCTCTCGATCATTGCCTACAAACAGCCCATTACAAGACTTGAGATAGAAAAGGTAAGGGGCGTAAGCTGCGACCATGCGGTCAACAGACTTTTGGAGTTTGACCTTATAACCGAGGTGGGTAGACTGGACGCGCCGGGGCGGCCGCTTTTATTCGGAACGACGGAGCAGTTTCTGCGCAGTTTCGGCGTTAAGTCCCTGGACGATCTGCCTGAGATAAGTCCGGTCCAGATGGAAGAGTTTAAAATGCAGGCCGAGTCCGAGATACAGATGCAGTTGGATATATAACATATGTTATTTAATGTACGTTTGTTTTATCGCACAGCCGTTGAATGGTTACTGTAAGTATTACAAAGATCAAAGACGCATATATATTAACGATGAATGATTACGGGTTAATATATGTGCGTATTTTATTTTAAAAAATGTTTTAAAAGTCCGGGTAATCCCAAAATTTCCAAATTTCAAAGAAAATCCCTATCCTTTGTCATTATTGCAGCTATGGTTTTTAGTCTGCTTATACCGGCTAAAGCAAAGGCTGACGGCGATTTGGGACAACGGCCGGCGCCTTCTGAGCTGTATGCGCAGGCGGCAGTGCTTATGGACGCGGATTCAGGCCGCATTTTGTATGGCAAGAATGAAAATGAAGCGCTGCCGATGGCAAGCACAACGAAGATAATGACCTGTATTCTCGCGCTTGAATACGGCAATTTGGACGATGTTGCGGAGGTGTCGTCATATGCGGCAGGCATGCCCAAAGTCAAGCTGTATATGAAGCAGGGAGAAAAATACAGACTGGGAGATCTTTTATACTCGCTTATGCTTGAGTCGCACAATGATTCGGCGGTGGCGATAGCCGAAACCGTTGGGGGGAGCGTTGAGGAGTTTGCGGCCATGATGAACCGGAAGGCAAGCGATATAGGCTGTTATGATACATATTTTATCACGCCCAACGGACTGGACGCCACGGTGAATGACACGGGCAGGATTCATTCCACTACCGCCGCGGACCTTGCGAAGATAATGGCATACTGCGTAAACATATCCAAGGCAAAGGATCAGTTTCTTGAGATCACCCGCACAAGACAGTACAGCTTTACTGACTTGAGTGGTCAACGAAGCTTTACCTGCAATAATCATAACAGTTTTTTAGGCATGATGAATGAGGCGCTTTCGGGAAAGACGGGTTTTACGAATAAGGCAGGCTATTGCTATGTCGGAGCGATAGAGAGTGAAGGCAGGATATTTACAGTGGCGCTGCTTGCCTGCGGCTGGCCCAATAACAGGAACTACAAATGGAGCGACATGAAAAAGCTTGCCGAATACGGCATGGCCAACTATGAATACCGCGACATATACGAAGAAAAAACTTTTGACGACATACCCGTAATAAACGGGATAGCGGGAGAAAACGCCACTCCGTATGAAAACGCATATGTCGGTGTTTCCGCCGAAAAGCCCGAAGGAGGTTCGCTGCGGTATCTTCTTGGTGATGAGGATAAAGTTGAGGTGAAGACCGATATAAAAAAGCAGCTTGAGGCTCCGGTTGAGGCAGGAGAGAAGGTTGGAAGCATATCATATTATCTAAACGGTGAACTCATAAAAGCTTATCCTATTGTTACTACAGATGAGGTAGTCAGGACTAACTATTGGTATGTCTTAAGATATATCTTAAAACTCTACATGATTTATTAAAATTTAAGCCGATATTGGGTGAAATGTCTAAATTTTTTGAAAAAACAGTTAATTATTCTAAATATTTTTTTTAAAATTTTGCTAGTAGATTTTGGGAATATATGTTACACTTGTAATGTTATTAAGATATACCTGCAGTCTTTATGATGTAAATTAAAACAGAGACTGCGAGATAATATGTTAGTATTATTTATATAAGATAAATGGAGGGCTGAAAAATGAGTACAATTTCTCAGGCGGGGCAAAGGATCAATGCTTTGCTCGATGAAAACAGTTTCGTTGAGATCGGCGCGCTTGTGAGCGCAAGAGCCACTGATTTTAACCTGAAACAGACAGAAACTCCTTCAGACGGTGTTATCACCGGATACGGAGTGATCGACGGCAATCTTGTGTATGTGTACAGCCAGGACGCTTCCGTACTGAACGGAACGGTTGGCGAAATGCACGCAAAAAAAATCGCAAACCTCTATGATCTGGCTATGAAGATGGGAGCGCCGGTAATAGGTCTGCTTGATTCTGCCGGTCTTAGACTGCAGGAAGCGACGGATGCGCTCAACGGCTTTGGCGAGGTTTATTTAAAACAGACGATGGCTTCCGGCGTCATTCCTCAGATCACGGCCATTTTTGGCACTTGCGGCGGTGGGCTTGCGGTTTCGGCAGGTCTTACCGATTTTACTTTTATGGAGGCTGACAAGGCAAAATTATTTGTAAATGCCCCCAACGCCCTTGATGGAAATACCGTTGCAAAATGCGATACAAGCTCCGCAAAATTCCAGAGTGAAGAGACGGGAGCAGTGGATTTCGTTGCAGATGAAGCGACGATCATAGCAAAGATCAGGGAATTAGTGTCAGTGCTGCCCGCAAACAATGCGGAGATAGCGGTAACAGACTGTACGGACGATTTGAACAGAGGCTGTCCGGAACTTGCAAACTGCGTGGGCGATACTTCTATCGCATTGTCACAGCTTGCCGATAACGGTGAATTTATTGAAGTAAAAGCGGCATATGCCAAAGATGTGGTCACAGGCTTCATAAGATTAAACGGAGCCACCATAGGAGCGGTTGCCAACCGCAGTGAGATATATAACGAAGAAGGCAAGGCGGAAGAAAAATTTGATGCAATGATTTCCGCAGCCGGAGCAAAGAAAGCGGCGGACTTCGTTAATTTCTGCGACGCTTTTGATATTCCGGTGCTTACGCTTACCAATGTAAAGGGCTTTAAAGCAGATAAATGCAATGAGAAGAAGATGGCGGATGCGGCTGCAAAACTTACATATGCGTTTGCAAATGCCACGGTTCCGAAAGTAAATGTCATTATAGGCAAGGCATACGGAAGCGCCTATGTGGCGATGAATTCCAAGTCGATAGGAGCGGATATCACGATCGCTTGGCCGGATGCAGAGATAGGCACGATGGATGCGGCTCTTGCGGCTAAGATAATCTGCGACGGAAAAGGCGCGGATGCTATCGACGCCTGTGCAAAAGAATATGCGGCACTGCAGAATAATGTAACAAGCGCAGCGAAGAGAGGTTATGTAGATCAGATCGTAGATCCCGTTGACACCAGAAAATATGTCATCGGAGCTTTTGAAATGTTATCTTCAAAATGCGAAGGCCGTCCGGAGAAAAAACACGGTACAGTGTAGTAAGAATGGAGGATTAACATGAGAAAAATATTAGCGATAATAGGTATGCTTACCTGTATGATTGCGCTGTCCGCCTGTGGAACTAACGAAGAGACACAGCAAATTAGCGATGCTGAGAAACAGCAGCTTATTACTGCGGGAGAGAGCAATGTCAATGCGCTGTATCAGGTAATAAGTTCGGGTACTGTGGATCAGTATAAGAACAATGCCGTTATATATGACGGTCTTAACAGCTTTCAGAGCGCGTTGGAAGATATGGGTAATTATATAGGCGCATCGGGCGGTACCGTAAAAGTCGATGGGGAAGAGACCGTTATTTCCATCAATATGAGCGGAACTGACCACAATGCCGTTGCCGAGATGGTTATAAACAGCGAAACAACGGATTTTATAAGTATTGCAGTAAACGTTACCTATACACTGGGCGAGCAGATGGAGAAAGCTGCTTTGAATACCGTGCTCGGTATGGGAACCGTATTTATCGTCCTTATACTTATAAGTCTGATAATATCTGCGTTCGGACTTATTTCCAAGGTTTCGTCGTCCGATAAGAAGGCCGGAGAGCCTGAGAAGAAAGAAGACAAAGTGGTGGCGCAGATAATTGAAAAAGAAGAGCTTTCCGACGATCTTGAACTTGTAGCAGTTATTTCGGCGGCTATCGCCGCATATGAAGGCTCGGGTTCCACAGACGGTTTTGTGGTAAGGTCTATCAGAAAGGCGCGCAGATAAGATATAAAAATAAAAATTGTTATACTGAGTTTGTTAAAAAATTAACGAATTAACGAATGGAAAATGGAGGATATAAAATGAAAAATTATACAATTACCGTAAACGGAAGCGTATATGACGTAGTAGTGGAAGAAGGCGCATCAAACGGCGCGCCCATAGCGGCGGCTCCCGCAGCGCCTAAAGCGGCGCCCAAAGCGCCCGCGCCCGCGCCTGCAGCGCCCAAGGCGGCAGCCGGAGCGGCAGGAAGCGTTAAGATCGAAGCCGGAGCGGCAGGCAAGGTATTTAAGATAGAGGCAAATCCGGGACAGGCAGTTAAGAGAGGAGATGCTGTGGTAATTCTGGAAGCCATGAAAATGGAGATACCCGTTGTGGCTCCTCAGGACGGTACCGTTGCAAGCATCAATGTAGCTGTCGGCGATCCTGTTGAAGCAGGTGCATTACTTGCTACCATGAATTAATTGGGCGTAAGCCGTAAATATAAGTTGATCATATTACAACAGGAGGTAAAAACATGGATTACATAGCAAATACGCTATCCAATCTGGTACATCAGACAGCATTTTTCAGTCTGGACTGGAAAAACTATGTTATGATTGTGGTAGCTTTGATATTCCTCTATCTGGCTATCAGACATGAATTTGAACCGCTCCTTTTGGTACCTATTGCGTTTGGTATGCTGCTTGTAAATATCTATCCGGATATCATGGCGGAATACGGTGAAGGCGGCGCAGGCGGCGGTTTACTGTATTATTTCTATAAACTTGATGAATGGGCAATATTACCGTCGCTTATATTCATGGGCGTCGGCGCGATGACAGACTTCGGCCCGCTTATTGCCAATCCCAAGAGCTTTCTGCTTGGCGCGGCGGCCCAGTTCGGTATCTTTGCAGCGTACTTCGGAGCCATTGCAATGGGCTTTAACGATAAAGCGGCGGCCGCGATCTCCATTATCGGCGGCGCGGACGGACCTACATCCATCTTCCTTGCAGGCAAGCTGCAGCAGACCACACTGCTTGGACCTATCGCGGTGGCGGCGTATTCCTATATGTCGTTGGTGCCTATCATACAGCCGCCGATTATGAAGCTTCTCACAACCGAGAAGGAAAGAAAGATAAAAATGGCGCAGCTTCGTCCGGTTTCCAAGTTGGAGAAGATACTGTTCCCTATCGTGGTTACGGTAGTAGTATCTCTGATACTTCCTACAACGGCGCCTCTTATCGGTATGCTGATGCTTGGTAATTTATTCAGGGAGTCAGGCGTTGTAAGACAGTTACAGGAGACTGCGTCCAATGCTCTTATGTATATCGTGGTTATCATTCTGGGTACTTCGGTAGGCGCTACGACCAGCGCGGAGGCGTTCTTAAATATCGATACTCTTAAGATCGTATTGCTCGGTCTTATAGCGTTTGCATTCGGTACCGCCGCAGGCGTATTGTTCGGCAAGCTTATGTGCATTGCGACCAAGGGCAAGGTAAACCCGCTTATCGGTTCCGCAGGCGTATCCGCGGTTCCCATGGCGGCGAGGGTATCACAGAAGGTCGGCGCGGAAGCGGATCCTACCAACTTCCTTTTGATGCATGCTATGGGACCTAACGTGGCAGGCGTTATCGGTACTGCGGTAGCGGCCGGAACATTTATGGCAGTATTCGGAGTGTTCTGATGAATAACCGTATATGCGGCATATTATCCGAATTGACCAATGCAGTCAAAAAGGACGGAATGATATGTATTGGCCATAATACTTGGAATTTTAATTTAGAATCTATATATTAATTATATGGGAGGAAAAAAATGGCAGAGAATGTTAAGAAACCAATTAAAATAACGGAAACGATTCTGCGTGACGCGCATCAGTCACTTATCGCGACCAGAATGCCTACCGAACTTATGCTTCCTATCGTTGAGACTATGGATAAAGTCGGCTATCATTCAGTAGAGTGTTGGGGCGGCGCAACTTTTGACGCTTCGCTGCGTTTCCTTAAAGAAGATCCGTGGGAGAGACTTAGAAAGTTAAGAGACGGCTTTAAAAATACCAAACTGCAGATGCTTTTCAGAGGTCAGAATATCCTGGGATACAGACCTTATGCAGATGATGTTGTGGACAGCTTCGTTGAAAAATCGATCGCTAACGGTATCGATATCATCCGTATCTTTGACTGTCTGAACGATCTTAGGAATTTACAGGAAGCGGTTAATGCTACCAACAAGATCAAAGCAAGAGAGGGCAGAGGCCACGCTCAGGTAGCTCTTTCCTATACTCTTGGCGATGCTTACACAATGGAATACTGGATGGATATGGCGAAAAAGATCGAGGAAATGGGCGCTGATTCTATCTGTATCAAAGATATGGCGGGACTTCTTGTTCCTTATAAGGCGTCAGAGATGATAGCAGCCATGAAATCATCTACAAAACTTCCTATACAGCTTCATACGCACTATACGTCAGGCGTTGCAGGCATGACATATCTTAAAGCCGTAGAAGCGGGCGTTGATGTGATCGACTGCGCTATCTCGCCTTTTGCGATGGGTACTTCACAGCCCGCGACAGAGGTTATGGTAGAGACTTTCAAGGGAACTCCTTATGATACGGGTTATGACCAGAACCTGCTTGCAGAGATCGCGGACTACTTCAGGCCTTACAGAGACGAGTGCCTTGCCAACGGCCTTCTCAATCCCAAGGTTATGGGCGTTGATATCAAGACCTTGTTATATCAGGTACCCGGCGGTATGCTCTCCAACATGGTAAGCCAGTTGAAAGAGCAGAATGCGGAAGATAAATACTATGACGTATTAAAAGAGATCCCTCAGGTAAGAAAAGATCTGGGCGAGCCTCCGCTTGTTACGCCTTCTTCACAGATCGTAGGAACACAGGCCGTATTCAACGTGCTTATGGGCGAGAGATATAAAATGGCCACCAAAGAGACCAAGGCGGTGCTTCGCGGCGAGTACGGACAGACCGTAAAACCTATGAATCAGGAAGTTATTGATAAGGTTATTCCGGGCGAAAAGAGAATTACCTGCCGTCCGGCCGATCTGCTTGAGAACGAAATGGATAAACTTGAAGACGAGATGAAAGAATGGAAACAGCAGGATGAAGACGTATTGTCATACGCTCTGTTCCCGCAGGTTGCTACCGACTTCTTCAAGTATCGTCAGGCTCAGCAGGATAAGGTTGACATAACTCAGGCCGATACCAAGAACGCGGCATATCCTGTATGACAGGCATAAAATATGACCGGCATAAAATATAACGGGCATAAAATATAACAGCGACCGTTATGATCTTATTAATTAAACGATCTTAGCGTATATGCAATAAATTCCGTATTAAGATCACTATATTGAAACTTATAATAAAAAGTGCCTTTAGGGGCACTTTTTATTAATTCCCATGTTGACGTAATTCCTAATATATATTATAATAACATATGTTATAAAAACATGTCTACATACACATAAGTGAGGAAGTGCGATATGGCAAGAAAAGAAACTATTACAAAGAAGGATATTCTGAAAGCGGCTTTTGAAATGGCGGGCGAAGAGGGGTTCGAGCATGTTACCGCAAGGACGTTGGCGGCTAAAGCCGGCTGTTCTACCCAACCGATTTTCAGGATCTATAAGAACATGGAGGAGTTGGGGAAAGACCTCTTTGTGGAGGTTGTTACATATTTTGGGGCATATTATGACGGCTTCCCACATAAAAATGACACTCCTTTTGTCAATCTTGGACTGTGCTACATCCGTTTTGCACAGGATAATCCTAAGTTGTTCAAGCTTTTGTTTGTTGATAAGAACAGACACGGAAAAAGTCTCTATGACATTTTAAACGGTGAAAACGGGGCAGTTGTCAAGGAAATAAACAGCGCGGCGTCAGGCGGATGTAAAAATCCAAGCGCGATGTTTATGAAAATGTGGATATTAATTCACGGCGCGGCGTGCATGTCTCTGACGGGAGATTATGATTTGAATGAAAATGAAACCATAGCGCTTTTGGAAGAATCTTATCAGGCTTTTCTTAAGAGTTTATAATATTACGTGAAGAAGGGTTGGTAATTCTGATGGAAAATCGTTATGACATCATTACCAGAATAAATGACCATTACGGAAAAATGAGCAAGGGGCAGCGCGCTATAGCCTCATACATATATGATAATTATACACAGGCCGTGTTTATGACAGCGGCAAAACTTGGCGAAACGGTTGGAGTCAGTGAATCCACGGTAGTACGTTTCGCCACATTTATAGGTTATAACGGATATCCGGAACTGCAGAGAGACTTAGAGGAATGGGTGCAGAACAAGATCAATTCAGTACAGAGGATAGGCGCCAAATACGGTCGCAGCAGTCAGTCTGAGATCTTAAATTCCGTGCTTAGCGCAGATATGGAAAAGATAGAAGATACCATGGGAAATCTCGATCCTGTGGCTTTCGAAACCGCAGTGGATATCATACTTGAAGCTAAAAACGTATACATAATGGGTATAAGAAGCTGCGCGCCTTTAGCAGATTTTATGCACTTTTATCTGAATATGATACGCGGAAATATAATTCTGTTAAGTTCCACGAGTGTATCGGAGACCTTTGAACAGATGATCAGAATAGATGAAAATGATGCCATGATAGGTATAAGTTTTCCAAGATATTCCATGCGGACGCTGAAGGCAATGGAGTTTGCCAATGACAGGAACGCCAAAGTCATCGCTATTACCGATACCGTTCACTCGCCGATGAATCTGTATTCGTCCTGTAATCTTTTTGCCAGAAGCGACATGGTATCAATAGTGGATTCATTGGTGGCGCCTTTAAGTCTGATCAATGCGTTGGTTGTTGCCATGTGCTTAAAGCGGCCTGAGGAGGTTAAGCATAACCTCAAAAATCTTGAGTATGCATGGAATAATTATCAGGTATACTTAAATGATGAGATTAATTTTATAGACGAAGAACCGATGTTAAATTATCCGTTGAGAAAAGATGAAACACAGATATGAGTAAAGTCATTGTCATAGGCGCGGGAGCCGCGGGAATGATGGCTGCCATAAGCGCGGCGAAGAGTCGTCATCAGGTGCTTTTGCTTGAAAAAAATGAAAAACTTGGTAAGAAGCTTTATATTACAGGCAAGGGCAGGTGTAATGTTACCAATGCCTGCGATGCGGATAAGCTTTTTGAAAATGTGGTTTCCAACCCGAAGTTTTTATACAGCGCTTTTAATGCTTTTGATAATATACAGCTTATGCAGTTGATTGAAGCAGCGGGATGTAAGCTTAAGACGGAAAGAGGAGACAGGGTTTTTCCCGTATCCGATCATTCGTCAGATATAATAGCGGCTCTTAAGCGGATATTGATAAAAGAAAATGTTGAAGTAAGGTTTAATGCCAAAGTAACGGGACTTATAACGAAGCCGCTCATCAATGAGGAAGATGAGGCTGACGGGAATGATGCAGCAGTTAAAGACGCTCATAAAGCAGGAGCGACAGCCCGGATAATCGGCGTGTGCACGGAAGACGGCGCAAAAGAATATGCAGATGCGGTGATTCTTGCCACGGGCGGACTTTCCTATCCTTCTACCGGATCTGACGGCGACGGATATCGTATGGCCCAAAGATCGGGGCATAAGATAAAAGAGTGCAGGCCCGCGCTTGCGCCCTTTGAAACCACTGAAAAGTGGTGCGCCGATCTTCAGGGACTTTCGCTTAAGAATGTAAGCCTTGTAATGTATGACGGGACCAAAAAAGTTTATCAGGGCTTTGGCGAGATGCTTTTTACGCATTTCGGAGTGAGCGGACCGCTTATTTTAAGCGCAAGCAGTTTTTACGGAAAATGCAGGAAAAAAGAAGCGGTAACGTTAGAGTTTGATCTAAAGCCTGCTCTGGATGAAGAACAGCTTGATAAAAGGATACTCAGGGATTTTGAAGAGAATAAAAACAAACAGTTCAAGAATTCCTTAAGCGGGCTTTTCCCGTCAAAGCTTATACCGGTTATGATAAAACTTTCCGGGATAGAGCCTGAGAGAAATGTCAATGCAGTGACCAAAGAAGAGAGAAGAACATTTGTTCGAATGATTAAACATATGAAACTGCATGTAAGCGCGGTAAGAGGTTTTGACGAAGCTATAATAACACAGGGCGGAGTGAGCGTTAAGGACGTCAATCCTTCTACCATGGAGTCAAAGATCGTATCAGGGCTTTACATGGCAGGCGAGCTGCTTGATCTTGATGCGCTTACCGGGGGCTTCAATCTCCAGATCGCATGGTCGACCGGCTACCTTGCCGGAGCCTCCGTGCCTGCAAGGTTTTGTTAAATTTGCACAATCTCTATATCGTAAATCATAGTTTTGCAAATGCCTATATAATAATTATATGAAAAGGAGATACATATGGGATATCAGATAGCTATTGACGGCCCTGCCGGAGCCGGAAAAAGTACCATTGCCAAAAAGATAGCGGGAAAACTGGGATTTATTTATGTGGATACCGGAGCGATGTACAGAGCTATGGCGCTTTTTCTGATGAACAAAGGAATTGACGCCACGGATGCGGCCGCGGTAAGCCTTAATTGTAAAGACGCGGATATTACGATCCGTTACGAAAATAAAGAACAGGTCGTATATCTTAACGGGGAAAATGTAAACGGAATGATAAGAACGGAGCAGGTCAGCAATATGGCGTCCGTAACAAGCGCCAATCCTGATGTCAGAAAGAAGCTTGTACAGCTTCAGCAAAAACTTGCCGCCGATGCGGATGTTGTCATGGATGGAAGGGATATAGGCACCTGTGTGCTGCCTGATGCGGATGTTAAGGTTTTTCTGACTGCGGGAAGCAGAGTAAGGGCTGAGAGAAGATATAAGGAATTAGTTAAAAAGGGCGAAGAATGTGACATTGATGTCATTGAAAAAGATATAATAGAACGTGACCGTCAGGATATGACAAGAGAGATATCGCCGCTTACTGCGGCCGACGACGCGGTTCTTGTGGATTCATCTTATATGACTATAGATGAAGTTGCCGATGCCATAATGAAGATGACAGCTAAGAAAAGTTGATCTTAGCGGATAAAAAAGGAATTTTAAAGCGTAAAAACGTTGTAAAGAGGCGGATAAAAAATGGAAGTGATCCTGGCAGACAGCGCGGGCTTTTGCTTTGGCGTAAAGCGGGCTGTGGATACGGTATATGAACAGATAAAGACCGGAGAAAAAATTTACACCTATGGTCCTATCATACATAATAAAGAGGTTGTGGGCGATCTGAAAAGCAGGGGCGTTGTCGTGCTCGAGTCTGAAGAAGAACTTGAGAATCTTGAAGACGGCTGCGTTGTCATACGTTCGCACGGCCTTCCGGAGAGGATATGTGAAAAAATAAAAAGCCGTGGGCTTAAATGCATTGATGCGACCTGCCCTTTTGTCAAGCGCATACATGAAGTGGTAAGAAAAGAGAGTGAAGCCGGTAAGCAGATCGTTATCGTAGGAAATGCCGGACATCCTGAAGTAGAGGGGATCAAAGGCTGGTGCAGGACTCCCGCCATTGTCATAGAGACTGTGGAAGAAGCGCGCAATTTCAGTTATGACGGACAAAAAGAACTTTGTATTGTTTCGCAAACGACATATAACTACAATAATTTTCAATATATAGTTGAAATTTTTCAGCAAAAAGGGTACAATGTTATTGTTGTGAATACTATATGTAACGCTACGGAAGTAAGGCAAGCTGAAGCAGCGAATATAGCCGCTCAGGTTGATATCATGATAGTTATAGGTGATAGTCATAGTTCTAATACTCGTAAATTATACGAGATATGTTCTCAGAAGTGTGATAAAACTTATTTTATACAGGTATTGGATGACCTTAAATTGGAGTTACCTGAATCTGTCCGACTGGTGGGTATTACAGCAGGGGCGTCAACCCCAAACAATATTATTGAGGAGGTTCAAAATTATGTCAGAGTTAACTTTTGAACAAATGTTAGAAGATTCATTAAAGACAATACACACGGGAGAGGTTGTAGAAGGTACGGTTATTAGTGTTAAACCGGATGAGATAGTTCTCAATATCGGATATAAATCTGATGGTATCCTTACCAGAAATGAATATACAAACGAGCCTAATACGGATCTTACAACCATAGTTAAACCGGGTGATACTATGGAAGTTAAAGTTTTAAAAGTAAACGACGGCGAGGGACAAGTCCTTCTTACTTATAAACGTCTTGCGGCAGACAGAGGTAATAAGAGGATAGAAGAAGCATATAATAATAAAGAAGTGCTTACAGCCAAAGTCTCACAGGTGTTGGATGGCGGACTTGGCGTTGTAGTGGAAGAAATAAGGATATTTATTCCTGCAAGTCTTGTATCTGATACGTATGAGAAAGATTTAAGCAAATATGCGGGACAGGAGATAGAATTTGTAATAACCGAATATAATCCCAAGAGGAAAAGATATATAGGCGACCGCAGACAGCTGCTTATGGCAAAGAAAGCAGAGCTTCAGAAGAAGCTGCTTGAGAGTATCCATGAAGGAGATGTTGTGGAAGGCGTTGTAAAGAACGTAACGGATTTCGGCGCATTTATAGATCTTGGCGGCGCTGACGGCCTGCTTCATATTTCAGAAATGTCATGGGGCAGAGTGGAAAATCCCAAGAAGATATTTAAGGTCGGTGATAAACTTAACGTACTCATTAAAGAGATCACAGGCAATAAGATAGCGCTCAGTCTTAAATTTGCGGATAAGAACCCGTGGTTAGACGCGGCAGTAAAATATGCGGTGGGAAATGTAGTTACCGGTAAAGTTGCGCGTATGACTGATTTTGGAGCATTTATCGAGTTGGAGACCGGCATAGATGCGCTTTTGCATGTATCTCAGATATCCAAGGAGCATATAGAGAAGCCTGCCGACGTGCTTAAGGTCGGCGAAGAGGTAACTGCCAAGGTAGTTGATTTTAATGAGGAAGACAAGAAGATAAGCTTAAGCATAAAAGCGATGCTTGCTCCGGAACCCAAAGAGGAAGAAGACTCTGTAAATGAGGAAGATCCGGATGTTGTGCCGGTAGATATCGAGTCGGTTATCGCAAGTGAGGCTGAAGAAGAAAATCAATAAAATCTGATTAAGAGAGTGGGAATGACTTATGGTTTATGATTATGAGTATTTCAAAAAAGCTGTTTTGGATCTGACTAAAATTGATTTGAATTCTTATAAGGAAAAACAGATGCGCCGCCGCATAGATACTTTGATATCCAAGAATAAGATAACCGGGTATGAGAATTATGTTGCCGCACTTAAGAGCGACCATAAACTTTTTGAGGAATTTGTTAATTATCTGACGATCAATGTTTCCGAATTTTATCGTAATCCCGATCAGTGGCAGATCATGGATAAGGAGATCATTCCGGAGCTTATCGGCAAGTTTGGCAAAAATTTGAAGATATGGAGCGCGGCGTGTTCTACCGGAGACGAGCCTTATTCATTGGTAATGGCGTTGTCGAGGCATATTCCGCTTGAACAGATAAAGATATTTGCCACGGACCTTGACAAACAGGTGATCGCTAAGGCTAAGACCGGTCTGTATGCAGAGAAGAGTATCGCCGGTGTGCCGGAAGATTTTAAGAAAAAATATTTTACGAAGATCGGGCCTTCGTATCAGATTTCCGATGCGATCAAAGCGAGGGTTGAATTTAAGGAACATAATCTGTTAAAAGATACATATCCTACGGACTGTCACATGATAGTGTGCCGTAACGTACTTATTTACTTTACCGAGGAAGCCAAGGAAGAAGTTTTCCGTAAATTCCAGAAGAGCTTGAAACCGGGCGGCATACTTTTTATAGGAAGTACGGAGCAGATCATCAATTATAAAGAAATAGGGTATATGAGGAAGAATTCCTTCTTCTATGACAGACCGTGACAGACTCAGGCTCAGCATGCTGAGCCTGTTATTTTTTCATTTTTATATTAACGGAAAATAATTTTCAGATACTGACCATATGGTTCAAAATGTGACTTGCATAAACGGAGAAGAGTTCACGGTCCTTTTTGACTTCTTCGGTCAATTCAAAGAATAATTCCTTACTGTTATATTCACGCTTGAAAAACGGTTCCACCAAAACATCCCACTGCGGAAGATAGGAAGAATACTTACGGGTATAGCAGTTGGCGGCGGTGGCTTTGACGCGGTGCTCTTTATCCACAAAAGACGCTACCGATTTATGCATGGCCTGGTCCTCTTCCGGCAGATAATAATAGTCTTTATAGTTAGAGTAAAAATACTTAAGTTCTTCGTTATGGATGGGCACCTTAAGAGTGCCTTCATCGCCGTCGGCGTTGAAATAACAGCCATTTGACATGGCGGAGACAGGATGCGGAAGAGTGGCGGGAAGTTTAAGCTTCATTATGAGCGCATGCCGTTCATTTCCGTGATAGTCCTTATATGAATTCGCCTGTACTTTTTTGGCTCTAAGCCTGCCGTTAAATAAGTCATTATATGCAAGCAGCGGAAGCAGCCGGAGCATTCCCTTCATATCGTCAATATTGTGTAAAAGAAGTAAATTTGCGCTTTCTTCCGACGGTTGGTTTACATAATCATGATATACGCCTATGAGTTCCCCGCCATTGTTTTTGTCGTCGCGCTCTATTCCCAGAAAAGCCTCTAAAGTCTTCTGTTTGCAGTTGGATATGTTCAGGAAAAATTTGTAGGGCGATATACGCCTGTACATATCTATCCCATCATAATCGTCAAAATTATATGGCAGACTGTAGAGACTGCATTTTTGCATTAAAAAGGGAAGATCGAAGTTATTCCCGTTAAAATGTATAAGGTGCGTAAATGAGGAAGCAAAAGAGAAAAATGCTTCCATAATTGATTTTTCTTCCTCATATTTCTGGGCAAACCACTGTTGGATGCGCCAACAGCCGTCCCTGTAATAAGCCGCGCCTATCATGTACAGATTGGAAGTTTTGGCAGTAAAGCCCGTTGTTTCGATGTCCAGAAAAAGGATCTTGTCAAGCGGAGCTATACGCTGCAGCGGATATGTAATTTCAAAGTCTGTAAGTTTTATTTCTTCAATACGCATAATGTTCTACATCCCATCATCTTGATAATAATATAATAACATAAAATTTCAATTTGCAGTAGTATTTTCCGTCGAAAAATAGTATATTTACATTAAGAGATTTTACCTGAATTCTATGCTGTGAGAAGGCGTTTTACAATTACATATTTAAAACTTTACGAAGAAAGCGAGGTAACATATGGCAAGATTAACGTTCTCAGGCGGAATACATCCATATGACGGCAAGGATCTGTCTAAGGATAAACCGATCAAAGAAGTATTGCCCAAGGGCGATCTGGTATATCCCTTATCCCAGCATATAGGCGCGCCTGCAAAAGCAATTGTTGAAATTGGCGATCATGTGCTGACCGGCCAGAAAATAGCCGAAGCTGCAGGGTATGTATCTGCGCCGATCTATGCGACGGTATCCGGAACCGTAAAGGCCATAGAGCCAAGACGGGTTGTTACCGGTGACAGCATTATGAGCATCATAATAGAAAATGACGGTTTATACGAAGAGGTGGAGTATCCGGAATTAAAACCGTTTGAAGAGATGAGTAAAGAAGAAATAACAGAGTGTATTAAAGAGGCGGGCATAGTAGGCATGGGCGGCGCAGGTTTTCCCACTTTTATTAAATTATCGCCCAAAGAGCCTGAAAAAATAGACTATGTCATTGCCAATTGCGCGGAATGCGAGCCGTATCTTACGTCCGATTACCGGAGAATGATCGAAGAGCCTGAAAAGCTTGTGACAGGACTTAAGATCGCGCTTTCCTTATTTGATAATGCCAGAGGCATACTTGCGGTTGAAGACAATAAACCGGACTGTGTGGAAATACTTAAGAAACTGACTAAGGATGAGCCGCGCCTAAGCGTCAAGGCGTTAAAGACCAAATATCCGCAGGGCGCGGAGAGACAGCTCATATATGCCACTACGGGCAGGAAGATCAATTCTTCCATGCTTCCGGCGGACGTTGGCTGTATTGTGGATAATGTCGATACGATAGTGGCGATATACCATGCGGTAATTGACGGCAGACCGTTGATGAACAGGATAGTTACCGTGACCGGAGATGCGATAGCCGATCCCCGGAATTTTATTGTCAGGATAGGCACTAATTATCATGAACTTATAGAAGAGGCCGGAGGTTTTAAGGAAAAGCCGGTAAAAATAGTTTCCGGCGGCCCGATGATGGGTTTTGCGATCTTTGACTTGGATGTTCCGACAACCAAGACCGCGTCCGCGCTGCTTTGTCTTACAAAGGATGATGTATCGGATATGGAACCAAGCGCATGCATAAACTGCGGACGTTGTGTGGAAGTCTGTCCGGGCAGGGTAGTCCCCAAGCTGTTGGCGGATTATGCCGAACACTATGACGAGGAAGCGTTTGTTGCGCATGACGGAATGGAATGCTGCGAATGCGGCTGCTGCAGTTACATCTGTCCTGCAAAGAGGCCTCTTACGCAAACGATCAAGTCCATGAGAAAAATGATGTTGGCTAAGCAGAAAAGCGCGGCTGCAAAAGGAGGTAAGTAAGATGAGCGATCTGATGAAAGTGTCATCCAATCCCCATATCAGGGCGAGATCATCTACAAGCAGCATAATGCTGGCAGTGGTCATCGCATTACTTCCCGCAGCGGGATTCGGAATATATAACTTCGGACCGAATGCGTTGGTATTGATCCTTGTGACTATAGCGTCCACGGTTCTGACGGAATATATATTCGAGAAACTTTTGGGTAAAAAGATCACCATAGGAGATTATTCGGCAGTTGTTACGGGGCTTTTGCTCGCATTGAACCTGCCCCCTGCCGCGCCGTGGTGGATAGGAGTGACAGGCGGGATCTTTGCAATTTTGGTTGTTAAAATGCTTTTTGGCGGCATAGGGCAGAATTTTATGAATCCTGCTCTTGGGGCAAGATGTTTTTTATTGATATCTTATACATCGATCATGACGGATTTTAACTGTGACGCATATACCGGAGCGACGCCGCTTGCGGAATTGAAGGCAGGAAGACCGGTCGATGTTTTGAACATGATAATAGGCAAAACCGCGGGAACCATCGGTGAAACGTCCATGATAGCGATCGTTGCCGGGGCCTGCATATTGATAATGCTTGGGATAATAGATCTCAGGATACCGGGAAGTTATATAATAACATTCGTTATTTTTATTAGCATATTCGGAGGACGGGGCTTTGATCCTGCGTACATATCGGCTCATCTTGCAGGAGGCGGGCTTATGTTGGGAGCCTTCTTTATGGCTACGGATTATGTGACGCGGCCTGTTACGGTGAAAGGGCAGTATGTATACGGGGCGATACTGGGTATCCTGACCGGGATTTTCAGGATATTCGGGGCTTCGGCAGAGGGCGTTTCATATGCCATAATATTGGGAAATCTCCTGGCGCCGCTTATTGAGAAGGCTACTTTTCCTACAGCATTCGGGAAAGGAGGAGCTAAGGCATGAATGAAGCTATAGAAGTTAAGCGTAAAAATAATGATGTTTCAGATATGATAAGGGCGGCGGCCATACTGCTTGTGATAACGTTGGCTGCGGGACTGCTTCTCGGGGTTGTTTATCAGGTGACCAAGGAACCCATAGCAAGGCAGAAAGAGCTTGCGAAGCAGGAGGCCTGTAAAGAAGTATTTGCGGACGCTGCGGGATTTGAAGGGTTAGAGGTAACTAACCCGGACGCTTCGTACTGGGCGCAGGCCGGTTATGGAGAAGAGTCGGTAGATGAAGTAATGGCGGCTGAAGATGATTCCGGAAATATACTTGGTTATGTTATAACCGTTACCACTAAAGAAGGATACGGCGGGGATATACGCTTCAGTATGGGGATCAGGACGGACGGTACGGTAAACGGGATTTCCATACTTGAGATCGCTGAAACGGCAGGTCTTGGGATGAGGGCTGAAGAAGTGCTGAAACCGCAGTTTGCCGATAAAAACGTGGAGAAATTTGAATATACCAAAACCGGGGCAGCGGCCGACTCACAGATCGACGCGATATCCGGCGCCACGAAAACCACCAATGCGGTTGTAAATGGTGTAAATGCAGGATTGTATTATTTTCAGACACAGCTGAAAGGGGGAACCGTTAATGAATAGCGCTAAAGAAAGGCTTATAAACGGACTTATCAAAGAAAACCCGACCTTTGTGCTGATGCTTGGCATGTGTCCGACGCTGGCTGTAACGACATCTGCAATGAACGGGCTTGGAATGGGACTTACGACCATGGTGGTACTTGCGCTCAGCAATGCCTTTATATCCCTGCTCAGGAATATAATACCGGATAAGGTAAGGATTCCTGCTTTTATAGTGATAATAGCCTCTTTTGTTACGATGGTAGAGCTTTTGTTGGAAGGTTTTATTCCGAGCCTGTATGACGCGCTTGGAATTTATATACCGCTTATCGTTGTAAACTGTATAATCCTTGGGCGGGCTGAAGCCTATGCCTCCAAAAACGGCGTGATAGCGTCATTGTTTGACGGAATAGGCATGGGACTTGGTTTCTCTTTTGCCTTAACCTGCATAGGCGCGGTTAGGGAGCTTATCGGCGCGGGAACACTGTTTGGTTATAAGGTAATGCCGGAGTCCTATGTCCCTTCAACCATTTTCATAATGGCTCCGGGCGCCTTTTTCGTACTTGCGCTTTTAACCGCTGTTCAGAATAAGATTAAGATCGCAGGCGAAAAAAGAGGAAAAGACATGTCTAAGATTCAGTCGGGCTGCGGAAGCGACTGCATGAACTGTAAAGATATGGGGTGCGCGCAGCGTATGATTAAGGAAGAAGAGGAGGGAAAAGCAAATGGTTAAAGATTTACTTATTATCCTGATCGGTTCCTCTCTTGTCAGCAATGTTGTACTCAGCCAGTTTTTGGGCCTGTGTCCGTTCCTTGGCGTGTCTAAAAAGACCAAGACCGCAAGCGGCATGGGAATTGCGGTCATATTCGTGATCACACTGGCGTCATTGGTAGCAGGTGTTATTTATAAATACATACTAATACCATGCAATATAACATATTTACAGACTATAGTATTTATTCTCGTTATAGCCGCGCTTGTACAGTTTGTGGAAATGTTCCTGAAAAAATATATCCCCTCGCTGTATGAATCGCTTGGCGTCTACCTTCCGCTTATCACGACCAACTGTGCGGTGCTTGGTGTGGCGCTGACCAACGTGCAGAAAAATTACGGTATAATCGAAGGCGTGGTAAACGGTTTTGCAACTGCGGTCGGATTTACGATATCGATCGTCATACTCGCAGGCATAAGGGAAAAGATGGAATATAACGATGTGCCGGAGTCCTTTAAAGGGATGCCGATAGTATTGGTCACAGCCGGGCTTATGGCGATAGCTTTTTGCGGTTTCTCAGGGCTTTTATAAGATTGCTTTAGTCAGGGAAGTTTTGATAAGTGTGGAAAATCTGAAAGGAGATCTTCTTATATGGAAATGGCGGGAATCTTGGTCGCTACCGCAGTAGTCGGAGGAGTAGGACTGTTTGTCGGACTTTTCCTTGGGGTTGCGGCAATTAATTTTAAAGTGGATGTGGATGAAAAAGAAGAAGCGGTGCTTAAAGTTCTGCCCGGGAATAACTGCGGCGGCTGCGGTTATGCAGGCTGTTCCGGCCTTGCGGCGGCTATTGCCAAAGGGGAGGCTCCGGTCAATGCGTGTCCCGTGGGCGGTGAGAACGTCGGTAAAAAGGTGGCCGAGATCATGGGCGTGGAAGCCGGCGAGAGCGTAAGACAGGTCGCTTTCGTGCAGTGCAGGGGAGACTGTGACAAAACCACTCTGGATTATGAATATTACGGTATTGAGGATTGCAGGATGCTTGCATATGTGCCAAACGGAGGCGCAAAGACATGTAATTACGGCTGCCTTGGCTTTGGAAGCTGCGTCAAAGCCTGCCCTTTTGCCGCGATAGATATAGTGAACGGAGTAGCCGTGGTTGATAAGGAGAAATGCAAGGCCTGCGGAAAATGTGTGGCCGTCTGCCCGAAAAATCTTATAACACTCATTCCTTATGAAGCTAAGCATGCAGTTGCCTGCAGTTCGCATGACAAGGGCCCCGTCACCATGAAAGCTTGTCAGGTCGGCTGCATAGGCTGTCAGTTATGCAAGAAGAACTGTCCTGCGGACGCGATCATAATCGATGAGTTTAATGCGACGATCGACCAGAACAAATGTACGGGCTGCGGAATCTGCAAAGAAAAGTGCCCGAAGAAGATAATTGTCTGAGTTTATAATATAATGTAGAGGAGAATGATCATGGCTGATGTAAGACTTGGAAAAACAGAAATAGTGACAAATAAAAACGCATTCGGCGCGCTGCCTATCCAGCGTATATCCGATAATGACGCGGTGTATCTGTTAAAAAAAGCATATGATAACGGAATTACGTTTTTCGATACGGCGAGATGGTATACGGACAGCGAGCATAAACTCGGTCTGGCTTTTGAAGGTATGCGTGATAAGGTATGGATCGCGACCAAAACAGGCGCCAAGAATGCAGAGACTTTTTGGAAGGATCTGGAAACGAGTTTAAGCGAGCTTAAGACAGATCATATAGATATTTATCAGTTTCATAATATTCCTTTCTGCCCTAAGCCGGGCGACGAAAGCGGTCTTTATGATGCTATGCTTAAAGCTAAGGAACAGGGAAAGATCAGGCACATAGGAATTACAAATCACAGGCTTTTGGTGGCTGACGAGGCAATAGAGAGCGGGCTTTATGAGACATTGCAGTTTCCTTTTTCGTATCTGGCGACAGAGAAAGATATTGAGCTTGTAAATAAGTGTAAGGAAGCGGACATGGGCTTTATTGCCATGAAGGCGTTATCCGGCGGTCTTATAACCAATTCGGCGGCGGCTTACGCTTATCTTGCGCAGTATGACAATGTGCTTCCCATATGGGGCGTCCAGAGAGAGAGAGAACTTGACGAGTTTTTATCTTACATAGACAAGCCGCCGGTTATGAACGATGAACTTAAAGCCGTGATAGAACATGACAGGGGAGAGCTGCTTGGTGATTTCTGCCGCGGCTGCGGTTATTGTATGCCCTGTCCGGTAGGGATCGAGATCAACAACTGCGCAAGGATGTCCCTTCTTCTCCGCCGTTCTCCCATAAAAGAGCGTTTGAGCAAAGAAGGGCAGGAAGCAATGATGAAGATAGAAAACTGTATACACTGCAATCAGTGTAAAAGCAAATGTCCGTATGGTCTGGACACGCCTGCCCTGCTTCAAAAAAATCTGGAAGATTATAAAAATGTGTTGGCCGGAAAAGTTAAGATAGATTAGTATTTTAGGCATATATTTTCGTAATTTTTGCTAATTTCGGGCTAAAGTGATATACTAATAAGGTCAGGCAAAAAAGATTTTATGAAAGGCATGGTTTATAGGATGCAGATTGAAAAGTTACAGGCTTACACGATACTTGAAAAGAGGACGATAAAGGAGTTAAATTCACTTGCATATGTGCTTAAGCATAATAAGACGGGAGCAAGAGTGGCGTTATTGTCAAATGATGATGATAATAAGGTGTTTTATATCGGTTTCAGGACTCCGCCTGCCGACAGTACAGGCGTCGCCCATATAATAGAGCACAGCGTGCTTTGCGGTTCGGATAAATTCCCGGTAAAAGATCCTTTTATAGAGCTTGCAAAAGGATCGCTGAATACGTTTTTGAATGCGATGACCTATCCGGACAAGACGGTATATCCTGTGGCGAGCTGTAACGATAAGGATTTTCAGAATCTGATGGATGTTTATCTGGATGCGGTATTTCATCCCAATATCTATAATGAAGAGAAGATATTCAGACAGGAAGGCTGGCATTATGAATTAGACAGCCCGGAGGATGAGCTTACCATAAACGGGGTCGTATATAACGAAATGAAGGGCGCTTTTTCATCCCCCGATGATGTGCTCGACAGGGAGATAATGAATTCACTGTATCCCGATACTTCATATGCCGTGGAATCGGGCGGCGATCCTGATGATATTCCTAAGCTTACCTATGAGGCATTTCTTGATTTTCACAGCAGGTATTATCATCCGTCAAACAGTTATATCTATCTGTACGGCGATATGGATATGGCGCAGAAACTGGATTTTATCGACAGGGAGTATCTGTCAAAATATGATTTCCTGAGTATGGATTCCGAGCTTAAACTTCAGAAACCGTTTGAGAAGCCGGTAACCGTATATAAGGAATATCCTATCATGGACAGCGAATCGGAGAAAGATAATACTTATCTTTCGTATAATATTTCTTTTGGGGACAATCTGGATAAAAAACAGTATATAGCGTTTCAGGTATTGGATTACGTGCTTTGCTCAGCGCCGGGAGCGCCGCTTAAGAAGGCTCTTATTGATAAGGGCATAGGCCGTGATGTGTACAGTACCTATGAGAACGGTATAAGGCAGCCCTTTTTCTCCATAGTGGCAAAGAATGCCAATAAGGAACAGCTTGAAGATTTTATCGGAACAATAGAGAGCGGGCTTAAAAGAATTGCCGCAGACGGGCCGGATAAAAAGGCACTTAGAGCGGGACTTAATTTTTATGAATTCAAATACAGAGAGGCGGATTTCGGATCTTATCCCAAGGGGCTGCTTTTCGGTCTTCAGATGTTCGACAGTTGGTTGTATGATGAAAACCTGCCGTTTGCGCATATTGAAGCAAATGATACGTATGCGGAGCTTAAAAAAGCCATTGAAACAGACTATTATAAGAAGCTTATTAATGACAATCTGATAAATAATACGCACAGGACCATAGTGGTTGTTGAACCGGTAAAAGGGCTTACAGGCAAAAGGGATAAGGCGCTTGCGGATGAACTTGCCAAGAAAAAGGTCGCAATGTCCAAAGAGGAGATCTTGGAGATCGTGGCCGGCACCAAGGCGCTGAAACAGTATCAGGAGGAGCCTGACGCAAAAGAGGATCTTGAGAAGATCCCGCTGCTTGAATGCAGTGATATTAAAAAAGAGGCGCCTAAGTATGTTAATGAGGAAAAAAAGGTGGGTGATACCGTCCTTTTATATCATGACATCTTTACAAACGGCATAGGTTATCTGAGGTTTATGTTCGATCTGTCCAAAGTACCGGAAGAGTTGTTTAAGTATGTGGGGCTTTTAAAGGCCGCGCTCGGGCTTGTGGATACGGAAAACCATACCTATGCGGAGCTTTTTAACGAGATCAATATACTGACCGGCGGCATAACCACTGCGATAAATACTTATACCGACGCCCGCGATATGGTAAGCTATAAGGCCATGTTTGAGATAAAGGTAAAAGTATTGTATGAAAATATAGAGTCGGCGTTTAAACTGGTAAAAGAGATAATAATGTCTTCAAAGTTTGACGACGGTAAGAGAATGCATGAACTCATTGCAGAGCTTAAATCCCAGAAACAGGCCAATATGATGTCGGCGGGGCATTTGGTTGCGGTAATGAGGGCCCTGTCTTATTTATCAGAGGTTGCAACGATAGCTGACAGTGTTAGCGGCATACCTTTTTACAGACTGTTGGAGGAGTCCGATAAAAATTTTGACGGCTGCAGGGATGAGCTTATCGGGAAACTTGAAGAGCTGACCCGTTATATTTTCAGACCGGAAAATCTGATGGTGGATTATACCGCGCAGAAAGAAGGGCTTGCAGGCATTGAGACGCTTGTGGAAGATTTTAAGAACTCTCTTTACAATGAGCCTGTTAAAGATGAGGACTATAAGCCGCAGCCCGTAAAAAAGAATGAAGGCTTCATGACTTCTTCACAGGTTCAGTATGTGTGCAGGGCCGGTAATTTTTATAAAAAGGGACTTCATTATACAGGCGCGCTGAGAGCGCTTAAAGTGATGATGGGATATGACTATCTTTGGACGCAGGTGCGCGTAAAAGGCGGAGCCTACGGATGTATGTGCCATTTTGGCAAAACCGGTGAAAGCTACTTTGTGTCCTACAGGGATCCAAATCTGGAGAAGACCATAGACATATTCGAAAAAGCGTCTGAATATATACGCAATTTTGATGCGGACGAGAGAACGATGACGCAGTATATTATCGGAGCCGTAAGCGAGCTTGACATGCCTATGACTCCTTCCGCCAAAGGAGCGTATTCGTTATCAGGTTATATGACGCATTATTCCGACGAGCAGGCGCAGAAAGAACGTGATGAGCTTCTTAATACCCGGCCCGAGACTATAAGGGAACTTTCGGAATATATCAAAGCATTTATGGATGATGAGAGTTTATGTGTAGTTGGCAATGAGGATAAGATAAAGCGGCAGAAGAAGCTGTTTGATGAGACTGATTATCTGTTTCATTGAGTAGGGGGAGGATGAGATATGAAAAAGAAAAGATTGAAAAAAGCTGCGCTTTTTATTGCGGCTGCGGCTTTACTTACGGCCTGCGGAAGTTCTAAAACTTCGGACGGTTCTGTCGCTTATGAGGCAGCTTATGACACTGCGCCCGGCTATGGATATATTACGTCTGTCAATAACGCGACGGCCGTACAGACGTCCGATTATTCAAACGGCGTCGCGGCGGATACAACCGCCGAAGAGTATGCTGTTGAGGGTGAAGGCGGAGATGTCGGCAAAATGCCTGAAGAAAACGTCGATGCGTCGGGGCGCAAACTTATCAAAACAGTAAATATAGATGCAGAGACGGAACATTATGATACGCTTATAGCAAATCTTGCAGCGCAGATAAGCGAGCTTGGCGGCTACATAGAGTATCAGAATGAGTACAACGGAAGCAGATTTTATGAGGAGATCGATCCTGCGGCGACGGGCGGCGGAAGCCGGAACAGGAGCGCCGACTGGAATATACGCATACCTGAGCAGCGTCTTGACGAATTTGTCGTGTTTGTGGATGGTGAAAGCAATATCATAAGCAAGACGGAGCAGGTGGAAGATGTTACGTTACAGTACGTGGATCTGGAGAGTCATAAGAACGCTCTTGTCACGGAGCAGAAAAGGCTGCTTGAGCTTTTGGAAAAGGCCGAAACCGTGGAAGATATCATTTCAATCGAGCAGAGGCTTTCGGAAGTAAGATACGAGCTTGAGAACATGGAATCCCAGCTTCGGGTTATGGATAATAAGATCGATTACAGCACCGTAAGACTTAGTATACAGGAAGTAAAAAGAGAAGTAAGAGTTTCGGAAAATTCTGTATTTGACAGGATCCGGAACGGTTTTATCGGGAATATGGATAACCTTAAAAACTGCATAGTGAATATTTTTGTATGGTTTGTGGTTAATATAGTTAATATTATCATATGCGCCGCAGTTATCATAGTTGTTGTTATGCTTATTAAAAAATTCATCAGAAAAAAGAAAAATAAAAGTAAAAATAAAGGTAAGCATAAAGACCGGCTCAATGAAACGCTCAAAGAAGCGGAGTCTGAAAAAACAGCGGAAGAAAAAAACATGGAAGATAAAACAGCGGCAGAAAAGACAGCGGAAGATAAAACGGCAGACGTCCGGTCCGAAAACGATGAAAACAAGACCGGTAAAGAAGAGTAAGAGCATACGGTAAGTTTAATGAAGGAAATGCAGGAAGTATGCTTGGGAGGATAAACGGTTTGAACGAACAGTATAAATCCGGGTTTGCAACCTTGATCGGCAGACCTAACGTGGGTAAGTCAACTCTGATGAACCGTCTGATAGGACAAAAGATCGCGATCACTTCAAATAAGCCTCAGACGACCAGAAACAGGATACAGACAGTATATACTTCCGAAGAGGGGCAGATAGTTTTTCTGGATACGCCCGGTATCCATAAGGCGAAAAACAAACTTGGCGCCTATATGGTAAATACTGCGGAACGGACTTTTTCCGAGGTGGATGTGGTACTCTGGTTAGTTGAGCCTACCACATATATAGGCGCCGGAGAACAACATATAATCGAACAGCTTAAGAATATAAAAACACCTGTTATTCTTGTGATAAATAAGATTGACACCGTTAAAAAAGATGAGATACTGCTTTTTATTGACACTTACAGAAAGCAGATGGATTTTGCGGAGATCGTGCCCGTATCGGCGCTTAAGGGAGACGGCGCGAACGAGCTGATTTCGTGCATATTTAAGTATCTGCCCTACGGACATCCTTATTATGACGAAGATACGGTGACGGATCAGCCCATAAGGCAGATCGTGGCGGAACTTATAAGGGAGAAGGCGTTAAGATGTCTTGAAGATGAGATACCGCACGGCATAGCGGTTACTATCGAAGCAATGAATTATAAGAAACATTTAGTCGATATAGATGCGGTAATTATCTGTGAAAAGGAGTCTCATAAAGGCATAATCATAGGCAGACAGGGGCAGATGCTGAAAAAGATCGGCTCGCTTGCAAGACACGATATAGAAGATCTGGTTGAACGGCAGGTAAATCTCAAGCTCTGGGTCAAGGTAAAAAAGGACTGGCGCGACAGTGATTTCCTTTTGAAAAATTTCGGATATAATCCTAAAGATTCCGAATAGAAAAACATAAAAAAGCTAACCCTAATATCATACAGTTGATTAGGGGGCTTAAGATGAAAGATATAAATTACTGGGAAAGATTTATGCAGACAGGAAGCATAAATGATTTTCTGTCATATAAAAATGCACTACGGGAAACGGATTTAGCACAAAAGAGACAGGATTTTGCAAAAAAAGACGGGTTGGGTGAAGAGTCTGATGCAGGATTATACGCTGCTTACAGGGATGATTTTAAAAGCTGAGCCGATTGGTGAATATGATAGAAGAGTGGTCATTTTAACGAAAGAAAAAGGAAAGATTTCCGCGTTTGCAAGAGGCGCGAGAAGACAGGGCAGCAGGCTGCTTGCCGCGACCGATCCTTTTTCTTTCGGTACGTTTAAACTATATGCGGGCAGATCGGCTTATAATCTTGTGGAAGCCGATATAAGCAATTATTTTGAAGGCTTGCGCAAAGATTATGAAAGCGCATATTACGGAATATATTTTTTGGAAGTTATGGATTATTATACCAGAGAGAATAATGATGATAAGGAGCAGCTCAAGCTTTTGTATCAGTCCCTTAAGGCGCTGATGCATGAGAAATTTCCAAATGCATTGGTGCGTTACATATTTGAACTTAAGGCCATGATCTTAAACGGTGAATTCCCGGGACTGCCAAAAGAAAAAAGTTTTAATGATTCTACAATATACGCGGTGGATTATATTAACAGGGCGTCAATAGAGAAACTGTATACTTTTACGGTAAACGATACCGTATTTAATGAGCTTAAAGCCATAGCGGACGATTACAGGAAACGTTATGTTGACAGAAACTTTAAAAGTCTTGAGATCCTGGATAATATGTATGGGGCTTGAAAATATGAAATGAGTCGGATATAATGTAAGGCAGTATGTTAGCGTTAGTAAGAGGGGAGGATGGGCTTCTTATGAAAAAACTGAAACGGATTACTATCATTAATATGCTTATGTTTTTGCTTGTTGTAACGGCAGGCTGCGGGAATAAAGATACCGATGCTTCCGATATGGATACGGTTTCTTTTTCCAAAGACGGCAAAATAGTGGAGACGATTGTGGAAAGTTTTGATGAGGCCTACTATGATGTCGATGAGCTTAAAGAAATGGCGCAGGAAAAGATAGATTCTTATGGTGAAGACGGCAATATCTCCTGTGAATCCATAGAAGAACAGGACGGTATGGTAAAAGTCAGGCTATCCTATAAAAATGCTGATGATTATGCCGGTTTCAATGGCAGGACGCTTTTTTGCGGCTCGGTGAGCGAAGCGGGTGAAGCGGGGTATGATTTGAAAGATATGGTGTCCGCGGAAGACGGGGCTTTGGATGATGAGCAGTTTAACGAACTTGCAGACCATCACGCCATAGTGATACAGACTGGAGAAGAAACTCTTGGGGTCAATGTGTACGGTAAAATATTATATACAAGTCCTGATGCGGAAATAACAAATAAAAAAACAGCCGTTATTAATTCTTCTGAGACCGATGCAATATCCTGCATTATCTTTAAATAATGTTATTTAAAGCTGAGAATTTAAGGCTGAGCTTTCAAGATGGACATTTCAAGCTGAAGGCCTGTTGATCAATACTGTAATGAGTAATTAATATTTTTAATAAGGCATTACCTAAATAGTTTAATATACAGGAAGGAGCATTCTATTATGGAAAAAACAATGGACAAAATCACAGCCTTGGCGAAAGCAAGAGGCTTTGTGTATCCCGGTTCGGAGATCTACGGAGGTTTGGCCAATACTTGGGATTACGGAAATCTTGGCGTTGAATTAAAGAATAATGTGAAGAAGGCCTGGTGGCAGAAGTTTGTAATGGAAAATCCGTATAATGTCGGCGTGGACTGCGCCATTCTCATGAATCCGCAGACCTGGGTGGCTTCGGGACATCTGGGCGGTTTTTCGGATCCTCTTATGGACTGTAAGGAATGTCATGAGCGTTTCCGCGCGGATAAATTGATCGAGGATTATGCGGCTGAGAATAACATTACTCTTACCGAGCCCATAGACGGCTGGTCACAGCAGAAGATGAAAGATTTTGTGGAAGAACATAACGTACCCTGTCCTACCTGCGGCAAACACAATTTTACCGATATAAGGCAGTTCAATCTTATGTTCAAGACTTTTCAGGGCGTTACGGAAGACGCCAAAAACACCGTATATTTAAGACCGGAGACCGCACAGGGCATTTTTGTAAACTTTAAGAACGTACAGAGGACTTCGCGTAAAAAGATTCCTTTCGGGATCGCGCAGATAGGCAAGTCTTTTCGTAATGAGATAACTCCCGGCAACTTTACTTTCCGTACAAGAGAGTTCGAGCAGATGGAGCTTGAGTTTTTCTGTGAACCCGGCACTGACATGGAATGGTTTCAGTATTGGAGAGGTTTTTGCCGCGACTGGCTTTTGTCGCTTGGAATAAAGGAAGATGAGATGCGTCTTAGGGATCATTCTCCTGAGGAGTTGTGTTTCTATTCTAAGGGAACCACCGATATCGAATTCCTTTTCCCGTTTGGTTGGGGTGAGCTGTGGGGCATCGCAGACAGAACAGACTATGACCTGACGCAGCATCAGAATACTTCGGGCGAAGATCTGTCTTATTTTGACGATGTCAAAAATGAGAGATATGTGCCTTATGTAATAGAGCCTTCGTTGGGCGCAGACCGTGTTGTGTTGGCTTTTCTTTGCGCGGCTTACGACGAAGAGGAGATAGGGGAAGGCGATGTGCGTACGGTCTTGCATTTCCACCCTGCGCTTGCGCCTGTTAAGATCGGCGTGCTGCCTTTGTCCAAGAAATTAAACGAGGGAGCCGAGAAAATATATACGAAATTATGTAAAAAATATAACTGCGAATTCGATGACAGAGGAAATATCGGCAAGCGTTACAGGAGACAGGATGAGATCGGAACGCCTTTCTGCGTTACATATGATTTCGAGTCAGAGACGGATAACTGCGTGACCGTGCGTTTCCGTGATTCAATGGAGCAGGAGCGTGTGTCCATTGACGGGTTGGATGCTTACTTTGCGGATAAATTTGATTTTTGAATAATGCGATAATGTTGGGAAAGGACATTTTTATAGAGATGAAACAATACGGTGTAAATGAACTTAGAAAGATGTTTCTTGACTTTTTTGAGAGTAAGGGACATTTAAAGATGAAGAGTTTTTCCCTGGTGCCTCACAATGATAACAGTCTTTTGCTTATCAATTCAGGCATGGCGCCGCTCAAGCCTTATTTTACGGGACAGGAGATACCTCCGAGGAAGCGTGTGACTACGTGCCAGAAATGTATACGCACGGGCGATCTTGAGAACGTGGGTAAAACCGCAAGACACGGCACTTTTTTTGAGATGCTTGGTAATTTCTCTTTCGGTGATTATTTTAAAAAGGACGCGATAAACTGGTGTTGGGAATTTTTGACACAGGTCGTGGGTCTGGATCCCGACAGGCTTTATCCGTCGGTTTATACGGATGATGACGAAGCTTTTGATATCTGGAATAAGGATATAGGTATCGCGCCCGAAAGAATATTCCGTTTCGGTAAGGAGGACAATTTCTGGGAGCATGGTTCAGGCCCCTGCGGGCCCTGCTCCGAGGTGTATTATGACCGCGGTGAAAAGTACGGCTGCGGTAAGCCGGGCTGTACGGTAGGCTGTGACTGCGACCGTTATATGGAGATCTGGAACAACGTATTTACCCAGTTTGATAATGACGGCAAAGGCAACTATACGGAGCTTGCTCAGAAAAATATCGATACGGGTATGGGGCTTGAGCGTCTGGCATCCGTAGTTCAGGATGTGGATTCAATTTTTGACGTGGATACCGTATTGGCGCTTCGCACAAAAGTGTGCGAAATTGCGAATGTTTCATATAAAGAGGATTATGATACGGATGTGTCGATACGTATAATAACCGACCATATCCGTTCGGCTACGTTTATGATATCCGACGGGATCATGCCTTCCAACGAGGGACGCGGCTATGTGCTTCGCCGTATTATCAGAAGGGCTGCGCGTCAGGGCCGTAAACTCGGCATAGAGGGAACTTTTCTTGCAAATCTGAGTAATACCGTTATAGAGGGTTCCAAGGACGGATATCCGGAACTTGACGAAAAGAAGGAATTTATTTTTAACGTGCTGACACAGGAAGAAAATAAATTCAATAAGACGATAGATCAGGGCTTGACTATCCTTTCGGAGCTTGAAGATAACCTGACTAAGGCAGGTAAGAAAGAACTTTCCGGCGAGGATGCGTTTAAGTTATACGATACCTATGGTTTCCCTATTGACTTAACAAAAGAGATCCTTGAAGAAAAGGGTTTTGCCGTGGACGAGGATGGTTTTAAGGCGGCCATGGAAGAGCAGAAGGTCAAGGCGCGTAAGGCGCGCAAGGTCACAAATTATATGGGCGCTGACGTGACCGTATATGAGTCGATCGATCCAAGCATAACTTCGAAGTTTGTAGGATATGATAAACTTGTGCATGAATCTGCGATCTTAGTTCTTACGACGGAAACGGAACTGGTTGAAGCGCTGACCGACGGAGAGATCGGAACCATTTTCGTGGACGAGACGCCTTTTTATGCGACTATGGGCGGTCAGGCAGGAGATATCGGTATCATACGTTCTGAGAGCGGAGAATTTAAAGTGGAAGATACCGTTACAATGCTTGGCGGCAAGGTAGGCCATATAGGACGCATGGTATCGGGTATGTTTAAAGTGGGAGATAAAGTCACCCTCGAAGTGGACGCCGACAGAAGGGCTGCAACCTGTAAAAACCACAGCGCGACGCATCTGCTCCAGAAAGCGCTGCGTATGGTGCTTGGCACGCATGTAGAGCAGGCGGGCTCATATAATGACGGCGAGAGACTGCGTTTTGACTTTTCACATTTCTCTGCAATGACGGCCGAGGAGCTTGCCAAAGTAGAGCGGATAGTCAATGAAAAAATTGCGGAAAATATACCGGTGGTAACGGAGGTGCTCTCGATAGAAGAAGCCAAGAAGACCGGCGCAATGGCGCTTTTCGGAGAGAAATACGGAGAAAAAGTCCGCGTTGTGGAAATGGGAGAGTTTTCCAAAGAATTTTGCGGCGGCACGCATGTTAAAAACACCGGAATGATATCGTCATTTAAGATAATTTCGGAAAGCGGCGTTGCCGCAGGCGTAAGAAGGATCGAAGCGTTGACCGGAAACGGCGTTATCAAATATTATTCCGAACTGGAAGACAAGTTGGAAGAAGCTTCAAAGATACTTAAAACCACTCCTGCCGGACTCATTGACCGATGCAGTCATTTAATGGCGGAGCTTAAGGCGCTTCAAAGCGAAAACGAATCGTTAAAGAGCAAGGCGGCCAAAGATGCCATGGGCGACGTAATGGATCAGGTCAAGGAAGTAAAGGGCGTCAAACTGTTGGCAGTTAAAGTATCCGGCGTTGATATGAACGGCCTGCGCTCTCTTGGCGACCAGTTAAAGGACAAGCTTGGCGACGGAGTTATAGTTCTTGCTTCCGATGCGGAAGGCAAGGTAAATCTTATAGCTATGGCGACGGACGGCGCTATGGCAAAAGGCGCCCATGCCGGCAATCTTATAAAGGGCATAGTCTCTTTAGTAGGCGGAGGCGGCGGAGGACGCCCCAATATGGCTCAGGCAGGAGGAAAGAATCCTGCGGGCATGGATGCGGCTATGGAAGAGGCGGCGAAAGTGCTTGAGGGGCAGATCAAATAATTAAAAATAGAATGCGAAGGAGAAATGATGCTGTCTGGTTTTAAAGATAAAAGGATATTAGCGTGTTGTATTATAGTGGCCGAGGCGTTGGTCTTGCTGATATCGGGCATGGTTTATGGCAGGCGTGGGGATATTGAACTAAGCTATAGTCAGGATGATCTGCAATATAATAACGGAGAGCCGGGTTTTTATCTGGATAAATCTTCTGAATATAGTTATATATCCACTCCTGATATCACGCTTCCAAAGGGCTTATATACCCTGTATGCAGAGTATGAGTGTCAAAGAGGCGATATAGGGGCCAAAATTGATATCCAATATGTTGACGGAGAATATGATAAGGATGTAAGCGGCTTTATCTCGATAAGTGATTCGACTGCCGTCAGATGTGATTTCAGGGTGAAATACGGCGGCAGGCCTTTGATCGTAAGAGGAAGGCTGACCGGCGATGCTTCGGAGGGCGACTATATACTGATACGGAATATTACTGTCGCTTCTTCTCCGTTGGCAGTCAGGAATTTTGTTTTTAATCTGGCAGCATTATTTTTAATTGCGGATATAATTGTATTTTTATATCTGATGTTTTCGGGCAGGATCAGTGTCGGCCGGGAAAAACGTCGCATTGATGAAGAGACTTTTTTTATAATTAAGGCTTTGATAGTTTTGATCATAATAAGCAGTATACCTTTAATGGTGGATTTTTTGTGGACTAATGCCGCTGACCTGAAATTCCATCTTACCAGGATAGAAGGGTTGAGGCAGGGACTTCAAAACGGAACTTTCCCGGTAAAAATACAGCCTTATTGGCTCAAGGGGCATGGTTATGCGGTGTCGGTTTTTTATGGGGATATTTTATTGTATATTCCTGCATTTTTGAGACTTTTCGGAGTGTCCATACAGGCGGCTTATCAGTTTTATGTACTGGTGATAAATGCTGCCACGGTTTTAATTGCGTATTATTGCTTTTCTCATATGGGAGGACGTAAAAACGGACTTATCTGCACTGTTCTTTATACGCTGAATATATTCAGGCTTTATGATCTGTATTCAAGGGCTGCGGTTGGAGAATATACGGCCATAGTATTTATGCCGCTCGTATTGTATGGATTATGGCGGATATATATGCTGCCGGAGGAGTCCGTGGAGCATGAGAGAAGTTATATTGTACTTACGATAGGCTGTACGGGAATTTTCCTTTCACATATGATATCAACGGAAATGACCGCATTTTTTGCCGTTATTGCGTTACTTATTTTTTGGAAAAAGACTTTCCGCAAGAAGAATCTGATCGTGCTTCTAAAGGCTGCCGCCGCAACGGTTTTATTGAATCTCTGGTTTCTGGCGCCGTTTTTGGATTATATGTTCAGCGGAACTTATGTGATAAATAATCTGGATTCGTATGTTGAGTATAAACTTGAAGAAAAAGGCGGTTTTTTGGCGCAGCTTTTCATGAATGATTATTCGGTCATAGCAGCTACCAGAAAAGCGGCGCTCGGAACCAACTCAGATATGCCAAGAAGCGTAGGAGCCGCTTTGATGGCTGTGCTTGCCATATGGTTCATTTTTTGCGCAGGCAAAAAGGAGAGTGGGAAGGAATCTAAAAAAGAAGAACGATTTGCAGTTTTTGCCTGTGCGCTCAGTCTTTTAATGACGACTACGCTTTTTCCATATACGCGGATCGCGGCAATGATACCGTTTTTAAAGATGCCGGTAAAAAGCATCCAGTATTCATGGCGCTTTTTGGTAGTGTCGGGGCTGTTTCTGGCATATCTTTTGTGCATAATATTGCGTAAGGATAATATATCCGGGAACAAAAAGAGGATCATTTCCACAGCCCTTGCGGTCATTTCGATATGGCAGGGACTTTCATTCATGAGCGGCGTTTTGGATGAAAGCAATACTTATCGCATATATCAGGCAGGCGGTCTTAATACTTTTGACATAGTGTTCGGAGAGTATATACCGTTTGATTGGAATACGGACAGTTTCAGTCTGGGCAGATATACGGATGCATATGTGGATGATATCACCTATGATCCGTCTGCAATATCGGTGGCCGACTGGCACAGGGACAAGGCGGCGGTAATGGTTTCGCTGACTAATGCGTCCGACAGCGTAAGTCTGGTGGAAGTGCCGCTGCTTCTTTATAAGGGCTATCATGCGTATGCCGATACGGGCGAAGAACTTGGCATAATTCCTGGAGAGTCTTACAGGGTGGCGGTAGAGGTTCCCGCGGGCTTTGACGGCAGTTTCACCGTGGAATTTAAGGAGCCGTGGTATTGGAGAGCCTGCGAAGTAATTTCGCTTCTTACGCTTATCGGCATTATTGCCTTGAATGCAGGATATAAGAGACTGCCTGTAAAGAAAAAATAAAAATAATAAAAAACTAAATTTATGGAAAATCCGGGTTGACAAATCCGCGTGCCATATGTATAATATTCAGAGTGTGAATAGGAGTCAGCTATGTTCATAAACCTGACGGATGTATTGACATCTGAGGAAAAAATAATATCTGTAAGTGTTGAAACGGACTTGACGCAGGTTGAAGTAAGCAAAGATGTCTGTGAGATAGTGCGTAAGACGCCCGTAAGCTTTACTTTTACCAATGTCGGTAAGAATAAGGCTCTGATAGAAGGCAATGCAGAATTGGTGTTTGCCATGAACTGCGACAGATGTCTTAAGCCTGTGGAATATAAAATGCCGCTTCATTTTTCAAGGGAAGTTGTTTCGGATTCTGAACAACCGTTAGAAGATAATGAAGAGCAGGGTTTTATGGAAGGCGATAAACTTAAGGTTGAAGAATTGCTGCTCGATGAAATTATGATTAACTGGCCTATGAAGGTGTTATGTAAACCGGATTGCAAAGGCATCTGCCCTAAATGCGGTAAAGACCTGAATACGGGAGACTGCGGATGTGATACATTCGTTCCCGATCCACGGATGGCTGTGATAAAAGATATCTTTAACGCAAATAAGGAGGTGTAACGATGTCTATCTGTCCTAAGAACAAATCTTCCAAAGGAAGAAGAGATAAGAGAAGAGCAAATTGGAAAATGACTGCTCCTACATTAGTAAAATGTAGCAAGTGCGGCACGCTGATGGTACCTCACAGAGTATGTAAGAAATGCGGCACTTATAACAAAAAAGAAATCATTGCAGTTGATTGATCCATATCCCCGTCAGAGGCCTGATGGGGATTTTTTTTGCCCTACAGCTTGATTTTTAGGCTATTGTCTAGTATATTAATATAAGATGCTTTGAGGTACAGATCCCGGAAGAGAGGAACATATGATTATGAGCGGTTATGTAAATGTAGCGTTGGACGCAATGGGAGGAGACAATGCGCCTAAGGAGATCGTTAAAGGCGCAGTTGAAGCCGTTAATGAAAGCGATAAAGTAAAAGTATATCTTACAGGTAAAGAAGCTTTGATAAGGGAAGAGCTTAAGGCATATAATTACGATCCCGGTCAGATTGAGGTGGTAAATGCCGATGAAGTGATCGAGAATGCGGAACCGCCTGTTATGGCCATTCGCAAGAAGAAAGAATCGTCTCTGGTCAAAGCCCTTAATCTGGTCAAAAACGGAACCTGCGACGCCTATGTTTCAGCAGGAAGCACCGGCGCGACGTTAGTGGGCGGACAGGTTATCGTAGGACGCATTAAAGGCGTGGAAAGGCCGCCGCTTGCTCCCGTGATCCCTACCGAAAACGGCTGCGCGCTTCTGGTCGACTGCGGCGCTAATGTGGATGCAAGACCGTCGCATCTGGTTCAGTTTGCCAAGATGGGCTCTATTTATATGGAAAATGTAATGAATGTAAAATCGCCTAAGGTTGCGATCGTAAATATCGGCGCGGAAGAGGAAAAAGGAAATGCGCTTGTTAAGGAGACTTTTCCGCTGCTTAAAAACTGTCCTGACATAAATTTCATAGGAAGTATCGAAGCAAGGGATATTCCCACGGGAATGGCAGACGTGATCGTTTGTGAGGCTTTTGTGGGTAATGTCATACTTAAGATGTATGAGGGTGTAGGCGCTACGCTGCTGAAAAAGGTAAAGGCGGGAATGATGACTTCTCTGCGCAGTAAGATAGGGGCGTTGTTGGTTAAACCTGCGCTTAAGCAGACGCTTAAGGCTTTTGATCTTAAACAGTATGGAGGCGCCCCTATGCTTGGTTTAAACGGTCTGGTGGTAAAGACCCACGGAAGTTCTACTTCAGTTGAGATTAAAAATTCTGTTTTGCAGTGTGTTACTTTTAAGGAACAGAAAATAAACGAAAAGATCAAAGAAAAAATTACTGTTCAGGATTAAAGAAAGGTGGCTGCTCAGATGGAAACAGGAATGGAAGTAGATATAATCAGAAAAGTTATAGCGGATGTTTTAAACGTAGACACAAAGGAAATCACTATGGAAACCACTTTTATGGAAGATCTGGGCGCGGATTCGTTGGATGTGTTCCAGATCGTCGTAGGTATTGAGGAAGCTTTTGATATAGAGATCCCTGCCGAAAAAGTGGAGCGCATTAAGACCGTGGGAGAAGCGGTTGATTTAATCAGGGATACGATAGATCAAACGGTATAAAAAAGTGTTAATACAGCAGTAAAAGCGCAAGACGCCGAACTTGCGCTTTTTAAAATTATACATAGGTTTACATAATACGTCATTGTATGTAATTAAGCGGGAAAGATATAGAAATGATTCGTAAAAATTTTGATGAACTGGAAAATATAATAGGTTATTCTTTTAAGGATAAAGGATTGCTTAAGCAGGCGCTTACGCACAGTTCTTTTGCCAATGAGCAGAAGATAAACAAGCATGCGGATTATGAGCGGTTGGAATTTTTGGGAGATGCCGTGTTGGAGTTGGTATCAAGTGAATTTCTTTTTCATAACAACAGCTCCATGAAAGAAGGAGAACTTACAAAACTCAGGGCCTCCATAGTGTGTGAATCGGCGTTGGCGTATTGTGCGCGGCTGTTTGATCTGGAGGATTATATTCTGCTTGGAAAAGGTGAGGAAATGACCGGCGGAAGAAGTAAGGACTCAATAATATCCGATGTGATGGAGGCAATAATCGGAGCGATATATATTGACAGCGGTATGGAAAAAGCAGCCGGGTATATACACAGGTTTATTCTTTCTGATCTGGAGCATAAGCAGCTGTTTTATGACGCCAAGACAATTTTACAGGAGCTTGTTCAGCGTGACAATAACGCAGCGCTTACCTATGAACTTATTTCGGAGAAAGGTCCCGACCACGACAAGGTTTTTGTGGTGGAAGCCAGAATTGATGATAAGACAATAGGCAGGGGGGCCGGAAAAACCAAAAAAGCAGCCGAACAGCAGGCGGCCTACGAGGCGCTTAAGCTTTTGCAAAAGTAAGATCAGGAGTATAAGAGATGTATTTAAAGAGTATAGAAGTACAGGGATTTAAGTCGTTTGCAAATAAAATCACGTTTCAGTTTCACAATGGGATCACGGGAATAGTAGGTCCTAACGGAAGCGGTAAGAGCAATGTCGCCGATGCGGTAAGGTGGGTGCTTGGCGAACAGCGCATCAAGCAGCTGCGCGGAGCCTCTATGCAGGATGTTATCTTCTCGGGGACAGAGCTTAGGAAAGCTCTCGGTTATGCATATGTGGCGATAACACTGGATAATTCCGACCACCAGCTTGCCATTGATTATGATGAAGTCACCGTTTCAAGGCGGCTGTACCGTTCGGGCGAGAGCGAATATATGATAAACGGAACGCCCTGCAGGCTTAAAGACGTGAATGAGCTTTTTTATGATACCGGCATCGGTAAAGAAGGATATTCCATTATCGGACAGGGACAGATCGATAAGATATTAAGCGGTAAGCCTGAAGAGCGACGCGAGCTTTTTGACGAAGCGGCAGGCATCGTTAAGTTTAAGCGCAGGAAGTATGCGGCGCAGAAGAAATTGGAAGATGAGAAGCAGAACCTTGTACGTATAAACGATATACTTTCAGAGCTCGAGAAACAGATAGGCCCGCTTGAGAAACAGTCCGAAAAAGCGCGTATTTATCTACGCAAAAAAGAAGAATTAAAAACTCTCGATATCAACTCTTTTCTTGTGGAAAACGTCAAGATCAAGGAACAGCTTGATGCTGCGGAGGAAAAATTAAATATTGCAAACGGTGATTTAGAGGATACGACCGGTAAATATGAGCATATTAAGGAAGAATATGAGCAGATAGAAGGAAGGCTTGAACAGCTCGACAAGGATATTGAACAGGCCAGAAGTTCGCTTGCAAATACGGATGTGATGCGCTCTAAATTAGAGGGTGAAGTCAACGTCTTAAAAGAGCAGATAAATGCGGCGCAGGGAAATGAAGAACATCTGAATAACAGGATTGAAAGTTTACAGTCTGTTATCAGTGAGAAAAATAAAGAAAAAGAAGTTATTTTAAAGGATAAATCAGAAATTGACGAAAAACTGAATATTCTTGAACGCCAGCGCGAAGAGGCCGGGACGCTTCTTGAAAGTGTGCAAAATAGGATAGAAGAACTGAACAACCATATAGAAAGTGGAAAGAATACCATAATCGATGCGCTCAACAACAGGGCTACGATCAAGTCCAAGATGGGGCGCTTCGATACGATGATAGAGCAGATACAGATCAGGAAGGCTGAGTTAAATTCCAGGATATTGCGCGCCAAATCCGATGAGGCGGCTCATGCGCAGACTATAAAAAATCTGGAAGAAGAGTTTGAAAGAGTAAGTAATGATATACAGAGGTTAAAAGACGAACAGGAATCAATGGAAGAAAATCTGGCAGGCATGCGTGAAGAACTGGCGGGAAAAGACCAGCAACTCAGGGATACACAGGTTTTGTACCATCAGGAGAAATCCAAGTTAGAGGCGCTTTCCAATCTGACGGAGCGATACGAAGGCTATGGCGGCGCGGTAAAGGCCGTTATGGAGCAGAAGGCCGATGAAAAGGGTATTATTGGCGTAGTGGCGGATATAATCAAGGTGGAGTCAGAATATGAGACCGCAATAGAGATCGCGCTTGGCGGCAATATTCAGAATATCGTAACGGAAGATGAAGAGACCGCCAAGAGCATGATAGCTTTCTTAAAAAAGACAAGAGCGGGACGCGCGACTTTTCTGCCGCTTACCAGCATCAAAAATCCGCAGGAGTTTAAAAATCCGGAGGCCCTTAAGGAAAAAGGCGTCATCGGTATGGCCGATGAGCTTGTTAAAGTGGACAAGAAGTATAAAAACGTCGCAAAATCCATGCTCGGCAGGATCGTGGTAGTCGATAACGTGGACAATGCCGTAAAGATAGCCGCAAAATACCGGCATGAAATAAGGATGGTAACGCTTGAGGGCGAGCTGCTTGTGCCCGGAGGAGCGATAAGCGGAGGTAACTTTAAGAATAACAGCAATCTGCTTGGCCGCCGTCGCGAGATGGAGGAGTTGGAGAAAAAAGTAAAGCAGTATGTTGTTGAAATAGACAGGATCCTCGAGGATATAGAAGAAACCAAAGCAAAGAGGAATAAACTGCGTCTTGGCATCGAAGATATAAAGGGGCAGCTTCAGCGTAAGTTCATAGAGCAGAATACCGCAAGACTCAACGTAAATCAGGCAAGAGAGCGTAAGGACGAGGCCGTAGAGGGCTTCGGCAACCTTAAATCGGAAGAACAGGAAATGGACGCGCAAATGGCGCAGATACAGTCCGATAAAGAGGCTATATTAAAGGAACTGGAAGCTTCCGAGCTGCTTGAAAAAAATGTGGGAGCGCAGATAGAAGAGTTTCAGACACAGTTAGAGAGTGAGCGGGCCAGGGAGTCCGAACAGTCCGCCAAAGTTTCCGAGTGGGATGTGGAAGTTGAAAAGATGCGTCAGACGGAAGACTTCCATAAACAAAATCTGGAACGTATAGATTCCGAGATCAATAGACATGAGTCGGAACTCAACGAAGTTAAAGAAGGACTTAAACTCGGCAAGGAAGAGGTAGAACGCAAGAAAGAAAGCATTGAAGAGATTGAAAAGACGATCGTTGCTTCCTATACAACACAGTCGGATACCGAGATAAAGCTTAAGAATGATATGGAGGCCAAAGAAGAACTTTCGGCTAAGCAGAAGAACTTCTTTGCGGAGAGGGAAGAACTTTCACAGAAGATGACAGCCCTTGATAAAGAAGTCTATCGTCTTAATTCACAAAAGGAGAAACTGGAAGAATCGATAGAATCCCAGATCAATTATATGTGGGATGAATATGAGATAACCTTATCCGACGCGGCTTCGCTTCGTGATGAAAATATGACAGATCTGTCAGTTATGAAGAAAGAGATATCCCGCTTAAAAGACGAGATAAGAAAACTCGGCGACGTCAACGTAAATGCAATTGAAGATTATAAAAACCTTATGGAGAGGTATACTTTCTTAAAAACACAGCATGACGATCTGGTCGAGGCCGAGAAGACGCTGCTTGGCATAATAGAAGAACTTGACACTTCTATGCGTAAACAGTTTAATGAAAAGTTTGCCGAGATCAACAAAGAATTTGATAAGGTATTTAAAGAGCTGTTCGGGGGCGGAAGGGGTTCGCTTGAACTGATAGAAGATGAAGATGTGTTGGAGGCGGGCATACTTATAATCGCGCAGCCGCCGGGCAAGAAACTCGTAAACATGATGCAGATGTCAGGCGGGGAAAAGTCTCTTACGGCTATATGTCTTCTGTTCGCTATACAGAACCTCAAGCCTTCGCCGTTCTGTCTTCTGGACGAGATCGAGGCGGCGCTTGATGAGAATAACGTCGGACGTTTTGCCAAGTATTTACATAAGCTGACGAAGAATACTCAGTTTATAGTCATAACGCACAGGCGCGGCACGATGGAGAAAGCCGACCGCCTCTACGGCATTACCATGCAGGAGAAAGGTATATCCACACTGGTAAGCGTAAATCTGATTGATAAGGAACTGGACGACTGACGCCTTAATCATAAGGGATTAAGCGGTTGAGATTTTATTGCCAAGAGGACAGGGGCACCAATACCTTAATGGTAAGAATATGATGATCAATATTTTATGATAAGGAATTGAGATTTAATGAGTGAAGAAAAGAAAAGTTTTTTCAGCAGATTAAAAGAAGGTCTTTCAAAGACAAGAAACAATATAGTATCGGGAATTGATTCGGTTTTTAACGGTTTTTCGAAGATCGATGAGGATTTTTACGAAGAGCTTGAGGAAATCCTTATTATGGGAGACATAGGCGTCAAGGCCACGCAGGATATCATAGAAAAGCTGAGAACGCAGGTAAAGGAAAACCATATCAAGGAGCCGGAAGCCTGTAAGGAGTTCCTGATACAGAATATCAAAGAACAGATGCAGGTAGGAGAGACCGCTTATGATTTTGAACATGAACAGTCGATAGTGCTTGTTATCGGGGTGAACGGAGTAGGCAAGACCACTTCCATCGGCAAACTGGCAGGACAGCTTAAGGGACAGGGCAGAAAAGTCCTTATGGCGGCGGCCGATACTTTCCGCGCGGCGGCAGGAGAGCAGCTTACTGAGTGGTCGCGCCGGGCGGGCGTGGATATCATAGGCGGAAAAGAAGGAGCCGATCCCGCAAGCGTTATTTTTGATGCGGTAAACGCAGCCAAAAGCAGGAATGTGGACGTGCTTCTGTGCGATACCGCAGGCCGCCTTCACAATAAGAAAAACTTAATGGAAGAACTCAAAAAAATAAATCGTATCATAGATAAAGAATTTCCCGACGCCCATAGGGAAAATCTGGTGGTGTTGGATGCCACCACCGGACAGAATGCCCTTCAGCAGGCTAAGGAATTTGGAGAAGCCGCGCAGCTTACAGGTATTATCCTGACTAAGATGGACGGAACCGCCAAGGGCGGAATAGCCGTAGCCATCCAGTCAGAGCTTAAGATACCGGTCAAATATATCGGAGTCGGTGAAAAGATTGAGGATCTGCAGAAGTTTGATGCTGACAGCTTTGTAAATGCGCTGTTTGACGTAGATAAATATGCGGAATAACATACAGATTTTGCACTGTGGGTTTTCAGCGCCTGCAACGGCGTTTGTTAAATCTGCGCGATCAATATACGTTGAAACAGCGTTTCACGGATGTACTGACAAGTAAGAATGGAGGATTGTCATGGAGGAGAAGAAATTGACGTTGGAAAAATTTGAGGAGGCATATGAGGTCGTCAAACAGGTTACGATGGAAACCAAACTTGTTTACAGCGATTATTTCAGCGCCCGGACGGGCAACAAGGTATATCTTAAACCCGAAAACATGCAGTTTACGGGCGCATATAAGGTAAGGGGCGCATATTACAAATTAAGCACCCTGTCTAAAGAAGAACGTGAAAAGGGACTGATAACCGCATCCGCCGGCAACCATGCGCAGGGCGTGGCATACGCCGCCAAATGCTATGGCGTTAAGTCAACGATAGTAATGCCTACAACGACGCCTCTTATCAAGGTAAACCGTACCAAGAGCTATGGAGCGGAAGTGGTCCTGTACGGAGATGTTTATGACGAGGCCTGTGCTCATGCTTATAAGTTGGCGGAAGAAAACGGGTATACGTTCGTACATCCGTTTGATGATCTTGACGTAGCGACAGGACAGGGAACCATTGCAATGGAAATTATAAAGGAACTTCCGCTTGTGGACTACATCCTTGTGCCTATCGGCGGCGGCGGACTTGCCACGGGCGTGTCGGCGCTTGCCAAGCTGTTAAATCCCAAGATAAAGGTCATAGGCGTAGAGCCTGCGGGGGCCAACTGTATGCAGGAGTCGATAAAAGCCGGAAAAGTCACGACTCTTAGCACTGTCAATACTATTGCAGACGGTACGGCGGTCAAGACTCCGGGCAGTATTATTTTCCCGTATGTCAGCAAAAGTCTGGACGATATCATTACGGTAGAAGACGAAGAACTGGTAGTGGCCTTCCTTGATATGGTGGAAAATCACAAGATGATAGTTGAAAACTCGGGACTGCTTACGGTTGCGGCGCTTAAACATCTTAATGTCAAAAATAAAAAGATAGTGTCCATATTAAGCGGCGGAAACATGGACGTGATCACGATGTCTTCCGTTGTACAGCAGGGACTTGTGCTTCGTGACAGGATCTTTTCCGTATCGGTGCTGCTTCCGGATAAGCCGGGTGAGTTATCGAGGGTAGCGGATGTGATTGCCAAGCAGAACGGAAACGTCATCAAGCTTGAACATAACCAGTTTGTTTCCATTAACAGAAATGCGGCGGTCGAGCTGCGCATAACATTGGAAGCTTACGGAACCGAACATAAAAATCAGATAATCAAGGCCTTAGAGGACAACGGATACAAACCGGAGTTAGTCAGGGCTAACATATAAGGCAGACTTATAATTGATAATTTTTAGGGGATAATCTTATAAATGAAAATAAAGATTTAAGATTTCGCGAAGCAATATCCGGGGTCAGTGTGAAAATAAATCTGCAGGCTGAGCCTGAATAGGGGATTAGAATGGAAATTATAAAAAAATATTTGATCATTACAGTTGCCTCTTTTATCAACGCTGTCGCCATCAGTTCATTTATAGATCCTAACAATATGGCGCCCGGAGGCGTGTCGGGAATTGCGATCATTATAAACAGGTTTATTCCGGTGGAGACAGGTACTCTGATCTTTATATTAAACATACCCATTCTGCTGCTTGCCATATATAAATTCGGAATACGTTTTACGGTTTCAACGATTTATGCGATTGCAGTTATTTCCGTAATTACCAATATTTTAGCTCCCTTAGGAGCGGCAACTGATGATATACTGTTAGCAGCGTTATCGGGCGGCGTTTTATATGCCGTATCCATCGGAATGATAATGAAGGTCGGAGCAACGACAGGCGGAATGGACATAATAGTCAAATTCTTAAGATTAAAACTTCCGCATTTAAAGACAGGGGCGATATTTTTCATAACAGACGTTATTGTAATTTCAGTTTCGGCTTTTGCATTTAGAAATATAGACTCCGCGCTTTATGCGGGAATACTGGTCGCAGTCAATTCCGCAGTGCTGGATATCGTGTTGTACGGAAAAGACGAGGCCAAGCTTATTTATATCATCAGCGACAAATCGGAGGACATAGCCGAAAGAATACTTAAAGAACTGGATATAGGCGTAACTTATCTGGAAGGACACGGGGCTTTCAGCAAAAAGCAGAAAAGGGTTTTAATGTGCGCGGTAAAGAAGCGGACGTCCCCGCAGTTAGAGACGATAGTAAGAGAAGAAGATTCCGATGCTTTTATGGTCATAACAAGCGCTACCGAAATTTTCGGGGAAGGTTATAAAAGTTATTTCAGCGAACGGATTTAGGGTTGCGGTCAAAGAGAAAGGCATGGTGTCAGTATGCAGGATATAAATCCACAGAGCAGATCAAGAGGTAAAAAACACAGAAGAAATGAAAACGCTATACTTTTAAACTCGATAATTCTTTGTATAATCACGTTATGTTCCGTTACGGTGTGCATTATCATGGTATTCAGATACAGGGCCGCAAAACTTGAAAATACGGAGGTTATGAACGAAGTTGAAGAACTTAGGGGCAATTATACCAAAGAGGAAGTGGATGCGCTTTTGGATAAGACTGTTGAGGAAGTGTCAGCGCAGGTTTCCGATGAAACCAGGGAAGATATGCTTAACAGTATGAAAGAACTGATGCTTTCCGGAGACGGTACGCTTAATATGTTGAGGCAGTTTTTTCAGGATGAGATCGTGCTTTTGGACGCCGGAGAGTATTATTTCATTCCCATAACCGATACCATCAGGCATAATGAGTACAAACAGGACAACTTAGCGCTTACGGATGATGAGCTGCTTGAGTATTATGAAGGTGACAAGCTCATATCTCATAAGGGTATAGATGTGTCGAAATATCAGGATGAAATAGACTGGAAAAAGGTCGCAAAAGATGATGTCGAATATGCATTTATCAGACTTGGGATACGCGGTTATACCGAAGGGGAGATAAAAGAAGACGAGTTTTTTGAAGATAATATAAAAGGCGCTCTTGATAATGATATAGATGTCGGGGTTTATTTTTTTACACAGGCGACCAGTATTGAAGAGGCTGAGGAAGAAGCAGAGTTTGTGCTCGATGCTTTGGAGCCTTATAACATTACATACCCGGTTGTGCTCGATGTGGAAGCGGTAAATCTGGACAATGCAAGGACCAACGATCTTACAAAGGAAGAACGCACAAGGTACTGCAAAGCTTTTTGTGAAAAGATAAAGAATGCCGGTTATACGCCCATGATTTATGGGAATATCAAGTCGTTTATGCTTTTGCTTGATATAGAGCAGTTAGAGGACTATGATAAATGGCTGGCTTCCTATGATACCGATATCTATTATCCTTATGATTTTAAGATATGGCAGTATTCCGACAAAGGGGTAGTGGACGGCATTTCCACCAATGTCGATATGAACATCAGTTTTTATTGATCGGTATATAACGCAATATTATAATTTGTTTAAATATATTTTGCGATACAAAATTATTGACTAACCGTAATGATTTTATAGAAAAATTATACAATAATTTATAAAAAACGGTTTTCAATTTCGTTGGAATTTGATACAATAGTTGCATACGAAGGTATTTTCGCATTAATATAATAACTTGGTGTGAGTCACCGGAATGGAGGAAGCATGAGATATTTTTTTGAATCCAAGGTTGAAAAACAGGATAAGGGTTACTCAATTTCAGTCCCTTTTAATGTATGGGAGGTATGTAAGCAGAGAGAGGTCATTAAGGGCGATTTAGTGCTTGATAACAAGATCATTGACTGTGAGCTGCACCCTAAGGAGAAAGGAATATATGAGATCCGTATTTTTGACGAATCGGCGGTGAACGTGGAACCGGGTTCCGTACATAAGATCCTGCTTCATATAAACGGTTCGCTTATAGTTATGAACCAGAACAGCCCGTACAGCTTTGATAATCCGATCCGTAAGATCGACAGTGTGGAAGTCATCAAGCTGCCGGAAGACGGACTCTGCGGTCAGGCCTGCGTGGCTATGCTTGCGGGAGTTACTATCGCCGAGGTCATAAGCGTTATGGACTGCAGAGAGTGGCAGGCTACAATGGGACGCGTTATATCGGCTCTTAACTACTATGGTATCGATCATACCGATATTATAAATTACACCGAAGGAAGGGATACGGTTCTTCCTAAATGCGCCATCCTCATGGAGAAGATGGGACGTTTCTGCCACTATCTCGTACACTTTGACGGCAAATTCTATGACTCCAATCTGGGCGTGCTTAACGAGTATGATACCAGTAAGCTGTTAGGATATCTGGAGATTAAATGTTAAAAATTTAACAAAGTATAATAATTGTATTTACAGACCGAATGGGATGATTCCTGTTCGGTCTTTTTGCAATGGCACAAACAGTAAATGAATGGCGGCCTTGAAAAATCAAGACCGCCATCCCGCGTCTTTAGATTAGTTTGACTATTATAAGATGAGCTGATACGGACCGGGTACCTCCGGCTGAGGGAGTAATGATAAGCGCTGAGGGATTGGATGCCGGATTTCTTACAGTCAGTACGGAATCAGCCGCAGTGGTTGTTATAATTGTCATACCGATAATCGGAGATGCCCCTGTTGCGCGTCCTGCAACCGACTGATCCAGGTCAACACCATTTAAGGTAAGAACAAGCTGCCCTGCCTGCGTGACGCTTACATCGAACATTACCAGATAGGTTCCGGGTTGCGCCAGATTAAATGAGCTTGCAGTCAACGGAGTGATCACGGTGCCGTTGCTGTTTCCCTGCTGAGGGAATTCAACATCTGTACCCGGTGCAACCGTTGTGGAGTTGTCAGGCGGCATGAGTGCATAGAAATCTGCAAAATCAGTGATTTCTCCTGCAGGTCCCTGAGGTCCGACCGGTCCGGGTTCACCCTGAGGTCCTGCCGGTCCTATGGGTCCTGTAGCGCCTGTAGGTCCCTGAGGTCCAACGGGTCCTGTTTCGCCCTGAGGTCCTGCGGGACCGGTAGGCCCTGTTTCACCCTGAGGCCCCTGAGGTCCAACGGGTCCTATTTCACCCTGAGGTCCGATGGGTCCTGCGGGTCCGGTGGCGCCTGTAGGTCCCTGAGGTCCAACGGGTCCTGCTTCGCCTTGAGGTCCCTGAGGTCCGATAGGCCCTATTTCTCCTGCAGGTCCGGGTTCACCCTGAGGTCCTGCCGGTCCTATGGGTCCTGTAGCGCCTGTAGGTCCCTGAGGTCCTGTGGGTCCTGCTTCACCTGCCGGTCCGATAGGCCCTGTTTCGCCCTGAGGTCCCTGAGGCCCGGTAGGCCCTGTTTCACCCTGAGGCCCCTGAGGTCCGATAGGTCCTGTAGCGCCTGCAGGCCCTGTTTCACCCTGAGGTCCCTGAGGTCCGACCGGTCCTGTAGCGCCGACGGGTCCCTGAGGTCCTGCAGGTCCTATTTCACCCTGAGGCCCCTGAGGCCCGGTAGGTCCTGTGGCGCCGACGGGTCCCTGGGGTCCTGCCGGTCCTATTTCGCCCTGAGGTCCCTGAGGTCCGATAGGTCCGGTTTCGCCTGCAGGTCCCTGAGGTCCGATAGGTCCTATTTCACCGGTAGGTCCAACCGGTCCGACCGGTCCGATAGGTCCTGTAGCGCCTTGAGGTCCTACAGGTCCGGTTTCACCTGCAGCGCCCTGGGGACCTACAGATCCTGTTTCGCCCTGGGGTCCGATAGGTCCTGCGGGCCCTGTAGCGCCTGCAGGTCCCATAGGTCCGACGGCGCCGGTTTCACCTACAGGTCCCTGAGGTCCGATAGGTCCTGTAGCGCCCACAGGTCCGACAGCGCCCTGAGGTCCTGCGGGGCCGATAGGTCCGGTTTCACCGACGGGTCCCTGAGGTCCGACCGGTCCCGTTGCGCCGGGAAGTCCCTGTGCTCCGGTTGCGCCGCGAGGTCCCATAGGACCGCGTTCTCCCATAGGACCGCGTGGTCCGGGAGGTCCGGGAGGACCCGGAGGACCCGGGATACAGCAGGGCTTGGGCTCAGGCGGACAGTTGTTGCATGGATTATCGTCACAGCAGCGATTATTGTTATTATAATTGTTGAAGAAATTCATACTTATTTTTCCTGCTTTCTGGTTTATTGTTTAATTTATTATATGTGAATATGATGAAAAAGCTATAAGTTTGTAATAAATTGTTGAAATTTGTTATTACGCATGTATTATGCAGTCGCATATAAAAGCCTGTAAATTAATTTGTAGAAATGAGGAATTTCCGATTAAAGCAAATTCAGTTATCCGAATATTGTCCGGATATTCATGAAAGATGTTGAAATTGTGTCGAAGATATGATAGTATAATGAAAATTGAATATGGAGTGATTAGGTGTCAGGGCAATTATTTTTAATTGGTCCTGGTGAAAAGGGAAACAGGTGTAAGTCCTGTACGAACTCGTCACCGTAATAAAGGAGCAGAAGCCGATATATCACTGGGAAACCGGGAAGATGGCGGATGTGATGATCTTTGAGTCGGGAGACCTGCCTGATTGCTGTACAGAAACGATTGTTTCAGGCCACGAGTAAAATTGGTTGTACGTTTAAATATAGTGATGAAGATGTGTTCTTATTGTAATCATATATTGATAATGGATTATTGATCATGAATGTATTGATAATGGATTATTGATCATGAGTGTATTGATTAAGGATATATTGATTACGAATATATTAATTACGGATATGTTTTCATATGCTTTATTATCGCATATAAACCCTTTACCTGTACAGGCAGAGGGTTTTTGTTTTGCGCTGCCCTGATCTCATTGTTTCTGACACACATATTTAATAAATAAAGTGGCAGATAATTGTCGAAGGAGGAAGTTTGAAATATGAAAAGAAGAGCAGCAGCAATATTAATGGCGGCATTGGTCGGTACATTCTGCCTGACAGGATGCGGAAGCAGTGAAGAAACGGCTTCACCAAACATTGGAGCAGAGGCAGATACTGAGACAGCTTCAGAAGAAGCTTTAAAAGAAGCTTCAAAAGCAGATCAGGATAGGATAGCTGCCGACGAAGCAGCGGCGCTGATAGATGCAATTTATGTACAGGAGAGAACAGACGACACTGACAGGCAGTGTGCGGATGCAAAGGCAGCATGGGATGCTTTGACGGACGAGCAGAAACAACTTGTAGAAGGTGAGAATGCCGATCCTGATTATTTTGGAAGGGATACCGGTGACGCTTCTGAGGACGATGCCCGCAATCAGGATGAAATAGGTGAAAATGAGATTTTAGCAGTCAGTTTCGGTACATCATTCAACGACAGCCGTGTATCTGATATTAAAGGAGTTGAAGATGCTTTGCAGGAGGCCTATCCCGACTGGTCTGTAAGAAGGGCCTTTACGGCGCAGATCATCATTAATCATATACAGGCAAGAGACGGTGAGAAGATTGACAATGTTGAACAGGCGCTTGAACGCGCAGTTGCAAATAAAGTTAAAAATCTTATTGTGCAGCCGACTCATTTAATGCATGGCGCAGAGTATGATGAGCTGATGGACGCAGTTGAAACTTATAAGGACAAGTTTGAAACATTAAAAGTTGCCCAACCCTTGCTCGGGGAAGTCGGTACGGACGCAACGGTGATCAATGATGACAAAAAAGCAGTTGCCAAGGCAATTACAGGCGAAGCTGTAAAAGATGCAGGTTATGACAGTATTGAAGCTGCAAAAGAAGACGGCGTCGCATTCGTATTCATGGGACACGGCACATCACATGCGGCAAAGGTTTCTTACAGTCAGATGCAGACACAGATGGGGGAGCTTGGATATGACAATGTATTTATAGGCACTGTGGAAGGTGAACCGGAAGAGACTTCCTGTGAGAATATTATTGAAGCAGTTGCCGGAGCCGGTTATGACAAAGTGGTCCTTCGTCCGCTCATGGTAGTGGCAGGAGACCATGCCAATAATGATATGGCGGGAGAAGATGAAGATTCATGGGTAAGTATGTTCAATGCCTCCGGTAATTTTGAGAGAGTGGATACACAGATCAACGGTCTTGGAGAGATTGATGCAGTACAGCAGCTTTATGTAGAACATACGGCAGCCGTTATGAATGATTAAGAAGAGGGGACTGCCATGAAAAGTAAAAGAATTACGATATTAGGAATTTTGATAATGTCCTGTATGATGTTTAGCGGATGTTCAGGCCCAAAAAGTGAGATCCCGTCTGACCAAACGGTGGCTGAGCCTGCAAAGGAAAAGGAAAAATTACCGGATGGCATATACACGGCGGATTTTGATACGGATAACTCCATGTTTCATGTGAGCGAGGCCTGTGACGGAAAAGGAACGCTGAGAGTAGAAAACGGAGAAATGACGATACATATCTCCCTGGGCTCCAAAAATATCATAAACCTTTATCCGGGGCTTGCAGAAGACGCTAAAAAAGAAGGCGCGCAGTTACTGTATCCGACAGTAGATACGGTGACGTACAGTGACGGATTTACGGAAGAGGTATACGGCTTTGATGTACCTGTGCCTGCGCTTGATGAAGAATTTGACCTGGCGCTTATAGGAACCAAAGGGAAGTGGTATGACCATAAAGTGATCGTTTCCGGGCCGGAGCCTGCGAATGAAGATGGCGCAAAAGATATTAAATTGGATGACGGAATATATACCGTTGAGCTTACATTTGACGGTGGAAGCGGAAAAGCAAATATATTATCGCCTGCAACCGTCAGTGTATCAGGGGGAAATGTTATTGCAACGATTATGTGGAGCAGCCCAAATTATGATTATATGTTAGTGGACGGGGAGAAATATCTGCCGGTAAATGAGGAAGGAAATTCGGTTTTTGAAATTCCGGTTAAGGTTTTTGATGAACCGGTGACTGTGACAGGTGATACCGTTGCAATGAGTACGCCGCATGAAATAGATTATACGATCACATTTCATTCCGATACAGTTAAGCAGAAAGAGCTTATTTATGAAAGCAGTATGGAGCTTGAGTATGCGGAGAACTTTGCAGTGGATCATTATGAGGGCGGATATGCCATGCTGACGACAACAATGGACGGACAAAGGTTTTTGATCGTCCCGGAGCAAAAGGAGTGTCCTGAAGGGATCGAAAATGGAATTGTTGTGTTGAAGCGGCCGATAAAAAATATTTATCTGGTAGCCTCTGCGGTTATGGATATGTTCAGTGAGTTAGACGGGCTTGATGCGATAGCTTTTTCCGGGCAGAAAGAAGAAAACTGGTATATTGAAGCGGCACAGGAAGCGATGGCGCAGGGTAAGATAGCATATGCGGGTAAATACAGCAAACCTGATTATGAGCTGCTGTTTTCCGGAGGGTGCGCACTTGCAATAGAAAACAGGATGATCTCACATTCGCCACAGGTAGTGGAAAAGCTTAATGATTTTGGAATACCTGTAATGATCGAATACTCAAGTTATGAATCCCTGCCTTTAGGGAGAGTGGAATGGATCAAGTTTTTCGGAGCTTTGCTTGGAGAGGAAGAAAAGGCTGATCGGATATTTGAAGCGCAGTCAGAAATATTGAAAAGGATAACGGCGGAAGATAAGACGGATAAAAGCGTTGCGTTCTTTTTCATAACTTCTAACGGGTTGGTCCAGATAAGGCAGCCGTCGGATTATATACCTAAGATGATAGAGCTTGCTGGCGGAAAATATGTTTTTGATGATATAAAAAATTCTGATACTAAGCGTTCTACCGTTAATATACAGGCGGAAGAGTTTTATAAAGGCGCAAAAGACGCGGATTTTTTGATATATAACAGTTCCATTGACGGCGGAGTGTCAAATATGGAAGAGCTTCTTGATAAGAGTGAATATCTCAAGGATTTTAAAGCGGTAAAGGAAGGAAATGTCTGGTGTACGACCAATGATATGTATCAGCAGTCTCTATCGACAGGTTATCTGATCGAAGATATTCATGCTATGCTGTCCGGTGAAGGAGAGGCTGATATGCGCTATCTTTTCCGGCTGAAATAACAGGGATAAAAAGAAAGGTTATGTGAGCTTTATGCTGAAAAACAGAAAGTACAGATATATTGCAGTATTTATTTTTCTTGCCATACTTGCGATCATCTTTTTGGCTCTGAATATCTGTATTGGAAGCGTAAATATTACATTGCCCGATATTTTGGAAACAATGGCAGGTGATAAAAGTAACGAAACCGCGGCGCGGATTTTATTTGATATCAGACTGCCAAGAATAACAGCTGTTATTATACTCGGAGGGGCGTTGGCGCTTAGCGGATATCTATTACAGACATTTTTTCATAATCCTATTGCCGGTCCGTTTGTTCTGGGTATTTCTTCGGGAGCCAAGATGGTTGTTGCGCTTGCTTTGGTATTTCTGGCCAAGAGGTCTGTGAATATAACTTCTGCCGGCATGATCTCGGCGGCTTTTACAGGAGCCGTTTTATCTATGGGCTTTGTTCTCATTATGTCTCGCAGGGTTGGCGGAATGTCGATGTTAGTAGTCTGCGGTGTCATGATCGGTTATATATGTTCCGCTATAACGGAGTTAGTGGTAACTTTTGCAGAAGACGCGGATATCGTAAATCTTCATAACTGGTCGCAGGGCAGTTTTTCCGGAATGACATGGGATAATGTAAAGGTCATGTCGGTTGTGGTTTTAATAGTGTCTGCGATAGCGTTTAGCTTTTCAAAGCAGCTTGATGCGTACAGGCAAGGTGAAGCGTATGCGCGGAATATGGGAATAAATATCAGTTTCCTGAGGATATGTCTTGTGATCTTATCAAGTGTTCTGTCTGCATGCATAGTGGCTTTTGCCGGGCCTGTTTCTTTTGTAGGGATAGCGATACCGCATCTTATAAAAAAGATGCTAGGCACTGCCAGACCGCTTTTGATGATACCTGCATGTTTCCTTGGCGGCAGCGTGTTCTGTCTGTTTAGCGATCTGCTTGCAAGAACGATGTTTTCGCCTGCTGAATTAAGTATAAGTACCGTGACTGCAATTTTCGGCGCGCCGGTTGTTTTATGGATCATGTCAGAACATAAAAGAGAGAAGGCTGTGTGATGGGGTATTATTTTAAAACCGGGCATATGAGTGTGGGATATCAGGGAAATGCATTGATAGAGGATATTGAGATTGAATTAAATAAGGGAGAAATATTAACTCTTATAGGTCCCAATGGCGCAGGAAAGTCCACTATATTAAAAAGCATTGCAAAGCAGCTTAAACTTATAAGCGGAGTGATATATCTTGACGGAAAAGACCTGGCGAAGATGTCCGGTAAAGAGTTTTCCCGGAAAATGGCGGTAGTTTTTACGGAAAGATTAAGAAGCGAACTGATGACCTGCGAGGAGGCTGCGGCAACAGGCAGGTATCCGTATACGGGACGTTTCGGAGTATTAAAAGGGGCTGATCTTGAGGCGGTGCGGGAGGCTATGGAGCTTGTTCATGTTTCGGATATTAAGGATAGAGATTTTAGTAAGATAAGCGACGGACAAAGACAGCGGGTCATGCTTGCGAGGGCGATATGTCAGGAACCGGAGATAATTATTCTGGATGAACCGACGTCTTTTTTGGATGTGAAGCATAAACTTGAGTTTTTGTCCACACTGCAGGAACTGTGTTTCCAAAAAGGGCTGACGGTCGTGATGTCGCTTCATGAACTGGAACTGGCACAGAAGGTTTCGGATAAGATACTTAGTGTGAACGGCAGATTTGTTGAAAGATTTGGAACCCCGGAAGAAATTTTTACAACAGGTTATATTAAGTCATTGTTTGGCATAGAGACAGGCAGTTTTGATGAAGAAAATATAAGTATGGAACTGCAGGCAGTTACGTCTGAACCGGAGGTGTTCGTGATAGCCGGAGGAGGCTGCGGAAGAAATATTTACAGGAGATTACAGCGGCAAAGAATTGCATTTATGACAGGTATACTATACGAAAATGATCTGGATTATCCTGTGGCAAGAGCGTTGGCTGCCAATGTGATCACAGCGCAAAAGTTTGAACCCGTTTCAGATATCTTACTAAAAGAGGCTAAGGAAAAGATAGACGGCTGTGAGAAAGTAATAAGCTGTAAAAGTATATTTGGAAGTCTGGAAAAAGCTAATGAAGAGCTGCTTATTTATGCAAGAGAAAACAAAAAATCGGTGGAAGTGATATAAATGGCAAAGGTTATCATGATTCAGGGAACAATGTCAGGCGTAGGTAAAAGCTTTATTACGGCAGGCCTTTGCAGGATAATGAGACAGGACGGGTACCGTGTTGCTCCGTTTAAATCTCAGAATATGGCGCTAAACTCCTATATTACCGAAGAAGGTCTTGAAATGGGAAGGGCGCAGGTCATGCAGGCGGAGGCGGCAGGGATAAAACCTATGGTCTGCATGAATCCGATTTTATTAAAACCTACCGACAACGTAGGCTCACAGGTAATTGTAAATGGCGAAGTAATAGGAAATATGAGCGCCACAGACTATTTTAAATATAAGATCGGGCTGATCCCGGTTATAAAAGAAGCTTTTAGAAGATTAGAAGATTATGCGGATATAATTGTGATAGAAGGCGCAGGCAGTCCTGCGGAAATAAATCTGCGGGAAAATGATATTGTCAATATGGGAATGGCGGATATGGTTGATGCTCCGGTGCTTCTGATCGGAGATATAGACAGGGGCGGAGTATTTGCGCAGCTTTTAGGTACTTTGCTGCTTATTGGTGAAGAAGAAAAAGCCAGGGTAAAAGGTTTGATAATAAATAAATTCAGGGGAGATAAAACACTGTTGGATCCGGGCATTTTAATGTTAGAGAAGATGGGAAATGTATCGGTAACAGGCGTTGTTCCTTATATGGAGCTGTCTCTTGAGGATGAAGACAGTATTACGGGACGGTTTGACAAAAAGGAAGAAGGTATGATCGATATAGTGGTGATACGTTATCCGAGAATATCGAATTTCACCGATTTCAACGTTTTTGAGCAGATAAAAGAAGTATCGGTGCGCTACGTAGTATCGGTATCGGATATACATCATCCGGACATGATAATATTACCCGGCAGCAAGAATACCATGGCTGATCTGGCTTGGATGCGTAAGAATGGCATAGAGGAAGCCATAAAAGAACTTGCCGGAGAAATACCCATATGGGGTATCTGCGGCGGGTACCAGATGTTAGGCGGACGGATATATGATCCCGACAGCGTGGAAGCAGGAGGGAGCATGAATGGCATGGGGCTGCTTCCGGTTGCAACTGTATTGCGGAAAGAGAAAGTGCGTCGTCAGACAAAGGGCAGATTGCAGAATATGGGAGGTATTTTTTCCGATCTTTCCGGTTTGGAATATGAAGGGTATGAGATTCATATGGGACTTACCGATGTAGGGAATGAAAAACCGGTTAATAAAAATGTTTATGGAACATACATACACGGGATTTTTGATAAGGGAGAGATCGCTGCGACTGTCGTACAGTCTCTGGCAAGGAAAAAAGGCATAATGTCCGGACGGACTAAAGCGGGATTTGTCTGTGAAGACTATAGGAGCTTTAAGGAAAAGCAGTACGATAAACTTGCGGATACATTGCGTAAGTATCTTAATATGGGGGAAATCTATGGAATGCTCAGAGAAGCGCATATGGAATAGATACACAAGAGAAGATTTGAACAGATTAAGTATAGAGGCGCCGGACAGTGATATCCGTAAGAAGATATTAAGCAACTGGGATAATATTGCAAAACCTGTTGACGGAATGGGCAGATTTGAGGCGTTGACGGCACAGATCGGCGCTGTTTTGGGAAGTGAAAAAATAGATATTTCCAAAAAAGCAGTGATAATAATGTGCGCTGACAATGGGATAGTGGAAGAAGGGATCAGCCAGTCCGGACAGGAAGTTACATTGGCGGTTGTCCAAAATATGGCGCTGAAAAAATCTTCCGTAGGGAAAATGGCAGAATATATCGGAGCAGATACCATACCTGTGGATATCGGTATTAATTGCAGGGAAAAGATACCGGGGATAACAGATAAGAAGATAAGATTCGGAACCGCAAATTTCCGTAAGGAACCCGCCATGAAAGAGGAAGAAGCGGTCAGAGCGATTTTCATAGGAATAGAGATGGTATCCGAATGTAAGAATAAAGGTTACCGCATCCTTGCCGCGGGTGAAATGGGAATCGGAAATACAACAACGAGCAGCGCGGTTGCGGCGGCATTATTGGGAAAAGAGGCGGAAAAAGTAACGGGAAGGGGAGCAGGACTTAGTGACGAAAAGCTTATGCGTAAGCAAAGAATAATAGCAGACGCCATTGAAAAGTATAAATTAAGAGAGGCTGATGCGCTGCGGATACTTGCGACTGTCGGAGGACTGGACATTGCCGGACTTACCGGGCTGTGTATAGGAGGCGCGCTATACCATATCCCCATCGTATTGGACGGAGTGATAAGTATGGCGGCGGCGCTTTTGGCTGAACGGATAATACCCGGTACAAAGGAATATCTCATACCGTCGCATAAGGGAAGAGAACCCGCGGCCCGTGAACTGGCAAAGGCGATAGGAGCGGAGCCTGTTATTGATGCCGGGATGGCTCTTGGAGAAGGAACGGGAGCCGTTATGATGTTTTCGCTTCTTGAAATGGCGTTAAAGCTGTATCGTGACGGGATGACTTTTTCGGATATACAGATGGATCGATATGTGAGGTTTTCATAAAATGTTGACACTTATAATAGGGGGAAGCGGAAGCGGTAAATCCGAATATGCGGAAAATTATACAGAGTCTGTTTCAGGCAGAATAAGAAAATATTATATTGCGACCATGCAGGCATATGATGGTGAAAGCATGAAGAAAATAAAGAGACATCAAATGCTTAGAAGCGGAAAGGACTTTTTTACCATAGAGCAGCCCTTAGATATAGAAAAAGCAGCAGATAAAATGGAAAAAGGGGAAAAGACCGCTTTGCTTGAATGTATGTCCAACCTTGTTGCAAATGAAATGTTTTCAGGGAAATTTCAGGGAGAAATATCGAAAGCCGTGGAAAATAATTCAGCCGTGAAAGAGGCTGAAACGGTCAAAGAAGCTGAAACGGTCAAAGAAGCTGAAACGGTCAAAGAAGCGTTGACAGATAAGATCGTTAAAGGCATAGAGGCGTTGAATGATACATTGACTCATCTGGTCATCGTAAGTAATAACGTATTTGAAGACGGTAAAGTATATGATGTATCAACAATGGAATATATCCGGATAATGGGAGTTATAAATGAAAAACTTGCATTAATGGCGGATAAAGTTATAGAGGTAGTGGTTGGCATTCCTGTTACGGTCAAAGGCGGAATATTCTGATAATGAGAAAGGAAACGAAAGAGCCCATGCATGTTTTGAGATCTATGGTAATTGCATTTTCAATATATTCCAAGATCCCGGTTCCGCAGTTTGAGTGGAGTGAAGAAGACATGAAATATATGCTGTGTTTTTTTCCCTGGGTTGGAGCGGTTATAGGTATCTGCATATATATATGGAGCCGTTTGCGCATAATGCTTGGCATAGGGAAATTCTGTTATATTATGATCGCTGCCGCGATACCGCTCATCATTACCGGAGGCTTTCATGCAGACGGCTTTATGGATACTATGGATGCAATACATTCTTATCAGCCTGAGGAGAAAAGATTGGAAATCTTAAAGGATTCTCATATAGGAGCATTTTCCGTTATTATGTTTGCCATATACGGATTGATATATATGGGAGCATTTTCCGAGATCGCGGATGAAAAACTGATCAGGATCATTTGCGGGGGATTTTTTTTATCCCGCTGCCTTAGCGGAATAAGTGTTGTTTCTTTTAAGCCTGCCAAAAAAGATGGAATGCTTTGTCTTTTCGCAGGGAAATCGGACAAGGTTGTTGTAAGGCGGCTGCTGTATCTGCAGGCTTTTGTATGTGCCTGCTTTATGCTGTTTCAGTCTCTGTATGCGGGTATTATTGTGATCGTGGCAGGGATTCTTGCATTTGTTTATTATTATTACAGATGTAAAAGGGAATTCGGCGGGATAACAGGAGATACGGCAGGATATTTTATCCTTATCTGTGAGGGGAGCATGGTGAGCGCGGCGGCATTACTGGGTGCGCTGATAAAGTGAAGAGAAGGCAGTGTTGAGTGTGTACGGTTGGGTGAGTATGGGGGCAGTGGTCTATGATTTTGGTAGTCGGCGGATATGCGCAGGGAAAATTAAATTTTGTACTTGGCAGATATAATGTGGTGCCGGGTAATATATGGGACGGCGAGGTGCCGGAAAACATAGAAGGGCAGGGCGGGATGCCGGTGATAAATCACCTTCATAATTTCATAAAAACACGGATAAGTGAAGGCGGCTGTCCGGAGCATGAAATTATTGAGTTTGTTAATAAGTATCCGGATTGCATAATAATAAGCGATGAAATCGGCAACGGCATTGTACCGATGGAAGCGTCTGAGCGGGAGTACAGGGAGAGGACCGGAAGGATTCTTGTAAGTCTTGCGCAAAAAGCTAATGAAGTGGAGCGTGTAATATGCGGAATAGGCAGGAAGATCAAATGACGCTTGTTATCATAAGACATGGAGCTACAGATTCCAACAGGCAGCGCCGTTATCTTGGGAAAACGGATGAAGCTCTTTCAATAGAGGGTGTGAGACAATTGGCAGAGTATAAAGATCTGCAATGTTATCCGGCAATTGATTGCTTATTCGTAAGTCCGATGAAAAGGTGCATTCAGACTGCAGATATTTTATATCCACAGTTTAAACCCATTCGGATCAAAGAGTGGAGCGAAATGGACTTTGGAGATTTTGAAGGGAAAAATCATACGGAATTACAGGCGGACAACAGGTATCGGAAATGGATTGAAAGTAACGGAAGGATCAATTTTCCCAACGGGGAAAGTATGGCGGAATTTGTGACACGCTGTGAAAGAGGATTTAGAAAAATGACGGAAGAATTAGCGGGGTTTAAATCGTATAAGCATAAGAAAGCGGGCCTTATTGTTCATGGAGGGACGATCATGGCGCTGTTAAGCAAATACTATGGCGGGGAATATTTTGACTATCAGACGCCTAACGCAAAAGGTTATGTCTGCACTGTAAAAGATTTGTATAATGATCCGAAAATCACGCAGATAACTAAGATATAGCAGGAGACAGCGTAAATATGAAATATCATATGATAGCATTTTTCTGCGGTTTCTTACTGGATCTGATGCTTGGCGATCCGCGCGGATCGCCGCATCCGGTGAGGTTTATCGGAAGTATGATCGCAGAACTGGAAGAATATTTATCGAATCATGTTTCATCAGACAATGTCTCATGTGAAAATGACGCGCGGCGGCATGTGAAAGAAATTTGGAGTGGCGCCTTATTGGTAGTCATTGTGCTGCTTATTACATTTGCAGTATCAGGAAGCATTCTGTTTTTAGCTTATTATATAAATGTGTATCTGGGAACCGCAACAGAAGCGGTAATGACTTATTGGATATTGGCGGTAAAATGTCTTAAAGACGAGAGCATGAAAGTATATTTCTGTCTTAAAGACGGAGCCTTGACGGAAGCAAGAAAGGCAGTTTCAATGATCGTAGGAAGAGATACGGAGCGCCTTGATGAAGAGGAGATAACTAAGGCAGCAGTAGAAACGGTGGCGGAGAATACATCAGACGGTGTTATAGCGCCAATGTTGTACACGGCGCTTGGAGGCCCTGTATTGGGGTTAATGTATAAGGCGGTCAATACGATGGATTCAATGATAGGATATAAGAATGACAGATACTTATACTTTGGAAGAAGCGCGGCGAAATTGGATGATGCGGTTAATTTTATCCCTGCAAGGATAAGCGCCTGCCTTTTGACGGCGGCCGCTTTTTTGGGAGGAAAAAGTTTTTCGGGAAAAAGAGCGTTTATAATATACAGGCGGGATAATAAGAAACACGAAAGCCCCAATTCGGCGCAGACTGAATCAGTATGCGCGGGAGCTTTGGGTATACGGCTTGCGGGAGACGCAAGTTATTTTGGGAGAGTAGTAAACAAACCTTACATCGGAGACGCCCTAAGGAAAGTGGAATACGAAGATATTCGGCGGGTGAACAGGTTGATGTATATTGCGGCGTTCTTGTGCGAATTTGTTTGTCTGCTAGTTATGAGTCTTGCATATTTGGGATAAAGGTGTGGAGATATGGTGGAGGAAATTCATGGCGGGAATATTTACGGGAAACCTGTTAAATTAGATTTTTCCGTAAATCTTAATCCGCTTGGCGTACCGAAGGAAGCGGTGGAGGCATTACATAAGGCAGTGGAAGACTGCAGCAGATATCCCGATATATCTGCGCAGAAATTAAGAGAGGCGGTAAGCAGATTTTATGGTCTGCCAAAAGAAAAATTTATCTTCGGAAACGGAGCTTCCGAACTTTTCATGGCCGTTGTGCATGGACTAAGACCTGAAAAGACGCTGATCCCTGTACCGTCCTTTTACGGGTATGAATATGCCGCGGGGGCAGCAGGGGGAGAGATCGTATATTACGAGAATAATGAAAAGGACTGTTTTGGCTTAAATGAAGATTTTTTATCCGCTCTGACCAATGATATTGGACTTGTGTTTCTGGCAAATCCCAATAATCCTACAGGATATCTGATAAGCAGGGAGTTTTTAAAAAGAATTCTTAAACGTTGTACCGATATGGGAATATATGTGGCGCTCGATGAATGTTTTATTGAGTTTTGTGAAGATGATATGTCGTTTGTCCGGGAAATGGATAAGTTCCCGAACCTGATCATAATAAGAGCGTTTACCAAAATTTTTTCCGTTCCGGGAGTCAGATTGGGTTATCTGCTCTGCGATAATAAACCGCTGCTTGAGAAGATCGAAAGACAACTGCCTGAATGGAATATTTCCGTATTTGCTCAGGAAGCGGGATGTGAATGTATTTTACAGTCGGAATATATACGAAAAACCGTTAATTTTTTAAAGCGTGAAAGAAGCTTTTTGGAGGAAGGGCTAAGGCAATCCGGCTTAAAAGTATATCCTTCAATGGCGAATTTTTTTCTGGTATATAGTGAAAGACCTTTATATGACGAGCTTTTGCAGCGCGGAATACTTATACGCGACTGCAGCAATTTCAGGGGCTTGTCCAAAGGCTTTTACCGTATGGCAATAAAAAGCAGAGAAGAAAACGAGGTATTGCTTGAAGCTCTTGAACAGATAATGAGAAAATGATTTTTATATCATCCGTATTTAAAAGCCTAAAGTATGGTGGAAATGGAGAAGAACATGGAGATAGAATATGTGCTTCCGTCGGAAATTGAGAAGAGAAGTTTTGAGATGATCTCACAGGAGTTGGATAAAAGAGGTATAAGGCTTCCCAAAGAAGAGGAAATGATAACAAAGAGAGTCATACATGCCAGCGCGGATTTTGATTATGCGCTGAACATGACATATTCAGAGAATGCGGCGGATATTGCGAAAAAACTTCTTAAGAGTGGGGCGGATATCGTAACTGATACAAATATGGCTCTTGCAGGTATAAATAAAAAAGTTCTGGCCGGGTTCGGCGGCTGTGTACATTGTTTTATGGCGGATGAGGATGTGGCCCGGACAGCCGGGATCTCAGGAATGACAAGGGCCGCCGTAAGTATGGAAAAGGCAAAGAATATAAACAAACCTGTGATCTTTGCGATAGGCAACGCCCCTACGGCGCTGATAAAGCTTTATGATATGATGCGGATCAATGACTGGCGTCCGGCATTTATTATTGGAGTCCCTGTGGGGTTTGTAAATGTCGAGGCGGCGAAAGAACTTATCATGGGAACAGATGTGCCTTATATCATAAGTAAAGGAAAAAAGGGCGGAAGTAATGTGGCGGCGGCAATATGCAATGCCCTTTTGTATGATCTTACAGGCAGGAGTGTTGTATGAGATGCGGATTTACAACGGGAAGTTGTGCGGCTGCGGCAGCAAAGGCGGCTGCATATATGCTTCTTACGGGAAAAATAAAAACGGAAGTTTCTATTGAAACTCCCAAAGGACTTACTTATACGGCAAAACTTGAGGACATAAAACGCAGCGAAGATAAGGTAAGCTGTGGGGTTAGAAAAGATGGGGGAGACGATCCGGATATTACCACAGGCGCATTGATCTGCGCGGAAGTATCAATATCCTGCGAAGAAATGACAGGAGAGAAAATAGAGATTGACGGCGGAACAGGAGTCGGAAGAGTCACGAAGCCCGGTTTGGATCAGCCCGTGGGGCGCGCGGCCATAAATCATGTGCCGCGGGAAATGATAGAAAAAGAAGTACGGCAGATATGCAGACTTTTAGATTATGAAGGAAGACTTAAAGTGATAATATCAGTGCCGGACGGCGAGAGACTTGCGAAGCAGACTTTTAATCCGAGGCTTGGGATCGCAGGGGGAATTTCCATTCTGGGGACTAGCGGAATCGTGGAACCGATGAGTCAGCGCGCGATCCTTGACACTATTAAAGCTGAATTAAATCAAAGAAGAGCGGAAGGTTTTGATTACGTTGCGGTTTCGCCGGGAAATTACGGTCTTGATTTTATGCGGAGAACTTACGGCTACGATCTGGACAAAAGCATAAAATGCAGTAATTTTATCGGAGATACCGTCGATATGGCGGTTGAACTGGGCTTTCGGAAAATGCTGTTGACCGGTCATGCAGGCAAACTGATAAAGGTGGCCGGAGGGATCATGAATACCCATTCAAGAGAAGCGGACTGCAGAATGGAACTGTTGGCGGCGTTTTCGGTAATGGAAAATGTGGAGACCGGACTCATACATAAAATACTGGAATGCCCGACTACTCAGGAGGCAGTCGATATCCTTGACGGAAGCGGGAAATTACGGCCTGTGATGGAACTCGCAGTGAACCGTATCTGCTATTATTTGAATAAGAGGGCGAACGACAGGCTTTTGGCTGATTGTATTTTGTATACGGATAAAAACGGGGAACTGGCGAAAAGTAAGGGGGTTACGGAATGGTTTACTTTGTTGGCGCAGGAACAGGTGCGGCGGATCTGATAACGGTAAGAGGGAAGCGGCTGTTAGAACGGGCGGATGTTGTTATTTATGCAGGTTCTTTGATAAATCCCGAATTGTTAAGATACGCTCCGTCTGAGTGCGAGATGTATAACAGTGCGAGACTTACGTTGGAAGAAATTATTGAAGTAATGCAAAGAGCGGATAAAGCGGGCAGATCGATCGTAAGACTCCATAGCGGAGATCCTGGTATTTACGGCGCAGTCAGGGAACAGATGGATGAACTGGACAAACTGGGGATTAAATATGAAAGCTGTCCGGGAGTGAGCGCCTGTTTCGGAGCAGCGGCGGCTTTAAATCTGGAATATACTTTGCCGGGAATATCGCAGACTCTCATAATCACAAGGATGGAAGGCAAAACAAAGGTGCCGTCGAAAGAAAGCATTGAGGCGCTGGCTGCGCATCATGCCACTATGGCTGTTTATCTTAGCGCCGGAATGCTGCAGACTTTAAGTGAAAGATTAGTGAGCGGAGGATATGATAAAGAAACGCCTGCCGCGCTTGTTTATAAAGTTACATGGCCGGACGAAGAGGTATATATATGCACTGTCGGAAGTCTTTATGATACGGCCAAAGCTCATGGTATCACCAAGACTGCGCTTGTGCTTGTCGGTGATGTCATTACACATGGCAGGTACGAAAGATCCAGACTGTACGCTGCGGATTTTTCCACGGAATTCAGACAGGCGAAGGAATAGTGTGAAGATAATGAAGATAAGTATTATAAGCTTTACGCAAAACGGAATAAAGCTTTCGGAAAAAATATCACGGATATTTAAAGAAGGCGAATGTATACTATATACAAAATGTTCTTTATATCAAAATAATGCCCAAAACGTGAATTTTGCAGATAAAAGTATAAGTGAGTGGGCGGGAGAGCAGTTTGAAAAAAGGCGGGCAATGCTGTTCATCGGAGCCTGCGCGATCGCAGTAAGGGCAATCGCGCCGCATATTTCGGATAAGTTAAGCGACAGTCCGGTTATTGTGATCGATGAAAAGGGACAGTATGTTATCCCAGTCCTGTCGGGGCATATAGGCGGCGCCAATGAACTTGCGGTATTTATTGCAAATAAGCTGCAGGCGCAGCCTGTCATTACGACTGCAACCGATATAAACGACAAGTTTTCCATAGACGTTTTTGCGAAGAAAAATAATCTGTCTATAGTAAATAAGAACGGGATAGCAAAGGTGAGCGCCAAAGTATTGGCGGGTGAGGATATTACTATATCGATAGAAAATGGTCATATATCCGGACGGGCCGCCGGTCATGCGGGAAGAAACGGTAAGATTGCGGATCGCGTGTATATAACGGATTATCCGCCGTCTGAGCCGGTGGATGTCCTGATAACTTCCAAAGCCGCCGCCTTTTTAAACAAAGAAACGGCAGATAAGAACATTATGGAAATTAAGAGCATGGCCTCTCTTGTTTTGATACCCAGGGAATATGCGATAGGCATGGGCTGCACAAAAGGTAAAAAAACAAAAGAAATAGAGGCTTTTATTATGGAAAATCTTGAAAAAGCCAACTTGGAACTTTCACAGGTAGCGGGACTTGCGTCCATAGATGTTAAAAAAAATGAGCGGGGTTTTATCGAGTGGAGCGTTAAAGAGAATATTCCGTTTATTACATACACGGCCGACGAGTTAAAAAGTGTAGAAGGAGATTTTAACACGTCAGACTTCGTGAATGATGTGGTGGGCGTGGACAATGTATGTGAAAGAGCCGCGCTCAAGTTTTGCGGCGATAATGGCAGACTGGTTTATGAAAAACATGCCAAAGACGGAATGACGATCGCAATAGCAAAGGCGGATTGGAGAGTAGATTTTAATGAAAAATAAGATTTATATAGTAGGAATGGGACCGGGAAAAGAGGAAATGATGACGGGTGAAGCCATATATGTATTGGACCGGGCGGACGTGATAATCGGATATACGGTTTACATAAAATTGCTCGGAGAGCGCTTTAAAGATAAAGAACTTCTTTCCACGCCCATGCGGCAGGAAAAGGAGCGCTGTAAGCTTGCCTTTGAAAAAGCCGGGGAAGGGAAAAAGACGGCTTTGATCTGCAGCGGGGACGCCGGAATTTACGGACTGGCATCGCTTATGTATGAAATTGGGAAAGATCATCCTGATACGGAGCTTGAAGTCATACCCGGGGTAACGGCGGCAGTAAGCGGCGCAGCTCTGCTTGGAGCTCCGCTGAATCACGACTTTTGTGTGATAAGTCTAAGTGATCTTTTAACGCCGTGGGAGAAGATAGAAAAACGACTTATTGCGGCGGTTTTGGGTGATTTTGTAATAGTGATATATAATCCGTCCGGTCATAAAAGAAAAGATTATCTTAAGAAGGCCTGTGATATATTACTGTGTCATGCAGACGAAGAGAGAGCCTGCGGATATGCGGAAAACATCGGGAGAGAAGGAACAAAGACGGTAACCTGCACGCTTAGGGACTTAAGAGATGCGGAAGTTAATATGTTCACTACCGTGTTCATAGGAAACACTGAAAGTGTTATCGAGGGCGGCAGGCTTATCACCAAAAGAGGTTATAGGTGAGTATATGACAGAGGTTCGTGAAACGGGAGACAACGGAGGAAGCAGGGTGAAAAGGATACTGATATTTGCGGGAACAACAGAAGGCAGAAAATTGTCCGAATGTTTGGCAGAGTCCGGAATTTATCATACACTGTGCGTGGCGACGGAATATGGAGAGCTGGTCTTAAAAAAATCTCCGTTTGCTGAAGTTCATCGCGGAAGAATGGACAGGGAAGACATAAGGGAATTTATTGAAAACGGAAGCTTTACAGCAGTGGTAGACGCCACACATCCGTACGCAGCTGCTGTTACCGCAAATATAAAGGCGGCCGTGAAAGATATGGACATCCCATATCTTAGGCTGAAAAGAGATACTTTTTCATGTGATGAATATGAAAAAGCCGTTTATTTTGATACAAATGAGGACTGCGCTAAGGCGCTTAAGAAAATAAGCGGGAATATCCTGCTAACGGTTGGAAGTAAGGAACTTGATAAATATTGTAAGTATGAAGATATTAAAGAGCGGCTTTTTGTAAGAGTTCTGCCCGGAATGGAAAGCTTACGTTTATGTGTGGAACAGGGGATCGCCGGTAAGCGGATAATAGCAATGCAGGGGCCGTTTTCGGTACAGATGAATGAAGCCGTTATCCGTCAATATGAGATCGCCTGTATAGTTACCAAACAAAGCGGTATGCGCGGCGGATATCCGGAGAAGCTGGAGGCTGCAAAAAATGCAGGAATTCCTGCATATGTGGTAGGAAAAGCCCGGGAAGACGAGGGCTGTTGTTTTAATGAAGTATGCGATAAATTAGAGAAAATATGCGGTCAGGGCATAAATTTAAACGGCAGGCTCAGTATAATTCTTGCCGGTGCAGGCATGGGTGATAAAAACAGCCTTACAAAAGAGGTTAAAGACGAGATAGAAGATGCGGATATCCTGCTTGGCGCAGAAAGGCTTATCGAACCTTATAAACCGAGAATCGAAAAAAGGCCTTTTTATCTCGCAGATCAGATAATTCCGTATCTTAAGGAAGTCTGGGAAGAAAAATTGTGCATGGAAAATTGCAGGGCAGTCATACTTTTTTCGGGCGACAGCGGTTTTTACAGCGGCTGCCGGGATTTGTACAAAGCTCTGACACAGACCGTGCAAAAAGGAGAGCTAAGGGCGGATATAAAAATACTGCCCGGTATTTCGTCAGTGGCGTATCTGGCGGCTGCCATAGGAGAAAATTATGATGACGCGGCAATACTCAGTATGCATGGGAAAAAGCTGCCTGACCTTGCGAAAAGAATAGCAAAGCGGCGCAAAACTTATATACTTATGTCAGGAGTGAAAGACGTAAACAGACTGGGAGAAATTTTATTAAAGTCAGGAATGAACGAAGTTGAGATCACGCTCGGTTATCAGTTATCCTATCCCGGGCAGCAGATAAAAAAATTGACGCCAAAGGAGTGCATTGAGCGTAAAGGGGAAGGTTTATATGTATGTTTTATAAAAAATGAATGTATAAATGAAAATACCATACATAAAAGACTTACGCCGGGACTCCCCGATTATGAATTTATAAGGGACAATGCTTCTATGCATAAGGTTCCCATGACAAAAGAAGAAGTAAGAGCACTTGACATATGTAAACTTAGACTTTATGATGGCGCGGTCGTTTATGATATCGGTAGCGGAACGGGATCGATAGCGGTTGAGACAGCGGCCCTTTCAGATGATATACAGGTGTATGCCATCGAGCGCAAAAAAGAAGCGGTTTCGCTGATCTTGCAGAATAAAGAGAAGTTTGGCCTGGAAAACATAAACGTTATAGAGGCGGACGCGCCGGAAGGAACAGATAAACTGCCAACTGCCACGCATGTTTTTATTGGCGGAAGCGGTGGAAAACTTAAAAGGATATTGCAGACATTATATGATAAAGGTAATGATATGAGAGTGGTGATAAACGCAGTCAGTCTGGAAACCATTTCCGAAATCAAAGAAATATTATCATTGCATTGTATAAAAAATATCGAAATTACGCAAATAAATATAAGCAGGGCAAAAGAGGCAGGCGCCCATCATTTATTCCGCGCCGAAAATCCTGTTTTAATATGCGCGTTCGATCTGGAGCACTGACAGTTTCGTATAAATCTGTACAAGTATCCTGCAAAGGAAATATTAAAGACGTTAAAGTTAATATATTAAATGTTAATGAAAGATGTGGTCTGTAAAATGAAATTCAAACGGGTTATGATAGCCGCCGCGCGAAGCGGAAGCGGTAAAACCACGGTCACCTGCGCTCTGCTTAAAGCGCTTATGAACAACGGCCAGACGCCGAAGGCGTATAAATGCGGACCGGATTTTATAGATCCGATGTTCCATACAAAAGTTATCGGCATACCGTCCAAAAATCTTGATACTTTTTTTACCGGAGAAGAGATGACCAAAATGCTTTTGTGTCAAAACATAACCGATAAAGATTTTGCGGTCATAGAAGGCGTGATGGGACTTTATGACGGACTTGGCGGCATAAAGGAAGAAGGCTCTTCATATCATCTGGCCATGGTAACGAAAACTCCGATAATACTGGTTATGGATGCGAAAGGCGTGGGACGCTCTATAATCCCTCTGATAGCGGGTTTGCTTGGATATGACAGAGAGAAGCTTATTAAAGGCGTTATATTGAACAGGATGTCGAAAGCATATTATGATATGATAAAGCCGCTTATAGAGCAGGAGCTTAATATAACAGTGGCAGGGTATCTTCCCGATAATAAAGACTTACATATCGAAAGCAGACATCTCGGCCTTGTGATGCCGGACGAATTGGCTGATATAAAAAGGCGCATTCAGACGGCGGCGGAAGAATTTGTTAAAACGGTTTCATTGAAAGAAATAAATAAAATAGCGGAAAATGCAGGGAATTTGAAGTATAATACGGTAAAAACTCCGCATGGTCTGCCTATATCAGCAAAGCAGCATTCATTCATAGCGCCTGCAGGAAGGAAGGTGAGCCCTGTTATAGCGTCTGCAGGAAGGGAAGAGAGTCCTGTTATAGCGCCTGCAGGAAGGGAAGAGAGCCATGTTATGGCAGCCGCAGGAAAGAAAAAAAGTCCTGTTATCGCTGTTGCAAGGGACGAAGCATTTTGCTTTTATTATGAAGATAATCTTCTTATGTTACGGGAATTTGGCGCCAAAATAAAATATTTTTCACCCATACATGACTATAGTCTGCCAAAAGATTGCGATGCTTTGCTAATAGGCGGCGGTTATCCGGAGTTATATTTACGTGAGTTAAGCGGTAATATTAAGATGTTGAGGGCTGTCAAAGAAGCTTTTGAGGACGGAATGCCTATCGTGGCGGAGTGCGGCGGTTTTATGTATCTGCATAACGAGATTAAAGATACAGACGGTGAAAGTTACAAAATGGCGGGCGTGATTCCGGCAGCCTGTGAATATAAGGGACGCTTAGCGCGTTTCGGATATGTTGAAGTTAAAGAAAAACACAGCTGCTTTCTGCCTGTCGGCGAACGGATAAAAGGGCATGAATTTCACTATTTTGACAGTACATATAATGGAGCCGGCTGCATTGCAATAAAGCCTGTGTCCGGGAAAGAATACCGCTGCGTGGCAGAAGGAGAAACTTACTGGCTGGGATTTCCGCATCTTTATTATCCTTCCAATCCCGGCTTTGCAAAAGAATTTGTAAGAAAAGCTAAGGCATACCGACAAAGAATTGAGATTAAGTAAAAGGAAATGGGAAATGGAAAATTCATATAAGTATTTTGAAAATACGGAGTGTAAATATTATCCCTGTCATAAAGGTATAGACAGAGTTAATTGTCTGTTCTGCTATTGCCCGTTATATCATAGGAACGACTGCCCGGGCAATCCGCGATATGTACTAAAAGACAGTAAAACCGTAAAAGTTTGTACCGACTGCATTTTTCCGCATCTGCCGGAGAATTATGAGGCGATAATTCAAAACATACGGAACGGGAAGTAGACACACGAATATAATCGAACATACGTTTGTCAAATAAAAATACTTGACAGCCTTAATTTTATATAGTAAAATAGCGAAAGTCAGGTCAGGCAGTTTAATCTGATGAGGTATGATAATGGAAAAAATCGTAGAACAGGGACTGCTGTATGATTTTTACGGTGAGTTGCTGACTAAACATCAGAGACAGATATATGAAGGCGTAGTCTACGAAAATCTTTCTCTGGGGGAGATCGCCACAGAGCAGGGCATAAGCAGACAGGGCGTGCATGATATTGTAAAGCGCTGTGATAAAGCGTTGGCAGGTTATGAAGATAAGCTGAAACTGGTAGAAAGATTTATGAAGATCAAAGCGCAGATCAAAGAAATAGATAATTTATCAAAAGCCTATGAAAATGATGAGGCAGGAGATAAAACGCTGTATCTTAAAAAGGTGCGTCAGTTGTCGGCAGAAATTCTTGACGAACTGTAAATATATGATATAAATAAGCAGACAGAGGTTTCATATGGCATTTGAAAGTTTAACTGATAAACTACAGAATGTGTTTAAAAATTTAAGAGGCAGGGGCCGACTGACCGAGGAAGACGTAAAGGCGGCGCTTAAAGAAGTAAAGATGGCTCTGCTTGAAGCCGACGTCAACTTTAAAGTAGTGAAGCAGTTTGTAAAATCCGTAGAGGAAAGGGCTGTAGGAACGGATGTCTTAAACGGATTAAATCCCGCCCAGATGGTCATAAAGATCGTAAACGAAGAAATGATAGCATTGATGGGTTCAGAGACTACGGAAATACAGATGCAGCCCGGCAAGGCCATAACAGTTATCATGATGTGCGGCTTACAGGGAGCAGGTAAGACTACTACGACCGCCAAAATAGCCGGAAAACTTAAATTAAAAGGTAAAAAGAGCCTGCTTGTGGCCTGTGATGTGTACAGACCTGCGGCAATAAAACAGTTGCAGGTAAACGGTGAAAAACAGCAGGTGGATGTGTTTTCCATGGGAGACGGCCACAGGCCTGTGGATATAGCCAGGGCGGCGTTGGAGCATGCGCATAAGAACGGACATAATGTCGTTATTTTGGATACGGCAGGCCGTTTGCATATAGACGAAGAAATGATGGCCGAATTACAGGAGATCAAAGCAAATGTCGAGGTACACCAGACTCTGCTTGTGGTAGACGCCATGACAGGTCAGGATGCCGTCAATGTGGCCAAAGACTTTGATGATAAGGTAGGAATCGACGGCGTTATCTTATCCAAGATGGACGGTGATTCAAGAGGCGGCGCCGCGCTCTCTATTAAAGCGGTCACAGGCAAACCCGTTCTGTATGTAGGTATGGGCGAGAAACTTTCCAATCTGGAGCAGTTTTATCCCGACAGAATGGCCAACAGAATCTTAGGCATGGGAGATGTGCTCACGCTTATTGAAAAAGCTCAGCAGAACATTGACATAGATGAAGAAAAAGAAAAACAGATGGCGGAGCGCATGAAGAAGGGAAAGTTCGATTTTGAGGACTATCTTGAGAGCATGAAGCAGATGCGCAATATGGGCGGAATTTCCAGTATTCTCGGAATGCTTGGTATGGGCGGTAAAATGGATGAAATAGAATCTGCCATAGACGAGAAGCAGATGAACAGAATGGAAGCCATCGTCCTTAGCATGACGCCGCAGGAGAGGCAGAACCCCAAGCTTTTGAATCCAAGCAGGAAGCACAGGATAGCGAAGGGCGCGGGAGTGGATATAAGTCTTGTAAACCGCTTTATCAAGCAGTTTGAGCAGTCTCAGAAGATGATGAAGCAGATGCCCGGAATGCTCGGGGGCAAAAGAGGCAAAGGATTGTTCGGCGGTTTGGGTAAATTTCCGTTCTGATGTCCTGATACCGGTCATTCATATATGACTGTTGTAATTATCAAAACATCGCAATGTTTTATGCGTTTAAACGTTTAAGTATTTGTATGATTTAGATAGATATCTGTTTATTGCAGGATATCATTCTATTCAAATAAAACATATAAATTTTACAAATTTAAGATGGAGGCAAAGAAATGGCAGTTAAGATTAGATTAAGAAGAATGGGTAAGAAGAAAGTTCCTTATTACAGAATCGTAGTTGCGGATTCAAGAAGTCCCAGAGACGGAAAATGTATCGCAGAGATCGGAACCTTCGATCCCAATACCGATCCCAGTACCTTTAAGGTAGACGAAGAGGCAGCTAAGAAATGGCTTGCTGACGGTGCTCAGCCGACAGAAGTGGTTAGCAGGATTTTCAAGAATGCCGGAATTATTGAGAAATAATAATCATGGCTTGTTGATCGCACTTTTGGAGGTGTATTATGAAAGAATTAGTGGAAGTAATTGCGAAGGCACTTGTTGATAAGCCTGACGAGGTTGTTGTTACGGTTAAGGAAGACGGGCGTAATATTATTATAGAACTTCATGTTGCGCCTGACGATATGGGTAAAGTTATCGGCAAGCAGGGACGTATCGCCAAGGCGATCCGTTCAGTCGTAAAAGCGGCATCATCCAAAGAAAATAAGCGGGTGGATGTGGAGATTATTTAATTCCCAATCGAGAAAAACGTCGCGAATAATACGGAACACGCTTTGCGGGTTCTTATTACTATTTATTATTTGTTATGAATTAAAGGAGTTGGCTGTATGTTTATGGCCAACTCTTTTTAGGAAAGTTCTATTAAGATATCGGGAGGAAACTATGATATCCGAGTTACAGGTTGGAGTTATAACGCAGACTCATGGGATAAAAGGGGAAGTAAAGGTATTTCCCACAACAGACGACGCTAACCGCTTTAAGAAGCTTAAAGAGGTTATTCTGGACAATGGAAAAGAACGCTTAAATATGACGATAGAAGGGGTTAAATTCTTTAAAAAGTATACAATACTTAAATTTAAAGGATATGACTCCATTAACGATATAGAGAAGTATAAAGGCGCCAGACTGCTTGTTGCAAGGGAAAATGCGGTGAAACTTAAAAAGGACGAGTATTTCGTTGCGGATCTTATAGGACTTAGGGTAGAGGCGGACGACGGAACAACTCTTGGAGAGCTTAAAAGTGTGCTTGAAACAGGGGCAAATGACGTATATGTGGTAAGTATGGCCGATGGCAAAGAGCTGTTGCTTCCCGCGATAAAAGACTGTATTTTAAATATTGACATGGAAAATTCGGTTATTACCGTACATGTGATGGATGGGCTGATGTGATGGATTTTTATATAATGACGCTTTTTCCGGAGATGGTGATGCAGGGGCTAAGCGCCAGCATTCTGGGAAGGGCCATTGAACGCGGGCATATTTACGCAAGAGCCGTTAATATAAGGGATTATACTACGGATAAACATAAAAAAGTTGACGATTATACGTATGGCGGGGGCGCAGGGATGTTAATGCAGGCGCAGCCCGTATATGACGCTTATCTGGCAGTAGAGAAAATGATAGAAGAAAAATGCGCGCCAGAACATAAGCCCTGCGCTAAAAGAAGGGTAATTTATGTGACGCCGCAGGGAAAGACTTTTTCACAGGAAATGGCAAGGGAGCTTGCGGGCGAAGAGAATCTTATTTTCCTGTGCGGTCATTACGAAGGCGTAGACGAAAGGGTTTTGGAGGAGATCGTTACGGACTATGTATCCATAGGAGACTATGTGCTGACCGGAGGAGAGCTTCCGGCTATGGTCATGGTGGATGCGATCGCAAGGCTGGTTCCGGGAGTGCTGCACAATGACGAATCTGCGGCGACGGAGTCGTTTAACAACGATCTTTTGGAATATCCGCAGTATTCCAGACCGGAGATATGGCACGATAAGCGTGTGCCTGAGATACTTTTGTCAGGCGATCATGCAAAGGTGGACGAGTGGAGACTGGAGCAGTCCATAGAGAAGACGAAGAGATTAAGGCCCGATCTGTACGAAAAATGGAAGGCGCGGCGGTAAATTCCAAAAAGATAAGTTTTAAAAGGGATAGTGTCAAAAGGAAAGTGTCAAGAAAAATAGTGCTTGCTTTTTGGGAGATTATATGATAAATTATTAATGTTGTGAAAAAGATGGTCCTCTGGTACTTAGGTATTAAGAACATCCATATCATAAAGGAGGAAAATATGAACGAGATCATCAGAGAAATTGAAGCCGCTCAGGTAAAAGAAACGGTACCCGAGTTTAACGTAGGCGACACGGTTAAGGTTTACGGTAAGATCAAAGAAGGAAACCGTGAAAGAATTCAGGTTTTTGAAGGCACTGTATTAAAGAGGCAGGGCGGCAGCAACAGAGAAACTTTTACCGTGAGAAAGTTATCAAACGGCGTAGGCGTAGAAAAGACATGGCCCCTTCATTCTCCCAATGTTGAGAAGGTTGAAGTAGTGAGAAAAGGTAAAGTAAGACGCGCTAAGCTTAATTACCTGAGAGGACGTGTCGGCAAGAAGGCCAAAGTAAAAGAACTGGTAAAATAAGACGGATACGGGCAGTTACCTTAAAGCAATTTGAGGTAACTGTTTTTGCAATAATAAGTATTGGGCAGGTGTTGTTTTGGCTAGGGGAAGAAGGGGACTGCAGTTTTATCAGAGAGAAAAAAAGATAAATTCTGCGCTTTTAAAAGATATATTTGAGATCATTATAGGAACTTTTGTCGCTGTTTTTCTTGCGGTAGCAATCACTTATTTTATCGGCATGAGAACGGGAGTCATAGGCGATTCCATGGAACCTGAGCTTTATAACGGACAGGAAATACTTATAAACCGTTTTATTTATAAACTGTCCTCTCCGGGGCGCAATGATGTAGTGGTTTTTCTTCCGAACGGCAATCAGAAAACCCACTATTATGTTAAGAGGGTAATAGGCCTGCCGGGGGAAACCGTACAGATAATAGGCGGAAAGGTTTACATAAATGGAGAACTGCTTGAGGAAGACGAGCGATTTGATAAAATGGCGGACGCGGGTATTGCCGAAAATGAGGTGGTTCTTGGCGACAATGAATATTTTGTGCTTGGCGATAACCGCAACAGCAGTGAAGACAGCCGTTCAGGCAATATAGGAGCGGTAAGCGGAAGCAATATCATAGGTAAGGCGTGGTTTCGTTTTAAGACCGATATGGGAGAAATGGGACTGGTGGAATAGAAGAGTATATTTGACTCACCGAACGGTTTTACGGTATTTGCTTTTGAGGATATTATATACTAAAACCGGAAAGGAAGAAGTGATGAATTATCAGTGGTATCCCGGTCATATGATGAAAGCAAAGCGTATGATGCAGGAGAATATAAAACTTATAGATCTGGTCATAGAGATCGTGGATGCGAGAATTCCGTTAAGCAGCCGCAATCCCGATATAGATGAGCTTGGAAAAGGTAAATCCAGGCTGATCTTACTTAATAAATCCGATCTGTCGGATGTAGAATGCAATAAAGAATGGCTGGGATATTTCAAAGAAAAAGGTTTTTTTGTGTTGGAGATAAATTCCAAATCGGGAGCGGGTATCAAGTCTATACAGCAGACTGTGAAAGAGGCCTGTAAAGAGAAGATAGAGCGTGACAGGAGAAGAGGCATTAAAAACAGACCTGTGCGCGCCTTGGTCGCAGGCATACCGAATGTCGGGAAATCCACTTTTATCAACGCATACGCAGGCAGAGCCTGTACAAAGACAGGAAACAAGCCGGGCGTTACCAAGGGAAAGCAGTGGATACGCATGGGAAAAGATCTGGAACTGCTTGATACGCCCGGGATCCTGTGGCCCAAATTCGAAAGTCAGGACGTAGGCAGGAAGCTTGCTTATATAGGCTCCATAAATGACGAAATCCTTCAGATGGAAGAACTTGCAATAGACTTATTGGGGTATTTGGTGATACACTATAAAAGTAATCTGCAGGCAAGGTATAGATTGACCGAAGAAGTCAATAACCCACAGGAAATTCTGGAATATATATGTCAGGACAGAAAATGTTTTAAAAAAGGCGGAGAAATTGATTATGAAAAAGGAGCGGTAATCCTGCTTGATGATTTCAGAAGCGGGAGGATAGGCAGGATCACGCTTGAAAGGCCCGGAGAAATTCCACAGGCCGATTAATAAGCAGGTCAAATAATTGTCGGAATAGAGGTTGTCGGTATAAATGAAAAAGGTTTTGCGCGAAATATTTAATACCAGTTTATATCTTCTTGTGGTGCTTTGCATTACTTATCTGGTCATTCATTTTGTGGGGCAGAGAACGCAGGTAAGCGGAAGATCGATGGAACCAAAGCTTAGTGACGGTGACAATCTTATTGTAGATAAGATCACATATAGGTTTAAGGATCCCGAACGTTTTGATATCATTGTTTTCCCGTATCAGCATAAAGAAGATACATATTATATAAAACGTATAATCGGCATGCCGGGAGAAACTGTCAATATCGATGAAGCCGGAAATATATACATTGACGGAGAAGTGCTTGACGAAGGCTACGGTAAAGAAATCATAAAGGACGCCGGGCTTGCATATACGCCGGTTACATTGGGTGAAGATGAATATTTTGTACTGGGCGACAACAGGAACAACAGTTCGGACTCAAGAGACCCGTCGGTAGGAAATATAGACAGAGAAGATATAATCGGAAGGGCGTGGCTGAGGATATGGCCCATAAGTAAATTCGGATTTATAAAGCACAGGTAAGAGTTTTGGAATGGAGAAAAACATGGCGCAGTCAATACAGGAGATCAGGGATAAATTGCAGGCAGCCGGATATGATGAGCTGCCTGAATTATTTTCACTTTATGAAAAGGACGAAAGAAAAGGCGTTGTACAGGCGGTGAATGCTGCTGAAAAACGCCTTTTGTCATATCAGAAAGAAATCGAGCGCATTGATAAACTAAAGTTCTATGAAAAAAAGTACGCTGACTGCTCTTACATATGCGGCATAGACGAGGTGGGAAGAGGGCCGCTTTCCGGGCCTGTAGTGGCGGGAGCCGTAATTTTACCAAAAAATTGTGATATTTTATATATCAACGATTCCAAGAAACTGTCCGAAAAAAAAAGAGAGGAACTTTATGATGTTATCATGGAAAAGGCTGTCGCGACAGGAATAGGTTTCAGCACGCCTGAAAGGATCGATGAGATAAATATATTACAGGCTACCTATGAAGCCATGAGGGAAGCAATTTCACGGCTTAGTGTCAAACCGGATCTGTTGCTCAATGATGCGGTCACCATACCACAGGTTGACATAAAACAGGTACCCATCATAAAAGGAGACGCCAAAAGCATATCCATAGGCGCGGCAAGCATTATAGCAAAGGTTACAAGGGACCGGCTTATGTGTGAGTATGACAAAGTGTTTCCTGAATATGGCTTTGCTTCCAATAAGGGCTACGGCTCGGCACAGCACATAGCTGCGCTTAAAAAGCACGGCCCCTGTCCGATTCACAGAAAGTCCTTTATCAAACATTTTGTTACGGAGGGTTGATAATTGAATCTGGGAGATATTTTACAGACATTGACCGGTGGAGTCAAGACGCCGGATAAAACGACTGCAACATCAGGCACCGTCTCTGCGGGAGAGAGAAATTATCATGCGATAAACGATAATAGGAATATGGCGCCGGGGCAGACCATTCAGGGCGAGGTGGTGGCAAAAGACGGAAATACCGTACAGATAGCCATAGATGCCAATACCGTGCTGACTGCCAGACTGGAGCATGATATTAATATTGCGCTCGGTCAGAACCTAAGCTTTGAGGTCAGATCAAACAATGGCTCTCTGCTTTCGTTGACGCCCTTATACGCCAATATGGCAAACGAGGCTACAATAATGAAGGCACTTTCCGCCGCGGGGCTTTCCGCGACTCCTGAGAACATGCAGATGGTATCCGATATGATGAAAGAGGGGCTGTCCATAGATAAAGATACCATTGCTTATGTCAACAGGCAGTTGGTGGATTTCCCGAGCGCGGACTCCGGTTCGATAATGCAGATGATAAGACTCGGTCTTCCCATATCGGAAGAAAGCATAGGGCAGTTTGAACTTTATAAGAATAATGCGGGGCAGATCCTGGAGAGCATAAAAGATATTGCCGCCGAAATACCGCAGACATATATGGAACTTATTGCAGAGGGAAAAGATACAGAGGCGGTCGCTTTTTATGAGCGGATAATAAAGGCTCTTACAGGCGGCGAGGCAGGCGCGGAAGCCGTTAATGAAGACGGCGCATTTATGCAGAAACTTACTGAAGGCGGCGCAGGCGGGAATGGAACAGGTGAGTTGACTGATGGAGTCAATGGAGAGCAAAATAAGAATGGCGCACAGAATCCGTCCGTTATAGATGGTAATGGCAGCGAAGCTGTTGATAAAGCGATTCTTGAGGCGCTTAAAGAAAATGCCGAGTCGGACGCTAAGGGAAATATGCCGGGAACGGCGGTCGGCGGTGATATGGCCGGATCCGGTTCAACATCATTGTCAGGTAATATTTTAAACACAGTGTCCGGTGAAAATGACGGCGCAGGTATTCTTACGCAGAATAGTCTTTCCAAAGAAACATGGAGAGAACTGGGCAGCCTGCTTGAAAGACTTGGAGTTGATAAAGAAACAGCGCAGCAGATATCCGACGGGAAACTGACGCCCAAAGAAGTTCTTACGCAGATAAATGAACAGATAGCGCAAAGCGCGCATGTTTTTAAAGAAGGCTTTAGTGAGAACTTAAAGGAATTGTTTGGAAGCAGGCCGTTTCAGAATCTGCTTAATGCGCAGCTGTCCGATCAGTGGCTTTTAAAGCCCGAGGAAGTGGCATATAAGGAGAATGTGGAGCAGTTATATGAGAGGATAAGGGAGCAGAGCGCGAGGATAAGCGAAGCCTTTCAGATGGCAGATAAGGCGGATGGCGCAGGGGCTAAGAGTCTTGATAACATGCAGAATAACTTGGATTTTATGAATCAGATGAACAGTCTTTTTACCTATGTTCAGCTTCCTCTTAAAATGGCGGGAAATGAAACGCATGGAGATCTGTATGTTTATACTAACAAAAAGAGCCTTGCCCAAAAAGACGGAACCGTCAGCGCGCTCTTACATCTGGATATGGAAAATCTCGGTCCAATGGATGTGTATGTCACAATGGATACCGCCCGGAATAAGGTCAATACTAATTTTACACTTAAAGATGAAGAAGCGCTTGATCTGATCGCAAAAAACATTCACATTCTTGATGAACGTCTTGAAAAACGCGGCTATAAGATGAAGGCCGACTTTAAATTAAAAGAAGATGAGTCGGAAGAGACTAACATAATGGACGAGATCATAAAGCAGAGCAAAAATATATCCGTACTAAGCCACACATCGTTTGATATGCGGGCGTAGGCATTAAGTCAGACAATTGCGAGGCAGTAAAGGGGGGACGGTTATGGCCGCAGAGAAACAAAATAAAGTCAAACAGGCGATCGCGCTGGAGTTCGATCCTAATGACGAAGCACCGAGGGTCATTGCTTCCGGTAAAGGCGCGCTTGCGGAGCGCATCATAGAAAAGGCCAAGGAAGCGGACGTTCCGGTTCACCGCGACGATAAACTTGCCGATACGCTGTCCAAACTGGACATAGGAGAAATGATACCGCCGGAACTCTATGAAGTAGTGGCGGAGATCCTTGTCTTTGTCGATTCAATGGATAAGATCAAGGCTAAGATGCAGAATGCGTCCAAATAGGTTTCAAATTATCAAAATATAAATGGCATAAATATTATCAGGATCATATTAAAAATAATACAAATATCATAAAACCTTCAATCTTAAAATGGGAGTAAAATACAGTGCATGAACACAAGAGCCATAGGAGCAGATAAAGAAGAAACCGCCTGTCGGTATCTTGGCGCAAACGGGGTACGGATAAGGGAGCGGAACTTCCGCTGCAGGCAGGGCGAAATAGACATAATAGGCGATGACGGCGCTTTTCTTGTATTTTTTGAGGTAAAATACAGGAAGGATAACTCAAAGGGCAGCGCTGCCGAGGCGGTAAATTACAATAAACAGACCAAAATATGCCGGGTCTGCGATTATTACAGAATGCTGCGCCATTGTCCTGATACGACGCCCATACGCTTTGACGTGGTGGCTATCGACGGCGACAGGATCACCTGGCATAAAAATGCGTTTTATTATCATGGCAGATAAAATTAATATTAAAAGAGGACGGATTTTTGGAATTTTTTGAAAAATATTTATTATGAGGAAATTGGTATGACTATAAAACGTAAATTATTTAACGATAAAACATCATATAATATTGACAATATCAACATGCCGCAGGATAAGGACAGCTTTAGCACAGATGAATATAGTTCAAACAGTCCTGTCACAGACGATTACAGTCCGGACGGCTTGAATAAAAATATGCTTAGAATGAAGCGGAATATAAGCAAAGATATAGAGTATCTTACCTTTCCGCTTCTGGAGGAGACGCATCTGGTGCGACATCTATTTTCCACAAGGCTTGGAGGCGTAAGCAAGGGTATTTTTTCGTCGATGAATTTAAGTTATACGAGGGGAGACGACAAAGAAGCGGTTGACGAGAACTACCGCCGCATAGCGGGCGCGCTTGGCTGCGAGGTAACCGATATAGTCTGTTCCGACCAGACGCATACCACCAATGTCAGAGTAGTGGATGAAAAAGACAGAGGGAAAGGAGTGCTTTACCCTAAAGATTATACGGATGTGGACGGCCTTATCACGAATGTAAGAGGCATAGTGCTTGCGACTTTTTATGCGGATTGTGTACCGCTTTTTTTTATTGATACGAAAAATAAAGCGATAGGGCTGTCACATTCCGGTTGGCGGGGCACTGTCAATAGAATGGGCGCGGCTACGCTTGAAGCTATGAATGAAGCTTTCGGAACTATGCCTGAAGATGTCTGTGCGGCCATAGGACCGTCCATATGCCGCGACTGCTATGAAGTAAGCGAAGATGTGGCGGAGGCCTTCAGACAGGAATTTAAAGGCCTGGGGCAGGAAAAGGAGCTTCTTGTGGATAAAGGATTCGGAAAGTATTATCTGGATCTGTGGAGGGCCAATCAGATAGTTTTGGAGGAGGCGGGAGTAAGCCCTGACAAGATACAGGTTACGGATATCTGTACCTGCTGCAATCCGTCCTATCTTTTTTCCCACAGGGCAAGTCAGGGAAAACGCGGCAATCTCGGCGCCTTTATGGGCCTTGTTTAAGGATTTAAGAAAGTGTTTGTCAAACTTAAGAAAATATTAAAAAAATTCCCATAAATTCCTTTATGTTTTAGTGTTTTAATGATTATAACAAATGCAAAAGAGGTGAAGCAGATGGCAAATATTCTTGTATGTGATGATGACAAGGAGATCGTTGATGCGATCGAGATATATTTATTGCAGGAAGGATATCAGGTCTTTAAGGCGTATGACGGAGAGCAGGCTATAAAGATATTAAAAGAAAATACCATACATCTTCTTATAATTGACGTTATGATGCCGAAACTGGACGGTATACATGCCACCTTGAAGATCAGGGAGTATTCAAGCATTCCTATCATCATTCTTTCGGCCAAGTCGGAGGACAGCGATAAGATACTGGGACTTAACATAGGAGCTGACGATTATGTCACTAAGCCCTTTAATCCGCTTGAGCTTGTCGCAAGAGTGAAGTCCAATATAAGGCGCTATACCAAATTAAACAACCTGAATACGGAGAATAACGCGCTCTTTAAGGTAGGCGGCCTGTGCATTGACGACGATACGAAAGAAGTCAGCGTGGACGGGGAGACTGTAAAGCTTACGCCTATCGAATACAATATCCTGCTTTTATTGGTAAAAAACTGCGGGAGGGTATTTTCCATAGATCAGATCTATGAGAGTATCTGGAACGAAGAAGCGATAGGGGCCGACAATACAGTAGCGGTACATATAAGGCACATTCGGGAAAAAATAGAGATCAACCCCAAAGAGCCCCGCTATCTTAAGGTAGTCTGGGGAGTAGGCTATAAGATCGAGAAGCAGTGACGCGGCGCTAAGGCTGCAAAATACGCAGCCTAAGAACAAGCTCAAATCCTTTGCGCTGCGGGTTCAGAGCGCCTGCAATGGTGTTTGTTAAATCTGTACAATCAATATACATTGAGACAGCGTTTCTCAATCGTCTACAATTATATGGCATGAAGGGAGTACATAAAGGAAATGGGAGATAAAAAAAACAGATTCAGGAGAAAATTAAGGACTTTTCTCAATTTTATAAAGCATTTGCTGATAGCGGCGGCTGCAATGATATTGTGCGCCATATTGCTTAGCTCCGTTGTTGTCATAGACGGAAAAAAGTATGTGCTTAACACCTCTGACGCGCAGGCGGCGTATGAAGACTCCGCCCTGTTCAATACATTTTACGGTCGGTCCGTAGCGGATATAATACGTTTTTGCGTTATCAGCAGCCAGTTTGAGACTGACGGAAAATTTGACGGGCAAAAGATTATCGACATAACGGCTTATAATTATCGCAATAGCGTATTGCCGGAGCAGTATGTCACAGCCGGATATTATCTGGAAGATCTGCTGAAATGGTATAAGTACGGCGTTGAAAAATCTGACGAGTATATGACTTATCAGGAGCTTGCTTCTTTTTTGGCCGATAAAACAATGGTAACGACTATTGACCCAAACAGTCAATATTATAACACTTCGGATGCGCATTATCTGAAGTCTGATATGGATAACTATACCTTTGTTGACAGTGTGTCCGCCAATATGCTGCCGTCAAATGATTACGGCGGATATTATGATGAAACGGAAGGAAACATAAAAGTAAATGTTTTGATCAACCGTTATAAGTCGGTGGAAGGCAAAAATATTGAAGCATATACGGCCGATCTTCAAAACTATTATGTTCTGTGCGACAATTTGGAGTTGGCTATGAACAATCTGGATTATAATTATAATGAATATGTCAATTTCAAAATGCTTTATGCGTCAGGCAATACCAACGTGCGCTACTGCATAGAAAAGACTGTGGACGGCAAGACGCAGTATTATACCAATATGGAAGATGCGCCTTCGTTTAATAAACTTAGAGATGAATATAAAAACGGTTTCAGGTACATTTATTACAGTCCGTCGGAAATGATCTATGAAAGCAACACTTCGATAGATGAAGATACCGTGAACGGAATAATAAAGACTTATGATTATGCCTATCCGGAAGACACCAAAATATGGATAGGCGTAGACACCTCATATCCTGCCGATGATGTTCTTGCGCAGGGCAGGGAGGGATATCAGAACTATCTGCCGCATTCCTGGCAGTGGGGCTGTGTCGTTGTAGGAGCGGTTATCCTTTATCTGCTGTTGTTTGTTTATCTTACGATAAATGCCGGCAGGGAAATCGATGATGAAGGGAAGGTTTATACAAGGCTTACGGATTTTGATAAAATGCCGACCGAAATAACGGCGGCGGTGTTAGCTGCGCTTGTAGCGGTTATATTGATAGGCGGTAATATAGTCAATGAAATATATATGCATGATGATAACATACGTTTGGGATATGTTAAAAATTCTTATCTTGTGTTGACTTTGGCGGGACTGGCGGTTTTTGTCACAGACGTAGTATTCGGGGCGTTATATTACAGCATTGTGCGCAGGATAAAAGCAGGGGTCTTATGGCAGAACAGTTATATGCGTAAACTGGCGCGTATATGTAAAAAGAGCGCGGCGGATGCTTATAAAAACAGCAATATCATAGTGAAAGCATGGCTGCCTTATATGCTGTTTGTCGGCTGCAATCTTTTGGGAGCGGCGGCGATAAGGGGCAGAGATGAAATATTTTTATTTATATTTGTTTTTGCAATAGACATAGTGATAGGAGCCATGTTTTACGGCGATATGAGAGAGCGGCAGGAGATAATAAAGGGAATAGAGCGTATATGCGACGGAGACCTTTCCTATCAGATCGACAGGACTAAAATGCATGGCGATAACAAGGCGCTTGCAGAGGCGGTAAACAGCATACGCAATGCAATCAAAAACGCGGTGGAAGTAAGCATGAAAGATGAGCGTATGAAGACGGAGCTTATCACCAATGTTTCGCACGATATCAAAACTCCGCTTACTTCTATCATAAATTACGTGGATCTGATAAAAAGAGAGGACAGCGACAACGAGCGTATACGCGGATATATCAAAGTGTTGGACGATAAGTCGCAGAGACTCAAGCAGCTTATTGACGATCTCGTGGAAGCGAGCAAGATATCTTCGGGCAATATCAGCCTGAACTTTGAAAAAATTAATCTTACGGAGCTTATAAATCAGACTATCGGAGAATTTTCCGAGAAATTTGATCAAAAAGGGCTGAATATCGTATTAAGCGTAAACGCAGCCAATGCAGTGATAGAAGCGGACAGCAGAAGTATCTGGCGCGTAATGGAAAATCTTTTTAATAACGTTTACAAATATGCGCTTGAACGCACACGGGTATATATATCGATAAACAATACCGAAAAAGGTGTGGAACCTGTAGTCGGAAGTGTTGAACTTACTATCAAAAATATCTCGGCAACCGAATTAAACTGCGATCCCGCAGAACTTACCGAAAGATTTATCAGGGGTGATGAATCAAGAACCACCGAGGGCAGCGGACTGGGGCTTTCAATAGCCAAGAGCCTGACGGAAGCGCAGCATGGCACATTTGAGATACAGCTTGACGGGGATCTTTTCAAGGTAATACTTACTTTTCCGGTAACGGACCGGGTGATGGATCAGACGGAAAACTAAAAAAGGGAGCCTTGGACTTAAGCGTCCAGGGCTCCTTCTTCGCGGTTATTATATTTTGCAAGTATTTTATGTATCTTTTCGGTCGGAGTATAGATATTCGACATCGATACGTCGTGGTTCATGAAATTGATTATGGTAGCAATGAACTTACTCATATCGGCCTCCTGATAATAGGGCTTACTCATAAGCTCAGGCGGCTGATAACACAGGTTGGTAGTGATGATGCGGTCGAAATAGCACTTCTCATAAGCCTCGTCAAACGCCGAAAGCCCGTCTGTGAATAAACCGAATGCGGCGCAGATGAACACACGTTTGGCATTCATTTTTTTAAGCTGTCTGGCGGTATCTATCATGCTTCCGCCGGAAGAGATCATATCGTCTATTATGATAACGTCTTTTCCGTCTATGTTATCCCCTAAAAATTCATGCGCAACTATGGGGTTTTTGCCGTTGACTATGGTAGAGTAGTCGCGCCTTTTATAAAACATACCTGTATCCACGCCGAGTACGTTCGCAAAATATACGGCTCTGTCAAGAGCGCCCTCATCAGGGCTTATAACTATGGTGTGCTCCTTGTCTATCAAAAGATCGTCTTCCGTATGTAACAGCGCCCTCATAAACTGATAATGAGGGGAATAGTTGTCAAAGCCCTTTAACGGAACGGAATTCTGCACTCTGGGATCGTGAGCGTCAAAAGTTATGAAATTGGATACCCCCATATTCATAAGCTCCTTAATTGCATAAGCGCAGTCTAAGGATTCGCGCCCGTTTCTTTTATGCTGCCTTCCTTCATAGAGAAAAGGCATAATAACATTTATGCGGTGGGCTCTGCCGTTAATGGCGGAAATGATTCTCTTTAGATCCTGATAATGATCGTCGGGCGACATATGATTGGTAAAACCGTTCATTTGATATGTAATGCTGTGATTGCATACATCGGTCAGTATAAAAATATCCTTGCCCCTTACGGAAGCGTCCAACACCGCCTTGCCTTCGCCGCTTCCAAAGCGCGGGCAGGGCACCTCGTAAAGATAATTATTTTCCATATATCCGTAAAAGGCGGGATCGTTCTTAAAGCTGTTATTTATATTTTGTCTGAATTCCACCAGATATTTATTGATTTTTTGTGCAAGCGCATATGCCGCGCTGGTCGTTAAAAGCTGGATCGGCGCAACCGGCATTGCGGTCTTTAGCTGTTCTATATTAGGCATATTTTTCTCCTCCCAATTATTTTATAACATTACGGTAGTGACACGTCAAGAATTTTCGGGTATTATTAATATGAAAAAGTTTTATCTTGAGCAAATTATTAAATAGCTCAGAGAACTTGGAAAACTGTAAAAATATTTTACAAAATAAACCCGTAAAAAGATTGCACGTAATAAATTCATAAAAATATTTTACTAATTAAACCTATAAAAAGGTCAAACATAGCAAAATCTGAATTTAGGCATAAAAAATAAAGACATAATAAATATAATAAATAAGGAAATAAAATGACAAATAACATAACACACATTATTAAAACCGTACAAAAAGATTCGATAGCGCAGGAACTTGGCATTGAGGCGGGGGATGTCCTTTTAAAGATAAATGATACTGAAATTAAGGATATCTTTGACTATCAATATTTGCTTCAGGATGAGTATATAGAGGTCCTGATACGCAAGGCGGACGGCGAGGAATGGCTGCTTGAGATAGACAAGGATTATGATGAGGATCTGGGCGTAGAATTTGAAAACGGACTTATGGATGATTACCGCTCCTGCCGCAACAAGTGTATATTCTGCTTTATTGACCAGATGCCTAAGGGTATGAGGGACACGCTTTATTTTAAGGATGATGACTCAAGGCTTTCGTTTTTACAGGGTAATTACGTAACACTGACCAATATGTCGGACGACGACATAGACCGGATAATAAAGTACCGTCTTGAGCCTATTAATATATCTTTTCACACTACCGATCCCAAGCTTCGCTGTATGATGCTAAACAACCGCTTCGCAGGTGATGCGCTGCTTCGTGTAAAGAAGCTGTATGAGGCGGGTATCACCATGAACGGGCAGATCGTGCTTTGCAAGGGCATCAATGACGGTGATGAGTTGGAGCGCAGCATATCGGATTTAAGCGCATATCTTCCAATCCTTGAGAGCATCTCAGTAGTGCCGGTGGGCCTGTCTCGATACAGAGAAGGTTTATATCCGCTAGAACCGTTTGACAAAGAAGATGCGAAAAAAGTGTTGGAGTGCATACACAGCTGGCAGAAAAAGCTCTATCCGAAGTACGGACTGCATTTTGTACATGCTTCCGATGAGTGGTATATAATGGCTGACGAAAAACTGCCTGAAAGTGAACGCTATGACGGATATCTGCAGCTTGAAAACGGCGTGGGCATGTTAAGGCTTATGAATGATGAATTTGAGGATGCGGTTAAAGAAATATCCTCTGTGGAAAATTTTAAAGAAATTAAGGAAAAACTAACGGAAGAACTTTCCGTTGTGACCGGAATGCTTGCTTATCCGTATATGCTTGATATTGCGGATAGGGTTATGGATATTTTTCCGGGGATAAAAATACATGTCTATGCGATAGTAAATGAGTTTTTCGGGGAGCTGATCACGGTGTCCGGCCTTTTGACAGGACAGGATATAATCAAGCAGTTAAAGGGCAGGACGCTTGGAGATCGCATACTGCTTCCGCAGAATGTTTTAAGAAGCGGGGAAGACTATTTTTTGGACGATATTACAGTTTCTTATGTGGAAAAGTCTTTACAAGTCAGGGCAGATATTGTAAAATCAAGCGGATATGACCTTCTTTATGCCATACTGAATATGGAGAGGTCAGAACACTAAAATATAAAACAGGAAAGAGAAAAATGGCAAAGAAAAAAGCAAGGCCGATCGTTGCGGTGGTCGGACGTCCGAATGTAGGAAAGTCCACGCTGTTTAACGCGCTGGCCGGAGAAAAGATATCAATAGTAAAAGATACGCCCGGCATTACCAGAGACAGGATATATGCCGATGTCACATGGCTTGATATGAATTTTACCCTGATAGATACGGGCGGAATAGAGCCTGAAAGCAAAGACGTCATACTGTCGCAGATGCGCGAGCAGGCGCAGATCGCGATCGATACCGCTGATGTTATAATATTTATGGTGGATGTGAAGCAGGGGCTTGTGGACGCTGACTCCAAAGTGGCGGATATGCTGCGGCGTTCAGGCAAACCGATAGTTCTGGCCGTAAATAAGGTTGACGATTTTAATAAATACATGGCGGACGTATATGAATTTTATCAGTTGGGGATAGGAGATCCGTTTGCAATTTCCTCCGTAAACAAACTGGGTTTCGGAGAACTCTTGGATGAGGTTGCGTCGCATTTTGATATGCAGGCCGCGACAGAGGAAGAAGAGGACGAACGCATCAAGGTGGCGATTGTCGGTAAACCGAACGTAGGCAAATCATCTATCGTCAATAAGCTCATAGGTGAAAACCGTCTTATCGTGTCCGATATAGCCGGCACTACAAGAGATGCGGTCGATACCGAAATAGTTTATAATAAAAAGGAATATGTTTTTATAGATACCGCAGGACTCAGGCGAAAGAATAAGATTAAGGAAGAACTTGAAAAGTACATGATAATACGTACCGTGTCCGCGGTTGAGAGAGCGGACGTCGTAGTGCTTGTCATCGACGCCAAAGAGGGCGTGACCGAACAGGACGCCAAAATAGCAGGCATAGCCCATGAGCGCGGCAAGGCGGCCATTATTGCGGTAAATAAGTGGGATGCGATCGAAAAAGACAATAAAACGGTCAATGAATTTACCGGAAAAATAAGGCAGATACTTTCTTTTATGTCTTATGCGGAAATAACATTTATTTCAGCCGTAACCGGGCAGAGACTGGGTAAACTGTATGAGCTTATAGACGCGGTATATGAAAACCATGCCATGAGGATCGCAACCGGGGTACTCAACGAGATCATGGCGGAAGCCGTCGCAATGCAGCAGCCGCCTTCCGATAAGGGTAAACGTTTAAGACTTTACTATATCACACAGGTTTCCGTAAAACCCCCTACTTTTGTGATATTTGTAAACGACAAAGAACTTATGCACTTTTCATATACAAGATATATAGAGAACCGGATAAGAGAAGCGTTCGGTTTCAGAGGCACACCTCTTAAATTCATTATAAGAGAAAGAAAGGAAAAAGCTTAAGTGGAGAGGATATTTTGTTTAATCATCGGATATGTTTTCGGACTTTTCCAGACAGCTTATATATACGGGAAACTGCATGGAATAGATATCAGGAATTATGGAAGCGGAAACGCCGGAACGACTAATACCATGCGCGTCCTCGGGACCAAGGCGGGGCTTATAGTATTGTTCGGCGATATAGCCAAATGTATACTTGCTATCGTTGTTACGGGCCTGCTGTTCGGAAACAGCCATCCTGATATGATATATCTTTTAAAACTCTATTCCGCGGCAGGCGCTATACTGGGACACAACTTCCCGTTTTATCTGCACTTTAAGGGCGGAAAAGGAATAGCGGCGACGGCCGGACTCATTCTGGCCTTTCACCCGTACTTTATTCCGGTAGGAGTCATATTGTTCTTCGGAACCTTTTTTACTACGCATTATGTATCTTTAGGCTCGCTTCTGGTGTACGCCGGATTTATGATCGAAATGGTCGCGCTCGGACAGCTCGGAGTTTTCAATACGAGCGAAGAACACCTGTTCGAAATGTACATAGTGGCTGCTTTGCTTACGATAATGGCCTATGTTAAACACAAAGAAAATATTCTCCGCCTTATAAAAGGAGAAGAGCGAAAGACATATCTGACTCATAAAAATAAAGGAAACGATAATAAATAATCTTAAGAAAGGTGCGGTAAAAATATGGCGAATGTAGGTATAATAGGGGCCGGAAGCTGGGGAATAGCGCTTGCGCGCCTGCTTAGCAATAACGAACATAAAGTGACCGTCTGGTCGGTTATCGAGAGTGAGATCGAAATGCTCATTAAGGAACACGAACATAAAGATAAACTGCCGGGCGTAAAACTGCCGGAAGATATGGAATTTACCACAGATCTTGAAGCGGCGGTTAAAAATAACGAGATTTTGGTTCTGGCTGTGCCGTCGCCATATACAAGACAGACAGCCAAAAACATGTCGCCTTATGTAAAAGAAGGCCGGATTATCGTCAACGTTGCCAAAGGCATAGAAGAAAGCACACTGATGACTTTGTCGCAGATAATAGAAGAAGAGATCCCGCAGGCGGAAGTCGCGGTATTGTCGGGACCGTCGCATGCGGAAGAAGTGGGACGCGGAATACCGACTACGATAGTGGTAGGCGCAAAAAGCAAAAAAACCGCAGAGTATCTTCAGAATATATTTATGAATAAAGTTTTCCGCGTATATATAAGCCCGGACGTGCTTGGCATAGAACTCGGCGCCGCGCTTAAAAACGTGGTCGCGCTTGCCGCAGGCATCGCGGACGGACTGGGATACGGCGATAATACAAAAGCGGCGCTTATAACAAGAGGAATTTCAGAAATAGCCAGACTCGGCACCACTATGGGCGGCAGGTGGGAAACCTTTTTCGGACTGACTGGCATAGGCGATCTCATAGTTACCTGCGCCTCCATGCACTCCAGAAACCGCCGCGCCGGCATACTTATAGGCAAAGGCTATACGATGGAAGAAGCCATGGCTGAAGTTAAAATGGTCGTAGAAGGCGTGTATTCCGCCAAAGCGGCTATGGGGCTTTCAAAGAAATATAACGTGCAGCTGCCTATCATAGAACAGGTAAACGAGGTGCTTTTCGACGGCAAATCCGCTGCAGAGGCAGTAAACTGCCTGATGCTTCGGGATAAGAAACTGGAGAATCCGCTGATACCGTGGTAAGTTTGGTTGGGAATAAAAGTTGGGTAAAGAAGCTTAGTTTCGGAGATAAAACATAGTGATGCATAATTTTTCGTCTAAGACAATTGAAGCTCTGGGTTATTATGTTTATGTGTATTCCGATCCGGATACGAAGAAACCTTTCTATGTAGGTAAAGGTAAGGGAAATAGAGCATTTCAGCATCTCGGTGATCAGTCGGAAAATGATAAGGTTAGGAAAATTGCTGAAATAAAAGAACGTGGCAAAGAACCTCTGATTGAAATCCTTGTTCATGGTTTGGATGAGAAAACAGCCTTAAAGGTTGAGGCGGCGGCAATTGACCTCATTGGTATTGATAATCTTACAAATCAGCAAAGAGGGCATGACTCCAGTACCTACGGAAAGATTGAAGTATCAATGCTTGAGGCCAGATATGTGTGTGAGAAACTTTCTTTGGCGGATATTAAGCACAATGTGATTCTCATCAAAATCAATAAATTATATCGGAATGACATGACTCCGTTAGAACTGTATGAGGCCACCAGAGGATATTGGCATGTCAAGCCGGAACAGGCAGGCAAAGTTGAATATGTCTTTTCTGTATATGACGGTATGGTCATTGAGGTATATCAACCGATGCAGTGGTTTCAAGGTCTTTCAACATTCACTACAAGGCATGAACTTGTTACTGATGAAAGATGTAAACCGAGGTATGAGTTTGTTGGAAAAATTGCGGATGCAGATATAAGAGATTTATATGTTGGAAAGTCGGTAACCGATTTGTTCTCTCGCGGAGAACAAAATCCAATCAAGTATATATGGGGAAAAGACCAAAAGTAATAAAAAATGTAAGATTTCATCAGTGAGGAAAATTTATTGATATTAAGTTGTGCGATAAGCCGATTAACGAAAGCAGATTGCGGTGGAAGTATTTTTATCATAAAGATTTGGCGCAGGCTAAATTAAGACGAAAAGTTTGAAAGTTACCCACTTATTAGTCCACAGTAATAGGTGGGTATTTTATTGCGATAAACAGGCTGAACAGGATCGGTATATTGCCCGGTTGACTTTGATTTATTTTTAAAAGCTATTCTCGGATAAGTATTGCATAGAGAGGAGCTTCCTGTATAATTCAAATATAGGGAATTCCAAGGAAGGTGGTTGATAAAAAGATACCTCAGAGTAAAATAA